>DATJES010000044.1:0-113920 GCA_035496355.1 Lacunisphaera sp. | reverse complement strand
CCGTGCTTCGCCAGAATGGTCAGCTCATCGCTCGCCACGCCGTTTTCCTGGTACACCGGCAGCGGCGCCCAGTGGCCGCGTTCCGGCGCGTCGAGCGCCGAGATGTCGGCCCCCAACGCGACGCGCGCAACCTGCGCGCCGGTCGGCCCCCCCGGCGCCAAGGCGGGCTTGGCGGGCCCGGACGCCGAGTTCACCTGGGTGCACCCGGCCGCGAGACCGAGCACGCCGATCAATGCCGCCAATCGAACCGACTGCGAACCGCGGATGGGGATGGCCATGGTGCATCATCGTACCAACGCGCACCAGCCTCTCAAGCCCGTTGAATCCCTGCGAGCCGGCCATTCGTCGAGGCGCGGTTCCTGCACTCCGGAAACATGGCGGGCCCGGCGCGCGGTTCCGCGCTGTCCTGGAGGCGGGACGCCCTCGTCCCGCGGATAAGAGCGGGGTGAGGGCACCCCGCCTCCAAAATTCGGCTGTTGATCGAGGGAGGACGCGGCAAATCAGCGCCCTTACTTCCCGCCAGCCAGCACCAGGTCTCCATCCTTCACCTTGAACGTGACGGTGGAGTCCTCGGCCACCTCGCCCGCGATGAGCGCGCGGGCCAGGCGCGTCTCGAGATGGCGCTGCAGGAAGCGCTTGAGCGGGCGCGCACCGAACACCGGGTCGTAACCCTTCTCGGCCGCCCACACCTTCGCCTTGGGATCGAGCACCACCGTGACGCGCTTCTCCGCGAGGCGCCGGTTGATGTCCGCGATCAACAGGTCGACGATCTGTTCAATCTCCTCGAGCGCGAGCGGCTTGAACAGCACCGTCTCATCGATGCGGTTGAGGAACTCCGGCCGGAAAGCCGAGCGCAGGTCGGCCATAACCGCCTCGCGCACGGTCTCGGGAATTTCCGCGCCCGTCACGCCCTCGAGCAGGTGGCGGCTGCCGATGTTCGAGGTCATGATGATGACCGTGTTCTTGAAATCCACCGTGCGGCCCTGCGAGTCGGTGATGCGACCGTCGTCGAGGACCTGCAGCAGCACGTTGAAGACATCCGGGTGCGCCTTTTCGACCTCGTCGAAGAGCACGACCGCGTACGGCTTCCGCCGCACGGCCTCGGTGAGCTGGCCGCCCTCGTCGTAACCGACGTAGCCGGGAGGCGCGCCGATCATGCGCGCGACGGAGTGCTTCTCCATGTACTCGGACATGTCGAGCCGGATGAGGTTGGCCTCGCTGTCGAACAGCTGCTCGGCGAGCGTCTTGGCCAGCTCGGTCTTCCCGACGCCGGTCGGCCCGAGGAACAGGAAGCTGCCGATCGGGCGCCGCGGGTCTTTGATCCCGGCGCGGGCGCGCAGGATGGCCTCGCTGACGAGGCGCACGCCCTCGTCCTGGCCGATGACGCGCCGGTGGAGTTCGTCCTCGAGCTTCAGCAGCTTTTCCTTTTCGCCCTCGAGGAGCTTGGACAGCGGGATGTGCGTCCACTTGGAAATGATCTCGGCGATCTCCTCGGCGGAGACCTCCTCCTTGACGAGTGTGGTCTTCGTGGTGCCGGCCGTCTCAACTTTCTTCAGCTCCTTCTCGAGCTGGGGGATCCGGCCGTGCTTCAGCTCGGCGATCTTGTTCAGGTCGTACTGGCGCTCGGCCTTGGCCATCTCCAGGCGCGCCGCCTCCAGTTCTTCGCGGACCTTTTGCACGCGGCCGATGGAGTCCTTCTCCTTCTGCCAGGTGGTGCGCAGCGCGGTGGCCTGCTCCCGGGCGTTGGCCAGTTCCTTGCGCAGCTCCCCGAGACGGCGCTTCGAGGCGTCGTCCTTCTCCTTCTGCAGCGCCGTTTCCTCGATCTCCAGCTGCAGGACGCGGCGCTGGAGTTCGTCCAGCTCGGTCGGCAGCGAGTCGATCTCGGTGCGGATCATGGCGCAGGCCTCGTCGACGAGGTCGATGGCCTTGTCCGGCAGGAACCGGTCGGAAATGTAGCGGTGCGACAGCACGGCCGCGGCCACGAGGGCGTTGTCCTGGATGCGCACGCCGTGGTGGAGCTCGTAGCGCTCGCGCAGGCCGCGCAGGATCGAGATGGCGTCCTCGACGGTCGGCTCCTCGACCAGCACGGGCTGGAAGCGACGCTCGAGCGCGGGGTCCTTCTCGATATGCAGCCGGTATTCGTCGAGCGTGGTCGCGCCGATGCAGTGCAGCTCGCCGCGCGCGAGCATCGGCTTGAGCAGGTTGCCCGCGTCCATCGCGCCCTCGGTCTTGCCGGCGCCGACGATGTTGTGCAGCTCGTCGATGAACAGGATCAGCCGGCCCTCGGCCTGCTTGACCTCGTTGAGCACGGCCTTGAGCCGCTCCTCGAACTCGCCGCGGTACTTCGCGCCGGCGACGAGCGCGCCGAGGTCGAGCGCGAAGATGGTCTTGTCCTTCAGCCCCTCGGGCACGTCGCCGCGCAGGATGCGCTGCGCCAGGCCCTCGACGATCGCGGTCTTGCCCACGCCGGGCTCGCCGATGAGCACGGGATTGTTCTTGGTCTTGCGCGAGAGGATGCGGATGGCGCGGCGGATCTCGGCATCGCGGCCGATGACCGGGTCAAGGCGGCCCTTGCGCGCCTGCGCCACGAGGTCGACGCCATATTTTTCCAGGGCGTTGTAGGTGGCCTCGGGATTGTCGGACGTGACGCGCTGGCTGCCGCGCATCTGTTTGAGTTCGCCGAGCACCTTGGCGCGATCGAGCCCGAAGCTTTCGAAATATTTCTTGAGGGCCGGCGGCCGGGCGACCTTGAGCAGCCCGAGCAGCAGGTGCTCGACGCTGACGTATTCGTCCTTGAGGGCCTCGGCCTCCGCCTCGGCGGCGGTGAGCACCTCGTGCAGCGCCTGCGTGACGTAGATCTTCGACACGTCGACCGCACCGGAAACCTGGGGGATCCGCTCCAGCTCGCGTTCGGCCGCCAGTTGCATGGCGCTGACGGTCAGGCCGAGCTTCTCGACCAGCGCGGGCACGATGCCGCCTTCCTGCGCCAGCAGCGCGACCAGCAGGTGCCAGGTCTCCACCTCGTTGTGGGAACGACGGCGGGCCTCGTTTTGCGCCTCCTGCACGGCCTGGCGCGACATGACGGTGAACTTCTGCTGGTCCATGGTGGTTTGACCCCGGTCTTGCATGGACCGTTCCAGCCCGCCCCCGGCGGTTTCCCTCGGGCATCAGCCGGTTCGGCGACCCGGTCGCGCCAGAGTGCGCACCGGCTGGCACACCCGGGTGTCATTCTGGCGTGCGGCGCCCTCGCCGGAAAGTCGCTCGGGCGTCCGCCTTCCGGCAGAAAAAAGCCCGCGGAAGCGAACGCGGAAAAAGCGAGTTACATCCCCTATGCAGCTACTTTTCCAGCGTGGCCACCTCCGCGGGCAAATGGGCGAACCGAAAGCAAGGAACGATTCGGGCCGAAGTTTGCGTCGGGCCCGCTGGCCTGTCCAGCCCGCAACCGGCGCCGTCCGCGGCATATCATGACATAAGTTGACTCGCCCCGCGGGCGGCGACTGACTTGACCCTCATGGCAGATTTCCTCACCGACGAGAAACCCGTCCAGCGCGCCCTCCTGGTGGGCCTGCAGACGCCCGGCATGGCCCCGGGCGAGGGCGATGAGTTGCTCGGCGAGCTGGCCGAACTGGTCGGCAACCTCGGCCTCACGATCACCCGCACCGTGTTCGTCAACCTGCGCACCACCTCGGTCAAGTTCCTCGTCGGCAGCGGCAAGGCCGCGGAGCTGATCGCCCGGGCCAAGGCCGACGGCGCCGACCTGATCGTCGTCGATGGCGAGCTCTCGCCCAGCCAGCAGCGCAACTGGGAGGAGGAATCGGGCCTGGCGGTGATCGACCGCCAGGAGGTGATCCTGGAGATCTTCGCCGACCGGGCCCAAACGCGGGAGGCGGTGCTCCAAGTGGCCCTGGCCCGCATGGAATATTCCCTGCCCCGCCTCACGCGGGCGTGGACCCACCTCTCGCGCCAGCGCGGCAAGGGCGCCCTCGGCGGCGAGGGCGAGACGCAACTTGAGCAGGACCGCCGCATCGTGCGCGAACGCATCGCGCACCTGAAGAAGGAGCTGGCGGCGGTCATTTCCCAGCGCGCCACGCAACGACGGAAACGCCAACGCACCCCGGTGCCCGGTGCGGCGATTGTCGGCTACACCAATGCCGGCAAGTCGTCCCTGCTCAATCACCTCACGGGCGCACAGGTGCTCGCGGCGGACAAGCTCTTCGCCACGCTCGATCCGACCACGCGCCAGCTCACGCTGCCGGATGGCCGCACGCTGCTCGTCACCGACACCGTCGGCTTTATCCGTCGGCTGCCCCATCGCCTGGTCGAGGCGTTCAAGGCCACGCTCGAAGAGGTCGTCGTGTCGGACTTCCTGATCCATGTCGTCGACGTCACGAACCCGAACTTCGAGCAGCACATCGTCACCACGCTGGCCGTGCTCGCCGAACTGGGCGCCGGCGAAAAGCCCGCGATCACCGTATTCAACAAGGTCGACGTCGCGCCGGAGCTGGCCCTCGCCCGCGCCCGGGCGCAACACCCCGAAGCGCTCTTCGTCAGCGCCCGGACGGGCGCCGGCATCGACCGGCTCCTGCGCCGCTGCGAGGAGCTGGCGGTGGACGACCAGATTGCCGTGGAGTTGCTCGTGCCGCACAACCGTTACGACGTCATCGCCCGCCTGCACGATGGCGGCCACGTGCGTCGACAGGAGTCGCGCGACGACGGCGTCTACCTGGCGGGCCGCTTCCCGCGGAAGCTGGCGCCCGCCTTCACGCCGTACATCCTCGCGAAGCCCGCCGCTCCCGCTCAGCGGAAGAGACGATAGAACGCATTGCCATAGCACTCGCGCAGCGTCGTCTCGGTCTGGGCGAGCGCATCGGCCTCGGGCAGGAAGTCCAGCAGGGTCAGCGGCCGACGCCGGTCGCGCCGCAGGTCGACCGGGAAAGGCTGGAAGTCGACGCCGGCCTTGCCAAACAGCCGCGCGGCCCGCGGCATGTGCCAGGCGGTCGTGACGAGAATGACCTTGCGCCAGTGGCGCTCGCGCCCGAGGGCCGCCACCACCCGGGCCTCGTCCGCGGTGTTGCCCACTTCCGCGGTCACGAGGATGTGCTCCGGCGCGATGCCGCGCGCCAGCGCCGCCGCGCGCGAATCCTCGCCCTCGACCCGGGTCCGTCCCTCCCAGGGAATCCGGCCGCCCGTGAAGACGAGCCACGGCGCCTTGCCTGCCTGCATCAGCCGGATGCCGGCTTCGAGCCGCTCGCCGGATTCGGAAAAGTTCGGCACGTATCCGGGCTCGACCGGCGGGCCGAAGATCCCGCCGAGCACGACGATCGCATCGGCCTCGTCCGCCGCGACCACCGGCTTGACCGGATAATAGGATTCCAGCCAACCGATGAGCCGCTGGCCAACGAACGGCGTGCTGGACACGTACAGCAGCACCAACGCGGCCACAATCGGCCAGCGCTTCTTCCGCCAGAGCCCGAGGATGATCAGACCGACGGTGGCGCCGAGCGGCAGCACGAACAAGGGCAGCAGTTTGTTCAGGAAGAGCATTTCATCAGCGGGGCCGCGCCAGTCGCAAGCGCCCGGCGATGAGCGCCTGCTTTTGGGCCCGCGTCAATCGTTTCACCTGGTACTCCCGCCGCAGCGCGCGCGACCGGCTCATCGGGCCCTCGCGGTAGACCACCGACACCGGGCCGCGCGTGCGTGTGTACTTGGCGCCCTTGCCGGTGTTGTGCAGGTTCACGCGGTGCTTCACGTCCGCGGCGATGCCGGTGTACAAGGTGCCGTCGGCACATCGCAGGATATAAACGTGGGCTCGTTTCATCGGCCGGGAATCGTGACATCCTGGCGACCGTCGCCGCCGGCGGGAAGCGAAACCTTGCCGGTGGACCGGGGTGCCGCCTGCGCCGGTCAATGGATGCGCAGTCGCGAAGTTTTCAGGAAGCGGACGAAATCTCTCATTACTTGCCATCGGTCCTTCCGATCGCATGACTCCTTGGTTTCCGGCCGCCGGGCCGCACCTCACCTCTCATGTCCTTCCCCAAAAACTTTGTCTGGGGCGCCGCCGCGGCCGCCTACCAAATCGAAGGTGCCTGGAACGAAGACGGCCGCGGGCCGTCCATCTGGGACGTATTCTCGCACGAGCCGGGAAAAGTCTTCGATAACCACAATGGCGATGTCGCGTGCGACCATTATCACCGGTGGCGCGAAGACATCGACCTGATGCGCGAGGTCGGACTGCAGGCCTACCGGATGTCGGTCGCCTGGCCCCGCCTCCAGCCGACCGGGACGGGCAAGCCCAACGCCAAGGGCCTCGCCTTCTATGACCGGCTGATCGACGGCCTGCTCGATGCCGGCATCACGCCGTGGGTCACACTCTTCCACTGGGACCTGCCCTACGCGCTCCACCAACGCGGCGGTTTCCTCAATCGCGACTTCGTGGAGTGGTTCGGCGACTACGCCGGGCTGGTCGCCGCAAAGCTCGGCGACCGGGTCAAGCACTGGATGACGTTCAACGAGCCGCCGGTGATCATGGGCCTCGGCCATCACGAGGGCCGTTTCGCCCCGGGCCTGGTCCTGCCCTTGTCGGACTGCCTGCTCGGGGCCCACCATCTGCTGATGGCGCACGGGCGTGCGGTGCAGGCGCTGCGCGCCGGCTGCCGCGGCCGGGTCAAGATCTCGATCGCCCACACCGCCCGCGAACGCATCCCGGTGCAGGAAGACCGGCGCACGATCGAGGCGGCGCGGCGCGATTACTTCTCCAGTACCGCACCGAACCTGTGGAACCTCGCCTGGTGGGCCGATCCCATCGTCTTCGGCCGCTATCCGGCCGACGGGGTCCAGGCCTTTGGCCGGGCCATGCCGAAAGTCACCGCCGCGGACTTGCGGCTCATCTCGCAGAAGATCGATTTTCTCGCGTACAATTGCTACACGGGCTGGCAGATCCGCGCCGATGCGCAGGGCCGCCCCGAGCGGGTGCCGGGCGGCTTCGGCGCCGGCAACCCGCGCGGGACGCTCTCGTGGCTCGAGATCGCGCCGTCGGCGCTCTACTGGGCCGCGCGCTTCCAGACGGAGCGCTACCGGCTGCCGCTCGTGTTTTCCGAAAACGGCTTCTGCAACACCGATTTCGTCCACCTCGACGGCCGCGTGCACGACCCGCAGCGCATCGACTTCCTCGCGCGCTACCTCGCCGGCATCAAGCGCGCCGTCCAGGAGGACATCCCCGTCGCCGGCTATTTCCACTGGTCCATCATGGACAATTTCGAGTGGATCGAGGGCTACAAGGACCGCTTCGGCCTGGTGCACGTCGACTACCAAACCCAAAAGCGCACGCTGAAGGACTCCGCCTACTGGTACCGCGAGGTCATTCGGCAAAACGGCGCCAACCTGTGAATCCCATGAAACGCCTCCTGCTTCCCTTCCTCGCCCTCGCCCTTCCTGCCTTCGCGCAAAAATTCCCTGGCCTCGCCCAAACGCCGCCGATGGGCTGGAACACTTGGAACACCTTCGCCGCGAACATCAGCGAGGACCTCGTCAAGGAAACCGCCGATGCGATGGTCGCGAACGGCATGCGCGACGCCGGGTACGTCTACATCGTCCTCGACGACACCTGGTCCGCCAAGGAGCGCGACGCCGCCGGCCGCCTCGTGGCCGACCCGAAGAAGTTTCCCAGCGGCATGAAGGCGCTCGGCGATTATCTTCACGCCAAGGGCTTCAAGTTCGGCATCTACAATTGCGCCGGCACGCAGACCTGCGCCGGCTATCCCGGCGGGCGCGGGCACGAATTCGTCGACGCCCTCACCTACGCCTCCTGGGGCGTCGACTACCTCAAGTACGACTGGTGCAACCACGGCACCGCCGACGCGCGCGAGACCTACAAGACGATGCGCGATGCGTTGTATGCGGCCGGCCGGCCGGTCGTCTTCAGCCTCTGCGAGTGGGGCCAAAACAAGCCATGGGAATGGGCCGGCGACGTCGGCCACCTCTGGCGCACGACCGGTGACATCTATGCGTCCTACGACGGGCGGAAAGGCTGGGCCTACGGCTGGAAGCGCATCCTCGACCTCCAGTATTCGTTGGTCGACGGCTCCGGTCCTGACGGAATCGCGAAGTATGCCGGCCCGGGCCATTGGAACGATCCCGACATGCTCGAGGTCGGCAACGAAGGCCTGAGCCTGGCCGAATCGCGCGCGCATTTCAGCCTGTGGTGCATCCTCGCCGCCCCGCTCATGGCGGGCAACGACGTCCGCCACATGACGCCCGAGACTCGCGCCATCCTCACCGACCGCGACGTCATCGCGCTCGACCAGGACACGCTCGGCAAGGAGGGCTACCGCGCCCTGGCCGAGCCGGCCAAGAACATCGAACTCTGGGTCAAGCCCCTCGCGCACGGCGAATGGGCCGTGTGCGCCCTCAACACCAGCGCGGCCGCGGCCGACCTCACCATCGAATGGCCGACGCTCTGGATGATCCATGGCGATTACGAGCTGCGCGACCTGTGGGCGAAGAAGGCCGTCGGCGATAATGCCAAGCCGTACACCGCCCGCGTCGATTCCCATGACGTCATCCTGCTCCGGCTCACGCCCCGGCAGCGATAACCCGCCCGCCATCCTCCTCCCCTCCGCCCCATGAAGCTGAAGATCAAAGGCCCGGCCCTGGCCAACATCCCCTGGCAGCCTCGACCCGCGGGCAACAGCGACCTGCTCTGGCGCTACGACGCCAACCCCGTCATCGGCCGCCGCCCGCTGCCGCACGTCACCGGCATCTACAACAGCGCGGTCGTGCCGTGGCAGGGCGGCTTCATCGGCGTCTTCCGCACCGAGGGCATGGACCGCGTGCCGCACCTGCACGTCGGGCGCAGTCCCGACGGGCTCAGGTTTACCTTTGAGCCGAAGCCGATCGACTTCCACTGCGCGGACGAGGAGGTGCGCCGGCACGAGTACGCCTATGACCCGCGCGTGACCGAGATCGAGGGCGTCCACTACATCACCTGGTGCAACGGCTACCATGGGCCGACCATCGGCGTGGCGCGCACGACGGACTTCGTCCATTTCGAGCAGCTCGAAAACGCCTTCCTGCCCTACAATCGCAACGGCGTGCTTTTCCCGCGGCGGTTCGACAGGAAATATCTGATGCTCAGCCGGCCGTCCGATACCGGCCACACTCCCTTCGGTGACATTTTCATCAGCGAAAGTCCCGACCTCGTCCACTGGGGCAAACATCGCCATGTCATCGGCAAGGGCTGGCCCTGGTTCCAGGGCGTGAAGATCGGCGCAGGTCCGTCGCCGATCGAGACCAGCGAGGGCTGGCTGCTCATCTATCATGCCGTGACGAGCACCTGCAACGGCTTCGTCTATTCGATCAGTGCGATGCTGCTCGACCTCGACGAGCCCTGGAAGGTCATCGCCTCGGCCCGGCAGGCCCTGCTCTGCCCCGAGGCGCCGTATGAATTGAGCGGCTTCGTCCCGGGCGTGTGCTTCCCCGTCGGCTGCCTGTGCGACAGCGCCACGGGCCGGCTGGCGATCTATTACGGCGCCGCCGACACCGTCTCCGCGTTGTGTTTCGGCGATGCCGCGGAAATCATCCGGTTCGTGCTCGATCATCCGCTGAAAAGATAGCCCGGCCGGATGCCGGGTTGCTGTTCACCCCCAATACCCCCGCCCGTGACGACCCCCGCCCCGACTGACAAACTCTCCTTCCGGGAGAAAGTCTCCTATGGCTTCGGCGACCTCGCCTCCTGCCTCTACTGGCAGACGATCTCGGTCTACCTGGCGATCTTCTACACCGACATCTTCGGCATCACCGCCCTCGCCGCCGGCACGATGATCGGGCTCAGCCGCTCCTTCGACGCCATCTTCGACATCGTGATCGGCATGCTGGCCGACCGGACCAAGTCCCGCTGGGGCAAATTCCGGCCGTACCTGCTCTACACCTGCGTGCCGATGGCCGTGGTGGGAGTCCTGACGTTTTCCGTGCCGGATTTCAGCGACAAGGGGAAACTGATCTGGGCCTACGCGACGTTCAACGCCCTGATGCTGATCTACACGACCATCAACATCCCCTACACGGCGATGCTGGGTGTGATCACGCCGAACCCCATCGAGCGCACCGCGCTCTCCTCGATCAAGTTCGTCGGCGCGTTCGCCGGCGGCATCATCATCTCCGCGACGCTGCTGCCCATGGCCAAGGTCGGCGGGTGGCTCGGCGCCGCGACGGCCCGGCAGGGGTGGCAGATGTCCTTCGTGATCATCGGCGTCGCCGCGGTCATCTCGTTCCTCATCGTCTTCTTCAACACCAAGGAGCGGGTGCTGCCCTCGCAAAAGCAGGAGACCACGGTGCTCAAGGATCTCGGCGACCTCGTGACCAACCGGCCGTGGCTGATCCTCCTCGCGACCACCATCACGTTCATCTTTTTCGTCGCGCTCAAGGGCAATGCCACCGCGCATTACTTCAAGTATTTCGTCGGGACGCAGACCGTGACGCTCCCGTCGTTCCTCCCCGCCGCCATCGCCGGCACGCAGAAGTGGAGTTGGGAGAGCCTGGTCTCGATCTACAACACGATGAACCAGGTCCTGGCGCTCATCGGGGCCATGCTGGTGCCGCTGCTCGCCAAACGTATCGGCAACAAGCCCGCCTTCGTCCTGCTCTTCGTCATCGCGATCGTCGGCACGGCGGCGCTCTACGTCTGCCGGCCGGAGCAGGTCTTCCTCATCTTCGGCGTCAACACGATCGCGTCGATCACCGGCGGCCCCTTGAGCGCGCTGCTCTGGGCCATGTACGCCGACACCGCGGACTATGCGGAATGGAAGACCGGCCGCCGGGCCACCGCGCTGGTTTTTTCCGCCTCCATCTTCTCCCAGAAGTTCGGCTGGGGCTGGGGCGGCGGCCTGTCGCTGATCATGCTCAACGGCGTCGGCTTCGTCGCCAACCAGGTCCAGACGCCGGCCGCCCTGCACGGGCTGGTCAAGCTGATGAGCGTCTACCCGGCGGCCTTCGGCGCGCTGGCGATCCTCATCTTCCTGCTTTTCTACCCGCTCAACGAAACGCGGATGATGGAAATCGCCGCCGACCTGAAGCAGCGGCGCGAAGCCGACGCCGCCGTCCCCGCCTGACCGGCGTGCAGGCGGCGCGAGTTGTTCCCCGGGTGCTTCCACCATGACCGACCCGCTCCGCCTGGCCGCCGTGGCCGACCGCATCGAGGCGGACCTGCGCGGCAACATCCTGCCCTTCTGGATCGAACACGTGGCCGACCGCCCGCGGGGCACGTTTCGCGGCGCCCTGACCAACGACCTGGTTCCCGACGATGACGCCGAACGGGGAGCGCTGCTGACGTCGCGGATTCTCTGGACGTTCGCCGCCGCTTTTCGCGCCTGGCGCGAGCCGGCCCACCTCGCAATGGCCGACTTCGCCCAGGCCGACCTCATGGGGCGTTTCCATGACGGCCGATATGGCGGCTTTTTCTGGTCCGTGTCTGCCGACGGCGCGGTCCGGCGCGACCGGAAACAGGTCTACGGCCAGGCCTTTGCGATCTACGCCCTGGCGGAATATTACGCCGCGACGGGCCGGCGCACGCCGCTCGATCATGCGATCGCGACCTTTCGGCTGCTCGAGCGCCATGCGCGCGATCGCCGGCACGGCGGCTACTTCGAGGCGTTCGCCCGCGACTGGTCGCCCATCGCTGACGTGCGCCTGAGCGACGCCGACCAGAACGATCCCAAGTCGCAGAACACGATGCTCCATGTCATGGAGGCATACACCAACCTGCTGCGCGCCTGGCCCGATGCCGAACTGCGCGCGGCGCTCGCAGAACTGGTCGGCGTCATGCTCGACCGGGTCGTCGATCCCGCGACGTCCCACCTTCGCCTGTTTTTCGCCGAGGATTGGACACCCCACTCCGACCGGATCTCCTACGGCCATGACATCGAGGCCTCCTGGCTGCTGATGGAGGCAACGGCGGTGCTGGGCGATCCGGCCTTGGTGGCGCGCGCCCGGCGGCTCGCCGTGCGGATCGCCGACGTGACACTCGCGGAGGGAGTCGATGCGGACGGCGGCGTGTTCAATCTCGGCTCGCCCGCCGGCCTGGTCGACATGAACAAGGAATGGTGGCCGCAGGCGGAGGCGGTCGTCGGGTTTCTCAACGCCTATGACGTCTCGGGCGACGAACGCCATCTGTCCGCCGCGGTGCGCACCTGGGAATTCATCGAGCACCACCTGATCGATCGGGCGCGGGGCGAATGGTTTCGCGGCGTGACCCGCGACGGGCGGGTCCTTGACTCCTTCGCCAAGGTCGGCTTCTGGAAATGTCCCTACCACAACGGCCGCATGGGCCTCGAAGCCGTGCGCCGGTTGCGGGCGTTCCCGGGCCGCGTCGCACCCCGCCTTTCCTCATGAAAAAGAAAACCACTCTCCCACCCGCCCCGGCCCCGGCCACCTGGCGCCGCCGGCTGCGGCAGCTCCGCGCCCGGCACGAACGCTTCCTTGCGCGACGCAATCCCGTGGACCGCGAGTGGGACAACGGCGTCTTTGAGCGCTTCACCCACCCGGTGATCACTTACCGGCACGCGCCGATCGAGTGGCGGTACGATCTCAATCCTGCGACGAATCCCTTCCTGATGGAACGCCTCGGGGTCAACGCGACCTTCAACCCCGGCGCCTTCTACTGGCGGGGCAAGGTTCACCTCGTCGTCCGCTTCGAGGGCTACGACCGCAAGAGCATCTTCGCCATCGCCGAGAGCCCGAATGGCATCGACCGCTGGCGCTTTTGGGACGAGCCGGTCGACCTCCCCGAAATCGCACCCGAGGCGAATGTCTACGACATGCGGATTGTCTTCCACGAGGACGGCCACATCTACGGCCAGTTCTGCGCCGAGGCGAAGGACCCGAATGCGAAACCCGGCGACCTGTCGAGCGCCGTGGCCCAGGCCGGGCTCGTGCGCACGAAAGATTTCAAGAAGTGGGAACGCCTGCCGAATCTCCGGACGCCCGCTTCGCAGCAGCGCAATGTCGTGCTGCACCCCGAATTCGTGAACGGCCTGTACGCCTTCTACACGCGGCCGATGGATGGTTTCATCGACGTCGGCTCCGGCGGCGGCATCGGCTGGGCGCTCTGCCGCGACCTCACGCAACCGGTCACGGGCCCGGAAAAGATCTTCGAAGGTCGCGCCTACCACACGATCAAGGAGGTGAAGAACGGCCAGGGCCCGGCCCCGCTCAAGACCAAACACGGCTGGCTGCACCTGGCCCACGGCGTCCGCGCCTGCGCCGCCGGCCTGCGGTACGTCCTCTATATGTTCATGACCGCGCTCGAAGATCCGTCGCGTGTGATCGCGCGGCCGGGCGGGCACTTCCTCGCGCCGTATGGCGACGAGGGCTTCGGCGATGTGTCGAATGTAACGTTCAGCAATGGCTGGGTGCAATTGCCGGACAAGCGACGGACCGTCCTGATCTACTATGCCGGCTCGGACACCCGGAGCTACGTGGCCCGCTCCACCATCGACCAGCTCGTCGATTGGTGCCTGCACACGCCCGAGGATGGCCTGACCACCCGCCGGTCCCTCGAGCAACGCCTCGCCCTGATTCGCGCCAACCGCCGTTGGCGCGAGCGCTGAATTTCCGCAAACACAGTTGCCAGTCCGCCGCCCGGGCCCAAGGCTCTGGTCGCGAGCTTGACCGCCGCCCGCCATGAAGCCCCCGCTGCCCAAGACCGTTTTGATCATCGAGGACGATGCCGGCCTGAGTTCCGCCATGGCGGAGACGGCGAAACAGGCCGGCTTTCAGGCCCGCGTGTCCGCCACGGCCGCGGACGGCCTGGCCCGGGCGTTGGCCGAAAAGCCGACGGTGATCTTCAGCGACGTTCACCTCGCCGAGGGCGACGGACGCACCGTGCTGGCGAAACTGCGCGCCGATCCCAAGCTCAGCGACTGCCAGTTTGTCCTGATGACCGGCGACTGGGTCGGCGCGCCGCAGCGCTCCAGCGTGGAGCTCGAGGCGGATGCCTACCTCGCGAAGCCGTTCACGGTCGAGGAATTCGCCTCGCTGCTCGAAGAGAGATACCGGCAGGCGAACCTGTAGCGCGCCGCGCGGCGCCCGCCGCCGCCGGCGGCACCGACGACCGCGGGCAAAATGCGCGTGCAAATCAAACCGGCCATGGTGCTAATGGGCGCGTGATCTTCGTTCCGCGACCTTGGATCCTGGGTACCGCCGCGGCCCTCACCCTGGCTTGGGTCGGCGGCTGCCAGCGCCAGCCGCCCGACGCCCTGGCGACGCCCGCGACCGCCGCCGTGCGCGCGGCGGGGCCCTTCACGGCGACACCGATCGGCGCGCCGTTTTCCGGCCGCCCCTGGATGTCGCACGTCACAATCGTCGACCTCGATCGCGATGGCCGGAACGACATCCTGGCCTGCGACGACAAGAAACAGGAGGTCGACTGGCTTCGCCAGGTGGCACCGGGACGGTTCGAGGAAACCACCCTGATGGGCGACCTCCCGTCGCCCGTGCACGTCGAGGCGGTCGACATCGATGGCGACGGCGACCTCGACCTCCTGGTCGCCTGCATGGGCGAGGTGTTTCCCAACAACGACAAAATCGGCTCGGTCGTCATCCTCGAGAACGACGGCCACCAGCGCTTCACGCGCCACGTCATCGCCGACCACATCGCGCGGGTCACCGACATCCGGGCGGCCGACTTCGACGGCGATGGCCGGCTCGATCTCGCCGTCGCCCAGTTCGGCTACGACGAGGGCGAAATCCGCTGGATGCGCAACCTGGGCGGCTGGCGGTTCGAGAGCCACATTCTCCTCAGCCTCTCCGGCACGATCAACGTGTGCGTGGCCGACTTCAACGGCGACCACACGCCGGACATCGTCGCCCTGGTCTCGCAGCAGTGGGAGGAAATCTACCTTTTCGAGAACGACGGCCACGGCACGTTTGCCCCCCGCCAGATCTTCGGGTCGACCAATTCGGACTTCGGCAGCAGCGGCATCAGCCTCTGCGACCTCAATCGCGATGGCCGGCCCGACATTCTCTACAGCAACGGCGACGGCTTCGCCTACGCCGACCCGGGCAAGCGCCCCTGGCACGGCCTCCAGTGGCTGGAGAACACCGGGCAGGGCTTCTTCCGCTTTCATCGCATCGCCGACCTCGCCGGCGCCTTCAGCCCGGTGGGCGTCGACCTGAATGGCGACGGGGCCGTGGACATCGTGGCGGTCAGCGCGTTCAATGACTGGAAGGATCCCACCGCCGTGTCCTTGGTCGCCTTCCTGAACGACGGCCGGATGAATTTCACGCCCCAGGTGCTCGCGCGGGAACCGATCCAGCTCATTTCCTGCGCGGCCGGCGACCTCGATGGTTCGGGTCGGCCCGCCATAGTCGCCTGCGGCTTCTATTCCGCGCCGCCGTTCGATCGCATGGGCCGGATCATGCTCTGGCGCCCGGCGGCGAAGCCGTGAACGGCCGGCGTTCCCGCAAAGCCCCTAGGGGCTGGCCAGGGATATCGCGTGCACCTGCGCCGATACAGTGTGCTCGGTCGTGGCGCCCGACGGCCAGCGCACGTGCAGGCGCACCGGGCCGTTGCCCTCCGGATAACCGAAGAAACAGGCCGCCGCCGACTGGCTGTAATATCCCGCGCCCGCCTCAATTTCACCCGTCTGCGTCGAGCCGTCCGCCAGCACGAGCGTGACGACGGCGCCCACGGCGGTCGGATTTCCGGCCGGACCGCGCAGCGACACCCGCAGCTCATGGCGGCCCGGCACGCCGCGGTTGCGGAAGACCAGCACCGTGTCGTTATTCCGGCTCACGACAAAGTCCGGCCAGCCATCGTCATCGAGATCGCCGACCGCGAGCGCCTTGGCGTCACCCGGAACCTCGAGTCCGCTTTCCCGCACCGGCACCGCCGTGAATCCGCCGTGCCCGTCGCCACGCAGCAGCTGGCTCAGGCCGCCGTCGAACCGGCCGACCACCGGCGGCGGCGCATAGCTGTTCTGCACGGCGTAGAGGTCCGTGCGCCCGTCGCCGTCGAAATCGCCGGCCGCCAGGCCCTGTAGCGGCGCGATCTGGGCCAGACGAGGCAGCGGGGCGAAGCGGTAGGTTCCATCCGGCTGGCTCAGCAACACGCCGCTGCGGAGCTCAGTGGCCGTGAATTTCCGGGCGGCGTTGAGCCGGTCCGCGCCGACGACTTCCGCCAGCGTGGCCCGGGCAAAGACATCGTTGCGGGGAAACCGCCGTCGCAGCGACGGCAGCGCCGCCACGAGCTCCTTGCGGCTGCGCCAGGGATAGAGCTGACCGTCCTCATAGTATCCCTCGATCGCCAGCGGCGGCACGCCGGAATCGAACTCGCCGTAAAACAGCAAGGCCGGATGCTCCGCGTCGGCGTGGTACTGGGTGTTGAGTCCCACGTTGCCGATCGCGAAGTCGGGGCGACCGTCGCCATTAAAATCGGCGGCCGCGATGGATTGCCACCAGCCCGTGCCGGCGCTCGCAAAACCGGACTTCTCCGTCCAGTCGGCGAAGCCGCGGCCCTGCTCGTTGTGGAAATATTTCACCTCGCCCCACTCCAAAGCCAGGACGAGATCCGGCCAGCCGTCGCCATCGACGTCGCTCCAGACGGCCGAGGTCACCATGCCCACCTCGCGCAGGCCCGGCGCCACGGTGTCGGTCACGTCCTCAAATCGGCCGCCGCGGTTGGCCAGCAGGGCGCTGCGAGGCGCGAGCGGGTAACGACCGGGTCGCACGCGCCCACCGAGGAAAACATCCAGCCGGCCGTCGCGGTCGAAATCCGCCGCCGCAACCGCGCCGACGTTCAAGGGCAAGGTCGGCAGCGCTCCCGCCGGCGCCGGCGCGAACCCGCGGCCCGTGCCCAGGAAGAGCAGCGGCTGCATTTCCGGCGCCTCGTCGGGCAGGCTGTTCCCGCCGCGGGTCACGAGCAAATCGTCCCGGCCGTCGCCGTTCGCGTCGAACAGGAGCACCGGCCCGTCGTCGGCCGCCCCGCGGCCGATCGTTGCCTCGCGACTGGCCTCGAACTTCCCCCCCGGCGCGGCCACAAAGAGGCGCGCGCCGTCAAGCGTCGAGCCGCCCAGGACGAGATCGTCGCGCTGGTCGCCATTGATGTCCCCCATGGCCAATGCCGGACCGCGGCGATTCAGGCGCATCGGCAGCAGGCGCTCCTGTGCCTCCTCGTCGATCGTCTCCTCGCGCACCGTCGCGCGCAGGCCGGTCGCGGCGCCCACCTCCTCGAATTGCGGCGCCGGCGGTGCGGCCGGGGGCGTGAGCCGCGGCGCGCCCGCCGGCTCGGTGATCGCATAGCGCCGGTCGGCCGAAAGGTGCTCAAAGCGCTGCGTCAGGCCGCTGGGCCAGCGCACCTCGAGCGACCGGACCGTCGCTTCGTCGCCCAGGCCGAAATGCAGCATCGGTTCGCTGCTCGACATCGAGCCGCGAGTCACCATGAGCTGCCGGACCTGCACGCCGGCGGCGGTTTCGATCCGCACCGTGGCGCCGACCCCGAAGCGGTTCGAGACCGTGCCACGCAGGTCGACGTTGATCTGGTGACCGGTCTGGCTGTCGTTGCGGAGGACCGTAACGCCGCCGAGATAATTCGCGAAGACGAGGTCGAGATCGCCGTCGCCGTCGAGATCAGCGAACGCGGCGCCAAAGCTCACCCCTTTCTGGTCGAGGCCCCAGGCCGGGCCGACGCTCTCGAAGCGGAGGTCGCCCAGGTTCCGGAAGGCGAGGTTGGCCTCGCTCAGCACCGGGCTGGCGCGGGCAATGCGCATGCGCTCGGCGGCGCTTTCCGCGATCATCATCCGCTGCATCAGGTCGACGTTGTGGATCTCGCGATGCATGCCGTTCGTGATGTGCAGGTCCAGCCGGCCGTCATTGTCGAGGTCCTCGAAGCGCACCGACCAGGTCCAATCCGTGGCGGCCAGGCCGGCCAGGAACGCGGCTTCGAGCACGCGATCGATGCCGGTGTTGAGAAACACGGCGTTGTGCAGGTAATTCGGCACGGCCGGCGAGCCGTCGGCGGGATCCTGCCCGCGGCTGCGCGTCTCCGCCATCGTGCGCTGGTCCTTCTGGTGGGTCGTCGCGGCCATGTCGGCCACCATGAGGTCGATCCAGCCGTCGTTGTTGAGGTCGCCGGTGTCGGCGCCCATCGACGAATACGTGGTGTGCGGCACGGTGCGGTCGATGACGTTGGTGAATGTGCCGTCGCGGTTGTTGCGGTAGAGGCAATCGGGTGCGGCAAAATCGTTCGCCACGTAGAGGTCGGGCCAGCCGTCGTTGTCGTAGTCCCACCAGGTGGCCGAATTGCCCTGGGTGTCGCCGTGCGCGACGCCGGCGCGGACGGTGACGTCGGTGAACGTTCCGTCGCGGTTGTTGTGGAAAAGGCGATCCGGCTGGCCGCCCGGGTGCGCCGTATTGTCGAGCAGGTTCGTGAGCAGGTAGAGGTCGAGCCAGCCGTCGCGGTCGTAGTCGCAAAAGGCGGCGGTCGACGAGCCGTCCTTGACGTCGAGCCCGTACGCGTGGGCCATCTCCCTGAACGTGCCGTCGCCCTGGTTGATGTAGAGCAGGTTGGGCGCATCGAACCGGCAGACATAAATATCGAGTTTCCCGTCGTTGTTCACGTCGGCGAAGGCCGCGCCCTGTTTCCAGATCATCGCCGCGTCGCCGTGGTCGCCGACGCCGGCCTTTTCCGTCACGTCCTCGAACTTGAATCCGCCGAGGTTGCGGAAGAGCCGGCAGCTCTCCGTCTTGCTGACGACGAAGATGTCCGGCCTGCCATCGCCGTCATAATCGCCGATCGCCACGCCGGTGCCGATGGCGCCGAGCTCGAACTCGTGGTACCGGTCGCCCCACATCCGGGGATCGCGGTAGTCGTTCGTCGTGCGGACGCCGGTCTCGTCCGGCGTCAGCGACGTGAACATGGTCGGTCCGCGCGGGGTCGACCGCGGTGCCAGCGGCTGACTGGTGATGTCACCGTCGGGGCCGGCGGCCAGTCCCGCGGCGCCGGCGAGCAGGGCGAGACAAAGGATGCGCGCGAGCCGGGGCATGGTCGGGCGGCGGCGGCCAGCCATCGTTCACTCGGCCTGGCCGCCGGCGAGGGCGTCGAGGCGCGCCATCAGCTCGAGGCAACACCGGCTGTTGTGATACGGGCATTTCCAGAGGCTCACTTTCGCCATCGGATAGCTGCTTCCGCCCGCAGTCTTCATCACCAGGATGGGCGTGCCATCGCGTTCGAGCGTGTTGTGCCAGTCCCCGTGCACCCGATCGACCACCTTGTCCTGGATGAATCGCCAGCTGCGGCGCGACGCCGCCAGGTGCTGCGGGTCGCCGGAGAGCTGGTAGGCATTGAGGAATCCGACGGCGGCCTCCGCCTGCTCCCACCATTCCTTGTGCGGATTGGTGATGCCGCGCGGGCTCCCTTCGTTGAACACGCCGCCGTCCGCGTCGATGCCCTCCGGGGTGACGCGCGCCATGGCCAGTGACTCCGCCTTGGCGCGGGCCAGCAAGTCCGGGTCGCCCAGCACCCCGGCCGCCTCGACGAGCAGCCAGCTCAGCTCGATGTCGTGTCCGTAGGAGATGGCATCGCCGATCGGCGTCCAGTCGTCGCGCAGGAACAGCACGAGGTGGTGCGTGCGCGCATCGATGATCTTCGTCAGCATCAACTCCACCAGCTCGCGTTGCCGCTGGCGCAGGCCCGCGTCGGGCCACGAGCGCAACAGGCCGGTGAAGCCCTCGAGAATATGGATGTGGGAGTTCTGCGACTTGGGCGCGGCGCCGAGCAGGTTCGTCGCATCGGTCGCAGGCCGGCGCCACTCCCGGTCGAGCGAGTCGAAATAGCCGCCGTGCACCGGGTCGTGCGCGTGTTGCTCCACGAGGCGGTAGATGGCGATCGCATCATCGAGCGCGGCCTGTTCGCCGGTCGCGCGGAAATATTCGCTCAGGCCGTAGAGGCCGAATACCTGGACATAGATCTGCTTGTGCGCATCGACCGGCTGGCCATCCGGCGACACGGTCCAGAAGAGCCCGCCGTGTTCGCGGTCGATAAAATGCTCCCGCAGGTCCCGGAGGGCCCAGCGCGCCATCTCGAGGTAGGCCGGATCATGATAGCGGCGATAGGCGGCCGAAAAGGTCCACAGGATCCGGGCCGTGAGCAGCGCCCCGCGGGGCTGGTCGTCCCGCACCGCCATGTCTTCACCGATGAAGGAATGGAAACCGCCGCGCACGGGATCGCGAGCGTGCTTCAGCCAGAACGGCAGGATGTTCTCGCGCAGCTCGCGCTCGGCGTCGGCCCGGTAGGCGCGCAGTTCGGCGACCGGCCCGGCCGCGGACTCGTCGCGGGCCAGCGCCCGGACCGCGAGCGCAAGGAGCAAGGGCACGAACGCCGGCTTCATGGCAGGCCCCGGTCGGCTCAGCCGGCGAGGATCTTCTCGACCCGGTCGAGTTCAGCCGCGGTGAGCGGCGGGCTCCGTAGGGCGCCGTGGATGTCGTCGATCTGGCTGACCTTGCTGGCGCCGATGAGCACGGTGGTGATCTCGGGCCGCCGCAGGAGCCACAGCACGGCGAACTGCGCCAGCGTGTTGCCGCGCGCCTGCGCGATTCCGTCGAGCGCCCGCACTTTCGCCAGCACGGCCGGCGTGACCTGTTCCTCCTTGAGAAAGCCGCTCGGTTTGTGGGCGCGCGAATCGGCGGGAATGCCCCGCAGGTAGCGATTGGTGAGGAGACCCTGCGCCAGGGGCGAGAACGGGATGCAGCCCGCGCCGACCTCCGCCAGGGCCGGCAGCAGCGCCGGTTCCACCCAGCGGTTGAACATGTTGTAGACCGGCTGGTGGATCAGCAGCGGCACGCCCAGCCCCTTGAGGATCGTGGCCGCCTCGCGCGTCTTGTCCGCCGGGTAGTTGGAAATGCCGGCGTAAAGCGCGCGTCCCGAGCGCACAGCGTCCGCCAGCGCGGTCATCGACTCTTCGAGCGGCGTGTCGGGATCGGGCCGGTGGTGGTAGAAGATGTCGACGTAATCGAGGCCGAGGCGCCGGAGGCTCTGGTCGAGCGACGACAGCAGGTATTTGCGCGAACCCCACTCGCCGTAGGGACCGGGCCACATGTAGTAGCCGGCCTTGGTCGAGATGACCAATTCGTCGCGGTGCGCCGCGAAGTCCTCGCGGAGGATCCGGCCGAAGTTCGTCTCGGCCGAGCCCGGCGGCGGGCCGTAGTTGTTGGCGAGGTCAAAGTGCGTGATCCCCAGGTCGAACGCCCGCCGCAACATCGCCCGCTGGTTGTCGATCGGATCGATGCCGCCGAAATTGTGCCAGAGCCCCAGCGATACGCGCGGCAGCTGCAGCCCGCTCCGCCCGCAGCGGGCGTAGGGAATCATCTCATATCGCTTCGGGTTCGGCGCGTAGTCGCTCATGGGCTCTAGGCTTGCCGGCCGATGCTCAATGGGAAGGGAAAAACGCCAGGGCCAGCAACGCATCGCCCGGCGGCAGCGCGGCCTCGTCGAGCGACGCCGTCAGGCCCGCGGCCAGCGTTCTCGCCGGCTCCGCCGGGATGCCCGCCAGGATCGCGAGGGACTCGGCCGAGGGCGCCTCGCCCGCGGCCGGCGGCCGCACAAAGAAGCCCGGCGGCAGCTCGGCGGGTGTCGCGGCCCATCGGCCTTCCGGGGTGAGGAACAACGCCACGGCGCGGGTCAGGAGCTTGTCCGCCAGCTCGCCCGCCGCGGCGTTTTTCGTCGCGCGCCCGAATTCGCGGCAGCCGAGGGCCACGGCCGCGTAGTCCTGCGGCGCGGCCGGGATGTCTCCGTCGGCGAACCGGTGCAACGAGCCCGTCGTCGCCGCCAGTTGCCCCTTGATGGTCGCATACACCTTCGCCGCCGCCGCGGCAAATCGCTCGCCGCCAGGTTGCGCGCCCGCCTGGGCCAACGCGGCGAGCAGCAGCCCGTGGGCCGCCGCCGTGGCGCGTTCGTCACGGGGCGGCGCCGGGCGCTTGTCCCGCTCGGCCCGCAATCGCACCGCCGCAGCGGCCAGTTTGGCGTCGGGGTCCACCATGCCATGCAGCAGGTTCAGGCCCTTGAGCCGGGCCGAGGGATCGTCGTCCGGGCTGACGTTTCCGTCCGCCTGGACGCCGCCGGCCGCCTGGAAGGCGGTCGCGTCGGCCCCGAGCAGCGCGTCGATCTGCGCGGCGCTCCAGGCGTAGTAGCCCGCCAACGCGTCGCCGGTGGCGTCTTCGGCCGCGGCGAAGGTGCCATCCGGCCGGGCGAGCCGGGCCAGCGCGTAATCGAGCGCGCCGAACGCCGCGGCGCGAAACGCCGGCGCGTCGCCACCATCCGCCGCCGCCAGGAACGCCGAAGCGATCCGGGCCTGGTCGGCCAGGGTTTTTTGCTGATAAGGCACATGCCAGGCGGCATCGACCGCGTAACGAAAGAATCCGCCATCGAGCGGATCGCGCAGCGTGCTGCCCGCGATGGCGCGCAGCGTCTTGCGCGCCGCCTCCCGGTCATCGGGCGAGCGGGTCAGCAGGAATCGCAGCAGCTCCGGTTCGGGCTTTTTCGGCGGATCGCCGAAGCCGCCGTGGTCCGCGTCGAAGGTTCCGCGCCAGGTCTCGGCCGCCTGCGCCAGCCGGCCGTCGTTCTTCGCCGGGTCGAACGCCGGCGGTTTGCCCGCCGCGCGCAGCGTCGCGATGGCGTCAGCCGCGCGGGCCCGGCTGCCGGCTGCATCGGACGTCCAGCCGCTGAGCACTTGCCCGGCGAATTTCATGAAGCTCGGCTTGCCCCACTCTTCCGTCGGCGGCAGGTAGCCCGTGCCCTCGAACGGCTGGAGCTCCGGCGTGAGCCAGACGTGCGCCGGCCACGACGTGACCTGCTTGACGTTGCGTAGGTAGTCCTCGAGAAGCGCGGCCACGTCCGGCTGCTCCTCGCGGTCGACGAGCACGCACAGGAAGTTCTGGTTCAAAAACGTGGCGGTGTCGGCCAGCTTGAAGGTCTGCACCACCGTCGCGCGGCTCAACTCGCTCAGGCTGGCGCCCACGTAGACATACACCGGTTTGCCCGCCGCCTTGGCCGCGGCCGGCAGCGAGGCGTCCCATTGAAGCCACTTCACCGGACTATCGCCGGCCAGGCGCTGGAAGGCCGACGGCGCCGGCGCGGCCAAGGCGCCCGCGGCCAGTCCGACCATGAGGGCAAGACGCAACAGATTCCGGGCCAGCCGCGGGAACAGGAATGAGGCCCGCGCCGGCGCGGACTCGAAACGGGGGGTAGCGTGCACAGCCGCAAAAAATAGGGGCTGGCCACGAGGCGTGACCAGCCCAAACCGGCCCCCGGGCGAACTGACGCTGCCCTACAGTCCGACCGTCAGCTGCACGTAGGCGTAGGTGGCGTCCTTCGACCCGACGGCCCGGAGCGATTCCTTGATGTAGTCGCCGCGGAAATAGCGGCAGACCGCGGCATCGAGCGACGCCCCGCGCATGAAGGCCCAGCTCGCAAGCAGGTCGATCTCATGCCCGAGATCCTTGTCGTAGCCCGGGTTGATGCGGAAGCCGCCGCCGCTGCCGGCGGGCGCGCCGGAAAAGTTGCGCGGGGCGCCAGCCGCGTTGTACCAGAAATCGTTGGCGTTCTCGAGCCACTGGTAGTTGACCTCGAGCCCCAGCGTCACCTTCGGCAGCGGCGTGCTCGAGACCGACAGCCGGAGGTCGCGGGCGTTCTGCAGGCCCGTCAGGTCGAAAGCGCCGTAAAGCAGGTGATTCGACGGAAAGAGATTCTGGAAGGTCCCGCTCTTGCCGTCGGTGGCGTTGTTGTCACCCGAGGCCTGGCTCAAGGTGGCGGCAAAACGCGGCGACCACGGGGCGTCGGGACAGGTGTAGCCGAGCTGCCCGATGACGGCGTAGGCGTTTTGGTTGAGGCGCGGCGCGGCGAGCGCGGCGGCCACGGCGGTGCCGGGGAAGACCGCGCTGCGGTTGCCGCTCTGCCAGGCGCCCTCGAGGGTGTAATCCCACGGGCCGCGCGCGTGCGGCTTCGATTTGATGCGGATACCGAGCGTGTACAGATCCTGCGGCGCCGGCAGGCGCGCGGGGGCCGCGACGTCGGACCAGGTGTCCGTGAGGATGCCGCGGGCGACGTTGCGGGAGTAGAAGTACAGTTCGACCAGCTCCTTTGAGGAAACCTTGGGCAGCGTGAGGTAGGCGCCCGAGAAAAGATCCTGCGGGTTGGACGTGTTCAGTTTGTGGTCGCGGGCGTAGACGACGGCGCTGGTGAAGAGGTCCAGCGTGGCTTCCGGCTGCTCGAAGTGGAGCTTGGCGGCGTCGAACGTGCGCGGAACGTTCAGCCAGCGCGCGTGGCCGACCAGCCGCTGGTCGCCGTACGTGAGTTCCTGCCGGCCGACCTTGAACGACACCGGGTCCTTGGCGTTGCCGATCTGCACATAGCCTTGGTACAGGTCGATCGCGCCATCGTCTTCGGGCAGGTTGTGCCCGGGCGCGGTCGGACTGTAGCGCTCGTCACCGAAAGTGTAGCTCGTGCGACCCTCGACCACGAACGACACCCGCTGCCCGGTGTAGCCGACCTTGGGCATGAGGCGCAGCAGCTCGTAGGCGTTCTGGTTGTCGTCGACCGGTCGGCGCGAAAAATCCCAATTGGAGCCGGCATCGGTCGTGCCCGCGCCGTCCTTGTCGTCGTAACGCAGCCGGACGTTCACGCTGACATCCCAAGCCTTCATGGCGGGATCATTGGCGCGGAGCTGGCTGTTGATGTAGCCGGGATACGGCGGCAGCGCAGCGGGTTTGGGTGCCGGCACAGCGGTTTGGGCGGATAACGCACCGGCCAGGGAAACGGCCAGCGCGGCGTGGAGGATGGATTTCATGGGTTGGTGTTAGGCAAAGACTGCAGCCCGGGCGGCCGGAGCCGGCACGGAGAGCAGCTCCGAGCCGGCAATCGAAGGCGTGCGCCTTCAGGGTTGATTGGGCGTGAACAGCAGCACCGGGGCATCGCTGCGGGCGATCACCACGGCCGGACGCTTGCTGCCGGGCAAGGATACCGGCACGGCCGAACGGGCGTCGCCGGCGACCACGAGCCCTGACTGCGCCGGCGGCAGCGGGGTGAAGCCGCCGTGCCCGTCGCCCCGCAGCACGACACCCAGGCCGCCGTCGAAGCGGCCGGTGTTGGGTTCCGGCCCGAAATTGTTGCCGACGCACACGAGGTCGGGGTGGCCGTCGCCGTCGAGGTCGGCAGCCACGATCGCGTTGATCGGCGCGATCTGCGCGTAACGCGGCAGCGGCTGGAAGACAAAGGTGTGGTCTGCCTGCTGCACGAACACGCCACTCTCGAGTGTATTGGCCTCGAGGCGGTGCACGCGCGCGAGCTTGTCGGCGCCGAAGATGTCCTCGATCGTTGCGGTCGCGAACGCCTTGTAAGTTGGGAATTTCCTCGGCAGCCACGGGAACGAGTAAGCCAGCTTGCTGCGCCCGCGGACCGGGTAGAGCTTGCCGCCCTCGTACTGCGCCTCGACGAGGTTGTCCTTGCCGTTGCCGTCGAAATCGCCGGCGTAGAGCACGGTGGGCTCCTGCGCGGTCGCGTGATATTTGGTGTTCAAACCGACATTGCCGGCGACCAGGTCGATGCGCCCGTCGCCGTTGACATCGACCGCGGCCAGGGCGCTCCACCATCCGGTGCGGCCGGCGAGACCGGCCTGGGCGGTGAGGTTCTCGAATCCTTTCCCCGTGTTATGCCAGTAGGTGACCGGGCCCCACTCGGTCGCCACGACCAGGTCGGGGCGCTTGTCGCCGTCGACATCCGCCCAAACCGCGGCGGTGACCATGCCGACGTCGCGCAGGCCGGGGGCAAGGCTGTCGGTGACATCGACGAACTTGCCGCCGACGTTGCGGTAAAGGAAGCTGTGCGGCGTCTCCGGGTATTTGCCGGGCACCACGCGGCCGCCGACAAACAGGTCGGGCTTGCCGTCGCCATCGAAATCCGCCGCGGCCACGGCCGCGCCGCTCTCGCCGTCGGCCGGCAGCGTGCCGTCCGGCGCGAGCGCGAACCGGCCATGGCCGTCGTTCAGGTAGACGCGATCGTTGAGCAGTGGATCGCCGCGGTCGTGCTGCACGCCGCCGGACACCACGACAAGGTCGGGGGCGTGGTCGCCGTTGACGTCGACGAAAACGGCACCGGCCCCATCGAATGCGGCGGCGGCCCAGGGCTGCTCAGGCGCGGGCTTGAATGAGCCGTCCGGCTGGCCGAGGAAGAGTTCGCCGGCCTGGCCGGTCGAGCCGCTCACGAAGACATCGGCCAATCCGTCGCCGTTGACGTCGGCGGTGGCGAGCGCCGGCGCGAGGCCGTTGAGCCGGCGCGGCAGGAGCCGCTGGCGCACCAATTCGTCAAACGGCTGCAGCACGTCGGTGTGCTTCAGCCCGCGGGCGTCGGCGGACTCGGCCAGCAGCGCGTGGGGATTGGCGGGCGTGTGCATGACCGCCGGCGCCGGCTTGAAGCCCTCGGGCAGTGGCGGCTCGGCGATGGTGAGCAGCCGGTCGGCCGGGAGATTCTCCAGCTCCTGCACCTGGCCGCGCGGCCAACGGATGGTGAGTTTCTTGATGACGGTGTCGTGGCCGAGGCCAAAATGGACGACGGGCGGCTCGCTGGCGACGATGCCGCGTTCGGTATAGAGCTGGCGCACCTGGATGCCGGTTCCCGCGGACTCGAGGCGCAGCTCCGCGCCAATGCCGTCCAGGTTGGGCGCCCGCCCGGCCAGCTTGATGGCCACGCGGTGACCGGTGGCCGTGTTGTTGCGCACGATCGTCGGGGGCTCGTTGCAGTTGGCGTAGATCAGGTCGAGGTTGCCGGTGTTGAACAAGTCGGCGACCGCGCAGCCGAAGGCGACGCCCTTCTGGTCGAGGCCCCAGGCCTTCGACACGTCCTCGAACTTCAGGTCGCCGAGGTTGCGGTAGGCGATCGTGGTCTCGGCGCGCGGCGGCGTGTCCTTCCACACGGCGGCGCGGGCGGCCAGGGTCGGCGCGCGGTTCTGGCGGTCGACGATGTCCGCGTCGATGAAGTTGCGGATCATGCCGGTGGTGAAGAACGCATCGAGCCGGCCGTCGTTGTCGAGGTCGGCGAGACGGGTGCCAAAGGTCCAGCCGGTCGCCTGCATGCCGAAGAGCGACGCCGCTTCCTCAAAGCGGTCGCGGCCGGAATTCAGGTAAACCGAATTCCACATGTATTGCGGGATGAGCTCGCGCACCCGCTCCATCTCCCACAGGCCGCGGCCGATCTCCTCCATGCCGGTCATGTACTCGGCGTGCGTGCGGTCGCGCATGTCGGTCACGAGAAAATCGACCAGCCCGTCATTGTTGAGATCGCCGGAGTCGGCGCTCATCGAAAAATAGGTGACGTGAGGCAGGCGCTCGTCGACGACATCGACAAAGGTGCCGTCGCCCTTGTTCAGGTAGAAGCGGTCGGGCGTCTCGAAATCGTTGGCCACATAGAGGTCGGGCCAGCCGTCGCCGTTGGCGTCGAACCACACGGCGCAATGGCCCTGCGTCAGGCCCCAGATGCCGGCCTTGCCCGTGACGTCGGTGAAGTGCCCGTGTCCGTCATTGTGCAGCAGGTAGTCGCGGCGGCCCTGGGGTGCCTTCGAAAAATCGAGGATGTTGGTGACCAGGTAGCAATCGAGCGCGCCGTCGCGGTCGTAGTCGGCGAACGAGGCCATGACGGAGGCGTCCTTGATATCCAGGCCGTAATCCTTCGCGTGCTCGGTGAAGGTGCCGTCGCCGTTGTTCACGAAGAGCAGGTTCGGGGCGTCGTAGCGGCAGACGTAGATATCGGGCCAGCCGTCCTGGTTGATGTCGACGACCGTCGCGCCGATCTTGCCGATCTTTTCATCCTGGGCGACGCAGTCGACGCCGGCCACGGCGGCGACATTCTCGAAATGCCCGAGGGCGCGCTGCATATACAGGGCGCAGGGGCCGTTCTTGGAGACCTCGAAGATGTCGGGGTGTCCGTCCTTGTCGAAATCGGCCACGGCGATGCCGGTCTCGAGGGCGCCGAGCGTGAATTCGCGGAAGCGGTCGCCCCACATGCGCGGGTCGTTATAGACGTTCGGCACCGTGACGCCCGATTCCGCGGGCGAGAGCCGCTGGAATGGCGTCGCGCCGGCGGCCAGGGGCGGACGATTCGCCAGGGGCGCGGAGGTGTAGGCGGGAGTGGCGGCCAGCACGAGCGGTGCGGCGCAGGCCAGGAAAATGGCGGTCAGCGTGGGTTTGGTCATGGCGTGAGAATCAGGTGGTGATGGCTGCCGGGGCGGACACGGCGGTCCGGGACCGGGCGACAAGGAAGGCGAGCGCCAGCGGCGCGGCATAGCTGCCGCCATGCTCGATGAAGACCCAGATGGGCGAACCGGCCATCGGGTTGAGAATTTCGGTCGCCAGCTTCCAGACGACGATGCCGACCAGCATCCGGGAGTCGGGCTTGATCAGGACGGCCAGCGCCAGCAGGCACTCAAAGACGCCGACCCCGCGCTCCACCGGGAGGCCCGGCAGCCCGAGCACACTGTATTGTTTGACGAACAGCGGCTTCAACACGGCCCAGTTCAACATGCCGTGCCCGAACAGCAGCAGCACGGTCGTCAGCCGCAGCGTCCAATGCAGGGCGAGTTCACGTGTTCGCGGCCCGAAGGCTCCGCGCAGCCAGGCATTGAGGCTGCCACCCGGCGTCAGGAGCAGGAACAGGGCGAACGGGACCCCGTAGTTGCCGGCGCGCTCGACCGCCTCCCAAATGGACTCGCCCGCCAGCGGGCGCAGCAGCGCCGTCCAGAGTGTCCAGAGGAACATGTAGAAGACCAGCCAGCGGATGGGAAAGAAAAGCGCCGCGATCCCCAAGGCCACATCGAACACCCCCACCCACGGCATCAGGTCCAGCGCGTGATCCGGACCGATGCCAACCACCGCAAAATAGGACGTCCAGGCGGCCACCTTGGACAGGCCCAGCATGCCATGGCCAAGGAAGCAGAAGAAGAGACCGAGACGCAGGATCCAGTCGAGAGTGGGGCGGCCGGGGAATCCGTCCAGGGGCTGGTGCGCGGCGGTGGTCATGGGGTGCTGGTTTCGTGGAAGGTGAGCTGCTCCGGGCGTTTTCAGGGCGATCCCGGCGGCGCCATGGGCCGCAGCGCATGGGTGAACACCCAGTCGGCGACCTGGACGCCCATTTTCTGCGCCTCGAGATTGTCGGACATCGTGTGGATGCCGCCCCAGACACGGCTCATGCCGGCCTCCTTCTGGGCGTCGGAGAGCTTCTTGAAATGCCGGACCGAGCCGGGCAGCGCGTCGGAGGTGATGGAAAATTCGAAGTCGTCCGTGCCGAGGACCAGGGCGAGCAGGCGGGCGCCGGCCGCGGAAAAGGTGCTGTGCCCCGAGGTGTAGGAGGGAAAGGGCGGGGCCGCCATGTTCGGGATGAAGTCGGGATCGTTGACCAGGTTGGGGTTCGATTTCGGGTCCTGCTCGCGCAACGCCGTCTCGGGTCGCCAGAAGTTGTAGTAGTATTTCGTCTCCCAGCATCCGATGCCCGCATCCGCCTCGGCGAAATTGAGCAGCGCGAACATGCGGGCGGTTTCCAGGGTGGAGAGCCTGGTCCGGCGCGCGATGTCCTGCGCGACCATGTTCCAGTGGCCGGGCGGCGTCGAGGTACCGAGGTCGTCATTCCAGAACGGGGTGCTGAGTGTCTCGTATTCCGTGCGGTCCGCGTCGTCGCGCCGGCCCTTCTTCGCCACGAAGGCCAGTTCCTCGGCGTATTCCTTCGAACCGAGGTCCTCGGGCGGGATGGCGCGGAATTGCGACGGGCCGGTCATCACGAAGGGCGTCACGTGACCCCAAAACGGCAGCAGCGCGGGCCGGAAAGCCGAGGGCGTCTCGCGCCACTTGCCCGGGTCGGTGCTCGAGTACTTGCCCGGAATCGGCATGTTATAGCCGGTCTTGTCCAGCCAGTCGAGGACCCGACCGGCGACCTGCTCTCCCCAGGCGAGGCCCGCGGTCTTGGCCGGGCCGTCGGGAATCGCCGCGAGCGCCTTCTCGTAGGCGACCTGCAGATTACGCGGGTTCGAAGAACCGCTCCAGACCTTGACCTGGACGGTGTGGGCCGCGGCGGCGATGGCGGCATCAGCGTCGATTCCCGCCGGCGCGGGCTCGTCGACCAGCCAGCCGTGGTACTTGTGCTCGACGCCGTTGACCGCATCGAAGATTGCGGCGTGATAGGCGGCGAACAGCATCGCGGCCAGCGGTGGCGGATTGCGCGCCAGCCGCGTGGTGTCGAGGGCCTGCTGGTTCCAATAGAGGACCGCGTTGTCGGCGGCCAGGGCCGGCACGGACGCGCCGGCGAGCACGCAGGCCAGGATGAGCGAACGGGTTGCTTGCATAAAGGGGGAAAAAATGTCCGCGTACGCGCCCGCTGGCCAGGTTACAGCGGCTTGAGGGCGTGGGCGTAAACCCAGTCGCCGATCTTGACGCCGACATCCTTGCCCGCCGTCACGTCAAACGTCGTGTGGATGCCGCCATAGATGCGGCTCATGCCGACCTCATTGGCGGCCGCGGATAAACTCCGGAAGCTGCGGACGGCGCCGGGAAGGCCGTCGGAGGTCGTCGAGAATGGGACATTGTCGGTGCCGAAATAGAGGGCCAGGACCCGGGCGGCCGCGGCGGTGAAGGTCATGTGCGCCGACGGATAGGACGGGAACGGCAGCGAGGCCATGTTGGGGATCCAGTCGGCGCGCTGCTGGATGTACGGGTTGACCTTTTTGTCGAGTTCGCGGATGGCGGTCTCCGGGCGCGCGGTGTTGTAGAAAAACTTCGTATCCCAGGCGGCGATGAAGGCATCGGCGGCGGCGAAGTTGAGCAGCGCGAAGAGCCGGGCGGTGTCGACCGTGGAGAGCTGGCGCTCACGGACGAGGCCCTGCGCGATCATGTTCCAGTGCCCGGCCGGGCCGCTGGTACCGAGCGCGTCGGACCAGAACGGCACGGTGAGGTTCTCGTCCTCGGTGCGCGTCGAGCCATCGCGGGCGCCGAGCTCGGCCACCTTGTTGAGATCGTCGGCATATTCCTTGGACTCGACCGCGGGGGGCGGCGGACCCCGGAACTGCTCGGGCGACTCCAGCACGAAAGGCTTGGTGTTGCCGAGCTGCGGCGTGGCGGCGGCGCGGAACTCGGGCGCGGTTTCATGCCATTGGCCGGGCTGGGTGCCGGGTGAATATTTCACCGGCGTGGCGAATCCGCTTTTGGCTCGGTTTTCCAGTACCACTTGGGCCACATGCTCGCCCCAGCCAATGCCGTTGGCCTTGGCGGGACCGTCGGGGATGGCCGCCAGCCGGCTTTGGTAGGCGACGTCGAAATTGCGCGGATTGGCCGCCTGGCCCCAGATCGCCATGAGCACCTTGTGCGCGGCCGCGGCGATGGCCGCATCGAGGTCCGCCGGCGCCGGCGCCTTTTCCTTGACCAGCCAAGGCTCCCATTTGCCGGCGATGCCGTCGACCGTGTCCGCGATCGCCGCGTGGTAGGTGCCGAGATGGAGGGCTATGACCGGCGGGGGCTGGCGCGCAAGCCGGGTGGCGTTGAGCGCCTGTTCATTCCAGAAGACGATGGCGTTGTCCTCGGCCGCGTCCGCGTAGGCGGCAAAGGCCAGGACAGCCATCACGAAAATGCGTGGTAGTTTCATGCGTGGACTAACAACAGCAGGGGTCGGTTTGCTTGCGTGGGGAAGCAAGGGGTGGCGGGAAACTGCGAAGGCGCCGCTGGGGTGAAAACCCCTCTGGGACGAACTGCTGGTATTTGGGGACGAACCGCCACCCACCCTGCTTTTCGGGTCCGGATTCGCCGCCGGCAAACGATCGGCCCCGGAAGTGGTAACCACTCTCCGGGGCCGGAACCCAAATAACTGCTGCTATGGTCGGAAACCCATGACCGCCCGGCGGCGCGAGTAAACCCGTTTGGGGTCAAGGGCGGACCCAATGTGGCGAATTGCCGGAAACGGTTCTCCAGCGCGGGCGGGCCGGCGCACGGGCCGATCGGGTCAAGCGCTCCCGCCGGCGATCCGGTCCAGCTGGCCGCGGAGGTGGCGGCTGAGCGGCAGCTTGGTCCCGTCGCGCAGGAGCACGGCATAGTCGCCGTGCGCACCGGGCTGCAGTTCCTTGATCTGGTCGCGATGCACGAGCGCCGAACGGTTGACCCGCTGGAAATTCGCCGCGCCGAGCCGCGCCTCGATGGCCGTCATCGTCTCGCGCACCATCAGCCGGCCGCTGGCCAGGTGCAGCACCACGTAGTTGTCCGCCGCCTCGGCCCAGATGATCTCGTCGGAGTGGAGAAAAACCAGGCGGCCGTCCGCCTTGACCGTCAGCCGCTCGTTGCGGTGGGCCGCAGCCGGCGCCCCGGCCGCGCCTTCCGGCGCCCGCCCGGCCTCAGCCGCGCGCCGCGCGGCGATATGCTCGTGGGCCCGCCGCACGGCAACCTGGAGGCGCTCCCGGTCGAACGGCTTGAGCAGGTAGTCGACGGCGGCCACGTCGAACGCGTCGACCGCGAAGCGCTCGTGCGCCGTGGCAAAGATCACGGCCGGGCGCTTCGCCTCGGGCAGCTCCGCCAGGACCTGCAGCCCGTCGCAGCCGGGCATCTGCATGTCGAGGAACACCAGGTCGGGCGGCGCGGCCTTGATGGCGGCGATCGCGTCGCGGCCGCTGGCGCACTCGCCGACGACCTCGACCGAGGGCTCGGCGCGCAGCAGGGCGCGGAGCCGGTCGCGCGCCAGCGGTTCATCATCAACGAGGAGAACGCGGAGTTTGTTCATGGGGAAGCCTGGTCGGGCAGGACGACGCGGACGAGCAGGCCGCCGTCGGGATGGTTGGCGAGCTCAAAGCGCTGCCGCCCGCCGTAGAGCTCGTGGAGCCGCGCGCGGGTGTTGCCCAGGCCGATGCCCGTCCGGGTGAATCCCCCCGGCGGCTCGCCACCGCCGTTGTCGCGCACGGCGAGCTCGAGGCCGGCCGGCGTGCGACGCGCCGACACCTCGATGCGGCCCGGGCGCGGGTGCGGCTCGATGCCGTGGCGGATGGCGTTCTCGACGAGCGGCTGCAGGATCAGGCTCGGCACGGGCGTGTCGAGGGCCGCCGCCTCGATGGCGAAGTCGACCGTCAGTCGGTCGTGGAAACGGATGCGCTCGATCTCGAGATATTTTTCGATGAACGCGATCTCCTCCCGCAGCGGGCTGAGCGGCTGCCCGGGATGGCTCATCGTCAGACGGAGAAGCTCGCCCAGCCGCACGAGCATGCGGTCGGCGGCGTCCACGTCGGAGTGCATGAGCGAGGCGATGCCGTTGAGCGTGTTGAACAGGAAGTGCGGCTTCAGCTGGCGCAACAGCGCCTGGAGCCGGGCCTCGGCCAGGTGCTTCTCCAGTTCGAGCGTGTGGACCGTGCGCTCGTGGTACTTGCGGTAGTAATCGATGGCGTGGCTGACCGAGATGATCACGCCATAGATCAGCAGGTTGAAGGGAAAGGTCTGGAAGAGCAGCGGCTGGAAAACCTCGCCGAAGCTCACCGGTTCGCCGATCAGCAGGCTGTGCACCTGCCCGACCAGTGCGCGCACGAGCACATAGACGAGCGAGACGACCACCGCCGCGGCGAGGTGGATGCCGGCGGCGCGCCACGGGGCGCCGGCCTCGGGCGGAAACCGCCGCGCGATCATCAGGATCGGCACCGACAACAGCGCCCACACGTACCAGTCACCCAGCGAGTAGCTGATGGCCTGGCCCCACGTGACCGTCCGCCCGAGCAGCGTGCTCGACAGGTAGAACTGGCTGGCAAACGCGAGGCCGACGAGCGTCCAGAAAACCAGCGCGCCCCCGAGACGGGGCAACGAACGGACGATCGAGGAGCCGGCGGACATCGCGCAAAAGGGATTGCGGTGTTTCTAGGATGGACAACCAATGGTGTCCAAGCCCCTTTCGCGCCTTTCGGATGACCCCCACCGCCCCACCCTCGCGTGACCGGCCCGGCCCCGCGCCCGCCGGGGTGCCGGCCGCCGCCGCCGTGCCCCCGCTGCTGCCGGTCATCCTGACCCTCGTCGTCGCGGCCATCCTCCTGAGCGTCGTGTTTGCCCGGCTCTTCCCGTCGGCCGCCCGATCGCAGGCCCTGCCCGCGGCGCGCTTCACCGACATCACGGTCGCCTCGGGCGTGCGCTTCGTCCAGCACAACGGCCTGCAGCCGTCGCCGACGACCCTTGGCGGCGGCGTCGCGGTCCTCGACTACGACGGCGACGGCCGGCCGGACCTGTTGTTTGTCGGCGGCACCCGCTGGCCGTGGGAGGATGACCTGGCCAAACACGTCGGCGAAAGCAGCCTCGTCCTCTACCACAACGAGGGCGGCGGACGGTTCAATGACGTGACAGCCAGCGCGGGCCTGACGGTCGAGCTGCAGGGCATGGGCGCCGCCGTCGGCGATTTCGACAACGATGGCCTGCCGGACGTCTTCGTCACGTGCGTCGGCACCAACCACCTCTTCCATAATCGCGGCCACGGCCAGTTCGAGGACGTCACCGAGCAGGCCGGCGTCGGCGGCGCGGACAACAGCTGGAGCACCGGCGCGACCTGGATCGACATCGACAACGACGGCCGGCTGGACCTCGTGGTGGCGCATTATGCGCGCTGGCCCGAGGAGGTGCCGCTGGCCATGGCCTTCAGCATCGCCGATCTCGGCCGTTCGTACGGCGCGCCCGCCGGTTTCATCGCCGCACTGCCCAGCGTGTACCGGAATGTCGGCCACGGCCGGTTCGTGCCCGTGCCCGGCGCCGCCGGGCTGCGCACGATCGATCGCGTCACCGGCCTGCCCGCCGCCAAGGCCCTGGCGGTCACACCGCTCGACGCCAACGGCGACGGCAAGCTGGACCTGCTGTTCACCTACCATACGGCGGAGAACGCGCTCTTCCTCAACCAGGGCGACGGGACGTTTCGCCCCTGGGTCGCGGGCCCGAACGCCCGCAACGAAGGTGTGTCGGCCGGGGTCGCCACCGCGAGCCTGCTCGCGCTCGCCAGCCGGCCCGACGTGGACGAACGCCTGGCGGCCTGGCAGGCCGCGTCCGGGCCGCGCGCGCGCGACGGTTTCGTGCACCTCGACGGCAAGCTGGGCGCGGCGCTGCTCGACTATGAATTCGACGGCCACCTGGCCGTGTTCGCCGGGGGCGGCCGCGCCGAGCCGGACACGAACAAGTTCGAAGGCGGGCGCGACTTCGCCGCGCCGCCCCGGCTGCTGCTGCACCGCAACGACTGGTTGCCGGCCCCGGTGGCCGGCCGCTGGAGCCAGCCCGTGGTCGCGCGCGGCATCGCCGTGGCCGACCTCGATGGCGACGGCGACGATGACGTCGTTATCGTCCAGCATGGCGGGCCCGCGATCGTGTTGCGCAACGACCAGCACAGCGGCCTGCCGTGGCTGCGCCTGCAGCTGATCGCGACTCGTTCCCAGCCCGAGGCCGGCGGCGCCCGCGTCGAGCTGCACACGCCGCGGCGCATCCAGGTCCAGACCGTCGCGCCCGCGATGGGATTCCTGGCGCAATCCGAGTCGGTGCTCACCTTTGGCCTGGGCGAAGACGCGCGCGTGCGGAAGATTGTCATCCGCTGGCCATCCGGCCAGCGGCAGGAATTGCGCCCCACGGGTCTCAACCGGACCCTGGTGATCCGCGAGCCCTGAGCGCCGGCCCGCGCCCGCTGCCCGGTTCAGACGAGGGCGTTCCGGCGCATCACCTCGGAGTACCAGTGCGCGCTCAGCTTGGGCGTGCGCCGCTGGGTCTTGAAATCGTTGTGTACGATCCCGAACCGGCGCTCGTAGCCGTCCTCCCACTCGAAATTATCGAGGAACGACCAGAGAAAATAGCCTTTGACGGGCGCGCCGTCCTTGATCGCGGCGCGGAGTTCGCGGAGGTAGTTGCGCACGCATTCGCGCCGGTGCAGGTCGTTCGCCTCGCCGTTCACCGGCGCGTCCTCGCTGTAACCGGCGCCGTGCTCGGTGATGTAGAGCGGCCGCGGCCCGTAGGCCTCGGTGAAGAATCGCGGCCCCCAATACAACACCTGCGGCAGCAGGTAGAGCCACGCGCAGTCGCCCTGTGGAAAACGAGCCGGGAACTCGAGGCGTTCCGGCCGGCCGTTCCTTCCGGCGCGCACGAAGAAGCCCGTGTAGATGTTCAGTCCCTGGAAATCCACGGGCGCCGAGATCAGCCGGAAGTCGCCCGGCTCGGCCCGCGCCGCGTCGGCGCCGGTGATCCGGCGGTAGGCCGCCGTATAGCGGCCGCGGAACACCGGGTCGAGCACCCGGATGTTTTCCTCGACGAAGGCGCGCCGCGCCGCGGCGATGTTCCGCGGCGTCAGGTCGAGCGGGACCGGCACGATCGCGTTGTCGGTCAGGCCGACGCGCGCGCCGCGCCCGCCGTGTTCCCGGACGGCGCGCACGCCGTGGCCGTGGCAAAGCAGCGCGTGGTGATAGGTCTGGTTGACGACGGCCTCGCTTTCCCGCGCGCCGGGTGCCTTCTGGCCGTTGCCGTAGCCAAGCCGCGTGAAGCAAAAAATTTCGTTCAGGGTGATCCAGTTCTTCACCCGGCCGCCGAAAGCCTGCACGATCACGTCCGCATAGCGCGCGAACGCGTCCGCCACGCCGCGCACGCGCCAGCCGCCGCGGTCCTCGAGCGCCTGCGGCAGGTCCCAGTGGAACATCGTCACCCAGGGCGTGATGCCGTGCCGCTCGAGCGAATCGAAGACCCGGTGATAGAAATCGAGGCCGGCCTGGTTCACGGCCCCGCTGCCATCCGGGATGATGCGCGGCCAGGCGAGCGACATCCGGTAGTGGCGGACGCCGAGCCGCCGCATCAGCGCGAAGTCCTCGTCGAACCGGTGATAGTGATCGCAAGCCACATCGAGGTTGTCGCCGTTGCGCACCGCCCCCGGGCGCCGGGCGAAGGTGTCCCAGACGGAGGCGCTTTTGCCGTCGGTGAAGGCCGCGCCTTCGATCTGCGGGGCAGCCATCGACACCCCCCAGGTGAAATTAGCCGGAAAACTCAAAGGCTTCATGGGGAGACAGGGAGGGAGAGCTGGGCGCGGTGCGTGAATACCGGCGGCAACGGGGCGCTACGCTGCGGGCACCGGCCCGGATGACAACGAGAGTCGCACTCTATCTATTGCGTAGGCGGAATGATCTCGTGCAATTCGAGGAAGAAAACCAGCGGCGTGTTTCGCGGCACGCCCTCGGGCCAGTCGGCCTCACGATAAGCCAGGGAAGGAGGGACGTAGACGAGACCCTTTCCTCCCACCCGCAGCAGTTGTACGCCCTCGGAGAGGCCCGGCAGCAGATCCTTCACCGCCATTCTTACGCGGGCTCGCGACAGCGCCGGAAGGCGCGTCCCGTCCGGAAGCGTGGCGGAAAAACTCATCGTCACGGTGTCGCCGGGACCGGGCGTCGGCCCCGTGCCCGGCTCCGTCAGGCGATAATGCAGGCCGCTCGCGGTGCGCTTCACCCCTTCCTTTTCGCGGAGAGTCCGAAAGTAATCCTCCATCGGGTCGGGGTTTTCGCGCGCGATCATTTCCTGGACCCGCCGGCTGATGTCGTCCCGCAGCCGCTTCGCGCCGTCATCGAGCGGCAGGCCCCGGCCCTCGTAGCTGGCGCGCACGCCGGCCGCAAAGGCATCGAACTGCGCCGGGGTCCAGCCCAGGTCCGAAATGCGGTTGTTCTCCGCCAGGTAGGATCCCAGCGCGGCGTAGGGCGCGAGGTCCCGCGGCAACCTCGCGACCTCGACCGGCGCCGGCGGCGCCGGCGGCGGGGGCGGCGGGCGCCGGTTTGCGCCCACAGTCCACGCCACCACGAGAACCAAGGCGATCAACGCCCCGATCGCCACGGGGCGCCACAGTGTGGCGGGGTTGGAGCGGGCAGGCGGTGGTTTCATGGGGCGTTGAGGCGGAGCAGTCTTGGGGGCGGCGCGTCAAAGGCACGCTCGGATTCGCGTCCATCCGGCCAACGAACTTTCAACCGGACCGGCCGCGCGGTGTCGGGATATCCGAAAAAGATCGTCGCGCTGGATTGCGAGAAATATCCGCCACCCGCGGCGATCTCCGCCGTCTGGGCCGTGCCATCGGCAAGCTCGAGCCGGAGGCGCGCGCCGACGGCCGCGGGGTTGCCGGACCGGCCGCGCAGGGCGACCGCGAAGCTGTGGCGGCCGGGTTGTCCACGGTTGAGGAATGCCAGCGCCGGGTCGTTGTTGCGCGTGACGAAGGCATCGGGCCAGCCGTCCTGGTTGAGGTCCGCCGCGACGAGCGCGCGCGCGTCGTGCCGCACAATAAATCCGCTCCGGGCCGGCGGCACCGGCGCGAATCCGCCCCGGCCGTCGCCCTGCAACAGCCAGCCCACGCCGCCGTCGAAACGCCCGACTTCGGGAATCGGCGCGTAGGAATTCCCCACGACCAGGAGATCGGCCCGGCCGTCGCCATCGAAGTCCCCCGCGAGCATGCCGGCGGCCGGCGCGATCTGGGCCAGCCGCGGCCACGGAACGAACCGGTACGTGCCATCGGGCTGCGACAGGAAAACCCCGCTGCGCAGCTCGGTGGCCGCGAGGCGGGTCGCGGCGTTCAGCGCCGCGGGCGGGAAGACTTCACCGAGCGTCGCCTTGGCGTAAGCATCCGTCGTCGGAAAGCGCGCCGCCAGCGCGGGGAACGCATGGAGCAATGCCTCGCGGTCGCGCACGGGAAACCAGCGGCCATCCTCCGCCTTGGCCTCGACCAGTTGCGGCGCGGACCCGCCGAGGCTGACGCCGGCATAAAGCACGGCCGGAGCGCCCACCGAGGCGTGATAGGGCGTGTTCAAGCCCACGTTGCCGACCGCGATGTCCGGCCGGCCATCGCCGTTGAAATCGGCCACGGCGAGCGAACGCCACCAACCCGTCCCGGCTGCGGAGAAGCCCAGCCGGTCGGACACGTCCTCGAAGGAGCGTCCGCCCACATTCCGATAGCATGCCACCGGGCCCCAATCATAGGCCACCAACAGGTCGGGCCAGCCATCGCCGTCCACGTCGGACCACATCGCCGCCGTGACCATCCCCCGCGCGGCGAGCATCGGGGCCAGCGCAGCGGTGACATCGACGTAGCGGTCCTGGCGCCACGCGAGCAGGACGCTCCGCGGCGCCTGCGGATACCGTCCCGGCACCACGCGTCCGCCGAGGAACAGCCCGAGGCGGCCGGTATGTTCGAAGTCGGCGGCGGCCACGGCGCCGACGCTGATCGACAGGTTGTCGGGGAGCATCCCCGCGGGTGCGGGCGAGAACCGGCCGTGCCCGTCGTTAAGCCAGAGCCGAGGCTGATAGAGCGGCGAATCGGCGGGCGCGGCCACGCCGGCCTTGGTCACGAGCAGGTCGAGGTCGCCATCGGCATCCGCGTCCAATGCGACGATCGGCCCGTCGGCCGCCGCGACGCCGTCGCGGAAGACGTTCCCACCGTAATCGAGGAACTGGCCGCCGCCGAGGTTCGACAACAGCCGGCCCGGCTCACCCGCCACGCCGCCGACCGCGAGGTCATCCTCGCCGTCGCCATCGAAGTCGGCGAAAGCCGCCGCGGGGCCTGGGCGGCCGAGACGGAAGGGCAGCAGCGGCTGGCGCGCAAGTTCATCGGACGGCGATTCGTGCGTCGCCACGTTGAGGGCGAGGTCGGCGCCGACCTCCTCGAACTGGCCGCGCGGTTTCACCGGTGCGGTGGGAGCGGCCGGCCCGGGCGGTTCGGTGATCGTGTAGCGGCGATCCACGGCTAGCCCGGTGAAAACCTGCCGGGCGCCGCTCGGCCATTCGACGGTCAGCCGCGCCACCGACGTGAGTTCGCCCAAGCCGAAATGCAGGCACGGCTCGCTGGTGGAGAGATAGCCCCGCGCCAGCGTGAGCGTGCGGACCTGCGGCCCCGCGGGCGTTTCGAGGCGGACGGTCGCGCCCACCCCGAAGCGATTGGAGACCGTGCCGCGCAGGTCGATGATGATGGAGTGCCCGGTCGTCGAGTCGTTGCGGCAGACGGTGACCTCCCCGTCGACGCTGGCATAGACGAGGTCGAGATCCCCGTCGCCGTCGAGGTCGCCAAACGCCCCGCCGGAGCCCAGGCCCACCTGGTTGAGGCCCCACGCGGCGCCCACCTCCTCGAACCGCAGGTCGCCGAGATTGTGGAAGGCGAGATGGCGCTCGAGTAGCGGTGGGCTGGCCTTGGTCACCCTGACGCGATCGGCCATGCGCTCGAAGCCCAGGACCCGCTTGACCAGGTCCGCATTGTGCAGTTCGCGGATCATGCCGTTGGTGAAAAACGCATCGAGGCGACCGTCGTTGTCCAGGTCCTCGAGGCGCACGGTCCAGGTCCAGTCCGTCGCGTCGAGCCCGGCGAGGCAGGCGGCCTCGAGCACGACGCCGGCGCCGGTGTTCAGGAAAAGCGCGTTGCGCATCATCTGCGGGGCGGCGTCGGGCCGCTGCTCGTTGTCCGTCAGCCCGGTGCGGAGCTTGGCCATGCCGCGCTGGTCCTTGTATCGGGTGGTCGCCGCCATGTCGGCCACGAGCAGGTCGATGTGGCCGTCGTTGTTCACGTCGCCGAGGTCGGAACCCATCGACGAATGCGGCGTGTGCGGCACGACCAATGACAGGACGTTGGTGAAGGTGCCGTTGCGGTTGTTGTGGTAGAGCTGGTCGGGGTCCTTGAAGTCGTTGGCCACATACAGGTCGGGCCAGCCGTCCTCGTCGAAATCCCACCAGGTGGCGGAATGCCCCTGGGTCTCACCGGTGATGCCGGCCGCGTCGGTCACGTCGGTGAAAGTGCCGTCGCGGTTGTTGTGGAAGAGGTGGTCGCGCTGGCCGTTGGGCCGCCGCTCGCCGTCGAGCAGGTTGGTCTGGACGTAGACGTCGAGCCAGCCGTCGCGATCGTAGTCGCAGAAGGCCGCCATGCCGCTGGCATCGGACAGGGCGAGGCCGCGCGCCGCCGCTTCCTCGCGAAACGTGCCGTCGCCCTGGTTGATGTAGAGCAGATTCGGCGCGCCGAAGCGGCAGACATAGAGATCGAGCCGGCCGTCGTTGTTCACGTCGGCGAACGCGGCGCCCTGTTTCCACGCGCCCGTGGGTCCGGCCACGCCCGCCTGGTCGGTCACATCCTCGAACTTGAAATGGCCGAGATTGCGGAAGAGGTGGTTGGGCCCGGTCTTGCTCACCACGAAAATGTCCGGCCGGCCGTCTCCGTCGTAATCGCCGATCGCCACGCCGGAGCCGATCGCGCCCAGGGTGAACTCGCGATAGTTTTCCCACCACATGCGGGGATCATCGTACGCGTTGAAGGCCTTGATCCCGGTTTCGGCGGGCGGCAGCAGCGCGAACAGCGTTGCGCCGCGGGGTCCCGAGCGTTCGGCCAGCGGCGCCTCGCTCAGCTGGCCGGCCGGGTCCGCCGCCACGAGGCTGGCAGTCTGGGCCAGGCAGCCCAGGAACAACGCCAGCCGGAAAACGGCGGGCCGCGGCAAACGCAGGGGCGTCGGGGCGTGGACGGACATGGCGGGCGTTGCGAGAGCCTGAAGGAAGGCTCGTTATCTCATGTTAGCGCAATCCCAGGATGGCCAGTCGAAGCTGAAATTAGCCTTATACTAAACGTTAGAGTAAGTCTCCCATTGGCGAATCCACGCCGCATAAAGAAACTTACGCCACCCACCCCTCCGCGGCGCTCCTAGCGGGCGCCCTTGGCTACCACGGCAGCCTTGCCATGAACCGGTCCACGAAATCCTTGGTCGTTATATTTGCGATGGCTGCCGCTGTCGCGGCGGGAGCCTGGGGTGTCCGCAACGTGGCCGCGCGTCGGCAATGGCAACGGATTCGTCCGGGCGCGCCGGACGCCGCCGCGCTCACGGCGCCGGGATTGGCGTCGCGCGTCAACGCCGCCGCCGATCGGCTCCGCGCCTGGCCACCGAACCGGGCCGCGCTCGCGGAGTTCTCCCGCCTGTGCCACGCCAACGGCTTGTTGCCGGCGGCGATCGCCGGCTATCGGGCGCTCATGGTGTTGGAGCCAGCCGAGCCGCGGTGGCCGCACCTGTTGGCCTCGATTCTCGCGGGTTATGGCCGGCTCGACGAAGCCCTGCCGTTGCTGCGGCGGACAACGACTCTCGCGCCGGACTATGTGCCGGCCTGGCTGCGCCTCGGCGACGCGCTGCTCAAATCCAACGCAGTCGAGGAGGCGGCGCGCGCCTACGAGTCCGCCCTGCGTCTCGCCCCCTCCAACCCGGACGCGCTGCTCGGGTTGGCGCGTTGTGACCTGCAAAAGGAGCGCTGGACTTCCGCGCGGCAACGCCTCCAGCAGATCGTCTCCGAGGCACCGGACTCGGCCGACGCGCTCAGCCTGCTGGCGACCGTCCAGGAGCGCCTCGGCAACGCGGCCGCCGCCGACGCCGCCCGCAGCCGGCAGTCCACCCAAGGCGTCTACGGCACCGCGCCCGACCCGTGGCTCGACGAGATCACCGGCTGGTGCCTCGATCCCTATCTCCTGCTTGTCGCCGGCTCGGCCGCGATCTCCGAAGGCGCACCCGCCAAAGCCCTGCCGTTGCTCGCCCGGGCCCAGACGCTGGCCCCGCAGGATCCGCGGATCCATCGCCAGGCGGCTAAGGCGCTGTCAAAGCTCGGCGACGCGAACCGGGCCCGCGCCGAACTCGAACGCGCGGTGGCGCTCGCACCGACGGACGACATGTTTCGCCTCGACCTGATCGCCTTCCTGCAGGCCGGGCGCGACCCGGCGGCCGTCGCCGCGGCGGTCCAGGACGGCGTCGCGGCGTGTCCCGGCAGCGCCGCCCTGCAATATGCGGCCGGCCGGATCGCCCGCGACGCCGGGCGGCTCGAGGAGGCGGCGGAACATTTCCGGCGGGCCTGGCAGGCCCAGCCCGATGAACCGGCGGCCGCCCGCGATCTGGCGCGCACGTATTTTCGCCTGAACCGCGACGACGACGGCATCGCCATCCTCGAACAAGTGCTGGCGGCGCAGCCGCGGGACGGCGCCACGCATGTCCTCCTGGTGCAGCACGGCATCGAGGCCGGCGACCGCCGGACCGAAGCGTGGCTCCGCCAGGCGCAGGGTGCCGGCGTGGCCGCGGACTCGCTCAACGACCTCGAGCAGGCTTACCGCCGCCGCTTCAGCCCCAGCCTCCGATGAGCCTCCTGCCGAAACCTGAAGCTGCCCCACCCAGCCGGCGCCCCACGTTGAAGGACGTGGCCCGGGCCGCGGGTTACCATGTCACCACGATTTCGCTGGCGCTGCGGCAACACCCGAGCATCCCGGACAAAACGCGCGTCCTGATCAAGCAGGTGGCCGACCGACTCGGCTACGAACGCGACCCGGTTTATCACGCGTTGAGCCGGTTCCGCGCGCAAGGGTGTGTGCGCGGCCCGGTGCCGCGCATTGCCTACCTGGAAAATTTTGGCGCGGGTTCCGGCTGTGCCCGGCCCGCCCATCTCCAGGCCATTCTCGAGGGCGCCCGCCGCCAGGCCGAACTGCTCGGCTATGCCATCGATCCCCAGGCCGTGGGCGAAGACGATCATGATTCGCGCAGCCTCACGCGGTACCTGAAGGAAAATGAGATCACGGGAATCGTGCTCGCGAGTTTCATGCCGGGCCTGGCCGAGATCGCGCTCAACTGGGACGACTACGCGGTGGCCAAGATCCACTCCCGCCACACCGAGCCCGAGGCCACGGTGGTGGGCAATGACCACATCCGCGAGGTCCGCCTCGCCTTCCAGCGCCTGTCCGCCCTTGGCTACCGGCGCATCGGCCTCGCCGTGGGCCGCGCGGACGAGGACGCCTGCGGCCACCGGCACACCGCGGGCTATTTGATGGAGGAGGCGTCGATCCCGGCGGAACGCCGGGTCCCGCCCCTGCTCTTTCCGTACAACTGCGACTGTCCGTTCCTCGCCGGCATGATCGGGCGCTGGATCCGGCGACACTCGGTCGACGTGGTGCTCTGCAACTGGGTTACGATCCAGGCCATGATCGAAACCCAGGGCCTGCGGGTGCCCGAGGACGTCGCGTGCGCCTGCCTTTGCCTGTGCGACCCGACGCCTCCCGGCCTCGCTGGCATCCGGCCGCGCCTCGACCTCTTGGGCGAACGCGCCGTCTCCATCGTGGTCGCCCAGCTGAAAACCACCGAACGGGGCGCGCCCGAATGCGCGTCCTCCATTTATGTCCAAAGCGTCTGGCAAGACGGCCTCTCCGCCCCTCCCCGGGTCTGATCCGATCCGCCCGTCCGGTCGATATTTCACCCTGGCCGACATCGCGGCCAAGGCCGGCGTGCACGTCACCACGGTTTCGCTGGCGCTGCGCGACCATCCCAGCATCCCGCCCGCCACGCGGGCCCGCATCCGGGCCGTCGCCAAGGAATTCAGCTATCAGCGCGACCCCCTGCTCGACGCCCTGAATTCGCATCGTGCCCGGCGGAACCGTCGCCCTCGCGTGGTCAATTCGGCGTTTGTCGTCCATGCCGGCGCCACCCGGCTCTTCGGGGGAAACCACTACCAGCCCCTGGTCTATGCCGGCGCAAAGAGCGCCGCCGAGGCGCACGGCCATGCGCTCGACATCTTCGTCGTCGGCGAGGGCCACCTCGCGCCGGCGCGGCTCAACACCATCCTCAGCTCGCGCGGCATCACGGCGGTGCTGCTCTCCACCTTCGAGATCGACATCGGCCAGCTCGACCTCGATTGGGACCAGTTCTGCGCGGTGAAGATCGAGTGCCTGCACCTGTCGCCGCACCTCGATGCCATTTCCAACGATCAACTCCAGGTCGCGCGGCTCGCGATGCGGCAATTGCGCAAGCTGGGTTACCGGCGGATCGGCCTGGCCACGGCGCGCGAGGACCAGACCCGGCTCGCCGAGTCGTTCGGCATGGGCGTGCTGATCGAGCAGGCGTCGTTGCCGGAGGCAGAGTGCGTGCCGCCCCTTTTCTTCAACGTCTCGGAAGTATCGCTGCTGCCCACGTTGATTCCGAATTGGATGAAGGCCAACGAGGTCGATGTGATCATTTCGAACTGGCCGGAGTTGTTCGACATCTTTGCCGCCGCGGGCATCCGGTTGCCGGAGGATATCGCGTTTGCCTGCCTCGACGTGCCCCCCAGCCAGCCGAAGGCCGCGGGCGTGGTGCAGAACCACCGGCTCGTGGGGCAGCGCGCCATGGAACAGCTCGCCATCATGTGCGAGACCTACCAGCGCGGTGTACCCGAGGCCCAGACCATCACCTTCATCCCCGGGTTCTGGCAGGACGGCCTGACCGCGCCCCCGCGGCCCCGGCGGATGGCGTCCTGACCCGCCCGGCGACCGCCAGGAAGCCGGCGCCAGCCGGTCTATTCTACCGATAGAGCCGGGAACTTTTTGTCTCCGGTGGCAGCGCCGCGCGTTATCCGTCTGCGACCTAATGCGCAGTTTACCCCTCGTCCACGCCACTTCGCCCCGACTTTAGCGCGTTTGCCCACGAACCGCGTCCCTCCCTTTTGCCGGCCCTGAGGCCGGTGAAATTGCCAGTAAACCGACCGACCCCTCCATGAACCATCCGATACCTAAACCCAGTCCTTCGAGCCGAACGGGATTTCTCCGTGCGTGCTCTTTCCTCGTGCTGCCTGCCTTGGGAACCTTCGCCTTCGCCCAGTCGTCCACCCCCGCGGCGGCGCCGGAAGGCGAAGTGGTGAAGCTGAACACCTTCACCGTCTCGACTGAGCGGGACTATGGTTACCAAGCCACCAACTCGATCGCGGGCACGCGCACCGACACCCCGATCAAGGACATCCCGATCAACATCCAGGTCTTCACCCGCGACCTGGCGGATGACCTGAACATCAAGAACCAAGTCGATCTCGAGGCCTACAACGCCTCGTTGGTCTATGGCGCCGCGGACTTCTTCTCCGACACGCCCATCCAACAGCCGTACCAGAACTTCCTTTTCCGCGGCTTCCGCCAGAACTGGGGCCTGCGCGACGGCATTCGCGAGTATGATCCCATCGACATGCAGAACCTCGCGCGTGTCGAAGTCGTCAAGGGCCCGGCGGCCGCGCTCTACGGCCTCGCCTACCCCGGCGGCGTGATGAACAACATCACCAAGTCCGTCGATTACGGCCGGAACTTCGTCAGCACCCGCGTCACCGTCGGCGGCGAGGGCGACTATCGCGGCACCATCGACCTGAACGTCACCGGCAAGGCGGCCGGCGGCCACGTCGGTGTGCGCTACGACGGCACCTACGAGAAGACCGCGGATTCGCGCAAGCATTCCGATGGCAAGGTGACGCTCCATGCCCTCAACCTCGATTGGATGCCGATGCCCGACACCGAGCTCGAGCTTCTCGTGGAAAAGGGGTTCCGCGCCAAGCCCAACGGCCTCGGCTGGTTCACCACCAGTGAAGCCGGCGCCGCGGGCAACCAGGCGGCGATCCCGCTCCAGATCCTCCACCCCGACGTACCCTGGGACTGGAATTGGGCCAATGGCCGCAATTTCGACTCGCTCACCACGGACCTGTATCGTGGCAAGGTCACCCAAAAGGTCGGCGACAACCTGCAAATTCAGGCCTACATGCAGTACTCCGATCGCCTGGAGAAAGCCGGCGACGGCTGGGATGCCAACGGCTCGGGCGGCGCCAACAGCTGGGAGTCGGCGAGCAGCGGCTGGGATGCCACCACGAACACCATCACCAGCACCTACAACTATCGCGACTGGGGCAACCAGATGCACGCCTATGGCGTGACCGCCGTCTACAAGCAGGATTTCGGCCCGACCAAGAACACGTTCGCCTTCGGCAGCAACGTTTGGGCCGAGCACGAGCTCGCGCGCCACGCCGCGCCGCTCAACCCGCTGGCGTCCGCCTATGTCTATCCGGGCAAGGCCGACGTCAACACGTCGGTCACCGCCTTCGGCCCGCCCGACCTCACCGTCGACCTGACCGGCGGCAATGGCTCCCACCACGAAAACAACTCGAACGACTACTACTTCGTGAACTGGCAGATGTCGACGCTCCCGGGCGACCGCCTGAAGACCAACATCGGCATCAACAAGACCAACATGAAGCTGGTCGGTTGGAACAACGCCGTTTCGACGTCCCCGGACACGTTCTACAAGGCCTCGAAGGTCTCGCCGCTCTACGGCGCGGTATTCGATATCACGAAGGAGATCTCGGTGTTCGCGGTGCATGCGACGTCCCTGTTCCCCGACACCACCAAGGACAGCTTCGGCCATACGTTCTCGCCCCAGGTCGGGTCGAGCTACGAGGCCGGCTTCAAGTTCGACGTGGCCAACGGCATGTTCAGCGGCACCGTCAGCTACTACAATATCAAGCAGACAGGCGGCTCGCAGAACGATCCCAACCAGCCGAATGCCACGACGCTCATCTATGATGCGCTCACGCCGGCCCAGCAGCTTGCCCAGTACGGCGGCATCCGCCCGCTCGGCGACATCATCCAGGGTGGCGAACAGAAATCGAAGGGCATCGAGGTCGATGTCGTCTATCAGCCCAGCAAGCACTGGCAGGTGGTCGGCAGCTTCGCGAATACCGACCACAAGTTCACCAAGTCGGCCGTCGCCTCCACCATCGGCGAGACCTACCCGCAGGCGATCAAGACCCGGTACTCCCTGCTCACGCAGTACAACTTCATCTCGGGAAGCCTGAAGGGCCTGAAGGTCGGCGGCGGTTACGCCGGCGGCACCAAGTCGCTGCAGGACTACCAGAACTGGGGCGGCCGCGACGTCGCGCGCTACTGGCCGGGACGTTCGACGCTCGAGGTGTTTGGCGCCTACCGGTTCCAATCCTTCGGGCACAACGCCATGGTCCAGCTCAACATCAAGAACCTCACGAAGGCTCCGCAATACGTGGGCTGGAAGGCCACGGGCTCGTCCTCGACCCTGGCCACCGTCCCGTACGAGATTCCGACGCCGATCGTCTACCGTCTGACCTTCGGTCTCGACTTCTGAGCCGCGGCCTCACCGCCAAGGTTTCCTCAAAGGAGGCGGATGATTCCGCCTCCTTTTTTCTTTGGGTCATTCTTCCCTGCCGGCGGACAACATCCCTAAGGTCCCGCCGCGCCCATGACGTGCTGGTGCGGCCGGCCGGGCGTCCCCGGAGCGGGCCACGGGAACCGCTTCAGCTCGACTTCGCTCGCCCGGGCCGTGCCTTCCCGAATGACATAGCACTGGTCCATCGCGGGCAGGGACACCACTTGCGTCTTGCCGGTGCGGGGCCAGGAAATCTCCACCCGCACGACCGCGGTCGCCTGGCCGAGACCGATCTCCTGGCGCATCGGTGACGCGCCGAAGCTGCCGCCGCTGCCCACCGTGCGGTAGATCGACCGCTCGCCCGCCGCTGTCTGGACCACCACCTTGATGACAGCGCCGATGGCCGCGCGATTCGACTGCACGCCCTCGAGCTTCAGCTTGAGCCAATGGTTGCCGTGGCCCGGGTTCGCGAACAACTGCCGCGGATAGTGATCACCCGGATAGGCGCCGCCCAACACCGAATAGACATCCTGGTCGCCGTCGTTGTTGAGGTCGCCGAAGGCGATACCGTGGCCCTTCTGCAGCTGGCCGAAGCCGCCGGAGGTCGTCACTTCCTGGAAATGACCGGCGCCGTCGTTGCGGAACATGCGGTTCGGGATCAGCGTGGAAAGCGACGGATCACCCGTGCCGGCGTAGAAATCCAGCCAGCCGTCATTGTCGAGGTCGCCAAAATTCCCGCTCATCGCGTGGATCACGCGGTTCAATCCCGCCGCGGCGGTGACGTCGGCGAAGGTCCCGTCGTGATTGTTGTGGTACAGCCGCGGTCGCGCGGCGTCGCTGGGCAGCCCGAGGTAATCCGCCGCCACGTCGCCGACATCGTGAATCCGGTAGCCGGTCACCAGGATGTCGGGCCAGCCGTCGTTGTCGTAATCCCAGAACCAGCACGGAAAACTGTAGACCGGCTCGGTCACGCCCGCCGCCGACGCGACGTTCGTGAAATGCCACGCGGGCGCGCGGGAGCGTGGTGCGTCCGCGGCGGCCGGCGCCGGCCCGTCGTTGCGCAACAGCAGATTGGGCCCGTCGCGGAGCGAGAGATAAATATCGGGCCGCCCGTCGCGATTGTAGTCGCCGCTCACGACGGCCTTGACGAATTCGGTATACGCGACGCCGGTCGCCGTCGCGCACTCCGTGAAGGTGCCGTCGCCGTTGTTGTGATAGAGTTCGCAGGGATGGACCGATTTTGTGCCTTCCGACTCGTTCCCGATGAACAGGTCGATCCAGCCGTCGCCATCGTAATCGAGCCAGGTCGCAGCCTGCGTCGGGTGGAAACTCAGCAACCCTGCCTCTTCGGTCACGTCGGTGAACGTGCCGTCGCCATTGTTGCGCAAGAGTGAATTCGGGAATCGGCCCTCCTCGCCGAGCCACGCACCGCGCAGGATGAAGACGTCCATGAACCCGTCGTTGTTGTAGTCCGCCTGGAACATGTTGAGGCCGCCGGTGAGCCCGAGCAGGCCGGCTGCCGCCGTGCAGTCCGTGAAGGTGCCATCGCCGTTGTTGCGGAACAGGCGCAGCTGGCTGTGAAAGCCGTAGCCCGAAACCATCACGTCGAGCAGGCCGTCGTTGTTGAAGTCATCGAGTACCACGCCGCCGGAAAGATCGTCCACGTCGAGCCCGAGCGGACCGGCCACGTCGCGGAAACGCCCGATGTCATACTCGGAGGCGAAGACCTTGGGATCGATCCGCCACTGCGGCGGCACGCCGTCGGGGTACTCGCCCAGGGTCATCGACGCGATGTTGAGCAGCCAGCCGGCGTCGAATCGCCTGGGGTCGTGCTCCAGCAGCCGGGTGAGCAGCCCGACGGCCGCCCGCGATCCGCGCTGGATCCGATGCACACCGCCGCCCTGGATGGGCAGCAGGCACGAATCGGCATTGTGGTTGGTCATACAGTTCTCCTGCTCGCCAAGGCGCAGATTGCAGAGCGCCTCCATGAACAGGAGCTTGTCGCGGATGACCGGCGCGATGCCGGTGCCGCTGGTCGTGGCGACGCGCTCGTAGGCCTCGAATTCCCGCAGGGCCGCCTCGCTCTGGCCGTCATTGAGCAGGGCCTCGCCGAGCCGGCCCATGAGCGGGAGGGCCTCCGCCGGTGACGCGGCGGCGGCGATCTTTTCCCGCAAAACGACGATGGCCTTGCCGGACAGAAAGGGATGGGCGAATGGGTGCGCCTGCGCCTCCAGTCCCGCCAGGCGCTCCACCATGCGCCGCGTTCCCTCGGCCTGCGGTGGCGGGGCGGTGGGATCGCAGATTTCGGGAGCGCGCGGCGCGGTCGGCCCGGGGGTGGGCGTGGCGGCCGACAGGGCACCGCCCGCGGCGAAGAGCGCGATCACGCCGCTGCGAACGACGCCGGTCGCGACGCAGTGGATTGCGGCTCGAGCTCGGTTGCAGGGCATGTCCGACGATGGTTTCCCGCCGACGCGGCGGCGAAACAATTCCTGCCGTTTGCGCCGGCGGGCGCAAAATTGAATGGCGGCCCCGGTCCTTCCCGCCCCAGTCTAGGCCATGCCCCTCGCCCCGCCCTCGAAAGCCCGCCTGCAGGCCACGGCCGCCTGCGCGGGTGGGCTCCTGCTCTGGTGGCGGCTGGGCGGTGTCGCCGCCGCGGGCTTCGCCGGCCTGACCGCGGCCCTCGCGCTGGTCGCCTGGACCAGCCCGGCACGCTATGCGCCCGTGCAACGCGCGCTCGACCGAGTCCTCCACGGCATCCTCGCCGCGCTCACGTGGGTGCTCCTCGGCCTTATCTACCTTTCGGTCTTCGCCCCCCTGCGGCTCTGGCGGCACCTGCGGGGCGTCGATCCGCTCCAACGGCACCCGGACCCGGCCGCCGCCTCCTATCTGCTCCCGCTGCCGCCGGGCATGCCGGATCGATTCGACCGGCAGTTCTGATGCGCCTGCTCGGGCTCAGCGCTTATTATCACGACTCCGCCGCCGCCCTGCTGGACGATGGCGTCATCGTCGCCGCCGCGCAGGAGGAACGGTTCAGCCGGGTCAAGCACGACAACCGTTTCCCGCATTCCGCCGCCGCCTGGTGCCTGGCGCAGGCCCGCGGGCCGCTCGACGCCGTCGTCTACTACGAGAAACCGCTGCTCAAGTTCGAGCGCATCCTCGCGACCGCCGCCGCGGTCGCGCCGCGAGGCTTCCGCGCCTTCGCCGCGGCCCTGCCCGGTTGGCTGAACGAAAAACTCTGGCTGCCGGGCGTCATCGAGGACGAAATCGCCCGGTTGGGCTGCGCGCGCGTCCCGGTGCATTTCACCGGCCACCACGAGGCGCACGCAGCCAGCGCCTTCTTTCCCTCGCCCTTCCCGCACGCCGCGATCCTCACGCTCGACGGCGTCGGCGAATGGACCACGACCGCCCTTGGCCGCGGCGCGGACAACCAAATCGAGCTGTTGCGCGAGCTGCGCTTCCCCCACTCGCTCGGCCTGCTGTATTCGGCCTTCACTTATCATTGCGGCTTCCGGGTGAATTCCGGCGAATACAAGCTAATGGGCCTCGCGCCGTACGGAGAGCCGCGCCATGCCGCCGCGATCCTCGCGCACCTCATCGATCTCAAACCCGACGGCTCGTTCCGCCTGCATCTCGATTACTTCGGCTACTTGCTCGGCGAAACGATGACCAACGATCGATTCACCGCGCTCTTCGGCCTGCCGCCGCGCCGGCCGGACGAGCTGATCACCCAGGCGCACTGCGACCTGGCCCGCTCGGTGCAGCAGGTGACCGAGGAAATCGTGCTCCGCCTGGCGCGCACGCTCCGGCAGATGACCGGCGAGGACAATCTCTGCCTCGCGGGCGGCGTCGCGCTCAATTGCGTCGCCAATTCCCGTTTGCTGCGCGAGGGCCCGTTCAAACAAGTCTGGATTCAACCGGCCGCCGGTGACGCCGGCGGCGCCCTCGGCGCCGCCCTCGCCTTTCACCACGCCCGCACCGCCGCGCCGCGTTCCGTCGATGGCCACACCGACGCGATGCGCGGGTCGTTTCTCGGCCCGGCCTATGGCGAGGAGGAAGCCCGCGCCGTGCTGGAGGCGCGCGGCGTGCCCTTCGAGCGGCTCGAGGCAGAGGCCCTGCTCGTTCGCCTGGCCGAGCGCCTCGACGCCGGCGAGGTGATCGGGTTCTGCCAGGGACGCGCCGAGTTCGGGCCGCGCGCGCTCGGCGCCCGCTCGATCCTCGCCGATGCCCGCTCGCCCGAGATGCAGCGGCGGTTGAACCTCAAGATCAAGTTCCGCGAATCTTTTCGGCCCTTCGCCCCGATCGTGCTCGCCGAGCGGGCCGCCGAGTTCTTCGACCTCGCGGTGCCCTCGCCCTACATGCTGCTCACCGCCCCGGTGGCCGCCGCCCACCGCCGGCCGGCGCCGTCCGGCGGGAGCTGGGACGAACGCCTCCGGGCCGTGCGCTCGACGCTGCCGGCCATCACCCACGTCGACTACTCCGCCCGGCTGCAGACGGTCGATCGCGACGTCAACCCGGCGCTGCACGCCGTCCTGGCGGCGTTTGCCACGCGCACCGGTTGCCCGGTCCTCGTGAACACCTCCTTCAATGTCCGCGGCGAGCCGCCCGTCTGCCACCCGCGCGAAGCGCTCGAGGGATTCCTCGCCACCGAGATGGATGCGCTCGCCCTCGGGCCGTTTTTCGTCGAGAAGAGTCGCCTGCCCGCCGGTTTCGCCCGGCCGGCGCCCCGCACCTTCGCCCCGGACTAACCTCATGCGCGCTCTTCGCAACCTCGGCCGTCTCCTGCGTGAACTTTGGGCTTTCGCCCGCCAGCACAAGGCGTGGTGGATCGTCCCGATCGTCGTCATCCTGCTGCTCGTCGCCCTGCTGGTTGTCAGCGTGTCGTCCATTTCCCCCTTCATCTACTCGCTCTTCTGAGCATGAGCGCCCGGGATCTGTCGCTGCCCCGCAAGCTGCTTTTCTCCGCGTTGCTGACCGGCGGTATGCTAGCCGTCCTGTTCGGCACGCTCGAAGCGGGGCTGCGCCTCGCCGGCTTTGGGTATTCCCCGCATTTCTTTCGCCGGGCCCGGGCCGACGACGGAACGCCGGTCTGGCGCGAGAATCGCTGGTGCACCGCGCCCTTCTTCTCGGCCGCCCTGGTCCGGCGGCCGCAGGCTGTGCGCCTGCCGGCGACCAAGGCGCCCGGCACGTATCGCGTGTTCGTCCTGGGCAGCTCGGCCGCGATGGGCGATCCCGAACCGGCGTTTTCCCTCGCCCGCATGCTCGAGACGATGTTGCGCACGGCCTATCCCGAACGGCATTTCGAGGTCGTCAACGCCGCCATCACCGCGATCAACTCCCACGTGATGCGCGGCATCGCCGAGGACTGCGCCCGGCTCCAGCCCGACCTGTTGGTGGTTTATGAGGGCAACAACGAGGTCATCGGCCCGTTCGGTCCCGCCGGGGTCTTCACCGCCTTCCTGCGCAGCGAGCCGGCCATCCGGGGGTCGATCTGGCTGCGGACTACGCGCGTCGGCCAGCTGCTGGCCACGCTGGGCCGGCGCGGCAAGCCCGCCGAGTGGGGCGGCATGGAGATGTTCCTGCGGCAAAAGATCACCGCCGACGATCCGCGCCTGGACGCGGTGCAGGCTCACTTTCGCGCCAACCTCCGCGCGGTCGTCGCGGCCGGCCGGCGGGCGGGCGCGACCACGTTGCTCTGCACCGTGGCCACCAACCTGCGGGACTTCGCTCCTTTCCTGGCGCTGCACCGGCCCGGCTTCACGACCGAGGACTCCAACCGCTGGGACGCCCTCGTGGCGACCGCAGGCCGGGCCGAGGCCGCCGGCGACCTCGCCGCCGCCGCCGCGGCGTACCGCGAGGCGGCGGCGCTGGACGACCGCCACGCCGGCCTGGCCTTCGCGCGCGGCCGCCTGGCCCTCAAAGCCGGCCGCGACCAGGAGGCCCGCGAACTCCTGCAGCGCGCGCTCGACCTCGACGCCCTCCGCTTTCGCACCGACTCGCGGCTCAACGAGGTCATTCGCGAGGTTGGGACCGAACGGCAACCCGGCGTCGAATTCGTCGACCTGGCGGCCGCCCTGGCCGCCCGCAGCCCGCACGGCATACCGGGCGACGAGCTGTTCTACGAACACGTGCACCTGACCTTTCGCGGCACCTACGAGGCCGCCTGCGAACTTTTCCCGCACGTCGTGGCGGACCTGCAGCGCCGCGGTCTCGCCGACCACGCGGCGGCGGTGCCCTTTGACTACGAGGAGGCGCGACTTCGCCTCGGCTTCAATATCTACGAGCAGGCGATGATCGGCCAGGAGCTGCTCCGCCGGTTCGGGCAGCCGCCATTTTCGGGCCAGCCGGGCGACAACGCCCGTTATCGATTGTGGGAGCAACGGGCGGAAGAGGCCGGCCGGTTGCTGGCCCGGCCCGACGCCACCGCCGCCTTGCAGGAGCTCGCGCGTCGCGCCCTCACGCTCGCCCCCGACGACTGGCTGCTCGCCCGCAACACCGGCGCGATGCTCGTGGCGCGCGGCGAGGCCGCCGCCGCTTTGCCCTTGCTCGAACGGGCCGATCGCTGGATCAACGACGACGTGGACACCCTCGTTGCGTTGGGTCACGCGGAGACGGCGCTCGGCCACGAGCCTGAAGCCGCCGCCGCTTACGCGCGGGCGCGCCGCCTCGAACCCGATTATCCCGGACTGCCTCCGCTCCCCGGGAATGGCCGCTAGCCGCGCGCCGACCGCCATGCCCCCGACGATTCTCGAACTGGCCAGGATGATCGACCACTCGCTGCTGCACCCGACCATGACGGATGCCCAGGTGCGGGCCGGTTGCGATGTTGCGCGGCGTTGCGAGTGCGCCACCGCCTGCGTGAAACCGCAGTCGGTGCCCCTGGCCGCCGCGGCGCTCGCCGGCTCGGGCGTCGCCGTGTGCGCCGTGGCCGGCTTCCCGCACGGCAACAGCCACCCGGAACTCAAGGTCGCGGAGGCCGCGCGGGCCATCGCCGAGGGCGCAACCGAGATCGATGTCGTGGCGAACGCCGGCAAGGTGCTCGGCGGCGACTGGGCCTTTGTCACGGACGAGCTCCACGCCGTCAACGAGGCCTGCGTCGCGCGCGGTGTCCGCCTCAAGGTGATCTTCGAAAACGATTATCTCGCCGACGAGCACATCATCCGCCTGTGCGAAATCTGCACCACCCTCGGCGTCGCCTTCGTGAAGACCTCGACGGGCTACGGCTTCGTGAAGCAGGCAACCGGCGGGTATGATTACCGCGGCGCCACCGACCATCACCTGCGGCTGATGCGCCAGCACAGCGGACCCGCCGTGCAAATCAAGGCGGCCGGGGGCGTGCGGACGCTGGACGACCTCCTGCGCGTGCGCGCGCTCGGCGTCACGCGCATCGGCGCGACGGCCACCGAGGCCATCCTCGCCGACGCCATAAGACGCGGGCTGCCCGGGCCGGTGCCGCGCGGACTCCGCGCCGATGCGATTCCCGCCCGACCCGCGCCGGGTTACTGAGCTTCCCCACCATGAAAACCTTCCGCCGCATTCTTGCCGTCCTCGCCTTGGTCCCCCTGCTGGCCGTGGCCGCCACCCGGCGGCCCGTCGTCTTCGACACCGACATCGGCGGGGACATCGACGACACCTGGGCGCTCGCGCTGCTCCTGCGCTCGCCCGAACTCGACCTCAAGCTCGTGCTGACCGAGACCGGCGAGGCGCGCTACCGCGCGGCCGTGGCGGCGAAAATCCTCGAGGTCGCCCACCGCACCGACGTCGCCATCGGCCTCGGACGCGACTATGGAATCATGCCGCCGGACACGCGCAACCTCGACCCGTGGATCAAGGACTACGACCTCGGCAAATATCCCGGCAAGGTCCATGCGGATGGCGTGCAGGCGTTGATCGATCTCGTCCGCCAATCGCCGGAACCGGTCACCATCATTGCCGTCGGACCGGTGCCCACCCTCGCCGCGGCCCTGCAGCGCGAGCCCGGCCTCGCCGCCCGCTGCCGCTTCGTCGGCATGCACGGCAGTTTCAAGGTCGGGTATGGCGGCGGCGCCACGCCGGAGGCGGAATACAATGTCAAGGCCGACCCCGCTGCGCTGCGCGCCGTACTCGCGGCTCCGTGGCAGGACATCCTGCTGACGCCGCTCGACACCTGCGGCACGGTCGATCTGCAGGGCAAGAACTATCGCCGCGTCTGGAACGGCGTCGATGACCCGGTCGCCCGCGCGGTGATCGAGAGCTACTGCATCTTCGCCCCGCGGGTGAACTGGATGAAATGCGACTTCTTTGCCCTCCGCTCCACCACCCTCTTCGACTGCGTGGCTGTCTACCTGGCGGGCGCCGAGGACTTCGTCGAGACCGAGCCGGTGCGCTTCCAGGTCACGGACGATGGCTTCACTCGCCTCGACCCGGCGGGGCCATTCCATGCGCGCGTCGCGCTGCGGTGGAAGAACAAGGCCGGGTTCGAGGACTATCTTTCCCGGCGCGTAGCCGGGAAATAGCCGGCGACGGTGCGCTACCAACCCAGCGCCGCCTTGAACAACGGCGCGAGCTCCATCGCCATCGCGACGTGTTCCGCGGCTGACGGATGACCGTTGCCGGGCACGCCGGGGTAATGCGGCAGCGGCGCGAGCCGGACGCGCGGGTCGTTGACCCGGGCCACGATTTCCTCGAGGTACGCGTGCAAGACGGTGCGCCGCGGCTTGCCCGGCTCGTCGTTCACGATGGGTGAATCCATGATGAAGATGAACGCCGACGGCGCGTCGCGCCGGACCTTCGCCAGGAACTCGACGTAGGCGCCGACGAATTCGACCTCATCGGGAATGCCCGGGCTGAAATCGTTCGTCCCCAGCTGGATTCCGATGGCGTCGGGCACATAGCGCGCTTGGTCCCACCGCGCCGCGGGATCGTCGGGCAGCGCCAGCTCGTAGAACTGCGGGGCGTTGTTCGTTTTCCGGATGCCCTGCCAGTCGCGGATGATGCCGCGACCGCCGTAGCTCACGAGATGACACTGGGCGCCGAACTCCCGCGCCAACAGCATGCCGTAACTGAGGCGGCCGTTGCTGTTGATCGCCGCGTCGCGATTCTCGTGGCCGGGGGTCCAGGCCGTCATCGCGCCCGCGGTGACCGAGTCGCCGATGAACATGAGCTTGCGGCCGGGCAGCGCCGGCGCCGGGCGCAGCGCGCCGCCTTCGCCGGCATCGAAGTCGAGCAGCGTGACGGTTCCCTGCCAGCTTTCGTTGCGCCGCGTGAGCGCCACGTGGTGTTCCGCGGGTTTGCCGGCCGGCACGAGCACATAGGCCCCCTCGCCGGCGTGTAACCGCAGCACGGTTGGCGGCGCGCCGTCCACCGCGACATCGAAATACTGTTCGGCGTTCGCGGCGTCGGCGCGGAGCACCAAGCCCGGTCCCGCAAACCGGAGGTGGGCGGTCACGCCGGGAAAGCCGAGGCGGATGCCGCCGCCGGCCACAGCGGCGTAACGGCCTTCGTACACGATGGCCGGGTTGTCGGCCGGCACCGTGCTGCCCGGGCTGGCGACTGCCAGGGCGACGGTCGCTCCCGCCAACACACCCCGCCACGCGCCGGTCCGGCGACCTTTCGGTATCGCTGGTCGTTTCATCGCCCCAACGTCGCGCCGATCCGGCGGGGCCGGCAATCCTTTTCCCGGCCCGCGAAGGGAATCGACCCGGGCCGGTGTTCTGCTACCGCTGATCCATGCAAGCAGCCCCTGTGTCCACGCCAGCGCGGGCCGCGCGCGCCATCCTGTGGGGCGGCGCGCTTGCCGGCACCGGCGACCTCACCTTCGCCTTCGTCTATTATGGTTTTCGCCTCGGAGTCTTTCAGAATGTCGCCGGCGGCCTGCTCGGCCGCGAGGCCGCCCGCTCGGGCGGTGTGCCGACATTCCTGCTCGGCGTCTTCCTGCATTATCTCATCGCGACGCTGTGGGCGGCGGCCTTCTGGTTCGCCAGCCGGCGTGAACCGGCGCTGGTCCGTCACGCGGTGCCGGCGGGCCTGCTCTATGGCCTGGTGGTGTTCTACGGGATGAACTGCGTGGTGCTGCCGCTCTCGGCGCTGCACACCCATGGCTGGCCACCGCCGTTCGCCGCGTGGCCGGTGGCGATGCACATGCTGGTCGTCGGCCTGCCCATCGCGCTCGCGGTGCGCCGAGCGTCGCGCTGAACGGCGCGGCCGCTCACGGCCCTGCCTTGCCCTTTTCCAACAACGGCGCCGGCGGGCGGTGCATCGCCTCCTTGGCGAACTGGCCGAAGCCCGTAAGCGCAAACCCGTCAAAACTCTTCAGCATGCGCGGGCCCCACTCGGGGTCGAAATCCCACGCCACCCAGCTGATGCCGCGTTCCTCCAGGAAACGGGTGAGGCGATTCGCATAATGGTCGGCGTCGATGGTCTCGCCGTCCTTCAGGTCAAAGCCCCACTCGGTTGCGATCACCGGGTAGCGCCGGGCGGCGAAGGCGAAATTCTCCTCCCATTTTGGTTCCCAGGGCTGCGGGCGCTTGTTGGCGTAAGGATGGGTGACATAGCCGATGCCTTCGGCGCGCACCGGATCGTAGTGCAGCGGGTCGAGGTCGTAGGCCCAGTCGAAGCCGGCCACGAGCGGGATCGTCTCCTTGTCCCAATAGCGGATGACACCGATCATCTCCTCGTTCAGCTCGCGCCACTCGGCCCAGCTCATCGTCCCGAGCATGCCGTTGTAATGGGTCGGTTCATTGAACAGTTCGTAGAAGGCCACCGTGTGGTGGCCGCGGAAATGCTGCGCGATGGTCCGCCAGAAGCCCAGGGTCTCGGGGATGGAGGTGTCGTACATCGGCGATTGGAACATTCCGCTCTTCAGGTTGCCGATCGAGTGCCAGTCGATGATGACGTAGAGGCCGAGGTCGGTGCACCAGTCGACCGCCTGGTCGAGCAACGGCAGATAACCCTCGGGCGTCCGCTCGCGCCAGGCCACCGGGTGGACCGGCAGCCGGACGAGATTGGCGCCGAGATCCTTCACCGCGGCGAACAGCTCGCGGTTCCAGCGGCCCTGGCCGGACAGCTTGTCCGGGTCGGCGACCGACACGCCCCGAAAGAGCACCGGTGTCCCCGTCGGGTCGACAAAGCGGTTCCCCTTCACGGCGATCAAAGGCAGCAGCGCCGCCTTGGGATTCGGCTCGGGGCGGTGCCATCGCCTTCCCTGCCACCAGTGGGCCGGGGCGGGCGCCGGGACGTCCGCGGCGAACGCGGCGACGGAGAGCAAGGCGGGCAGGAGAAAACCAGGGAGACGTTTCATCGGCAGGGGGTGGGCAGGTTTCCGCGCCGCGGGGCGCGGATGATCGCGGCAGCCTGCCGGACCGGCCGGCGCGCCACAAGGCCCGCCCGGTTCTAACAGAAGGCCCGGGCGCTCACTTGCCCGGCCGCGACTGCGCCTCGCGGCGATGCAGGTTTTCGACCGCATCGCCCGCCTTCACCACCACGTGCTTCTCCTCGACCGAATTCGCGCCCATGTAGTCGACGCTGACCGAAGCCAGCACCGGCAGGTAGCCGGCCAGGTCCTTCTTCTCATCCTCGATCGACACGCGGAGATTCCAGACTTCGTCGCCGCGCTTCGTCGCACCGCCGCGACCGTCGGCCGCCCCCGGCACCGGCTCGCGCGCCGACAGCGAAATGAATTTCTCGAACACGATGATCGGCTTGTCGCCGTAGTCCACGTCCTGGATGCCGATGCCGCCGCTGTTCATGATCGCCGGCGGCGCGCGCACGATCTTGATCTCGCCCGGGCCGACGCCGTACTGGTAGTCGATCACCACGTCGGGCGCGACGCCCGCCGGGGCCTCGTACAGGCCGCGGGCCGCCAGGGCGTCCTTGATGTTGCTCACCGCCGTGCTGGCGAGCTCCTTGTCGACGCCACCGGTCGGGTCGTGCACCACCAGGCGGTAGGACGAGCCCATCGGTTTCGCCTGGTTGCTGATGGCGTCGACCGTCACGTCGTGCACGGTCTGGCAGCCGGCGAAAAAACCGAGGGTCGCCGCCAGCCCGGCGCAAACCCACACCCGGCGGAGATCGGAGCGCTCGTCCATCGCGCTCAACAGGCAAGCCAGCGGCGTCGAAATCGCAATACCGGAGCGGTTGGACGCGGCCGGGCCCGGCCAGCCGCGGTCCGTCCGCGACTTTTTGGTAACAGGGCCGTTACATTCCCTTTTTGATGAACGTGACCGCGTCGTCGTCGGCCTTCAGCTTGACCGGCTTTTCCTGGTTGGTGTTCGTGCCGATATAGTCGGTGGTGGCGGAGGCGAGGATCGGGAGGTATTTCCGGAGTTCCTTGCTTTCGTCCTCGGCGGAAACATTGACGCTCCACACCTCGGGCGGTGCGCGACCCTCGACGGCCTCGGCGTTGCTGCGGGCGGAGATCTTGAGGTACTTCTCGTAGACGATCACCGGGCGCACCACATCCTCGAAGCCCAGGATCTCCTGGCGCCGGGGTCGCGGCACCATTTCGGTGCGCGTGCCGACCATTTCGATTTTCCCAGTCGTGGGATCCTGCCGGTACACCGGCACCATCACCGGCTCCACCCCACCGCCGGTCTCGGCATAGATCGGCTGGCTCACCGTGTCGAATTTCACCCGCGGCGCGTCGATGCCGTAGTCGATGTCGATGACCATGTCCGCCTTGTCGGGCCGCGGGGCCTCGTACATGCCCTTGCCGGAAAGCGCGGTCCGCACGTAGTCGGCGACTTCCTTGTAACGCAGGCTGCCCTCGTCGAGTTTGGGATTGGTGCTGCGGATCCGATAGGACAACGACTGCCCTTCGCCGGCGCCGCCGCCGGCGGCGGCGCTGTTGGGCTTGGCGATGGCGTCAACCTGGACGACGTAGGTGTTGGTGGTACAGGCGGTGAGCAGCAGGGCCACGGCCAGGCCGGGGCACGCCCTGAGGGCAGCGGTGACGGACGAGATTTTCATAACCGGGAGTTCTCCGGTTGCGCGGGTGACGTGGATGGGTGGAGCAGCGAGAACCGGACGAAAGGGCGCTCAGGATTTTGGCGGCGCCGCACCGGCGTCGGATTGCTGCGCGGCCACGGGGGTGGCGGCGGCCGGCTTGCCCGCCTCGCCGCGCAGGCGGGCGAGTTCCTCCTCCAGCCGGGCAATCTCGGCCTCCGTGGACAGCAGCTTCTCCTGGGCATCATCAAGGGCTTTCTTTTTGGCGAGCGCGGCATTGCGCTCATCCCGCAGTTTGGCCAGCCGCGACGCGGCATCGGACACCTTCTTCTGCGCGTCGTTGAGTTCGAGGTCGGAAATCCGGAAGCCTTGGGCGACCGCCAGCTCCTCCTCCATCTCCGCCTTCGCCTTGGCGTCGGCGGCGCGCTTCTTAGCGAGTTCCTGCTGGTACGCGCGTTCCTGCGCGAGGCGGTCCTGCTCGCGATGCTCCTTCATTTCCTGGGTGAGTCCCACGATCCCGCCGATGATCGCGCCGGCCGCGCCGCCCGCCAGCACGCCCTGGCCGGAGTTGCCGTTGGCGCCGCCCACGATGCCGCCGACCACGGCGCCCGCCGCCGCGCCCGTCCCCGCGCCTTGCACCGTCTTGGAGGGCGCCACCTGGCAGCCCGGGGTCCAGGCGAGGAAGCTCACGATCAACGCGGGCGCGACCAGCAAACGTAACCGAATTGAAGGCAACATGAGGGGTAAGCGGGGTAAGGAGTTTGACTCGGGAGACTAGTCAGGTTGGCTTTTTTCGCAATCCTGCTTATAAATTCTCGCGATGATTTCGGGTGCGTCGTCGGGTCGGCCGGCAGCCCGGGATTTGCATCGGAACCCCAGACTGCTTCAACCCCAAACTGCCCATGGCCTCTCGAAACAAGGGGATCTTCTCGCTCGAATTTCTCGTCCCCAACGTCTTCCTCCTGATCATCGTCGTCTTTGCCGTGGAAGCGTTCTATCGCGTCATCGTGCGGCCCCGGGCCGCCGAATTGATGCTCGAACGACAAGTCATGCTGAGCCAGGCGGCCAACAAGCCCCATGGCGCCAGCGGCATCCAGGAGCGACCCGTGCTGCTCATCATCAAGGACCGCGAGCCCGAGACCGAGGTCATGTTCTTCCTCTGGGGCACCCTGTTCCTGGCCTACAAGTTCATCATGGTCGAGCGGGAGCGGAAATTGCTGCAGCGCGACTTCGTGCCGGTCCAACCCGGCGAGCGCATCATCCCGGAGGATTCACTCGACCGGTACAAGGAACTGAAGACCACCGTCGAGCGCGAGCCGCACTGGCGCGGGCGGCTGCTGCCGGAGTGCCTGCTCGCGGCGCTGCACCGGTTCCACGCCACCAATTCAATCCAGGATGCCTCCGCCGCCGTGCGCGAGCGCGCGGACCTCGCCGCCGATCAACTCGATTCGTCGCTCTCGCTCATCCGGTACATTGCCTGGTCCATCCCGGCCATCGGGTTCGTCGGCACCGTGCGCGGCATCGGCGACGCCCTGTCGTTCGCCGAGGAGGCCATCAAGGGCAACCTGTCCGCCGTCACCACCTGGCTGGGCCTCGCCTTCAACTCCACCCTCGTCGGCCTGATGCTCTGCATCGTGCTCATGTACCTCCTGCACATCGTGCAATCGAGCCAGGAGGCGCTGATCATCGAGATCCAGAAATACGCCCGCGACAAGCTGGTCGACCTGATGAAGGTTCCGATCAAGGACGAGACCCGCGAGCTGTTCTCCTGACCGACCCGCCATGGCCACCTTCGGGATTGAATTGAGCAACGCCGGGTTCCAGGCCGCCGTCGGCGGCGAGGGCGGGCCCCGGCTGGTGGAAACCGCCGGCGCCGCCCACTGGCCGGGTTTCGCGTACCACGACGGTCAGAAACTCTGGTTCGGCCGCGCCGCCGAGGAGGTGTGGTTCGTGCATCCGCGGCAGGTTTGCCATGTCTTCTGGGACAAGCTTTCGCATGAGCCGTCGACCCTGAACGTCGCCGGCAAGCCGCAGTCGTTCTCCCAGCTCGCCTACTATTTCCTCCGCGACTACGCCGCCCAGCTCGCGAAATCAGCCGGACCCGCCGACCGGATCGTGCTGGCGGTGCCGGATACCTTCCTGCGCGATGCCGTGGCCGAGGAACAAATGATCGGCCTCTTGCTGGGCATGGCGGGCGAGCTCCGGCTGCCTCTCGTGGGCATTCTCGACCTGGCCAGCGCGGCCCTGTGCGACCCGACGGGCCCCGGCATCAACCCGGCACTGCCGGTCGTGCACGTCGACCTCCACCTGAGCGGCGCCGATCTTTCGCTGCACCTGGCGGAGGGCGGGCGGCTCGTGCGGCGCGAAACCATCCACCTGATGACGATCGGCCAGGCGGCGCTGCTGAAGCACCTGACCGCGGCCATGGGCAATCGCTTCCTGAAGCAGACCGCCTTTGACATCCTCGAGGACGGGCGGATCGAGCAGATGTTCTACCGCCAGACCAAGGATTTCCTGTTGGGCGGGATGGCCGAGTTTCGCTACCAGATCAACACGGCGCGCCGCACGTACGAGATGACCGGCACGCAGGAGCAGCTGGTGGTGGATGCGGCCGCCAGCGCCGCGACCCTGGTGCAGGGCATCCAGGCGCTCGTGCAGAAGCTTTCCGATCGCAGCGGACCCGTCACGATCGCGCTGAGCGACCGCGCGGCCGCCGTTCCCGGCCTCGAAGGAAGGCTGCGGGCCAGCGGCTTCACGCGCTTGGTCCGCCTGCCAGCGGGTGCGGCCGCCCTGGGCGCGGCTGCGCTCGCCTCGCAGCGCACACCAGTCGACGACCTGGCCGACGTGCCGGTCGAAACTGCCGTCGGGTTGGCGCAGGTCCGCCAGGCGATGGGGATGCCCTGGGAGGCCCACCTGCACAAGGTGAAGCTGGCCGAGCCGCGTCCCATCCCCACGCATGTCATCATCGACGGCCTCGGGCACGTGATCGGCGGCAACGGCAAGTTCACGATCGGCTCGGCTGGCGCCAGCCCCGACCTCCGGCTGCCCGAACCGTTCAACGCCGCGGGCGACTGCCTCATCAAGATCGTCCGGGAGGACGGCCGCCTGTGGTTTGCCGACACCGCCGGCGAGGGCGGCGATCGTCAGACGCGCGTTGCGCTGGAAGCCGGCGACCGGATCGTTGTCCGGTGCGGCCCCGCGGCCGCCGACCTGCTCTTTGCCCATTGCCGCGAGGGCGGCCGGGGCCCAGCCTGAGGCCCCGGCCCGACCGGCCCATCCACGATGTCGATCGCCGCCAAACGCCGGGAGACGGAAGTCTTCAGCATGGCGTTTCTCGACTGCATCTGCTGCGGGTTCGGCGCCGTGCTGCTCATCTTCGTCCTCACGGTCGCCCAGCAGAAGAGCCAGGATTCGGAAAGCCTGGAGCAGCTGCAGGACCGCGTCGAACAGCTCTCCAGCAAGGTCAAGGCCAGCCAGGCCGACGTGGCCGCGCTCGAGCAGATGCTCGCGGCCGCGCAGACGCAGCTGCAATCGCTGAAGACCAAGAACTCCGGCGAACAGGTCAACCTCACCAACCGCCAGAAGCAGCTGCTCCTCCTGCTGCAGGAAACCGGCGCGCTCAAGGACGCCCTCGACAAGCTGCTGGGCGAAAAGAAGGCGCTGCCGACCGAGGACGTGCAGCCGGTGCCGATCCCCAACGAGGCACGGCGCCAGTACCTCACCGGGGTGCGCCTCGACGGCAAGCACGTGCTCTTCCTCGTGCGCGATTCCGGCAGCATGCTCGGCGTGACGCTGGACGACGCCATGAGCCGCCTGCAGGACCCCGACTTCAAGAAAAAGGAGGCGCCCAAATGGCAGCGTGTCATCAAGTCCATCGAGTGGATGGTCGCCAACCTCGACCCGGATGCGCATTTCCAGATCATGCTCTTCAACGAGGAGACGGTGCCGCTGCTGACCAACCGCGGCGACGAGTGGATTTCGCGCAGCGACCGGCAGGGGGTGCAGGAAGCGCTGTTGCGCCTGCGGGAGGTGGTGCCCCAGGGCTCGGCCAACATGGAACGGGCGTTCAGCACCGTCCGGTACATGAACACGCTGCCCGACTCCATCGTCCTCGTGACCGACGGCCTGCCCACGACGAGCGACTCCGCGCCGAATCCCGGCGATGCGGACGACGACGCCCGCATTCGCTATTTCCGCTACGCCCAGCGCCAGCTGCCCGAGCGCATTCCCGTGAGCACGATCCTTTTCCCCTGGAGCGGCGACCCCGGCGCCCCGGCCCTCTTCTGGGAGCTGGCCGGTTCCACCCACGGCGCGCTGGTCGGTCCGTCCGCCAGCTGGCCCGACACCTGAGATGATCCGCCGCCGTCCCACGACCATCTTCAGCCTGGCGTTCCTCGACTGCATTTGCTGCGGCTTCGGGGCGATCATCCTGCTGTTCGTGCTCTCCGTCGACCACGAGGACAAGAGCTCGCAAGCCGCCCGCGCGAAATTGCGCGATGTCGCCGCCGCCTACTTGGCCCAGCTCGCGGCCCTCCACGAGCGGAAGGGCGACCTCGAAAAGGGCCACAATGACGCCGAGAAGCTGCTGCTCGATGCCCAGCGCATCGACGAGAACCTGAAGGGCCTGCTCGACGACATGGACAAGAAACTCTCCTACGAAAAGAAGGGCCAGAAGGCGCTCCTCGTCGAGCTGGACCAGTTGAAGCGGGACATCGCCGCGGGCCAGAAGAAGCCGGAGATGCTGCTCAACGAAAACATCAAGCCCACCCCGCTCGGCCTCCCGGCGACCAGCAACTACGTCGCGTTCATCATCGACTCCTCGGGCAGCATGCGCGACCCGTCCACCGAGCGCATCTGGCGCATCGTGCTGCGCAAGTTCGAGGAGGTGCTCGACTCCTATCCGAAGGTCGAGGGGGTCCAGTTCCTCGATGCCGACGGTCGCTTCATCATGGGCAACCGCGGCGACGAGCGCTGGCTGCCCGACACGCCCGAAACCCGCTCGGCCATCAAGCAGGCGCTGCTGCGCTATCCCGAGTACAGCAACAGCAACCCGGTGCCCGGCATCGTGCGCGCCCTCCGCACGCTGCGCGACCCGGCCGACGAGAAAATGAAGATGACTGTCTTCGTCCTCGGCGACGAATTCACGGGCACGGCGGATGCGGTGGTCCGGCGGCTCGACGAGCTCAATCCCAAGGACAAGGACGGCAAACGTCCGGTGGTCATCAACGCGATTCTCTTTCCCACCTCCATCAAGATGGGCTTCTCGATGGGCAACACGGGCGTGAAGCTGTCCAACTTGATGCGCATCGTGACCTACGAGCACGGCGGGGCCTTCATCGCCCTCGAGGACATCGACTGAGCGATTCGTCCCGTCGCAGGGGGAGGCGGCACTCCGTGCCGGTTCGGCCGGCCGGGGGGCGTTGCCCACCACGACCCGCAGGATAAGGCGCCTGGGCCGGATGCCCCGCCCAGGCGCAGCCGGCCCGCACCGAATGCGGGCATCACCTCAGGGTCCGAGGCCGAGCAGCATCTTCAGCAGTTTCACCAGGTTCATGCTGGCACCCTTCTGTTGCTGCGGCTGGCCCGGCTGACCGCCCTGGCCGCCGCCGCTGGATCCAGGTTGGCCCTGGCCGCTCGAGCTGGAGGAGGAACTGGAACTGCTGGAGGAACTCGAGCTGTCCTCGGACGAGGATGAGCTGGAACTGCTCGAACTGCTCTGCCCGGACGATGACGAGGAGGACGACGGTGACGACGGGTCGGTGGGCGTCAGGCCCGTCGGTTCCTGGTTCGAATCCATGCCGTTGGTCGGCGAGCTCGAGCCGGACGAACCGCGCTGGCCGGAACTGCCGTTGCGGTTCGTGTTGGAATTGGACATCTGGGCGAGCCGCTGCTGCGCCGCGCTCTGCTGGCCCTGCGTGTCGCCGTTGCTGCTCTGACCCTGGCCGCCACTCTGGCCCTGCCCTGCGCTTTGCCTTCCGTTTTGTCCGCCGCCCTGGCGACCGGTTCCGCGCTGGCTGTTTCCCTTGGAGCCGCCTTTCTTGCCCTGGCCGGACTTGCCGGAAGACTTGCCCTTGCCTTGGCCGTTGCCCGTGCCGCCATCGACACCTTGGTCGCTTCCCGCCACCTGTTCGCCCTGCACGTCGCCACTGCCCTGGTCGCCCTGGCCGGACTGGTCGTCAGCCGCATCTCCCTGGCCCATTTTGTCGGAGTCGCCGCCCTCGCCGTCCTGGTCCCCCTTGCCGTTCTCGGCCCCGCCGGAACCGTCGGCCCCATCCATGTCCCCATCCTTCCCGCCCTTGCCGGTACCATCGCCGTCGCCCTCATCGCCCATGCTGTCGCCTTGGCCGTCGCCGTCGCCGGCCCCATCCGAAACTCCATCGCCATTCTCCGCGCCGTCCTTGCCGAGGCCGTCCTTCCCCGAGCCGTCCTTGCCGGTCCCGTCCTTGCCGCCGGCCTTGTCGCCCTCGCCCTGGCCGTTGCCTTTGTCCGTGTCGCCAGTCCCGGCCGCCGCATTCTTCACGCCTTTCTTGGCCGAGGGCACCTTGCCGCCCTTGTAAGGAGATTTGCCGCGCTTGCCGTAAAGGCCCGAAAACGTGAATTTGATCACGTCAACTCGACTGGATTCGAGCAACGGCCGCTCGCGGATGGCGGCATCCCGAACGGCCTCAAGGTCCCACTTGGATTTGTCCGCCGCCGCGCGTTCCTTCAGCGGACCGAAGAGGTAGGTCAGGTTGGCGTGCCGGTAACGCACGTACCAGCCTTCGTCCTCCACACCCAATCCGGTGATGTTGATGCCGGAATACTTGTCGCGGTAGGAGTCGTAATCGAGTCGCCAGAGATCCATGATGCCCTCGACCGGGAAGATCACGGTGAGCGCCCGGGCGGCCAGCGGGACCAGCAGGAAGGGCAGCCAGCGGAGAAGTAGTCTTGCCGGGCGCACGGAAATTCAGAGCCCCTTGGGGACGACGCGGCCTTTTTCCACCCCGACGTTGCCGGCGGTGGGCGTCGCACTCCCCCCGCTTCCCACCTTGCGGTCGAACTGCTGGCTGTTGCTGGCCTGGGTGCCCACAACATCGGAATTGTTCTGCGCCGAGGTCTGGATCTGCAGGGCGGCGTCGCCGATCTGCATCTGCTGGGGTTTGCCCGTCGCCGCCCCCACGGCATTCGCGGCGCCCTCCGGCACCCGGAGGTTGGCCGCCTGCATGCCCTCCGCCGTCGCCGCCGGACCCGCTGCCCCGGGCGAGGCTTGCCCGTTCGGCGATTCCTGGCCGCCCGCACTGCCGCCGGCCATCTGGCCCTCCGGAATCTTTTGCCCGGCCGCGCCGCCGCCTCCTTGACTGGCGTTCGGGGGAGTCGCGTCCGCCGCGCCGCCGGCCGCCTGGTTCTGGGCAACATTCTGCGGGGTACTCGCGCCTCCGGTCTTCGGGTCGTCGGGTTTCGGCGGTTGCTGGCTGCTCCCGGGGGCGCCGGACTCGGGCGACACCTTGCTTTGCGGGCCGCCGTCGGTTTCGCCGAGCTCGATTTCGGAAATCATGCCGCGCAACGGACGTTTTTCCTTTTCGTAGGAGGATCCGTCCAGCAAATCGACGTCCGGCAGCACGATCCGGCCAAACTTGTTCCGTTCGGTGCGCTTGGCTTCCGGCAGGCGGCCGTTCTGCACCACTCGCTTCTCCGGCGGCTCGGCGGGAGCCGTCGAGGCTGCGGTGCCGGCGGTCACCGGGGTTTCTTCACTCCCGGTGGCCTTGGCCGCGGTGGAAACGAGCGCGGTGTCCGGCGAGGTCGCCGCCTCGGCCGCCGGCGCCTTCTGGACATCGGTCGATTCGGCGGCCGCGGTCATGGCCACCAGCACGAGCGCACCCGCGAGTGAAAGGCGGAGGTTCACCGGGATCTCAGCTTCCCGCGCGCAGCGAGCAGGCGATGCTCACCGGCGGGGGCGTCGAACCATTGCGCACCTGCAGCATGAGGATCACGTCCTGGTAGCCTTTGCGGCGGCCGACAATCTCGTAGTCGCCCGGCAGGATGCGGACCGTCTCGTGGCGGATCTTGCCGAGCATCCTGAAATTGCTGATCGAGACCCAGGACTCGCCGTCGGAGTCGAAGGTCACGGCCACCGGCTGGCTTTGCGCCAGCAACAACGTGCGCAGCTGCTCCACCCGGTCGGACAGGGCCAGGTAGGCGGGCTTGATCGCCATCGCCTCGTTGAACGACCGGATCGCGGACTGAAATTCGGCGTGCTGGGCCAGTTGCTCGGCCACTTCGACGAGCTTGTTGAACTGCAGCAGCGTGCGGATCATCTTGCCCGTGCGGGCGTACCCTTCCTTCGCCTCCTCGTGCTGCGGGTCGAGGTCGATGGTCGCCTTGTAGGCGGCGCGGGCGTCCTCCCATTCGTATTTGTTCTCGTAGTCGAAGGCCTTGGCCAGCGCCGTCTTCACCGCCTCGCGGTGGGCGATGTCGCGCGTCTCGGCGAGGGCCTTCTTGATGTCGTCCTTCTGCGGGTAAACCTTCAGCGCCCGTTCGTAGGAGGCGATGGCCTTGGGCCAGTCCTTTGCGGCGCGGGCGGCGGCGGCCGCATCGGTCGCCGCCTTGAACTCGGTCTCCTTTTCCAGCCGCTCGTTGCGTGCCTTGCCCTGCTGGGCCACGGCCGAAAAGGCGTCGGTCTCGAACGCCTTGGCAAAGGACTCGCGCGCCTTGGCGTATTCGGCCTTGGCCTCGAACGCCGCGCCCTGGAGCAGCAGCGCGTGCACGCGGTCGGCGACCTCCGCTCGCTTCAGGCCCTGCTGCGCCACCTCGTTGCCCGGGTCCTTCTCCAGCGCGGCCTTGAAGGCATCGAGGGCCGCCTCGCGCTCGCCGTTGGCAACGGCCTGCTGGCCGGCGCGGATATGTTCGTCGACGTAATCCTTCAGCGCCTGCTCGGCGCGGCCCAGCGCGGCGAACGCCAGGTCAAACTCCTTCTTGGCCCGGATGAATCCGCCGGCCTTGAAGAATTCCTGGCCGATGCCGGCCTCGGTGAAGGCGGTGTCGAATTCCTTCGGCGCGAGGCTGCGCGCCCGGTCGAGCTCCTTCGTGCGCATGATCACCTCGTCGTAGGCCTTCTGCGTCTCCTGCTTCAGCTTCACGTTCAGGCTGTACTCGTCGATGTCGCGGTTGAGCGCCGTGAAATGCGCGAGCGCCTTCCCGTAATCGTGCGCCGACAGCAGGGCCTCGCCGGTGAGAAAATCCTTCTCGATGCCGATCAAGCGCTCGAACTGGCTCGGGTGATCCTGCGGCAGCTTGCGGATTTCCACCAGCGCCTTGTACGCGGTTTCGTGCGCCAGCTCGGCCTTCGATTCGCTGACGAACGCCGCGCCGGGATCGACCTTCGCGGTCGCGGATGGCGGCGCCGGCCGGAGGAACTGCGGCCCGACAACCAGCCGGATCCCGCGGATGGCCAGGCCGGCGAACAGCAGCAGCCCGAAAAAACCGCCCACCGTCCAGCCCACGATGCGCAGGAGCGTCCACTTCTTCTTGCCTTCGGCGCGACCGTGCTCGGGGTCCCAATGAATGATGCGACGCTTCTTCGCCGTCGCACTGTCGGCAGGGTCACTCATGGCGGGGTGATATGATTGACGTGGATGACGTGGTCCAACAGTCGGCCGGTAACAGTTTGGAAAGACTGCACTTTGATACTCAAAAAACGGCGACCCGCAAATGCCAAATGTTCGCCGCGCCCTTGCCAAGCGCGTCGGCGCGGGTATTTTCCGCCCGTCACCCGGTCACCACCCCCATGCGCCTGGTCGCCCGCATCGTCCTCGCCGTCGCCGCCTGGAGCCTGTTCCTCGGGGCGGGCTGCTATCAGGTGCCGGTCACCGGCCGCACCGCCATCAACATGGTCTCCGACCAGGAGGTCGTGAAGCAAAGTCTGGCCGCCTTCGACCAGGTGAGGAAAAAATACCGCCTCAGCCGCGATCCAGCGCAGATCGCCATGGTCCAGCGCGTCGGCGAGCGCCTGGCGAAGGTCGCGTTCTGGGATGTCCCCGATGCCGACTGGGAATTCGTCGTCTTCGATGCGCCGCAGACGATCAACGCTTTCGCCATGGCGGGCGGTAAGGTCGGCGTGTTCAGCGGGCTCTTCAAGATCGTCCACAGCGACGACCAGCTCGCGTCGGTCCTGGCGCACGAGATCGGCCACGTCGCCGCGAAGCACGTCAACGAGCGGCTGTCGCAGCAGATGGCCCTGCAGGGCGGCGGCTGGCTGGTCGGGGGCCTCATGGCCGGCTCCGGCGCGGGGGCGCTCACCTCCAACGCCGTCCTCGAAGCCTACGGGCTTTCGAGCAACCTGACGGCGGTCGGCTTCGACCGGAAAAAAGAGTCCGAGGCCGACCACATCGGCCTCATGTACATGGCCCGGGCCGGCTACGACCCGGCCGAGGCGATCGCCGTCCTCGAACACCTCGAGGAAACGACCGCCGGCCAGACGACCGCGCTCAGCTGGTTTTCGAACCATCCGTCGACGCCGGACCGCATCGAACAGCTCCGCACCCTTCTCCCCCACGCGCTCGAAGCCTATCGGCAGAGCGGCCACACCCCAACCCCCACCCTGGTCAACTAGCCCCATGTCCCGCCCCCTTCCCACTTTCCTGGCGGTCGCCGGCCTCGCCGCCGGAGCTTGCGGACTGCCCCTGCCCGCCGCTGAAACGTCCGCGCCCGCCGCGCCACCGGCGCTTCGTTCGCATCCGCCGCGCGCGCTCCATATGGTCGCACCGGTTCATCCGCCCGAACTGCGCAAAAAGCTCATCGGCGGCCAATGCCTGGTCGAGTGCCTCGTGTCGCCCGCGGGCCGCGTGGTCGACACCAAGGTGCTTTCCGCGACCGACCCCGCCTTCGGTCCGGCGGCCGTCGAGGCCTTGCGTCAGTGGGAGTTCCAGCCGGGCGAGCGCGACGGCCAGCCGATCGCGATGAAGGTGCAGATCCCGTTCGACTTCACGTTCTCGCGCGAGGAGATCCTGAATACCGTGGCTGGCTACAATGTTTTCGCCGACCCCCAGGGCACGGTCATTCCCGCCCAGGAGCTGCCCAATTGGCCGCAGCCGATTCACATCTACCTGCCGCCGTTCCCCAAGCAGCTCGAGGGCACGGGCAAACACGGCAAGGCCGTGGTCTCGATCGTCGTCGACCAGCAGGGCAACGTGCTCAAGCCGCGGATCGTGAAATCCACCTACCCGGAGTTCGACCTGCCTGCGCTCGCCACCGCCGTGCGCCTGAAGTACGAGCCGCAGTCCGTCGGCAACAAACATTCCGAACGGATCTGCGTCTCCATGGACATTGAGTTCGACTTCAAGGACCCGGTCGCGCTGCGGAAGAACGCCACCGAGAAGCAGGCCGCCAGCGACGCCCAGAAGAAGCGCGCGGATTGAGCCGCGGCCGGCGTTCCGGCGCGGCTGCCGCTCAGGGCTTCGCCGGCGCCGGATTGGCCGGCGCAGGCGGATTCGCCGGGGCAGAGAGGACAGGCGGTGGCGCCGGCTCCCAGAAATAGCGCCCCCGCTGGAGCCGGTCGCGCCGGATCCAAATCGCGGCCGCCGCCAGCAGCACCACGACGATGAGCGAGATCCACAGGCGACGCCGTCGCGTTGCGGCCTTGTCCTCGTAAGGATCCTCCAGCGCCAGCCGCGAGCCGGCGGGCTTCCGGGCCAGCTCGGTGAGCGCCGAGCCGAAGGGAATGTTGATGCGCACCCGGCCGTTGACCGCCCACCCGTTCGCCTCGAGGAGCGGACCGAGCGTCCGTTGCCGCAGCTTCAGCCACGCGATCGCCATCGACGGCAGCGAGATGACGAGGATGAGGCCAAGCACGACCAGCGGCAGCTGCCAGATGGCCAGCTTCGCGAGGCCGGTGGCGATGGCGCCGAGCGCGCCGCCGATGGCGCCCACCGCCACGCCCAGCGCCGCCACCGTGCCGACATCGATCTTTTTCGGTCCGGCGGGCGGGACGGCCTTGTCCACGTGGGCGGTGTGCTCCGCCGCCGCGGCGAGCTTCGTGCCCGACGCCGCCTCGGCCGCCGCGGCGCGCTTCGCCACCTGCTCCTCCACCAGGCGGATGAATTTCTTGTAGGGCGACCAGAACGCCTGCCGGATGCTGATCGGATGGTCGACAATGCTCGTGATCGTCGCGTCCCAGTCGCGCCCCCGCCGATCGAAGAACACGCCATGCCGCCCAACGAACAGGTAGTCGCTGTCGCCCTGGGTGAAGCACGCCGCGAGATTCATCGTCTCGCCGCCGGCCCGCGCGCACGCGCAGTAGGCGATGTAGGCCATGCTGGCCGCCGCCAGCGGGCTCGGGCCGTCGACGCGCACGCAGAGCTCCGTGCTGCGGCTGTCCAGGTAGAGCGTGCCGGCCTGGAAGGTCGCGAGCCGGTCCGGGGAGTAGAAATCGGCAAAGTTGACGAAGTTGTGCAGCAGGGCCCGCAGGTCGCGATGGTAGCGCGCCAGCCGCTCGACGTCATGGACGGCCTTGTATTCCGGCTCGAGCGCCTTGTCCTTCGCCACCAGCGCCGCCAGCGCCGCGCGCCCGTCGCCGCCGTCGATCTCCCGCAGGCGCTTGACGCCCAGCTGTTCGACGCGGCTGCCGGCCTTGCCCCCCAGCCAGGTTTCATAAGCGGCGAATTTCGCGTTGAGTTCGTTCCACTCCGCCTCGGTGAGGGAACTCTTCGCCGCGCCGAACACGGGCGTGATGACCGCGGCGTGCATCGTCGCCATCGCGGGGGCCCAGGCGGGGTTGACGCCCTCCAGGAGCGGCAGCGGCCGGCCGGCCTCGACGTGCGCCAGCGGGAACCCGGCGACCTCGTCCGCCGTGATCTTCAGCTCATGCGCCGCGAGGGCCACGTACTCCTTCTCGTCGCGATTCAAGGCTGCAACCGCGCGCGCGTCGAACGCCGCCAGGCGGCAGCGCGCGAAATAATCCTCCGCCTTCGCCCGGATGGCGCGCAAGGCGGTCACGGCGGCGGCGGTCGCCTCCCCCAGCACGGCGATGTCCTTGGCGGAGCTGCGGCCGATCCACTCGAGATACGCCGAAAGGTCGGCAAAGAAAGCGTCGATGTCGGGCGCCGTGACACCCGTCGCGCCGGTGAGATCCTTCGCGCCGCCCCGGCAGGCGATGATGTCCTTGATCAGCGCCTGCACCGCGGCGTCGTCGGTCGCCTCCGGCGGGATGACGCCGTCGCCGTTCAGCGCGCTGGCGGTGAAGATGCGCGCCGTGTCCGTCGCTTCCGCGACGGTGATCGCGACGGCATCCGGCCGGCCCAGGTTGCGCAGGATCTGCCGGGCCGACGCCTGCACCAGGCGGCCGTCGGCGTTTGCCTGGCTGATCGCGGCCAGGGGAAGACCGTCCACGCCCTTGAGCAAATCACCGGGATCGGCCAGGCGCGCCGCGGCCCATTGGACCGCCCCGACCACCTCGGGCACGCGAATGTGGCCGTCGCCGTCGGTATCGACCAGGGCGAGCGTCTTCTCGTCGAGTTCGATGCCCTTGACCGGACAGCTGAGCGCGACCCAGAGCTTCGGGTCGAGGTGCTCGAGCGCCAGCAGATCGGCGCCGTTCTCCAGGGCGACCTGGTCAAGTCCGCCCGTGCGGAAGAATTTCCAGGAGTGTCCAGTAGGTTTGGCGGGGAACATGGTGTGCGGATCCATCCGGCCCGCAGGCGGCCGGATGGGCGGACACTAGGCCTATTCCCAATTCAGCACCAGCCGGGAAAAATAGGTGGTATCGAGCTTTTTGACGCCAACGCCGGGCTTGCTGTTGTAGTCGTTGCTGATCCCGAAGCGGAACTTGAGGTTCGGGTTCGTCGTCGGGACCTCGAGGAAGCTCTCATGCGACGCGCGGTAGTTGGCGAAATCGTCGAATGAGGGCACGAACGAGAGCCGGTTCACCAGGCTGAGGTTCGCGAGCTTCAGCTCGTGGTTGAGGCCAAAGTCGAGGCCGGCGGCGTTTACGTCCGCCGTGGCCGGGTTCTTGTAGTTCTCGTTCCGGAAGGAGAGACCGGCGCGGCCCGTCAGGATGTGGTCCGTTTTCCGGATGAAATCGAAGCCGTAGCCGGCGGCCGCCACATCGTAGAACTGGATGTCCTTCACGCGGTCGAAGCCGCCTTCGTCGCGAATGTACCAGGAACTGCTGCCCTTGAAATTGTTGGCGTAGTCGACGCCCGCCTTGAATTGGTCCGACGATTTCACGTCATCCGTCACCTGCCGGTCGTAGGCGGCGTAGAACACGAGCTTGTCCTTGGCGCCGGCCAGCGTCGCCCGCACCGCCCCCGCGGTGCCGAGCTGGCTCTTGTTGCCGGATTTGCCGGCCACGTCCGCGGTCGCCTCGTAGGCCCACTTGCGCTCGAGCGCCGCGACCTCGGGGTCCTTGCCGCCGGCCTTCCACGAGGCGGCGATCTTGTCGACCGTGGTGCGTACGCTGCCGTCGGGGTTGTCGATCGCGATGCCGCCCTCCGGCGTGCTGGTGACCTTGCCGTCGAAACGGGTGCCGCTGGCGAGCCGCACGGCCACCGGGGCGTCGGTGCTGAGCGCCGTCACCTCGGATTGCTTGATGTGGATCGTGCCCGCGAAGTCGGTGTCGATGACGACCGATCCGCCGTCGATGCGGGCGATCTTGCCGGTGATGCGCGCGCCGGACTTCGTTTCGACGATGTCGGCGGACAGCGCGGCCGCACCCCAAAGGGCGGCGGCGAGGATCAGGATGATCGGGGAGCGATGGGTGTAGTGCATAGGCAGCTGGCTGGAGGGTCCAGAGTGTCAGCTCTACGACCTGCATTGCCAGCCCATAGGTTCCGCGTTCTTTGTCGTTTCGCGGGAAATTCGTGCGGCGACCTCGGTGGCGTGCCCAACGGGGCCCGCATCCTAGAGCCGATTGGTCCGGTCGGGCGGAGCGCGGCGCTCGGTCCGCTGCCGCAGCCCATGGCGGCCACCCCGGACGCGCCCCGGCGCCAAAACATCCCTGGCGCCACGTGAACGGGCCGCGGTGCCCGGGAAGAGGGAGTCACCCTAAGTGGCTATGCCGAAATCTTCTAACCATCGGCGCAGGGGCCCCGCAGGTGGCGGACATTTGACTTGGCCGGGAGCGACCCGCAAGGTGCGACGCCATTACCCCGGCCATGCGTGCCCTTCTCCAGTGGCTCCTGGTGGCGCTGCTTCTCGGCATCGGCGCTTCGTCAACCGCGATGGCTCGCCCGCCCAAACCGCCGGTGCGCCGCCTCCCGCCCCCCGGGCCCGAGCTGGAGGCGGGCATCAACTGGAACCCACCCGAGGATCGGGTCCGCACGCTGCATGATTTCGAAACCATCGACGTCCGCGCGGCCCTGCAACAGTTTCGCAGCGAGAACCGGGCGCTGATCGGGAGCGTCGTTCCGCGGCAGGTCAGCGTTCCGGCCGCACTGGCGGCCGCGCGGGCCGCAGTCGATCCCGAGGGCAAGGGCGCGCTGCTCGCGGCGTTGCGGGCCCGGGCCGAACTGCAGACCCCGGCCGCGCTCCGCGCGTATGCGGCGGTTGCATTTCTCAACGCCCGCCCGGGCGTCGCGCTGGGAGCGTTGCTGGTGGGCGAAGAACGCCAGCCGGGCAACCCGGGCGTGCGCTTCGACCTGGCCGGCCTCATGGCGTGGAGCGGACTCGTGAACGAGGCGGATGCCTTGCTGGCGGATCTGGTCGCATCGGGCCAAAGTCCGGGCCACGCCTTTGGCATCACCGCCGAGCAGGGCGTGACGTATCTGCGCTCCTACATCCAGATGCGCCAAGGCAAGACCGCCGAGGCCATGGCCGGGCTCCGGCCCATCGCGGCCGCGAACCCCTATTTCAGCGAAGCGCTGCTGAGCCTCGCCCTGATGGAAGCGGAAGCCGGCCAGGACGCACAGCAATATTTCCTCATGGGCGTGTTCCGCCGACCGGTGCCGCCGCCTGGAACCACGGCGACCGCCGGGGCCGGCGCGGACACGCCCGCGACGACGCCCCCGTCCCAACCGGATGAAGCCGGGCCGGACGATGCGGCGAGGGACTACGGCTTGGACGCCTCGTTGTTCGTCGACCTTTCGAAGGGACTCCCGGGCGAATTGCCCCCGGTGCGGACGCCCAAGGGTTTGCCGGAGCGCCTCGCCTACGTCGACTGGCTCCAGGCGCAGGGTCCGGCGCTGACGGCCGACGCCATGGCCTTGCTGCAGGCGCGGGACCAGGCCCGCCAGCGCTGGGGCCGGAAGCAGCTGCCGCGCGACCTGCGCGACCGGCTGGTGGCCATCGAGCGGATGATCGACCCGGCGAATGCGCGTCTCGCCGAAATCCGCCGGCTCAACCGGGCCATCGACGGCGCCATTGTGGACAAGACCGAGGCCACCGCACGGCTCAACGAAAAGTTCATGAACACCTGGGTTGGGCTGATGCCCGCCTACATCAAGGACCCGGCGTCGGTCGCGACGCAGGTCAAGGAACTCGCCGAATCGCTCGACGAAACCATGCAGGCCCAGGTGCAGCTCGTGGATGAATACACCCGCCGGCGCGACCGCATCTGGCACCGCTATGCGACCGCGCTCGGCGCGCTCACTGGCGACGCCGACTTCCAGGCCTACCTGGCGGCGCAGATCAAGGTGCAGGAGCAGGTCGACTACCACGGGCTCGTGACCAACATGGCCGAAAGCTGCACGTTCTCGCGCCAGGCCTTCGTGCTGGCCCGGCGTTGTTTCATGCCGCCCGAAAGGCTGGGCGACGGCGTGGAGAAGACCGCGGACACCGACACCGCGAAATGCACCGAGGACCAGAAGTCGCGGACCTTGGGCGTCGAGGGGGAAACCGGGGCCGGCCTGGGCAAGATCAGCGACATCAGCGTCAGCGCCGAAGCGAACTGCGATGGGTTTTCGCTCGAGGTCTCCGGCATGTTCGCCGAAACGGTGGGAGTGTCGGCGGAGTTGGAATTCAAGACCGACAAGACCTGCACCCTCTACCTCGGGCCAAAGCTCAGCCAGACCACCGGCATCGGGCTCACCGGCAGCAAGGAACTCAGCACCAAAACCGGCCTGTACCTGACGATGGACAGCAAGTCCTTCACCGACGTGGGCGTGAAAACAAATATCAAGGAGACCGCCAAGCTCGGCGCCCTCGGCTTCAACGTCACCGCCAGCCACACGCTCGCGGAAGGGCCGCCGATCAGCTTCATTCCCGGACCGCAGGCGCCGGAGCGGGGCCAGAACGGCCTGCTGATCTTCAACGGCCAGCCGCACTAGGCCCCGTCCCGCTCGCGCAGCGTCGCAAACTTTTCCCACCTCATCACCCTCCATGAAAACCCCCGCCCTGTGCCTCCTCGCCGCCTGCCTGCTGGCAGTGTCCGGCTGCAGCAAACAATCGACCCGCACGATGAAAACCTCCGACGGCAAGGAGGTCACCATGTCCGGCGACGGCAAGAGCGCCTCCATGGACGTCAAGACCGCGGACGGCCAGAAGGTCCACCTGCAGAGCAGCGCCGAGGGCATGGCGATCCCGGCGGATTTCCCCAAGGATATCCCGGTCTTCGCCAAGTCGAAGTTGCGCATGGCCAGCGGCGGCGGTGCGATGCGCATTTATGGTTTCGTGCTGCCGGCCACTCCCGCCGAGGGCATGGCCTACTATGAGAAGAAATTTGCCGCGCAGGGCTGGGAAGCGAAACCACACATGGCGATGGGCGAAAGCCTCATGCTGCAGGGCGGCAAGGCCGGCCGCACCTTCATGCTGACGATCGGCCCGGACGGCAAGGACACCTACGCGCAGCTGACCGTCACGGGCTCCAACTGACCACGCCCGTTGGCCCGCCGGCCGGGTCCTCAATCGCCCGGGAATTTCTTCCGCGCCATGGAGTCAAGGCGCTCCCCGTTCGATCCAGGCTCGAGCGCTAGCGGGCGCTGGCGCAGGTGGCTGGCGCGTGCTCCTCGAATTTCTGCTGGCACGGGCCGATCATGAGCACCGCCTCCTCGGGACGCGCCTCGATCTCCCCTTTGATCACCCGGTAGGCGATTGCATTGGTCTCGTCGGTGGCGGACAGCTTTACGCTGTCCAGCACCATGCCGTCCGCATTCGTGATTATGATCCTGATGGTGTTCATGGCATGTCCTTGGCCCGGCGTCCCCGCTTCGGTTCAGTTTGGCGCGGGAACGGCCTGACCGGAGGTACCTCTTACACCGCGGCGGCTCCGGTTACAAGCTGCGAGAAGCTTCTCCGCGAGCTGCGGCGCCATCGTGGGGGAACGCGCCTGCTTGCGACCGTAGCGGTGCTCTCGGAGCATCGCATTTTCGACCGGCAGCCATGGACCGCCGCTCCAGGATCGATTCGAATCAACTCCGCGCCGGCGCCGCGGCAGCGACCGGAGCCTCCGCCGGAGTTGGCGGCTTCTCGCGCAGGTGCCGCGCGGGCGAGGTGGCGTCGACTGCGGCGTGCCGCCGCCGGAGCGTTTTCTGGAAGAACAGATTGTTCGGCACCTGCAGGACGGAGCCATCGCCGACATCAAGCGTGGTGTAGACAAAATTCAGGTCGGTGACGCGTCCCTTGACGGGCTCGCCGGCGAACTCCAGTTCATCGCCGATCGAAAACGGTCGAAAGATCATGATCATGAGCGTGCAGAGGGTATTGCTGAGCACGCTCCAGACGGCGACGAAACCAATCGCGACCATCGCCAGGATCGTCGAAAGCACGCCCCAAATCCCACTCACGTTGACGCCAAACGCACCGAGGGCGAAAACGACCGCCCCCAGCGTGATCAGCCACTTGATCGCGCGGCGCACCGGCCCGATTTCGTGCTCGGTGAAGCTGGCGTGGCGCGTCAGCAGCGTCAGCCCGCGGCTGAGCACCAGGTTGATCACGACCGCGCCGGCGACGACGGCCACGACAGTCGGTATGCCGGCGAGCAGGACGGGCAGCAGGTCGGAAAGGGCGGGCAGGTGGGTTTTCATGGGCGGAAACTCGGCCGGTGTCGCGCGAGGGCGTGGCTCGTCGGCCCGGAATTATCGCACCGGCGGCGCAGGACAACCATGGGGGAAACGCGGGATTACCCCCCGGGAAATTCCGGGGCGCGGGCTGAAAGTGGGTGGTACGCGCTGACCTCAGCGCGCTTTCCCTCTTAGCCGGAACGCTTCAGCGTCTTGCGGTCGAGCCGCTCCACCTCGGCCCGAGGCTTTCAATCATTGCCCCGGCCCATTCTCGAGGCCCGCCTTATCGCTTGGCCCGGAGATAAGGCTCCAAGTCTCCCAGGATCCGGGTTTCGTGGCCCTGCCAGTCGATCACGCCGAATTCGCCGCTGCGATAGCCCCAGAGGTTCCAGGCGAATCCGTGCCGCTGGCAGGCGTCGAGCACGGCATGCAGCCAGGCCTTGGTTGAGGCATCGTCGGCCGCGCGATAGACGCCAAACTCGCCGAGGAGAATCTCTCGGCCCTTGGCATGTTTTTCGGCCCACGCGGCCATCCGCGCGAACGGGGCGTCGATGTCCGTCGCGACGGACAGGGTCCGTCCGACCGAAGTCGTGACGGCATCGCCGGGCTTTCCATACGGCGCGACATTGGGCACGACCCCGGGGAATTTGACCGGCGGTGCGCCCGTCTTGGCATAAACCCACGGGGCATTCTGGTGGGTGAAGACGACCGGTTCGTAGAAGTGGAAGGTGAAGGCGATGTTCGGGTCGTCGGGCAGCTCGACGTCGTCGATCGTGCCGATGATGCTCCAGCGATTCGACGTGAGATAGACGATCCGCGTCGGGTTCGACTCGCGAATCGCCGCGAGGACCCGGCGATTCAGGACGTTCAACTGCTGGTTCTTCGGGGCCACGGGCTCGTTGATGATTTCAAAGCGCAGGTCCGACGGCTCGTCCGCAAAGCGCCGGGCGATCTCGCGCCAGATGCCGACGGCCTGGTCCTGGATCGTGGGATCGACAAAGGCGCGGCCGTCGCCGCCGTCGTTGAAGTCCGCGCCCGGGAGAAAATGCACGTCGAGGATGATGCCGAGATGCTGCAAGCGGCTCCATTGGATCGCGTTTTCGAACGGCTTGATCTTCGCCGGGTCGAGCGAGCCGTCGGGCTTGAGCCAGAGCCGCGCGTCGATCGGAAAGCGGATGTGATCGAAGCCGTGCGCGGCGATCCACTCGACGTCCTTCTCGCCAAACCAGTCGCCGGCGTAGGGCCGGTCAAAGCATTGGGACAACCAGTGGCAGATGTTCACCCCGCGCTGGAAGGTCGGCGCCGGCGACGGGTTCTCCGCCGCGCTCGCACCGCACATGCCCATCAACAAGGTCAGGCCCAATCCGACCGCCCGGCTCAAACGAATGGAGAGATTCATGGCTGGAGAAATATGCCCGCACCGGACGACTGCCAATGACATACGGCGCGCCGTCGCGGCTTGGTCGGTGGATGCCATGGAGGTGCAGACCCGCGCGAAGCCAGCGGGTCGCCGTGAAAATTTCTCCGCGCCCAAAATCTTTGCGCCTGGGCGCGGCCGCAGGCGGAAATCGCGCCCACCTTTCCGGCTCTGACTCCATTGCCGTCCTTCGCGGTTTGACGTTTCTCCCGGCCTGCCCATCCGTACGCGCATGCCATTGCTGACGATTGTCCCGCCGATGCCCGGCGCCGAGCGCCGTTTCCAGCCGTTCGTGGATTTCGTGCGAGCCCTTGGCTGGGAGACCGAATTTGTCCGGCTGGACTGGACCGGCGCCCAGCCGAACTTCGACTCGACCGCGCTCTTCCCCCAGGTCGATGCCCAGACGGCGGGCAAGGTCGTGATGGGCTACTCGCTCGGCGCGCTCTACGCCCATCTGGGTGCGCTGCGGGCACGCCACCTGATCCTCGGTTCGATCTCGCCGTTTTTCCTGGAGGATGACGACGAGCCGCAACGCTGGATGATTTCCTACCGCGCCGGCAACGCGAACACTCCGGCCGACATCCTGGTGGGGGCCAGGGAAGACGAGCAAATGCACCGCCGCGCCGTCGCCATCCGCGATTTCTATCGTCAGCACACCTACATCGACGTCCCGGACGCGGAGCACGAACTCTGGCATCCGAATTACCTGCAGGCGGTCAAAGCGGCCCTCGACCGGCTTCAAGCCCGCCCATCGCGCTCGAGACTCGAGGCCTGACCGTTTCCGCCGTCGCCAGAGAGGTCCGTGGTTCGTGCGGGTCGTACAAGGATAGCGCGGATAGGCGCATGAAAACCCGTGCGTTCCGGCCTCGGGCAAGAATGACCTGCGTTCGCGAAGCCGGGAAAGGCGAGCATGGACTCGCCGCGGCCTGGCTTGCGCACCTCCAGTCGAGCGTCGCCGGCGACGTGATGCCGCCGGTCCGGAGCGGGACACCTCTGCTTCGCGGTTCCGCGGCGCCGCCGGTCGGCCACCCCTCAACTTCTCAGGATCTCCGCGCCGCTTTCACCAGGGCGAGCGCGGCGTTGCGTGCGTGAGCCAACGCCGAGGTGTCCCCGAAGGTGTGCGCGCTCACCAGCGCACCCTCGAGGAGGAGCGCAATCTGCCGCGCCAGCGGACCCGGTTCGACGACCCCGAGGCCGGCGAGCAGTTCCTGAATGGTGTCGATGTCCCTCTGCTTGTGCCGGATCACGGCCTGGTGCACCGGCGAGTGGATATCCGGATACTCCGCGACGGCGCGGATAAACCCACAGCCGTTGAACTCCTTGCTGGCAAAAATCGGTTCATAACGGGCGAAATAAGCGAGCAGTCGCTTGCGCGGCGAAGGTCCGGCCTCTCGCAGGGCCGTCTGCACCCGCTCGTTGATCAGCGCCGAGCGCTGTACGAGCACGGCCACGATGAGTTCCTCCTTCGACTCGAAGTGGTGGTAGAGGGTCATCTTGGCGAGCTTCGCCTCGGCCAGGATCCTATCGATGCCGACCGCGTGGTAGCCATCGCGATAGAAAAGACGGAAGGCCGTCGCGATGAGATGGTCCCGCTTGGGGGTGCTGTCGCCGGTTGATGGGGGCAGATCGGGCATGCCTCCGAGGCTAGCGCGACGGCCGGGCGCAGATCAAGATTAGACAGTTCTGTCTAATAGGGCTTGACTGTTGTTAGACAGTTCCGTCTAACGAGGGTGCGCCGCCGCCACCACCCCTTACTGGAGACTGCCATGATCAAGACTCCCATTACCTCGCCCGACCTTTCGCCGCCGGTCGGCCCGTTTTCCCCGGCGATCGAAGTCGGTGGTTTCCTCTATGTCAGCGGCCAGGTCGGCCAGGACCCGGCCACGGGCCGGGTGGTCGCCGGGGGCATAGTGGCCGAGACCGAGCGCATCTTCCTCAATCTCTCGGCGGTACTCCAGGCAGCCGGCAGGAGTTTCGATGACGTGGCGCGCGCCGGCGTATATCTCACGAGCATGGGGGACTTCGGCGCGATGAATGCCATCTACGCGAAGCATTTCCGCCCGCCCTTCCCCGCCCGCACAACGATCGCGGTGGCCGCGCTGCCGCTCGGCGCCTGCGTCGAGATCGACCTCGTCGTCAAGGCTTGAGGCGAGGCCCGGAGCCTAATCGTGCGCGAGATTGACCAAGCGGTGAGAGCGGACGAAGCCCGCGGATGGCGTGCGGCGGTGCGCGTTCTGGTCCACGCCACGCTGCGTTATGCCGCCCATGCTGGAGCCATGAGGGAGCGGCACGCCTGGCGCCCGGCCGGGCCGAACGAATCCACCACCCCGGTGAATCCACCCGCCATGGTTCCGCACGGATCTCCTCGATGAACTCCCTCATTCAAGATGTTCGCTACGCCTGGCGCATGATGCGCAAAAGCCCAAGCTTTACGCTGATTATCATCATGACTTTGGCCCTGGGCGTCGGCGCCAATACGGCGGTATTCAGCGTGGTGAAGTCCGTCTTGCTGAATCCGCTTCCCTATCCCGATTCCGCGCAGCTCGTGCAGATAACGTTCAACCAGCCTGGCGCCGGCCTGAGCAATATTCGGTTTTCCGCCCCTGAATTGGAGGACCTCCAGGCGGCCCATGATATCTTCGATGCGGTCAGTGTGGTCTGGCCGAGCAGCGGCAACCTGACGGGCGGCAGCCAACCGGAACGGCTCGAGCTCCTGGGGACCAGTGCCAACTACTTTACGATGCTGGGCGCCCATCCCCAGCTGGGGCGATTGTTCGAGCCGCAGCTGGATACCGCGCCGGGCTTCGCCCAGGCTGCGGTGATCAGCGACGGGCTTTGGCGGCGGTTATACGGTGCTGATCGGGATGTCCTGGGCCGGAGACTGTTCATCGACAGTGACGCCTACACCATCGTCGGCGTTCTGCCGCCTGGATTCCGGCATCCGGGGAAAACCGTCGCCAAGGAAGTTGATGTCTGGCTCACCGCGGGCTTCAAGGCGGACCCTTTCCCACCGTACAAGCGCGACCAGCGCATCATTCCCAGCGCGATTGGCCGCCTCCATTCCGGACTCAATTTGGCGCAGGCGCAGCAAAAGCTCGATGCGCTGGCGGCCTCCCTTCGGCTCGCATATGCGTCCGATTACCCGGCGCCCGCCCGTTGGTCCATCGACGTCCAGCCCTTGCTGGAATCCCTGGTTGGCGAGGTCCGGCCCATGCTCATGGTCCTGATGGCGGCGGTGGTTGTCATCATTCTCATCGGGTCGGTGAATATTGCCAATCTGCTGTTGGCGCGCGCCTCGGCTCGTCACAAGGAAGTCGCCCTGCGGAGCGCGCTTGGCGCCACCGGGACCAGGATTACCCGGCAGCTCCTGACCGAGTCCCTCGTGCTGTCGCTGCTGGGCGGGAGCATTGGCGTTCTGGTCGCGGCGCTGTCATTGCGCGTCGTTGTGCTGTTCGCACCCCATACGATCCACCGCCTGACCGAGATAAACATTGACTGGGGCGTGCTGGGCTTCGCCCTGCTGATTTCAGTCCTCACGGCCCTGGCCTTTGGCCTGGTCCCGGCCCTGCAATCGGGATCGACCGATGTGTTTTCCGGGATGCGCGAGGGATCCTTGGGATCGGGCCAGAGCAGGAAAATCGGCCAATATCGCTCCGGTTTGATCATCGCTGAATTGGCGCTGGCGATCGTGCTGATGGTCGGAGCCGGATTGCTGCTGCGCACCTTTTGGGGTCTGCTCCGGGAGGATCCCGGATTCAAATCATCGAACGTGGTTGGGGCCAGCGTCTGGCTGACCGCGCCCAACGACCCCAAGGCCGATCATTACCTGACGCCCGAGGCCCAAGGCATTTTTGTCCGAGCCGCCATGCATCGGATATCCGGCATACCCGGGGTGGAAATGGTCGGGGTCACATCCTCCATTCCCATGGGTTCGGACCCGCCGGCGTTTGCCCCCATGGTGATGGAGCATCGACCGGTTGATGCGTCAACGGAGGTCAAAGCCGAGCTGATCCGGGTGAGTCCCGACTATTTCAAGGTGATGGGCATAACGCTGCTGCACGGCAGGTCCTTCGACGACAATGACCAGGCCGACAAACCGGGGGTTGCAATCATCGATGAAACGACCGCCCGCCGGTATTGGCCGGCGGCCAATCCCCTGGGAAGGCGCGTCCAACTGGGACGACAGGGCTTCAATCCCGCCGTCTGGGTGAAAGTGGTGGGAATAGTCCAGGACGTGAAACATGACGGCTTGGACCGCGATGGGATTCCGCACGTCTATCAGCCGGTCTACCAGGCCAGGTCCCGGCGGGTGAATTTCGTCATGCGGACATCGCTCCCGGCCGAGACCCTCGAGCGCCAGATCAGGCAGGAGATCCAATCCATCGATCCTGCCCTGCCCGTCTTCGACATTCGACCCATGGATGAGGTGGTCAGCGCCTCGCTGGCCACGCGCCAATTCTCCGCTTCGTTGGTGGCAGCGTTCGCAGCCATCGCGCTTTTCATGGTCTCGATCGGCGTCTACGGCCTGCTCGCAAATCTGGTCGAGCAACGGGCGCGTGAACTCGCCATCCGCATGGCGCTGGGGGCGCAACGGGCGGATGTTTTCCTAATGATCCTCGGCAAGGGGACCGTGATCGCCACCGCGGGAATCGTTGGCGGTATTTTGATTTCCCTGCTCGTGGCGCCGGCGATTGGGGCACTGCTGTACGGCGTCCATCCGATTGACCCCTTCGTGTTTCTCGCGGTGCCGACACTCCTCCTGGGGGTGGCGCTGCTGGCCAGCTACCTGCCCGCGCGGAGGGCCGCCCATAAGGATCCGCTCGTCGTCCTGCGCGAAGGCTGAGCTCAACCCATGCCGGGTAGTGTTCGGCCAACTGCGGACCCGCCCCGGCCCAGAAAGACAGCAGGTGAACCAAGGCATGACCCGATGCAGCAAACTCACCGGCGGCCTACTCCCCAGGTCCTGAAAGATTCTCACTCATGAACGCACTCATTCAAGATGTCCGTTACGCCTGGCGCACGATGCGAAAAACGCCGGCCTTCACGCTCACTGTCGTCGTGACTCTGGCCCTCGGCGTGGGCGCCAACACGGCCATTTTCAGCCTCGTGAACGCGGTGTTGTTGCGACCCCTGCCCTACCGAGATCCCGATCGTTTGGTTCGGATCTTCTTCAACGAGCCCGGCCTGGGCTTGCGGGACGTGAAATTTTCCAAGCCCGAACTGGATGACCTGCTGACGCGCACGGGTGTATTTGAAGATGCGACCCCGATCTTCGAGGGCAGCGAGAATCTGACCGGCGGCAAACAGCCGGAGCGTCTCGAGGCGGTCAACGGCAGCTTCAGCTACTTCTCCCTTCTGGGTGTGACCCCGCAAATTGGACGGTTGTTCGGTCCGCAGGACTTTGTGCCCGGTTTCGCTCCCTTGGCGGTGATCAGCGATGGCTTGTGGCGCCGGGCCTATGGTGCCGATCCAAAAGTCATCGGCCGTACCATCTGGATCGACAGCGATCCCATTACCATCATCGGGGTTCTGCCGCGCGGCTTTCGCCATCCCGGACCGACAACTTCCGGCGAGGCGGAAGTGTTTTGCGCCGCCGGACTCAGCGGGACGCCCTTTCCCCCGCCGATCCGCGGCAATCGGGTTCTCAGATCCGCAATCGGGCGCCTCAAGCCTGGCCTGACTCTGGCGCAGGCCCAAATGCGCCTCACGGCCGTGGCCGCCGAATTGCGCCGCGACTTCCCGGCCGACTATCCGCCGCCGGCGCGGTGGACCGTTGAGATTCAATCCTTGCAGGAAACCTTGGTGGGCCGTGTCCGGCCCATGCTGCTGGTGTTGCTGGGGGCGGTGATCCTGATCGTTTTCATCGTCTCGTTGAACATTGCCAACCTTCTCCTGGCGCGCGCCTCGGGGCGGCGACAAGAGATCGCGGTGCGGTTGGCGCTGGGAGCGAGCCGCGGCCGCGTCGTGCGCCAGATGCTGACCGAATCCATGCTGCTGTCGCTCCTCGGCGGGGCCGCGGGCCTTGCCGCCGCCGTGGGATCGTTGTGCTTCATCCTGCGCCTGGTGCCAGCCAACGTTCCCCGGCTTGACGAAGTGCGAATCGACGGGGTGGTGCTGGCGTTCGCTCTGCTGGTTTCGATCCTTACTGGCTTGGTGTTTGGACTTGTTCCCGCGCTTCATTCGACCAAAGCCGCGCTCTCCCCGGCCCTGCGCGAAGGCGGTCGCGGCTCCGGCTTCAACGCCCGGACCGGCCGGTTGCGGGATGGGCTCATCGTCGCTGAACTGACGTTTGCCGTCATCCTGATGGTGGGGGCAGGTCTGTTGTTGCGCACGCTGCAGGACCTGTTGCGGGAGGATCCTGGCTTCAATCCCACCCAGTTGGTCACGGCCAATACGTGGTTGGGCAACCCCATCGATCCCAAGACGGATCCGTATCAGGGCGTGCCAGGCAAGGTCGCCTTTGGACGTGAGCTGCTGCGGCGCATGCAGGCAATTCCGGGTGTGGAACTCGCGGCGATCACCTCGTCTCTCCCCGCCACCAATGGCAACCCCAATGCGGTTGGTGGCGTGCCGATTGAAGGCCTGGCGATTGAAGACCGTCCGGTCGAATCGGCGCAGGATCTGCGCGCCGAGAGAATCCGGATCAGCCCGGGTTATCTTCAGGTGATGCGGGCGACGCTCCTCCGCGGTCGCGCCTTCTCCGAGGACGACGAAGCCGGCAAACCGCCGGTGGCTATCGTCGACGAAAGCACGGCTCGGCTGTTTTGGCCGTCCGGTGATCCGTTGGGCCGGCGCGTGCGCTTCGGAAAGGACGCGACCCAGCCGTGGGCGACTGTCGTGGGCCTGATCAAGGACATCAAAAATGACGGCCTCGACATCGATGGCGTGCCCCACATCTACGTTCCCGTCTACCAAGATCCCAGCAAGCAAGTGAGCGTGGCATTGCGGACGTCCCTGCCCGCGACCGCGCTCGAACCGCAGATTCGGCATGAAATCCAGAGCATCGATCCCGGCTTGCCCGTGTATGGGGTTTCTTCCATGGACGACATCCTTGATCGGTCGCTCGCTTCACGCCGTTTCTCCGCTGACCTGGTGGGCGGGTTTGCCGTTTTGGCGGTGCTCCTGGCCTCCATCGGAATATACGGCTTGTTGGCTTACATGGTCAGCCAGCGATCCCGTGAGATCGGCATCCGCCTGGCCCTGGGGGCGCAACGGGCAGAAATTCTGGGTACATTCCTCCGCCAGGGCGTCGCACTTGCTGGCGTGGGCATCATGGCCGGATTGGTCCTGGCCGCATCCACTGCGTCCCTGATGGCAAATTTGCTCTATGGTGTCCGCCCCCATGATCCGGCAGTGTTTCTGATCGTGCCTTTGCTTCTGCTGGGGGTGGCCGCGCTGGCCAGCTATCTTCCGGCCCGGCGCGCGACGAAGGTGGATCCGATGATTGCCCTTCGCGAGACATGAACTCACCCCGACCTGCCGGCAGGGTGCGCGAGGTCCGCAACGCTACATCTTGAGCTGGCTCAGGACCAGCCGGGCGATACCGCCAACCGGATTGCCTTTCTCGAGCGCAGGATAGAAGCGAATGCCTTTGATGACCGAGGCCATGTCTTCACCAGCCTGCTCGGAACATGACTCGTCGGTGAAAACCTCCAAGGGCATGCCCTCCTTCGATATTTTCACATAAAAGACCGCGTCCCGTTGCCGCGGAGTCAGCGCGATCTCCGTTTTCCGGTCGGGTTTCCCGATGGCCGGCGAGGCCGCCAGCGTCTCGCCCTTGTGATTGGTGAAATACTCGATCTTCATGTACTCGAAGGCATCGTCGCGGCTCAGTGCCACGCGCTTGGGCGCGACGTCGGAGGCAATTTCCCGCCCGGAGTCGTAGAAGTGAATTTCGTATCGCTCCAACTCATAGCCCGGCGGCAGCCCGCCCTTGAGGATATGGATTTTCTGCGGCTTCGATCCGATCTCGTCCAAGGCCCGCGCATAGATCAGGCTGCGCAGCGTGCCCCGGTCCCCGGGTTTCTCCCGGAAAAGCACCGTCAGGACTATAAACGGCTTCTTGAGCGGCGTCTCCGATGAGATCTCGAAGTCCGCCGCGACGGCATCAAACTGTTCCTTCGCCCGATCCTCTTCGGCATGGAGGCGGGCAAAGGCCGCGTCGGCCACGGCCGAGCTCAGCCGATCGGCGTCCATCTGCTGGGTCGCTGTCGCCGTCTCCGCGTTGGTCAGGTTGTTAGCGTCGGCGGTGGCCCGACCCGCCGCCGCCTGCAATGCGGCCAGCGCCAGGCCCGTGGCGCCGTTGGCGATCCCATTCTGGAGCGCTGTTTGCGCGGTGCTGGCATCCCGCCTCGCCTCGGCCGCCGTCATGCCTTGGGGCGGAGCGTTTCCGACCACATAGCCCCCGTTCGCAGCGGCCACCGCCTGGCCTTCGGCCAACGAGGCGGCATCGCCCATGGCGGCGGAAACCTCCATCGATCTTCGTTGCCGCAACATGACCGGATCATTGCCCGGCGTATAGGCGCGTTCGCATTTGAAGCCGGTCACGGTGGCGGAAACATCAGACAGCTTGAGCGTCGGCGCGACCTTGAGGTCATGCGTCCCGCCCCACATCGGGATCTGGGTCTCCGCTCCGCCAATGACGACGACGAAGGACGAGCCGGAGACGTCGTAGACTTTGAAGAAATCCTTGCCGCGCGCCACCGAGAGATCCGAACCCATGAACAGCGTGTAGGGCTTGGAGGCAGGCTCAATCGGGCCCGACCGGGCGGGCGCAGCCAGTGTCACCGCGAGAAGCAGGCAGACGGGCATCGCCGGCGAAAACCGCGCAAGAGGAACGGTGGACATGGTGGGGTTCATCGGAAAAACCAGCTCAAGGTATTACGGCGCCGGCGGCGCCTTGGTTTCAAGCGGCCTCGAGATTCTCCGCAATCTCCGGGACCAAGCAATGCCCTTCTGGTTCCGGAAAGGTCCAACCGGGTCAGCGCATATGGTCTGTGGCTTGGAGAAAGGAGATAGTTCGCCACCATGCCCCTACACTCGCACGGCAGCCGGATCCGGGTCTTCCAACCGGAACTTTTCCGCCCTTGACCGTCCCGACGAGCGGAGCACGCTCCGGCTGGGACTTTTGCCTGGTGGTGTAATGGCAGCACAGGCGACTTTGACTCGCCTAGTCCTGGTTCGAATCCAGGCCGGGCAGCCAATTTCGGCTCGATGTGAATCGCGCCGGCGAGGATTTATCTCGGGCTTGGAGGGTCGAACTCCCGGCCGACCGCCTCTCGGTTTGCGCCCTCTTCGCGCCCTTTGCTGCCCTCGTGCAAGGTCAGCCGCGGCGGGCGGCCTCGATTTTGGCGATGTCGATCTTGCCCATCTCCATCATCGCCTCGAAAGCGCGCTTCGCCTCCGCGCCGCCGGCGGCCATCGCCTCGGTGAGCGCGCGCGGCGTGATCTGCCACGACAGCCCCCAGCGATCCTTGCACCAGCCGCAGGCGCTCTCCTGGCCGCCATTGCCGACGATGGCATTCCAGTACCGATCGGTCTCCTCCTGCGTGTCGGTTGCGATCTGGAACGAAAAGGCCTCGCTCTGGGTAAACGCCGGTCCGCCGTTGAGCCCCAGGCAGGGAATGCCGCACACCGTGAATTCCACCTTCAGCACATCGCCCGCCTTGCCCGATGGATAGTCGGCTGGCGCCTTGTGCACCGCCGTCACCTTGCTGTCCGGAAACGTCGCCGCGTAGAAACGCGCCGCCGCCTCGGCGTCCTTGTCGTACCACAGGCAAATCGTGTTCTTGGGCATCGATGTTTTCATAAGGGTTATTGGCCACAGACCGCCACCCACGGGCCGGGTTCATCGAATCCCCAAACGGCGGGCGGGGGCAAGCGGAAGACGCCTGCGCCTTCACCCCGGCCAGCAAGATTTTGACGCCGGCCGCCGCCGCGCCACAAATTAACGGCCTCATGCACCGTGTCACCGCCAATGTCCCGGACGATTCCATCGTGACCTGGCTGCTCGATTCCGACCCGGCGATCCGCTGGCAGGTCCTGCGGGACCTCACCGGCGCCCCGCCCGAAGAAGTCGCCGCCGAGCGCGCGAGGGTCGCCACGACCGGGCTCGGCGCACGCTTGCTCGCGCTGCAGGCGGACGACGGCCAGTGGGGCGGTCGCGCGTGGAACCGCGGCTGGAATTCCACCATGCATGTCCTGATGCTGCTGCGCGATTGCGGCCTGGATCCCGCGGCCCCCGCGGCGCGACATGCACTGGAGCGCGTCGTGCGCCACGTGACGTGGCGCGGCTGCGGCCCGCCCGAGTGCGACGCGAATCCCTTTTTCGCCGGGGAAGAGGAGCCGTGCATCAACGGCCAGGTCGGCGCCGTCGGCGCGTATTTTGGGCAGGACGTCAGCCGCCTGGTGGAACGGCTCCTCGGCGAACAACTGCCCGATGGCGGCTGGAATTGCGAGGCGGCGAAGGGTTCGACCCGCTCCTCCTTCAACACGACCCTTTGCGTGCTCGAGGCGCTGCTCGCGTTCGAGCAATCCGGCGCGGCCCGCCCGGACGTTAACGCCGCCCGTCGCCGCGGAGAGGAGTATCTCCTCGCACGCCGATTGTTGCGGCGCCGATCGACGGGCGAAATCATCGCGCGGGATCGCAAGGGCGGCGGCGACTGGAGGCGCTTCGCCTTTCCGACCTGGTGGCACTACGATGTGCTCCGCGCACTCGATCATTTGCGTCGCGCCGGGGTCGCACCCGACCCGCGGCTGGCCGAGGCGGTCGAGCACGTGGTGGCGAAGCGCGCCGACGACGGTCGCTGGCTGCTTGAGACGGTCTATCCTGGCCAGATGCCCGTCGATTGGGCCGAAAGCGAAGGCCGGCCGAGCCGGTGGATAACGCTGCGGGCTCTGCGGGTGCTGCGGTGGTTTTCGGGGATGGCTTGAAGGGCGGCACGGCGACCAGCGACGGCCCTGCAGAAGCGTCGGCCAAGAATTTTTGAAAAATCCAGTTGACTTGACTAAACGGTCAACTATTCCTTTGCGCCATGGGAAGAACCTCAGATGCCAACGAAAGGCTCATGGACGCCGCCCTCGACCTGATTTGGGAAGAGAGCTACGGCGCCGTGACCATCGATGACATCTGCAAGCGCGCCGAGGTGAAGAAGGGCAGTTTCTATTATTTCTTCAGCTCCAAGGCCGACCTGGCCGTCGCCGCCCTCGAGCGCATGTGGACCGAGACCTGGAAGCCCAACATGGACCAGATCTTCTCCCCTTCCGTCGAGCCGGTCGACCGGATCGCGGCTTACCTCGAGAACATTTACCAGAAACAGGTCAAGGTGAAGCAGGAGCACGGCAAGGTGCTTGGCTGCCCCATCGTCTCGATGGGATCGGAAACCAGCACGCATGAGGTCGACATCAACGGCAAGATCCGCGAGCTGCTCAATCGCAAGCGCCGGTACTATGAGTCCGCGCTCCGCGATGCCCTCGCCGAGGGCGCGATCGAACCCTGCGACCCGGCCGAAAAAGCCCACGCCCTCGCCGGCCTGATTGAAGGCATCGTCTGCCAATGCCGGATCATGAACGACCCCGAGGTCGCCCACAGCCTGGCCGAGACCGGGCTCCGGCTCATCGGCGCCAAACAGAAAGCCACGCTCAAATCCTGATCTTTCCTCTCGCGCGGCTCTGCCCAGGTCGCGCTCTTTTTGCATCCAAATACTAGCCAACCAGTCAACTATCTTTAACTCCACGCCATGAACACCACGATACTCGCACAACCTACACAGCTCGGCACCAACCGTCTGAATTTTCTCCTGCCGGCCTCGCCGCGTTTCGCGCAGCGGTTCGCCGGCACGCACGCCGCGCGCCGCCGCCTGGCGCAGCCCGACTTCGAGCGCCTCTTCGATTCGACGTTGCTCGACCGCCTTCAGGCGCCGCTCACACGCCGTCATGAATAAGACCGGCGGCCTCTCTCCGTCTCCAGATCAATTCAATCCACGCATGAACACCAGCTCCGCCACGCAACCTCGCCGCCGCATCCGGCGCCATCTCCTGCTCGTCACCGCCGGCGTCCTCGCCGTCGCCGGCGCCGGCCTCTACCTGGCCTCTCCTTCCCGCGCCCACGCCGCTGAAGCCGCCGCTTCCATCGCGCCGCCGGCGCCCAAGGTCACGGTCGCTCCGGTCGAACAAGAGCTCGTCACCGACTACGAGGAACTCACCGGCCACGTCGACGCCACCGAAACCGTCGAGTTGCGCGCCCGCGTTTCCGGCCACGTCGACGCCGTCCAGTTCCAGGCCGGGCAATTGGTGAAGAAGGGCGACCTGCTCTTCGCGATCGACCCGCGCTGGTACCAGGCGCAATTCGACCTGGCGAAGGCCCGGGCCGACGTTGCGGACCGCGAGGCCGCGCGCGCCGAGAAGCTTCTGGCGTCATCCGCCATCTCGAGCGAGGAGGCCGAGGCCCGCCGCGCCGCCGCCGCCGAGGCGCGCGCCGCGTTCGAGACCACCCGGCTTGACCTCGAATACACGCAGGTGCGCGCGCCGATCTCCGGCCGCATCAGCCGCGCCTACGTCACGCCGGGCAACCTGATCTCCGGCGCGCCCGGCAACGCCACGCTCCTCGCCACGATCGTCAGCGACGGCGACGCCTACGTCTACGCCGACCTCGACGAGTCCACCCTGCTCCGGTTCAACCGCCTCGCCCGCGAAGGCCGCATCCTCAGCCGCAATGGCCGGATCCCGGTCGACCTCCAGCTCGCGGATGAGGACGGCTATCCGCGCCACGGCTTCGTCGAGTCCGCCGACAACCACGTGAATCCCGCCACCGGCTCGCTGGCGCTGCGGCTCGTGTTCCCGAACGACGACGGCGCGCTCATCCCGGGGCTGTTCGCCCGCGTCCGCCTCCCCGTCAGCGCGCCGGCTCCCGCACTGCTCGTCAGCGAGCGCGCGATCGGCACCGACCAGAACCAGAAATACGTCCTCGCCGTCGGTCCCGGCAACACCGTCGCGTACCGCACGGTCAAGCTCGGCCCCGTCCTCGATGGCAAGCGTGTCGTCCGCGAGGGCTTGTCGTCCGGCGACACGATCATCGTCAACGGCCTCCAGCGCGTCCGGCCCGGCATGACCGTCACGCCGGAAACGCAGGCCGTCGCCACCACCGCGGCCGCCGCCACCACCAAGATCGCCGCCCTGCGCTGACACCCAGGTAGGGCGCGGACTCCGTCCGCGCCGCGGCGGTGACTCCGTCACCGCCGTACCGTCGCCCTTCACCGGCCTTCCCATCCGGCCCGCCCGGCCACCGCCTTGCCCAAAAATTCCCGCTCTCCCGCTCCGTCATGAACTTCTCCGACTACTTCATCAAGCGCCCGATCCTCGCCGGCGTCCTGTCCACGATCGTCTTCCTCGTCGGCCTCATCGCGATGTGGCGCCTGCCCATCAGCGAGTATCCCGAGGTCGTGCCCCCGACCGTGGTGGTGCGCGCCAGCTACCCGGGCGCCAACCCCAAGACCATCTCCGACACCGTGGCCGCGCCGCTCGAGCAGGCCATCAACGGCGTCGAGCACTCGCTCTACATGTTCTCGCAGGCGACCAGCGACGGCATGATGACACTCACCATCACGTTCGCGATCGGCACCGACCTCGACAACGCCCAGGTGCAGGTGCAGAACCGCGTCGCCCAGGTCCTGCCCAAGCTGCCCGAGGATGTCCGCCGCATCGGCGTCACCACCGCCAAGGCCTCGCCCGACCTCCTCATGGTCGTCCACCTGTTCTCGCCGGACGGCCGCTACGACAACATCTACGTTCGCAACTACGCCACGCTGCAGGTCCGCGACGTCCTCGCCCGGCTCAATGGCGTCGGCGAGGTCCGCGTCTTCGGCTCGGGCGACTACGCCATGCGCGTGTGGCTCGACCCCAACAAGGTCGCCGCCAAGGGCCTGACCGCCTCGGACGTCGTCGCCGCCATCCGCGAGCAGAACGTCCAGGTCGCCGCCGGCGCGGTCGGCCAGCAGCCCAACGCCCGCCCGGTCGACACCGAATTGCTCGTCAACACCCAGGGCCGGCTGACCACCGAGGACGAGTTCGGCGCGATCATCGTCAAGTCCGGCCCGGCCGGCGAACGCGTGCAGTTGCGCGACGTCGCCCGCATCGAGCTCGGCGCCAACGCCTATGCGCTGCGCTCGCTGCTCAACAACCAGGCCGCGGTCGCCCTGCCCATCGCGCAGCTCCCGGGCTCCAACGCCATCGCCACCTCCGACGCCGTCCGCGCCACGATGAAGGAACTCGCGAAGAATTTTCCCGAGGGTCTGAAGTACGACATCGTCTACGACCCGACGGTCTTCGTGCGCAGCTCGATCGAGGCCGTCGTCCACACGCTCTTCGAGGCCATCGTCCTCGTCGTGCTCGTGGTCATCCTCTTCCTGCAGACCTGGCGCGCCTCGATCATCCCGCTGGCCGCCGTGCCCGTGTCGCTCGTCGGCACCTTTGCCGTCATGCTCGGCCTGGGCTTCTCGATCAACGCCCTCTCGCTCTTCGGCCTCGTGCTCGCCATCGGCATCGTGGTCGACGACGCGATCGTCGTGGTCGAGAACGTCGAGCGCAACATCGCCCTCGGGCGCACGCCCGTCGAGGCCACGCGCCAGGCCATGCGCGAGGTCACCGGCCCGATCATCGCCACCGCGCTCGTGCTCTCGGCCGTGTTCATCCCCACCGCCTTCATCAGCGGCCTGACCGGCCAGTTCTACAAGCAGTTCGCGATGACGATCGCCATCTCGACGATCATCTCGGCCTTCAACTCGCTCACCCTTTCGCCCGCCCTCAGCGCGCTGCTGCTGAAGGACCACCACGCGCCCAAGGACGGGCTGACCCGCGCCATGGACTTCGCCTTCGGCTGGTTCTTCCGCCCGTTCAACCGCTTCTTCGCCTGGGCCGCCGCGAAATACTCCGCCGGCGTCGCCCGCCTGCTGCGCGTCTCGGTCGTCGCGCTCGTCGTCTACGCCGGCCTGCTCGGCCTCTCCGGCGCGCTGTTCAAGGCCACGCCCACGGGCTTCGTGCCGACGCAGGACAAGCAGTACCTCGTCGCCTTCGCCCAGCTCCCGGCCGCCGCCTCGCTCGAGCGCACCGACGCCGTCATCCGCCGCATGGGCGACATCGCGCTGAAGCACCCGGGCGTGGCCAACGCCATCGCGTTCCCCGGCCTGTCGATCAACGGCTTCACCAACTCGCCGAACAGCGGCATCGTGTTCGTCGCACTCAAGTCCTTCGACGAGCGCCGCTCGCCCGAGCTCGCCGGCCCGGCCATCGCCCGCCAGCTCCAGCAGGAGTTCGGCGCGATCGAGGACGCCTACATTGCCATCTTCCCGCCGCCGCCCGTCCAGGGCCTCGGCACCATCGGCGGCTTCAAGCTCTACGTCGAGGACCGCGGCGACAACGGCCTCGACGCCCTCTATGGCGCCACCCAGGGCCTGATCGCCAAGGGCTGGCAGACGCCCGGCCTCACCGGCCTGTTCTCCAGCTTCACCATCAACACGCCGCAGCTCCAGGCCGACGTCGACCGCGCCAAGGCCAAGGCGCAGGGCGTGCCGCTGCAGAATGTCTTCGAGACGATGCAGATCAACTTGGGCTCGCTCTACGTGAATGATTTCAACCGCTTCGGCCGCACCTACCAGGTGGTGGCGCAGGCCGACGCGCAGTTCCGCGAGAAGCCCGACGACATCCTGCGCCTCAAGACCCGCAACGCCGCCGGCCAGCTCGTGCCGCTCGGCTCGCTCGTGAAGGTCCGCGAGACCTACGGCCCCGACCGCGTCATGCGCTACAACGGCTACCCGGCCGCCGAGATCAACGGCGCGCCCGCACCGGGCTACAGTTCCGGCCAGGCCGAGGCGGCGATCGAAAAGCTCGCGGCCGAGACGCTGCCCAAGGGCATGGTCCTCGACTGGACCGAGCTCGTCTACCAGAAGCTCATCGCCGGCAACACCGCCGTCTACATTTTCCCGCTGAGCATCTTCCTCGTCTTCCTGGTGCTCGCGGCGCAGTACGAGAGCTTCCGCCTGCCGTTCGCGGTCATCCTCATCGTCCCGATGGCGCTGCTGTCGGCCTTCGTCGGCCTCTGGCTGACGCACGGCGAGAACAACGTCTTCACGCAGATCGGCCTCATCGTGCTGATCGGCCTCGCGGCCAAGAACGCGATCCTGATCGTCGAGTTCGCCGTCAAGCTCCACGAGGAAGGCAAGGGCATCGTCGAGGCCGCGGTCGAGGCGTCGCGCCTCCGGCTGCGCCCGATCCTCATGACCTCGATCGCCTTCATCGCCGGCGTCTTCCCGCTGGTCGTCAGCCACGGCGCCGGCGCCGAGATGCGCCGCGCCATGGGCGTCGCCGTGTTCGCCGGCATGATCGGCGTCACCTTCTTCGGCCTGTTCCTCACGCCGGTGTTCTACTCGGTCCTCGCCAAGCTCGGCGCGCGGAAGCCGGCGCCGGCCGCGTTGCCCGACCTGAGCTCTTCGAACGGTCCCACACCAACCCCCGAACACGCCTGATCACCTGGAGGGCCCGTCTCCCGACGGGCCGCGGCCCGGCCGGAGCTGGGCCCTCCACCCAACCCTTCCACGCACCATGAACAATTGGACCAAGCTGCTCTCGCTCGCCCTCGGCGCCTTCGTCATCGGCACCGAGAGCTACCTCGTCGCCGGCGTCCTGCCCGCGCTGTCCGCCGACCTCGGCGTCACCCTCGCCCTCGCCGGCCAGCTCATCACCGCCTTCGCACTGACCTACGCGCTCAGCTCACCGGTCATCGCGGTGGCCACGGGCGGCATGGAACGCCGCCGGCTGCTCCTGTGGTCGCTTGGCGCCTTCGGCATTTTCAACCTCGTCGCCGCCACGGCGCACACCTACGGCGTGCTCCTCGTCGCCCGCATCGGCCTCGGGCTGGCCGCGGGCACCTACATGCCGGCGGCCAGCGCCTACGCCGTCGCCACGACGCCGGCGGCGCAGCGCGGCCGGGCCCTCTCGATCATCTACGGCGGCCTGACGGTCGCGCTTGTGATCGGCGCGCCGCTGGGCGTGCTGGTCGGCGGCCGGTTCGGCTGGCGCTTCAATTTCCTCGGCATCGCCGCCCTGACCGTGGCCGCGCTGGCCGGGTTGGCCGCCACGCTGCGGCGGATCGTGCCATCCGCGCGCATCACGCTGGCCGAACGCCTGGCGGTGGCGCGGCGTCCCGACGTGTTGGCGCTGCTCGGCGGCACCGTGCTCATGATCGCCGGCGCCTACACGATCTATTCCTTCCTCGCGCCCTTCCTGCGCACGACCACCGGCCTCGCGGGCAACGCCATCGCGCTCGTGTTCTTCCTTTTCGGGCTCGGGGCCACCGCCGGCAACTACCTCGCGGGCGGCGCCGCCGACCGCATCGGCCCGGCCCGGGTCGTCACGGGCGTGCTCGCCGGCCTGGTCGTCATCTTCGCGCTGCTCTCGCTGGCCGGAATCTTCCTGCCCGCCGGCGCCGCCCGCTGGGTCGTAGTGCCGCTGGTCGTGGCGTGGGGCTTCGTCGGGTTTTCGTTTCCCGCCGCGCAACAGGCCCGGATCGCCGCCCTCGCCCCGTCGCTCGCGCCCATCACGCTTTCGCTGAACGCCTCGGCCATCTACGTCGGCGTCTCGGTCGGCGCCGTGCTCGGCGGGCTCGTCGTGGCCCACGGTTCCGTGCCGGAGCTCGGCTGGATGGCCGCGCTGTGCGAGGGCGCGGCGCTGGCGCTCCTGAAACTCACCACCCGCGAACCCGCCGCCGAGCCCGACGCCCTCGAAGAACCCGTCCGCGAAGCCGCCTGAACCTTAACCTGTTTCCTGCCATGAAATTCTTCCTGCCACTTGTTCCTTGGTCCTTGTTACTTGCCGCAGCGCCCGCATTCGCGGCGCTGCCGGCCATCGGTCCCGACTACCAGCGTCCCGCCATTGCTGCGCCCATCGCCTGGAAAGACGCCGCGTCCACCGCCACGCCCACGCGCGGCGAATGGTGGAAGCTCTTCCACGACGCGACCCTCGATGGCCTCGAGGACCGCGCGCTCACTGCCAACCAAGACCTCGTGGCGGCCGCTGCGCGCGTCGCGCAGGCGCGCGCTGCCGCCGGCTTCGCGCGTGGCAATTATTTTCCCGCCGTCGGCGCCCGCCCGTCGTTCGACCGCAGCCGCACGTCGACCAGCACCGACAACGTCTTCCCCGTCGCCGAGAGTTCCACCTGGCGCGGTGCGTTCGACGCGGCTTGGGAAATCGACCTATTCGGCCGCATCCGCCGCCTGAACGAGAGCGCCCGCGCCGAGGCCGCCGCCAGCGCCGCCGATTTCGCCCAGGTTCGCCTGTCGCTGTCGGCCGAGGTCGCCGTCAACTACTTCACCGTCCAGGCGCTCGACCGCGAACTGGCCCTGGTGAACGACGGCGTCGCCCTGCGCCGAAAGAACCTCGAACTCGTCTCGGCCCGCCGCACCGACGGCGCCGCCACCGATTTCGACGTCGCCCGCGCCGAAACCGAGCTGGCCGCGACCGAGGCCGAGTCCGCCGCCCTGGCAAACCGCCGCGCCGCCGTCCAGAACGCCCTCGCCGTCCTGCTCGGCGAGGCCGCACCGAGCTTTCAGCTCTCAGCGATCAACGTTCAGCCCTTGGCCCCACCGGATGTGCCGGCGGGTTTGCCGAGCGAACTGCTCGAGCGCCGGCCCGACATCGCCGCCGCCGAGGCCGCGCTGGCCGCCGCCAATGCCCGCATCGGCGTGGCGAAGGCCGCGTTCTTTCCCGCGATCTCGCTCACCGGGTCCTTCGGCTACGCCAGCAGCGACCTCGACACGCTGTTCAACTCCGGCTCGAAGATCTGGTCGGTCGGCCCGAGCCTGTACCTGCCGGTCTTCCAGGGCGGACGCAACCGCGCCAACCTGGCCCGCAGCCGCGCGGCCTTCGACGAAAGCGTCGCGCTCTTCCGCCAGCGCGTGCTCGTGGCATTTCGCGAGGTGCAGGACGCGCTCACCGGCAGCCAGCTTCTCGCCGCCCAGGCCGCCGCCCAGGAGCGCGCCGTCGCCTCCGCGCGTCATGCGAGTGAACTCGCCCAGACCCGCTACGACGCGGGCTACGTTGCCTACTTCGATGTCATCGACGCCCAGCGCACCGTCCTCGCCGCCGAGCGCGCCGCCACGCAGCTCGCCGCGCAACGCCTCGTCAATTCCATCGCGCTCATCAAGGCCCTCGGCGGCGGCTGGTCCCGCCCCGCTGCGGTCGCCGCCAATTGACCGCCGGCGCCTGTCGCCGGCCACCACACCATGATCACCGTTGTCCTGATTCTTTCCGCCCTTGTCCTCCTCGTCGCCGTCGATGACAGCACTTCGCGCGGGTAAGTCCTGAACGAAATTGCCTCCGCTCGCGGCGCGTGGCTCGGCCGGCCGAGTCAAAGCTGCGACGCCAAAAGTGCCGCGACCGGGTAACCGGCGGGATAGTGCACGGCATCGATGGAGGTGAGCGACTTGATCCCGATCAGCGAGTTCGTCACGAAAACCTCGGTGGCTTGGGTGAGCTGGAGCGGCGCCAGCGGAGCCTCGCGGACCTCCAGGCCTTGCCGCCGGGCGAGCTCGATGACGCGGGCGCGCATGATTCCGGGCAGCGCTCCTGAGTCGAGGGACGGCGTGCATAGCTCTCCCGCGACGAAGGCGAAAAGGTTGGAGATGGCGCCTTCGACGACCTCGCCGGCCGGGCTGAGCAACAGGGCCTCGTCGTAGCCGCCCGCACGGGCGGCCTGCAGCGCCTCGCGCCACGGTTTCCGATCCAGGATTTTGTACGCGGGGATCACGCCCGGAGCCGGCAGGCGGCCGGCGTGATATGTGGCCCGCCAAGTCGGTTTGGCTGCGTGCGGCCGTGGAGGCGTAGCTTCGATGCGCCAACTTGCTCCCGCCGGCGTGCGCCACGCGGACCAGCGAAGAACCCCGTCATCCAGGGCGTTGTTCCGCGCCAAAGCCCGCGAGTGGTGCAGAAGGGAGCGGGCGTCAGGAAGCCCATCCAGCCGAAAGCAAGCCGCGCCCGCATGAAAGCGTTCGGCGTGGGCCAAAAAGAATTCGGGCTCGCCTCCCCGGACCCGGAGGGTCTCGTACACGCCGACCGGATCGAGGGGCTCGGGAGCAACCGCGTCCGTCGGCACCCACTGGCCGTTCTCGATCGCCCATTGCGTCGGCCTCACGGCCGGGGCCAGCGCGTGGAAAAGGGCCTTGGCCTTGTGCATGGTCTCGTCGTATTCGGCGGCCGGGACGGAGTCGCTGACTATGCCGGCCCCGACGTGAAACGTCGCCACGCCGTCGCGGCAGGCGATGGTGCGGATGGCGATGTTGAGGTCCATCCGGCCGCAGGCGCTCCAATACCCGATGGCCCCGCTGAACGCGCCCCGCGCCTCCGGCTCGAACGCAGCGATCAAGCGCATGGCCTGGATCTTCGGGGCGCCCGTGATGGAGCCGCCGGGAAAAGTGGCGCGCAGAATCTCCGCCGGGCCGACCTGCTCGCGCAGGGTGCCCTCGATCTCCGCCACCAGGTGGTGGACGGTGGAAAACGACTGCAGTTCGTAAAGCTTGCGGACTTTTATCGTGCCAAAGGTGCAGATCCGTCCGAGGTCGTTGCGCAGCAAATCCACGATCATGAGGAGCTCCGCGCGCTCCTTCTCGCTGTGGACGAGCTCGGCGCGCAGCTCTTCGTCCGCCGCCGGTGTCGTCCCCCGGGGCCGCGTGCCCTTGATGGGAAAAGTGCGGAGGGTGCGGCCCTGCAACTGCAGAAACCGTTCCGGGGAGCTGCAGAGCAGGGTTTGCCCGCCGCCCTCGAGGTAAGCGCTCATCGGCGCGGGATTGTCATGACGCAGCCGGAGAAAGATGTCAGCGGGAGACTCGTTCACCCGACAGCGAAAGGCTTGGGCCAGGTTGACCTGATAGATTTCCCCGGCCGCGATGCGCTCCTGCGCCTGGCTCACGGCGGCCTCGTAATCGGTGCGGGTCAGGTTCGCCGCAAAGCGACCGAGGTCGACCGGCGTCGAATCGACCGCAGGAGCGGCCGCGGGTCGCTCGGACCGCGGCGTCACGGCCAGCCGGCGTTGGAGCACGGCCATCGCCTCGTCGGGCGGACGCTTCCAGCCGGCCCCGACGATCCAGGTCTTGCCCTGCTGGTGATCCCAGACCAGGGCCGCGTCGTAGAGCGCCAGGTCCATGTCGGCGCAGAGCCGGTGGGCGGGATTCCCGGCGCGCGCCGCGCGCTCGATTTCCTGGCCAAGCTCGTAGCTCCACCGTCCAATCACTCCGCCATAAAACGGCAGCGCCGGCAGATCGGCGGATAAGTCCACCCGATAGCCACCCAGCCAGCGCTCAAAGGCCTCCAGCACGTCACCCTCACCCTCGTCGATCACGACCGCGGCGGCGTCCGCGATGCGGTAACTTCGTCCGGTGCTCGCGAACGTGGCGATGGGCTCGCAGGCGAGGATCGAATATCTGGCGCCCTCGCCATCCTGCCGGCTGCTGTCGAGCCACGCGCACCGGCGGCCGGAGCGGAGAGCCTGGAAAGCCTCCACCGGGCGCGGCGCGGTCGCAGTGACGTCGAGCGCGCGGACCGCGGCCATGCCGGCCATGGCGGACGGCCGGGCGAAAGGCAGGGCGGGCGATGAAGGCGCGGAGTTCGACATCGAGGAAGGGAGAGAGCAATCGCCGGCCGGCGACGGCGTCAACGCCGTTGCGCCCGGTCAGGGCTGCCTGCGCAGGAACGAGGTCGGCGAGCGGCCGTGGACGCGCTTGAACACGCGGGAGAAGTGGAACGGGTCCATCCCGAACACCTCGGCGGTTTCGCTGACGTTGACCCGCTCCTGCTCCAGCAACGCCGCCGCCTGGTGCATCTTCAGTCGCGTCAAGAATCGATAGGCCGGCTCACCCGCAAACCGGCGGAACAGCCGGCTGAGGTAAGCGGGCGCCACGCCGCAGGCCGCGGCGACTTCGCCCGCCGTTCGGATCGTCGCGAAGTTCTTTTCCAGGTGTTCCCGGCAGCGCAAGAAAGTCTGCCGTGACCGGTCGATGCGCGTGCCCCCGGGCAGTCGCACGTCCGCAAGCAACAGCAGGAGGATCCGGCCCTGCAGCGTGGCGATCTTCGCGGACGCCAGCGTGCCGCGCCGGCCCGCCGCCAGCAGATGCTCGAAGGCCGCCTGCACCTCCTCGACGGCCGCGACCGCATGGCAGGTCCCGGGCGCGACGCCCGCGGCCCGCATCGCGGCCTCGGTGCCGGCCCCGGCGAAGTCGACGAAGTATTTCGAAAGCCGGTGGCTGGCGTCGGTCACGATCCGGTGCGCCACGCCGGGACCGTAGGCGAACACCACGCCGCGCCCCAACGCATACGACCGCCCGCCAAGCTCCAGCGTGCCGCGCCCCCCGGCCACGAACTCCAACCCGAAATAGCGGAAGCCCCGGCGCCGGATGTCGTAATCGTCCGCCGTCCTTTCCCAACCCGCCGAGACCACCGTCGGTCCGGCGTCCCCTCGCGCCAGCGGCCGGAGATAAAACCGGCGCGCCTCCGCCACCTGCTTGGACATGAACGAGGGCAGGCCTTGGGCAAGACGCGGCATGAGGCCAACGCCTACACCATCGGGCGGCGCCCTGACAGGTCAAAAATCGTCATGGCAGGGACAAGAACGGCCATTCTGCCGGACCGGCGGATAAGCTACCATCTCCGGTCACCCCATGCTCCGCACCGGCATCCTCAATCCCGCCGTGCTCTCGCTGCTCGCGCGCGTCCGGCATACCAACACCCTAGTGATCGCCGACCGCGGCTTCCCGTCCTGGCCGGGACTCGAGACAATCGATCTCGCGCTGGTCGACGACCTGCCGACGGTCCGCCAGGTCCTTGACGCCATTTGGCCGAATTTCGTGGTCGGTCGGGTCTTCGCCGCCGAGGAGTTCGTCCGCCGCAATCCGCCCGAGCGCGTCGCGACGCTTCGCGTCCGTCTCGGCGACGTGCCGCTGGTGCTCGAGCCGCACGTCGAATTCAAGCGCCGGGTGCCGCACGCCGTTGGCCTTATCCGCACCGGCGACACGATTCCGTACGCCAATCTCATCCTCGAGTCCGCCTGACCATGCGCATCGACGCCCACCAGCACTTCTGGCACTATTCCGCCGACGACTACGGCTGGATCGACGACACCATGCGGGTCATTCGCCGGGATTTCCTCCCCTCCGATCTGGCGCCCCTGCTGGCGACCGCCCGGATCGACGGCACCGTTGCCGTGCAGGCGCGCCAGACCATCGCCGAGACCGACTGGCTGCTCGGCCTCGCCGAATCGTCGCCGCTGATCAAGGGCGTCGTCGGCTGGGTGCCCCTGGCGCGGGAAGGTGCCGCCGTCGGTGCCCTGCTCGATCGCTACCAGGAGCGCTCGCGCTTCAAGGGCGTCCGCCACGTGCTCCAAGCCGAATCGGAGGCCTACTTCGCCGGCCCGGAATTCAACGCCGCCCTCGACGAAGTCGCCCGCCGCGGCCTGGTCTACGATCTCCTCATCTTCTCCCGCCAGCTGCCAGTCGCTCTCGAGCTGGTCCATCGCCATCCCTCCTTGCGCATCGTGCTCGACCACATCGCCAAGCCGCTCGTGCAGGGACCGCCGTCGGCGGATTGGCGGACGCGGATTCGCGAACTCGCCCGGCGCCCGAATGTCGCCTGCAAGTTCTCCGGCGTCGTCACCGAGGTGCCCGGCTGGCAATGGACGCCGGAGCTCTTGCGCCCGTACTTCGACGTCGTCCTCGACGCCTTCGGCCCGCATCGGTTGATTTTCGGCTCCGATTGGCCGGTGTGCCTCGTGGCCGCCGACTACGCGCGCTGGGTCGCGCTCGTCGATGAGTTCACCGCGCCGCTCGCCGCCGCCGAACGCGCGGCCATTCTTGGCGGCACGGCCACGAGCGTCTACCGGCTGGCGTCCTGATCGATGATCCCGTCAGACCAACCAATGAAACGCGCGCGCAAGCGCGCTGGCCATTCGGCCGGGGCGCAGTCGTGCGGCGCCCCTGGTAGGGCGACGACTCCGTTCGCCGCCGGGAGTGGCGCGGATCGGAGTCCGCGCCCTACCCGCAATCCCCGAAGCCTAACAGGACTGCCCCGCTACGGGATCTATTGACCACCATGCAACTGCGTCCCCTCGGCCGCACCGGCCTCCAGGTCTCGGTCCTCAGCTTCGGCGCCTCGTCGCTGGGCGGCGTCTTCCGCGCGACCGACGATGCCGAGAGCATCCGCACCGTCCACACCGCGCTCGACCTCGGCATCAACTTCATCGATGTCTCCCCCTATTATGGCGCCACGCGCGCCGAGACCGTCCTCGGCCGCGCGCTGCGGGGCGTCGCCCGCGACCGCTATTACCTCGCCACCAAGGTCGGGCAGTACGGCGAGGGCGAGTTCGACTTTTCCGCCGCGCGCGTGACCCGCAGCCTGGATGAAAGCTGCGCCCGGCTCGGCGTCGATTACATCGACCTCCTGCAGTGCCACGACATCGAGTTCGCGTCGCTCGACCAGATCGTTGGCGAGACCATCCCCGCCCTGCTCGCGCTCAAGCGCGCCGGACGCATCGGCCACGTCGGCATCACCGGCCTGCCCTTGAAAATCTTTCCCGCCGTGCTGGACCGCGTGCCGGAGGGCGACGTGGCGACGATCCTGTCGTTCTGCCATTATGAGTTGAATGACACCTCCCTCGATTCGCTGCTGCCGTACCTGGCGCGGAAGGGCGTTGGCGTGATCAATGCCTCGCCCACCGGCATGGGCCTGCTCACGCCGCGCGGCGTCCCGGCCTGGCACCCGGCCACGCCCGCGATGGTCGCGGGCGCCCGGCGCGCCGTCGCGTACTGCCAGTCCGCCGGGGCCGACATCGTGAAGCTCGCGATCCAGTTTGCCGTCGCGCATCCGGGCATCGCCACCACGCTCGTCGGCAGCGCCAACCCGGACAACATTCGCCGCAACATCGCGTGGGCCGGCGAGCCGCTCGATCGCGAACTCCTCGACCGCGTGCTTGAGGTGCTGCGCCCCATCCAAAACCACAATTTCACCCGCGGCCGCCCGGAAAACCGCGATCCGATCGTCGCCTGACCCGTCCTGGACCCATGAAAAGCATTCTCCTCGTCGAACCCGGAACCCTCCGTGCGGCCACGCAGCCCGAAGCGGCCCCACCCGGGCCGGGCGAAGCCCTGGTGCGCGTGCACCGCGTCGGCGTCTGCGGCACCGACCTTCATGCCTTCCGCGGCCGGCAACCCTTTTTCACCTATCCGCGCATTCCCGGCCATGAGCTCGGGGTCGAGGTTCTCGGCGTCGGCGACGGCGTCACCGGCGTCGCCGTCGGCGACCGTTGCGCGGTCGAGCCGTACCTGAACTGCGGGCGCTGCGTCGCCTGCCGGCGCGGGAAGCCCAATTGCTGCACCGACCTCAAGGTCCTCGGCGTCCACGTCGACGGCGGCCTGCGCGAACGCTTCGTCGTGCCCGCGGCCAAGCTCCATCGCTCGGCCGCGCTCTCATTCGACCAGCTGGCCCTGGTCGAACCGCTCGGCATCGGCGCCCACGCCGTCGAGCGCGCCAGCCTCACGCCGGGCGAGACCGTCGCCGTCCTGGGCGTCGGCCCCATCGGGCTCGCCGTCATCCAGTTCGCCCTCGCCGCCGGCGCCCAGGTTCTCGCGGTCGATGTCGAGGCCCGACGCCTGGCGTTCTGCCGCGACCGCATCGGTCTTCCCGCCGACGCCACCATCAACGCCGGTGCGACCCCGGACGTCGCGCGCCGGCTGGCGGAGCTCACGAACGGCGACCTTCCGACCGCGGTCTTCGACGCCACCGGCAACGCCGCATCGATGGCCAATGCCTTCAACCATGTCGCGCCGGGCGGCCGGCTGGTTTTCGTCGGGCTCTTCACGGGTGAAGTCACGTTCAATGACCCGCACTTTCATCGCCGCGAGCTCACGCTCCTCGCCAGCCGGAACTCCCGGCCGGACGACTTCCGCCGCATCATCACCCTCGTCGAGTCGGGCCGGGTCGACACGACACCCTGGATCACGCATCGCGCCGGCCTCGACGAGGTGCCGGCCCGCTTCGCCGGCTGGACCGACCCGGCGGCCGGCGTCGTCAAGGCGATGATCGAGATGTGATGCGCCCAGCCACCGAATTCGAAATCCAACCCGAACCCACCTGTATGAAGACGCCATCCGGTAACATTGTAGGGCGGGATCTCCGAATCCCGCCGCGAATAGATTGCGCCTTTGCTCCAGGCGGGGTTCGGAGACCCCGCCCTACATTCTGACCCGCAACGCCCGAGCACCATGGCACGCCTGATTCGCCACATCGCCGTCCTGATCTGCTGCGCCGTTGGCGGGCTGGCCACTTACGCTACCGAGCCGCCGATCCGCGTGCTCATCGTCGATGGCTACAGCAACCACGACTGGCGCCTCACGACTGCGCTCATCCGCGGCATCCTCGAGCCGACCGGCCGGTTCCAGGTCGACGTCTCCACCGCCCCGCCGACCAAGGCCGCGCCAGGCTGGGACACCTGGCACCCGAGGTTTTCCGCGTACGATGTCGTCATCCAGACCTGCAACGACCTCGGCGGCGGCCCGCCGTGGCCGGCCGCCGTGCGGGCCGCGTTCGAGGATTACGTGCGCAATGGCGGCGGCGTCTACGTGTGGCACGCGGGCAACAACGCCTTCGCCGACTGGCCGGCCTACAACGAGATGATCGGCCTCGGCTGGCGGAAAAAGGACTTTGGCCCCGCCCTGGCCATCGGCGCCGGCGAACAACTCGTGACCATTCCCGCCGGCGAGGGGCGCGACACCGGCCATGGCGCGCGCCATGACACCGTCGTGCACCGGCTCGGCGACGATCCGATCCATGCCGGACTGCCGCGTGCCTGGCTGACGCCCGACATCGAAGTGTATTACTTTGCCCGGGGACCGGCGAAAAACCTCGCCGTTCTCTCCTATGGCCACGACCCGGTTACCAACATGGACTGGCCGCTCGAGTGGACCGTCGCGTATGGCAAGGGCCGGGTCTACACGTCGACCTTCGGCCATGTCTGGAAGGGCGACACGCAGCCGGCCCGCATGCGCTGCGCCGGCGTGCAGACGATCGTGGTCCGCGCCCTCGAATGGCTGGCCGGCCGGCCCGTGACCTCGCCCGTGCCGCCGGATTTTCCCACAGCGGAAAGGATCTCCGTCCGCGGCGAGATCCCGCTGACCCAAGCCAAGTTGAACCACGAATAGACACGAATTTCCTCTCTGTAGGAGGGGCTTTATGCCCCGATGGTATTGATCTGGCAGAACCCTGGTCGGGGCATAAAGCCCCTCCTACATTTCCGAATTCGTGTCCATTTGCGTTCTTTCGAGTCCATTCGTGGTTGGTCTCCCTGATCCCGCGGCCCCCTTCCGCCTAACCGTCAAGTAGACCCCGCGTTTCCACCCCGGAAAACCCCCGGCACCATGACTGTTCAGCCTCCACCCCGGCGCCCGATCCCCGCGCCCAACCCCGTCCCGTCATGAAACGAATCCTGGCCTTGTTGCTTGCGCCCGTTTGCGCCTTCGCCGGCACCGCCGTCATCCGCATCGACCCCGATCGCGTCATCGACCGCATCGACCCGAAAATCTACGGCGTGTTCATGGAGCCGATCGGCTTCAACCGCCCGGGCATGAAGTTCAACACGCTGTACGGGCCGCTCTACGATCCCAAGTCACCGCTGGCCGACGAGCATGGCTTCCGCAAGGACATGCTCGACGCCGCGCGCGAATTGCAGATCACCAACATGCGCTGGCCGGGCGGCAACTTCACGTCGAGCTATGATTGGCGCGATGGCATCGGCCCCAAGGCGCAGCGGCCGAAGCGCCGGGAACTGGCCTGGGGCGTCGTCGAACCCAACCAGGTCGGCACCGACGAGTGGGTCCAACTCAACCAGTCCCTCGGGACGGAGAACGTCGTTTGCCTCAACGGTGGCACCGGCACGATCATGGATGCCTCCGAGTGGCTCGAGTACTGCAACGCCCCGGTCGGATCCTATTGGGCGGACAAGCGCGCCGAGTATGGCCACCCCGAGCCCTACGGCATCAAGTACTGGTGCCTCGGCAACGAGGTCGATGGCGCGCCCTGGATCATCGCCCACAAGAACGCCGAGGATTACATCAAGTGGGCCGTCGAGACCGCGAAGGCCCTGCACCGCACCGTCCCGGGCGCCGAACTGCACTTCATCGCGAATGGCTCCTCCAACTACAAGGACACCATCGACTGGGTCGACTGGAACTGGAAGGTGATCAAGGCCCTCTACGGCGTCGCCGACTACATCTCGATCCATCGCTATTGGGACAACTCGGACGACTACTACGTTCTCCTCGGCCAGCGGGCCATGGACCTCGACGAGAAAATCACCATCACGGCCAACCAGATCAAGGCCGTCATGGCGGTGGAGAAGAAGAAGCCCATGTACGTCTCGCTCGACGAATGGGCGCCGCCGTTCATGGGCGGCCACCTGTCGACCCTGGCTATGGCGGAGTATTTCAACGCGTTCATCCGCCACGCCGACGTGCTCAAAATGGCCAACTTCACGGCGCTCACCTCGATCCTGTCGCGCGACTTCAACGCGCCGGAGAAGATCTACAAGTCGCCCACCTTCTATGCGTTCAAGGCCTACTCGACCCGCTGCCGCGGCGAGGCGCTCGATACGTACGTGGGCTGCGACACCTTCGGCACGAGCGATTACTACACGAAGATCCCGTACCTCGACGTCTCGTCGGTCTACGATGCGGCGGCCAAGCAGGTCGTCATCAACGTGGTCAACCGCCACAAGACCGACGCCATCGCGACGGACATCCAGTGCGTCGCCGGCACGTTCGCGGGCCAGGCCACCGTGACCCAGATCGCCAGCGACGACGTCAAGAACGCGCCGTACACCTACGAGAATCGCGACCAATACCCGCCCAAGGTCGACCATATCGCCGCCGACGGGACCACGATCCATTACTCCTTCCCCGCGCATTCGTTCACCCAAATCGTCGTCGGCCTCCAGCGCTAACCCCGCCGGGCCCCACCTGCCATGCCCACCCTGTGCCCGCTGCTTTCTCCGCCCGGAACCGGGCGGGACCATTCTTTCCCGCCGCCGGCGGCACGCTGGTCCCGCCGCGCCCTGCTCGGCCTTGGTCTGACGGCGGCGATCGCGTTCGCCCAAACCGGCGATCGCGTGGATCTGGGGCGACTCTCCACCGGCGCCGCGGTCGCCTTCGTCCACGGCGCAAATGGTGAATGGGGCCTCGCGATCACGGGGTCTTCCGTCCCCGGTTATCGCCAGGCCCAACCCGCCCGCATCGAGGTGTATCGCGGGCCCGGAGATATCCGTCCGCTCGCGGCCGGTTATCGCACGGTGGAAAAATCGAAGGGCGGCGAAGGCTTCGAGGCGCGGGCCGATCTCGCCGGCGGCGATGGAGTCGCGTTTCACGTGCGGGACGAGTGGAACCTGCAGGGCGACGTGATCTCCGTGCACCGGGCGATCACGGTCGAAGGCTCGGCCCCGGGTGGATTTGAATCGTCCGTCGTCTTCACGGCCGATCCGTCGGTGAAATGGGCCGACGTCAATTGCCTGGCCCCGGGCGCCCTGTACGGCGATCCAACGTACGACGGCGAGCGCTCACCCGGCGGCACGCTCAACTATGCCGCCCGCCAGTTTCTCCTGCGCGAGGACATGCTTCCGGCGCCCTTGTTCGCCCTGCAGTTCCCCCAGGGCGTCTCCGTCGCCGTGCTCGATCCGGCCCCGCGCGGTGACTCGACCGTGGAGGAAACCCGCCTGACGCAAACCGCGATGGTCGACGCCCGATTCCAGTTCGGCGCACTGGGCGCCTGGCAAACGCCGGGCGGCCCGATCGAGTTCGGCTTCCGGTTCCCCGGTACCGCGAGCCTTTACAGCTTCGCGCCGGGCGCCTCGACGCCGCCGGTCTGGTACCGGCGTTATCACCCGATCGCACCGGGCACCGTCCATAGCTATAAAGTGAGTTTTCGCTTCGGGTCGGAAGGATCGTTCCGCGAGCTCACGCACGATGCGTGGCGGTGGGCGTGGGACACCTTGCGGCCGGTGGCCAAGCCCATCGACGTCGAGCTGGTGCGTCGCGTCCTGATCGACCACCTGCAGGCGCAGGCGACGACCATCGACGGCCGGACCGGCATTCCGTTTGTCCTCAGCACCGTGACCGACCAGCGCCAGTGGAACTCGTCGATGGTCGCGATGGGCTTCGTGGGGAAAACGATCGAGTGCGCCGACCAGCTGTTGCGCGAAGGCGACCGCGACCCCTCGGCGCGCGGACAACAGATGCGCGCGACCGGGTTGGCCATCATCTCGTCGCTGCTCAAGGCGCTGCCGACGGTCCCGTTGCAGGGCGCCGGCTACGACCTCGCGACGGGCCGGCCCTGGGACCACATCTGGCTCGCCCCGTGGCTGCGCAACGCCACCGAGGACATGCGCGTGCTCGTCCGTGCCTACCAGCGCGAGCGCACGCTCGGCCGGCTGCATCCGGAGTGGTTCGACTGGGTCAAGCGCTACGTCGACTGGCTGGTGCTCCAACAGCGACCCGACGGGTCCTTCCCGCGCCGCTGGAAGGTCGGGAGCAGCGAGGTCGCCGAGCCGACCGGCACGGCGAGCTACTGTCCGGTGCCGCTGCTCGTCCTGATGTCGGAGGAGACCCGCGAGCCGAAATATCGCGAGGCGGCGATCCGCGCGGCGGATCTGGTCTGGAAAAACTGGGGCGAGCGCGGGCTGTTTATCGGCGGCGCAAGCGACAATCCCAACATCACCGACAAGGAAGCGGGCATGCTGAGCCTCGAGGCTTTCCTCAGCCTCTATGATGCCACCGGTGACCGCACCTGGCTGCAGCGCGCCTGCGCCGCGGCCGACTTTGCCGAGAGCTGGATCTGGATCTGGAACCTGCCCATGCCGCTCGATGCCAACGATGCCGACCTGCGCTGGAAGAAGGGCGTGCCGATCATCGGCGGCCAGGGCATCACCGCCCTCCATGTCGGCAGCATGGACGAATACCTGGACTGGGCCGTGGCCTCCTATGCCAAACTCTCCAAGCTGACCAACGACCCGCATTACCTCGATGTCGCGCGCATTCTCCTCCACGGCACGAAGTCGATGGTCGCTCTGCCCGGCCGCACCTACGACTTGAAAGGCATCGGCTGGCAGCAGGAAGGCTTCCGCATGGGGCCGGGCGGAGCCGGGCGCGGCACCAGCGGTCATCGGTTCTGGCTGCCCTGGATTTCGGCGAACCATCTCTACAGCATCACCGGGCTGGAGGAATACGACCCCGCGCTGTTTCGCCAGCTTTCGGGTCGGCCCGCCGGACCGGCGGCCGTCCGCCCGCGCTTGGTGGCCGTCGAACGGCTCCCCAATGCCCTGAACGTCACGTTCACGGACATCGAGGGTGGCCTGGTTTTGAAGGACGGGCACCCGGAAGCATTCGCCCTCTGCGGCCCTGACCGCGTCTGGCATCCCGCCCACGCGAAGGTCGTCGGCGATTCCGTCGTCGTCTCGTCCTCCGAAGTGCTCGCTCCGGTCGCCGTGCGCTACGGCAGCCAAACCGAAGCCACCGCCACGCTGTTCAACGGCGCCGGTCTGCCCGCCGCTCCGTTCGAGGCCCAGGTGGACCACGGAAGCAACTAGGACAGCTCAAAATACCATGTCCGCCCATTCGGCTTCCACCTGGATTCTTCGCTTCGCTCAGAATGACACGTTTCGGCTCACAGCTTTCGATTCTGTCATCCTGAGCGAAGCGAAGGATCCAGTCGGATCGAGCGATCACGCCACCGGCAACGACGACACTTCAACTTAAACCGGATTCACCATCCGTCGCCTCGCGCCTCACCCCTTCTCCGCACTGCCATGATCCAGCCCACCAGTAAAACCATCCTGACCACCCTGCTCGCGCTCATTGTCGCCGCCACCTGCCTCGCGCAGTCGCCCGCGCCCGTCATGACCGAATCCGGCCTCGTGCAGGGCACCGCCGCCGAAGGCCTGACCATCTATCGCGGCATTCCGTTCGCCGCGCCGCCGGTCGGCGACCTCCGCTGGCGCGCGCCGCAGCCCGCCGCCAAATGGCAGGGCGTCCGTGCCGCCGACAAATTTGCGCCCGATCCGTACCAGGGCGATGGCAAGGGCAACGTCAGCGAGGACTGCCTCTACCTCAACATCTGGACACCGGCCAAATCGCCCGGGGACAAGGTGCCGGTGCTTGTCTGGATCTACGGCGGCGGCTTTTCCTTCGGGTCCACCTCCACGCCGGTGCACAATGGCGAGCACCTGGCCCGCAAGGGCGTGGTGCTGGTCAGCATCAATTACCGCGTCGGCCCGCTGGGTTTCCTCGCCCATCCGGAGCTGAGCGCGGAATCGCCGCAGCACGTCTCCGGCAACTACGGCCTGCTCGACCAGATCGCGGGCCTGCAATGGGTGAAGAAGAACATCGCCGCGTTCGGCGGCGACCCGGACAAGGTGACAATCTTCGGCGAATCCGCCGGCGGCATCGCGGTGAGCATGCTCTGCGCCTCGCCCGAAGCCAAGGGGCTGTTCCGCGGCGCCATCTCGCAAAGCGGCGGGAACTTCGGACCGACCCGTCCCACCACCTATCCCGGGGAAAACATGCACACGCTCGCCGAGGCCGAGCAAGCCGGCTTGAATCTCGCGAAAAGCGCCGGCGTCGATTCCATCGCCGCCTTTCGCGCCCTGCCGCCGG
>DATJES010000043.1:0-4886 GCA_035496355.1 Lacunisphaera sp. | reverse complement strand
CCGGACAAACAGGAAGTCGCGCGCCGCCTGGCGCTCAATGCCCTGGCGAAGGTCTATGGAAAGAGCGTCGTCTATTCCGGGCCGATCTACGACTCGATGCGCGTCGATGGCGCCAAGGCGGTGATTGGTTTCGAACGCCTCCAGAGTCCGCTGGCCGCGAAGGGCGGGAGGCCGCTGGTCGGATTCAAGGTGGCTGGCGCCGACCGCATTTTCCATCAGGCCGAAGCGCGAATCGACGGCGACAAGGTGGTGGTATTTTCGCCGGACGTACCCCACCCGGTGGCGGTCCGATACGCCTGGGGATCGGATCCAGAGAACAACCTGATCAACGAGGCGGGACTGCCGGCATCGCCCTTCCGGACGGACAATTGGTGACACCCAATCCGATGTTTGGCACCAGATCCAGCCCGGGGTCGATGAGCGCTGCGACGTTGAGCAGAGGTCAGTTCATGTCGTCGATGCTGTCCGGGTTCGCGACGGCCGTGCTGCTGTCTGCGATGCCGGCGGTTGCCGCCGTCCGGCTGCCCGCGATCCTCGGCGACCACATGGTCTTGCAGCAAAGAACGGACGCGTCGATTTGGGGGTGGGCGAGTCCAGGGGAAAGAGTGCAGGTCGAGGCCTCGTGGGAGAAGGCGACGAGGGTGGCGGATGCCGATGGGAACGGGCATTGGAAACTTGCGCTCCCGACGCCCGCGGCGGGCGGACCGTTCACGATCGAGATAAGCGGAGAGAACCGGGTCATCCTGACTGACGTTCTGGTGGGCGAGGTCTGGCTCTGCAGCGGGCAATCCAACATGCAGATGGCGCTGAATTTTCCCAAGCTGGGTTATGCGAAGCCGGTGTTGAACCATCTCGAGGAAATCCGGCAGGCCAACCATCCGCGGATCCGGCTGTTTCACGTGCCCTACCGCGCTTCGGATACCCCCGTGGACGACTGCAAAGCCAGCTGGCATCCCTGCAGCCCCGATACGGTGGGAGATTTTTCAGCCATCGGCTATTTCTTCGGTCGCGAGTTGTTGGCGCAACTGGATGTCCCGATAGGCATGATCGATGCCAGCCAGGGGGGCAGTGCCCTGGAGAGCTGGGTGCATCCCTCGATCCTGGCCGCCGACAAGGAGTACGAGCACATCCTGACGCGCTATGAGAACGCCCTGCGAAACCTGCCCGCGGCCAAGCTGAAATACGAGGAGCAGTTGGCGGCATGGAAGAAGCTGGGCCCGGAGGAACAAGCGAAGGCGCTTCGGCCGATGGCACCCTTCGGGATCACCAAGTTCTGTGCGCCTTCGACGCTCTACAACGGAATGATCCACCCGATCCTCCCTTTCTCTCTCCGCGGCGTGCTCTTCTATCAAGGGGAGGAAAACGCGATCTGGCCCACCAACTACGAAAAGCTGTTCGCGGCAATGATCCGGAGCTGGCGCGAGGCCTGGGGCGAACCGGAACTCACCTTCCTCTACTGCCAGCTCACGGGATCGGGCGCACCCGCCAAGGTGCCCGCGAATCCGCCGCCGGAGCCGGACCCCCTGACCCGGCAGTATTTGGAATGGCACCGCGCGGCGGGGGAACCGGCCAGCACCAGCAGTGAAAGCTGGGCCAGGGTGCAGGAAGCCCAGCTCAGGACGCTGCGCGTACCGAATACCGGGATGGCGGTTACAATCGACATCGGCGATGGCGCGAACGGCCACCCCCCGAACAAGCAGGAGGTCGCGCGACGGCTGGCGCTGAATGCCCTGGCCAAGGCCTACGGAAGGGACGTCGTCTATTCGGGGCCGATTTACGACGCGCTGCGCATTGTCGGCGGGACGGCGGTGGTCAGCTTCAGGAAGCTCCAAAGTCCGCTCGCCGCCCGGGGCGGAAAGCCGCTCGTGGGATTTTCCGTGGCGGGCGCCGACCGCATCTTTCACCCCGCGGCGGCACGCATCGATGGGGACACGGTGGTCGTGTCGTCCGCCGATGTGCCCCAGCCGGTGGCGGTACGCTACGTCTGGGGAACGAATGTTGACAACAACCTGATCAACCAGGCCGGCCTGCCGGCTTCGCCCTTTCGCACGGACGATTGGTAACCTTCACAGGATGAAAACAGGCAACACATGATCCGATGAAACGAATGATTCTCGCTGCACTTGGTCTGGGAGCGGTGCTCATCGCCTCGGCGAGGGATGAATCCTGGAGGGAATCGCAGTTGCTCGCCGCGGGGCTCAGGCACTCGGACATCGCGCTGATGCCGGAGGGAACGCCGGACGACTACATGGCCTTTGCGCCGCTCCGGCCGACGGTGGTGGCCTGGGGTGATGACGGCATCTCCGTGCTCGACGGGGGGGAGGCGGCCAGGGCGCGGCTGACGGAAAAATTCGCGACCTATCGAAAGATGGGCGTCCGGTTGATGGCCGCCAACGTGTTCATGCTGTCGCCCACGGCGCCTTACCTCCATGCGCATCCCGAGCTCCTCGATGCGATTTGCGTCGATCTCTGGGGCGAAAAGATCGTCCCGGCGTGGGTCGCCGATCACGACTACAAGGGCATGAAGCAGTGGTGGGGCTGCACCAACAATCCACTGTTTCAGGCTCAGCTGCTGGCGCGCATGCGGGCGGGTCTCGAGTGCGGGGCGAACATCATTCATCTCGACGACCATGCCGGGACGTTCGCCTGCGCGAGCTGGGGCGGCGGCTGCTTCTGCCGGTATTGCATGGAGGGATTTCGAGCGTGGCTGCATGCCCACGCCGATGCCCGGGAGCTGACGGCAACCGGAGTGGGGGAGCCCGCGACGTTCGACTACCGGGGGTTCCTGGCCAAGCGCGGTTATGGCGACCGAAAGGAGTTCATGACCGCGGTGTTCAATCACAAGGTGCCGCTCTGGGACAAGTTCCTCACCTTCCAGCGCGAGGCGGAGATCGCATTCATCCGGCGCCTGCAAGCGGAAGCGGCACGCATTGTGGGGCGGCCGGTGGCTTTCGGCGTCAACTCGTTCAACCTGATCCCGGTCCAGGTGTTCGACGCACATATCGTGGACTTTTTCGCCAACGAGGTGGAGCACTACGACGTGGAGGATCTGGTGCCCCCGGTCGTTTACCGCCTCGGCGAAGCGATCGGCAGACCGACGTTTGCCACCGGCGCCGGCTGGGACTGGGTCAAGGTCGGCCAATCCCCTTCAACAATGCGGGTGCGCGGCTGGATCGCGGAAGCCTACGCATTCGGACAGTATTTCATGTATGCGTGGGACAAGTGGGCATGGTCCGAGAGCACCGGCACCCAGACAAGGAAAGTGGATCCGGAGATCTTTCGGCCGATGTTCGGATTCGTGAGTGACCATCCGGGCCTGTTCGACGGTCTCGAAACCCCGGCGACCGTCGGCTTGCTGTTCGACAGCGCCACGGCGGCTCGGAATCATTGGGATGTCAGGGAAGCATCGAAGGCGATGCTGGATGCAGGGGTGAGCTACGGCCTCGCCGTGTCGGGTGACGAATTGCTGAAGTGGTCCCTGACCCGCCAGGAGTTGGACAAGTTTCGTGTCATCGTCCTGCCGAAGGACATCAATCGAGGAAAGGTGCTGAACCGCCTGCTCGCATCCTGGCAGGAATCCGGCGGCATCCTGGTTGACCGGTCCGCCGGCAACGCTGATCTCGGGACTCTTCCCGGCCGGATCGAGGTGAAGTGCGACGGTCGGGTGTGGGCCCTGCCCCGCGTGCGGCCCGACGCTTCTAAGCTGGTGGTGCACTTTCTCAATCGGGACTACGATCCCGCGAAAGATAAGATGAAAGAGAAAAGCGCGGTGGTGGTGACATTGCAGCCGGCATCGCTCGGGGGACCACCGGCGATTCACCACGTGCGCTACTTTGAACCCGGGGTGGAGCCGCGCGAACTGAAATTCCAGCGAGGCGACGGCGGGATCCTGACCTTCGAGCTTCCCTCGTTGGATATCTGGGGAATCGCCGAGATTGAATAGGACGCTGCTAGTCATGGGTGGGATGGCGGTCGCCCTCGCGTCCACCCGGTTGCCGGCGCAGGCGCCGGGCTCGCACGACGAAAAGGCATCCGCAATGCTCCGCGCGGACACCGGCAATCCGGCGCGGCCGCCGTTCGGCCTCGACCGGGTGGGCGCACCGCCCGTCGTTCACGTGGAGCTAAAAGAGGAGCAGCCACCGGGGCGCGAGTATTCCGTGGTCGCCTACCAAGCGGGGCGGGCGGTCGAGGAGAAAGCCGTGACGCTGGAACGTAATCCGACCGGTGGGATCTGGGGCCAGGTGCGGGAAGACCAGGCATGGTACGGGCACGTCACCTTGCGCGACCGCCCCGACGAGGTGGCATTGATGGCGAAGAACGTGAGCGATGGTCGCATGGACGAGGTGGCCCGACTGAAGGTCGCGTGGCCATCGATCGAAGCGGACGCGACCGCCCGCCCTGATCATCCGATCAACCCGGTCGAATTGGGGACTGTCCTGGTTCCACACGACACCCTGCTGCTCGCGGGAGGCCAGCGCGCCGAGATCGAGGTGGCGGCATTGTCCCGCACCACGAGCTATCCGGACGCGCGACTGAAGGCCTGGTTTGACGGGGAGACGCCGGTGGAACGCGGGCTGAGGTTGATCCGGGGCCAGCGGGTCATGGAGCGCCTGGAACTCTCGCACCAGGCGACCGCGGACCGAACGACCCTCCATCTTGCGCTCGTCGACGGCGGACACGAACTGTGGCGGAAGGACCTGGCGACAATGATCATCGCGCATCCGCCGGCTGTTCCGCGATTTGGTGCCCTCGAGACGAAATTGCGGTACGACTCTCCGATCAGGGTCGGGGGCAAGCTGGTCGACTATGACACCGCCTGGGATCCGACGCTGAAGGACGTGGTGGTGTTCCTGCCCAACGGCTCGCGCTTTGTATTTTGGCGCTGG
>DATJES010000042.1:0-15076 GCA_035496355.1 Lacunisphaera sp. | reverse complement strand
CCAGGTGTATCCCCGGACCAAGGACGGCAAGCTCGGCGAGTCCGACGTCGAGGTCTCCCTCGACGGCGTGGCGCACCGCGTGAAGGCCGGCACCGAACTCCTCCTGCACCCGGGCGAGTCGATCACGCTGGTGCCCTACCTGTATCATGAGTTCTGGGCCGAACCCGGAACCGGCACGTCGATCGTCGGCGAGGTTTCGAAGGTGAACGACGACGCCACGGACAATTTTTTCCTCAATGCGGGCGGCCGATTTCCCAAGATCGAGGAAGACGCGCCACCGCGGCATCTGCTCTGCACCGAATACTGAGCGGACTCCCCGACCGCCCGTCCGGTGCGCCCGGGCGCACGCTCCCATCCCCAACCATAACTGCTCCGCCGACCCCGGCGATCCTTCCCATGGCCGATATCGAATCATTCAAAGAAGCGAAAAGATTTCACGAGGACGTTCCCGCTCCCACCCGCGGATTCTATCTGAAGGGCGCTTCGGCGCTGGATTGGGGAATGAAGAACCGGCTGGCCCGCATCTTCAATCCGCGGAGCGGGCGGACGGTGATGCTGGCGATCGATCACGGCTATTTCCAGGGCCCGACCACCGGACTGGAACGCATCGACCTCAATATTGTGCCGCTGATGCCGCTGGCCGACGCGTTGATGCTGACGCGTGGCATTCTGCGGACCACGGTGCCGCCCGAACTGAACAAACCGATCGTGATGCGGTGCAGCGGCGGTCCCAGCATCCTGAAGGAATTGTCCAACGAGGAACTCGCCGTGGACATTGAAGATGCCATCCGGATGAACGTTTCCGCCGTGACCCTGCAGGTGTTCATCGGCGGGGAGTTCGAGACCCGCTCGGTGCACAACCTGACCCGGCTGGTGGACAGCGGGCTGAGGCACGGCATCCCAACCATGGCCGTGACTGCCGTCGGGAAGGAACTGACGCGCGATGCAAAGTATCTTCGGCTCGCCTGCCGCATCTGCGCGGAGCTGGGCGCGCAGTTCGTGAAGACCTATTACTGTGAGGAAGGGTTCGAGACGGTCACCGCATCGTGTCCGGTGCCGATCGTCATGGCGGGAGGCAAAAAGCTGCCGGAGATCGACGCCCTGACGATGGCCTATAACGCGATCGACCGCGGGGCGGCGGGGGTGGACATGGGGCGCAACATCTTTCAAAGCGACGCGCCGCACGCGATGATGCGGGCCGTCCACGACCTGGTGCACAAGAAACTGAAGCCGCGGGAGGCACTGGAGATCTACGAAACTTTGAAAGCGAAGGGCGAGACGGCACCCGCCGCCCGGGAGGAGACCGTCCGGGCCTGACGGCGCGGGGACCGCGACGATGAAGCTGCGTCAACGGCTGGGGGCCGGGGCCCCTCACCTCAGCGTTGGGGTGGTCTCCGCCAACTGGATGGCGCTGGAGGCCGACCTGCGCGCGCTCGACGAGGCGGCGGTGAAGTTGCTGCATTTCGACGTGATGGATGGGTGCTTCTGCCCGATGTCGACCCTCGGGGCGGCGCTGGTCGCGAAAGTCAGGACGCCCTTGTTGAAGGACGTGCATCTCATGATCGACGAGCCGCTGCCCCAGCTGGAGGCCTACGTGGCGGCGGGCGCGGACATCGTGACGATCCACGTCGAATCCACGCGCCATCCGCACCGGGCGCTCCAAGCCCTGGGCCGGATGAAGAACGTCAACGATCCCGCCCGCGGAATCGCGCGGGGCCTGGCCTTGAATCCGGGCACACCGCTGGAAGTGGTCGCGCCGCTGCGCGACGAACTTGATCTCGTGCTCCTGCTCGGCATCAGTCCCGGCTGGGGTGGCCAGCAACTTGTTCCCACCACCGGCGATCGCCTGCGCCGGCTCCGCGACCTGGTCGGCGACGACGTTCTCGTCGGGGTCGACGGGGGTATCACGCGGCAGAATGCCTCCGCCCTCGCTGGCACCGGCGTCGACATTGTCGTAACGGGCAGCGCGGTGTTCGAGGGCGGCGCCATCCGGGACAACGTGCGCGAGCTCCAAACCTCCCTCCGCGGCCCATGAACAACCTTTGGAACGAACGGGAAGCGCAAACGCACGCGGGCGATCTGGCGCAACGGATCTACACCTCGCGCCTGCTCGGGCGCGACTCGGCGCTGGTCTTGCACGGGGGCGGCAACACTTCGGTGAAGACCATCGAAAAGAACATCTTTGGCGAGGAGGAGGCGGTGCTGCAGGTGAAGGGCAGTGGCGTGGATCTCGCGACCATCGACGCCGCGGGCTTCGCGCCGTGCCGTCTTTCTTATCTGCTGCACTTGCTGGAGCTCGAAGATCTCGCCGACACCGAGCTGCTCGCGCAGTTCCGGCGATCCCTGGTCCGGCCCGACGCGCCCAGCCCGTCGGTCGAAGCGATGCTGCATGCCGTTCTCCCGTTCAAGTTCATCGACCACACCCACGCCGACGCGCTGATCGCGGTCATGAACTCGCCGCACGGGGAGAAGCGCGTCCGCGATCTCTATGGCCGGCGGGTCGTCGTCGTGCCCTACGTGATGCCCGGTTTCCGCCTGGCGAAGGAATGCCAGGCACGCATGACGGAGGCGCAGGGCGCCGAAGTCATCGGCATGGTCCTGATGCATCACGGCCTCTTTTCGTGGGGCGCGACGGCGCGCGAGTCGTATGAACGGATGCTTGGGCTCGTCGAAATGGCCGAAGCGACCCGCCCGCGGCGCGGCGCCGGCCGCGCGACGGCGCCGAAGCGGATTCATCCGGGTCGCGTCGAGCGCGCGCGGCTGCGCCACGATGTGTCGCGGGCGGCCGGCACGCCGCTCATCGGGACCTGGTCGGTCGGCGAGGCCAGCCTGGCGTTCGTCCAGCGGCCCAATGTGGCCGCTCTCGCCCGGCGCGGGGCGGCGACGCCCGACCACGTCATTCGCACCAAACCGGTGCCGCTGGTGGGCCGGGACGTGGCGGCCTACTGCCGGGAATACGAACGGTATGTCGCAGCGCACTCGGCGGGCCGGCAAGTCAATCCGGGCGATCCGGCACCGCGAGTTGCGCTGGACCCGGAGCTGGGCCTCGGGGCGTTTGGCCGGACGGCGCGCGAAGCCGGGGTGGCGCGCGATATTTACGAGCACACCATCGCGATGATCGAGTGGGCCGAGGAACTCGGGGGCTGGCAGCCGCTGCCCGAGCGTCACCATTTCGACATGGAATACTGGGAGCCGCAGCAGGCCAAACTGCGTCGCGCGGAAAGCCGCCCGGCCTTCGCGGGCGAGGTGGCCGTCGTCACCGGCGCGGCGTCGGGCATTGGGAAGGCGTGCGTCGACGCCCTGCTCGCTCGCGGCGCCGCCGTCGTGGGGCTCGACGTGAACCCGGCAATCCGCGGGCTGCACGACCGGGCTGATTTCAAGGGCATTGCCTGCGACCTGACCCAGGCGGCGGCGGTGGACGCGGCGCTGGACGAGGCCGTGGCGGCGTTTGGCGGCGTGGACATGCTGGTGTTGAACGCCGGCATCTTTCCCGAAGGGTGTCCGATCACCGAGCTCAGCCCGGAGGTGTGGCGGAGAGTGATGGCCATCAATCTCGACGCCAACTGGGTGCTCTTGCGCTCCTGCCATGCCCTGCTGCGCTTGGCGCCGGCCAGGGGGCGCGTGGTGGTGATCGGTTCGAAGAACGTGCCCGCGCCCGGCCCGGGTGCGGCCGCCTATTCCGTTTCCAAGGCGGCGGTCAACCAGCTGGTGCGAGTGGCGGCGCTGGAGTGGGGCAAGGACGGCATCCGGCTCAATTCAATTCACCCCAACATGGTGTTCGACACCGCCCTCTGGACGCCCGCGGTCCTCGAGTCGCGCGCCCGGCACTACGGAATATCCGTGGAACAGTACAAGACGAACAACGTGCTCAAGGTCGAGGTGACGAGTCGCGACGTCGCCGAACTGGCCGCCGCGATGTGCGGGCCGCTCTTTGCCAAGACCACCGCGGCCCAAATCCCCGTCGACGGAGGAAACGAACGGGTGATCTGAACGTATTCCCCGGTTCCGGCCCGGCGACAGCGGCGGGCAGAACCTCCGAACCCCGAACCCCCAAACTGTCCATGCCTGCTCCCGCCCCCGTCCCGCCCGTTTCCCGCACCTACGTCGTGCTTGTCAGCATGGCGGCGGCCTGTGGCGGCCTCGTGTTCGGATATGACACCGCCGTCATCTCCGGAGCGGTCGAGCCGTTGCGGGCCCGCTTTGGCCTCGACCCCTTCCATCTCGGCGTACTGGTCAGCAGCGCCCTGATCGGGTGCATCGGCGGAATGTTCGTCGCCGGCGCGCTGACCGATTGGATCGGCCGCCGGAAGGTCATCGCGATCTCGGCGCTCCTCTTCATGGCCTCCGCGCTGGCCTGTTATGTTTCGCGCTCGGCGGTCGAACTGACGTGGGCCCGCGTCATCGGGGGTGTCGGCGTGGCCTTTGCCTCGCTCGTCGCCCCGGTGTACATCGCGGAACTGGCCCCGGCTTCGATTCGCGGGGGGCTGGTCCTGCTGAACCAGGTCGGGATTCTGGTGGGGATGGACCTGTCCTACCTGGTCAATGCCTGGATCGGCCACGGGCGGGACAACAGCTGGCTCGCCGACGCCGGCTGGCGGGTGATGCTGGGCGCAGTCGGTGTGCCGGCGCTCATCTACTTCATCCTTTCTCTGCTCATCCCGGAGAGTCCCCGCTGGCTGATCAAGCAGGGACGCCACGACAGCGCGTTGGGCGTCTTGCGTCGTTTGCATGGCGACCGTCAGGCCGAGGCGGAAGCGGCGGAGATCATCGGGACGGTGGCTCAGGAGCAGGGAGGGATCCGCGAGCTGTTCCAGGACGGATCACGGGCGGTGATGCTCATGGCCATCGCACTGGCGATCTTTCAGGCGATCACGGGCATCAACATCATCATGTACTACGCCCCGACGATCTTCATGAGCGCGGGGATCGGCACCGGCAGCGCCTTGGGCCACTCGGTCATAATCGGGACGGTCATGCTTTTCTTCACCGTGGCTTCGACGCAGCTCGTGGATCGGCTGGGACGAAGGCCCATCATGTTGTTCGCGGCCGCGGGCATGGGGACATCGCTCGGACTCATGGGAGCCTTCTTTGCCGATTCGTCCGGTTCGGGATGGAAATTGCTGGTCTGCGTGCTGACATATGTCTCCTCGTTCGCCATCGGCATGGGCGGGATATTCTTCGTCGTGATCTCCGAGATCTTCCCGACGCGCATCCGCGGGGCGGCGACGTCCGTGGCGGTCGGCGTGCTGTGGTGCGGCAACTACGTCGTGTCGCTCGCGTTTCCGGTGATGCTCGCGACCATGAAGGGCAACTCGTTCTACGTCTTCAGCGTGATTTGCTTCGTCTGTTTTGCCTTCGTCTGGCGATTCGTGCCGGAAACCAAGGGCAAAACCCTCGAGGAGATAGAACACCAGTTCTACCTGCACTAAGCCATGAATGCGCAAGCCGAGCCAGGCAGCCCCATGAGCCAGAGGACCGCCACCGAGAAAATCAGCCCGGCGCATGCGGGCCCGGCCGGGGGCCTGGCGCGCGCGCCGGCGATGGGACGGCGCGACGAACTCCGCCTGCCGTCGCTAGGCCTGGGCTGTTGGGCCTTCGGCGGCGGATCCTACTGGGGAGCGCAGGAACAGGGCGATGTGGACCGCGTGGTGGCCCGCGCTCTGGAGGTGGGGTTGAACTATTTCGACACCGCGGAAAGCTACAACGCCGGCGCCAGCGAAGAGTCGCTGGGTCGGGCGCTTCGCGGGCGGAGGTCGTCGGCCCTCATTGGCACCAAGGTCAGTCCCCACAACGCCTACCCGCACCTGCTGGCCCACCACTGCGAGCAAAGCCTGCGCCGCCTCGGGACCGATCATATCGACCTGTACATGATTCATTGGCCCCTGAACGCGCATTCCCTGAGCCATTTCACGAGCGACGAGACCGTGATCCAGCATCCACCCGGGCTGGCGGCGGTGCTGGAAGCGATGGCGGGGCTGCGCGCGGAGGGGAAAATCCGTTTCATCGGCGTGAGCAATTTCGGGCCGGTGCAGCTGGCGGAGGCCATGAGCCTCGGGGTGCCGATCGCCGCCAACGAACTTCCCTACAATCTGCTGATGCGCGCCGCCGAGGCGGAAGCGCTGCCGTACTGTGTGCGTCACGGCATCCGCACCCTGGGCTACAGCGCGCTGATGCAGGGCCTGCTGGCGCGCCCCATGCATTCCTTCGCCGGGCAGGCGCCGATGCGTCTGCGCACCCGGCACTTCTCCCGGGCGCGGACCGACTCCCGGCATGGCGAGGAAGGCTGCGAGGAGGAGACGCTGGCGGCCCTCCAGCAAATTGCGCGCATCGCCACGGAGGCGGGCCGGGGCATCGGGGAAATGGCGCTGGCGTGGGTGTTGGCAAACCCGCGGATCGACTGTGCCCTCGTCGGGTGCCGCGATCTGGGTCAGCTCGAGGAAAACCTGCGCGCCGGCGCGCATCCGCTGCCCCTCGAGGTCAAGCAGGCGCTGGATCGGGCGACCCTGCCGGTGAAGCGCCGCCTCGGCCCCCGGTTGGACTATTTTCAAAGCGCGCAACAAACCCGGAGCTGGTAACCCCATGAAACCAACGAACACCTACGTAATGTTGCTCCTGATGGCGACGGGCGCGCTGCTGCGCGCGGGCGACGGGGGCGATCCAGGCGAGAGGGCTCGCGACATCCGGCGACCGCCCGACACCGGGCATTCGCGGGCGGTGGCCGGTTACGTCGAGGCCGTGCCCGATGCGGATTATCGGCACGCATCGGCGGAAGCCTACGAATCATTCCGCGACCTTAAATTCGGCGTGCGGATCCACTGGGGGATTTACTCGATCTGGAACCTGCAGAACGAGTCCTGGCCGTTCCTGCGCATGTCCGACGCCGAGCGGCAGCGCTACCAGAACCTCTACCGCGACTGGAATCCCACCGGGTTTGATGCGGAGGAATGGGCGACGATCATGACGGATGCCGGGGCGCGATTCTTCACCTTCACCACGAGACACCATGAAGGTTTTTCCATGTTCGACACGGCGACGCGAGTGCACCGGCGCGTGAACTGGACCGCCCCGGGTGGGCCGAAGCTGGAGGATTGCGACCTGGCGTACGGCATCATGGACACGCCGTTTCACCGCGATGTCGTCGCGGAACTGACAGCGGCGGCCCACCGCCACGACCTCAAGATCGACCTGTATTATTCATGGCCGGATTGGTACGACGCCGACTTTCGCCCGTATGCGGGCCACCCGCTGCAGGTGGCGGACATGAAGACGTGGTCGCCCTACGATTTCGAGTGGGTGGCGAAGCGGTTCAACCCGGACCACCCGCCCGAGACGGTGCCGGACCCAACCCCGGCGGAGGAGAGCCGGATGATGCGGCGGCTGCATGACCAGTTGATCGAGCTGGTCACGAAGTACGGTCGCGTGGACATGATCGGCCTCGATCAGTGGCTCGGGCCGCGCACCTGGCCCCAGGTCAAGGCCATCATCAAGGAACTGCGGCGGCTCCAGCCCGACCTGATGCTGCGCGCGCGCGGCATCGGGAACTACGGCGATTATTACACGCCGGAGCGCTACGTGCCGGGTGACAAGCAAAACACCGGCATGCCTTGGTTCGTCATCTATCCCCTGGCCCGCTCTTTTTCCTACGATCCGGACGCGGAAAATTACAAGGGCGCGAAGTGGATCGTGCATACGCTGGTCGACACGATCGCCAAGGGAGGAAATCTGGAAATCGGCGTCGGACCGGACGGCCAGGGACGTTTTCATCCAACGGCGATAGCGCAAATGAAGCAGGCCGGATCCTGGATCAAGGCGAATGCCGAGGCGATCTATGGCACGCGGCCGCGCGATGGGGCGGGCTGGCGCGACGGCGAGAATGTCCGGTTCACCCGGACCAAATCTGCCGACGTCATGTTTGCGATCTGCCTCGACTGGCCGGCGTCGCGTGAGCTGGTGCTGCATGGGGTGGCGATTGCGCCCGGCACCGAGGTGGTCCTGTTGGGGCGCCCGGGTTCGGTTCCCTGGCGGGCACGCGGGGAGGACGCGGTGGTCGATCTCGGCGCCGTGGCGCCGCCGCCGGGCGGACTCGCCTACGTCTTCAGGATGCACGGGAAATGAAGGGCCCGCGATGAGCAACGCGGAGGCGATGGAGGCCACCGCGGCCGGCGGCCCGCCGCCTGCCTTCAGCCGGCTGCGCTGGGCCGTCATCGGCTTTGCGTTCCTGGCGACGGTGCTGAACTACATCGACCGCCAGACGCTCTCGGTGCTGGCGCCGACGCTCCGCCAGGAGTGCGGGATCACTGATGCGCAATACGGGCTGATCATTTCCGCCTTTTTGGGGGCCTACACCGTGTCGAACGGAATTTCCGGAGCCTTCGTCGACCGGGTGGGCACGAAGATCGGGTATGCGGTCTTTGTGCTCTGGTGGTCAGTCTCCTCCATGCTGCATGCGTTCGCTCGGGGCCCGTGGAGCCTGGGCACGTTCCGTTTGCTGCTGGGCGTCGGCGAGGCGGGGAACTGGCCGGCCGCAGTGAAGATCGTGAGCGAATGGTTTCCCCCGCAGGAAAGAACGCTGGCCGCGGGCCTGTTCAACAGCGGCGCGGCGATTGGCGCCGTGGTCGCGGCGCCGCTGGTGGCTTTTCTCGCCCTCCATGGCGGTTGGCGCTCCGCCTTTGTCCTGACTGGGAGCCTGGGTTTCCTCTGGCTCGCGGGTTGGTGGCGGCTCTACCGCGCACCGGAGCCCGCCGCGGCGCCCGCGCGCCCGCCGCCGGTCCCGATCCGCCGGCTGGTCCGGACACGATTCGTGGCGGTGTTCACGCTCTCCAAGATCTTCATGGATCCCATCTGGTATTTCTACATCTTCTGGATCCCTAAATACCTCGCCAGCGTCTTCCACTTCACCTTGGCGGACATCGGTCGAACCGCCTGGATCCCCTTTGCCACCGCCGACGCCGGGAACCTGCTCGGGGGGCTCGTCACCGGTTGGATGATCCGTCACGGCGTGCCCGTGGCACTCGCGCGCAAGGGGAGCGCCGTGATGTTCGGGTTACTCATGACCGCGGCCATCCCGGCGATTTTTGCGGGGACCTCGGCGCAGGCCATCGCCTGGATCTCGATCGCGACCCTGGGCTATACCGGCTACACCGCGAACACGCTCGCGTTCCCGGCCGAGGTGTTCCCACCCGAGGCGGTGGGATCGATCTGGGGCCTGGCCAGCATGGGAGCGGGATTCGGCGGCATGGTCTTCGCCTCGCTTTCCGGGTGGATGATCGAACGGCACGGGTACGTCCCCGTCTTCATCGGCTACGGGTTGCTGCCGCTCGTTGGCCTCACGCTCATTGGCGTGGGCCTCGGCCGCCTGGACCGCGACCCGCGTTTCGGAGCCGCCGCTGCGGCGCGCTGACGGCATGACCGACCCGCGATGCGGGTCAGCAGATCATGGGTTGCTTGGCTCCCCGGCCATGACCCACGGGGTTGTTTCCGATCCAGCGCTCGTCGATCGGGTCCGAGGCGGGCTGGTAACGCGTGTCGGTGGAGATGCGGAAGAAGGAGGTTTGGTTGTCGAGGCTCGCATGCACCGTCTTCAGGCCGAAGATCAGGACATCGCCGCGGCGGAACTCGGCGCCAAGCCAGCGGCCGCCCAGCCGCTCGCGCAGGCTGTCGGGGTTGGTGGAGAGCACGCCGCCCCAGGTCCACGGAATTTTTCCCGATTCGATTTCCTCGGCCTCGGGGCGATTGCCACAGTATTTGTCAACATCGCGGCTCAGATATCGGGCGAGCTTGTTCCCCCGCTGATGCGAGCCCTCCAGGATCATCAGCCCGCCAATCTCATGGGAGAGGTCGCCGAAGGGTGTCCAGACCGTGCACACGCGTGAGCTGCCGCGACCCATGTAGACAATGTCGCAATGCGGGTCCGTGCCAAATCCCCGGCCCATGGTGCGCACCCAGGTGAAGTCGAAGTGGCGGACCTTGTCCGCGAAAAACATCTCGAAGAACCGCAGGATGGTTCCCGAATACAGCAGCCGTTGCAGCGGTTGGTTCGGTTTCGCGAGCGAGGTCATGTATTCCATCGCGCGAACCGGGTTGGCGAGGAATCCCAGATCGGCGTCGGGATGCTTGACCGCCTGGTCCGGCGGATACCGCGGGTCCAGCAGGCCTTGTTGTGCCAGGGTCACTATGAACTGGCGACGCGCGGCCTCGACTTCGTTAGTGGCAAAGAAGCCGGGAAGGTAAAGGTAGCCGTCGTCGGCAAAGCGCTGGCGCAGTTGCGGAGCCTGGTTGACGATATCGTCCGAGCGGCGAAGCTCGCCGAACGTTGCCTCGGTCGCTCCCAAGTCATGGCCATGAGCCAGCTTCCTGCGTTCAGCCGGGGTTGTGCCAGAGGTCAGGGAAGATCGGTCCATAGCGGTAATGCGTTATAATTGATAGGGTATGTGAAAAATAATAACAAGCGTGAATTTTGGGACTTAATTGGTATCTAAGACCATATTGCACGTGTGCATGCGGCCAATTCCGGCTTGAATGTAGCCGTGAATGAAAGTGAAAAAATATCCTTGCAGGCGTTATGTTTTATCACAGGCTCGCCGGCAGTTTTCGAGCACTCGGAGAACACCTCCTCCGAAAAGTTCAACCCCAACCCCACCATGCGTACTGCTAGAATCGTTACTTTGTTCGCCTTGGTCCTGTCTGCTTCGCAGGGCCAAGTTGCTTCGGCGCCCAAGTCATCCGATGAGGGTAAGAAGATCGACCCCAGCGTGCCGCTGGTTGCGAAGGATGAACGGGCCGGCGGACCGTCGGACGAAACGGTCAAGCTGTCTCCGTTCGTCGTCACAGGTGAAAACGTGCAGCGCTATCTGGCAACCGAGACCCTGGCCGGAACCCGCGTGCGCACGAACCTCAACGACATCGCGGGCGGCATCAGCGTTGTGACGAAGGAATTCCTGCGGGACACGGCGTCCAACAATTCCCAGGACCTGCTCGTCTATACGACGAACACGGAGGTCGGCGGGTTGAGCGGGAATTTCGGCGGATTCGGCAACGGCTCGTCGCTGTTTGAGGCCAGCAAGTTTGTCGCGCCGAATACGAATACCCGCGTCCGCGGTCTCACCGCGGCGGATACCACCCGGAATTATTTCACGAGCAATGTGCCGTGGGACTCCTACAACACCTCGAGCATCACGATCTCGCGCGGGCCAAACTCTACCTTGTTCGGCTTGGGCAGTCCCGCCGGCATTGTTAACAACAGCACCAACCAGGCGGAATTCAAGGATGCGAACAGGGTGGAATTCACGCTGGGAAGTTACGGCAGCCAGCGCAAGGTGGCCGATTTCAACAAGGTGATCCTGCCCGGAGAGCTGGCCATTCGATTGGAAGGGCTGCGCGACAACACCTATTACCGACAGCGGCCGGCCCAGAACCAGGACCAGCGCTACTATGCGGCCCTGAGATATGAGCCGAAATTTCTCGAACGGAAAGGCATGCACACATTCCTGACCATGACGTACGAGGACGGGTCGATCCACTCGAACAATCCGAGAATTCTGCCGCCCGTGGACAAGCTGACGCCATGGTTCAAGGCGATGAACAAGCTCACAATTGACAATCACAACGCCCCGACTTCGGCGACGGAACCTTGGCTCGACCCGGGTGGCATTGCGACCGGACCGCGGGTCATCTTCAGTGATCCGACCAGCACGATTCCGGCAAATGGCTACGCCCTGGAGATCGTTCCCACCGTCTACAACGGCCTGAATTCGGCCGGGGCGGTCGATCATAACATCCTGGGCGTCGGCATGGCGGGCGATCCGAACCACCTGAAGTTGGCCCGAATCGGCGCCTACTGGAATTACTCGCTGAACGCCAAGCTGCCGTTCAGCACGACGCTGAACCCCTACAAGGACATCTATATCAGCGACCCGACCATCTTCAATTTCTACGATCGCCTCATGGACGGGCCGAACAAGCAGGAGTTTCGCCGGTTCGACGTCGCGACGGCGGACCTGACACAGACCTTCTGGAACAACAAGCTGGGCCTGCAGGGAGTCTGGTCGATCGAACATTACAGCGACGGCTACGATGGCATCTTCGGCTCGGGCGGTCCCGGGGACACCTCGATCTCCGTCGACATCAATCGATATCTGCCCGACGGCTCGGGCAACCCCAATGTCGGCCGCCCGATGGTGGAGAGTTTCAGCGGCCAGGGGAACGTCACCTTCTCCCAGCGCAAGAACGCCCGCTATACGGCCTTCGCCGATATCAGCGCGAGCGATTTTCTGCACGATTCCTGGCTCACCCGGGCGCTGGGGCGACACAAGTTGACGGCCGCCTACACGGTCGACGAATACCAGAACAACTCGATCAACTTTGACCACATTGGCATGGACGGCGTCTACCTGGGCCTCACCGGGAATACCGCGGCCACCCACAACGGGCTCGTCGCGGCGGGCTTCGTCACCTACCTCGGACCCAGCCTGGCGGGGGCGAGCAGCGCAGCCGGGTTGAATCTGTCGAATCTGCGGGCCGTCCAGCAGTATACGGTGGGGAAAACCAAATACTGGGACTCTCACTGGGCGCAGCCCATCAATTCTTCGGATCCGCAGTACGTCAATCCCGGCGCCACTTGGACGGCCTTTGACGGATCAACTTCGACGCAATCGGAAAATCCGGCGAATTACACTGGCTGGACGACCGGCAACACCGGCGTGACCGTCACTGACGTCAACAATTACTTCGACCGCGCGACCGCGGGCACCAAGAACAAGCTGGCGGTAAACTCCTCGGTGTTCGTGTGGCAGGGCTTCCTTTTCGGCGACAACGTGATTCCCACCTGGAGCGTGCGGCAGGATGACGTGAAGAGCTATACCATCAAGGCGCCGCGCAACCCCGACAACACCTACAATGTCAGGAGTTCGGATTACAGGCTGAGCGACACGCCCACAACGGTCGCCAAGGGCACGACCCACAGCTGGGGCATCGTCGCGCATACGCCGAAGTTCATCCGCAAGCACCTTTGGGAGAACACCGACCTGGCGCTGACCTACAACGACTCGTCGAACTTCCAGGTGGTGGCGGGCCGGATCGACCTGGAGGGAAATCCCGTGGCGAACCCTTCCGGCAAGACGAAGGAATACGGAGTCACGCTTTCGACCTGGAACGACCGGCTCCGGCTCAAGATCAATCATTATGAGACGTCGATCGAGAACGCGAGACTCGGAGGCGCCTACAACGAGTTCGTGATCGGGTTCGCGGAGTATCTGATGTGGACCCATGCGAACCGTCTCAAGCTCGGCTTGTCCGGTGACCCGGCCTACTCGGTGGCCAATTCGGGCTATGGCTTCAATTTGCAGCCGTTCCCGGGCGTCAGCGACGCCGATACGCGCGCCATCCAGCAAAAAATGGTGGACGAAACGTTCAGCGGGTTGCTGAGCCAGAAGTTCTTCGACACCTGGAAAATCGACAAAACCAAGAGCGCCGACTGGCTCACGCCCATCATCATCGATTTCCAGGCCCCGTCGGGCACGACGGCGACGGTGCGATCGTTGTCGCAAGGCATGGAATATGAGCTCGATTTCCAGCCGACCAAGAACTGGGCGGTGACCGCGAACGTCTCCCACGATACGTCAAAGTTCAACAACGTGGCCGAGAACTTCAAAGCGATCGTGAACCGTATTGAAGGCCAGATGGAAGGAGCCCCGGGACAGATGAATTACATCGGCAACTTCGGCTTGCCGGGCGTCTTTTGGGGACCCGGGGCGCCGGTCTCGATCCGGGCTTTGTGGAATCAATACTTTTACTCGCCCTGGAAGCTGATCCTGGCGCAGGAAAACACCAATCTGCCCGAGGTACGCCCGTGGCGATTGAATGTGGTGACCAACTATACCTTCGACGGCGCGCTCAAGGGCTGGAATGCCGGCGGGGGTTACCGGTGGGAAGACAAGATCGCGATCGGCTACCCGGTCTATCACGACACCGTGACGGACGCGGACACCTTTGACGTGAAGCATCCGTACTGGGGTCCCAAGGAGGCGCACCTGGATCTGTGGGTCGGCTACCAGCGGCGCCTGCGGCCCTGGCTCGACTGGAGAATCCAGCTGAACGTCCGCGATGCGGGCAAACGGCCATCCCTGGTTCCGATCAGTTCGCAGCCGGATGGTTCGTATTCCGCGATGCGCATCCTGGACGGCCAGGAGTTCCGGGTGACGACTTCATTCAGCTTCTAGAAGGATCGTGGCCCGCCGATGCGACCGACGACATAATGGGAGCCATGATCTCGTGGTTCACGGCGCATCGAAGGTCACACGGCTGATATTTGGCGTCGGTGCAGGCTGCCTCGCCGCGGGAAATTCCCGCGGTGAGGCCAGCACCGGCGAACCGCGGCCGCACGCGGCGGGTCCGGCTGCGCGCAGGCCGTCCACCGCCCGGGCTCCGGTCGGTTTCGCCAACAGGCCGGGCTATCCGTCCGGCCGCTGGCGCAACGGTGATGAACGGAATGCCGCCCGGGGACCCGGACTGGGTGTGGGAAGAAGCGACCCTCCACTCGGGCGCTGGCGGCGACGAAAATCACTACTGCATTGGGCATTTGCCAGGCCAGTGTCGTCGGTGCAGGCCGAAAGGACCGAGGTTTGCCCATAAGATGCCATCCGACCTCATGCTTTGTCTCAGGCGTCAGTTCCCGCCGGCGGCGCGGATCGCGCTCCGGCTCGTCGTCGTGGTGCTCGGGGTCGCCGCCGGCAACGGTCGGGCCGCGGAAGCGGTTCCGCCGCCCTCAGCGCCGCAAACCATCGATCTCAACGGGTCATGGTCGGTGCGAAACCTGCCCCTCGCACTGCAAGGTGAAGACGGCTACCAGCGATACGCCGCCTCCGCCGAACCAACGCTGGCGGCGCGGGTGCCGGGCGAGGTGCACGACGATCTGATTCGCGCCAGCCGGATGCCGGATCCCGACATCAGCGACAACGCCCGGACCCAATGCCGGTGGCCGGAGAAGTTTTCGTGGTGGTATCGCCGGGAATTCTCCGTGCCGGCCGATTTCCGGCGGCATCTGGAGCAGAAGCTGGTTCTTGCGGGCATCGATTTGTCC
>DATJES010000041.1:0-110223 GCA_035496355.1 Lacunisphaera sp. | reverse complement strand
CCGCGAAGACGTCGTCGGCATCGAGACCTCCATCATCATGCACCCGAAGGTCTGGGAGGCGTCCGGCCACGTCGCCGGTTTCTCCGACCCGCTCGTGGACTGCAAAGTTTCCAAGCAGCGTTACCGCGCGGACCAGCTGTTCTTCGCGGCCGTCGTCGTCGACGGCAAGACCGCCGGCTATGTCTCCGCCCTCGAGAGCGAGAAGACCGGCGCGGAACTCCAGGCCGCCGCCGAGACGTTCAAGCGCAAGAAGGCCCTGCAAGGCGCGCTCGAGCCGGTGAAGGTCCGCGAGTTCACCGAGGCCACCGAGGCCGAGATCCCGCTCATCCCCTCGCCCGCCACCGGCGAGCCGGGCAGCCTGACCGCCCCACGTGCGTTCAACATGATGTTCCAGACCAACGTCGGCGCGATGAGCGACGCCTCGTCCGTCGCCTACCTCCGTCCCGAGACGGCGCAGGGCATGTTCGTGGACTTCAAGAACGTCGTGGACACCACGCGCGTGAAGCTGCCGTTCGGCATCGCGCAAGTCGGCAAGTCGTTCCGCAACGAGATCACGCCGCGTAACTTCATCTTCCGCTCGCGCGAGTTCGAGCAGATGGAGATGGAGTACTTCATCCACCCCGACGCCGACTGGCTGAAATGCCACGAGGAGTGGCTTGCCTGGTGCCAGGACTGGCTCAAGTCGATCGGCCTGCCCGCCTCGCACCTCTCGCTCTACGAGCACCCGAAGGAAAAGCTCTCGTTCTACTCGCGCCGCACGGTCGACATCATGTTCAAGTATCCGTTCGGGGTGCAGGAGCTCTGGGGCATCGCCGCGCGCAGCGACTACGACCTCCAGCAGCACCAGAAATTCTCCGGCGTCCCGCAGGTGTATTTCGACGAGGCCACGAAGACCAAGGTCGTGCCGCACGTCATCGAGCCGGCCCTCGGCGTCGACCGCACGCTCCTGGCCGTGCTCTGCGCCGCGTATGCCGAGGACGAGGCGCCGGATGAGAAGGGAAAGATGGAGAAACGCACGGTGCTGCGGTTCTCGCCGCGCATCGCGCCCGTCAAGGTCGCCATCCTGCCGCTGCTGAAGAACAAGGAGGTGCTGACCCACCGCGCCCGCGCGCTGCACGCCAAGCTCAAGCGCCGCTACGCCGTGCAATACGATGACGGCGGCGCCATCGGGAAGCGCTATCGCCGCCAGGACGAGGCCGGCACGCCGTGGTGCGTGACGATCGACTTCGACACGATCGAGAAGCCCGGCGACACCTTCACGCTTCGCGACCGCGACACGATGCAGCAGAAACGGATCACGGAAGCTGAACTCTTCGCCCTGCTCGAGGAGCAGGTTTACTGAGCCCCGTCCGGGCACCGGGCGGCCGGTGCCGACCAGCGTCGAATGAGCCAGCCGAGCGTGAAGCCGACGGCCAGCCCGATCGTGGTGAATATGAAGCCGAGGTCGGCGGGCCGGAATCCGAAGAAAGGAATGACCGCGGCTCCGGATATGAGTCCGAGCATCGAGGACAGCCCGACCGATGGCCATCCGCGGGGGTCGAGTCCGCGCGCAAACCGCCACTCCATGATAAGCATATAAATGAGGCTCTGCATGCCCGTGAAGAGATAGGCGTACAGTACCATCACCACCGCCCAAATGGCGATTGCCGCCAGGTCGAATGGCGGCCAATGCCCGGTTCGGTGCGAGTAGCGAATTATCATGACAAGCCAAACCGCCGAATAGCAGATGACTCCGAGCGGCGGCGGACCCAGCAGTTCCAGCGCGATACGCTTGCGGCGGGTGAAGTTCATCGGGATGGCTGTTGGGTCCGCGGAGTTCTTCAGTTCACCGGCACCACCGGCGGCTCGGCGGCGGCTTTCGCTTCGCTGCGCGTGCCCTTGCGGCGCATCTTGTCGAAATTGAAAACATTGAAGAAGTGCATGCCGCCGAGCACCAGCAACACGACGCCGAGCTTCGTGCTGAGGAACTCGATCGTCGCCTGCCAGTCGGCGGGTTTCTCGCCGTAGCGCAGCGCGAAGGCGATGAACCCGAGGTTGATCAGGTAGAAGCCGACGACGAGGAGGTGGTTGACCGAATCGGCCATGTCCTCGCGCCCGTGGAAGGCCTGGATCAGGAAGACCCGGCCGTTGCGGTGCAGCGTGCGCGCGACCCAGACGGTCATCGCGATCGAGACCGGCAGGTAGATGAGATAGGCTGTGATGGTGTGGTTCATGGTGGACTCCTTTTTTAGTTTTCTGAAAAATTAGAAAGTTAGGCGGAAAAAACCTCACCCGGCGAGGCGGAAGACCTTGTCGCCGAGCTGGCAGAGCCGCTTGGCGGCGGTCGGCGAGAGCGCCTGGGCCCGGTCGGCCCACGCGCCGGTCAATTCCATGAATTCGACGAGCTCGGTGAACCGCCGGAGCGTGTGGTCCGCGGCGTCCTTGTTCTTCCTCTCCTCGTCGAGGCACTCGCGCAGGGCCAGGAGGGTCGGGTCGAGCTCCCGTTTCTTCCGTTCGCGCAGGATGATCAGGAACATCTCCCAGACATCGCGCAGCGTCTCAAAATGCTCCCGCCGGTCGCCAAACACGTGCACCACCCGGACGAGCCCCCACCCCTGCAGCTCCTTGAGGCTGGTGCTCACGTTCGAGCGGGCGACTCCCAGGGCGGCGCAGATCTCGTCGGCCGCCAGCGGTTCCGGCGCCACCATGAGCAACGCGTGGACCTGGGCCACCGCGCGGTTGATCCCCCAGCGCCAGCCCATTTCGCCCCAGTGGAGGATGAACTTCTTCATGACGGGTGTGAGCTTCATGGTTATTTCTGTAATTTCAGAAATAACCGTTGTCAAGTCCCGGTTTTCGCCCCTGCGGCCGCCCTTCCGGCATGTCACGGTCCCGTTTTGCATTTCGGCGAAAACCGCCTAACTAACTCCCCATGTTCTCGTCCCTCGATCCACGCACCAATTTCCTTGTCCGCCTCGCCCTGACTTTCGGCGCGGGGCTGTTGATCGCCGGATTGTTGTGAGACGGTTTCGGTACGGGCTCGATCCCCTCTGCCTGCTCTCGTGTGCGGCCTATGCGGTCGAACGCTGGGTCATCCGGCCGCGCTTCACCGGGCTCTTCTGGCATGGCTACAGCACGGACTTCCTGCTGATCCCGGCGGCGCTGCCGCTCCTGCTCTGGGCCTACCGGCGGCTCGGCCTGCGGGCGCACGACCGCTGGCCCGCCTGGAGTGAGATCGGCCTGACGTGGGCGGTGTGGTCGGTCGCGGCCGAGGGCCTGGCGCCGTTTCTCTTCCGCTCGGCGACCGGCGACTGGCGCGACGTGCTGGCGTACGCAGTCGGGGCGGTGATCGCCGGCTGCTGGTGGACGCTTGCGCCGCGACCCGGCTTCGACCTGTTGGCGCCGCACTACACCTGGATGGAAGCCCTGCTGGCTGGGTCCCGGCTGCAGCGCTGCCGGACCGCCTGGCTCGACGAACTCACGGGCTGCCGCCGCCTCCTGGTCGCGGGGCTCGGCCATGGCCCGGTCCTGCCGGAGCTCCTCGCCTGCAACCGGCATGCGCACGTGACGTGCGTCGACGCCAGCGCGGGCATGCTGGCGGTCGCGCGCCGCCGGGCGGAACGCGCCGGCCTCGATCCCGGCCGGATCACCTTCGTCCATGCCGCCCTGCCCGCCTGGCGGCCTTCCGCCGGCGAGTTCGACGGCGTCGTCACCAACTTCTTCCTCGACTGTTTCTCGCCCGACGAGCTGCGCACGGTGGTGGCGACGCTGGCCGGCGCCGCGACGAAAGACGCGCGGTGGGTCGTGGCGGACTTCACCATCCCGCCGGGGGGTCTGGCCCGCTGGCGGGCGCGCTTCGTGCATGCGCTGATGTATGCGTTCTTCCGCGTTGCGACCGGACTGCGCGCCCGTCGGCTCACGGCGCCGGACGCTTTGCTCGCGGCCGAGGGCTTCGCGCTCGCCGGCCGCCGGACGAGCGAGTGGGGCCTGCTCCACGCCGATCTGTGGCGGCGCGAGACGGCGGTCACTTCATAGCCCGACCTCGAGCTTCACCGCCTTCATCGCGATGTTCATGTCGTAGATGAAGGCCAGCATCGAGCCGATGAGGCTGAGCAGCCCGATGCAGAACACGGCGGCGATGAACCCCGCCAGCTCGAGCTGCAGCCAGGTGCCGAGGAAGAGCAGCAGCATCAATACGGCGGCGAGCAGGACCGTCAGCGAACCGAGGGTGATCGAAAGCCGCAGGATGCTGGCGCGGCGGATCAGGATGGCGATCTGCGCCCGGATGGCGGCGGCCTTGTCCGCCGGCAGCCCGGCCGCGAGTTCCTGGTTCAGCTGTCGCGCGCGGTCGAGCATCCGCCCGAAGCGATTGGTCAGGGTCAGCAGCAGCAGGCCGACGCCGGAGATCAGGATCACGGGGCCGATCGAGGACTGGAGGATCGGGAGCAATTCGGAGACGGTGGTGATTTTCATGTGAGCGGAAACGGGTTGGCCGGCGCCCACGCTAGCACAGCCGCGTGCGGCCGCCTAAGCAGATTTTGGCGGACTTCCGCGGCCCGGCTCGATTCCTGTCATAACCCCCGCCGTCAGCCCGGGCTTCGCCTTGCGTTTGGGCGCGTCGCCGCTGTGATGGCCGCGCGCCGCCACCCCAACCCGCCTCTGCGCCCATGAGTTCCCCCGCCACCCCTGTCCGCAATCCCTGGTTTTGGGTTCCCAGCTCCTATTTCGCCGAAGGCATCCCGTTCGCCCTCGTCATCTGGGTCGCGGGCACGATGTTCAAGGATCTCGGGCACAGCGACGGCCAGATCACGCTGGCGACCGCGAGCATCGGCATCGCGTGGTCGCTCAAGCCGTTCTGGGCGGCGTTCCTCGACATGTACCGGACGAAGAAATTCTTCGTCCTCGCGATGGAGTTCCTCATGGCGGCGCTGCTCATCGGCATCGCCGTGGCGCTGCCGCTGCCGAATTATTTCCGCATCGTCATCGGCGTGTTGTGGGTGCTCGCGTTTTGCTCGTCGACGCAGGACATCTGCGTGGATGGCGTGTATATCACGACGCTCGACGCGAAGGGCCAGGCGAAGTTCATCGGCGTGCAAGGGGTGTTCTGGAACGTCGGCCGCATCTTCGCCACCGCGGCCATCGTCTGGCTGGCCGGCTCGCTCAAGGAAGACCACCACCTCAGCGCGACGGCCGCGTGGAGCTGGTCGATGGGCCTGGGGGCGGCCACCCTGGCGGTGCTCGGCTTCTACCATGTTTTCATGCTGCCGACCGGATCGATCGTGTCGCGCCCGCACAGCGTTGGCGAAGTCGCGCGGACCTTCGTCGACACCTGGGTTGACTTCCTCCGGAAGGATAAGATCTGGGGCATGCTGCTCTTCGTGCTGCTCTACCGCCTGGGCGAGGGCCTCCTGCTGGTCGAGGGGCCGCTGTTCCTGCAGGCCGCGAAGGAAGTCGGCGGGGTCGGCCTGACGCTGAAGGAGAAGGGCATCATCGACGGCACAATCAGCACGGCCGTGAGCCTGGCGGCCGGCCTGATCGGCGGCGCGTTCATGGCGAAGTTCGGGCTGAAGCGAAACACCCTGTTCTTCATGGCGCTTTGCCTGAACCTGCCGCACATCACGTACGTGATCCTCTCGCAGCTCGCCGGGCCCGGCCACGGGCTGTCGCTCTGGACCGTGGGCACGCTGGTGACGGTCGAGAAGTTCGGCTACAGCTTCGGCTTCGTGGCCAACATGCTCTACATGATGCAGCAGATCTCGCCCGGGAAATACCACATGACGCATTACGCTTTCGCCAACTCGATCATGAACCTGACGCTCGTGCCGACGCAGATGATCAGCGGCCCGCTGGCGGACCATTTCGGCTACAAGACGTATTTCATCATCGTGATGTTCGCCGCCATTCCCTCGCTGCTCGGCGCGTGGTTCGCCCCCTTCCCGCACAAGTTCGGCCACGATCACAACCGGCCGGCGGAAGGATGAGGAGAGTCCTGGAGGCGGGGCGCCCTCGCCCCGCTTGATCGATTTCGACCATCATACCTCGCGGGGTGAGGGCACCCCGCCTCCAAGGCCTTTGCGTTTGCGAGTGGCGCCGGAGCGCGTTTGAGTCAACGAACCGTGCCCCGTCCCTATCTCCTTTCCGGCGGCCTTTGCGCCGCCCTGCTCCTGGCCGTCGCCTTTCCCCGCCCTGTGCTCGCCGCCGCCGAGCCGCCCGCCCTGCGCCTCAACGACCGCGGCTATTTCGAAAGCCCCGGGCTCAATGTCATGGTCGGCAGCGACTATTATCCCGACGGCCACCAGGGCGGCGTGGGCATCATCCAGAACGGCGAGCGCACCGCGACCAATGGCGACCTGCGGCTCGAACCGACGCCCGGCCAGTGGCAGCCGATGCCCAAGGTCGTCGGTCGAGAGGTCGACCCCGCCGCCCGGGAGATCCGCCTCCGCCTCGCCTACCCTGACGAGAAAAAGAATCGCACGGGCTTCAACCCGATCGACTATCCCGATCTCAACCTGGCGTATACGGTGCGGGTGACGCCGGCCGACGGAAACGCCTTTCGCATCGTGGTCGACCTCGACCAACCGCTGCCCGCCGCCTGGGTCGGGCGCGTGGGTTTCAACCTCGAGCTTTATCCCGGCATCCTGTTCGGAAAAACTTTCCGGCTCGGGGACACGGCCGGCATTTTTCCCCGCGAGGCGATCGGCCCCGGCGCCGTGGACCCGGTTTCACATACCTACCAGCTCGCGCCGCTCGCCGGCGGCGGGCGCGAACTCGTGATCGCGCCCGAGTCGGAGACGCAGCGGCTCGCCATCACCGCGGTGCGCGGCGGCGAGCTGGCGCTCCTCGATGGCCGGGCGGTGCACAACAACGGCTGGTTCGTCGTGCGCGCCGCGGTCGCCGCCGGCGCGACCAAGGGGGCGCTCGAATGGCTCGTGACGCCGCACGCCATTCCCGGCTGGCGTTATGCCCCGGTCGTCCAGGTGTCGCAGGTGGGATACCATCCGGCGCAGCCGAAGGTCGCAGTGGTCGAGCTCGATGCCCGGGATGAGCCCGCCGGTGACATCTCATTGCTGCGCATCGATGGCGGCGGCTACACGCCGGTGCTCGCCAAGCCGGCGGCCGGCTGGGGCGCGTTTCTCCGCTACCGCTACGCCCGGTTTGATTTCAGCGACGTGCGCCAGGAAGGCATGTATGTCGTCCGGTATGGCGGCAGCCAGTCCTCGCCCTTCGCGATCAGCGCCCATGTCTACCAGCACGATGTCTGGCAGCCGACGCTCGAGACCTTCCTGCCGGTGCAGATGTGCCACATGCGCGTGGATGACCGTTATCGCGTGTGGCACGGGCTGTGCCACGCCGACGACGCGCTGATGGCCCCGGTGAACCACAACCATTTCGACGGCTACGCGCAGGGCCCCTCGACCCTCACCCGTTTCCAGCCGGGCGACCACGTGCCCGGGCTCGACCGCGGCGGGTGGCACGACGCCGGCGACTACGACCTGCGCGTCGAGTCGCAGGCGGACACCGTGCACGGACTGGCGCTCGCGTGGGAGCTGTTCCGCCCGGCGATCGACAACACGACGGTCGACCAGGAGCGGCGGGTCGTGACCCTGTTTCAACCCGATGGCCGGCCCGACCTCCTGCAACAGGTCGAGCACGGTGTGCTCTCGATCGTCGGCGGTTACCGTTCGATGGGCCGGCTCTATCGCGGCATCCAGGATGCCACCCTGCGGCAATACACGCATCTCGGCGATGCGGCCACGATGACCGACAACCTCGTCTTCCGGGGCGATGTGGCCGCGGCCTTCAAGGTGATCACCCACGATGCCATCCACGGCGTCCAGGCGGAGCCCGCGATCCCCGGCCTGCCCCCCGTGGGCTCGGCCGGCGCGGCGGACGACCGCTGGGTGTTCACGGAGAACAATCCCGACCGGGAGCTGAACACGGCCGCCGCCCTCGCCGCCGCCGCCCGCGTGCTGCGCGGCTACAACGACCCGCTGGCGGATGATTGCCGCCGCATCGCGGAGGAACTTTGGACGCACGCCGGCCCGCCGCGCTTCCCGCTCGCGCGGCTGGCGCCGGCCGTCGACCTTCTCCAGACAACCGGCGAGAAGAAATACGCTGATGCCATCCTCGCGCTGGCGGACGACGTCGTGGCGCAGATCGCGCCCGAAGACGCCGGTGGCGGTTCGGTGCACGTCGTGCGGGGCGCCTGGCTCGCCGCCCGCTCGCTCGCGCTCATCCCGGACGCCGCCTACCGGGAAAAAATTCGCGCGGCGCTGCGGCGCTACCGCACCCAGGTCGACCAGCTGGCGGCCGAGACGCCCTATGGCATTCCGTACAAGCCCGACATCTGGGGCGCGGGCTGGCAAATCGAGCGCTTCGGCGTGGAGCAATATTTCCTGCATGCCGGCGCGCCGGACATCTTCCCCGCCGATTACATGTTCAATGCGCTGAATTTCATCCTGGGCTGCCACCCGGGATCGAACACCGCGTCGTTCGTCTCGGGCGTCGGCGCGAAATCGATGACGACGGCCTACGGCGTCAACCGCGCCGACTGGTCCTACATCCCCGGCGGCGTGATCTCGGGCACGGCGCTGATCCGGCCCGATTTTCCGGAAATGCTCGACTGGCCGTTCCTCTGGCAACAGGCGGAATATTGCCTCGGGCGGCCGACCAGCGACTACATCTTCCTCGTGCTGGCTGCCGACCACCTCCTGAACCAATGAAACCCCTGCTCCGCCAACTTGGTCTCGCGCTCGCCGGCCTGGCGCTGGTCGTCGGAGCCCGGGCCGCGACGCCCCCGACATGGGAGGCGATCACTTGGTACGGCGAACGCGCCCTCGCCTCGACTTCCGCCGGCTGGCGGGCGGTCGTGTCGCTCGAGCGCGCCCGGCTGATGGCCTTCGGCCCGGCGGGAAGCGACGCGAACCTGCTCCTCGCCCCGCCCACCCGGGCGAATCGCAACATGCTCGGCGGTCACCGGCTCTGGCTTGGTCCCCAGTCCGCCTGGGGCTGGCCGCCGCCCGCCGCCTGGGAGTACAAGGAGCCCGAATCGTGGCAGGCCGACGGCGGCACCTTGCGGCTCGTGATGGGAGACGCCGGTGACGGCTGGCCGCGCCTGACGCGGGTCTATGCGTGGGATGGGCCGCGGCTGGCCTGCCGGGCCGAGATCGCCGGGGGCACGCGCGCGGTGCAGATCGTGCAGATTTTCCAGGTGCCCATCGGCAACGTGGTGTCCGCGACCGCGCAACCCGAGGCCGCGTTTCCCGCCGGTTACGTCGAGCTGCCGTCGACGGCCGGTCCGTTCGCCGCGGAGTTCGCGGTGCCGCCGCATGTCGCGCGCGCCGGCGATTCCATCCGCCTGCACCATATCGCGCAGGTCATGAAATTCGGCTTCCGCCCGCAGACGCTGGCCGGCGAGGACGCCGGACGCCCGCTCCGGGTTCGCCGCGGCCCGATGAGCGGCACGCCGGCCGGCGCGCCGGACGAGGGATTTTTCAGCCAGGTGTACCTCAGCGGCCCCGACGGCAACTTCATCGAGCTCGAGCAACTCTCGCCCCTCTTCGCGGCCGGCGCCCCGGCGTCGTTCACCGTCATTCTCGACGGGACCGGCGGTTGAGCCGCGGAGTTTCTGTTCGCCGCCGCGCCGGGCGTGTGCTTGGTGGTGGGGTCTTGGATTCGCTTACCCTGAATTATCCCCAGGCCGCGCCGGGGCGCGTGCCGGTGCTCGACGAATTGCGCGGCCTGGCCATCCTCCTGGTGGTCACGTACCACACGTGCGGCGTCACCGGCTTTCCGAATTACGAACACGGTGAGCTGGGCGTCGATATCTTCATCCTGCTGAGCGGGGCCGCGTTGACCCTCACGAACCGCCCGGAAGAGGGGGCGGGAAGGTTCCTGTGGCGACGGCTGGCGCGCCTGCTGCCCGCTTACTGGATTGCCCTGACGATATTCTGGCTGGCCGGCGTGCACCTGCTGGGCCGGGTGCACAAACCGGTGGAAGTGATCGCCCACTATCTCTGCATCCACCCGTGGTGGGGCGACCAGTACCTGTTAAGCATCAATGATTCCTTCTGGTTCCTCGGCCTGGTGGTGCCACTCTACATCGCCTTTGCGTTCCTCCGGCGGTTCCTGTCCAGGCTGGACCTGTTGGTCGGCCTCGGGCTGGTCCTCTCCTTCGCGTTGGTCTGCTGGATTTTCTTTCACCTCGGCATGCCCGCGTTGTTTGTCCAGGTCGGCCTGCGGCCGCCGATCTTCTTCGTGGGTGTGATCCTGGGCACGCTGTTGCGCGATGGCGTCGCACGGATCCCGTTGACCCCTTGGCTGGGCGTCGGCGTGCTGCTGACGTTTTACGGGATGTTCGTCAATGGCACCCTGGTCGGTTACACGGTGGCGGGATTTTCGGTCTTTGCTCTCTATCTTGCCGCGCGGGCCAACGCGGCCGCCGCGGGCCGGCGCTTCCTCTGCCGGGGGCTTTCCTGGCTCGGGATCTATTCCTATGAGATCTTCCTGCTGCACCAGCCGCTGATCCGCGAATACAATGACTATGTCTGGCGCCGGTGCCTGGGGCATGCGCCCAGCGCGGTGCAGACGGCGCTTGGCGCGGGGGCGGGGCTGCTGGCCTCGATCATCCTGGCCTTCCTGCTGCACCATCTGGCCGGGTTCATCGGCCGGCGGCTGTCGCCGTCCACGCGCGCCGCGTGACCGAACCGCGGCTTGCGCCCGGGTCGCAGCCCGCGGCAAACTGGCGGCATGGATCCCTACACCCGCGCGCGCCAGCTGATCGACGCCGCCCATGCGGCCGATCCCAAGCGCACGCCGGAGGGCCGCCCCGCCGAGCTGGTCTACGCAGACCGGATGGAGGCGTGGGTGAACCGACTCGCCCCGATCGCCGGCTCGCTGCTGCTGCCCCTCGCCGCGCGCTGCCAGCATCTCGAGCGGTGGACGGTGCCGCGTACGACCTATCCCGAGGGCCGCACCGGGTACCTGCAATGGCGCAAATCGCTTTACGGCCGGCAGGCCGCCCGCGCGCGGGAACTGCTGCTTCAGGCCGGCGTGCCGGCCGCGGGCGCCGATGAGGTCGCCACCTGGGTGGCCAAGTCCGGTTTGACGACGAATGCCGGCACGCAGACACTGGAGGATGCCGCGTGCCTCGTGTTCCTGGAAAACGAAATCGAGGCGTTCGCCGCGCAGCATGCCGACTACCCGGAAGCCAAGTTCGTCGACATCCTGCGCAAGACCTGGCGCAAGATGAGCCCGCGGGCCCGCGAATTCGCCCTCGGCCTCCACCTGCCGCCCGCCATCGCCGCGCTCGTGCGGGCGGCGCTCAAACCTGTCGACCCGGCATGAAGCCATTTCTCCGTCGTCTCGCCGCGGGGCTCGGCGTGGCCCTCCTGCTCGCCCAGCTGTGGCGCCCGGCGCGCAACGAGGCGCCGCCCGGCGGGCCGAACGACATCGCCGCGAAACATGCCGTGCCACCGCCGGTGCAGGCGCTCCTCCAGCGGGCCTGTTATGACTGCCATTCCAACCATACGCGCTACCCGTGGTACGCCGAGGTCCAGCCGGTGCGCTGGTGGCTCGACGACCATATCAGCGAGGGCAAGCGACACCTGAACTTCTCGGAGTTCGGCACCTACACCGATCGGCGGGCGGCGAAGAAGCTCGATGAGATCGTCGACGAAGTCGGAGGGCACACGATGCCCCTGACCTCCTACAAGTGGATGCACCGCGATGCCCGCCTCACGCCGGCGGACACAAAACTGCTCACGGACTGGGCCGACGGCCTGCGGGCGGAAATCGAGCCGTGACCTGAAGGCGGGCGGGTCGCCCGAGCTAGCCGTCCGGCGCGGCTTTCCCCGCCGCGGCGCTGATCCGCGCGAAAACCTCGCCCAGGCGACCCGCCTCCGTCTCGTCGAGGTGGATCCCGAAATATTTCGCGATGCCGGCACGATAGACCGGCCAGATGCGGCGCAGCGTCTCCACGCCCTTCTCGGTCAGTTGCGCGTGTTGGACCCGGCCGTCGGTCGGACACGGCCGCCGCGCGATCAGCTTCTCTTTTTCCAGCTTGTCCACCAGCCGGGTCAGCCCGCTCCGGCTCAAGAGCGCGCACCGCGCCAGCTCGCTCATGCGCAGATGCCGCCCCGGGGCGAGGTAGAGCTCGTACAAGGCGTCATACCAGGCGAGCGAGGGCAGCCCCGCGGCCGCGAGGTCCGCCTCGATCGCGGCGTAGATGCGCCAGAAGGAAACGTAAAACCCGCGCCAGGCCTCGAGGTGCCCGGCGGGCAGCGATGTCTTCATGGAGCCAGGAAAAAGATTTTTGTTGCCTATGCAACTAAAATGGCAAATCTGGTTGTGTATGCAACTAAATCATCTCCTCTCCCTCCTGGTCGCCACCGGCGACACCTTCGCGGCGACCGCCTTGCGGTGGGCGCTGGGCCTCATGATCCTGCCCCACGGCCTGCAGAAAACCCTCGGCTGGTTCGGCGGCTACGGGTTCAAGGCCTCCCTCGGTTACCTGACCGGCCCGGCCGTCGGCGCGCCGTGGATTTTCGCCCTCCTGGCCATCCTGGCCGAGTCGGTCGGGGGCGTCATGCTGCTGGCCGGCTTCGGCACGCGCGTGGCGGCCCTCGGCCTCGGGGGCGTGATGGTCGTCGCCGCCCTGCAGCACCGCGCCAACGGCTTCTTCATGAACTGGACCGGCCAGCAAAAGGGCGAGGGCTTCGAGTTCCACCTCCTGGCGCTGGGGATCGTCGTGGCGCTGCTGTGGCTCGGCGGCGGCCGGTTCTCGATCGACGCGCTGCTGCGGCCGTGACGCGGACGGAGCGTCGCCCCGGCGGGCCCGGCTTGCGCCGCGCCCGCTTTTCCGTTGGCTGCGTCCACCATGGAGAAGGTCAACCTCGTCGAAAAACTCGCGTGCTTCAGCGAACACTGGACGCCGAAGATCATCGCCGGCCTCAACGGGCAGCACGTCAAGCTGGTCAAGGCCCGGGGGGAATTCCCGTGGCATCACCATGAGCGCGAGGACGAGCTGTTTCTCGTCGTGCGCGGCTGGTTTCGGATGGAGTTCCGGGACCGGTCCGTCGTCCTGCGCGAAGGCGAGATGATCGTCGTGCCCCGCGGGGTGGAGCATCGGCCCGTGGCGGACGAGGAGGTCTCGCTCCTGCTTTTCGAGCCGGCGTCGACCGTGAACACCGGCAGCGCCGGGGGCGAGAAGACCGTCGCGCGCCCGGAATGGATCTGAGGCCCGGGCTCAGGCCCGGGCTCAGGACCGGGGCGGGGCCGGGGCGGCGCCGTGGAGCAGGCGCTCGACGGTCTCCGCGAGCTGCGTGACGTTGTAGGGTTTCGGCACGACGGCCTGGAAACCGTATTCCAAGTGGTGGGCCATCACCGGGTCGCTGGAGTAACCGCTGGAGACGATCGCCACGAAGTCGGAATTGCGCCGCCGGAGCGCCGCGATCGTCTCCTTTCCGCCCATGCCGCCCGGGATCGTCAGATCGAGGATCACAAGCCCGTAAGGCCGGTTCGCCGCCAAAGCGCGGTCGAATTCCTCCACCGCCGCCTTGCCGTCGGCGACGGCCGTCACCTCGAGCCCAAGCCGCTGCAGGACGCGCGCGGCCAGGACCCGGATGGTCTCCTCGTCGTCCATGAGCAACACGCGCCCCGGCCCGCTTCCCGCCTGCGCCGGTGTGGCCGGCCCGGCCGCGTCCGGCGCGGTGCTCGCCGCGGCCGGCAGCCAGATGCTGAACGTACTGCCCTGCCCCACGGTCGACTGCACCTCGATGCCGCCCTCGTGCTTCTTCACGATGGAGTAAACCGTGGCCAGGCCCATGCCTCCGGCCTTTCGGGTTGTGAAATAGGGCTCGAAGATGCGCGGCAGGTTCTCCGCGCTGATCCCCTCGCCGTTGTCGGTCACGGCGATCCGGACGTAAGAGCCGCCCGCGAGGCCGGACCGGTTCTCCGCCCGCACCTCCTCATTGGCCAGCTCGACCCGCAGGTCGCCGCCCCGCGGCATCGCCTGCACGGCGTTTTGGAAAAGTTGGGACAGCACCTGCGCGAGTTGGGTGCGATCGGCGTGCACATTCCGCAGGTCGGAAGGGGCGACGCAGTCGTAGCGCACCTTCGATCGCGGCAGCACCGCCTCGGCGCATTCCTGCACCAGCGCCGGCAGGGCGACCGGACCCCGGACGGGATCGCCGCCCTTGGCAAAGGTCAGCAGCTGTTGGGTCAGTTCCCGCGCCCGGCGGGCGCCGCGATCGATCTCCTTCAGGCAGTCGCCGGCCGCGGCCATCGCCGCCGGGTCGAGCATGGCGATCGAGGTGTAGCCCATGATGCCGGTCAACGCGTTGTTGAAATCATGCGCGATGCCGCCCGCGAGCAGGCCCAGCGATTCGAGCCGGGCCGCGCGCTGCACCTCCGCCTCGAGCGCCGCCTGCCGCTCAAGCTGGTGGCGGATTTGTTCGGTCTGGCGGCGGACCTGCCGGCGCAACGCGGCGATCCAGGCCAGGCCGAGGATGGTTGCGCCGCCGAGCAGGGCGACCACCACGAGGGCGCGCCGGGCGGTCCAGAATTGCGGCGCGCGAAAAACGGTGATGTCCGCGGGGCCGCGCAGCCGGATTTCGGCGCCCTGCTGGCGGCGGGAGTCGTCAAAGCGCAGGCGGCACACCCCCGTCAGCTCGAGGCCGGACCCCACGGCATATCGCGCCGGCGCGTCGCCGCTGGCGTGCGGCAGGAACGCCTCGAAGGTGGTGTCGCCGTTTTGCAGGGTGAGGCGGGTGTCCGTCGGGCGCAGGAGCGAGCCGATCAGCGTGCCGCGCACGCGGACGAGCCGTCCGTCGTCGGCGACCGGCGGTTGCGCCGGGTCTGGCAGCTCGAGCGGCGCCGGGGTGACGCCGGTGCCGGTCTTGCGCCACACCGCTTCCCGCAGCACCGTGCGAAGGCCTTCCCGCCCGAGCACGCCGACCACATCGATCTGGTCGCCGGGAGCCAGCGCCGGCTTCTCGCCGGCGAGCACGAGCACGGCCGCGTCGCCGTCCTGCAGGTAGACGGATCCGTCGGCTTCCGCGTCGAGCACGCTGCCGCCGATGCGGACGCGCCGCAACCCGCCGCCGGCGCTCAGCTGGCCCAGGTCGCGGATGGCCCGGCGCGGCAGGTCGAAATAATCCGCCGGCGCTTCTTCCTCGATCGTGATATCGGTGAGGTAGGGCACCCGCAGCATGACGCCGGCGACCCGCCCGGCGGCATCGGGGGTGTTTTCGCAGACGCCGCGCACGGTTATCAGCGAGCCCGGGTTGGCGATGAAGTTCGCGGTGCTCTGCAGGTGGGCGGTGAACGTGCCCGCGGGGGTGGTCACGTGGAGCCACCGCCAGTCGTCCCTGGCCTCGACGCCCTTCAGGAAACCGCGCAACTCGACCCACTGGCCGTGCTCCTTGCCCGTCATGGCTTGGTCCAGCGTGATGGGCCGTGCCGCCGGTTCGCTGAGCGAGCCCAGGTCCGTGAGGGAGTTGAGCGTGACCGCCGGCGAGAATGCCTCCGCGCGGGTGACGCCCTTCACCTCGATGAACTTGTCGTAGCGAATCTCCCCCGTCTTGGCCGGGTCAAACCACACCCGCACGCTCCCGGTGTAATCCTGCAGGAAGAGAAAATCGCGGTCCGGGAGCGCCCAGATCACGACGCCGCGCAAACTCACCGGCTGGCCCTGCGCGGCTTCGCTGGCGCTGAGCTCGCGCACCTGCGCGACGGTGCGCAACGCCGCCTCGGAGGTGTCGGCGGCCTCGCCGGTGGCGCCGGCCGGCCGGTAGAGCGCCTGGTCGACGACCCACTGGCCGCTGTAGCTCGCCAACCGGCCGGCTGCTTCCACCTCCGTCCCGACCGGCAGCCGCTGCTGCTGGATCGAACGGACCTCCACCAGGCCCGTGTCATCGCGCAACACCATCGCCGTGCCGACATGGTGGGACACCAAGGTCCCGCGCACCAGCACCTCCGTGCCGATCGGTGCGCGCCACAGGCGGTCGATACGGGTGCGCAACCGCCCGAAGAGCGGATTGTCCTGCATGGTGCCCACGACCTGGACCACCGACTGGTTCGCGCCCCAGATCTCGATGGTGCTCGCGGTCTGCGTCGGGTCGAACCGGCGCGAGTAAAGGCCCGTCACCCGGACGAAACGGCCCGGCCAATCCGGCACGTGCGCCGGGTCGTCCGGCGGGATCCAGCAGATCACAGGCCGGTTCTCCACGATGACGACCATCCGCACGTGGTCCGGGTCGATCAGCTGCTGGCTGTCGACGTAGCCTTCGACGGTCACGATCCGGCCATGGAAGGCCGCGAGGTCGTTGATGCGCCCGCGCGTGTCCAGGGGCGTGACGGGCGCGTTGGGCGTGATCACCCGCACCTTCACATCGGCCCCGCTCAGGCCCTTGTTGGGGATGATTTGACCCTCGATGTCGACATAGTCGCCCGTGCGCAGCGGCGGCGGGTCGGCGTCGAGCAGCAGGTAGGTGGCGACGTTGCGCTGCTCGATCCACACCATCCGGAACCGGCGATCGAAATAATCGATCCGCCCCTCGACATGAAGAGGCTGCGGACGGTCCTTTTCCGCCGCGGGCAGGCTAAAGATCCTCGCCGGGTGGGTGATGACCGGCCGCGCCGCGTCCTCGGCCGCCCGGCCGGCGCCGGGGAGCAAAAGCAGCAGCGCCAACCAGAAGCGACCGCGGCGGCGAGGTGACATAAGCTTTGCCGGCCGGATCATTGCGACAGAACGGAGACTAGCCATTCCCGGGGTACAACTCGCGGCGGTTCGGCGCAAGTCGCATTCCCCTGCATTCCTTGGCATTCTCCGCGCGCTGGCGGCGGCCGCCAGGGCCGCGCGTCGCGCTATTCTGCGCGCAAGAGCGACAAGGGATCGACCTTCGCGGCACGCCGGGCCGGCAGCAGCCCGCCCAGCAGCGCGGCGCCGATTCCCACGATGACGGCCCCGATCGTTGCGCGCCAGTCGCTGTGCAGGCCCGTCATCATCCACGAACCGAGCACCTGCGGCAGCAGCCAGGCGAGGAGCCAGCCCAGGGCTGAACCGGCCACGCCGAGCCCGAGCGCGTCGCTCACCACGCCGCGGCGCATCCGCGCCGGGTCGGCGCCCAAGGCGAGGCGCACGGCCAGGTCGCGCGACCGCGTGGCGACGAGATACCCCAGCGCCCCGAGCACGCCGACCATGGCCAGCAGGGTCGCGAGCGCGGCAAAGCCGACCGTCAAGCGCACCGCCGCCTGATCCTTCCGCACCCAGTGTTGCACCCGCTCTTCCATCGTCAGCCACTGGGGAAACATCAGGTTCGGCTCGACCGCTCCGATCGCCTTCTGCAAGGCCGGCAGGAGGAGTGCCGCGTCCCCGTCCAGACGCACGGCGATGCAACCCGGCAGGTAATCCCCCTGCGTGAGGGCCGCATAAAACATCGGCCCCGGCGCCTCGCGCACGCCGTTCATGCGGGCATCGGCCACGACGCCCACGATCTCCATGTCCTCGGGTCCCTCCCGGGAATCGAAACCGAAGCGGCGGTGCAGCGGACTGGCCGAGCCAAACACCGCGCGCGCCAGCGCCTGGTTGATGATCACCACCCGCGGGCTTTGCGCCGTGTCCGCGCCCGAGAACCGCCGCCCCTGCAGGAGGGTCATGCCCATGGCGTCGAAGAAATCCCCGTCGACCGCGTCGCGTTGCACCGCATTGCCCGGCGGGTGGGCACTCGGTCCGCGGACGTAGATTCCGCTGTTCCAGCGGCTCCCGCTTAGCGCGCCGAACAAGGCGAAGCCGGCATGGCGCACCTGGGGAAAGGACATCGCCGCCTGCCGCATTCGCGCCATGACGGCCGGCATTTGGGTGGAGCGGAGGCCCGCCGACGCAGGATCGAAGGCGGCGGTGACCACCGTCTGCCGGCCGTAGCCCAAGTCGGACCGCAGGACGCGCCGGAGGTCGAGCGCCAACGAGCCGGCGAACGCCAACAGCAGCACCGAGAGCGCGAGCTGAATCACAATGAGCAGCCGACCGAGCCGCATGCCACCGGGGCCGGCGCCAAAACGCTGCTGCAGCACCGCCTGGGGCGCCGCCCGCGCCGCGAGCCAGGCCGGGGCCGCGCCGAGCGCCGGGCCGAGGACCAGGGCCAGCGCGCCAAGGGAGGCGAACAGGGTCCAGTCGGGTCCGCGCAGTTCCCCGGCCGCCCCGGGCACCAGCCAACCGGCCAGCACCGGCGCCAGCCAGCAACCCAGCACGGCGCCGGCCGCCGCGCCGCCGACCGCGAGCAGCAGGCCCTCCATCAGCGCGCCGCGGATCAGCCGCCAGCGGCCGGCCCCGAGCGCCACGCGGACGCCCAGTTCGCGGCGCCGGGCCAGCATGCGAAGCAGCAGCATGGTCGAACTGTTGGCCACGGTCACCAGCACGACGGCGCCGACCAACAGGGACAGCGTGAGCCCGACCCGGCGGAAATCCCGGCGCGTCTCCGAGTAGCCGCGGGGGCTCGGCACCAGGCGGGGCACGTTTCGCGCCACCCTTTCGCGCTGCGCCGGTTCGTCCACCGTGGACATGAACGCCTCGCGTTGCGGCCACCACGCCGCCTCGAGGCTCCGCTGCAATTCCCGGGTTTCCGCCGGCGCGCGCAGCATCACCGAGAACCACGCCACGTGGTCGTCCCGGATCCAATCCGCCAGTTTTGGGTCCTCATCACGCGACGAGATGCTGGCCGAGGTCCAGACGTTCAGCACCGCATGGAGCCCCGCGGGCAGCCACAGGTCCTCGGTCTCGCCGAAGGCGACGCCGGTGAACTCCTCCGGCGCGACGCCGACGACGGTCACTTCCATTCCATTGAGCCGGATCACCCGGCCCACGGCGGTCGGGTCCCCCGCCAGATGGTCCCGCCACCAGCGGTAGGCGACGACGGCCACCGGCCGGGCGCGCCCGGTTTCGTCGTCCGCCGCGCTAAGTATTCGGCCGGCGATTGCCGGGACCTGGAGCGCCTCGAAAAACCCGCCGCGCACGAAGCGGGCCTGCACCGGCTGCGCCGGACCGTCGCCGAGGCGCAGCGCCAGTTTCTCGGTGCTGGTGAAAGCAATGACGCGCCCGCGGGTCGTTGGGTCGGCCTCGAGCCGCTGCACGCTCGGGGCGCTGAACCGAAAGGGCCGGCCGTCGGTCTGCACCGCCAGGTGCAGCTCGGCCGGCGCCGGCACGGGCAGCGCGTCCCAGAGCACGCCGCGCACGAGCGAAAAGATGGCGGTCGTCGCCCCGAGGCCGAGCGCCAGGATCGCCACCAGGCTGGCCGTGAACCCGGGCCGCCGCGCCAGGCCGCGGGCCGCGATGGCCACGTCGCGGCCCCAGGACTCGAGCCACGCGCCGGTCATCGCGTCGACTGATTCCTCGCGCGTCGTGAGCAGGTTGCCGAAAGCCAGGTTCGCCCGGCGCCGGGCCTCGTCGGGCCCCAGCCCGGCGCGCCGGTGTTCCTCATAAAGCATCTCCACGTGCGCGCGCATCTCCTCCTCGAGGCGGCGCAGGCGCCGGCCACGGTCGAGGAAGTTGCGCCAGCGGCGAAACGGACCGGCCATGGTTCACCCCGAGGCGATCACGGCATTCACGAGCGCCGCCACGCGCTGCCAGTTGGCCACCTCGTCCTTGAGCTGCTTCCGGCCGGCGGCGGTGATGGCGTAGAAACGCGCGCGCCGGTTGTTCTCGCTCGTGCCCCATTCCGATTCGATCCATCCCTGGTCCTCCAACCGCACCAGCGCCGGATAGATCGTGCCCTGGTTGAGCAGCACCTGGTCGCCGGAAACCTGCTCGATGCGCCGCGCGATCCCGAAGCCGTGCAGCGGGCCGAGCGCCGCCAGCGTCTTCAGGACGAGCAGGTCGAGGGTGCCCTGGAGGAGATCCGTGCGGGTGGCGTCGCTCATGTTGATAGCCAACAGGAGCTCGTGTTGGATGTCAACAGGAGACTGGCCCGGGCCGGGACGGTCCGCGATTGCACCGGCGGGATCGCGCCCCCAGCCTGCGGGCCGAAGCCATGGCATCACCGACGACCACGACCCGGCCCTGGAGCTGGATCCCGACGCTCTATTTCTGCCAGGCCGTCCCCTATGTCGCCGTCGTCGCGCTGTCGGTGCCGCTGTACAAGAAGCTGGGGGTTTCGAACACCGACATCGCGCTCTACACGAGCTGGCTGTACCTGCCGTGGGTCATCAAACCGCTGTGGGCGCCCTTCATCGACCGCGTCGGGACCAAGCGCGCGTGGATCGTCGCCCTGCAATTCTTCGTCGGCGCCGCGCTGGCCGCGGTGGCGCTGACGATTCCCGGGCCGCATTTCTTCCGCTGGTCGCTGGCCGTCTTCTGGCTGATCGCGTTCAGCGCCGCGACCCACGACATCGTCTCGGACGGATTCTACCTGCTCGCCCTCTCGTCCGCGGACGGCGCCGCGTGGGTCGGCGTGCGCAGCACGTTCTTCCGGCTGGCCAACATCGCCGGCCAGGGCGGCTTGGTCTACCTCGCCGGCGTGCTGGAGGAATCCACCGGCCGCATCGCCCTGGCGTGGGCGTGGATCTTCGTGCCGCCGGCGGCCTTCTTCATCCTCGCGGCGGCCTACCATCATTTCTTCCTGCCGCGGCCGGCGCGGGATGGTCCGGCGGCGCGCAGCGCGGATGCGATGATCGATTGGGGCGAGGCGTTCGCGACCTTTCTGCGGCGCAAGGACATCGGGCGCGCCCTCGCCTACCTGTTGCTTTACCGGCTCGGGGAGGCGCAATTGTTGAAACTGGTGCCGCCCTTTCTGCTCGACAGCCGCGCGGCCGGCGGGCTCGGCCTCACGACCAAGGAGGCGGGGCTCGCCTATGGCACCTTCGGGATCATCGCGCTCACGGTCGGCGGGCTTTTCGGCGGGCCGGCGGTCGCGCGTTACGGACTCAAGCGCATGCTCTGGCCGATGGTGCTGGCGGTGCACGTGCCGAACCTGGCGTACGTGGCGCTCGCCGCCTGGCGGCCGGAGAGCTTCGCGGTCGCGTGCGCCGCCGTCTCGGTGGAACAGTTTGGCTACGGCTTCGGTTTCACCGCGTATGTCGTCTACATGATGATGCTCGCGGAGGGCGAGCACCGCACCGCGCACTACGCGATCTGCACCGGCTTCATGGCACTGGGCATGATGGTGCCCGGCATGTGGGCCGGCTGGCTCCAGGAAAAGCTCGGCTATGCCAACTTCTTCATCTGGGTCTGCATCGCCACGCTGCCGTCGCTCTGGGCCACGGCGCGGATCCAGGTCGATCCCGCCTATGCGCGGAAGGCGACGGCACCCGCGAACTAGCGCAGCAGGCGCCGGGCCTCGTCGATGAGGCGCCGCCACTGCACGGCCGGGCCGGGATCGATTTTGTTTTCCTGGATGTGGTAGTGGCCGAGCACGCCGCGGTAGCGCGCCAGCTCGGCGTCGGGCAGTTTGCCGGTCAGCAGCCGGCCCGCCGCGTCGTGCGGGTAGTCGCACGCCAGCTGCGGAAACACCCGGCAGAGCGCGGCGGTCAGCCGGGCGAGCGCGGCATACTGCTCGGCCGTGAGGTCGTACTGCACCAGCTCCCGGTCCTGGATCCGTCCGCGCACCGGCACCGGCCGCGCCGGCCGGCCGGAAAAATTCCGCGTGAGGATGCCGGGGTCGCGGATGCGGGCCGGCACAACGAGCCGCACCCCGTCCGCGTCGCGGCGATACCATTCGTCGAGGAGCTTGGGCTCGGCGGGCGGATAGGCGCCGATATTCGCGATCTCGATGCCGACGGAGCGATCGTTCGAGATCGTCGCGTGCGCGGCCTTCTCGCGGAGGTCGATCGTCTGGTAGATGGTGCCGTCGACATCGAGCAGGAAATGGACGCTGAGGTGGCGCTGGCGCAGGACATTGAAGCACACCTTGCTCAGGCCGCAGGCATCGTAATGCAGCACGAACTGGTCGACGACGCCCCGGAGCGCGGCCAGGTCGGGTTCGCCGTTCTTGCCGGCCACGCTGCGCCGCGTGAAGGCGCCGGGGTCCGCGTAGCCATTGTACCCGCCGGCCTCCAGCCAGGTGACCACCCGCGTGCCGGTGTGAAAGCGGCGGCCGGCGACGATGATCTCGTCGCGCGCCGCCGGCGCGGGGATCACCGCCGGGCCGGGTGCCACCGACCGGCAGCCGCCCAGCGCGAATGCCAGCGCGACCGCGGGCGCGAGGCCGCGCGCGGCGCGGTCAGCGCGCGACCACCAGCGGGAAGCCATTTTTCCGGAGGGCACGGTGCAGGGCGCGGATGTGCGCGTGGTCGCGCGTCTCGACCGTGCACACGGCGTTGACGGCGGAGATGTCGGGCCCGCTGAAGGCGCGGTCGTGCTCGATGTCCTTGAAGCTCGCGCCGGATTCGGCAATCACGCGCGACAGCGCGGCCAGCCCGCCCGGCCGGTCGCTGATGACGACGGTGAAGCGCGTGAGGCGGCCGTCGCGCACCAGCCCCTTCTCGATCACGCGGCTGAGGATGCCGGGGTCGATGTTGCCGCCCCCCACGATGAGCACGACCTTCCGGCCGCGGAGGCCGGGCAGCAGGCCGGCCATCATGGCCGCGAGCGGCGCCGCGCCGGCGCCCTCGACCACGGATTTCTCGAGTTCGACCATCCGCAGGATCGCGAGCGCGATCCAATCCTCGCCTACGCGCACCACGCGATCGACGCGGGAGCGGGCCATCCCGAAGGCGGCGCTCCCGACCGTCAACGTCGCCAGGCCGTCGGCCAGCGTCGGGCGCCGCGGCATGCGGACCGGATGCCCGGCCTTCAGCGCCGCGGTGAGATTGCCGGTCGCCTTGCTTTCGACGCCGATCATGCGCACACGGCGGCGCACGGATTTGACCGCCAGCGCGACCCCCGCCAGCAGGCCGCCGCCGCCGACCGGGCAGACGATCGCGTCGGCGTCCGGCACCTGGTCGAGGATCTCGAGTCCCAGTGTGCCCTGCCCCGCGATGATTTCCGGCGCGTCGAAGCCGTGGATGTAGGTGAGTCCCTGGTCGACGGCGAGTTCATGGGCCCGGGCGCGGGCCTCGACGAAGTCGCGGCCGTGGATCAGCACGTTCGCGCCCAGGCCGCGGCAGGTGCTCACCTTGATGAGCGGCGCATAGTCGGGCATGACCACCGTCACGGGGATGCGCAGCAGGCGCCCGTGGTAGGCCAGGCCCAGCGCGTGATTGCCGGCGGAGGCGGCCACGACCCCGCGCTGGCGCGCCGCCGGTTCGAGCTGCAGGAGGGCGTTGCGCGCGCCCCGCTCCTTGAACGAGCCGGTGCGCTGGAGATTGTCGAGTTTGCAGTAGATCCGCGCACCGGTGATCTCGGACAGCGGGATCGATTCCGGACAGGGCGTGACCACCACGCTGCCGGCGATGCGTTGGCGGGCCGCGCGGATGTCGGCGAGGGTGACGGGCATGGGGTTCTTGTGCGGCCGTTCTAGCGGCCGCGGGAAGTCGCGCAACAAAGATGCGGGCTGCGCCCCGGTGCCCACCCCGCGGTCCACACCCGGGCCGGTTTGGGGTGCATGTTGCCTAGACAAGTGCCGCCGCATGGCTCACGGTGGTCGCCCGGAGCCCACCCGTCCATGTACCAGGTCACATTCTCCGAGCAGAGCATGCTCGAGTTGAACAAACTCGACAAGCTGCGCCAGCTCGAGGCCATCGAGCCGATCAGCAAGATCCGGCCGGCCGACCTGGCCCAGCCGCGCGAGCCGCTGGGCCGGTTCAAGCGGGGCGGGCGCGACCTCTACCGCCTGCGCGCCGGCGATTTCCGGTTCTATTTCGAGGTGCAGGGCGATACGCTTCACACCCGTTACATCCTGCACAAATCGTCCCTGGAGGACTGGCTGTTCCGCATGAAGCTGCCCGTCTCGGAGCAGCAGCTCGTCGAGCAGCATTCGAAATTCTGGAAATACCTCGAGACCCTGACCAAGTAGCGCGCCATGTCCGATCTCGAGCAGCGGGACAATCCGTACAACGTCACCCAGGCGAGCCGCATTTTTTTCCTCCCGAACCTGATGACGGCGGGGAACCTGTTCTGCGGCTTCGGCGCGGTGATCAAGTGCATCCAGGCGCGGCTGCTCACCGACTCGGGCGAGTACGCGCTGCTGCACACGAACCTGTCGTGGATGACGCTCTACACGCAGGCCGTGTGGCTCATCCTGGCCGCGGTGATTTTCGACTCGCTGGACGGCCGGCTGGCGCGCATGGGCGGGCGGACTTCGCTCTTCGGCGCCGAGTTTGATTCGCTGGCCGACGTCGTCTCGTTTGGCGTCACGCCCGCGCTCATGGTGTTCTTCCTCATCCTCGCCCCGCGGGAGGACTACCAGTGGTTTCGCGAGCTCGGCTGGCTCATCGCCTTCGTCTACCTGCTTTGCGGCGCGGTGCGGCTCGCGCGGTTCAACGTCATCACCAATCCCCTGCTGCACCGGTCCGAACTCGAATCGAGCAAGGATTTCGTCGGGCTGCCCATCCCGGCGGCGGCCGGCACCGTGGCGTCGCTGGTGCTGCTGCTGCTCAACCTGTCCGCCAACGCCCGCGAGTTGCGGCAGCTGACCCTGACGCTCCCGCTGATCCTGATCCTCGTCTCGTTCCTCATGGTCAGCACAGTGCGGTATCCCAGTTTCAAGCAGGTGAACTGGGAGACGAAAACCCGTTTCCGGACCTTTGTGTTCGTGTTCGTCGGCATCGTGCTCGTCATCCGCCTGCGGGAGGTGGCGCTGTTCTTCCTTTTCCTGGCCTACATCAGCTACGGACTCTTCGCCCACTACCGCCGCGGCGTGCGGCACGCCCAGATGCGCGCGTTGCGGCGAAAGGTTGTGAAGATGAAGCAGGAAAGTTCCGAATAACTTTCCCTTGTGAACAAGGCGCCGGTTATTCGCAGCGACCCGGACCGCTTTTCACCGCCCGCGGCCGGCGGGTTTTCCCTCGGGGCGCGGCCGGTTGTTCGGAAACTCACCGACCATAATAATACGACTAATTCCTTGTTGAGTCCCCCCACCAGTCATCCTTTGTTAGTTAAAACGCACCAACCAAGCCCAGCCCGATGAAATTCAAGATCAACCGTGATCACTTCAGCAACGGCCTTGCCCAGGTCCTCAATGTGGTCGGGTCGAAGGCGGCCATGCCGATCCTGAGCAACGTGCTGATCGAAGCGGAAAAAGACCAGATATCACTGACCACCACCAACCTGGACCTCGGCATCCGCTGCCGGATCAAGGCCGAGGTCAAGGAAGGCGGCTCCGTCACCCTGCCCGTGAAGCGGCTTGCGACGATCGTGCGCGAGCTGCCCAACGTCGACGTGGCCTTCGACTCGACCGCGACGCACCAGGTGAAGATCGCGTCGGGCGGGTCGAACTTCCGCATCATGGGCATCGGCGCCGAGGAATTTCCCAAGCTGCCGGACTCGGCCGACGACAAGAACTACGCCCTCGAGCAGGCCGAACTGGCCACGATGCTGGGCAATGTTTCCTACGCCCAGTCCACCGACGAGACGCGCTACATCCTCAATGGCGTCTATTTCAACTTCAAGGACGGCAAGCTCTCGCTCGTGGCCACCGACGGCCGGCGCCTGGCCCTCGTCGGCAAGGAGATGACCGTCCCCGCCGCCAGTGCCGGCGCCATCATCCTGCCGGCGAAGACCGTGGCCGAGCTTCTGCGGCTCCTGGGCAAGGGCGAGAAGGTCAAGGTCTCGTTCAACGAGCGCCGCGCCGCCTTCCAGATCGACACCGGCAAGGACACCAGCGGGCTCACCGACAGCATCTACCTGTTCTCGAAGGTGGTCGAAGGCAACTACCCGAACTACCAGCAGGTCATCCCGAAGGAGACGCACCAGCGGATCAAGCTCGAGCGCGAGCTCTTCCTGCAGTGCATCCACCGCGCCGCCCTGGTCACCTCGGAGAAGTCGAACTCGGTCAAGATCAAGCTTTCGGCCAACCTGCTCGAAATCACCGCGTCGTCCCCCGACTTCGGCGAATCGCACGAGTCGATGGCGATCTCGTACAGCGGCCCCGACCTCCAGGTCGCCTTCAACCCCCAATTCCTCATGGACCCGCTCCGCGCGCTCACGAAGGACGAGGTGTTCTTCGAGCTCAAGGACGAGGTCAGCCCCGGCGTGTTCAAGACCCTCGAGAGCTTCGTCTGCGTGATCATGCCGGTCCGCCTGAGCTGAGCCGCGCGCGGTGGCCGCGCCCTCCCCGCATGCCGGACAAACTCACGCTGTTCATGGCGCCGGCGGTGGCCGCGCTGCTCCTGCTGTTCTACGTGAACCTGCGCATGGCGTCGCCCATCCTGGCGATCCCGATCCGCTGGCTGCGCTGGATCCTGAGCGCCCTGTTCGCGGCGCAGCTCAATGAGGAGTTCGCGCTCATCGACCGCCCGTTCTGGGCGGTCGTCTTCTGCGTGTTCGTGCTGTGGTTCCTGCTCGAGTCGGGTTTCAACTGGCTCAAGGTCAGCGCCATCAGCCTGAGCCCGCTGCCGCTGTTTCCCCGCTACGTCGTGAACAGCGGCGGCGACGAATGGCCGACGCAGAAGCGCCTCCTGCTCGTCCGGGACTGGCTGCGGGACCAGCGTTTCACGCATGTGCAGGCCCTGAAGGCGGAGATCGGCGGCGGGATCTGGCTGCGCACCTCCGTCTACCAGGATCCGAGCCGGACGCAGCGGCTCCACGTCCTGTTCGTGCCACAGGAGAACGGGGCCATCACCGTGTGCTACAGCCTGGCCACGCTCACGGCGGGCGGGCGGCGCTACGTGACCGACAACCTCTACATTCCCTTTGGCGGCTTCTACCCCGAGAGCTGGTACGTCGACCGCAATCCCTGGCGCCGCCGGCTCGAGAAAATCGTCGCGCGCCACGGGGAGCGCCTCGCGCAATCGGGGGAGACGCCGGTCACCTGGGAGGTCAGCCCGATCAACGACATCAACCAGCAGCAGCAGCACATGGAGATCATCAACACCGAGCTCGGCTACCTGCTGCCGCATGCCGAACGCGAGGAATACGGCAAGATCACGCCGGAAGGCCGGTTCCGCATCTGGAAGGAAGCATGGATGTTGGACTACCTGGGCATCGCCGGCCGTTATCGGTGACGTCCCGCGTGCAACCAATCACCCCGCCGGCGGTCAAAGCGTGGTGAATTCCGGCCCGGGTTCAAAAAGGGCTCGTGTCCGGTTCGATTCCCGATAACCCCGAAAACATGCCGCTGTTTGCCGTCACCGCCCTGGAGCAAATGAAGACGCTGCCGCCGTCCGTGTGGCTGAAGATCGGCATCGTGCTGGGAGGCTTCGTGGTCGCCGTGCTCGTGATGCGAAAGGTGATGAAGATGAACAAGGTGATCGCCGGCGTGGTGGTCTTCGTCGTGTGCACCGTGGTCTTCTTCTCTTGGGTCTACAACCGCAACGAGCCCAAGTTCTTGACGCCGCTGATGAACCGCATCGCTCCCTTCTTCCCGAGCGCCGGCGCCTACAACGCGAAGCAGCAGACGCCGGCCAAGCCTTAACAGGATCGGTAATAACGGGAAAAAAGGTTTGGTCCTTTTGACCCGCCCGCGTAGGTTCCGGGGCGTATGCCCAAATCGCACTCCGACATCGGACTCATCGGCCTGGCCGTGATGGGTCAGAACCTCGCGCTCAACATCGCCGACCACGGCTTCCAGATTTCCGTCTTCAATCGCACCACTGAAAAGACCGACAAGTTCGTCGCGGATAACCCCGGCACCCCCGGCGGCGTGGTGGGCACGAAGACACTCGAGGAATTCGTCCGGTCGCTCGCGAAACCGCGGAAGATCGTCCTTCTCGTCCAGGCCGGCAAGGCGACCGACGCGGTCATCGACGGCCTCGTGCCGCTGCTCGAGCCGGGGGACATCGTGATCGATGGCGGCAACGCCCTCTGGACCGACACGATCCGGCGCGAAAAGGCGCTCCGCGAAAAAGGCCTCCGCTTCATCGGCTCCGGGGTCTCCGGCGGCGAGGAAGGCGCGCGCTTCGGCCCGGCGCTGATGCCCGGCGGCGATCCCGCCGCGTACAAGGAACTCGAGCCGATCTGGAACGCCATCGCTGCCAAGGTCGACGCCAAGACCGGAGCGCAGCTCGGCGGCGCCAAGCCCGGCCGGCCGATTTCCGGCGGCGTGCCGTGCGCCGCCTACATCGGCGAGAACGGCGCGGGCCATTACGTGAAGATGTGCCACAACGGGATCGAGTACGGCGACATGCAGATGATCTGCGAGGCCTACGCGCTGATGCGCGGCCTGCTCGGCCTCAAGCCGGCCGAGATGGGCGCAATCTTCACGGAGTGGAACCAAGGCATCCTCGGCAGCTTTCTGATCGAGATCACCGCCGACATCCTCAAGCAGAAGGACCCCGTGACGAAGAAGCCGTTCGTCGACGTGGTGCTCGACACCGCCGGCCAGAAAGGCACCGGCAAATGGACGTCGGTCAACGCGCTCGACATGGGCGTGCCCGCGCCGACGATCGCCGAATCCGTCTTCGCCCGCTGCCTCTCCGCCGTGAAGGAGGAGCGGGTGGCCGCGGCGAAGATCCTCAAGGGGCCGGCGAAAAAATACCGCGGCTCGCGGAAGGCCCTCGTCGCCGCGATCCACGACGCCCTCTACTGCTCGAAGATCTGCTCGTATGCGCAGGGCTTCCAGCTCATGCGCGAGGCGCAGCGGGAATACAACTGGAAGCTCAACTTCGGCCAGATCGCGCAGATCTGGCGGGGTGGCTGCATCATCCGCGCGACGTTCCTGCAGAAGATCACCGAGGCCTACGCGCGGAAGCCCGACCTCGCGAACCTGCTCCTCGACCCGTATTTCAACCAGACGGTGAAGAAGGCGCAGGAGAACTGGCGCAAGGTCGTCGCCCTCGCCGCCGAGTGCGGCGTGCCGGCGCCGACGTTCAGCTCGGCCCTCGCCTACTACGACGGCTACCGCTCGGCCCGCCTGCCGGCCAACCTGCTCCAAAGCCAGCGCGACTTCTTCGGCGCCCACACCTACGAGCGCGTCGACCAACCGCGCGGGAAATTCTTCCACATCGACTGGCCGGAAGCGAACCGCCCGCAGATCTCGGTCTGAATTCGAGCGGGCGCTTGCGACGACCCCAAGGGTTCACCAGCCGGCTGCACCCAGGTGCAGCCCTACCGGGAGTCGATTCGTAGGGCTGGACCTTGGTCCAGCCGTGTCCGCGGCGCCTCCCCGTTGACGCTGAGGCCGCCCGGGGCCAGCGGTTGACATCGAACTCGCCCGGCAACCACACTCGACGGACGTCCTTGCCCCCGACGAAAGACAGTCCGAGCGTGCCGCGCGAACCGGCGTCACCGACCGGGGCGAAAATCTGGGCTTTCCGGCTCGTCACGATTGTCGCGCTACCCGCGCTGCTGTTCCTCGGGCTCGAGGGCGCGCTCCGCCTGGGGGGGTACGGCCGGCCCACCGGGTTCCTGATCCCGGACGAGAAACCGGGTTATTACCGGACGAATCCTGATTTCGCCGGCTTCTTCCTGCCGCGCAGCTTCGACCTGCGCCCGCTGAACTTCCGGATCCCGGCCCGGAAACCGCCGGGGGCGCTGCGCGTCGTCGTGCTCGGCGAATCCGCGGCGCAGGGCGTGCCGGCGCCGGCATTCGGCTTCGCGCCGCAGCTCCGGGCGCTGCTGCGCGCCCGCTACCCGGGGCGCGACATCGAGGTCATCAACACCGGCATCGTCGCCATCAACTCGCATGTCGTCTACCAGGTGGCGAAGGACCTGGCGGCCTTCGCCCCGGATGTGTTCGTCGTGTACCTCGGCAACAACGAGGTGGTCGGTCCCTATGGGCCGGGCAGCGCGTTTCTTTCGCAGATGCCCCCGCTCTGGCTCGTCCGGCTGAGCGAGGCGGTGAAGTTCTCGCGGACGGGCCAGCTCGTGGCCGCCCTGTTGGAGAAAATGCCGCGGGCGTCCCGGCGGGCGCCGGAGTGGGACGGCATGGCGATGTTCGTCGACCACGCCGTGCGCGGCGACGATCCGCGCCTGGAGAATGTCTACCGGAACTTCGAGGCGAACCTCCGCGACATCGTGCGCGTGGCGACGAAGTCCGGCGCCCGGACGATCCTGTGCACGGTCGTGGCCAACCTTAAGGACAGCGCGCCGTTCCTGTCGTTGCATCGCCCCGGCCTCGGCGGGCCGGAGCTGGCCGCATGGCAAGCCGCCTTCGAGCGCGGCCGCCGGGAATGGCTGCTGGATGAGGATGCCGCCGCGCAGCGCGACCTGGAGGAAGCGCTCCGGGCCGACCCGCAGTACGCCGACACCTCCTACCTGCTCGGCACGCTCGAGTTGCGGGCCGGCCGCGTCGACGCGGCCCGGAAGCTCCTCATCGACGCGCTGCACTGGGACGCCCTGCGCTTCCGGCCCGATCCACGGCTGAACCAAATCGTGCGACAGGTGGCGGCCGAAAAGGCCTCGCGGGTCAGCCTGGTCGATGCGGCCCGCGAATTCGGCGCCGACCGGGATTCGTCCGGTCCGCCGGCGGGACGCGAGTGGCTGTTCGAGCACGTGCATTTCGACTGGGCCGGCAACGACCGCCTGGCGCAGCTGCTCGCGCGCGCCGTGGAGGCCACGCAGGGAGCGCGCACGACCGCCGCCGGACCGTGGCTCGACTCGGCCGGCGTCGCCCGTGCGCTGGCCTACACGCCGCACGAGCGCCTGACGGTGCTCCGGCACAACGCCGACATCGTGCGGCGGCCGCCGTTTTCGAACCAGCTCACCTACTTCCTCGACCAGGCGAAGCTCGCCCGGGAAACGGCCGGGCTCGAGGCTACGGTGCGGCAGCCGTCCAGTATCGAACAGGCCCAAGCGGTGACGACCGCGGCGCTCGCAGCCGACCCCGACAACCCGGACCTGCACGCCATCGCGGAAGGCCTGGCGCTCGACGCCGGCGACACGGAGCGCGCGCTCGCCGAGGCCCGCCAGGCCGCCGCGCTCCTGCCCGGCGATCTCGCGCTTTGGGGCGACCAAGCCTCGCTGCTGTCCCAACTCGGGCAATTCGACGAGGCGGCGGCGGTCCTGGACGAGGCGGCGCGGCACAAGGTGGATCCGCGCCGCCTGGCACCCATGCGCGCGGCCCTGGCGATCCGGCGCCACCAGTACGACACCGCCCGGGCGGTGTTCGACCGCGCGCTCGCGCACCAGCCCAACGATTACAGGTTGCGGGTGATGCGCGGCAACCTGGCGCGCATGGCGGGGCACGACGCGGAGGCGGAACAGGAGTTTCGCGCCATCCTGCAGGCCGAGCCCGGCGACGAGGCGGCGCTGGAGGCACTCGTCAGCCTGTTGATGGCCGCCGGACGGACGCACGAGGCGGAACAAGTCAGCCGGGCGATGGCGGAGGCCCAGCCGCGCAACCAGCTCAACAACCTGCGCGCCGCGCAGGTGGCGGAAGCGCGCGGCGACCTCGCGACTTCCGTGCATTGCCTCCTGCGCGCCGCGCAGTGTGGACCCCTGCCGACCGCGCTCGAGGTGAGCCTCGCCCGCCAGCTGCACCAGCTCGAGCGCGACGACGATTCGCTGCTGCACCTGGCCCAGGCGCGGCGACTGTCGCAGCTCGACGGCGACGCCGACCTGACCGGGTCGATCGAGGATACGATCCGGCAGCTGCGCCGCGGCGCGCACTGAAGCCGGCGAGCAAGCCATGCCCGGAAATGGGCACGAATTGCCGAGTCAGGCGGGATGATTTGTGCGACGGTGTATGATCAGCAACCCCAAGCCATGAAACCCACCCACCATCGCCCGGCCCGACCCGGAATCTTCACCTGGGCTCCCGCCATTGTCGCGATCGCGCTGGCCGCCACGCCGCTGGCCGCCCAGAACCGCCTCTACGTCGAGGGGCCGGACCACAACTTCCACGTGGTCGTCAAGGTCATGGGCGGACAGCCGTACGTGCTGGAAAACGGTCGTGCGACGCCGGTCGACGGCGATCGATTCGCGCTCAAGAAGGTCGACGAGTACCTGCCGATCCTGATCAAGGTCACGGACCAGGCCCAATCGTCGAGCTCCCAGCAGCTCGCCGCGACGGATGACAATCGCAACAACGAGCTGCGGTACCGGGCGAAGTTCGAGTCGGCCGACGCGCTGGACGACGTCTTCCTCGCCCTCGAGATCGAGATCACCAATGTCGGCAAGCGCATCTTCGTTTTCGGCGTCGGCCGGCTGGAGGCGCGGACACCCAAGCTCGTCGAGGTGGTCGCGCCCTTGGGCCATTACCTTGGCGCCAACGACAGCACCCTCCATGTGTTCGCCGGCGGCGGCGAGGTGCTGCAATCGGAAATGCCGGAGAGCTATCGTGAGGCGCAGCTCGATCACCTGGTGGCGAACCGGGTGGCGAGCCTCAAGCCGGCCGCGCCGCGGCCCCTGTTCGGCGCCATGCCGTCCTATCCGGAATCGCTGCGGTCCTCGGGCTTGAAAGGCAGTGCGGTCGTGACGTTGACGATCGATGCCGCGGGAAAGGTCGTCGATCCGGTGGTGGCCCGTGCGTCCGAGCCGCCGTTTGGCGCCGAGGCGCTGGCCGCCGTGCGGGGCTGGCGGTTCGTGCCCCGGGTTGTGGACGGCCGGCCGGTCGAGACCCGGGTCAGCATCCCGATCGACTTCGACGCGCCGCCGGCGCCGAACCGATAACGATTGAATTTTCGGGCCCGTCGATTCGTCTCATCGGGCATGAAACGATTGGTCCTGCCCCTGGCTTTCGTCCTGCTCGCGCCGCTGGTGCGCGCGGACCACGACGACGACGGACCGCGCGGCGACAACCGGCAGCGCGGCCCGCGCGTGATCCTCTTCGAGCATGCGGATTACCGCGGCGAAGGCATCGAATTGCGGCCGGGCGACCGGATCGAGGACCTGTCGCGAACGGACCTCGACGGCGGCGTGCGGTTGAATGACGCCATCTCCTCCATTCGCGTCGAGGAAGGGGCCGAGGTCTATGTTTACGAGGATGCCCATTTCCGCGGCGCGGTCATGCGGCTGACCGAGAGCGCCCGCGACCTGAGCGGGCGGCCCCTGGCGGATGACCTCCGCGCAAATTGGAACGACCGGATATCTTCACTCCGCGTGGAATGGGCCCGGCGCGGCGATCGTCGCCGCGAGGCGCCCGAGGTCATCCTCCAGCGCGTGTATGGCGAGGTGCTGGCGCGGGAGCCGCGGCCCGACGAATTGCGGCGCGGCCGCGGCTGGATCATCGACCAGGGCTGGACCGAGGACATGGTGCGCGACCATCTTCGCGGCGGCGATGAGTTCCACCGCGAGGGAGCCGATCGCATCGTGCGCCGCGCCTACCGCGACGTGCTTGATCGCGAGCCCGACGCCGGCGGGCTCCGCCAATACCGGCGGGCCGTGCTCGAGCGCGGCTGGACGGAGGGTGACGTTCGCGACGACCTCCGCCGGAGCGAGGAATACCGCCGCAAACACGGCGGGCGGTGAAGGGGAATTAAGGATGGCGAGATTGGCTGTAGGGCTGCCGCTGGTCGGCAGGCCGTCTTGTCTCGGCCCGGCGACGATCGCCGGCCCCGGCCCCTACCGCCCGAGCAAGAACTCGAGCGGCACCTCCACCCGCTCGCGCCAGGATTTCTCGGAGTGCTCCGCGCCCGGGTACTTTCGCGTGAGCCAGTCGCGACCCTCGGTGTAGCCGGCGTGGCGCAGCACGGCGTCCATCCGCTGCTGATAGGGCTCGTACTGCGCGTCGAGCGTGGCGGTGCCGTAGTCGAAGTAGAACTTGTGCGTGCCGGGCCGGGGCAGGTGACCGGCGAGATAATCGATGACCGACCCGTCGCCCGCCGGCCAGTGCGTCGAGACGCACCCCGCGCCGCCGAAGACATCCGGGTATTCCACGACCGCATAAGCGGAAATCAGCCCGCCCATGCTCGAGCCCATGATGAAGGTGTCCGCCCGGCCTGGCGCCGTGCGATAGGTGCGATCAATCACCGGCTTCAAATCCGTGACGAGGTAGCGCAGGTAAGCGTCGGATTGGAGCGGAGCCGGAGCGAAGTGGAACTGCGCGGCGAGCTGGTCCATCGCGGCCTGCGTGGTCGCCTTCTGCGGCATGTACTCGGCGAACCGCGCGGGCGTGTTCCAGACGCCCACGATAATGGCGGGCCGGGCCTTCCCGGCGGCAACCAAACGGCAGAGCGCCTGGTCCACTTCCCAGGCGTTTCCGCCATAACTCGTCGTGGGATCGAAGAGATTCTGCCCGTCGTGCATGTAGAGCACGGGATAGCGAAGCTCCGTCCGCTCGTCGTAGCCCGGCGGCAGCCAGACGTCGACCCGACGGTCGGCGAGTTGATGCGAAATGATTTGCGGCAGCCGTTCCACGCGTCCGGCGGTGGCCGGTTGGACCGTGACCGCGCATTCCTCGCTTAAGGTGGTGCCGGCGAGCCCGTGCACCAGCACGCGATAACGACCCGAACGGGCGGCGCTGGCTTTGGCAATGTATAGCGTGGAAGCGGTGGCCCCGGGAATTTCGCGGCCGTCCTGCAGCCACTGGTATTCCAGCGAACCGGAGCCCGCGGCGACCGCGGCGAGGTTGATCGGCTGCCCGAGATCGACGGATAGCGATGGCGCCGGCTGGGTGGTGACCCGCGGCGTTTTTCCGCCGTGGGTTCCGAATGAAGGCAGATTGGCGGTCAACAACGCGGCGGTGGCCGCGTCGATGGTCAGCCCGCCGATCTGCGTGGAAGTGCGGTGGCCGCGGAGATCGTCCACGGTGGCGAGGAACGAAAGTTTTTCCCCGGGGGCCAGGTCGGGCGGCGGCGCCCAATACACCCGATAAGGCGGCGCATCGTCGACGCCGAGGAGCTCGAATTCGCCGGGCCGGGAGGCGCGCTGGAGCAGGAAGGTGACTTCCGCCAGGCCGTCACTGCCGGAAACCTCGGCGCGCAGTTCCTGGCGCTCAACCATGATATTGCCGTCGAGTTGCCGGGTCGGAAAGGCCAGCACGGCGCCATCGCCCGGCGTAGCGAACGCGATGCCCGGGGCTTGCGCCGGATCCGGCAGCACATGCTCGGCGCGCCAAAGGGCGAAGCCCAAGGGACCGAGCGTCACCCGCACCCGGCCGCTGGCATCGGCCGTCAAGATGTCGTCCGCGGCCGGCAGCTCCACCCCGGGCGCGGTGACCCGGTGCAGCGCGGCGCCGGATGCCTGGCTGGTGGGCACGAGCGCGGTGACGGTCTCGGTGCGGGAATTGTTGAAGGCGGCGAGGTACTCAAGGCGTTCGGTGCGATCGAACCGCGAGACGGCAAAGATCGTGGGTTGGTCCGTCCGGCGGACAACCATGGCGCCGCGGTTCAGCGCCGGCGTCGACGCGCGCAGCGTCGCCAGCGCGTGGATGAACCGGTAAAGGGGATGCTCCGGATCGAATTTGTCGTCGGCCCCGGTGCGCGAGGTGTCGAGCAGCGGCGCAGCGCGGAAATCCGGCGACTGCGAAGCGAACATGTCCTCGCGCGCCTGCATGTCGCCGCCGCCGCGGCCGATCATGCCCTGTTCGTCGCCATAGTAGATCACCGGCTGGCCCCGGACGGCAAACAGGAGCGCGTGACCGAGGCGCGTCAATGCGACGAGTTCCGCCGGCGAGGCCCGCGGATTGTCGCGTTGCAGAAAATATCCGAAACGCCCGGCATCATGGTTGCCGAGGAAGGTGGGGGCCGACTGCTCGTTGCTATCGTGGTCGGTGTACAGGTCGTCCCGGTCGAACATCGCCGCCAGCACCGTCGCCGGCTGTCCTTTCGACACGTAGTCGATGGCCGCGCCCAGGAAGCCGAAGTCGAGCGAGGCGTCGAGCGGCGCCACCGTGGAGAACTCGCTCAGCAGTCCGACATCACCGGTGCCGTTGGCCACCTCGCCGAACTGGATGAACCCGGGTGCACCGGCGGCGCGGGCGTGGGCGCGGATCGCGGGGGCGAACGCCTGCCAGAACTCCAGATTGACATGACGCGCGGTGTCGATGCGGAAGCCGTCGACGCCGAACTCATCCATCCAATGCTCGTAGATGTCGATGAAACCGCGCACGACGGCCGGCTCTTCCGTGAACACGTCGTCCAGGCCGACGAAATCGCCATCGAGCGCGCTCTCGCCGGCGAACGTGCTGTTGCCGCGGTTGTGGTAGTAGACCGGGTCGTTGAGCCAGGCCGGGTTCTTGGCCCCGGCTTCGTCCGGCGGAACGAACGGCACGTAGGCGAAACTCTTCGCGGCGGACAACGCGGGAAACGCGGCGGGCGAATTCAGCCCGTTGTAGGCCACGGCGCCGGGATCGAACGGCCGCCCGGCGGCATCGCGGTACGGCACGCGGGCGTGCGGCACGTAATCGACCCGGCCGCCCTCGTATTTGATGACGTCGGCGGTATGGTTGATCACGATGTCGAGGCACACCTTGAGCCCGCGGGCGTGCGCCTGGCGGACGAATTCCTTGAATTCCGCATCGGTGCCGAGGTGCGGGTCGACATGCAGGAAGTCCAGGATCCAATAGCCGTGATATCCGGCGCTGCCGAGCTGCATGGGTTTGTTGCGGAAAGGCGGGGTCACCCATACCACGGTGGCGCCGAGACCTTTGATGTAGTCGAGCTTCGCCGTCAGCCCGGCAAAGTCGCCGCCGTGGAAATAGCCGATGCGTCCCGGGTCGAAACCGCTGGCTTCGGGGCCGCCGGCGATCCCACCGTTGTCGTTGGCCCGGTCGCCATTGGCGAAGCGATCGGTCAAAAGGAAATAATAGACCTGGCCCGCCCCCGGCTGGGTGAAGCGCGGCACGGCGATGACCGGCGCCGCGGTGGCGGGGGCGATCGAAGTCGTGGCCAGCAGGGCCACGGAGAGGAAAAGCAGCTGCAGGGGGGATTTCACAGGGGTGCGCCGATGCTGGACGCCATTCACCGGCGGTCAAAGGACCGCGGGCGGACAAGTCTTGCAAGGCCCGGAAAAATCCTAGGTTCGGACGCGCGCGGCGGCGCCGTCGCCCAGGAGCCACCGGCGGCGCTCCCAGGGAAGCCGGCGGTGTTCTCTCTCTGAAGCGGGCCCGGCGCCACCGCCGGATGGCCGCCCGGAAGTTTGGTAAAAACCGGCCGGCACCTAAGAGTTTTCCGACCCATCTCGGTTTTTTTGGCCCTTTGCACGTCGCGAAACGAAGGCTCGCCGGGGATTCTCCACGCACCCTGACGGGGCGCTGCAATGTTGCTCCGGTCGGATATCCCTACCCTGGCACACACTGTTATCCTGTCTGGCGGGCCCATAGCCGCCATTCCTGACAAAACCATGCACACACCAAACCTACCCATAAAATTCGTGCGCCAGTCCCTGCTTCCAGGGCTGGTCACCGGCCTGCTGCTCAGCCAGTCGGCCCTGACGTTGTCCGCGCAGGACAGCACCGCCACCAAGGACAATGTCGTGGTCCTTGATACCTTCAAGGTCACGGCCGGTTTCGCTGGCAGCCTGGCGGCGGCGGCCGAGGCCAAGCAAAACAGCCAGCAGATCGTCGAGGTCATCATGTCCGAGGACATCGGCAAGCTGCCGGATGTCTCCATCGCTGATTCATTGACGCGCCTGCCGGGCGTCGCGGCCCAGCGCATCAACGGCCGCGCGCAGAACATCAGCATTCGCGGCCTGAACAGCGATTTCTCGACCACGATGCTCAATGGCCGCGAGCAGGTGTCGACCAATGACAACCGCGGCGTCGAATACGACCAGTATCCGTCGGAGCTCATCAACTCGGTCACTTTGTACAAGACCGGCAAGGCCGACCTCGCCAGTCAGGGCATCGCCGGCACCCTTGAGCTGGAGTCGGTCAGCCCGTTGAGCAAATCGGGGCGCCAGCTGTCGGCCAACGTCTACTACAAGACCACCGAACTCGGCCTCCAGACGCCCGGGGTGAAGAAGGACGGCTACAGCGCCGCCTTCTCCTACCTGGACCAGTTCGACAACGGCAAGGTGGGCCTCGCCCTCGGCTACGCCCGCACCCTGACGCCCTTCGAGGGCCAGCAGTTCCAAGCCTGGGGCTACAACCAGGACTCCGCGGGCAACTATGAGATCACCGGCACCAAGTCATACGTGCGCAGCAGCAACCTGACGCGCGATGGCTACATGGGCGTGCTGGAATTCAAGCCCAACGACAACATCCACAGCACCATCGACGCCTACTACTCCAAGTTCGAGGAGAACCAGGTGCTGCGCGGCATGGAAATCGCGCTCTACCCGAGCTGGTCGCCGACCACCCTCACCAACACGACCGTGGACAACGGTTATGTGACGGCGGGCACCTATTCGAACGCCCACCCGGTCGTGCGCAACGACTCGTTCGTGCGCAATGACACGCTGTTCTCGATCGGCTGGAACCTGAAGATCAACGAGCAGGGCGCCTGGCCGGTCGTGGCGGACGTCGGTTTCTCCCGGACGAACCGCAATGACAAGAACCTCGAGACCTGGTCCGGCTTCAGCCGCGCGGTCACGGGCGACACGGTCACCTACAAGGCCCACACCGGCAACATCCCGGTCTTCACGCCCACCTACAACTACACCGACACCAGCAAGCTGTTCGTCACGGACGCGGCCGGCTGGAACGGTCCCAGCCCGACGGGCGGCGATCGCCCGGGTTACTACAAGGGTTTCTACAACAAGGACGAGCTCGGGCAGTTCAAGCTCTTCACCCGGCACGAGCTGGACAAGTTCTTCATGAAGGACGTCGAGGTCGGCGCCATCTACACCGACCGCTACAAGGCGGCGGGGCAGAATCCCTCCGGCTTCCTCGACCTGCCCGCCAACACGGCGACGGCGCCCTACCCGGCCACGATCGGCAATACGGACATCAGCTTCCTCGGCCTCGGCCAGATCGCCGCGTTCGATCCGTTCAAGCTGTTCGCGACCACCCTCGCGTTCGAACCCAACCAGGGCACCGACTTCGTCGCCCAGCGCTTCCAGGTCTGGGAGAAGATCTGGCGGCCGTACGTGATGTTCGACATCGACAACAAGATCGGCGACGTGCCGGTCACCGGCAACCTCGGCTTCCAGCTGAACTCCGTCGACCAGTCCTCCGCCGGCTATTCGGCGAACGGCAGCCTGCTGACCCGGGTGCGCGAGGGCGCCCGGTACAACGACCTCGCCCCGAGCCTGAACCTGAACTTCAAGGTTGCGGACCAGACCTATGTTCGCTTCAGCGTCGCGCGCCAGCTCGCCCGCCCGCGCATGTTCGACATGAAGGCATCGCGTTCCTGGAGCTACAACGCGGCCAACGCCACGATCACCAACATCCAGAACAGCCCGTGGAGCGGTGACGGCGGCAACCCGGAACTCCGCCCCTGGAAGTCGGATTCGATCGACCTGGCCTTCGACCGCTACTTCCACGACAACCAGGGCTACTTCTCCGTGGCGTTCTTCGACAAGAAGCTCCTCAACTACATCTATGAGGCGCACGCGGTCCAGGACTTCACCGGCTACCCGGTGATCACGGGCAACCAGCCCGCCCTCTTCCAGGGCATCAACACGACCCCGGTCAACGGCCAGGGCGGCAACATCAAGGGTATCGAGCTGACGATCTCGCTCTCGAGCGAGCTGCTCACGCACAAGGCCATCAAGGGCTTCGGCGTGATCATGGGCGGCGCCTACACCGACAGCTCGGTCCAGCCGTGGGGTCCGGGCAACGGCACCGCGCCGATCAACGGGCTCTCCCGCAAGGTCGGCAACATCACCGTCTACTACGAGAACAAGGGTTTCGCGGCCCGCATCAGCGAACACTACCGCTCGGACTACCGCGCGTATGTAACCACGTTCGGCCCGCCGAATCCGAAGGGCGACATCAACCCGGGCGGCGGCTTCGCCACCACCCAGGCCGAGAAGCAGGTCGACGCGCAGGTCAGCTACTCATTCAATCAGGGCGAGTTCAAGGGCCTCTCGCTCTACCTGCAGGCCTACAACCTGAACGATTCGCCGCTCATCACCTACAACAACGGCGATCCGCACCAGGTCATCAACTACCAGAAGTACGGCGCCTCCTATTCCGCCGGCGTATCCTACAAGTTCTGAACCAAGGTTTGGGACTGCGGGTTTGGTAACACTGCGGCCACCAGACAAACTGGTGGCCGCAATTTTTCCGGGTGGCGCAAGCCGCCCGCCGGCCCGCCCGCGTCGCCGCATCGCTCCTCCGCCCATGTCCTCCGCTTCCACCACCTGGCTGACGACCCGCAGCGCCGGCGTCCTGGCCCACGTGACCTCGCTCCCGGGGGACTACGGCATCGGCAACCTCGGGCTGCCCGCGCGGCAGTTCGTCGACTTCCTGGCCGCGGCGGGGGTGCGCTACTGGCAGATCTGCCCGATCGGGCCGACCGGCTACGGCGATTCGCCGTACCAGCTCTTCTCGGGCCGGGCGGGCAACCCGTATTTCATCGACCTCGGCGAGCTGCTGGCCGCGGGCCTGCTGACGAAGGCCGACCTCGTCGACCTGCGGCGCCTGCCGGCGGAGCGCGTGGATTACGGCCGGCTCTATGAGCTGTTCTGGCCGGTGCTGGCGCGCGCGCATGACGCCTTCGCCGCCACCGGCGCGGACGAGGTGGACGGGCTCGGTTCGCTGCGGGAGTTTCGCGAGCGGCACGCCGGTTGGCTCGAGCCTTTTGCGGATTTCATGGCGCTGAAGAACCGCTTTGGCGGCCGCGCCTGGACCGAGTGGCCGGAGGAGTTCCGCGCGTGGACGCCCGAGCTGCACGCCGCCCTGCCCGCGTCGGTGCGGCAGGACCGGGAGCGGCACATCTTCTACCAATATTTGTTCTTCGGCCAGTGGGAGCGCCTGCGCGCCTATGCCACGCGCCGCGGCGTCGGCATCATCGGCGACGTGCCGATCTTCGTCGCGCTCGACAGCGCCGACACCTGGCAGAACCGCGCGGTCTTCCAGCTCGACGCCCACGGCCAGCCGCTGGCCACCGCCGGCGTGCCGCCCGATTATTTCTCCGCCAAGGGCCAGTTGTGGGGCAACCCGCTCTACAATTGGGGCTACCTGGCCCGCCACGGCTACGCGTGGTGGATCGCGCGGCTCCGCGCCGCCTTCGAGCTGTACGACATCATCCGGCTCGATCATTTCCGCGGCTTCGACACCTACTGGGAAGTGCCGGCCGGGGCGACCGACGCCTGCGGGGGACGCTGGCGCAAGGGTCCGGGCGCGGCTTTCTTCCAGGCGCTGCGGGCGTCGTTGCCGCACGCCCGCATCATCGCCGAGGACCTGGGCTACATCGGGCCCGACGTGGTGGCCCTGCGCCGCGCGGCGGGACTGCCGGGCATGAAGATCGTGCAGTTCTGCTACGGGCACGACGCGCACAACGTCAACCTGCCGCACTACTACCCGACGGAAAGCATCGCCTACACCGGCACGCACGACAACAACACGACGCGCGGCTGGCTCGAGAGCCTGCCGCCGGCGGAGGCGAAGCAGGTGTCCGAATATTTCCAGATCAACGGCTCCCACTCCGCCTGGCCCATCATCCGCGCCGCCCTCGCCACCGTGTCGCGCCTGGCGGTCATCCCGATGCAGGATCTGCTCGACCTGCCGGCGGCGGCGGCCTTGAACCGGCCCGGCACGGCGGAGGGGAACTGGCAGTGGCGGTTCACGGCGGCGCAGCTCGCGGGCCTCGCGGAGGAGAAGCTCGCCACACTGCGCCACTGGATCACGCTCTACAACCGCACCGGCGACCATGAGATTTGCGATTACAGCGAGCCGCCGGCGAACCAATCCCATTGATGAGCACCCCGCGCCCCCACCTGCCCCTGCCGGCGATCTGGAACATGAGTTTCGGATTCTTCGGCATCCAGTTCGGCTTCGGCCTGCAGAATGCCAACATGAGCGCGATCTACCAGTACCTCGGGGCGAGCGAGAGCGCGATCCCGGTGCTGTGGCTGGCCGCCCCGCTCACCGGCCTCCTGGTCCAGCCGATCATCGGCTATTACAGCGACCACACCTGGAACCGCCTCGGCCGCCGGCGCCCGTATTTTCTCGGCGGGGCGATCCTCGCGAGCCTGGCGCTCATCGCCATGCCGAACGCATCGTCGCTCTGGATGGCGGCCGGGCTGCTCTGGATCCTCGATGCGTCCATCAATGTCAGCATGGAACCCTTTCGGGCCTTTGTCGGCGACCTGTTGCCGCCGACGCAGCGCCAGGTCGGTTTTGCGATGCAGAGCCTGTTGATCGGGCTCGGCGCCGTGCTGTCGTCCGCGCTGCCCTGGCTCCTGACGCACTTCGGCCTCGCGGGCGGGGAGACGCCCGCGGGCGCGATCCCGCAATCCGTGCACTTCGCCTTCTACGTCGGGGCCGTGGTTTTCCTCGGCGCCGTGCTGTACACCATCGTCACGACGGGCGAGCACCCACCCGAGGACGGCGCGCCGGTCGCGGCGGGCCCCGGCCGGGTCCTGGGCGAGATCTTCGCCGGCTTGCGCGGCATGCCGCGCGCCATGCGCCAGCTCGCGGTCGTCCAGTTCTTCACGTGGCTGGCGCTCTTCTGCATGTGGATCTACTTCACGCCGGCCGTCGCCCACACCGTGTTCGGCGGTGAGCCCGGCACGGCCGCGTACCAGCGCGGGGTCGAATGGGGCGGCGTGTGCTTCGCCACGTATAACGGCGTCGCCTTCGTCGTGGCGTTCGCGCTCGTGGCGCTGGCCAAGCGCGGCATACCCGCCAAGACGCTGCACCGGATCGGCCTGCTGTGCGCGGGCGCGGGGCTCGCCTCCGTCGGCTTCATCCGCTCGCCTGAGCTCCTGCTGGTCTCGATGGTCGGGGTCGGCATCGGCTGGGCGACGATCCTTTCGATGCCCTACGCCCTGCTCTCGAACGCGATTCCGGCCCGGCAGATGGGCTTCTACATGGGCGTGTTCAATTTCTTCATCGTGCTCCCACAGATCATCGCGGCCACCGTGCTCGGTCCGGTCGTCGCCCATTTTCTCGGCGGCCGCGCGCTGCCCGTCGTGATCGGCGGCGGCGCCTGCATGGTCATTGCGGCCCTGGCGCTTTCGCGGGTCGATGATCCGGCCCCGGCCGCCTGAAGCTTATGCACCGCATCCCCCGTCAGCTACTCGGCGTTGTCGTCGCCCTGTGCGTCAGCCTGCCGTTGTTCGGCGCCGCGGCCAAGCCGGACCCCTACCAGCCCGTCCCCTATGTCCAGCTCCACCACCCGGAGTGGACGAAGAACGCCACGATCTACGAGCTCAACACGCGCCAGTTCTCCGCGGAAGGCACGTTCCGCGCCGCCGAGAAGGAGCTGCCGCGCATCAAGGCGCTGGGCGTCGACATCGTCTGGCTCATGCCCATCAACCCGATCGGGGTCCAGAACCGCAAGGGCACGCTGGGCAGCCCGTACTCGGTGCGCGACTACTACGGCGTGAACCCCGAGTTCGGCACGCTGGCGGACCTGAAGCATTTCGTCGCGACCGCGCACGCGCTCGGGCTGCACGTCATCCTCGACTGGGTGGCGAACCACACCGCCTGGGACAACCCGATGGCGAAGGAACATCCCGATTGGTACCAGCACGACTGGCGCGGTCATTTCCGGCCGACGCCGTGGTTCGACTGGGCCGACATCATCAACCTCGACTACCACTCGCCCGGCCTCCGGAAATACATGACCGAGGCGATGAAGTACTGGGTTCGCGAGGCGGACATCGACGGCTACCGCTGTGATGTCGCCGGCTTCGTGCCGGTGGACTTCTGGAACAACCTCCGGCGCGAGCTCGATGCCATCAAGCCGGTGTTCATGCTCGGCGAATGGGAATCGCGCGACCTCCATGCCGCGGCCTTCGACATGACCTATGCCTGGAGCTGGTACGAGGCGATGCACAACATCGCCAAGGGCAAGGCCGACGTCGGCGCGCTCTACAACTACTACGCCTGGAACGAGGGTTTCTACCCGCCCGATTGCTACCGGATGAATTTCGTCAGCAACCACGACAAGAATTCCTGGGATGGCACCGCCTTCGAGCAGTTTGGCGACGCGCTCCCCGCCGCCATGGTGCTCTCGGTCGTGGCCGACGGCATGCCGCTCATCTACAACGGCCAGGAGGCGGGCAACATGAAGCGGCTCCGGTTCTTCGAGAAGGATCCCATTGTCTGGCGGGAACACCCGAACGGCGAACTCTATCGGAGGCTTTTCGCGCTCAAGCACGCCAACACCGCGCTCTGGAACGGCCATTGGGGCGCGCTCATGGTCGACGTGCCGAACAGCGACCATGGCAACGTGCTGAGCTTTGTGCGCGACAACGGGAAGGACAAGGTCTTCGCCGTCTTCAATCTCTCGGCGAAGGATCGCAGCGTCGAACTGGGCGACGGGCCGTTCCCGGGCAGCTACACGGACTTCTTTACCGGGGAGAAGGTCACGCTCGCGGAAAAACAGAAACTCGACCTGCCGGCCTGGGGTTATCGCGTGTTTGTGAAGTAGGCGCCGCGAAAGGCAGGGGCGCAGCCTTGCTGCGCCTGCGTAGGGCCGGACCTTGGTCCGGCCGGGATCGGGACCAGCGTTGCGCGAAACGCGAGGCGGCTGCACCAGGGTGCAGCCCGGCAAAGCTTTCACCGCGGCCTCGGCGCGGCCAGACCGCGGCCCGACGAAGGTCCGCCCCTCACCGCTCCCGTGGCAGCTTTGCGCGGATTTCCTGCGCGAGCTTCGCGGCCGCCGCGATCTGTTCGATCGACATCTGCGGGGTGAGTGAATCCAGCGATTCGCGCGAAGCGGCCGAGCCGGCGTCAGCGGCGATGGTCAGCCAGGCGCAGGCCTGCACCAGGTCCCGTTCCGCCGCGGGCCGGTCGAGGAAGGAGACGCCGAGATTGTGCATCGCCGGCAGGTAACCCTGCTCGGCGGCGCGACGGAACCAGCGGGCGGCCTCCACCGGATCCTTCAGCACACCCCGGCCGGTGGCGCAAAGCACGCCGAGGTTGTGCTGGGCGCGGGCCAGGCCTTGTTCCGCCGCCCGGCGGTACCATTCCGCCGCCTGCGCGTAATCCTGGGCGACCCCCTCGCCCTGTGCATACAGGACGCCGAGATTCGTCGCCGCCTCGGCCGAGCCGAGCTCGGCCGCCTGGCGGTACCACTCGGCGGCGGCGGCCGGGTCGCGCGCGATGCCATCGCCTCGCGCCAGCATAAGACCGAGGTTGAGCTGGGCCTCGGCCAGCCCGAGCGCGGCGGCCTGTTGGTACCAGCGCACGGCCTCGGCGGCATCGCGGGCCACGCCTTCGCCCCGGGCATACATCCAGCCGAGCGCACCCTGGGCCTCCACCACATTTTGCGCGGCGGCCAACCGATACCAGCGCACGGCCTCCGGGGCGTTTTTCGGCACGCCGTCGCCGCGGGCGTAGAGCGCACCGAGATTGTATTGGGCGATGCCGTCACCTTTCTCCGCCGCCTTTCGCCACCACAGCTCCGCCTCGGGACCGCTCTTCGCCACGCCCTCGCCGCGGGCGTAAATCTCGCCGAGGCGCCGTTGGGCGGGAACAAAACCGAGCTGGCCGGCGGCGAGATACCACTTCGCGGCCTCGGCCGGATCGGCCGGCACGCCGTCCCCGCGCGCATGGATTTCGGCGATGCTGAAATCAGCGACCGCCTTGCCTTGCGCGGCGGCGCGCTGGAACCAGGCCAGGGCTTGGCGGCTGTCCTTGGCCACGCCGGTGCCATTGGCGAACATCGCGCCGAGGTTGTATTCCGCGTCGGCATCGCCCTGGTCGGCCGCCAGCCGGTACCACTTGACCGCCTCGGCCGGGTCGCGGGTGACACCGAAGCCCTGGGCATACAGGGCGCCGAGGTTGAACTGCGCAGCCGCGAACCCCTGGTCCGCCGCGCGCCGGTACCACTTCGCCGCTTCCCGCCGGTCCGCGGCGACGCCGTCGCCGCGTTCATACATGACGCCAAGGTTGAATTGCGCCTGCGCATCGCCGTGCTCGGCCTGGGCGCGCAGGGCGGCGGGATCGACCGGAGCGTCAGTGGCGGTCAGCCGCGGCGCGATGAAGGCCGCGAGCAGGCAGGCGGCGAAGGCTCTCGTGATCGAGGTGGAAGACGCCGACCGCAGCGCGTTGCCTGGGCAGCGGAAATCAGTCAGCGCCTTGCGGCCAAGGCGCTCAACCTTCACGCCGGCGAACCGAGGGAACGTCGTCTTGGCTGGCACGGTCCCGCTCAGGGCGTCTCCGGCGTCCCGTCCTTCTCGTGCGGCACGCCGTGCGTGAAATCCAGCCGGTCGAAATAGACGGTCTTCGGCTGTTCTTCCTGGGCCTTGCGATGCGTCTCGAGTTGCACCCGATATTCCTGCGGGGTCATGCCCTTGTGCTGCTTGAACACGCGCGTGAAATATGCGGGGTCGGCGAATCCGCTGGCGTAGGCGATCTCGGAGATGGTCAGCGCGGTGGTGTTGAGCGCGAGGATGGCGCCCTCGATCCGGATTCGCTGGATGTAATGCGTCAGCCGCTCCTTGGTCTCGACGTGGAACAGGTGCGACAGGTAGTCGGGCGAGCAGCCGAGCACTTCGGCGATGTGCTGGACGCCGAGGTCGGAGTTGGCGAATTGCTCGCGCACGAGGCATTTCGCCTGGAAGACCTTCCCGATGTCGCTGTTGAGCTGCCCGGCGCCGGTCTCGACGATGTTGCGGAAAAGGCCGAGCAGCGCGAGCAACAGTCCCTTGACGACGGTCTCGCGCGCCGGTCCGTGCACGCTGTGGAACTGCGCCGTGGTGTTCGAGAGCGTCAGGAAGACCTCGAGGTTCGGGGCGTCGAAGAACTCGATCACCTCGATGTCGGGTTTGCCCGGGCGGACCTCGTGCGCGAAGTGCAGGCTCAGGGTGTTGTTGTAGAATCCGGCGACCAGGTTGCGAAACGGTTTGTCCGGCTCCGCCTTCACCACCTCCCCGTGCGGCACGCCGGCCGGAATGATGCACATCTCGTCCGGCCCGAGGCGAAAGCCCTTGTGGGGAAAGCTGAAGTCCGTCCAGCCCTGCAGCTGCAGGAAGACCTCGGGGCGGTAGTGGTAGTGCATGCCCCGGCGATTCTGCACCGGCTTGACCTCGTGCGGCACGCGCAGCGTGAGATGGTTCCGGTCGGCCAGCTTCAAGGCGCGGTCGAAGGCGGCCCGCATTTCGGCGCGGTTTTGCGCGCTCATGGAGCGGGCGGTGAACAGGGCGGACGGGGCGCCGGGCACAGGCATGGGGGGAGCCGCGCGGGGCGGCATGGTTGGGCGAAGCAATGGCCGGTTGACGGTGAAACTCAAACGGAAACCGGGACGGTGCGGCGCCTCAGCCCCCGCCGGGAGCGCGCCGGGCGGGCGCACTGCCACCACCCAGGCGATTGCGCTGCAGGAAGGCGGCGCCGGCCTCGGGCCCGAGCAAGGCATTCACCTTGTTCTGGAAGTCATTGCGCAGGGCCATGGCCTCGGCCATGTGATCCATCGGCGAGCCGTTCCGCATCATGGCAATGCCCTGGGTCTGGAACTCGCGCTCCATCCTGGTCAGCTCGTAGGTCGTCGCCGGCGGGACCGCCGGATAGTCCGCCATGAACTTGGCGTTGCGCGCGTACGCCGGGTCGGCGCCCTGCAAATAGGTGTAGAAGCGATCATCCGTCAGCACGGCCCGGGCCTGCTCGTTCAGGACATCCTGGGCGGCATTGCGCTGGACGATTCCGTCGGGCGACATCGTGCCGGCGCGCAGCGGGTCGTTGTTGTCGAAGGCCTGCTGCGCGCGGAACAGCCCGGCGTATTCCGCCTCGGTCAGGTCCAGGTCCTTGACGGCGGACATGGTTTTGTTTGCCGAGAGCGAATTGCGCATCTCGTACTGCTCGAGCTCGGTCGGCGTCAGGATGGACGCCAGCTCCTTGTGTTGCTCCTGTTCGGCGGCGAACTGGGCGGCCATGGTGCCGGACATGTCGCCGGACTTGCGCTCGGCCATGAGCTTCATGCGCAGCTGGCCGTAATCCTGCACGAGCGCCTCGATCTGGTCGACCTTGTCGTCGGGGAGAGAACCAAAGCGGCGCTCGCGGGCCGCCGGGTCCATGGTGACCGACGGGCGGGCATCGTCGCCCAGCAGGTCCTTGAGCATCTCGCGCCGGCGGTTCATCTGCTCCTGTTGGGCGGCGACGAACTCGGGGTTGTTCGGGTTCTGCTTCCAGAACGGCAGGTGATCGAGCGCACCGATGTTGCTGCGCTCGGCGATCAGGTGGCTCAACACCGCGCGGATGACGCCGGGCGGGAACCCCGTCGACCGCAAGTGGGCGACAAGAGTGTGCAGGTCTTGGTCGGGCTTGAGGGTCTGCCAGTTGACGGGTGCCGGGGCCGGCGCCGTGGTCTTGCCGGCGGCGGCGGGGCTGGCGACGGGTGCGAGCGCGGGAACGGCGGGCGCGAGCGCCACGGGCGCGGGGCCGCGAAGCACGACGAAGGCCAGCACGGCATTGCCGGCCAGCGAAACGACCAGCCAGGGGACAAGCGGGATTTTCATGGCGGAAGGCGAAACGATCGTGGGGGCCCGTCCGCCGAAGCTAGCCCTCGACTTGCCGGCCGACAAGTCCGCTTCCACCGCTCAGGCGAGGGGCACGAACCGCGTCTCGCCGAAGCCGGGCACGGCGAACTCGTCGGGCGCCAGCCCGGCCGCGGTGCCGGCGGCGGCGAGTTCACGCGGCGGATCGTCGAGGCCCTCATCCGTCAGCTTGAAGGTGCCGAAATGCATGGCCAGGCTGCGGCGGGCGCCCACGTCCCGGTGGATGCGAACAGCTTCGGCTGGGCTGCAGTGCACCGGCTCCATGAACCAGCGCGGGGCATAGGCCCCGATCGGCAGCAGCGCCAGCCCGACCGGCCCGAGCCGCGTCCCGATCTCGCCGAAGGCATCGCAGTAACCGGTGTCGCCGGCGAAATAGATCGTGGCCTTTCCCGCCTTGAGTGCGAACCCGCCCCACAAGCTCCGGCAGCGGTCCCACGGGGCGCGGGCGGCGAAATGCTGCGCCGGCGTGCAGGTCACCTCGAGACCGCCGGCGCCGTGGTGCGACTGCCACCAGTCGAGCTCCAAGGCTCGACCGATGCCGCGCGCCGCGAGCCAGGCTTGGTTGCCGAGCGTCGTGATGATCGGGGCCGGACGTTCGCGGGCGAGCCAGCGCAGCGAAGGCAGGTCGAGATGGTCGTAGTGGTTGTGCGAGAGAATTACCGCGTCGATCCGCGGCAGTTCCGGCAGCGACAACGCCGGCGGACGCACCCGGGCCGGACCCGCCCAGCCGAACGGCCCGGCCCGCCGGGAGAACATCGGGTCGGTCAGCACATTCAGTCCCGGCCACTGGAGAAGAAAGGTGGCGTGGCCGATGAACGTGACCGCGACCTGCCCGGCGGGAACCGAGGCGGGCAGGCGCGGCATCGCCGGCGGGGGCGCGTGCCGGGGCCATGCCGTGCCCTGGCCGAGCACGGCGGTTTGGAACCACCACTTGGGCAGGGACAGGAACGAGCGGGCCTGCAGGCGACCGCGGGGGTTGAAGAAACGCCGGCCGTCGCAATGGTCGCTGACGGGGAACGGCGGCATCCCGGCCATGGTTCAACCGGCGGCGCTGAGCCGCCGTTGCGCCTGGTCCCAGAAGTCGAGCAAGGCGCGGTAATCCTGCTCCTTGGTGCCGCTGTGGATCACGAAGTCGTAGGAGTTCCGCTCGCCGATCTCGAGCACCGCGCTCTGCAGGCGGCGCTCGAGTTCCTCCGGCGTGACCGGCCCGCGTCCCTGCAGGCGCTCGCGGAGCACGTCGAGCGAATCGGGGGCGACGAACACCGTCACGAGCCGCGCCTTCAGCGCCGGGATCTGCTCGGCGGCTGCGCGGATGCTGCGCACGCCCTGCACGTCGAGGTTCATGACGAGGCTGGCGTGCGGCAGGCGATCAAGCACCGAGGAACGCGGGGTGCCATAGCGGTATTTGCGGTGGACCCAGGCCCACTCGAGGAACTCGCCCGCGGCGAGCCGGGCGTCAAATTCGGCTTCGGACAGGAAATGATAGTCGCGGCCGTTCTCCTCATTCGGCCGCGGCGGCCGCGTGGTGGCGGTGATGACGCGTTCGAAGCCAGGCACCTCGCGCACCAGCCGGTCGCACAGCGTGCTTTTGCCCACGCCCGCCGGACCCGCCAGGATCAGCAGGACTCGCGTGGCGGGTGTCGGGGCGGCCATGGCTCAGTAGGTGAAGGCGGCGGCCGAGGTGGCGAGCCCGTAGGCCAGCAGGATCGCGCCGATGAGGCGCGGTCGCGAGGGCGCGCGGAACAGCCAATCGAAGAAATCGCGCAACCGATACGGCGCCGCGGCCAGGTAGAGCGCCAGCGCCAGGCCAACATAAACCGCCGTCACCATCAGCAGGCGCTGCGGATACTGGTATTCCATGTAGGCGGCGTAGAGCAGCGGTTCCGCCGAGAGGAGCATCAGCACGCACAGGCCGCGCACGGCGAGGAAATCGGGCGTGTAAATGAAAGCGAGCACCGCCAGGACGCCGAAGGCCAGCATCACGGGTTGCGGCGACTGGAAGAATATCAGGTCGGCCTCGCCGAGCTTGGCGAGGCGGAGGATGAACCAGGCGGCGCCGGAGCCGAAGAAGACCCAGGCCGCGCCCGGCGAGCGCGGCAGGGCGCGGGCCGCGACCGCGACGCCCGCATGGTTCGAAACCAGCACGGCCCCGAGCAGCACGAGAAAAAGTCCGGGCAGGAGCGTGGCGAGAAAAAGGGACATCAGGGAAGTGACAAGTGGCCGGGGAGGAGTGACAAGAGAAATAGCGGGGACGGGAATCTCATGACCGGAAGGCGCGGCGCCGGTCACCCGGCACTTGGCACCCCGGCCAGCGCCAGCGAGCCATAGAGCACGGCGGTGGACACCCGCTCGATCTTCACGGGGACCAGTTCACCAATGAGCCGGTCCGAGGCGTCGAAATGCACGATGCGGTTGCCGCGGGTGCGGCCCATGTAGCGCCGGCCGCGCTGGTCGCGGCCCTCGACGAGCACCTCCACGACCGTGCCGACGAGCAGCGCGTTGCGCCGGTCGGAATTGGCGGCCAACAGGTCGAGCAGGATCCGGTTGCGTTCCTCCATCACGGCGGCGGGCACCTGGTCCGCCATCGTGGCGGCGGGCGTGCCGGTGCGGATGGAATACTTGAAGATGTAGGCCATGTCGTAGTTGCAGGCCTCGAACACCGCGCGCGTCTGGGCGAAGTCCTCGTCGGTCTCGCCGGGAAAGCCGACGATGATGTCGGTCGAGAAATACATGTCCGGCCGGACGGCGCGCAGGGCCGCCACGATCTGCTCGTAACGCTCGCGGGTGTAGGGCCGGTTCATCAGCTTCAGGAGGCGGTTCGAGCCGGACTGCAGCGGCAGGTGCACATAACCGCAAAGCTTGTCCAGGCGCCCGTAGGCGGCGATGAGGTCGTCCTTGAACCCGCGCGGGTGCGGCGACGTGAACCGGATCCGTGCGATCCCCTGGATGGCGTGCACGCGCTCGAGCAGCTGCACGAAGGGCGACACGCCCCCGGTGTGCACGTAATCGCGCCGGCCGTAGCTGGTGACGATCTGGCCGAGCAGCGTTACTTCACGCACGCCGCGCGCGGCGAGTTCCTCGCATTCGCGCACGATTTCATCCATGGGCCGCGAGCGCTCGTCGCCGCGGGTCTTCGGGACGATGCAGAACGAGCAGTCCATGTTGCAGCCCTGCTGGATCGAGACGAAGGCGGTGACCTGCCGGTCTTCGAGCACATGGTCGCGGATCGTATTCTGCGACCCGGCCTCCTCGCCGATCTCGACCAGCGTCTCGCCGACGGGCACGCCGGCCGCCTGGGCGGCGCGCAGGTTGTCGAGGTAGTCGGGCACCTGGTGAAACTTCTGCGTGCCGACGATCAGGTCGACGTCGGGCAGCCGGTCGAGCAGCTCGGCGCCGCGGTTTTGCGCCATGCAACCGAGGATCCCGAGGATGAAATCCGGCTGGCGCTTCTTGCGGCCGGCGGCCGCGGCGGCCTTGCCGATGGCCTTCTGCTCGGCGGCGTCGCGCACGCTGCAGGTGTTGAGCAGGAGGATGTCGCAATCGGCCTCGTTCGCCACCATGCGGTAGCCGCGGGCGCGCAGCAGGGCCGCGACGGCCTCGCTGTCGCGCTCGTTCATCTGGCAACCGAAGGTGCGGATGTGGACGCGGTTCAATTTCGGGAAGGGCTTACCTACCCACCCGGGCCGCCCGGTCAACGCGGGAAACTTCCGGCCGCGGGCCGGGTCCCGGAAACCGCCCCGGGCGAAGCGCTTGGCGCCCCGGCGGACTTCCGCCCCGTCGCCTCGCAGCTTGCGCGCCGGGCGGGTCCCGACTAGCTGCTGGTCGATGAAAATGAGTGCGGGGTTTTTCCTCCTCGCGGCGGGCCTCGCCGCGGCGCGACCGGCGGACCCGGCCGCCCTGGTCATCCTCGCGGCCGACCAGCATTCCGCCTACGAGCGCACCGCGCAGGTGGTGGCCATGGTCGACGGCCTGCGCGCCGCGAATCCCGGCGTGCCGCTGGCCGTCTTGATCGACGGCGACACCCTGGAATACGGCAATGTCGTCGCCCGGCGGAGCGGCGGCGCGATCGATTTTGCGATGCTGGCGGCGCTGGCCCGGCGCGCGCCGACGGTCCTCAACCTGGGCAACCACGAACCGGAGTTCTTCGACCTGGCCGAAACCGTGCACCGCGCGCAGGCGGCGGGCGTTTCCGTCATCAGCGACATCACGGACCGGGCCACGGGGCGGCCGTTCGCGCCGGCATCGACCGTGTTGCACCTGGGCCGCGTGGACGCGGTCGTGGCGGGCCTGGCCACCGATCACCTCGGCACCTATCGCGCCGCGATCCGCGCCTCGCTGGCGATTCCCGAGCCGGTCGGCTGGGCGAAGGCGAACCTGCCGGCGGTGCTGGCGGCTTCCGCGGCGCCCATCGTCATGAGCCATGCGGGGCTCGCCGCCGATCGCGCCATTCTCCCTTCCGTGCCGGAGGGCACGCTTTACGCCGGGGCGCACGACCACCTGCGCTTCGTGCAACCATTCGGGCGCACCGTCTACGTTCATTCCGGCTCGTGGAACCAGTTTCTCTCCCTGGCTTGGCTGGACCGCGACGAGACGGGGAAATGGCGGTGGACGGTCGAACAGGTGCCGGTCGAGGCGACCGCGCCCGGCGACCCGGAAATAGCCCGGCTCATCGACGCCACTCGGGCGAGATACCAGGAGGCCGCGGACCGCGCCGTCGTCGGCCATGCCTCCGCCGCGCGCACGTCGGACGAGGCCGGGCGGTTCGCGGCACGCGCCCTGGCCGCGGCGGCGGGGGCGGAGGCCGCGTTCATCGGCAACACGACCCTTGGGTCCGGACTGCCGGCCGGGGCGATCACCCGCTCGGATTTCGATGGCTGCGTGCGGTTCGACGGGGGGATTTGCACGGCGGAGATCGACGGCGCGCGGCTGCAGCGGCTGCTGCAGGCGGCCAACCAGGGCCCGGCGACGCCATTTGCAGAGAGGCACGGCGAGTTCTGTTACGCCGCAGGACCGGCGGCGATCGACCCGGGCGCGCACTATCGCATCGCCACCACCGACTGGGGTGCGCGCAATTCCGCGGCCTATTTCGGCGCCCCGGCGATCGAATGGCACGAACAGCCGGCGCTGCGGCTGAAGTCGGTGGTCGCCGCCGCGCTGGCCGGCCCGTGACGGCGGCACCCCCCCGGGGAAATTCGAATCGCCACGCCCGGTCCGGCTGCTTTGCTGACGCTCATATGGGTTTCTTCAACCGCTCCGATGATCCCGTTCCTGCCTCCGGCCCGGGCCCGGGCGACAACAAGCCGGCCGCGTCCGGCGGCGTCCTGCCGCAGCTGGCGGCCGCACGCGAGCGGCTGAAGGCCCGCGACCTGCCCGGCGCGATGGCGATCTACGAGCAGGTGATCGCAGCCGCCGGCGACCGCAGCGACGTGCTGATGACCATCTCCGCCGACCTCGGGACGAACGGCCACGTGCAGCAGATCATCGAACTGCTCGCGCCGCGCTACGAGGCCGAGCGTCACGGCGCACCGGCGGGCTTCAACCTCCTGCAGGCTTACCTGGCCACCCGGCGCGCCGAGGAGGCCCAGCATCTGCTCGACCTGCTTTACGCGCTGCGGCGACCGGAGCTCGAAGCGCGGCTGCACGGTTTTTCCAACGCCGTCGCCGAGCTTTTCATCCAGGAAACGGAAGCCGAGCACATCACCGTGCCGGTCGAAGACAAGGTCAGCATGGTGAGCATCAGCAAACCAATCTGGTTCTACGGCCTCGAGGAGATCGCCCCGCACCTTTTGCCGCGGAAATCCGGCAAGCTGCGCCGCGTCGCCTTCGCGCAGTGCGCGCTGCCCGGCCTCGAGCACGGCGCCGAGATCGCCACGCGGACGGAGGACGACCTCGGCCGCCTGAGCCGCGGGCTGCCGCTGTGGCTGGCGGAGACCTTCACGTTCAGCGCGGGCTACGATGCCATCGCGGCCCTGGGCACCGTCGCGCAGCATTATGCCCTCTTCCCGAGCGAATGGGTGCCGGAAAACATCCGGCAGCTCAACGAGTCGACGGAGCACGGACTCGACTTCGTGATCACCGGCGCGATCCGGGACCACAACGACGACTACGAGCTGGTCCTCCGGATCTGGGAGGTGAAAAAATTCCGCGAGTTGAAGGCCTTCACCGCGCGCTGGACGCCGGCCACGGCGGACGAGGAGTTGAAGCGACTCTTCGGCGTGGTGCGCGGCTACATGGAGTGGACCGCGTTGCCGGAAAGGAATGGCCTCGCATTCCAGGAGCCGGCGTCGCCGGCCGCCTACCTCCAGGGCCTGGCCACTTCGCTGACCTTCTTCCTGGGCGAAAAAAGCCTCCTCGGCCCGGCGCAGGTCCCGGACAGCCCGGCGGCGCTCGTCCGCTCGGCCCAGGCGAATCCGGACCATGCCGCCGCGCAACTCGCGCTCGCCGCGTGGTTGCTGCGGCAGAAAGCTGCGGCCCGGCCGCTCGACGAGGTCGCGCACCGGCACGCCTGTGCGTGGCTGTCGTCCGAGCGGGCGCAGGCTGCGGACGTCGCGGCGCTCGTGATCAAGCTGGCCTGATGAGCCCCCCGGCCCGGGCGTTGGTGGCGCGGCTGCGGTCCCTCCGGAACCAGCGGAACATCGACGGCATGCGGCGCTTTGGCATCGTCTCCCGGCACGAACAGCTCGGCATCGGCATGACGCCCTTGCGCGTCCTCGCGCGGCCGCATCGGCGCGACCACGCGCTCGCCCGGGAGTTATGGGCCACCGGCATCTTCGAGGCCATGGCGCTCGCGACCATCATCGACGACCCGCGCCGGGTGACGCGCCGGCAGGCGGAAAGCTGGGTGCGGGACTGCGACAACTGGGCCCTCACGGACGCCTGCGCCTTCCTTATCGACCGGACCGATTTTGCCGCGGAGAAGGCGCTGGCCTGGAGCGCACGGCGGGCGGAGTTCGTCAAGCGGACGGGCTTTGCGATCATGGCCGGCATGGCCACGCACCGGAAGGAGCTGGGCGACGAGGTGTTTCGCCGGTTCCTGCCGGTGATCCGGCGCGAGGCGGGCGACGGGCGCAATTTCGTGAAGAAGGCGGTCAACTGGGCGCTGCGCGGGATTGGGAAGCGCAACCCGCGGCTGCGTCGGGCGGCGATGGCGGAGGCGCGGCGGATCCTGCGCCTCGACACGCCGCCGGCGCGCTGGATCGCACGCGACGCGCTGCGCGAACTCGAGCGACGCCCGAGCGGGCGCAGGCCGCGGATGTCGCGGCGCTCGTGATCAAGCTGGCCTGATGAAACCCCGGGCCCGGGCGTTGGTGGCGCGGCTGCGCTCACCGACGAAGTGGTAGGAGCGGGTTTACCCCGCGATTCGAGATAGGGTCGCGGCATGAAGCCGCTCCTACACGGCGGGATCTCCACCAACAAAAAGGCCCGGCGGAGGCCGGGCCGGGGAAATAAGAAGCGATCCCGCCTTACGGGTGCTTCTCGTTATAATACGTGATGAAGTCGGCGGTCAGGTCGAGTTCCGGCTTCACGTCGAGGAGGGCGTCGCCCATCTTCGCGGCGTCAAACAGGACGTCCACCCCGCGCTCCTTGGCGAAAGCACGCAGCGCGGCGCCGATCTCGTTGGTGATCGGGGTCTGGACTTCCTGCAAGCGCTTGTTGTAGGCGGTCTGGGCGGCCTGCTGCTTGGTGGCGAGGTCCTGCTGCATCTGCTGGCCGGCGGCGCGCTTCTCCTCGATGGCCTTGGCATTCGCGGTCGGGTCGCTGTTGAGCTTGTTCAGCTCGGTCGCGAGCGTGCGCAGCTTTTCGTTGAGCAGCGACAGGTCGCTCTGGGTGCTGCTGAATTCGAGTTCGATGCCCTGCATGGCCTTGACGAGCTGCTTGATGCCGGTGGCCTCGTCGAGGAATGCGGCGCTGTTCACGAAGGCGATGCGGACCGGTTCGACCGGCTTGGCGGCGGGCTTGGCCTGGGCGGCGAGCGGGGCAACCAACGCGGCAGCCAGGGTGAAAAGGATCAGGGGACGAAGAGATTTCATGGAGGGCGCAACCTACCCCCCGTCGCGGCCAAGGCAAAGGTTAAATGGCCGGGGCGGCCAGCTGCCCGCACCCGGCGGCGATGTCGATGCCGCGGCGCTGGCGGACGGTGCTGGGCAACCCGTATTCGGCGAGGACGTGCTGGAACCGGCGTGCCGCGTCCCGACCCGTGGGCGCGCCACCGTAGCCGGCGGTCGGGTTCAACGGAATCAGGTTCACCTGCGCCGGTTTGCCCTGGAGCAACCGGCCGACGGCATGGGCGGCGGCGGGGGTGTCGTTGCGCCCCTCGATCAAGGTCCATTCGTAGAAGATCCGGCGCTGGAGTTTCCGGCTGTAGTAGTCGCAGGCCGCCATCAACTCGGGCAACGGCCACTTGCGGGCCGCCGGCACCAGGGCCGCGCGTTCGTCCTGTTCGGCGGCATGCAACGAGACGGCGAGATGGATCGGGCGGGCCTCGTCGGCCAGGCGGATGATGCCGGGCACGATCCCGACAGTGCTCACGGTGATGTGGCCGGCGCCGATCGCCAGCCCCGCGGGATCCCGGAGGATGTCGATCGCGTGCATCACCGCGTCATAGTTGTGCAACGGCTCGCCCATGCCCATCAGGACAAGGTTGCGCAGGCGCCCGCGGGCGGCGCCGTCGAGCCGGCGGAGTTCGTCCTGCACGTGCAGCACCTGCGTCACGATCTCGCCGGCCCGCAGGTGTCGCGCGAAGCCCATTTGCCCCGTGGCGCAAAAAACGCAGCCCATCGCGCAGCCCGCCTGGCTGCTGAGGCACGCGGTCACGCGGCCCGTGTAGCGCATGAGCACCGTTTCGATCCGGCGCCGGTCGGCGAGCGCAAGCAGGTATTTGCGGGTGAAGCCGTCGGTGCTGTGCGCTTCGTGCGCGACCGGCGGGCGCGCGAAGTCGAGCCGGTGCGCGACCGCGGCGCGAAAACGCGCCGGCAGCTCGGGCATTGCCGCCGGCGCGGTCACCCCCTCGCCATAGACATACCACCAGAGCCGCGCGGCGTGGACCGGACTGAAGTCCCAGCGCACGACGAGCTGTCGGAGCTGCTCGCGCGAGAGATCGTGGAAAGGGAGGGCGGGCGTGGCACTCAAGCGGGGGCAACTTGGGGGGCGGGCCGCCGGCGCGCAAGGCTGCGGCGGCCGGAACGGCCCGACCTACAGATTGCCACGGAAACATTTTCCGCCCAAGGTCCCGCCATGGCAAAAAAGGCCGTTCTCGCCGGTGGCAGCGGATTTCTCGGGCGGGCGCTCGCGAGCCGGCTGGCGGCGGAGGGCTGGGAAGTCGTCATCCTGAGCCGCGCGCCCGAGCACATCCTGGTGCCGGCGCCCGCCGCCGGGGCCATTCGCGCGGTCTGGTGGAATGCCGAGACGGCGGGCGGATGGCGCAAGGAACTCGACGGCGCCACGGCCGTGGTCAACCTCGCCGGCCGCAGCATCCACTGCGTCCACACGCTCGAGAATTCGGCCGAGATCCTGGAATCGCGGCTCAACGCCACGCAGGCGCTCGGCCGCGCCATGCAGATGGCGAAGCAGCCGCCCGGCCTGTGGGTGCAATGCAGCGCCGCCGGCTATTACGGCAACACCGACGACGAAGTGCGCGACGAATCCGCCCCGCCCGGACGGGGGTTTCTCGCCGAGGTCTGCCGGCGCTGGGAGGAAGCGGCCCAAGCCGTCGACCTGCCCGGCTGCCGCCGCGTGACGCTGCGCCTCGGCGTCGTGCTCGACCGGCAGGCCGGCGCGCTGCCGGTGCTTACCCGGCTCGTGCGCCACTGCCTCGGCGGACCGGCCGGCCCGGGCCGGCAATACTTCAGCTGGATCCACGGCGAGGACGCCGGGCGCGTCTTCCTCGCGGCAATCGAACGCGACGATTTCGCCGGCGTCTACAACGCCGCCGCGCCGGAGCCGGTGCGCAACCGCGAGCTGATGGCGGCGCTGCGGCGGGAACTCGGCCGGCCGTGGTGCCCGGCGGCGCCGGCCTGGGTGGTGCGGCTGGCGGCGCGGCGCTGGCTGGACACCGAGCCCGCGCTCGTGTTGCAGGGCCAGCGACTGGCGCCGGCGCGGCTGCTGGCTGCCGGCTTCGAATTCAAGTACCCGCAGCTCGCTCCCGCGCTGGCGGATTTGCTGGCGAAGGCAGGATGATGCAGGTCGGGCCTTGCGCCCAACCTACGGCAACCCAAGCCCGGCCGCACGAGGTGCGGATTCCACCTCCGTGGTCGCGGCGCGGGGCCGATTTGAACGACGCAAAAACTAGACCGAATATTTGCTCTTCGCCGGCTCGCAGGGTGGCATGCCCTCGTAGTTGTGCGCGGAGCCGGCGCTGTCCGCCCACAACGGCAGATTGTCGGACCGGCTCCGGCGCGTCTGCACGATCTCCTGCTGGATGTCCGGTTCGCGGGCATGGAGCATGAGGCGGTTGAGGGCGGTATAGAGCACGTCCTCAGGTTTCACCTGCAGGATTTCGGCGAGCCGGGCGACGGGGTCGGACTCGGCGGCGTCGAGGTGGAGTTTGATGTTCATGGGGTCCCGCTCCTTCTCGGGAAAGCATCCCTAAGGTAGCGCTGATGCGCAGCGGCGGCTGCGCAGATATTGTCCAAAACTGGTCAATGTGTCGCCGCCCGAGGCGCGTTGCCTTTTGGGGGAAGCGCGTCAGGCTGGCTCCATGATGGAATGGGCCGACCGTTTCCTACTCGCTTTCATACCGCTGTTTGTGGCGATCGATCCGATCGGTCTCGCCGCGGTGTTCCTCGGGCTGGGCCAGGGGGTCGAGCCGACGGAACGGCAAAAAATCGCCAACCAAGCGGTGTGGACCGGCGGCCTGGTGGCCCTCGGATTCCTGTTTCTCGGCCAGAGCGTGTTTCGCACGCTGGGCATATCCGTCAGTGACTTCCAGGTCGCGGGCGGCGCCATCCTGTTCATCCTGGCGGCGCGGGATCTGACGCACTCGGCGGCGGAGCCGGAGAAGCTGCCGGAAGGCTTCGGCGTGGTACCGCTCGGGATGCCGCTGATCGCCGGGCCGGCATCGATCACGACGCTGCTTGTGCTGGCCCAAGCGGCGAATGTCGGCCTGATGATCACGCTCGTGGCGCTCATCGGCAACCTTGGCATCGTGATCCTGGCCCTGCGGTACAGCGCGTGGCTGGGGCGGCGGCTCGGTCCGACCGGCCTGCGCGCGATTTCCAAGATCATCTCGATGCTGCTGGCCGCGATCGCGATCAGCATGATCCGCCACGGGTGGCAGGGCTGAGTCAGCCCGTGAAGGTCGTCAGCAGGTCGGCGTAGATCTGCGCGGACTGGACGAGATCGCGCACGCGGGCGCGTTCGTCGACGGCATGGAAGTCGCGCCCGCCGGGGCCGTAGCCGAGCGTCGGGATCCGCCGCACCTGGGCGAAGAAATGCATGTCATTGAAGCCGGTCGAGACCATGAATTTCGCCGGCTGGCGCCGCACCCGGGCCACGCTGCGCCGCATGGCGGCGAAAAGCGGGTGGGCCGGCGCATGATAACACGAGAAGTTTTCTGACACTTTCTCGATCCTGATCCGGCATTGCGGGATGCGGGCGGCGGCGGTCCGCAGCTCCGCGCACAATTCGCGCTCGGCGGCGCGAATGTCCTCGTTGGGCAGCACCCGCCGGTCGATGCTGAAGCTGGCGGCGGCGGGGACGGTGTTGATCTTGCCGCCCTCGCCGGCGGCGAACACGCCGCCGAGGTTGAGCGTGGGCACGAGCCGCCGGCCATCGGGGGAGAGAAAAACGCGGCGCGCGAGCCGCCGCTTGTAGCCGTCGAGCGCGAGCACGAGCGCGGCCATCTTCTCCAGGGCGTTGACGCCCTTCGCCGGCGTGGAGCCGTGCGCGGCGCGGCCCTGCACGTGGACGTTGAGCCAGACGACGCCGTTGTGGCCGCAGCAGATGGCATTGCCCTCGCCGCCCTCGCCGACGATGGCGTAGTCGGCGCGCAGGCGGGCATGATCGACCAGCCAGCCGGCCCCGAGCGCGCTGTCCGTCTCCTCGTCGGCGGTGAAGGACACCTCGACATTGAAGTTCGGCCGCGTGCCCGTGGCGCGGAGGGCCCGCAGGGCGAAAATGATGCTGGCGATCGCGCCCTTCATGTCCGAGCTGCCGCGCCCGTAGATCCAGCCATCCGCGATCACCGGGTCGAACGCATCGCCGTGACGCCACCGCCCGGAGACGGGCACGACGTCGAAATGGGCATTGAAGTGGAGCGTCTTCTTCGCGCCCACCTCCCACAAGCCGATGACATTGTAGCGCGGATAGGCCTGCGAGCCGGGCTGGAGCCGGCGCTGCAGTCGCGGCGGGACGGGCACGCGGCGGGCCTTGAAGCCGAGGCCGCGCAGGGTGTCGGCAAGCAACCGCGTGATCGGCCCGTAATTTTCACCCGGCGGGTTGACGGTGCGCAGCCGGATGAGCCGTTGCAGGAACGCCGTCAGGTCGGCTTCGTGGCGTTGGAGATAGGCGGCGGGCGTCATGAACGGATGAAATGCGAATAGAGCAGCTTCAGGATGGTGAGGCCAGCCATGACTAGGAAAATCGGGCGGATGAACCGGGCCCCGCGGGTGGCAGCGAGGTGTGCGCCCAGCCGGCCCCCGATCAACTGACCGGCGCCCATGGCCAGCCCGGGCAGCACCAGGACGGCCCCGGCAGCCGCGAAAAACACCAGGGCCGCGGCGTTGCTGGTGAAGTTCATCAGCTTCGTATGCGCGGCGGCCTGGAGGAAGTCGTGGCCGAGCATCATGATGAACGCCACCGTCCAGAAGGAGCCGACGCCCGGCCCGAAGAAGCCGTCGTAGAAGCCGAGCCCAAGGCCGAAGAGCGCATAAAAGGCCGGCGGCTCCAGCCGGTGATGGCGGCTTTGCTCGCCCAACTGCGGCCGCAGGACCATGTACACAACGATCGCCGCCAGCAGCCACGGAATCACCCCCGCGAGCAGGTCCGGGTCGAGCCGGCGCACGGCCGCGGCCCCGCCGACGGCCCCGGCCGCGGTCCACAACACGCCGCCGACACACTCGCGGGGCCGCACGAGGCCGCGCCGCATGAAGCTGCGCGTCGCGGCGCCCGACCCGAAGACGGCGCCGAGCTTGTTGGTGCCGAGCGCCAGCGGCACGGGCAGGCCGATGCCCAGCAGGGCCGGCAAGGTGATGAGCCCGCCGCCGCCGGCGATGGCATCGACGGTGCCGGCAACCAGGCCCGCGGCGAACAACAGCGGCCAGGCCCACCACGGCAGGTGTGCGAGCTCGAACATGGGGCCCGAGCGTGCACGACGCGGATGATTTTGACAGCGCGGAGTGCAACCCCACGATGCAAGTTCTCATGGCACCCGCGGACACGCGCATCGGCGACGGAATGGCGGCGTGCGCCCCCAGCCGCCCCGTCGGGCTCGCGCCCGGCTTCACCTCCTGACGCCAATGGCCCGTTCCTCCCCTCCCCGGACCCGCCCGGCCCTGCCGGCCGCGCACCTGGCCGTGGTGCGCGCGTTGCCGGATCCGGCCATCATCACCCGCGACCGCTGGGAGCGCGGCGGGGTCACCATCCTGTACGCCAATCCCGCCTTCTGCCGGCTGACCGGCTACTCGGCGGCGGAACTGACCGGCCAGAATACGCGCCTGCTGCACGGGCCCAAGACGGATCTCACGTTGCTGAAGCGGGGCCGGCGCGAAAGCCAGACGGCGCACCGCGGCGACGGCGAGGGCTGGCTCAGCCGCAAGGACGGCCACCCCTTCTTTGCCCAATGGAACTACAGCCCGATGGCCGGCGGCCGCGGCCGGCTCGTGGCCATCTATCGCGACGAGACGGAATTCCAGCGGCTGCGCGAGGCCCTCATGCAGTCGCAGAAGCTCGACACCGTCGGCCTGCTCGCGAGCGGCGTGGCGCACGACTTCAACAACCTGCTCTCGGTCATCAACGGCTATTGCGAGATCATCGCGACCAAGGTCGCCGGCGTGCCGGCCGCGCAGAAGGACCTGCAGGAGATCCATCGTGCCGGCCTCAAGGCCGCGGCGTTGTCGCGCCAGATCCTCGAGTTCAGCCGGCGCCAGGAGACGGAGGTCAAGGTCATCAACTTCAACACGCTGATCCGCGAGATCGCCGAGATCCTCCGGCGGGTCGCGGGCGACGAGGTGGCGCTGGAGCTGCGGCTGGCATCCGACCTCGGCAACGTCCGCCTCGATCCCACCCAGTTCCAGCAGATCCTGTTGAACTTCTGCTTCAACGCCCGCGATGCCATGCCGCGGGGCGGCAAGCTGACCATCCGCACCGCCAACGTCGAGGTGCGCGGGCCGGACGATCGACGCGCGCCCGAGATGCAGCCGGGCGCCTATGCCTGCATGAGCGTGACCGACACCGGCGAGGGCATGCCCGCCGACGTGCGGACCCGGATCTTCGAGCCGTTCTTCACCACCAAGCCGCTCGGGACCGGCCTCGGGCTGTCGACCGTGCTCGGCCTCATCCGGCAGAATGACGGACACATCACGGTGAAGAGCGTGCCTGGCCAGGGCACGACGTTCGAGGTTTACCTGCCCGAGACGGCGGAGCCGGAACAGACCTCCGTGACGAAGCTCGGCTCCCTTCCGGCGGTGCGGGGCACGGAGAGCCTGTTGATCGTGGAGCAGGACGACGTGCTGCGGAAGATGATCGCCGGCATCCTCGCGACCGACGGCTATACCGTGACCGATGTCGCGGGCGCCGAGGAGGCCATGAAGCTGGTGGGGACGGCGAACCTGCGCCCGCAGCTGGTCATGATCCAAAGCTGCACCCGGGAGGGCGCCGCGCTCGTGCGCCAGTTGCACGCGGGCAACCCGGAGCTCCGGCTGATCTGTACCTCGCCGGAGGCGGTGGAACCCAGCCCGCATCCCGTGCCCCGGCGGGCGATCGTTCACCTGCCCAAGCCTTTCGCGTTGAGCACGCTGCTGCTCAATGTCCGCACGCTGCTCGATCGCCCGCGGAATTGAGCGGCGCCGCCCGGAACCATGCTCCACCTTTTGCCTGTCCGCACCGCCGGCGCCGCTGAGAACATGGCGCTGGATTTCCTGCTGCTCCAGCGCTACCCGCCCGCCGCCGCCGCGCGGTTCCGGCATTACGAGTGGCGGTCGCCCGCCTTCACGTTCGGCTACAGCCAGAAGATGGGGTTCGTCCGGGCTCATCTTCCGCCGGGAGAAAACTGGGACCTTTGCCGGCGCCCGACCGGAGGCGGCATCGTCGATCACCGCAACGACTGGACGTATGCGCTCGTGCTGCCGCGCGGCCATGCGCTCTACGACGAACGCGCGGCGCAGTCGTACCGCATCGTCCATGAATGCCTCGCGGAGGCGCTGGCATCGCTCGGCCAGCCGGCGGAGGTGAACCGGGAATGCGATCCGAACGAAGGCGGGCCGGGCATTTGTTTCCAGCGCGCCGAGCTCTACGACGTCGTGCACCCGGCGACGGGCGCGAAGATCGCGGGCGCCGCGCAAAAACGGAACAAGCACGGCCTGATGTTCCAGGGCTCGATCGACAAGGGCGCCGTGGGCGCCGTTGATTGGGACGCATTCCAGGCGAAGTTCGCCGCCAGACTCGCCGCGGCGCTCGCGGTGCCGGCGGAGGAGACCCCCTGGCCCGAGCTGAATGAGGACGAGGTCAACGGGCTCATCGAGCAATACTCCTCGCCAGAGTGGATCGAGTACCGGTGAGGCAGTGCGGTGAATGGAGGCAGGGTGCCCTCACCCCGCGACGCGCAGGCGTGAACTGCAACCCGCGGGACGAGGGCGTCCCGCCTCCATCAGGATGGCCCACGACAACCGAACGGGGCGCATCCCGCTGAGCTTTGACTCGGGGGCGGCGCCGGGCCAGTGTCGGCGCTCATGAAATCCCCTCGCCTGCTCGCGTTCACGCTCACCCTGGTGCTGGCCGTCGCGACCGGCGCCGCCGACAAGCGCCCGATCACCCCACAGGACCTCTGGCGCATGAAGCGCCTCGGCGCGCCGGCGCTGTCACCCGACGGCACGCGCGCGGCCTTTGCCGTGCAGGAATGGTCGATCGAGAAGAACAAGAGCACGTCCAGCCTGTGGGTGGTCGACCTGGCCGGCGGCGAGCCGCGCCGCCTGACGACCGCGGCCGCATCGGACACGGCGCCAGCCTGGAGCCCGGATGGCACGCGGCTCGCGTTTGTCTCAAAGCGCGGGGACGACGAAGCCGTCGGCCTCTACCTCATCCGGCTCGACGGCGGCGAGGCGCGCAAGGTGCTCGAATTGCCATATGGTGTCGCGAACCCGAAATGGCTGCCCGACGGGAAAGCCATCGTTGTCGCAACCACGGTCATCCCGGAAATCGCCGGCGCATTGGGCCAGGACGATCTCGCCGCGATGAAGAAGGAGATCAAGCGCCGGCGGGAATCAAAAATGACGGCAAAGGTGACCGAAAACCGGCAGTTCCGTTATTTCGACCACTGGCTGACCGACAACCTGGCCAGCCGCCTGCTGCGGGTGAACCCGGAGACCGGTGAGTTCAAGGACCTGACGCCGAAGTGGGACCGGCTGTTTCAGAACGATGGCGAGGTGAACTATGATATTTCGCCGGATGGCCGGACGATCGCGCTCGCCGCCAACGCCACGCCGCCGCCGTACGCGACGCTGAACGTCGACCTTTACCTCGTGCCGACGGATGGCTCGGGCGCGATGAAGGACGTCACGGCGGAGAACCCCGCCGATGACGACCAGCCGAAGTTTACCCCGGACGGCAAGGCGCTGATCTACGCGCATCTCAAGACGCCCTATTACTGCGGAGAATTTCCAAAACTCTGGCGTCACGACCTGGCCTCCGGCGCCAACACGCCCCTGACCGAGGCACTGGACTATGCGATCGACGCGGCGGAATTCTCCAGCGACGGCAAGGCGCTCTGGACCTCGGCCGAGGACAAGGGCGTCGTGCCGCTGTTCAAGCTCAACGCCGACGGCACCGGGCTGGTCGCCGCTTATCGCGAAGGCACTTCGACGGGCGTGCAGGCCGGCGCCCACGGCGTGGTCTTCCTCAACGACACCACCAGCCGGCCGAACGAGCTGTTCGTGCTCGATCCCGCCACAAACGCCGTCCGGCAGCTCACGCATTTCAACGACGCGCTGGTGGCGCAGCTCGACCTGGGGAAGGTCGAGCCGTACTGGTTCGCCGGCGCAAACGGCGAACAGATCCACGGCTGGCTCGTCTTTCCGCCCGGGTACGATTCAGCGAAGAAATATCCGCTGGTGCAGCTGATGCACGGCGGGCCGCACACCATGAACCGCGACAGCTGGAGCTACCGCTGGAACACGCACGTGTTCGCCTCGCCGGGCTACGTCGTCACCTGGGTGAACCGCCACGGGTCGACGGGCTTTGGCGAGAAGTTCTCGCAGAGCATTCTCAACCAGTGGGGCGACATGCCCTTCGAGGACATCATGAAGTCGACCGACTACCTGCTGCAGCGTATGCCCAATCTCGATCGGGACCACCTCGCGGCGGCCGGTGGCAGTTACGGCGGCTACATGGCGGCCTGGGTCGAGGGCCATACCGACCGGTTCAAGTGCATCATCGACCACGCGGGCGTGAATGATTTCGTGACGCAGTACGGCGCCGACGTGACGAACTACGGCTTCACCCACGTGCTCGGCGGCACGCCGTGGGACAACCCGGACGGCATGCGGCGCAACGACCCGATGACCTACGCGAAGAATTTCAAGACGCCGATGCTGATCATCCACGGCGAAATGGACTACCGCGTCCCGTACGTGAACGGCACGGCGCTGTACGGCGTGCTGCAGTCGATGGGCGTGCCGTCGCGGCTCCTGGTGTTTCCGAACGAAAACCATTGGGTCCTCACCCCGCAGAACGCTATCTACTGGCACTGGGAAATGCAGAGTTGGTTCGCGCGGTATATCGGCGGCAAGCCGTCGATCGAGAAGCCCGTGTTCGACGCGGAGGCGAAATAGCGGGCGGCGGTCCTGTCCATGTAAGTCGGGCTTTAGGCCCGAAGGGAATCATCGGGGTAAGCCCCGACCGGCAAAGATTTGCGTTCGCTCCCAAAAATTGAAGGCCCCGGCTTTCCGGGGCCTTTCTTTTTATTGGCCGACTGCCGCACGGGGCGGCGGGGGTCTTAGCGCATAACTGCGTTGTTAATTGCGCGGCTCAGGCACCGAGCGCCTGGCAGTGCAAGAGGTTTGAGGCGGAAGCCATGAGACGGGCATGTCGTCGCTCTCACGCTGCCAGTATACACCTGAATTTTTCCGGCGCTATCGGGAAGTTTCCGGTGTGAACAAATTTCCATGCCTGGGCGTCCTTCCGCCCAGCGAGCGCCGGGCGGTAGGGCTCGGACTCCGTTCCGCGCCGCGGCGGCGAGGGGACTCGCCGCCCTACCGAAGCCCGCCCGGAGTGCAGGCTCCGCCTTTCGGCTGAACCTACTTCATCGGGGCCAGCTCGGCGTTGAACAGTTCGCGGGCCTTCGCCCGGGCGTCGGCCAGGGGCAGCTCGCCCTTGTCGAGCTTCGCCAGGAAGGCCTTCTGCGCGAGGTAGTCCTTGTTCACGATGCCGGCCTTGCTCTGCAGCATGCGCCAGGACTTCCGGCGCTCGACCGCGAAGAGGACCATCTGGCGCGTGACCGCGTAGTACTTCATCTTCCCGCGCTCCTCGGCCTTGATGTAGCAGCCGAAGTTCGGGACGAAGCTGCGGTGCTTCGGGTCGAAGACGCGGCGATGGATGACGTCGTCCTGGGTGATGAAGAGGAGCTGGTCATCGAGGAGCACGAGCTTGGCGGCGTCCTCCTCCTTGATCGCCTTCACGTGCTTGCGGAAGCGAGCCTCCGTGGTGGCCCAGTGGGCGACGCCATAGGCATACTCCTCGCCCGTCGTGGCGAATTTCGTCCGCCACCAATCGCGGTCCATGCTCGGGTTGCCCTTGAGGTCGAGGGCCTCGGCCGAGGTCTCGCCGCGGCGGGGATTGAAGACAAACTCCGGCATGCCGCGGCAGTCGCGGACCATCTTGGCCTGGTCGGCGCTCATGTTGTCGGCCACGCCGTGCTCGGGCTGGCAGGTGGTGTAGCACTGGAAGAAGGCCGTGCCGCGGTACTCGAGGCCATCGAGGATGGCCTTGTAGAGCTTGGCGGCGTTGGCCATCGAGACCTGCGCGACGAAGGGCGAACCGTGGCCGCTGGTGAAGGCCTCGGCGACGTTCTTTTTCTCGATCAGCTTGCCCTGCGAGGCGACGCCGAACTGGTTCATGTCGTAACCCCCGAGCATGGTCGAGGAGTCGGAGTTCTGTCCGCCGGTGTTGGAATAGACCTGCGTGTCGAGCATGAGCATCTTCACGTTCGGCCGGTTCTGGAGGATGACCTTGGAGACGTTCTGGAAGCCGATGTCGCCGAGCGCGCCGTCCCCGCCCACGACCCAGACCTTGGGCAGCTCGCGAATCTCCTGTTCGGTCATCAGGGCGTCGTCGAGGTGTGTGAGCGTGAAATACTCGGCGTCGCTCGCGACGCCTTCAGTCCGATCAAGCAGCGCGTCGGTGAGGCGCTCGGGCGCCACGGAGCGGCGTGCATGGTCGACAATGACCGACTCGGCCATCAGCCACGAGATCGTGGCGCCGTCCTGGAACAGCGAGTTCATCCACGGATACGGGTGCGGGTTGCCGGGGGGAGTCGAGCCGTAGACCGTGTTGCAGCCCGTGCTGGCACCCATCATCATCACGGACATCCCATTGGCGCGGCGACCGTCAACGGACTGGAGTTCCTTGTGGTTGAAGGCGTCCTGTTCGAGGACGGCGACAAGCCCGCCGAGGATGTGGGCATCGGTGATGGCGCCGTGCTTCGCCTCGTAGGCGGCGATGCGCTTGGCGGTGTCTTTCTCATTTTCGCCGCCAAGGCCCATGACGACGTGCGCGAAGGTTTTCCGGAGAAGCTGGTATTCGGTGTCGCTGCGCGCCTTCAGCGCGGCGAGTTTCGCGGCGCCGTCCTGGCGCAGCCGGGCGGACTTGGTGCGCAGTCGGTCGGCCTTCCGGTGATAGACCGGCCGCATGTAGGCTTCCGTGACCGAGGCGGCGGCGCGCAGGATGCTCTTCTCGCCGCAGCCGGCGCAGGCCCCGTCGCCGGCGACAAGCGCCTCGTAATTGCGCCGCACCATGAGGTGGTTGCGCAGCGTGGCCTCGCGGGAGTTGGCCGCGTCGCTGTCGTTGTAGAGGCCGAGGAATTTTTGCGGAGTGTCGGGCAGCAGGCGCGAGAACACCTGCGCCGTGGTCAGCTCGGCATTGAGCTCCTCGGTCTCGCGCGTCATCCGCAGGGCGTCGTGGTCGCCGCAGACCTGCACGCATTCGCCGCAGCCCTTGCAGAGGTCCGACACGAAGATGGAGAACAGCCCGCCGCCGCCCGGGGTTTTCGCCTCGAGCGAACGGAAGATCGCCGGCACGTTGCTGTAGGCCAGCGGGAGCTTGTCGACGATGTTGGTGAGTTCCGCCTTCCCCTGGTCTGACACGCCGGCGAGCGCCGCAACCTCGTCCCGGACGATGGTCTTGAACGGCACGTTGGACTTCGCCTTCACGGACTCGTTCATCTTCGCGCGGGCGCGCTGTTCGAGCCCGGCCAGCTCGGCGCCGTACGCGCGGCGATCGTCCGGGCTGGAGACATAGTTATTGATCGCGGTCTTGAGGACGGTCGAGACCTCCTGCGCCATGTTGGGCAGCGCGGTGTCCGGGCAGGCGGTGATGCACTCCATGCACTGCGTGCAATTCTCCGCGATATAGACGGGGGTTTCGCGGCGGGCGACGTACTTGGATTGCGTGGCGCCGGAACCGGGACCCATGATGCCGACCGAGGCGAGCGCGCTGGCCGGCTGGTGGTAGCCGAGGCCGGCGCGGAACTCGCTGTCGAACTTCGCCATCGTCTGAAGCGGCGCCCGCGCGGGCTGCGCCGCCGGCATCGGCACGCTGCCGCAGCCGGCCGAGCCGCAGCCGGCGGTCGGCGGGAAATGGTGGTCGCCCAACGGCGCGAGCAGCGGGTTGCGCATCGACGAGCGGTCGGGATCGTCGCGGCCGCCGATCTTGATCTCCTGGACGCGGGTGAAGCCCTCGTTCATCACGGTCATGTTCGACGCGACGACGGCCTCGCCGAACCGGCCGAATTTCTTCTCGTACTGTTTCTTCACCACCTTGTGGAACTGCTCCTCGGACACCCCGAACGTCTGGAGGAACGGCGAAACCCGGAAGAACGCGCCGAGGAAGGAATTGCCCTGCATGCGGAGCTGCAACTCCGTCTGGTTGGTCGCCTTGCGGGCGATGTCGAAACCCGGCAGGATGAATACCCGGAGGCCATTGTCCTTGATGAATTGCCGGTGTTTCGCCGGGACGCGCTGCCAGGCGACCTCGGGCGACTCGCTCGATTCCCACACGAGGCAACCGCCCGGCTTCAAACCCTCGAGCGGGTTCGTGTGCGTGAAGGCCTTCGGGTCGCAGCAGAGCACCACGTCGACATGGTTGAGCTCGCAGTTCACCTTGATGCGCGACGGCGCGACCGTGAGGTAATAATTCGTCGGCGCGCCCTTCTTCTCCGAGCCGTACTTCGGGTTCGCCATCACGTACAACTTTTCGACCAGGCTGCCGTCGGCGTCGTAGCTCGGGTCCTGCTCGGAGAGGAAGGAGCCGAGGTCGCCGATGATGGAGCCGAGGTTCTTGCCCGTCGTGATCATGCCCCAGCCGCCAATGGAGTGAAAACGGACGGCGATCGCGCCCGCGGGCAGCAGCGAGGGCGTGTCCTTGCTGATGACGGCGTAGGGATGGTCCACCCCGAGCACGAAGTAGGTCTCGCCGTCGGCGGCGCGGCGGCCGTCCTTGCGCGCGCCGGCGCCGGTGGCGAACTCGTACGCGCCCAACGTGTGCTCGGGTCGGAAGTCACGCGAGCCGATGCCATAAGCGCCGCGGAAGAGGCGCGGGGTTTCCTCGGGCCGCAGCGCGGGCAGCGCGCCGCCGGAGCGGGCGGCCTCGTTGGCCTTGCCGAGGGCGACGCGGATGTCGCGGGCCAGCGGGTTGTCGCCGGCCATGCCCTCGTCGGTGCGCTCGAGGATGATGACGTTCTTCTTGCCGCGGAGGGCTTGGACGATGGCCGCCTCGGGAAACGGGCGGATGACGTTGACGTGGATGGAGCCGACCCTGGCGTTCCGCTGGTCGCGCAGGTAGTCGCAGGCGGCCTCGATGTTCTCGGCCGCGCAGCCGAGGGAAACGAACACGGTGTCCGCGTCGCCGGTCTTGTATTCCGAGAGAAAGCCGTAGGCCCGCCCGGTGAGCCGGCCGAATTCCTCGTAGCATTGCTGCAGGAAGCCGAGGATGGGCTCGTTGAAATTGTTCCGGCGCGCGACGACGCCGTTCATGTGGTGCTCCTGGTTTTGCACCGGCCCGAGGAGCACCGGGTTCTTCAGGTCCATCATCCGAGGCACGCGGCGGCGCTTCGGCCCGAAGAGCTCGCGCTGCGCGGGCGTGGGGCAATCGATCAGGTCGTCGGGCGCGCCGAGGTATTCGCGCAGCAGCTCGGCCTCGGGCGCGAGGTACATGCGCTCGGAATGCGTCGTGAGCATGCCGTCCTGGATGTTCATGCCCGGGTTGAGCGAGAGCTCGTTGGCCTTGCGCAGGATGATGGCCTGGTCGGCGGCCTGCTGGGCGTCCTTGGCCATCAGCATGGTCCACCCGGTGTCGAGCGCGGCGTAGAAATCGTCGTGGCCGCAATGCACGTTGAGGGCGTGCTTGGTCAGCGCGCGTGCGCCGATCTCGAGGACCATGGTGGAGAGCTTGCCCGGCGCGTGGTAATACTGCTCCATCGCGTAGACGATGCCCTGGCCGGAGGTGAAGTTGACGGTGCGGCGGCCCTGCACGGCGTAGGCGGTGGCGCCGCCTTGCGCGGCGTGCTCGCCCTCGGTCTCGACCGCGACCTTCTGCTGGCCCCAGACGTTGAGCTCACCCTGCGCAAAGGAGCCCTGGTAGATCTCACCGCCCTCGGTCGACGGCGTGATGGGGTAGAACACGCCGCCCTCCGTGATGCGCGTCTCGACGTATTGGGTTACGAGCTGGTTGCCGTTGCAGGTGACGCGAATGCCGGGATACGGGCACTGGGCCGCAGAGCCGTTGCTGTCGTTTTTCATGGCGAAAAGGGGAACGAGCCTTGGCGTGGACCAAAACGACGGCGCCTGTGAAAACACCGACGCAGTGGAGTAAGAAAGCCCCCCAATTTCCCCGCATCGTCACCGGCGAGCAAGCACAATACCGGTCGGGCGGCGGGGCTTATGACATCGGCGCAGGTGCTCGGGCTGGTGGGGCCTGGCAAGATGTAAGGTCGCTGCTCGCGGCGACCATCCAACCGAGGTCGGACCAAGGTCCGCCCCTACAACGAATCGGCCGCCTTGCGTGTCACCCCCTCGCCAGCGTGATCACGCACTCCAGGTGCCGCGTCTGCGGGAAGAGGTCGAACGGCTGGACGGCGGTGAGGCGGTAACCGGCGGAAAGAAACCCCTTCAGGTCGCGCATCTGGGTGGCCGGGTCGCACGAGACGTAGACGACCGTGCGCGGGCCAAAGGCGAAAAGCTGCCGGAGGAAGGGCTCGTCGCAGCCCTTGCGCGGCGGGTCGATGACGACGGCGGTTTCCGTCGGCGGAAATTCGAGGCCGGCGAAGATCTGGGCCGCGTCGCCCGCGCGGAACGCGGCGTTCGTGATGCCGTTGGCCGCGGCGTTCTCCGCGGCAAACCGGATCGACGTGTCGCTGATCTCGATGCCGGCGACACGCTGGAAGACCGGCGCGCAACCGAGGGCGAACAGGCCGCTCCCGCAGTAGGCGTCGACCAGGTAGCGCGCGCCCCCGCCGGCGGCCTGTTCCCGGACGTAACCGGTGAACCTTTCCAGGATGAAGGGATTGTTCTGGAAGAAGTCGCGCGCGAGAAAATGGAGCTGCAACGAACCGACCCGCTCGTGGATCACGGCGTCGTAGTCCGTGACCACGCCTTCCTGGGCGTGGCGCAGCAGGAGCGTGGCGCCGCGCGTGTATTCCCCGGCAGCGAGCCGCGCGCGGGTCCGGGCGCGCACCTCGGTCAGCTTCGCGTTGATCTCGGGGGTCGCGATCTCGCACCGCGGCACGTCGACCAGGTCGAAGCGGCTGCCTTGTTTCAAGAAGCCGATGGGAGGAAAGTTCCCGGTTTTCGGTTCACGGTTCACGGTTGGCTCCGAACCGTGGACGGTGAACGGTGAACCATGAACTGCCGCCGAACCCTTCGCCGCGCGAGACGCGGCGAAGTGCGGCGTGATCTTCGAGCGGTAACCGAATTCGCGTGGCGAGGCGATGACGGCAGCCACGGGAAAGTCGACGCCGGCCATGTGCTGCAGCAGTTCGGCCACCTGGCGGCGCTTCCAGGCGAGCTGCTCCGGATAGGCGAGGTGCTGGTATTGGCAGCCGCCGCACGTGCCGAATACCGGGCAGGGCGGCGCGACCCGGTGCGGCGAAGGGGTGAGCACCGCGAGGAGGTCGGCCTCGGAATAGTTCTTGTGGTTGCGGTACACGCGCACGCGCACGTGCTCGCCGGGGAGCGTGAACGGCACCATGACGACCCATTTCCCCTCGCCGACGGGCACCCGCCCCAACCCGACGCCGAGGTTGGTCAGGGTGGCGATCTCCATCTGGAGTTCGTGATGGTAGGGGAACGGCTGGTCGTTGAATTGCTTTCGGCCCACGAGTTGACAGAATTAACAGAATCCTCGCAGGGGAAGCAGAATCCCTCTTCGTACTGTTCATTCGGTCAATTCTGTCTAAACCAGACCCGTGTCTCCGGAAAAGATCACGAGCCTGCAGAACCCGCGGGTGAAGCAGCTCGTCAAGCTGCGCGACCGCCGGCCCCGCGACGAAGCCGGGCTTTTTCTCGTCGAGGGCTACCGCCAGGTCCGGCGCGCCCTCGAGAAAGGCGTCAAGCTGCAGGATCTCTATTTCAGCCCGGAGTGGTTCCTCGGGGAAAATGAGCCGGCCCTGATCGAGCAGGCGCGGCAGGCCGGAGCGCAGCTGTTCGAACTTTCGAAGGAGGCCTTCGCCAAGTGCGCCTACCGCGACCGCCCCGACGGGTTGCTGGCCGTGGCGCCGCAGTGGAAGCACACGCTGGCCGACCTGAAGCTTGGGTCGCCGCCCTTCCTGCTCGTCGTCGAATCGATCGAGAAGCCCGGCAACCTCGGCACCATCCTGCGGAGCGCCGACGCCGCCGGCGTCGACGGCGTCATCGTGTGCGACGCGGTCACGGACGTTTTCAACCCCAACGTGGTCCGGTCGTCGACCGGCGTGCTGTTCTCCGTCCCGGTCGTGCTGGCCGACAGCCAGGCGGTGCATGCCTGGCTGCGCGCGCAAGGCATCCGGATCGTGGCGACGACGCCGGACACGCCCCAGGTCTACACGCAATCGGACCTGCGCGGACCGCTGGCGATCGTGATGGGCAGCGAGCAATACGGGTTGAGCGAGTTCTGGCTGAAGGAAAGCGACCTGCGCGTGCGCATCCCGATGGCCGGCCAGGCCGACTCCCTCAACGTCGCCATGGCCACGATCATCACGCTTTTCGAAGCCGTCCGCCAGCGGACTGGGTAAGTGCGCCGGGGCAAGTTGGGGGAAAATCCAGACCCTCCAACCCGGGGGCGACCCACGCGAATCTAGGTCCAATCCGACAGGCGGAAAACACCCACCCCGGCGGGCCGGAACGGCGCGGCGATGCGACGGACTATCCCGGCACTGCCATGCGCCGACCGATTGCTGTCCTCATCGTGATGTTCCTGGCGACCGGCGTTTCAGCGCAGGTCGAAGACCTCCAGCCGCGCGGCTGGCTCCACCTCAACGGCTACACGCACCATTTCGACGCCCCGGGCGCCAATGACGAACTCTACGGCCTCGGGTTCACCTGGTATACCCAAACCACGGGCAACATTGAGCGGGCGTGGGAAGCCGACGTGTTTCGCGACTCCGCCTGCAAACCGAGCGCGTATGCGGGACATTCCTGGATCTACGCCACCCGCCACTGGAAGGCAGGCCTCTTGGCGGGCCTGATGTACCATCGGAACTTCATCAAGGAAGACCGCTGGTGCTTGATGCCCATCGCCCTGCCCTTCTTGGAACTGCCGCTGCGGGCCTTTTCGATCCGCGCTTATTACGTTCCGCCGGTGCGCAGTCGCAGTGACAACCAGATCGCCTTTCAAATCCTGATCCCATCCATCCGGTGATCGGGCAATGCTTCGCGCCCATGTGGCCGGCACGCTCGCCGATGAAGCGGGGCCGCCGCTAGGCTTCCCGTTTCAGGTTTGCGATCAGCTCTTGCGTGCCCTCATCGACGGTGACTCGCGGGCTGTAGCCGAGATCGCGGCGGGCGGCCGAGATATTGAACCAGTGGTCCGTGGCCATCTCCTTCGCCACAAAACGTGTCATCGGTGGCTCGCCCTTCAATGGCAGCACGCGCCAGAGCGCCTCCATGATGCCGCCGGCGGCATAGGCGGCGGCGAGGGACACATGGCTCGTGATCGGCGGCAGGCCCACGCCGCGCAACAGCCGGTTGATCCAGTCCCAGAGGACGACCGGTTCGCCATTGGTGATGAAGTAGGCCTGGCCGCCGGCGGCGTGGAGTGAGGCCACGCCGCCTCCATTGATCAACGCCTGCTCGGCGAGGAGATGGGCATCAACGACGTTGGTGATGTGCGTGACGTCGACCCGGTTGCGGCCGCGGCCGATGATTTTGAGCCGGCCCTGGCGGGCCAGGGCCAGCACGCGCGGCACGACGTTCTTGTCGCCCGGGCCCCAGACCAGGTGCGGCCGGAGCGAGACCGTGGCGAGGTCCGGCCCGTGGGCGACGCGCACCAGCCGCTCGGCGGCGGCCTTGCTCGTCGGGTAGGCGCACGGCGCCGCGGTGCAGAGCGGGGCGGATTCGTCGACCCCGGCCAGATCGCCCCCCTGGTAAACGACGCTGGGCGAGCTCGTGTAGACCAGGCGTGGCACGCGGGCGGCGCGGCAGGCGACAATCACATTGCCCGTGCCCTCGACGTTGACGTGAAAAAATTCGCTCGCCGGGCCCCACACGCCGACGCGACCGGCGACGTGGAACACCGTGGTGGCTCCGGTGCAGCCCTGCACCAAGCCCGCGAGGTTGTCGAGATCGCCGACGATCACCTCGGCGCCCCGGGCGGTGAGTTCCGGCAGCGGACGCCGGCTGAGGGCACGCACCCGCCGGCCCGCGGCCAGCAGCCGCTCGACCAGCTTGCCGCCGATGAAACCGCTCGCGCCGGTGACGAAGGCCGTGCCGTTCATCGTGGGAGAGCGCCGGCCGGAACCTCGCGGCGGTCCATCTCGTAGCCCGACCGATTGCGGGCCCAGGCCGCGAGCTTCAGCCGGTGAATCTTGGCGTTGTGCCGGACATCGACAGGAAAGTGCGGGTGGAAGTAAGCCAGGCGGATGAGCTCCGTGTGGGGATGCGCGGCGCCGAGGACGCGGAGTTCGCGCACGAGTTCTTGCCGCCGCGCGGCGTTCGCGACGAGTTCCCGCGATGCCGGCTCGACCACGATCGCCGGACGGCGGCCGTCGGGGCCGACGCCGATCAGCGCGGTCCGCGCCACGCCGGGATGGGCGTTGAAAACAGGCTCCACTTGTTCGGTGAAGTACGTCCCGTGGCTGGTCTCGACCCGCTCGGCCTTGCGACCGCAGAACCAGAGCCGGCCGGTGGCGTCGATGTAGCCGACGTCGCCCAGGCGATGCCAGACCGCGCCGTCCGGCGCGGAAACGCCAGACGCCAAATCACAAACGCCAACTCCAGCAGCGCCCGATCCGAATTTGGAATTTGTTTGGAGTTTGGCCTTTGGCCTTTGGATTTTCGCGAGGGCCGTGGCTTCGGGCAGCTGGTCATATTCGCGGGTCACGACCGGTCCGCGGACGATGATTTCGCCGATCTCGCCCGGCGGAAGTTCGCGGGCGTCAGCCAGCGACGCGATCGGCTCGTCGGTGATCGCGATAATCTTGACCTCGATACCCGTAACCGGCCGGCCGACGCAGGTACCCTGGCCTGCGGCGGTCGCCGCGGAGGTACCATGTTCCAGGGATGAAGGATCATGATGCAGGAGCTCCTGGTATTTGGCACTTGTTACTTGTGACTTCCCTGCCCCGAGCACTTCCGCCGCGGAAATGGTGGCGACGGGCAGGGCCTCGGTGGCTCCATACGGACTGTGCGCCGTGCCATTAGGCAGGATGTTCTGCACATCGACGAACAAAGCGGGCGGCACCGGCGCCCCGGCCATGAGGATGCGGCGCACGGACCCCAGCTTCAAGTGGTGCTCCTGGCAGTAACGGCAGATCTTCCGCCACAGGGTCGGCGAACCGAACGAATTCGTGACCTGCTGCTGCCGGATCGCCTGGACGATCTTCGCCGGGTCGACTGCGGCGGGACGGCTGGGGTCGAGTTCCGGCACGACGGTCGTCATGCCGAGCGCCGGGTCGAACAACGCAAATATCGGCAAAAGCGGCAAGTCGACCTCGCCCGGGGTGATGTCGTACGTGTCGCGCACGAGGCGCACCTGGGCTTCGAACATGCCATGCTCGTAGCAGACGCCCTTGGGCGCGCCGGTCGACCCGGAGGTGAAGAGGATGGCGGCCAGATCGCCAGCCTCGCTGGCGATCGGCTGAGAGCTGAGAGCTGAGGGCTGAGGGCCGGAAGCGGACCGGGCCGTCGGCGAGCCGGAAACCCAGATCCGGATTCCCACGGAAGCGAAGGACCCGCCGAAGGCGCGGCTCAGCAACTGGGCCAGCGGAATCCCGAGCAGCACGCGCGGACGCGAGCGGGCCACACAGGCGAGGAAGCTTTTCCGGCCCATGCCGGGATCGATGATCACTGGCACGGCGCCGAGCTTGAAGAGCGCGAACGCCGAGGCGATGAGCGGCAGGCCCTGGCGGACCATGACCAGCACGCGATCGCCGCGGCGCACGCCGCGCGCCACGAGTTTCGCGACCCAGGCGTCGACCTCCGCATCGAGTTCGGCGAAGGACAAAGCCAGGTAATCGATGTCGCCGGACCAATCGCGCCCCCGGGGCACGAGGATCGCCGGCTGACCCGGCTGGCGCGCGGCCATCAGGGGCAGGTGGCGGGCGATGTTGGCGGAGTCGGTCAAGGCCGGTCAGGGGGCGGCCCCGGGGTTGCTCAGCTGCGCCACGCCGGCTCGGCCTTGAGCAGCTTCGCCTGCCAGGGCAGCAGGACGGTGTCGATGCAGGCGGGTTCGCGGGCGATCTGCACCAGCTGGGAGCGGGTGGCGATCAGCGTCGGATCGAGATTGAGATGCTGGGCAAGCCGGTCGCGATCGGCTTTGAGGCGGTCCTGACGGGCCAGTTCCTCCTGGGTCATGGCGTTGAACTCGCGCCGCCGTTCGCGGCGAGGCAACGACTGCGGGTCGGCGGCAAAGCCACGCCGCACGGCCTCGGCCAGCGAAGGAAACAAGCGTTCGTGGCGCCGGCCCAGGTTGACATGCAGGACCTCGTCGATCGGCTTGCCCTCCTCGGCGGCGCGGGCGATGCGGCCGAGCAGCTCGTTGCCGGTGACCTTGAACGGCGGCGTGTTGATCTTTTCCGCCCACTGCTCGCGCCAGTGCCAGATGGCGTGCAGCACCGCGAGTCCGCGGCCGCGCATCTTTTCCGAGCCATTGATCCGCCAGTCGTTGGCGTCGGGGCCGGCAAAGCCCTCGTGGGCGACGGCGATCTGCCACAGGCACTTCTGCTCGAGCCATTCGAGCCGGCCGAGCCGGACGAGGTTGCTGCGCAGCTGGTCGCGCAGGGCGGGCAGGTAGTAGACGTCGAGGGCCGCGTAATCCAGCATCGAGCGCTCAAGCGGCCGCTGCGACCAGTTCGCCTTCTGGTGGTCCTTGTCGAGCTGCACGCCAAAATGCTGCTCGAGCAGCGCGGCGAGGCCGAAGCGGGGGATGTTCAACAGCTGCGCCGCGAACATGGTGTCGAAAAGCTTGCTCGGCTCGAACCGGCACAGCTCCCACAGCAGGCGCAGGTCATAGTCGCTGCCGTGCATGATGAGCGATTTGGCCGCCAGGCGCTGCCACAATGGCGCAAGCGGCAGGCCCGCGAGCAAGTCGACCAGGTAGATTTCGCCGTCGGCGAGCACCTGTAGGAGACAGATTTGCGTGCGATACCGGAAAAGATTGTCGGCTTCCGTGTCGAGCGCGACCTCGTCGCAGCGGTCGAGCGCTTGCTGCAGGGAAGCCAGCTGTTCCGGGCGGTCGACGAACTGATAGTGTGGCGTTGAACTCAAGCGGCGCAAAAGGGTTATGGCTCCCAAGCCGAAAGGAAAGCGTCAATCAATTTGGGCAGTTCGTCGCTGTAGCCGCCCTCGAGAATACCGGCCGCGGGCGGCGCGGCCTGGCGCAGCCAGCGACCGAGTTCGGCGAAATCCTCGGCCTCCAGGGTCATGGCCGTGATCGGGTCGCCGGCGTAGGCGTCGAACCCCGCGGACACGAGGACAAGGTCGGGCTGGAACGCGAGCACCTCCTCCCAAGCGCGCGCGAGGGCGGCCATGTGCTGGGCGCGCGGGGTGTGCGGGGCGACGGGGTAATTGCGGCAGTTTTCAAAGGAGGCGGTGCCGGTGCCCGGATAGCCGGGATGCTGGTGCACCGAGGTGAAGAGCGTGCCGGGCACCCCGCGCAGGATGTCCTCGGTGCCGTTGCCATGGTGGGCGTCGAAATCCCACACGGCAACCCGCCGGCCGGCCGCTGCGGCTTGCCGGGCGGCGACGGCAATTTGGTTGAGGTAGCAGAAGCCCATCGCCTGGTGCCGCGTGCAGTGGTGACCCGGCGGGCGCATGAGCGAAAAGGCGCTGTGCCCGGCGAGGGCGGCCGCGGCGGCATCGAGCGCGGCGCCGACGGCTCGCCGGGCATGCGTCGCAATGCCGGGGAAGTAAGGCGTGTCGCCGTCGAGATCGGGTGGATGCGCGATGCGCCGCAGCAGCTCGGGGGCATGGGCGGCCAGCAACGCCGGTTCATCGGGCAGGCGGGGCGCGCGCCAAGTCCAGTCGGGATGGGCCTGCCGCAGGTACGGCGCGCTGCGCAGGACACGGGCCGGCTGCTCCGGCCTCATGGACGAGCCATATTCGGCACAAACTGGATCGTGGACGATGATCATCAACGTGTCCGCCTACGGACGGTGGGAGATATCCAGCGAAACCGGATGACGCGGCGCAGCAAGGCCGGATTGTCGCTCAGGATCGCATCGACGCCCCACCCCGCCAGGACGCGCATGCGGGCCGGTTCGTTGACCGTCCAGCACCAAACCCTGAAACCGTGCGACTGAAAAGCGCCCGGCCAACCGGCGTTGCGGATGGAGCGGTGATTGACACTCAGGCCAGCAGCCTCGAGTGCAGTCAGCCGCCGGACCAAAGTGGGAGCTAAGGCGCGGCCTTCGGTGATCAACATGCGCGGGAGGCGCGGCGCCAACCGCCGGGCCTCGGCCAAGAGCGCGGGTGAAAAGGAGGCAAGGATCACGTCGCCGGTGGACCGCGCGGCGCGAACCACCGCGACGACGGGAGCGACGGGCACACCGGCCTTCAGTTCGATTTGCACGACCACCCGCCCACGGGTGCAGCGCAGGACGTCGAGCAGCCGGGGAATGGGCGCCAGGCCCTGGACCCGCAGGGCGGCGAGCTCGGGCCAGGTGCGGGCCGCGATCCTTCCGCGGGCCCCGGTCAGGCGCGCCAGGCTGGAGTCGTGGAAGACGACGGGCACGCCATCGGCCGTGACGTGCACGTCGAGCTCGATGCCGTCCGCACCGGCCGCGATCGCGCGGCGGAAGGCGGGCAGCGTGTTCTCGGGATATTCGGCGGAAGCGCCGCGATGAGCGATGACGAGGGGTTGGGGCACAAGGCGTCAGCCGGCGCCGGGGCCCCGGCTGACCCAGCCATGAAAGGTCCTCCGGCGGCAATGTCAGCCCCGATGAGCCCGCCGGATTATTTTTGTGGGTTTTTGCGCATTTTTGTGGCCAAAACATCGGGCATGAAGGTCGTCGTGCTCTGCTCCGGCGGGATGGATTCGGTGACCGCGCTGTACTGGGCGCGGCGGCACCACGACGTCGTGGCGGTGCTCAGCTTCGACTACGGTTCGAAGCACAACCATCGCGAGATCCCGTTCGCCGCCCTGCACGCGGGGCGCCTCGGCCGGGCCCACCACACGATCCGGCTCGATTTCGTCGGCCGCGATTTCGCCTCGCACCTGCTGCAAGGGGGCGGCGCGATCCCCGAGGGGCATTACGCCGACGATACGATGCGCCAGACCGTCGTGCCTTTCCGCAATGGGATCATGCTGGCCGCGGCGGGCGGCTGGGCGGAGAGCGCCGGCGCCCAGGGCCTCGTGATCGCCGCGCACACCGGCGACCACACGATCTATCCGGACTGCCGCGAGGATTTCATGCGCGCGATGGGCGACGCGCTGCGCCTCGGGACCTACGCCGGCATCGAGTTGCTCCGGCCGTTCATCGCCCTGGACAAGGCCGGGATTGCCCGCGAAGGCGCGGGCCTCGGGGTCGATTTTGCGCAGACCTGGTCCTGTTACCAAGGGCGGGAGATCCACTGCGGCCGGTGCGGCACGTGTGTCGAGCGCCGCGAGGCGTTCCTGCGTGCAGGCCTGCCGGATCCAACCGCCTACGAGTCGATGCCGCCTCTGCCGGCGCCACCGTCATGTTGATCGCCGAGATCTTCCACTCGCTCCAAGGCGAAGGCCAGCTCGCGGGCGTGCCGTCGGTCTTCGTGCGCACGAGCGGCTGCAACCTGCGGTGCAACTGGTGCGACACGCCCTATGCGTCATGGCAACCCGAGGGGCGGACGATGACGGTGGACGAGATCCTCGCGGCAGCCGCGGCGTTCCCGTCCCGCCACGTGGTGCTGACCGGCGGCGAGCCCATGATCGCGCCGGAAATCCACGAGCTGGCCGCCCGGCTCCGCGGCGCGGGTTATCACATCACGATCGAAACGGCGGCGACCGTGCCGCCGCGCGGCATCGCCTGCGATCTCGCTTCGCTCAGCCCCAAGCTGGCGCACTCGGCGCCCGACGGGCGACTCGACGACGGCTGGCGACGGCGCCACGAGAAGCTGCGCTGGCAACCCGGGGTCGTCGCGCAGTGGTTGGCGCAGCCGGACTACCAGTTGAAGTTCGTCGTCAGCGCCGCGGGCGATGTGGACGAGATCGAGCGCATGCTGCAGGAAACCGGCGGCGCCGTGCCGCGGGCGAAGGTCCTGTTGATGCCGGAGGGGGTCACGGTCGAGGACTTGCGGGCGCGCGCGGGCTGGCTGGCGGAACTCTGCCGCGAGCGCGGCTATCGTTACGCGCCGCGGCTGCACATCGAGCTTTACGGCCATCGGCGGGGAACCTGAACGATGCACACCCGCGACCTACAACAGCCGGGCAAGAAGGTTTCGGCCGAGCTGCACGAGCTCGCGGAGCGCTTCCACCAGCACAGGGTGAGCGTGGCCGAGGTGATCGAAGTGCTGCACGAGCGCGCCTACACGCTGCTGATCATCATCATCGCCCTGCCCTTTTGTGTCCCGGTCACCCCGCCCGGCCTCTCGCTGCCCCTCGGCTTCGTGATCCTGATCATCGCCACCTGCTTTGCCTTGGGCCGGGCGCCCTGGCTGCCCGGGTGGTTGCTCCGGTGGCGGCTGCCGCCGCGTTTCTTCGGCATGGTCGCGGAAGTGGCGAGCCGCGTCCTCAACCTGCTCGAGCGCGTGCTGCGGCCCCGGTGGCCCCGCGTGACGGGGTCGCCGGGGCTGGTGCGCCTGCATGCGGCCATGGTGGCGGTCGCGGCCGGGCTGCTGCTGATTCCGGCGCCGGTGCCCTTGAGCAACACCCTGCCGGCGTTCGGCGTCCTCCTGGGCACCGCGGGCACGATGGAACGCGACGGACTGAGTGTGGTATTGGGCTACGTGTTCACTCTGCTCGGCGCGGCCTATTTCGTCCTGATTGCGTTCATGGGCGCGCAAGCCTGGGAGTTCATCCGCGACAAACTGGCCGGCGCCTTCTAACACGGCCCCGCGGGGTGTCGGGAGGAAGGTTCGCCTCCGACATCAGCACTGCAGGACAATCTTGCCGAACTGGGCGGAGGCCTCCATGTGCCGCAGCGCGGCTTCCGATTGCGCCAGCGGGAAAACGCGGTCGATGGCCGGGACAATCTTCTTGGCGGCCACGAAGGTGGACAGCCCCTGGAAATCGGCCGGCGAGCCCATGGTGGTGCCGAGCAGATTGATCTGGCGGAAGAAGCATTTCCGCAGGTTGAGGCCGGGCGGGTTGCCGACCGTGGCGCCAAAGAAGACGATGCGGCCGCCGGGCGCCGCGAGATCGATGAGCGAGTCGAAGGACTCCCCGCCGGCGCTGTCGACGATGACGTCGAACCGGCCGGCTTGTTTCTCGAGTCCGGCGGCCCAGCCGGCCTCGCGATAGTTCGCTCCGCCGCGGGCGCCGAGCGAACGGGCCCGGGCGATCTTCTCCGGCGAGCTGGACGTGACCCAGACCTCCGCGCCCGCGGCGACGGCGAACTGGAGCGCGAGCAGCGCGGTGCCGCCGCCGATGCCGGTGATCAGCACGCGTTCGCCGGACTTCAGTCCGGCACGCGTGAAGAGGGCGCGCCAGGTGGTGAGCCCGGCCAGCGGCAGCGCCGCGGCCTGTTCCCAGGTGAGATGGGCCGGCTTGGGCGCGAGGTTGGCGGCGGGAATGGCGATCTTCTCGGCGAACGTGCCGTGGTCCGGCAGGCCGAGGATGCGGAACTTCGGACCCTGGGCGCGCGGATCGTCGCCCCAGTCGAGCGAGGGATTGATGATGACCTCTCGGCCTTTCCAGGTGGCGTCGACTCCGGGGCCGATCGACTCGACGATGCCGGCGCCATCGGAGCCGAGGATCATCGGGGTCTTGATGCCGGCGTATTGCCCGAGCTGGATCCAAAGGTCGCGATGGTTCAACGCGGCCGCTTTGAGGCGGACGACGGCCTGTCCGGCGCCGGCGACGGGGTCGGGTTCATCGCGGTACACCAGCGGTTGCTTCACCTCGGCAAAGACGGCGGCTTTCATGGGGGAGGAAACTACGCCCGGGTATGGACGAAGGCAAACGTTGCGCCGGAAAAGTCCGGGTGCCATTTAGCGGCCATGAGCTCCACGCCTGCTCCCACCCTGGCGGCCTCCGAAATCGGCCAGATCGCCATCACCGTCAGCGACGTCGCGAAGGCGACCGTGTTCTACCGCGATGTACTCGGATTGAAGTTCCTCTTTGGCGCCGGGCCGAACATGGCGTTCCTCATGGCGGGGAGCGTGCGGATCATGCTGTCGACGCCGCAGGGCCACGGCGAAGTCGGCAAGAACTCGATCCTCTATTTCAAGGTGACCGGCGTCGAAGCCGTGCACGCGGCGATGATCGCGCGCGGAGCGGCGAGCGAACGCGCGCCACAGATGACGGCCAGGATGTCCGACCACGAGCTGTGGATTGGATTTGTGCGCGACCCGGACGGCAATCCCGTCGGCCTGATGGAAGAGAAGCGCTGAGGTGGGTTTGTCCGGCGCGAAACGAATTCCGGCGCGAAAAGGCTGGATGAACGGAGATCCAAGCTGAGGCGCAGTGCACAGTAGCCCGCGAATCCGCGCGCCACAGCCGTCGGGCCGCTTGCCAAGACCGGCGGGCTGCGCAGCTTCCGACACCACCATGGAATCCAACCCGACCACTACCGGACGCCGGCTGCACTACGGCTGGATCGCCGCGGGGGTGACTTTTGTCACGTTGCTCGCGGCGGCTGGCGCGCGCGCGACGCCGGGCATTATCCTGCTGCCGATCGGCAACGAATTCCAGTGGAGCCGGGCGACGGTGTCGTCGATCGTCTCGATCAACATCTTCCTGTATGGCCTCATCGGTCCGTTTGCGGCGGCGCTCTATCAACGCTTCGGCCTGCGGCGGACGATGATGACCGCGATGGTGCTGCTGGCGACAGGATACGGCCTCTCGACGGTGGCGACGCGCTACTGGCAGTTCGTGCTCTTGTGGGGGTTTGTGGTCGGCGCGGGGTCGGGCATGGCGGCGACGGTGCTGGGCGCGGCGGTGGCCACCCGCTGGTTTACGGCGCGGCGCGGCCTCGTGATGGGCCTGCTGACGGCGAGCACGGCGACCGGCCAGTTGATTTTTCTTCCCAGCCTGGCGAAGGTCGTGACGGACCACGGCTGGCGCGGCGCGCCGCTGGTGGTGGTGGCGGCCACTTTGGCGGCTGTGCCGCTGATCGCCTGGCTGATGCGGGACAATCCGCGCGATGTCGGCCTGCGGCCTTATGGCGAGACCGGCCCGGTCGACGCGGCCCCAGCGGCGAAAGGCAACCCGGCGAAGCAAGCCATCGACGTCCTGGTTGCGGCCGTCCGCGAACGCGACTTCTGGCTCCTCGCGGGTTCCTTTTTCGTCTGCGGTGCCAGTACGAACGGCTTGATCGGCACGCACCTGGTGGCGGCCGCGTTTGATTGTGGAATCCCCGAGGTGCGGGCGGCTGGCCTGCTTGCGCTCATGGGGCTTTTCGACCTGGCGGGCACGACGGCGTCGGGCTGGCTGAGCGACCGGTACAACTGCCGCCATCTGCTGGCGGGCTATTACGGGCTGCGGGGCCTGTCGCTGCTGTTCCTGCCGGCGGCGTTGCTCGGTCCCTCGGCTGGGCTTGGCCTTTTCGCCGTCTTCTACGGACTGGACTGGATCGCCACCGTGCCGCCGACCGTGCGGCTGACGGGCGATGTGTTCGGTCGCGAGCGGGCGGGGATCGTTTTCGGCTGGGTGGTGGCGAGCCACCAGGTGGGCGCGGCATTTGCCGCCTATGCGGCGGGGGCGTTGCGCACGACGACCGGCACCTACACCCTGGCGTTCTTCAGCGCCGGCGCGTTGTGCGTGCTGGCGGCGCTGGCCGTGCTGCCGATTGGCCGCGGACGATCGCCCCTTCCGCAGCCCGCGGCGGCGTGAGGCTCAGCGGCGCAGCCGGGCCTGGAGCTTCCGGACCTCCGGGCTGATGGCCCCGCAGGTGCTGCCGCAGCCCGGCTGCTTGCGTTGCTTGAGAAACAAGCGCACCAGCAGCGCTGCGGCCATGGCCACGATCGCGAGGGCGATGACCGTTTGGAGGGAGGGGGACATGGCGGCGGAGAGAAAGAGAACGATTAAAGGAAAGAGAAAAAGATCGATCATCAGAAGCCCAGGGCGCGGCCGGCCTGGTAGAGGATGAAGCACACGACCCACGCGGTACCGGTCATGTAGGCGATCTGGAAAAGCGGCCAGCGCCAGGAGTTGGTCTCGCGCTTCACGACGGCGACGGTGCTCATGCATTGCATGGCAAAAACGTAATACACCATGAGCGTGAAGCAAACGAGCGGGGTAAACAGCGGCGCGCCCCCGGGCCAATGCGCGGCGCGCAGCGCATCGCGGATCGGCGCCGTGTCATCACCCCCCGACTCGACGCCGAAGATGACGCCCATGGAGCTGACGAACACTTCGCGGGCGGCAAAGGAGGTGACCAGCCCGATGCCGATGCGCCAGTCGAAGCCCAGCGGCTTGATCACCGGCTCGAGCAGACGACCGGCCTGGCCCGCGAAGCTGTGGGCGATCTGCGCCTCCGGGCCCGCGGCGGGATCGGGCAGCCGGGGAAAAGTCGTGAGGAACCACAGCACGATGGAGATGGCGAGGATGATGGTGCCGGCGTTCTTGAGGAAGAGCCACGCCCGCTCGAACATCTGGCGGAGGATCTCCTTGAAACGCGGCGGCTGGTAGGGCGGAAGCTCCATGATCATCAGCGGCGGCGCGCTCTTGAAGAGGGTGCGCTTGAACAGCCAGGCGAAGCCGAAGGCGCCAGTCGTGCCGAGCAGATACATCAGGAGCATGATGCCCACCTTGGTCGTCACCGGCACCGTCTTGCTCGGCAGCAGGGTGGCGATCATCAGCAGGTAAACCGGCAGCCGCGCGGAGCAGCTCATCAGCGGGGCGACGAGGATCGTGACCAGCCGGTCCTTGGCATTCTCGATGGTGCGCGTCGCCATGATGCCCGGAATGGCGCAGGCGTAGGAGCCGAGGAGCGGAATGAACGACTTGCCGTGGAGGCCGACCTTGCTCATCGGCCGGTCCATCAGGAACGCGGCGCGCGCCATGTAGCCGGTGCTTTCCAGAAGCCCGACGAAGAAGAACAGGATCAGGATCTGCGGCAGGAACACGACGATGCCGCCGACGCCGGCGATCACGCCGTCGGTCAGGAGGTCGCGCAAATCGCCGGGCGGCATCGCGGCCTTCACGCCCGCGCCGAGCATCGCCATGTGCGCGTCGATCCAGTTCATGGGATACTCGGCCAGCGTGAAAATGGAGAAGAACATCAGCGCCATGACGGCCGCGAAGAACAGCCAGCCCCAAAGCGAATGGACGAGGACGGCATCGATCCGGTCGGAGAGCGAGGGGCCGGACGCGCGCGTATGGCGCAGGACGTCGGCGCACAGCGGCTTGATCGCATCGTAGCGCGAGCGGATCAGCGTGCCGGACCAGTCGGTGCCGTCGGTTTCCCAGCGGCGGTGCCAGGCCGCGAGCACCGCGGTCGTTTGCGCACTGAGCGGTTTCGAGCCCGCGACGCGGACGCCTTCCGCATCGGTGAGGAGCAGCAAGGCCTCGGCGCGGGCGACAAGCGGGGGACGCCCGTCGGCGTCGGTCAAGGCGGCCTGCAGCTCGGCCACGGCTGGCGCGATGGGCGCGGGCACGTCCCAGCGGTGGCGAGCGAGCGGCAGTTCGAGCCGGCTCAGGGCGAGCTTGAGCTCGACCAGGCCGCGACCGTTGACGGCCTCGCAGGGGATCACCGGCACGCCGAGGGCGGCCTCGAGCTTGCGCGGGTCGAGCTGGATGCCGGCATCGGCCGCCACGTCCATCATGTTCAAGGCGATGATGAGCGGCCGGCCGAGGTCGAGGATCTGGTGGACGAGGTAGAGGTTGCGCTCGAGGTTGGACGCATCGACCACGCAGATGATGCGGTCGGGTTGCGGGGTGTCCTCGCGGCGGCCCAGGAGCACATCGCGCAGGACGGCCTCATCCGGCGAGCGGGCGGCGAGCGAGTACGCGCCGGGGAGATCGATGATCTGGATCGGCCGGCCGTGCTGCGACCAGGTGGTGCCGATTTTCTTTTCGACGGTGACGCCCGGATAGTTGCCCACCTTTTGGCGCAGCCCGGTCAGGGCGTTGAAGAGTGTGGTCTTGCCGCAGTTCGGGTTCCCGACCATCGCGTAGACCGGCAGACGATCCGGGGTCGCGGAGCGCTTCTTGCCGGGCAGCGATATATGCGGAGGCAGGTTCACGGCGCGAAGGCGTGGCGGAGCCGGACGAGCGGCGTCGGGACGACGACCGGTGGAATCAAGGCAACGAGGCCGTCCCGTTGGGCCGGAGCCCGTCCGTCCCGTTGATCGCGCCGAGTGCCGGGAGTGGTTCGACCAGGATCGACTTGGCGGCGTCGTGGTTGAGGGCGATGCGCGTGCCGTTCACCTGGCAAAGACTGGTGGTATGGCCGGAAATCTTTTTGACCAGCGCGGCCTCGCCGAAGCCCATTTCGCGCAGCCGCTGGGCAAAACCATCGTGACCCTGGATCTCGCAAATCCTCGCGCTGGCGCCCGGCGGAAGCTGGCAAAGCGGCGAAAGGTGTTTGCGGTGTGGCATTGGGGATGAGACTTAGTATCAACAGAGAAGCACAATTGGACCCAAGGTCAACTGAACAACTAACCGATTCTCGGTAAGGTTTTTACCTACGCCGCCGCTTGACGGCGAGCTGGACCCCCGCGAACCGCACCAGATTCTGCAGGTGCTCGAACTCGTTTGGGTCCATCGTCTTTGCCTCGCGGATATTCTGCTCGGCGCGACGCATGGCTTCCTCCACGGCCCGCTCATCGATCTTCGCCTCGTCGATCGCGTTTTCGGCGAGCACGCGGACTGAATCCCCCACGATCTGCGCGAAGCCGCCGCTGACGGCGAGGAAGTGCGTCTGGTTGCCCTTGGTCACGCGCAGCTCCCCGTCGGCGACCTGGGTGAGCAGCGGGATGTGACCCGGCAGGATGCCGATCTCGCCCTCGACCGTCGGGACGACGACGGAGTCGATGGTGTCGGAGTACACCTTGGCATCCGGCGTGACGATTTCGAGAGTCAGGGGCATGGGAGCAAAGTATTAAGTGACAAGTGGCCAGGGCCAGGAAGTCGGATTCGGATTCTTGTTACTTGGTTACTTGATCCTTGTTACTTGGCGCGAAGCGCGGGTCACTTCTTGCCGGCGGCCGCCAGCACCTCGTCGATGCCGCCCTTCATGTAGAAGTCAGGTTCGGCGACATCGTCGAGCTGGCCGTCGAGGATCATCTTGAAGCCGCGGACCGTATCCTTGACCGAGACGTATTTGCCGGCGGTGCCGGTGAAGACTTCGGCGACGTGGAACGGCTGCGAGAGGAAGCGCTGGATCTTGCGCGCGCGGTAGACGGTGAGCTTGTCCTCGGGCGACAACTCGTCGAGGCCGAGGATGGCGATGATGTCCTGCAGGTCCTTGTACCGCTGGAGGACGCGCTGCACTTCGCGCGCGACATGGTAGTGCTCCTCGCCGACGATGTCGGCCTGGAGGGCCTTCGAGACGGAGGAGAGCGGATCGACGGCCGGGTAGATGCCCAGTTCGGCGATGGCGCGCTCGAGCACGATGGTGGAGTCGAGGTGCGCGAAGGTGTTGGCCGGGGCCGGGTCGGTGAGATCGTCCGCGGGCACGTAGACGGCCTGGAACGAGGTGATCGAGCCCTTCTTCGTCGACGTGATGCGCTCCTGGAGAATGCCCATCTCGTTGGCGAGGGTCGGCTGGTAACCGACGGCGGACGGCGAGCGGCCGAGGAGCGCGGACACTTCGGAACCGGCCTGCGAGAACCGGAAGATGTTGTCGATGAAGAGCAGCACGTCCTGGTTCTTCTCGTCGCGGAAGTATTCCGCCATCGCGAGGGCGGAGAGGCCGACGCGCATGCGCGCGCCCGGGGGCTCGTTCATCTGGCCGTAAACGAGGGCGACCTTGGACTTCGCGATGTCGTTCTGCACGATGACGCCGGACTCGGACATCTCGTGGTAGAGGTCGTTGCCCTCGCGGGAGCGCTCGCCCACGCCGGCGAACACAGAGTAGCCGCCGTGCGCCTTGGCGATGTTGTTGATGAGCTCCATGATCACGACCGTCTTGCCGACGCCCGCGCCGCCGAAGGCGCCGACCTTGCCGCCCTTGACGAAGGGGCAGATGAGATCGATGACCTTGATGCCGGTCTCGAGGATGGTGGACTTGACGTCCTGGTCGACGAGGGTCGGCGGGGCGCGGTGGATCGGATAGCGCTTTTCGTGCGGGACCGGGCCCTTGTTGTCGACAGGGTCGCCGGTGACGTTGAAAATGCGGCCGAGGACGCCCGCGCCCACGGGCACGGAGATCGGGGCGCCGGTGTCGAGGACGGGCATGCCGCGCTTGAGGCCTTCCGAGGACGACATGGCGATGGTGCGGACCATGCCTTCGCCCAGGTGCTGCTGCACCTCGAGGGTGAGCTTCTCCTTTTTGCCGGAGACGGTGAAGTCGACGGTGAGCGCCTGGTAAATGGGCGGGACGGCGTGCTGGTCGAATTGGACGTCAACGACGGCGCCGATGACCTGGACGATTTTTCCTTGGTTGCTCATGACGGAAACGGGATGCGGGGAGTTTGGTTCTAAAATCAGGCGGAGGCCGAGAACTGGGCGGCGGCGATCTCGAGGATTTCCTGCGTGATGCCGGCCTGGCGGGCCTTGTTGTATTCGAGGGTGAGGTCGCCGATCAGCTTGGTCGCGTTGTCCTTGGCGGTCTTCATCGCCACCATGCGCGCACTGTGCTCGGAGGCCTTGGCGCTGAGGATCAGCTGGTGAATGTAGCGGTTGACGTAGAACGGCAGCAGCGCCTCGAGCACGCTCTGGGCGTCGGGCTCGAACAGCATGCCGCGGGTGTCGCCGGTCGGCTTCACGCCGGTTTCGGCGTGCAGGTGGGCGAGAAAGTCGGCGACGTTGGTGAGCGGGAGCACCGGGCGGTGGATCGGCTCCTGCACCAGGGTGTTCTTGAAGCGCGGGTAGATGACCTCGACCGTGTCGATCGTGCCCTCGAGGTAGAGCTTGATCATGAACTCGACGACGGTCTTCACCTCGGCGAACGCGACGCGGTCGGACACGGTGAAGTCGGCGACGATGTCGCGCTTGGTGCGGGCGAGGAACTGCGCGCCCTTGCGGCCGATGGCGACGAACTTCGCCGGCGCCTTCACGTCGAGGACGAGCTTGAAGAGATTGGCGTTGAGCGGGCCGCACAGGCCCTTGTCGGTGGTGACGACCAGGATGCCGCGGACCTTGACCGGCCGCTGGACCAGGAAGGGGTGCAGGGACTCGTCGACGCGGCCGGCGAGCGCGCCGAGCATCTCGGCCATGAGCACGGCGTAGGGACGCCCGGCCATCGCGGCCTGCTGCGCCTTTTTCATCTTCGACGCCGCGACCAGCTCCATCGCCTTGGTGATCTGGCGGGTGTTCTTGACCGACTTGATGCGCCGGCGGATGTCTCTCGTTGAAGCCACGGGGTTTGGTTTTTTTGCGGCGGGCCCAGCGGACCCGCCCGGCCTTAAGATGTCACTTGGCGGTGAAGGTGGACTTCCACTCGTCGCCGGCGGCCTTGAGGGCGGCTTCGATCTCGTCGGTGAGCTTGCCCTCGGTGCGGACCTTGGCGAGCAGGTCGGTCTTGCGGGTGACGAGGTAGTCCTTGAGCGAGTTGGCGGCGGTGACGATGTGCTTCACCTCGATCGAATCGAAATAGTTCTTTTGGAGGGCCCAGAGCACGGCCGCCTGCACCTCGATGGCGAGCGGGTTGAGCTGCGGCTGCTTGAAGAGCTCGACGATGCGGGAGCCGCGATCGAGGGTGGCCTTGGTCTTGGCGTCGAGGTCGGAGCCAAACTGCGCGAAGGCCGCCAGTTCGCGGAACTGCGCGAGCTCGCCCTTCAGCTTGCCGCCGACCTGCTTGGTGACCTTGATCTGCGCGGCGGAGCCGACGCGCGAGACGGAGAGGCCGACCGAGACGGCCGGCCGGATGCCCTGGTTGAAAAGGTCGGTCTCGAGGAAGATCTGGCCGTCGGTGATCGAGATGACGTTGGTCGGGATGTAGGCGGACACGTCGCCCGCCTGCGTCTCGATGATGGGCAGGCCGGTGAGCGAGCCCTTGCCGTCGAGGCGCGCGGAGCGCTCGAGCAGGCGGCTGTGGAGATAGAACACATCGCCCGGATACGCCTCGCGGCCGGACGGACGTTTGAGGATCAGCGAAATCTGGCGGTAGGCGACGGCGTGCTTGGAGAGATCGTCGTATACGATGAGCGCATCCAGGCCGTTTTCCATGAACCATTCGCCCATGGCGGCGCCGGAGAACGGCGCGAGGTATTGGTTGGCCGGGTTGTCAGCCGCGGGGGCGGCCACGATGATGGTGTATTCGAGCGCGCCGGCGTTCTCGAGGGCGGTGATGGTGCGCGCGATGTTCGACTGTTTCTGGCCGCACGCGACGTAGATGGAGTAGACGGGGCGGAAATTCTTGTCGCCCGAGGCGAGGCCGACCTTGTTGATGCGGGCCTGGTTGATGATCGTGTCAATGCAGATGGTGGTCTTGCCCGTGCCGCGGTCGCCGATGATGAGTTCGCGCTGGCCGCGGCCGATCGGGATCATGGAGTCGATGGCCATGATGCCGGTGAGCAGCGGTTGGGTGACGGATTTGCGGACGATGATGCCGGGGGCGATCTTCTCGACCGGGTAGAACTCCTTCGCCTCGATCGGGCCCTTGCCATCGACCGGGCGGCCGAGCGCGTCGACGACCCGGCCGAGCAGGACCTTGCCCACGGGGACGGAGAGGAGCTTGCCGGTGGTCTGGACCTCGTCGCCTTCCTTCAGGGAGGAGACATCGCCGAGGATGACGCAGCCGACCTCATCCTCCTCGAGGTTGAGGGCGATGCCGATGGCGCCGCCGGGAAACTGCACCATCTCGTTGTACATGACGTCGGAGAGGCCATCGATCTTGGCCACGCCGTCGGCGACGGTGCGAATGTTGCCGGTGTTCTTTTTGACCGCCTTGGTGGAGAGCTTGGCGATCTGTTGTTCGATTTGTTCGATGACGTTGCTCATCGGGAAACTGGGTTAGGGCTGCGTGGGGTTCAGGTGGAGGCGGAGGAAAGGGCGGCGAGCTGGCCGGCGACGGACGATTCGTAGACGTCGGAGCCAACGCGGATGCGCAGGCCGGCGAGCAGCGCGGCGTTGGCCTGCGCCGTGGCGGTGATCGGCCGGTGGTACTTCTTGGACATCGCGCCCTCGATCAGCCGGAGCGTGGCGTCGGCCACCGGCCCGGCATGTTCGACGCGCGCCTGCGACCGGGCGAGTTCGGCGGCAATGGAGCGATGATAGGCCCGAAGCAGGGCGAGCGGATGGCGCGGCGCGGTTTTCTCGATCCAGCCGAGCACGCCGGCGACCTGATCGGCCGAAACGGCACCATCGACGACGCTTAGGCGAAAGAGCTGCTTCGCGAGGTGCTTGGTCTTCTTATCGGCGGCCATGGGGACGGGAGGGCGTGATGAGGGGCGAACCGGCTTAGAGGGCGGAAAGTTCCTTGGTGGCCGTGTCGTTGTAGGCGGCGCGGTCGGCGTCACTGAGCTTCTTCGCGAGGACTCGTTCGGTGGTGGTGACGACGAGGCGGGAGATCTCGGTGCGCGCCTGCTCGAGCATCTTCTTGTGCTCGAGCTCGGTGGCCTGGCGGGCCTTTTCGATGAGGTCAGCCCCGCGCTGGACGGCTTCGACCTGCTGCTTGTCGGCGAAGTCCTTGGCGGACCGGCGGGCCTCGTCGACCAGTTTCTGGGCGTCGAGCTGCGCCTGCTTGATGATCTGGGCGGACTCCTGGGCGGCGGCGGCCAGGCGGACCTGGGTCTCCTCGGCGTTCTTGAGGCCGGCCTCGATCTTCCGGTTGCGCTCCTCCATCGTCGAGATGGTCGGCTTGATGCCGAACTTGTAGAGCACGCCGAACAGGATCAGGAAGCTGATGATCTGAAAAACGATGAATTTCGGCTCGACGCCGAAATGCTCGAAGGTCTGCCGGAGGCCTTCGGCGGGGCCGGCCGGGGCGGCTTCAACCGTGGCGAGGAAGAGGTTCAGCATGACGAAAAAGGGACTGGCGGCGCGGGGTGCGGGGGCGGCCGCGCCGCCGAAGAGGGGATTACTTGGCGAGGAACAGCGCGAGGATGCCGAGACCTTCGGCGAGCGCCATCCCGATGATGGCCTGGACGAGGATCTTGCCGGAGGCGCCGGGGTTGCGGCCGACGGCTTCGGCGGCTTTTTGGCCGATCAGGCCGACGCCGAGGGCGGCGCCGAGCAGACCGAACGCGCTGCCGATATTACCGGTGATTTCAGCGAGCAGGGGAGACATATGGTGGTTGTGTTTGTGGTTGCGGTTGCCGCCGTGCGCGCGCGAAGCACGCTCCCGGCGGTAAAGGGTCAGGGATGGGCGCCGGCGGAGTGTTCCGCCCCGTGATCGTGGTCATCGCCATGGTTGCAGATGAGGCCGATGTAGACGGAGGTCAGCAGCGTGAACACCAGGGCCTGGATCAGGCCGACGAGCAGCTCCATGAAATAAAAAACGAAGAAGAAGCCGGTGCCATGGAGCAGGTTCTCGCCGCCGAAGATGTTGCCAAAAAGACGGACGGAGAGCGTGAAGGGGCGGATGGCGATCGAGAAGACCTCGATGAAGCCGACGATGAGAAATACAAGCGACAGGAACGGGTAGAGCCAGGCGGGAGTCTCCTTCTTGTCCGCCTTGTTGCCAAACAGGTCCTGGAGGATGAGCTTCGGCCCGGCGTATTTGAGGATGATGATCAGGTAGGCGCCGAAGGAAACGAGGGCGAGCGCGATGGTGCTGTTGAAATCCGCGGTGAAGGGGCGGATCCACGGCGCGGTCAGGTGGAACTTGCCGTCGACCTCGTGGCCCCAGCCAATGGTGCCGACGCCGGGCAGGAGTCCCATCCAGTTTTGGATGAGGATGAAGACGAAGAACGTGACGAGCAGGGGAAAGGAGGCGGGGAAGGCCTTTTTGCCGACGATCGGTTCGAACAGGTCGCGCAAGGCTTCCAGCACGGATTCGAACACCGCCTGGCTTTTCGTGGGAAACACCTGGGGATTGCGCAGCACAAACAGAATCAGCGCGATGACGATCGCGGACACGGCCCAGCCGGTGATCATGCTGTTCGTGATCGCCCAGCCATGGCCGAGGTCGATCAAGCGGGCCGCCGCCGGAGCCACGCCCTCACCTTCCGCTTCCGCAGCAAACGACCGCGCGGACAGCGCCAGCGTGGCAAACAAACCGAGGGTTTTCTTAACGGACAGCATGCGGGGAATTGGGACTCCGAGGTGCGAAAAGGGCCGAATGTCGTAGGAGCGCGGCCAAGGGGGCGTCAACCCTCTAAAGTGGATGAATTCAGAGAGGGAGCCGAAATTAACCCGACCGCCGCGCGGGCCGGTGGCGGCTAATACCAAGCCGGGCTTGCAGGATGGGCCCGGCGGGCCAGATTCGCGGGCATGAGCCAACCGTCGATTCCCGGTATCCTGGCCCGCACCGAGCCGCCGCGCCGTCCCAATGGCGAGAGGAAACTGGCCCACAACGTCTTCATGCAGGTGACGTGGGCGCTCCTGGTGGCGGCAGCCCTGGTGCAACTGTTTCTGTTGGTCTGGCTGGATGTGATGTTCTGACGGCGACCAGGGAGTAAAAGCGGTCCGCGAGAGACTGGAAGACGGTCTCGGGCTCCAGTGGCCAAGGCGCGTCCGGCACCGGCCGCCAAGTGGACAGCTGGCCCAGCAGATCGACCACCGCGGCATGATACTCGGCATGATCCGTGCGAAAATACAGGCGCGCCCCGGGCGGCGTGCGGCCGGCGAGCGCCTCGAGGAATGACGGCTGCAGGATCCGGTTCTTGTGATGTCGTTTCTTGGGCCAAGGATCGGGGAAAAGGACCCAGGTCTCCTCCAAAGTAGTTCCGGGCGGAAGGGCGTTCAGGAACTCCCGGGCCTCGGCCTGGATGAAATGGCAATGGGCCAGCCGTGCGCGGGCTACCTTCCGGCGGGCGCGGTCGATGCGCGGACCGCTGATATCGACGCCAAAGCAAAGGCGGCCGGGATTCTCCGCGGCGTAACGGGCCAGGAAATGCCCATGCCCGCAGCCGATCTCCCACACGATCGGCCCGGCCGCCGGCAGCAGACCGTCCAGTTCCTTGCGCAACGCGGCGCGCCGGCCGGCGATCAGGGCGAGGAATTCAGGTCGGAAAACCATGTCGACCTTGTGGCGCGGGGCGCGGTCGCGGCGCAACCCTGAAGCTCAGGTTTTTTGCCGGCGCGGCAGCCGCAGCCGAATGCAGAGCCCCTGCCCCTCCGGACTTTCCGCCCAGACCCGTCCGCCATGCAGCTGGACAATGTGTTTCACGATGCTGAGGCCGAGGCCGGTGCCGCCGGTTTCGCGCGACCGGCCCTTTTCGACCCGGTAGAAGCGCTCGAAGATGTGCGGCAGGTCGTTCGCCGGGATGCCGCCACCGTTGTCGCGCACGAAGCACTCCACTTCATCCGCGCCGATCGCCACGGCGCCCAGTTCCACCACCGAGCCCTTCGGCGTGTATTTGAGGGCATTGTCGAGGAGGTTGCCAAAAACCTGCGTGAGTTTCTCCTCGTCCGCCTGGATGGTGTCGACTCCCCCCTCCACCTTGATGGCCAGTTGGTGCTCCGCGGCGGTGGGCCGGCGGCGATAATCGTCGGCCAGGTTTTCGAGATAACCGGCTAGCGCGACGGGCCCGAACTTCAGGCCGGGCGTGGCCGATTCGAGGCGCGAGAGCGACAACAAGTCGTCGATGATCGCGCGCAGCCGTTCGCCATGGCGTTGGATCGTGCGCAGGAACTTCTCGCGGTCCTCGATCGGCATCGTCGCATGGCCGTCGACGAGCGTCTCGATGTAGCCCTTGATGATGCTGAGCGGCGTGCGGAGTTCGTGCGAGGCGTTGGCGACGAAGTCGCGGCGGACGCGCTCGAGCTGGCGCTGGTTGGTCATGTCATGGATGACGAACAGCGCCCAGGGCGTTTTCCCGTCGGGCGACGGAATCGGCGCGCCGGAGACCTCGATCCAAGCCGTGGTCTGCCCGTCGATGATTTCGAACTCCTGCCGCGGCAGCGGCTGGCCCGCGCGGATGGCGCGGACAAAGTCGATGAACGCGACACTGCGGACAATCAGTTCGAGGCGGAGGTTCACCAGGTCGCGCGCTGCCGGAAAGATTTCCCGCAGCGCGCGGTTCGCGAGGTGAATATAGTTCGCCTCGTCCACGATCAGGACCGCTTCCCGCAGGTTGCCCAGGGTGGCTTCGAGTTGGGTCAGCTGGCCGGTCCGTTGCTGGCGCAGGACTGAATTCTCGGCGATGAGCCGGTTCACCTCCTCGACCAGGCGGCGCCAGCCGGGAAGAAGAGTGGCCGCGCTTTCGACATGCAGCAACGGCTGGCTGTGCTCAGTCGCGCGCCGGAGGGCCTCCAGCGCCTGATCCTGCTTCCAGAGCAACCGGAGCAGGAAGAGCAGCGCCAGGGAAAGGACGACGATCGCGAGAATGGTCATGCGGACAATTTCTTGTCCGCGATGCGATAACCGACGCCCCGGATGGTTTCAATCCAACCCGCCTCGGGCCCGAGCTTTTCGCGCAGGCGGCGGACATGCGTGTCGACGGTGCGGGTTTCGATCTCGGTCGAGTAGTTCCAGACGTTGAGGAGAAGATGCTCGCGGGTTTGCACACGACCCTGGCGTTCCATCATCAGGCGCAGGAGCTTGAACTCGGTCGCCGTGAGCTCAAGGGGCGCGCCGCGGACGGTGACGCGGTGCATTTCACTGTCGAGCAAGATGTCGCCGATCTGGAGCTGGGCGGGCACGGTCTCCTTCGGGGCCGCGACGCGGCGCAGGATCGACTCGGTGCGGAGGACGAGTTCCTTGGGGCTGAAAGGTTTTCCGAGATAATCATCGGCGCCGGACTCCAGGCCCTCGATGCGATCGTGAGGCTCGGCCTTGGCGGTAAGGAAAATGATGGGCACGCGGGCGAGCTTGGGATCGGCCCGCAGAATCCGGCAGATCTGGATACCGCTGAGGTGGGGCATCATTATGTCCAATATTACCAAATCAGGTTGCAGCTGCCGGGCCTTGGCAATGCTGGCGGTCGCGTCGTTGAGCGATTCTACGTGGAAACCTTTTGCCTTGAGATGATAGGCGACCAAGTCGGTGACATCCGGCTCATCGTCGACGACGAGGATCTTCTGCTTGTCCATTATCGCGGTGATAGGATGCCGGGATAATCGTCGCGAGTGAATTTGCCGGCGTCACGCGATTGTCACAGCATTATCACTCGAGTCCCAGTGGGAAAGGGGGCTCACGAATCTCCGCGTTCCGGTGACTTCAGCCCAGCGGCAATCCTCACCATCAGGATGCTGATATCCGCGGGATTCACCCCGCTGATCCTGCTGGCTTGGCCCAAATTCTCCGGCCGAAGCTGCTCCAGCTTCAGCGCGCTCTCGCGTCGGAGGCCGGGGATCGTCGAGTAATTCAGCGAGGCGGGGATGCGGATCTTCTCGACATCCTGGAGCCTCTCGATCTGCCGAAGCTCGCGCTCCAAGTAGCCTTTATAGGCGACCCGATAAACGACCTCATCTCGTATGGCTTCGCTTTCGCGCCCAAATTCCTCCGGCAGATCCGAAATGCTCCCGCCGCGGCGAAGTGCCTCGGCATGGGTGCCACCAGCGGTCTTCGTCCTTTCAAGTTTTTCGACCCAAGCCTGAACTCGTTCTGACTTCTCAGAGATTCTATTTAAACGATTATTAGTTAATAGGTTATGGCGTATTGCATGGTGCATCAGCCTCAGTTCGGCGCTCCCATGATTGAAAAGCAGCCGATGCTCCGCTCGGCTGGTGAACATTCGATAGGGTTCAGCCGTCCCCTTCGTGACAAGGTCATCGATCAGCACCCCAATATATCCCTCATGACGTGCAATCACGAGCGGAGCTTGTCCCCTCACCTTCTGCACTGCGTTGACCCCGGCGATCAATCCTTGGGCGGCCGCTTCTTCGTATCCGGATGTGCCATTGATCTGCCCCGCGAGGAATAGATTTTCCACTTTTCGCGACTCTAGCGATAGGTGCATTTGAGTAGGCGGGGCGAAGTCATATTCGACCGCATACGCCGGCCGCAGGAGATGAGCACGCTCGAGACCTGGAATGCTATGTACAAGCCTGAGCTGGATATCCAACGGGAGGCTGGTCGAGAGTCCGTTGATGTAGTACTCATTGGTATTTCTCCCCTCAGGCTCGAGAAAAAGAAGGTGACGCTCCTTTTCGGCGAACCGGACGAACTTGTCTTCGATGCTAGGGCAGTACCGCGGTCCCACGCCTCGGATCTCGCCAGAATACATCGCCGAGAGATGCAGATTGTCGCGAACAATCTGGGAGGACTCCTTGGTAGTATACGTCATCCAGCAGGAAATCTGATGTGAACCAGGCACCCATCCCAGGCGGGTTTCCCCACCCTGTTCCACGTGGAACAGCCCGCCATCATTCCGCGTATCATGAAAGGCGAACAGCGTCGGCTTGGTATCGCCTTTTTGCTCCTGCAGCTTCGAGAAATCGATGCTCCGACCGAGAATACGAGGTGGCGTCCCGGTCTTTAGCCGCTGCAATTCTATTCCAGCCTCAACCAGGCTTGAAGAAAGCGTCTTTGCAGAGAAGTCCCCCAGACGGCCACCTTCGTTCTTGTTCTGCCCGACATGCATGAGCCCGCGCAGGAAGGTGCCGGTGGTGATCACCACGGCACGCCCGTGGAAATCGATATCAAGATTGGTTCGGCACCCAACGACGCGGCCATTCGAGAAGATCAGTCCCGTAACCGTTGCCTGGAAGATCTGCAGGTTCGGCTGCAACTCCAAGGTGTGCTTCATCCGAAATTGATAGGCCTTCTTGTCGCATTGGGCACGAGGCGACTGGACGGCCGGGCCTTTTGATTCGTTTAGCAGGCGGAACTGGATCCCGGTCACGTCCGTGTTGATAGCCATTTCACCGCCCAGTGCATCGATCTCCCGCACGATCTGTCCCTTCGCTTGCCCCCCGATGGCTGGGTTGCAGCTCATCTGGGAGATAGTATCGATGTTGCCCGTCAGAAGCAGGGTAGAGGCCCCCATCCGCGCGGCGGCCAACGACGCCTCGACGCCGGCATGGCCTGCGCCGCAAACTATCACATCGTATGGTCCTTGGAATTGGGCTGGCATCGATAAGATCAACTGAAACTATTTATTTTGATGTAAGTCTATTTTCCTATGCAGAACGTCGAGAATAGACGATCCAGCATCGCTTCATTGTCCACCTTGCCCGCGATCTGGGAGTAGGCGGCTAAACTCATACGTAAGTCGCTTGACACCAATATACTATCTCCTTTCGATGCCAATTTGGCCACGGCGCTCTCGAGGCCCTGAAGGGCCTCATCGAGGGCATGGGCATGCCGGGCGTTAATCGCGACCAGCGACTCGTCGTTGTCCGGCAGAAGGTGGCCAGCAATGGCGACGATGGCCGATTCCAATTCGTCAAGGCCGCGGCCGTTCAGCGCCGATATTGGCACCGCCCGGAATGGCATCGCGGGTGGCATAAAGTCTTTGGCCAACAGGTCGGCTTTGTTGATCACCGCGACGGTATTTTCGCGCGTCATTAGACCGGCCAGGGCCGCGGGAGCTGCGGCCGGAAGGGGACGGGTGCCATCGATAACCCACAAAAACACGCTGGCGTCGGCCGCCTGCTCGAGGGTCTTGTCGATGCCACGCCTTTCGAGGGCGGAGGGAGTTTCATTTAGTCCGGCGGTGTCGACGAGGCGAAACCAGTGCGGACCGAGCACCAGGCGTTCCTCGATATAATCGCGAGTGGTCCCGGGCTCGGCACTAACCAAGGCCCGCTCCCGTCCGACCATTCGGTTCAAGAGGCTGCTTTTGCCGGCGTTGGTCTCACCCAGAATCACGGTTTTGATGCCATCGCGCAGGAGGGCGCCATAGTGGCTGGTCGCCCGGAGGCGTCTGGTGTCGACGACCAGCGCCTCGATCTCGCGGCGGAGCGAATTCCGGTCTTCGGGCGGCAGGTCCTCGTCGGGAAAATCGATATAAGCTTCAATGTGCGCCAGCGCATCGAGGAGACGCGAGACCAGGGAGTTCATCTGCCGGCCAAGCGAACCGCGCAGCTGCTGATTGGCGGCGGCGAGGGCCCGTTCGCTGCGGGCGTGGATCAAATCCATCACCGCTTCCGCCTGGCTGAGGTCCATTCGCCCATTCAGGAACGCCCGTTTGCTGAACTCGCCGGCTTCCGCCAGCCGGCACCCCCGCGCCGCGAGATCTTCGAGGATTTTCTGCGCAATAAAGGGGTTTCCGTGGCAGGAGATTTCCAGCGTGTCCTCGCCGGTGAACGAATTCGGGCCGGCGAACCAGGTGAACAACACGTCATCCAGCACGGCGCCATGGCGATCGCGAAAATCCGCGCGACGAGCCTGGCGGGGCGGGGGAAGCTCGCCAAAAAGCGCCGGCGTGAGGCGACCGACCTCCGGGCCGCTGACCCGCACGACGGCGATCGCCGAGGTGCCGACGGGCGTCGCGAGCGCGGTGATCGTATCTGCCGTATGGGCCATCGGCCCACGGAAGCGAACGGCCGGCCCGAGGCAAAGGGGAAAATCCCCGCCGCGGCGCGGGTCGAGCCCGACGCGATCAGTGCCCGTCGGAGAAAATCAGCTGCTTTCGCCGGTCACGGACTCTCCGCCCTTGACGCTGACCTTCTCGAGGATCGCCGCCTTGATCTTGCCAGCGAGCTCGGTGTTCGACCGCAGGGCCTCCTTGGCCGCCTCGCGACCCTGGCCGACGAGATCGCCGTTGAAGGCGATCCAGGCACCCTTCTTCTCGAGCACCTTGTGGTCGAGGCCGAGGTCGATCAGCGAGCCGGCGGCGGAAATGCCCTCGTCGTACATGATGTCGAACTCGCACTCGGTGAAGGGCGGGGCGACCTTGTTTTTCACGACCTTGATCTTGGTGCGGTTGCCGATGACCTTCCCGTCCGGGGTCTTCAGCTGGTCCTTGCGGCGGATGTCGATGCGGATCGACGCAAAGAATTTCAGCGCCCGGCCACCGGAGGTTGTCTCCGGGTTGCCAAACATCACGCCGATCTTCTCGCGAATCTGGTTCGTGAAGATGCAGACGCAGTTCGTCTTGCTGACGACGGACGTGAGCCGCCGCATGGCCTGGCTCATCAGCCGCGCCTGAGCGCCTACGGTGGCGTCGCCCATCTGCCCGTCGAGCTCGGCCTTGGTCACGAGCGCAGCCACCGAGTCGAGCACGATGATGTCGATGCTGTTCGAGCGGATCAGCGTCTCCATGATATTGAGCGCATCCTCACCCGAATCCGGCTGCGAGACGAGCAGGTCGTCGAGCTTCACCCCGACGATGCGGGCATACTTCGGGTCGAGTGCATGCTCGACGTCGATGAAGGCCGCGAGGCCGCCGCTGCGCTGCGCCTCCGCGATGGCGCTCAAGCAGAAGGTTGTCTTGCCGGACGATTCCGGCCCGTAGATCTCGATGATGCGCCCGCGCGGCAGGCCGCCCACGCCGAGCGTGAGGTCGATGGCCAGCGAGCCGGTGGAAAGCGTCTCGACCACCATGTGCTGGTTGCTGCCGAGCCGCATGATCGAGCCTTCGCCGAATTGCTTGGTGATGGCCGAGACGGCGAGCTCGATGTTTTTCTCGCGCCCCGGGTTGGCCGGTTTTTCGGTGGGGGCGGGCGTTTTGGCTTTCTCAGCTTTGGACATGGGAAGTGGGGGAGGACGGGTGGAACGGGACGATAACAGACGCCGCTGACAACGGCCTGTCAGGAGACTTTGGCCCCGGCCGGAGCCCGGCAAGCGCGGAGTGCGCGAAAAAACGCCCAAAATTGGGGCGCCACACCCGGCGGCTTACCACGACAGCCAGGCCACGCCCGCCAGCAGCGTGAGGACCGCGATCGGCGCGCCGGCCTTGAGGTATTCGCCAAACGACAGGCGGACGCCGCGGTGCCGGGCGAGTTCCGCGACGATGAGGTTGGCCACGGAGCCGAGCAGCGTGAGATTGCCGGCGAGGGTCGTGGCCATGGCGAGGGTGAGCCACGCGGTGTGCGGCTGGGCGAGGGTGGGGACCAGCGGGCGAAAGAGCATGACGGCGGGGACATTCGAGACGAGGTTGCTCAACCCCACCGAAACCAGGGTCAGTTTTGCCGGACCACCGTCGGCCCAGGGCCGGAGCACGGCAAAAAGCCGCGGTCCCCAGCCGGAGCTTTCAATCGCGCCCGTCACGACGAACAACGACGCAAAGAACACCAGCAGGCCCCAATCGACCTCGCGGAAGACCCGCTCGGGCCGCTGCCGCCGGCTGATGAGCAGGAGCGCCGCGGCCGCCAGCGCCGCCAGCGGGATCGGCGCCCCGGCGAACAAGGCGACCAGCATGAGCCCCGTGGCCAGCATCGCCTTCCGCAGCAGCGCGGGATCGCGCACGCGACGGACCGGCGGCGGCGCCGCGAAATGCTCGGGGCGAAACTCGTCCCGATAGACGAGGACGACCACCGCCCAGACCACGCCGAGGCCCAGCACCGCGACCGGGGCCAGGCTGGCGAAAAAACGGACGAAACTGATGCCCGACGATATGCCGACGAGCATGTTTTGCGGGTTGCCGGTGATCGTGGAAAGCGAGCCGACATTGGCGGCCGTGACCAGCGCGACGAGGTACGGCACCGGGTTGCGTCGCAGGGTGGTGGCCATCTCGATCACCATGGGCGTCATCACGAGCGCGATCGTGTCATTGAGGAAGATCGCCGAGAGCACGCCGGACACGGCAGCGACCATCGCCAGCAGGCGGCGGGGCGTGCGCGCGAAACGCACCACGTGGGAAGTCACCAGCTCGAAAAACCCCGCGAGCTGAAGGTTCATGTTCAGGATCATCATCGAGAACAGCAGCAGGATCGTGTTCCAGTCGACCGCCCGGTAGGCCGCCTCGAGGCCGATGGCGCCGACGGCCAGCAGGAGCGTCGCGCCCACGAGCGCGATCGTGGCGCGGTTCATCCGCAACCACGGATACCGGCCGATCGCGACGCCGATCAGGGTCACGATGATGATGCCCGCCGCCGGCCACGAGGTCCAATCCATGGCTCGGGATGGTGCCGGCAAGCCGCGCGACCGCTAGGCGAAAAACACCCGCCGGCATGCCGGCCTCGCGCCGCCTCACTCGGTCAGCGCATAGACGGCGAACGAGCCGAGCCAATGGGCGCGCTGGTAGTCCTCGACGCTCAGGAGCGGCAGGGCGGCATCGAGGTGGCGCACCGCCGCATCGCGGGCACGGGCCTGCCGCGGGTCGGAGTCGGGCAACGCGAGGGCCAGCCGCCGCCAGCACCAGGCGCGGTTGAGATTGAGCCCGATCAAATGGGCGATCTTCGGATCGTGTGGGTTGCTGACGCGCACCGGCGTGAAGAGCCGCACCGGGTCGCCCGTGTGCAGGTTGGGGAGGAACCGGCTCAGCCAGCGGCTGAAGTTTTCCGGTGGCAGCACCGCGGCCATGACCTCCGCCTCGGTCAGCGCCGGGGACAGGAAGTCCTCGCCGGACGGCTCCCAGCGCGCCCCATAGTCCATGTCGTGCCCGAACCAATACGCCATGCGACTCGTGCAGAAGAGCTTCAGCTCCTGGTCGTCCGCCGCGCGCGTGTAGTCGATCGCCAGCTTCACGGCGAACGCCGTGTTGTTGTGCACGCCATGACGCACGGGGTGGGTGAGCGACGTCAGGTAGGTGAACAGGCCGCCGCGCACGATGGCCACCAGCGGATCGAGGTTCTTGGCGAGGCCGGGATCGTGGCGGCGCAGTTCCTCGGCGAGCTTCAGCAGCCACGCCCAGCCGTAGGGGCGCTCGAAGTAACTGCGGCCCGGGGCCTGGAAATAGGCGGCTTCCGCGGCGAGGTTCTCCGGCGTCAGATGCTCCCGCAGCAGGCGGTCGATCTCGGCCCGCTCCGGCAGCGCGGGGTAGAGCCGCGCCAGCCGGGCGAGCATGCAGTGCTGGTGCACGCAGGAATGCCAGTCGTAGCTCCCGTAGAACGCCGGGTGCAGCGCGCGCGGGCTGCGGACATCATCCGGCCCGTTGAGCTGGTGGGTGAGCAGGTGCGGGTACTCGCGCGAGAGGTTGGCGAGCCCCAGGCGGGCGAAGGCGGAGGCTTGGGCGGGGGAAAGCTGGGGAAAGTCGGCGGACACCACGGGAGGAAAAGGGACGCGGAAAAGTTTCAGTTGAAGTGCCGAGACTGCCGCATAGGTTGTGCCGGTTCAATCTCCCGACGGCACATGAAAATCAAAGCCTATCTCAAGCCTCACTGCGGTTGGTCCAATGGCGTGCGCGCCATCATGGGCAAATACAGCCTCGCCTATGAGGACATCGACATCATCAACAACCGCGCGAACTACGAGGAAATGGTCCGGAAGTCCGGCCAGCCCCTTTCCCCCTGTGTCGAGGTCGACGGCGTGATGCTCGCCGACATCTCCGGCGAGGAGGTGGAGAACTACCTGCTTGCGAACAGCCTCGTGAAGGCGACCGACGCGAAGGTCGACATCGCGACCAATGCCGGCTGCTCGCCGGAAGAGCACGATCGCATGGCCGCCAAGCCGGTGCGCTTCTTCTAGGCCGCCGTCCCCGCCTTGCACCGCCGGGCCCGCGTGGCCCGGCTTTTTGTTGCGCGAAACGGTTGCGCGCCGGCGGGCGATCGCGTTGGCTGGCGGCCGCATGCCATCGAAGCCCATTCCCGGTTCCTCGGGCGAGGTGTTGACCTGCCTGCCGCCGGCGTACGTGCCACACGCCGCCACCGGCCTGCTCCACCTGCCGCGCTTCATCGCGAAATGCAAGTACGTGAAGGAGCACGGCGCGCTGCCCGCCAGCTACGCGAAGAACTACAAGCGGGGCATGGATCGCTTCCTCTGCCTGCACCTCGGCATCGATCCCGGCGCGGTGGAGAAGATCGTCCACGACAGCGTCGCCGCCGGCCTCGGGGACGCGGAGATCGATGCGCGGCTGCGCGCGATCTTTCCGGCCGACCTGCGCGTGGCGAAATGGAATCGCGACTACGTGCAGAAGGGCATGACGCCGAGCGGCCGGGAATTCCTGAAGGAGGCGCTGACCAACATGGGCTGCGCCGACCGGGTCGACCAGATCATCAGCGTGGTTGACCTGATCGAGTTCGACGAAGGCCGGATCGACTGAGGCCGGGCCTCACGCGCCGCCGGCGACCGGCACGTCGAACCAGAAGATCGCGCCGCCCGCCGCGGGAAAGTCGGCGCCGACCGCACCCTTCTCGGCCTCGATCAGCTGCTTCACGATCGACAGGCCGAGCCCGGTGCTTTCCTCGCCGCCAGTGGGGCGCGGCGACAGCCGCGCGTATTCGCCGAACAACGCGCCGCGCTCGGCCATCGGAATGCCCGGTCCCTGGTCCTGCACCTCGGCGCGAATCGTCATGGCCCGCAACCGCGTGCGCACGATGATGGTGCCGCCGGGAGGGTGGAACTTGATCGCGTTGCTGACATAGTTGCTCAGGGCCTGGTACGTGCTGCCGGCGTCGGCCTTCGCCAACGGAAGATCTTCGGCGAGCTCGAGCGCGAGCGTGAGCTGTTTTCGCTCGGCCGCCGGCTCGTTCTGCGCGACGACCGCCTCGGCGACGAGATTGACGTCGACCTGGTCCACGGTCCCCCGGCCAGGCGCGCCCGGCCGCCGGAGGTTCAGGAAGGTATCGATGATCCGCCGCATCTGCCGGGCGGAGGCGTGGATGCTCTCGAGGTATTCCAGCACCGCCGGCGGGGCGCCCTTGCGCCGCGCCAGTTCGCCGGACATCAGAATCAGGCAGAGCGGATTTCGCAGGTCGTGGCCGGCGATGCGCATGAACCGCTCCTTCAGCGCCAGCTGCTCGCGCAGCTCCTGCTGCAGCCGGCGGATGGTCAGGTGCGTGCCGATCCGGGCCAGCGCCTCCTCGTGCTGGATGGGCTTCGTGATGTAGTCGACGGCGCCGGCGGCGAACGCCCGCACTTTTTCCGCGGTGTCCGTCAGCGCGGTCATGAAGATCACCGGGATGTCGCCCGTCGCCGGCCGGGCCTTCAGCCGGCGGCAGGTCTCGAAGCCGTCGAGGCCGGGCATCATGACATCGAGCAGGATGAGGTCCGGCTGCGTGTGCTCGGTTTGCGCGAGCGCATCCTCGCCGTCCTCCGCCACCATCAGCTGGTAATTCGCCTCGGACAGGGTGTCGACCAGCACGCTCAGGTTGGCCGGCGTGTCGTCCACGATGAGGATGGTCGCGGCCATGGTCAGGAATGGCTCCGGTCGCCGGCGCGGTACCGGGCGACAAACTGCCGGATGGCCTTCATCTTGAACCGCGCGGCCAGGTCAGTGACGCCCTGGGCGAACGGCGCCAGCCGCGCGTCCCGCGCCGCCATTTTCTGGGCGTAGGCGCGCACGCCGATCACGTCGCCCTTGCAGGCCAGTTCGTGCAACGCCTCCGCGTCGGCGGGGCTGGGCGCGTCGACGATCGCCGGGAACGGCGACGACGTCTCGCCGGCGGGCGGTTCGGCCTGGAGCCACCGCAGGCCGAGCTGGCGCTCGAGAACGGCGAACAGCTGCTCCTCGCGAAAGGGCTTGGCCAGGAACTCCGCGCAGCCCGCATCCAGGCAGGCCTGCCGATCGGGCTCGAAGGCGCTGGCCGAGACGCCCACGAGGCGCGGGGCGCCCGCGGGGAACGCCGCGCGAATCGCGCGCGCCGCCGCGAAGCCGTCCAACCGCGGCATGCGCAGGTCCAGCAGGACCAGGTCCGGCCGCTGCGCCACGGCTTGTTCCACCGCCGCGCGACCGTCGTCGGCGGTGGCGACCTCGAAGCCCAGCGGCTGCAGGAGATCCACCAACAGGCGGCGGTTCGCCGGGTGGTCGTCAGCCACCAGCACACGGAGCCGCGGTCCGGCGTAGCCGGTGATGCGCCGCGGCGCAGTCGGCGGCGCCGGCCTCGCGCGCAACGAGGCCGGCAGCGGCACCTCGAACCAGAAGCGGCTGCCCCAGCCGGCGCGGCTCTCGATCTGCAGGCGGCCGCCCATCTGCTCGACAATCCCGCGACTGACATTGAGGCCGAGCCCGGTGCCTTCGGCATGGAGGTGATGGTCGCCGATCTGGGCGAACGGCTCGAAGAGCCGCAGCTGGTCCTCGGGCGCGATGCCCGGGCCGCTGTCGCTGACGGAAAACCGGATGCGCTCGCCCGCCTTTTCGACCGAGAACACCACGCCGCCGCGGGGCGTGAACTTGACGGCGTTGCTGAGCAGGTTGAACGCCACCTGGCGCAGCCGCTGGGCGTCGCCGGTGACCACGCGCGGCAGGTCGGCCGCGAAGGCCGTCTCGAAGAGCAGGTTCTTCTCGCGGGCGCGCGGCAGGAAGAACGCCTCCACCGCATGCAGGAACTCGGGCAGGTCGAAGTCCGCCGGGTGCAGCTCGAGCTTGCGCGCCTCGATGCGCGCCAGGTCGAGCACGTCGTTGATCACCGCGAGCAGGTGTTCCGCCGACTGGTGGATGATGCCGAGTCCGTCGCGCTGCTTGTCGGTCAGCGCCGCGTCGCGCTGCAGGATCTGCGTGTAGCCGAGGATGCCGTTGAGCGGCGTGCGCAGCTCGTGGCTCATGCTGGCGAGGAACTGCGACTTGGCGCGGTTGGCGGCGTCGGCGGCCTCCTTCGCTTCCTGCAAGGCGCGGGCGGCCTCGCGCCGGGCCGTGATGTCGATGGCGACGCCCTCGAAAAGGGCCGGGTGGCCGTCCGGGCCGCGCAGGACGCGCACGGATTCGGAGATCCAGATGCGGGATCCATCCCGCCGCAGGATCTCCGACTCGAAGTCGGTGACCTCATCCTTGCCCGCGATCAGCCGCATGAACTCGGCGCGGCGGCCCGGCTGCGCGTAGATCTGGCCCCCGATGTCGTTGACCGCGGCGAGGAGTTCCGTGGGCGAATCGTAACCGAGCATCCGGGCCAGCGCCGGGTTGGCGCGGAGGAAGGTGCCGTCCGGCAGCGACTGGTAGAGGCCCTCCAGCGCGTGCTCGAAGATGCCGCGGTATTGCTGCTCCGCCCGCGCGAGGGCCTCCTCGGATTGCCGGCGATGGACCGCGGCCGCCGCCTGGTCGGCGACGAACAGCAGCAGGCGCTTCTCCTCCTCGCCGTAGGCCCTGGGGTTGCGGTAGTCCTGCACGGCGATGACGCCGATGGCGCGGCCCGCGATCATGAGGGGCGCGCCGAGCCACAGCGCGGCCGGCATGCCCACGGGCGCGTACCGGCTGTTCTCCCGGAGGAGGACCGTCAGCTCGTCGGCCGTGGTGAGGAGCGGCTTGCCGGTGTGCAGGACGAATTCGGTCAGCCCGTAGCCGACGGCGCGGGTTGGCGGGGGCGGAATCGTCTCATCCTCGAAATACGGGAAGCTGATCTGGCGGCCGTCCGGGCTGAGCAGCGCCACATAGAAATTCCGCGCGGGCATCAGGCCGGCGATGATGCGGTGCAGTTCGCCGAAGAGCGCCGGGAGGTCGCCGCCGGCGAGGACCGCATGCGAAATCTGGTAGGTGGCGCTCTGCACGCGCTCGCGGCGCTGGCGCTCGGTGATGTCGAGCCCGACCGTGAGCATGCAGGTGGTGCCGTTCATCTCGAACAGGTCCGCATTGAGCAGCAGGTGGCGGAGTTCGCCGTGCTTGTTGCGAAAGACGCCTTCGAAGTCCCGCACGCGGCCGTCACGGCGCAGGCTCTCGAGAAAGGCATCGCGCGCGGCCTGGTTCGGCCACAGGCCGAGCTCGAGCGTGTTGCGCCCGATCGCCTCGCCGCGGGTGAAGCCCGACGCCGCCTCGAAGCCCGCGTTGGCCTCGAGGATGTGCCCGTCGGCCAGGCGGGCGATGATCATGAGCGCCGGGGTCGTCTGGAACGACTTGGCGAAAAAGTCCTGCGACTCGCGCCGGCTGGCCTCGCTCTGCCGCAGCGCCGCCTCGGTGCGGGCGAGCTCGCGGCCGGCCTCGCTGAGGCGCGCCTGCAGCTGGTCCGTGAGGTCGGGGCGAACGGGATCGGGCATCGCGGGCGTCATCCGATAGGAAAAAACGGAGTGCGGGCAACGGCGGACTTGCCGCCGCGCCCGGCACTCCGGTCAGGAAACGACCGCGAGATGCGCGGTCAGGGTTGAAGGGATTTCAGGTAGGCGACGACGGCGCGGGCATCGGCCTGATCCATGCGGAACGGCGGCATCGGCGGGCGCGGCCGGCTTCCGTCGGGACGCACGCCCGTCATGAGGAAGTTCACGGCCTGGTCGCTGGTCATCGTCGGCAACCCGGCGATGCCCGGCGCGGCGTTGGCCCAGGCCGGCATGGGCACGGTCGGGGCGAAGGGCAGGGCGGAGCCCTTCAACCATTGGGCGGTGATGAACTCGCCGCGCTCGTTGCGCGGGGCATGGCAGTCGGAGCAGAGTCCGACCCGCTTGACGATGTACTCGCCGCGCGCGACGAGCGCGCCGGATTCGTCGGCGGCGCGGAGGGCCGGGAGGCCGCCGAGCGCGAGGGTGGTGAGGAGGAGCAGGG
>DATJES010000040.1:0-5902 GCA_035496355.1 Lacunisphaera sp. | reverse complement strand
GAGGCGTTCGAAACCAATCACCGCCTTGGCGCCATCGACGCGCATCGAGTCGTAGATCGGCCCGGAATAGACGACGCTCTTTCCATAGACCTTCGCCAGGGCATTGAGCGCCAGGCGGCGCGCGACTTCCTGTTTGTCCGGGGGGTGGATGTTCAGGGGCTCGCCGATATCGATCGTCACCGCCATGCCCGCGTTCGGGATCGACCGTGACTTCAGCTGTGCCTCCTGCACCCGGGCCCAGCTGTCGTCGGAAATCGTCGCCTTCGTGTCGCCGTTGGGATGCCACTCGACCCAGTACCGGCCGATCGGAGTCAGACGATTGACGTCGTAGCTGGACAGCTGGGCATAATCGAAGAACAGATCGGGATTGCCCCATGCCTCCCGCCAGCTTTGGACCATGCGCTCGAACAGGGTCTCATAATCGAGCGTCCAGATCGAATTCTCCTCGCCTTGATAGAAGAGAACCCCGCGCAACGCGAAAGGGACCAAGGGATGGATCATGCCGTTCCACAACGTCGATGGCGCGCAGAACTTGTAATCGCCAAACGGGCGCCAGGGCTGGACGGTCCGCGCCTGCTCGGCCGGACTCTGGGCCTTCCACGCCGCGATATCCGTCTCGTATTTTTGCTTCGCAACGGGCAGGTCGCGCAGGGCCTTGGCATAGCGCTCCAGGATCGGGGCGTACTCCCGGTGGGCGGCGAGAACCTCGTGGCTGGTCCAACTCTCCAGCGCGCTGGCCCCCTGGCTGGCAGCGATCATGCCCACCGGCACCCCGAGATCCTGGTTGAGCTTTCTCGCGAAAAAATAGCCGATCGCGGAGAAGCGCTCGACCGAGTCCGGACTGCAGCGCTTCCACTCTCCCTTCCCTCCGTCGGCCGGCTCATCCGTCGCCGTGTAAGGCACGAGGAACAGGCGGATGTCCGGATGGTTCGCCTTCCTGATCTCTTCCTCGTGATTGAGCACCGGCACGTCGTAGCCCGGCGTGGGATGCTTCAACGGCATTTGCATGTTGGACTGGCCGCTGCAGAGCCAGACTTCGCCGACAAGCACGTCGGTGAGGTTAAGCTGGTTCTTCCCGGTCAGCGCGATCGTGTAGGGCCCGCCCGCCGCGGGCGTGGAAAGATCCACGCGCCATCTTCCGTCCGCGCCCGCCAATGCCGTGGCCGAATCGGGGGACCACGACGCACTGACCTGGATCCTCTCGCCGGGATCGGCCCAACCCCACAGCGACGCCCGGGTCTCTTGCTGCATCACCATGTGATCACCGATGATCGCCGGCAGCCGGATATCGGCTGACGCCAAGGCGGTGGCAAAGAGGCCGATTGCGACCTGCATGGCGGCGGGTAAACGTAGGCCGGAAAATTTCATCTCAGGGTGCATGCGGCGGGGTCATTTTGCGAAGAGGTGCAGGTCGAAGGCGTCCGCCATGGCGCGATGGCCGGCAATGTTCGGGTGCAGGTGATCGCCCGAATCGTACCCGGCCCGCAACCGGCCCGGATGCGTCGGATCGCGCACCGCGGCGTCGAGGTCGACGACGGCATCAAATTCTCCGGCCGTCCGAATCCACTCGTTCACCGCCGTCCGGACTTCTTCCTTGTTCGCATCGTAATAGAGGGCGCCCTCGAACGGCAGGATGGTCGCGCCAATGACCTTGATGCCCCGCTTGTGCGCGCGGGCAATTATCGTCCGGTAGCCTGCGATCAATGCTTCCGGCTTCACGATCGGCACATCCCCGAACCAGCCCACGGTTCCGTTCATGCCGATATCATTGATGCCTTCGAGCACCACGAGGTGGGTGATGCCCGGCACGGAAAACACGTCGCGGTCGAGCCGGGCTACGGCCGACGGGGCAAAGTAGCTGCCTGACACCGTGATCCGATTACTGTTGATGCCCGCGTCGACGACAGAAATGCGCGCGCGTGCGAGCCGGCGCGACAGGAATCCGGGCCACCCGCGGTCCCCCGTTTCGGAGTTCACCCAGGCATCGGTGATCGAGTCGCCGAGGGCGACGACGACGCCCGCGGGACGTTCCGCGAGAACCTCGATCGCTGAGACCAGCGGCTTCACTCCGTAATGGTTGCCGTCGGGCCAGCGCTCGGCGAACGAGGCGTCTGTCGTCTCGGCCACGCCGGGGTTCAGCTTCGACGTGGTGGGCCGGGGTGGAACCAGGATACCCTGCGGGATGTAAAGGCTGACCACCAGGTCGGCCCCGGTCGGGACCGCCAAGGCGACGACGTCCGATTCCGCGCTTCCGCCCACCGCCACCGTGATCGCGTCCCGCCCGGCGAAGGTCACCCGCCGCAGCGACCCCGCCACGGCGTCGAGAACACCGGCCGCCAGCCCCACGGAAGCGCTGCCGATGATCAGGGGCTGCGAACTGAATTCGTTCGCAACCTTGAGCCGCAGGCGCCTCCCGCCTTGGGAAATGCGGAGTCGGTAGCGGATGGTGCCCTTGACGGTCTCCAAATGGGGCAGCGCCAGCGGCTCGAGTTTCGACGCCGTCGGCAGACCCACCGGGCTCATTTCGTAGGTTCCAATCCATTGCGCCGCTGGCGGCACCGGCGCGCGGCAAGCCGCCAGAGCCAGGGTAAGAGCACCCAGTGCGCTGTAGTATCGGCGCTTCATGTTCGCCTCCGCCGGGCGCGGGACCAAGCCGTGAGAAACTCCCGGCGACACCGGACTATATCCGGCCATACCGGCGGATCACCGCTGCGGTTGTAGCCGTGGCTCATGCCCATCTCCGGGCAGGCCCACAATTCCCCGCCCGGGCGCGGGCCCGCGAGCCAGAGGGCGAACAGGTCCTCGACGAACCGCAGGTAGTCCTTGAACTCGGGCGTCAGCCGGCCACGGCCGTTCGTCACGGGCACCTGGCAATGCTGGCTGTTGAACGGGCGCAGGTGGAACATCTGCGAATGCTGGATCAGTTCCGGCCATGCAAGCAGCCGCCGCGAGTAGTCGGCCGGCATGACGTGCTTGGAGACTGCGAAGTGCGAATGATCCCAGGTCACCGGCATCACCCAGCCGGTCGATCGTCGAAAGCGCCGGGCTATCTCGGTGAACTTCTCGGGCGTCTCGGTGGCGGTGTTGCGATGCACCTCGAGGTGTACGGCGAGGCCCAGACGGCGTGAGAGCTTGATCAGTCCCACCGCCATCGCGGCCGCCCGGGCCGGCTTCGTGTCATGTTCCAGCAGTTGAATGTTGATGAAGCGCACGCCCAGCGCCTGCTGCTCCAGCAGGCGCGGGCGCACCGCGGCCAGGCTGCGACAGTCGAATCCGCTCATCATTGCCAGGCCGAGCCGGGCGGCGATCCGCTGGATCCCGGGGTTGATCCAGCCGCAGACCCCGTCGAAGCCCGCGGCTTTTATTTCCGCCAGCTTGCGCTCGAGCGACCATTCGCGGCGCGCACTTGGGTGACCGATCATGCCCCAGATCGGGGCGCACAGGACCAGCCGGGGCGGCGGCCGCGTGGCGGATTTGCCCCTCCGGGCAAGGCGTCTGACTTTCCTGGAAGTACTCAATGTGTTTTCGCCCCCTCTTGCCCCGCGTTGGATGACTGCAGCGGCATCACCGCCGCCAATGGATAGCTTCCGTTCGCCGTTGGCGTCGTGATGGCAACCCGAACCGGAATTCCCGGCAGAAGATCGAAATAGTTGTCCGCGATGATTTCCTTTCCCCCGTCTTCGAGGTGGACCGCGTGGCAATAGACGTCGCTTTTCACCTCCAGCATCCCTTCCTTTTCCGCCACGGCGATCGCGGGCCGCGCCAGCGCAAGCTCGCGCTGCGGCGCGAGCAGCCAGATCGCCTGGTCGTCCGGAATGCCGTCGCCGCGCATGACAGCTGCATAGATCCATTCGCGCGGGTTCCGCATGGACGCACGGGGCAGCGCATCACGCGCAACCTCGACCATGCCGTTCGCCGGGATCTTGATGCGAACATCGCGCATCTCGCGCGCGGTGCCGTCGAGACGGATCCATCCCAGGCTCACCACTGCTTTGCCGGCGCGAATCGTGTCATTCACCACCCGGGTGACGAGTTCATCGCCACGAGGCCGGACGATCACCTTGACCGGGGCGGCCGCGCGCTTGAACCAGTAGTAGCTCGCCTTGCGGCGGACGTAGTGGTCGATGATCGACCAGCCGGTTTCTCCCCAGCAGTCGTTGTAGGACCACACGAGCGCGCCATGGCAGTCGTCCACCGGATCGTCCTTCCGGAAGCGAAGCGCCTCCAGGGTCCCGCCTTGGAGCACCGCCTGGACCATCTGTCCGTAGAGGACGAATTCATCCAGTGAAAGAGCGCCGCCGGCGCCGGTTCCATAGTGGTAGGCGATGCCGGCCGTGATGGTCCCGTCCGCGATCGAATTGGTGTGGATCTTCCACGCTTCGCTCGTAAGCGAAACCTCGCCGGGTTTCAGAAACTCCCGGATCGACGCCATGTTGGGCGGACCGAGGATGCCGTATTCGCTGACAAAGCGCGCCCGGCACTCGTCGACCACCTCGGACCGGATCCGGCGGTTCATGTCACGGCTCATGGTGAAATCCATCCACCAGTGGCAGTCACCCGCTTCCTCGCTGTTCGGCGAGTCGCCGCCGGCCGGAGAGCCCGGCCAATAGGGACGGCCGGGATCAAGGATGCTGCAGATCCCGGGCAGGACTTCGTAATACAGGCGCGTGCCCCCGACCTCGCGCGCCTTCTTCGGGTCCTTCTGCGCGCCGACCAGCAGCCAGAGGCACTCGTTGTTCCCGCACCACATTGCCAGCGACGCGTGATGGCGCAGCCGCGTCACCTGGCTCTCCGCCTCGGCGCGCACTGACGCCACGAAAGCGGGATCGTCATCCGGGAAAACGGCAAAGGACAAGGTGAAGTCCTGCCAGACAAGGATCCCAGCCCGGTCGCACGCGTCGTAGAACGCATCACTTTCGTAGAGGCCCACCCCGTTCACGCGAAACATGTTGAAGTTCGCATTCTTTGCCTCCGCGACGAGGGCCCGGTAGCGTTCCTTGCTGACGCGCGCAGGAATCAGATCGGCCGGAGCCCAGTTGCCGCCCTTGCTGAACATGGTCTGTCCGTTCACGCGAAACGCGAAGCGCGAACCTTTGGCCAAGGCCGACCGGTCCAGTTCGATGGTGCGCAATCCAATCATCTGCTCCGATCGGTCCGTCTCCCTGCCATCGCACACGACCCGCGCCGTCAGCTTGTAGAGCGGCTGCCCTCCCATCCCGTTGGGCCACCAGAGCTGCGGATCGGGAACCTCGAGGCGGCACCGCAGGGTCGACCGGCCCAGCTGGCCGCTGAACGGGAAGCGTTTCCTGATCGTGTCTCCTTGCGGCGGATCGAGGCTCAGTTCCAGGACCGCGGGAATCTCCTTCGTGGGATGGAGGTTTTGGAGCGTTGCCGTTCCCTCGAGCGAGACCTTGTCCCCGTCGATTACCGTATCCATGCGCAGGTCGCGAATGACCACCTGGCTTCGTCCTTCCAGCCGCACCCCGCCAATAATGCCGATGTTCGGCAGCGGGTCGCACCAATCCCAACCGTAGGCGTAGGCCGGCTTGCGCAGCAGCCGGCGCTGCTCGAAATTGCGGATCGAATAAATGTCCCGAAACATGGTTCCGGTATTCCCGGGCGGGACCAGCTCCGTGCCGCTGGTCACGCGCACCACGAGTTCGTTCGCCCCGTCGCGCAGCAAGCCGCCCACGTCAAATTCGTAGGTGGTGAACGCGTCCTTGGTCGATCCGACGAGCTTCCCGTTGACGAAGACCTGCCCGGACAAATCGATGCCCGCAAGAACCAGCTTCTGCTCCAGATGCCGCCGGAAATCGGCCGGCACGGAGAATTCCCGGCGATACCACCACGAAAACTTCTCCGGCCACCGGCATTGGGTCCGGGCGTTGTCGCTGATGTCGGG
>DATJES010000039.1:0-18021 GCA_035496355.1 Lacunisphaera sp. | reverse complement strand
GTTGTAAGCCGTACAGACGAGCGGGTGAACGCGGATGGACGAACCCTCGATGAGCACGGGCTCGAAAGCCTGGATCGAGAGACGGTGCAGCGTCGGCGCGCGGTTGAGCAGCACCGGATGGCCCTTGGTGACTTCCTCGAGAATGTCCCAGACCTCCGGCGACTTCTTCTCGATCATCTTGCGCGCACCGCGGACGGTGTGCACGAAGCCGAGCTCTTTCAGGCGACGGATGATGAACGGCTCGAACAGCACGAGCGCCATTTTCTTCGGCAAGCCGCACTGGTGCAGCTTGAGCTCCGGACCGATGACGATCACGGAACGACCCGAGTAGTCGACGCGCTTGCCGAGCAAGTTCTGGCGGAAGCGGCCCTGCTTGCCCTTGAGCATGTCGGAGAGCGACTTCAGGGCGCGGTTGCCGGCGCCCGTGACCGGGCGGCCGTGGCGGCCGTTGTCGAACAGAGCGTCGACGGCCTCCTGGAGCATGCGCTTTTCGTTGTGAATGATGACGTCGGGCGTCTTCAGCTGCATCAGGTTCCGCAGGCGATTGTTGCGGTTGATGACGCGGCGGTAGAGGTCGTTCAGGTCGGAAGTCGCGAAGCGGCCACCCTCGAGCGGGACGAGCGGACGCAGGTCCGGCGGGATGACGGGCAGCACCTCGAGCACCATCCATTCCGGACGGGACTTCGAGTTGATGAAGCCACCGATGACCTTGAGGCGCTTCGAAAGCTTCTTCTTGATCTGCTTCGAGCGCGTGGCGCGCATCGTCTCGTGCAGCTCGGCCACGACGGCCGGCATGTCGATCTGGAGCAGCACATCGCGGACGGCCTCGGCACCCATTTTCGCGGTGAAGGCGTCGGCGCCGTATTCGTCGATGGCCTGCTGGTGTTCGGTCTGGGTGAGAAGCTGCTTGAGTTCGAGCGGGGTCTTGCCCGGGTTCGTCACCATGTAGTTCTCATAGTAGATGACGCGCTCGAGCGAACGGGCGGTCATGTCGAGGAGCAGGCCGAGGCGGCTCGGCATGCTCTTGAGGAACCAGATGTGGGCGACGGGAACGGCGAGCTCGATGTGGCCCATGCGCTCGCGGCGGACGCGGGCGATGGTCACCTCGACGCCGCAGCGGTCGCAAACGACATCCTTGTACTTGATGCGCTTGTATTTTCCGCAGGCGCACTCGTAGTCGCGCACGGGGCCGAAGATCTTCTGGCAGAAGAGGCCGCCCGGCTCGGGCTTGAACGTGCGGTAGTTGATGGTCTCGGGATTCTTGACCTCGCCCTTCGACCACGCGCGGATGGTCTCCGGCGCGGCGACGGTGATGGAAACGCTGTCGAACTGGCTCTCGTCCGAACCGAGGACGGAGCGGACTTCTTCGCGGGCGTGTTCAGTGCTCATGGTGATGTGGCTCCCAGAAGGGCGTTAAGGCTTAGCGGTCGCCGCCCAGGGCTTCCCCCAGGGCGGTGCGTTTGTTCAGTTTGATGTCGAGGCCGAGGGCCTGCATTTCCTTGACCAGCACGTTGAACGATTCCGGCGTGCCGGCGCTCAGCGTGTTGTCGCCCTTGACGAGCGACTCGTAGATCTTGGTGCGGCCGTTCACGTCGTCGGACTTGACCGTGAGGAGTTCCTGCAGGGTGTGCGCCGCGCCGTAGGCTTCGAGCGCCCACACCTCCATTTCGCCGAAGCGCTGGCCGCCGTATTGGGCCTTGCCGCCCAAGGGCTGCTGCGTGACGAGCGAGTAGGGACCGACCGCGCGCGCGTGAATCTTGTGCGACACGAGGTGGTTCAGCTTCATCATGTAGATGTAGCCGACGACGACTTCCTGATCGAGCTTCTCGCCGGTGCGGCCGTCATAGAGCGTCGACTTGCCGGTGGACGGCAGCTTGGCCTCCTTGAGGTAGCCGCGGACCTTGCTCTCCGGGATGCCGTCGAACACGGGGGTGGCGACCTTGATGCCGAGCTTTTTGCAGGCCCAGCCGAGGTGCGTCTCGAGCACCTGGCCGACGTTCATGCGCGAGGGCACGCCCAGCGGGTTCAGGCAGATCTCGATCGGGGTGCCGTCCGGCAGGAACGGCATGTCTTCCTCGGGCACGATCTTGGCGACCACGCCCTTGTTGCCGTGGCGGCCGGCCATCTTGTCGCCGACCTCGAGCTTCTGCTTGGTCGCGATGTACACCTTGACCTGCTTGATGACGCCGGGGCCGCCCTCGTCGCCGGTCTCGATCGTGGCGATCTTGCGCTCGCGGTCGCCTTCCAGCTCGTCGAACTTCGACTGGAAGGACGCGATGATCTCCATGATCTTGATGCGGACGGGGGACGGATCGATCTCGATGTGCTTCGCGACGGCGGCGAGCTTGCGCAGGAGCGTCTTCGTGATCTTGCGGTTGGCCGGGATGATGATTTCACCGGTCTGGCCGTTGATGACGTCGAGCGGGATCTTTTCGCCGAGGAGGATGTTGGACAAGGCCTCGGTCAGCTGCTCGCGCAGCTTGTCCATCTGGGTCTTGTAGTCCTCCTGGATCTGCTTCACCTGGCGGCGGCGGTCGGAGGGGGACATGCGGTCGCGCTCCGCGTCGAGGCGGCTGGTCGAGACCTTCACATCCATGATGATGCCGTTGACGCCGGAGGGGACGATGAGGGAGGTATCCTTCACGTCGGCGGCCTTTTCACCGAAGATGGCGCGGAGGAGTTTTTCCTCGGGCGCGAGCTCGGTCTCGGACTTCGGCGTGATCTTGCCGACGAGGATGTCGCCGGGCTTCACCTCGGCGCCGACGCGGATGACGCCGTTGTGGTCGAGGTTCTTGAGCGCTTCCTCGCCGATGTTCGGGATGTCGCGCGTGATCTCCTCGGGCCCGAGCTTGGTGTCGCGGGCCGTGACCTCGAATTCCTGGATGTGTATCGAGGTGAAGATGTCCTCCTTGAGGACCTTCTCGGAGATGAGGATGGCGTCCTCGAAGTTGTAGCCGTTCCACGGCATGAAGCCGACGAGCACGTTGCGGCCGAGCGCGAGCTCGCCGTGGTCCGTCGAGGGACCGTCGGCGATGCACTCGCCCTTCTTCACCTTCTGCCCCTGCTTGACGATGGGCCGCTGGCTGAAGCAGGTGCCGGCGTTCGAGCGCATGAACTTGCGGAGTTCATACACGTAAACGTGATCCTTCGGGTTGTGTTTCGGGTGCCGGGGCAGCTCCCCGTCCTTGGTGACGATGATCTGCTTGGCGTCGACCGACGCGACCACGCCGGATTCCTCGGCGATGACCACCGTCTTGGAGTCGCTCGCCAGGCGGGACTCGAGGCCGGTGCCCACGAAGGGCGCCTCGGTCTGGAGGAGCGGCACGCCCTGGCGCTGCATGTTCGAACCCATGAGCGCGCGATTGGCGTCGTCGTGCTCGAGGAACGGGATCAGGCCGGCGGCGACGGACACGACCTGCTTGGGCGAAACGTCCATCAGGTCGACCTCGTCGGCCGTGACCTCGAGGAAGTTGCCGGAATTGCGGGCGGTGACCTTGCCGATGAAGTTGCCCTTGTCATCGACCTCGGCGTTGGCCTGGGCGATGGTCTTGCCCTCCTCCTGGTCGGCGGTGAGGTAGACGACCTTGTCGGAAACGCGGCCCTTCTCGACGAGGCGGTAGGGCGCCTCGATGAAGCCGAACTCGTTCACGCGGGCGTAGGTCGACAGCGAGTTGATGAGGCCGATGTTCGGGCCTTCCGGGGTCTCGATCGGGCAGATGCGGCCGTAGTGGGACGGGTGCACGTCGCGCACCTCGAAGCCGGCGCGCTCGCGGTTGAGACCGCCCGGCCCGAGCGCGGAGAGACGCCGCTTGTGCGTCAGCTCGGCGAGCGGGTTGATCTGGTCCATGAACTGCGACAGCTGGCTGCGCGCGAAGAAGTCGCGGATCACGGTCGTCAGCGCCTTCGGGTTGATCAGCTTCTGCGGCGTGATCGAGTCGACGCTCTGGTCGTAGAGGGTCATGCGCTCGCGCACGAGGCGTTCCGTGCGGCTGAGGCCGACGCGGCACTGGTTGGCGAGCAACTCGCCCACGGTGCGCACGCGGCGCGAGCCGAGGTGGTCGATGTCGTCCACGATGCCGTCGCTCTTCTTCAGGCGGACGAGGTATTTCGTGGCGGCGACGATGTCGGAGCTGTCGAGGATGCGGTTCTCCAGGTCGATCTTGAGGTCGAGCTTCTGGTTGATCTTGTAGCGGCCGACGCGGCCAAGGTCGTAGCGCTTCGGGTCGAAGAACAGGCGCTTGAGCAGGGCCTTGGCGTTGGCCGTGGTCGGCGGCTCGCCGGGACGCAGCTTCTTGTAGATTTCCTTGAGGGCCTCCTCCTCGTTGCGGGTCGGGTCCTTCTTGAGCGCGCGGATGATGGCGCCCTCGTCGGCCGTCGTGTCGATGACGCGCATCGACTTGATGTCGTGTTTCTCGAAGGTCCGGACGATCGCCTTCGTCAGCGGCTCAAAGGCGCGGGCCAGGACGACGCCTTTCTGGGCGTCGATCACGTCCTCGACGAGCACGAGCGTGGAGACGTTCTCGAGGTCGAGCGCCTTGCTGACCTTCAGGTCCTGGATCGTGTAGAACAGATTCAGGATATCGAGGTCGTTGCTGTAGCCGATGGAGCGCAGCAGCGTCGTGATGAGGAATTTCCGGCGGCGACGGCGGCGGTCGAGGTAGACGTAGAGCAGGTCGTTGTTGTCGAACTGCACCTCGAGCCAGGTGCCGCGGTCGGGGATGATGCGGAAGGAGTGCAGCAGCTTGCCGTTCGGGTGGGTCGCCACCTCGAAGCAGATGCCGGGGGAACGGTGGAGCTGCGAGACGACCACGCGCTCGGCGCCGTTGATGATGAAGGAGCCGCGCTCGGTCACCATCGGGATGTCGCCCATGAAGATCTCCTCATCCTTGATGAAGTCCTCCTCGCGGAGGCGGAGCTTCACATACAGCGGGACGGCGTAGGTCGTGCCTTCGCGCAGGCACTCGATCTCCGAGCTCTTGGGCTCGCCGATCGTGTACGACACGTACTCGAGCGTCAGGCGCTCGTCATAGGAATTGATCGGGAAGACCTCCTTGAACACGGCCTCGAGGCCGAAGGGCTTGCGCTGCTTCTCGGGCGTGTCCTTCTGGAGGAACTCCAGGTACGAGCTGATCTGCAGCTCGATGAGGTTGGGAGGCTGGATGACTTCGCGGAGTTTGCCGAAGTTAATGCGTTCGGTGTGAGTGCGGTCGGCCATGGATGTGTCCCGGATGAGGGTGAAACGGAGGAAAGGAGCGGAAACTCAGCGGGCCGCAAACGGCCCGCCGGCAGAGGTGCGCCCGGACGCGGGGTCCTGGAGCGCAAAAAGAACGAACGAAAGAAAGCCGAAAGACAGGCCGCGGTTGCACACGGCCTGTCCCGGTGAAGAAGAAACTGGCAAGGAGTGAAGCGCCAAACGCTTACTTGAGCTCCACTTTGGCGCCGGCCGCCTCGAGCTTTTTCTTGATTTCCTCGGCCTCCGCCTTGCTGACGCCTTCCTTGACGGGCTTCGGCGCGCTCTCGACGAGATCCTTCGCCTCCTTGAGGCCCAGGCCGGTGATGGCGCGGACTTCCTTGATGGCGCCGATCTTGTTCGCCCCGGCTTCGGTCAGGACGACGCTGAACTCGGTCTTCTCCTCGGCGGCGGGCGCGGCGGCGCCACCGCCCGCGGCGGGCGCGGCGGCCACGGCGGCCGCGGCGGACACGCCCCACTTGGCCTCGAGGTCCTTGACGAGGGCGGCGAGTTCAAGAATGGGCTGGGCGGACAGCCATTCAATGACTTGGTCTTTGGTGATGTTGCTCATGTGGTTTTCTCCTGAAGAGGATAGCGGTCTCGGGTGAAACGCGTTTAAGGGACGTATCCCCTAGCCTCTTTCCTGGATATCGGGTTCGCGGCCGGGGCCGGAAAATTCTGGTGGTTAAGGTTGGGGGTTCAGGCGGCGGGAGCCGCGGGTTGCTCTTTCTTGACCCTGGCGTCGAGCACGCGGACGAAGGCCGCGCCCTGCATCGTGAGCAGGCCGAGGAACATCGAGCGCAGCGCCTCGAACGACGGCAGGTCGGCGAGCTTCGCCAGGTCGGCCGCGGTCATGAGCTTCTTGTCCATGACCCCGACCTTCACCTCGAGCTTCTGTTTTTCCTCGATGAACTTCTTGAGCGTCTTGGCGACACCCGCGGGATTCGTGCCGCCGACAACGACGGCCGTCTGGCCGGTCAGCGAGCTCTCGAGGTCGGGCAGGCCGAGGGCCTTGGCCGCGACGCGGAACGAGCTGTTCTTCACGACGTGGAACTCGGCCTTCTCCGGCGCGAGCCGCTTGCGCAGCTCGGCGGCGTCGCCGACGGTCAGCTTCGTGAAGTTCGTCAGGATGACGTAATCGGACTTCTTCAGGTGCCCGCTGACCTCATCGATCAAATATTTCTTTTCGGCTCTCATGGTGGCGGGGTCCTTAGAATTTGCTGTATTCGCTGCTCGCGAGCCGCACGCCGGGGCTCATCGAGGAGGAGATGGTGACGCTCTTGATGTAGTGGCTGCCCTTGTAACCGACCGGGCGGGCCTTGCCCACCGCCTCGAGGACGGCGCTGGCGTTCTCAATGATCTGCTCGGGCGTGAAGGAACGCTTGCCGACGCCGACCCCGATGTTGGCGGTCTTGTCGACCTTGAACTCAACGCGGCCGGCCTTCACGGCCTTGATGCCCGCCGCGACGTCGTCCGTGACGGTGCCGGACTTGGGGTTCGGCATGAGACCCTTCGGGCCGAGGATGCGCGCGAGCGTGCGGACCTGCTTCATCGCCTCGGTGGTCGCGATCGCGACATCGAAATCGAGCCAGCCGCCGGAAACCTTGGCCATCATGTCGGCCAGGCCGGCGAAGTCGGCGCCGGCGGCGAGGGCCTTCTCCGCGTCGTCGGTGAAGACGAGCACGCGGATCTTCTTGCCGGAGCCGTTGGGCAGCGGCGTGGTGCCGCGCACCATCTGGTCGCCTTGCGCCGGGTCGACGCCGAGGCGGAAGGAGAGCTCGACGGTCTCGTCGAACTTGGCCTTCGGGAATTTGGCGAGGACGTCGACCGCTTCCTTGAGCGGGTATTCCTTCGCGAGGTCGGCCACCGAGGCGGCGTTCCGGTATCGCTTGCTGTGTTTTACGGGCATGGATGACTCCTTGCGGTGCGAACGTCCCGGGTGGGACTCCCGCGGTGAGTTTTTGGGTTGGATGAAATCAGTCGACGACGTCGATGCCCATGTTGCGGGCGGTGCCGGCGATCATGCGGATGGCGGCCTCGTCGCTGTTGGCGTTCAGGTCGGCCTTCTTGATTTTGATGATCTCGAGGATCTGCTTTTTCGTCACCTTGCCGACCTTGTCCATGTTCGGCTTGGCGGAACCCGTGGCGATGCCGGCGGCCTTCTTGAGCAGCACGGAAGCCGGCGGGGACTTGCAGATGAACGTGAAGGACTTGTCGGCGTAGACCGTAATCACAACCGGGATGATCATGCCGGCCTGGTCCTTGGTCTTCGCGTTGAACTCCTTGCAGAAGCCCATGATGTTGACGCCTTGGGCGCCGAGGGCGGGGCCGACGGGCGGCGCCGGATTGGCCGCGCCGGCGGGCAGCTGGAGGCGGACGTAACCTTGAATTTTCTTAGCCATGTGAGCGGAGGGGGGACTGGTGGGTGGTGGGCGGCGGATCGATCAGCTTTCAGAGGCGCGCTGGACCTGCCAGTATTCGAGTTCGACGGGCGTAAACCGTCCGAAAATGGAAACGGAAATCTTGAGCTTGCCGCGGGCGGGATCGATCTCGTCGACGCGGCCGGTCAGGTTGGCGAACGCGCCGTCGGTGATCTTGACCTCCTCGCCGACCTCGAAGGTGACCTTCGGGATCTCCTTGCCCGAGGCGGCCTCGATGCGCGCCTTGATCTCGTCGATCTCGGCCTGGCGCAGCGGCGCGGGCTTGTCGCCGCCCACGAAACCGATGACGCCGGCCGCATCCTTCACGAAATAGAACGGCTTGATCACGACCTTTTTCTCGGCGTCGTAGAGCGCCATGTTGATGAACACGTAGCCCGGATACAGCTTGCGGACCTTGGTGGACTTCTTCCCGCCCTTGACCTCGGAAACAACCTCCGTCGGCAGCAGCACCTCGAAGATCGCGTCGTCGAGTTCCTCGGCCTTCCGGAACTTCTCGATGTAGGTCTTCACCTTGTTCTCCTGGCCGGAGAGCGTGTGCACAGCGAACCACTGCGCGCTGGTGGAGGTGGAGGTGTCGGCGGACATCGGCGGAAAGGGTTAGCGGCTGATCAGCGAGGTGACGGCGTCGACCACGTTGTAGAGGGCAAAATCGCTGATGCTGGTGAACAGGCCGAGCAGCACGCACGCAACGATCACGACGATCGTCGAATCCTTGAGCTCGCTGCGGGTCGGCCAGCTGGCTTTCTGCAACTCGGCGACGAGTTCGCTGAAGAAGATGCGGGCGCTGCGGAACGGATTGGCCATGGGACGGATCGGGCGGAGGTGGCAGGGGCGGAGGGAATCGAACCCCCAACCAACGGTTTTGGAGACCGCTACTCTACCAATTGAGCTACACCCCTGTGAGATATTTCATTTAGACGACACAGCCGGGACCCCGCAAAGGAGCCCCGGCAGCGCCGGACGAAGGAGGTTGACGACGCTTATTCGATGATCTCCGTGACCCGGCCGGCACCGATGGTGCGGCCGCCCTCGCGGATGGCGAACTTCTGGAGCTTCTCCATGGCGATGGGCACGATCAGCTCGATTTCGACCGCGATGTTGTCACCGGGCATGATCATCTCGACGCCGGCGGGGAGTTTGACGACCCCGGTCACGTCCGTCGTGCGGAAGTAGAACTGGGGACGATAACCGTTGAAGAACGGGGTGTGGCGGCCGCCCTCGTCCTTCGAGAGGACGTAGATCTCGGCCTTGGCCTTGGTGTGCGGCGTGATGCTCTTCGGGGCGGCGATGACCTGGCCGCGCTCGATGCCTTCCTTTTCCACGCCGCGAAGCAGCAGGCCGACATTGTCGCCCGCCTGGCCGTAATCGAGGAGCTTGCGGAACATCTCGATGCCGGTGACGACCGTCGAGGTGGTGTCGCGCAGGCCGACGATCTCGACCGTGTCATTGAGCTTGCACTTGCCGCGCTCGATACGACCCGTGGCGACGGTGCCGCGGCCGGTGATCGAGAAGACGTCCTCGACGGACATCAGGAACGGCTTGTCGATCTCGCGGACCGGCTCGGGAATCTCGGTGTCGATCGCGTTCATCAGCTCCTGGATCGCCTTCTCGCCCTCGGGCTTGCCCTCGAGCGCGGCGGTGGCGGAGCCACGGACAATCTTGGCGTTCTTGCCGTCAAACTGGTACTTCGTGAGCAGGTCGCGGATTTCCTCCTCGACGAGGTCGAGCAGCTCGGGGTCCTCGATGAGGTCGACCTTGTTCAGGAACACGACCAGCTTCGGCACGCCGACCTGGCGGGCAAGCAGCACGTGCTCGCGCGTCTGCGGCATCGGGCCGTCAGCGGCGGACACGACGTGGATGGCACCGTCCTTCTGGGCGGCACCCGTGATCATGTTCTTGACGAAGTCGGCATGCCCGGGGCAGTCGACGTGGGCGTAGTGGCGCTTGTCGGACTCGTACTCCACGTGCGCCACCGCAATGGTGACGGTCTTCGTGGCGTCACGCACCGTGCCGCCCTTGGCGATGTCGGAGTAAGCCTTGACCTCGGCCAGGCCTTTGCGGGCTTGCACCGCCAGAATCGAGGCGGTCAGCGTCGTCTTGCCGTGGTCGATGTGGCCGATCGTGCCGACATTGACGTGCGGCTTCTTGCGTTCGAATGTTCCTTTAGCCATGTGGAGGTGGAGTAGGTTGTTGGTGGTTGAAGTTGTTGATCTAGATTAACGTCGGGATCAGCGACGTTGGCCTGGAGCCCAGAACCGGATTCGAACCGGCGACCTCGTCCTTACCAAGAACGTGCTCTGCCAACTGAGCTATCTGGGCAGACCAAGGCACAGACCAAAATTGGAAAAGAACGTTGAGAGAATAGCCCGTAAAATTGGCCGTCAACTAGATTCTTACCGCCTCTCCAAAAAACCTACGGACCGATCGAAACGCGATAGTTCCCAGGCATCAAACGCTCGCCGAGGTGAGCCCCTTTTACAAGGTAGGAGCGGAAGAAACTGTCCACTCGTTCATCAACCTCATCCCCTTCGACACCGAGTACCAGAACCGGATCGCCGATGACTCCGAGGCTGCTCACCGCGACGAGATACTCCATCGGAGGAAAGTCGGGCCGCGGGGCAAACAGATTCCCAAGTGTCTGGCTGAGGACCACATCCCCTTTTCTCAGCGACCGAACTTCGAGAAAAGCGCTGCGCGGTTTCAGACTGGCAGTCATCGTGTCAACCTGACCCATGCCGTCGAAAGGAACTTCGTTACCTTGCGCCAGCACATCAGCCAACTTCTCCGGCGCGGCTTCGCCTTCCGCTCCATAGGCTCTGACACCCTTGCCACCAAATTCGAGATTCGGAGGAAAACTGCCGAAAACGTCTCCCGGTTGTCGGCGCATCGATTCGCGCAGCGGTCGCTGCCCATAATTCCATTCCGTCGGGAAAAACAGCGGTTTCGGGTCCATCAATTCGACTTGTTCGCGAAGAGCCTTGTCCCCCGCCCCACCGTTCATTCCGACCAATTGCACGAAGGGAGATTTGGCTGCGGCCACTTGTCCGATCGGCGCCTGGCGGCTACGCAGCCAGACCCACCACGCCACCGTCACCGCCAGGGCGAAGCCCAACCCGATCCAGACCCGCCGCTTGACCTCAATCCTGCCGATGCGCACGGGCGATCCTCGCTATTTGGGCTGTTCGGTCGGTTCGGCCGCCAGCATGACATTGGCGAATCCGGCGCCGCGCGCCATCACGATAAGATCGAGCACGTTTTGCACCGACACTTCGCGGTCAGCCTGCACCAGCATGATCGCGCCGGGATGCCGCTTGGCATACCCGGCGAGTTGTTTCTGCAGTTCCGCCAGCGAATAGATGCCTCCTTCAAAGAGAATTACGTTTTCCCGGCGATAACTTAGCACGACCGAGGCGGCGCCGAGGTTCTCCACCGGCACAGGTCCCTGCGGCAACACCAGCCCGTCGTTGCGGATGCCGACTTCGAGCCCCGGGGTCAGGACAAAGCGCGATCCCAGCAGGCTGAAAAACAGCACGATGGCGCCGACGTTGACCCAGCCGACGAAATCCAGGTCCCGCGGCGGCGGACTGAGTCGCGCTTCGAGATCAAGCGGCCGCGTGATCATCGCGCCTGGTCCTTGCCGGCGCGATAGTCGCGCAGCAGGAAACGCATGAGCTCGCTCGCCACCCATTCCATGTCCTGCACCAGCGCGCGCACGCGGCCCGCCAGGAAATGCCGCGCCACCTGCGCCGGGATCGCCACCGCCAGGCCGGCGGCCGCCGTGAGCAAGGCCTCCCACATCCCGCCGGCGAGCGCGGCGGACGTCGCGTAATTGCCCCCCTGGTTGAATTGCCAGAACGTGCGGATCATCCCCAGCAGCGTGCCGAGCAAGCCGAACAAGGGCGCGATCTGCGCGATCGCCGCCAGCGCGCTGATGCGGCGCTCCAACACCGGGATCTCCGCCAGCGCCGCTTCCTGGATGGCATAGCGCATGCCCTGTTCGTCGTCCGTGGCGTGACGGAGGCCGGCCTTCACCAGTTTCGCGACGGGCCCCGGCGTTTCTTCGCAAACCGTCAGGGCCTCCATCAGCCGGTCCTTTTGCAGCAGATTCTTGATGCCGTCCAGAAATGCCGTCGATCGGATCTGGCCCTGGTGCAGGAACAGCGCCCGCTCGATGAAGACGATCAGCGCGATCACGCCGAGCAGCACGAGCAGCCACATCACGGGTCCGCCCTTCGCAAAGACACTGTAACTGAATTCCGTCATGAATTCGCGCGCATCATGGGCCGCGCCCTCCGGGGGTAAATGCCAAAGCTCATGGCTTGGCTCCCGCGGCGGGTCGGAATCGCGCCAGCTTGGCCTGCGCCTGCGCGACCCCGTAGAGTTTCTGGTCGACAATCAACCGGTAGGCGCGCTGCGCCTCATCGAGGCGGCCGGCGTCCTCGTTGATCTGGCCGAGTTCGAGCAATGATCGCGACACCCAATAGCGGCCCTTCGCGCCCAGCTTGGCCGCCTCCGCGGCATCAAGCAGGAAATCGTTCACGATGCCCCAGAATGCCGTCTGCGCCTTCGCGGTCTGCTGGCGTTGTTCCAGCGCGTAGCCCCATTTGAACCCGGCCTCGGCCCGCAGGTCGACCGGCGCCGACGGCAGGTCGCGCAACCGCTCGAAGATGGATGTCGCGCTCTCGTAGTTCGACACGCTGTTGGTGCCCTGCGCGAAATAGCAGTCGCCGAGCGCGAGTTGCGCGAGAAGTTCGTCCGGATGCCCCGCGTAATTGTTGACGAGATACTCGTAGAGCTGTCGCGCCGTCGCGAAGTCGTTCAGTTTCCGCATCAGGTCGCCCTGCTTCAGGCGCGCGTAGAACACGAGGTCGTCCTGCGGGTAATCGTTGATCAGCCGCTCGAGCCGCTGGTAGGCCTCGCGCAGCTGGCGATCCAAGCCCTGGCGTTCCAGGTTCAGGGCGGCGTCATAGAGGGCCAGCGGCGCATAAGGGCTCCGGCGGTAGGCCTCGTTGTCAACAAAGCTCACCAGCACGCCCTGGGCCCCCGCCAGGTCCCCGCGCTGGTTCGTGAGATAACTGGCCTGGACCAGATACGAGTATTGTGCCGCCGGGGAGGCCTGGTACTCGGCGCGCAATTTTTCCATCACGGCGGTGCCTTCCTTGTCGCGGTTCAGCGCCAGCAGCGCTTGCGCGCGGAGCAGCAGCGTCGTGCTGGTCACGCTGGTGCGCAGCGCGGGATCGAGCTGCCCGCCGGCGGGCAGCAGCGCAAGCAGCTCGTCAACCTGTTGCAAGGTGGCCTGCGGCTGGCCGTTGTCGAAGGCGAGCTTGGCGCGCAGCCACATGAGCCGGATGCGCAGCTCCTCCGGGACGCCCTGGGCGCCGGCCGCGAGCAGCCGGTTCACCCGCGCGTACGCGGCGGTCGTGTCGCCCCCCACCTGCATTTCCTTGACGAGGTTCCATTCCGCCTGCCAGCGGTTCACCGGGTCGAACGCCGGGTTGCCGGCCGCGGCGTCGAGCTGCGCCGCCGCTTGGTCGATCTGGCCCGCCCGGATGTCGGACAGCACCCGCTGGAAAATAAGCACGCCCGCCGGCACGACCGAGGGCGATTCGTGCAGGGCCGCGTCATAGGCATTGGCTGCATTGCGATAATCCCCGGCCCGAAAGAAAGCCTCGGCGAGCAGCACGCCCAGTTCCGCGCGGTCGCGGCCCGGCCCGATCAGGTCGCGCAATTGCGTGATCACTTCCGCCGCCGTGCGCGGCCGCTTCAGGTCCCACGCCACCGCCAGGCGCACATCGAGGGCCTCCGCTCTTAGGTTGCTGCCCGGAAAGCGCTCCAGCAGGGCGCGCGCGTCTTCCTCCGCGTGCGCATAATCCTGGTCCGCCAGCGCCAGCTGGGCGCGGGTGAGCATCAGGTCCTCCACGATGCGGTTCGGGTTCGGGGACCCGAGCAGCTCGGTCAGGTCCCGCCGCAATTGTTCGCGCTCGGCCGCCGTCGTCGCGCCACGGGCGAGCAACTGGAGCGCGAGCCGTTGGGTTTCCGGTTTCTGCCCGTCGCGCAACAACTGCCGGAACGCCCGCCGGCCCGCGTCGCTGCGTTCGCCCGCGATCAGGCCCAGCATCAGCCGGAACTGATCCGCCATCGCCCGCTCGCTCGGCGGCAGGATCGCCAGCTGGGCCTGGAGCACGGCTTGCGCTTCGGGTTCACGCCGGAGCAGCGCCAGCCCGGTGGCATAGGCTTGCGCGAAAACGTACCCCTGCCGCGTGCCCTGCAGGCGCTCCATGTTGGCTTTGGTCGTGGCGAGATCGGCCTCGTTGGTCTGGCCCGACCGCAGCCGGGCCTGTTCCTGGCCGAGCATGAAACGCGCTCGCTGCAGATCCGACACCGCGGCCGTGTTCGCCTGCGCGAAGAATTCATTGGCCGCCGGGAAATTCCCCTCCGCCTCCGCCACCAGCGCCTCCAGGTAGTGCCACCAGCCTTGGTCCACCGGGCTGAGGTCCTCCAGCTTTCCCGCCGCGAGCGCCGCTTTCGCCTGCGGTATCCGGCGCGCATTGGCCGCCAGCAACCCGGCGCGGAGTTCATAGGCGGAATTGTGCGGACCGCCATACATCGCCAGCGCCTTCTCGGCCGCGGGCAGATCGCCGGTATCCATCAGCGCGGTGACGAGCGCCAGTCCGAGGCGCTGGCGGGTTTCGTCCGGAAGCGCAGGCTGGCTCAGCAGTTCGCGATAGGCCTGCGCGGCCGTCGCTGGGAAACCCGCCCGCAGGGCGCCATCCGCCCGGCTTTCGGCGACGATCCGGCCGCCGGGAGCGACGGCCGCCGTGGCCGCCGCGTCGGTCAACGGCGCCGGCGCGGCCATCTGGCCCAGCAAGCGGCCGGCCGCTGTCATCCCCACCAAGCAGATTAGCCGCATGCGCATCTTGATCACCGTGTCCATCGTGCCGTTCACCCGCCGGTGTGGCAAGCGCGGCCTTGTCGGTGCCACCGCCGCACGCCGTGTGGATTCGCAGGGTTGAAAATCGACCGGGGCGTGTAACATGAAATATCTCGCGCCGGCTGGGGCGTTGGGACATCGTCGGCCGCGAAAAGTTCAAACCCATCCCGCCATGAGTGCTGTCCTGATTGTCCTCGGTATCCTGGTCGTCCTGGCCGTCATCTTCGGCCTGTGGCTGGCCGGCAACTACAACAACCTCGTCTCGCTCCGGAACCGCTTCAAGAACGCGTTCGCGCAGATCGACGTGCAGCTGAAACGCCGGTACGATCTCATTCCCAATCTCGTCGAAACGGCCAAGGGCTACCTGAAGCACGAGCGCGAGACGCTCGAGGCCGTCATCGCCGCCCGCAACACGGCCTACGCCGCCTCGAAGGCCGCCGCGGCGAACCCGGCTGACGCGGCCGCGATGAAAGGCCTGCTCGGCGCCGAAGCCGGCCTCGGCGGGGCTCTCTCCCGCCTCATGGTCGTCGCCGAGCAGTATCCGGACCTCAAGGCCAACCAGAACATGATGCAGCTCACGGAGGAGCTGACCTCGACCGAGAACAAGATCTCGTTCGCCCGCCAGGCGTACAACGACTCCGTCATGGTCTACAACACCACGCGGGAGTCGTTCCCGACGAACATCATCGCCGGCATGTTCAATTTCGGCGAAGCGCAGCTCTTCCAGATCGAGAACGCCGCGGAGCGCAATGCTCCCCAGGTCAAGTTCACCTAGCGAAGCCTCCCGCCATGGACGCGCCTCCGCAGCCCCCGCCCCGCGGCAACGAGAAAATCTGGAGCATCCTGAGCCACCTCTCCGCTCTGATCGGGGTCGGCCTCATCCTTCCGCTCGTCGTTTACCTGGCGATGCGTGGCGAGTCGGACTACACGGCGGCGAACGCGAGGGAAGCGCTCAACTTCCACCTGTCGTTGCTGATCTATGCCCTTTGCTGCATCCCCTTGACGCTCGTCGTCATCGGCGTCCCGCTCCTGATCGTGCTCGGGCTCGCTGGCGTGATTCTCGCCATCGTGGCTGCCGTGAAGGCCTCCGACGGCGGCTGCTATCACTACCCGCTCACGATCCGGCTGGTGCGGTGAGCCGCCGGCCGGCGGCCTCTTCGCATGGACTTCTTCGAGGCACAGGCCCGCGCCCGCCGCCGCACCCAACGCCTCGTCTGGCTCTTCATTCTCGCCGTGATCGGCACGATTGGCGCGAGCTACGTCGCCGTTATGCTGATCTACGGCCAGGTGCAGCCGCGTTCGCGGCAGTGGCAGCGCGATTACTGGGACTACCAGCACACGGCCCGCTGGCCGGAAAGTCAGGCGCCGACGCTGTGGTGGGATCCCCGGGTCTTCACGGGGGTGGTGGCCGGGACGCTGGCGGTGGTGGGCATCGCCTCGTTGTACAAATGGAATCAGATGCGCCAGGGCGGCGCCGCCATCGCCGAGCTCGTGGGCGCCACGCCGGTGGACGCCACGACCAAGGACTTCAAGGAGCGCCAGCTCCTCAACGTGGTGGAGGAGATGGCCATTGCCTCGGGCATCCCCGTGCCGGCCGTGTACCTCCTCAAGGACGAGCCCGGGCTCAACGCCTTCGCTGCCGGCCTCACCACCAGCGACGCGGCCGTGGTGGTCACGCGCGGCAGTCTCGACCGGCTGACCCGCGACGAGTTGCAGGGAGTCATCGGCCACGAGTTCAGCCATATCCTCAACGGCGACATGCGGCTGAACGTCCGCATCATGGCCCTGGTCTTCGGCATCCTGGTCATCGGCCTGATCGGCCGCGGCATCCTTTATTCGCTGGGCCGGGGTGGCCGCGTGCGGGTCGGCGGCGACCGCAAAGGCGGCGGCATCGTGCTGGTGCTCGCGGCGGGCGTCGCCCTGATGATCATCGGTTACATCGGCTACTTCTTCGGCCGGCTCATCCAGGCGGCGGTCTCGCGGCAGCGCGAGTTTCTCGCCGATGCCTCGTCCGTCCAGTTCACGCGCAATCCCGCCGGGATCACCGGGGCCCTCAGAAAGATCGGCGGCTACGCGATCGGCGGCGACATCGCCGATCATCGCAGCGCCCAGCTCAGCCACTTCTTCTTCGCCCAGGCGTTCCGGTCCGGCTTTACCGGGCTTTGGGCCACGCACCCGCGGCTGGAGGAGCGGATTCGCGCCATCGACCCGGCCTGGGACGGCAAGCTCTACGAGCCCGCCGAGGTGGTCGACGTGGCGCACGAGTCATTCGCCACGGCCGGTTTCGGCGGCGGCCAGCGTTACCCGGCCGATGAAACCGCCCGGCGGGTGCTGGCGGCCGAGGCGGATGTTCCGCCCTCGCGGCCCGTCGTTCCAGTCGCCTTCAAGCCGGCCCACATCGTCGCCGACGTCGGCGCGATTACCGAGGCGCATTTCCGCCACGCCCTGACCCTGTTGAATTCGGTCCCGACCCGCCTGCGCGAGGCGGCCCGCGATACGTCCTCGGCCCAGCTACTCGTGTATGGGCTGCTCCTCAGCGGCACCCGCGAAGAGCGGGACCGGCAGCAGGCGTTGGTCACCCAACTCGCCGGCGCCGAAGCCGGCGCGGGGCTGGGCGAACTCCGTTCCTCCCTGAGCGTCCTCGACCCCGTCGCCCGCCTGCCGTTGTTGCAGCTGGCCTTGCCCGCCTTGCGCACGCTCCGCGACGACAAGCTGGACCGCTTCTTCACGACCCTCGACGAACTCGTTCACGCTGATGGACGCGTGACACCGTTCGAATTCGCCATGCAGAAGATGCTGCTGCGCCAGCTCAACCTCGCCCGCCAGCCGTCCCAGGCCATCCAATTCGATTCGTTCGACGCCGTGCGCCAGGACATTGCCGTGACGCTCTCGGCCCTCGCCCACCTGAGCCCCAAGGATTCCGCCGCCGCGTTCGGCGATGGCATCGCGCAGATTCCCGTGCTCGCCCGCGAGCTCGCCCTGCTCGCGCCGGAGGCCTCCGGCCTCGAGCAGCTCGACGCCGCCCTCGACCGGCTGGCCGTCTGCTCGCTGGTCATCAAGCAGCGGGTGCTCGTGGCCGCCGCCCACGTCATTGCCAGCGACGGCCAGGTGAGCGTCGAGGAAGGCGAGCTTTTCCGCGCGCTCGCCGCGACGCTCGACTGTCCCATGCCCTCCGTGGGCATGGCCGCGTAAGCACCGTCGCCCCGGCAAAGGCTTTGCTTCCCGCTGGTCGGCGTGGCATCATGCGACCCATGCTGATCGTTCATGTTCATGTCCGCGTGAAACCTGAGAGCGTCGAGGCCTTCAAGGTGGCGACCATCGCCAATGCGAGCGCCAGCGTCCGCGAGCCCGGCGTGGCCCGCTTCGATTTCTGCCAGCAGGCGGACGACCCGACTCGTTTCGTCCTGGTCGAGGTTTAT
>DATJES010000038.1:0-188650 GCA_035496355.1 Lacunisphaera sp. | reverse complement strand
AGGTAGGGCACCAGCGTGATCGACTCGCCCGGGTGCAGGAGGAGTTCGGTGCCGGCCTTCACGCGGTGCGCCACGCCGTCGAGGGAGACCTCGACGTCGGACTCGCCGAGCTTGCCGTCCTTGGTCCGGGGATACACCTGGCACACTAAATTGCCCCCGGCGCGACAGATGATGTCCTCCTGCTTGAACACGTGATAGTGCATCGGGGTCCGCTGATTCTCGCGCACCACAAGGGTCTTTTCGCAGTAGGTTTTCGTGTTGAAGGGCGCCAGCGACTTGTGGCCGTTGCGCACCGTAAACACGACCAGCCCGATCCGTTCGAAATCGCCCGAACCGAAGTCCGTGATATCCCACCCCAGCCCGCACATCCGGATCCCGTCGCACTCCGGTCCTTTGGTCTTCCAGTCGGCCGGGCTCCAATAGGCGAACGGCGGCAGGCGCATCCCGTGACGATGGAGCAGCTCCTTGGCGTCCTCGATCAGGACGTTGATCTTCGATCTTTTCATGGCATCCTCCGGTCTAGGGTTTCATCAGTTGGCGCACGGCGGCCGCGATCCGGGCTTCATCCGGGCGGTAGGTGTTCTCCAGAATCGGGCTGAATGGCACCGGAACATCGGCCGAGGCGATGCGCACGACCGGAGCTAGGAGGCTGTCGCCGAACCGCTCCATGATGCCGGCCGCCAACTCCGCCGCCACGCCACCGGTCTTCGGTCCCTCCTCCACGATCACCACCCGCCCCGTCTTGCGCACGGAGGCACCGATGGTTTCATAGTCGATGGGCGACAGGCTGCGGACATCGACCACTTCCGCCTGGATCCCTTCCGGGGCGAGGGTGTTCGCCGCCGCGAGCGAATAGTGCAGCATCAACAGCCAACCGAGAATCGTGACGTCGCGGCCCGGACGCCGCACCAGGGCCTGGTTCAACGGAACGGTGTAGTCTTCGTCGGGAATATCGCTCGTGGCATCAACCGCCCCGGGTTCCGCCCTCGCCCCCTTGGAGCCGTATAGCAGCTTGTGCTCGAATATCATCACCGGGTTGTCGTCCCGCACCGCCGCCTTCAGCATCCCCTTGGCGTCGTACGCGGTGGCCGGCGCCACGACCTTGAGGCCGGGGACACCCACAAAGTACCGCTCCATGCTCTGGGCGTGCTGCGAGCCGCGGCCGGTCGCTCCGACCGGCGCCCGCATGACCATCGGCACCGTGATGGTGCCCCCGGACATGTAGCGCATCTTGGCGGCGTTGTTGATCAACTGGTCGCTCGCAAGGAAGAGAAAGTCGGCGTATTGCACGTCCGCAATCGGCCGCATGCCCATCATGGCCGCGCCGACGGCGATCCCCGTGAAGCCCAGCTCGGCGATCGGCGTGTCGATGATCCTCCCGGGAAATCGTTCACTCAACCCCAGGGTCACGGTGAAGGCGCCGCCCCAGCCACCGGGGACGCCAATGTCCTCCCCAATGCAGAAGACGCGGTCGTCGCGCTTCATCTCCTCGGCGATTCCCTCGCGCAGTGCCTCGGCAATTCCTTGTCTTTTCATCATGAATTCTCCTCAAGCCAGCACATCGGCGAGCAGATCCTCGCGCGTCGGTTGCGGCGCCTGCTTGGCCCGCTCCACGGCGGTTTCGATCTGGAGGTTGCTGCGCTCCTGTACGGCTGCGAGTTCGGCTGGCTGGAAGTCGCCCCGCGCCAGGAGACGTTCGGCCAGCCGCTCGATGGGATCGCGGGCGAACCAATTCTCGCGCTCGTGCTTGTCCTGGTAGTGACAGGGATCGCGCCGCGAGTGCCCGGTGCGCCGGTAGGTCAGCAACTCCAGGAGCACGGGCCCCTTCCCGGCCCGGCACTCGCCGGCGGCGCGGACCGCCGCTTCATACACGGCGAGCACGTCGTTGCCATCCACCGTCTCGCCACGAAACCCGTAGGCCGCCGCCCGATCCGCCACGCGCGGATTCTTCATGACTTTCTGGATGTGGGTGGAGGCGCCGTAGAGATTGTTCTCGCACACAAAGATGACCGGCAGGTCCCAGATGGCCGCCATGTTGACGCCCTCGTGAAAGGCGCCTTCCGCCACCGCGCCGTCGCCAAAGAAACACGCCGCTACCTGGCCGGTTTGCCGCAACCGGAACGCCAGGGCCATCCCCGCAGCCAGAGGAATGCCGCCGGCCACGATCGCGATTCCCGGCACCATGCCCTTGCTCATGTTGCCCACGTGCATCGAGCCGCCCTTGCCCTTGCAGCATCCGGTGGTGGCGCCGAAGAGCTCATCGAGCAGCTCTTGCACGGAAAGCCCCTTGGCCAGGGCGTGGCCGTGGCCGCGAAACGTCGAGGTGATGAAGTCCCCCGGCTGCAATGCCGCGCAAACCCCCACGGCCGTCGCTTCCTGCCCCTGGCACTGATGGATGGTGCCGGGCATGGTGCCTTCGAGAAAGAGGAACTTCACGCGTTCCTCGAAGGTGCGGATCAGCACCATCTTCTCGTACAAGCCGAGCAGAAAGTCCCGGGAGAATTCGGCCGCGTCGCGCGAGTTTGTCTGGGTCGGGGGAGAGTTCATCAAAGGGTCTCGATTTCCTGCACGATGGCTTGGAGAAAATCCGCCGCGTACTTTCCGTTCACGACGCGGTGATCGACGGACAGGGTCAGCGCCACCCGGCTTTGCGGCACCACCTGTCCGGCAGACACCACGCCGACCGGCGCGACGCGCCCTATCGCCAGGATCGCCGCTTCCGGGGGATTCAGGATGGCGGTGAAAGATTCCACGCCCGTCGACCCCAGGTTGGAGATCGTCATGCGCGCCGGCTGCAGCCGTCGCGCTTCGGGGTCACCCGCCCGCAGCCGGTCCACCGAGGCCCGGATCTCGCTCGACAGGTCCTCCGGACTTTTGCTCGCAGGGCTGGCCACGGCGATCACGAACAGCTCGCCATCGTGGTCGACCGCCACGCCAATGGCATCGGATTCGCAGGGCTGCAGCTGGTCATTCGCGTAGCGGAATCCCATGCGCTCGAAGCGCGCCAGCGCCTTCGCGGCGGCGTGCACGAAACACGCGTCCCAAAGCAGCGCGCTGGCTTTCCGCCGCTCGATCAACCGCTCGGCGCTGGCCGAGGTCTGCAGGTAGAAGTGCGGGGCGGACTGTTTGCTCGCCTGCATTCTTCGCACCGCCGCCCGCTGGGCGGGGGTGAGCGTCGACGCCGCCCGGATGGCCGGCTCGTCCCCGCGGGCGGCTGTCGCCCGGTTCCGGGCGAACATCCCGCCCTTCGCGGCCACGGGAGGAGGCGGCTGCGCCGGCGCCGGCCCGACCGCAGCTTCCTCGGCCTCAAGCGTCGCCACCAGCTGCCCGACGTCCACCGTGTCGTCGGGGTTCACGTGGAAATTCTTCACCCGGCCCGGCGCAATGGCCTCAAGTTCCATCGCCGCCTTGTCAGTCTCAATTTCGAGGATCGGCTGGCCGCGTTTTACCTGCTGGCCGACTTCGACGAGCCAGCGGATGGCTCTCATCGGCGAGCCGGTGGTCGCCAGATCGGGCATGCGCAATTCGATTTCCATGGATTCGGATTCGGTCAAAATTTCTCACGTTTCTCGGCCAGGTCGTGGGCCGACATGAAGGCCTCCGCTTCCGCCGCCTGGAAAACCCCCTCGGTGGTTCCCACGGCACGGGTCGCCGAGGCGCCGAGCGCGCTGGCATAACGCAACATGCGCGGCATCGGCCACCCGTGCGCGATCCCGGTGATGATCCCGGCACTGAACGCATCCCCGGACCCGGACGGATCGATGCAATCGACGGGATAGGCGCTGCATGTCCAGAACGACCGGCCGACCGCCGCCACCGCCCCCCCTTTGCCCTGGGTGATCACGACGCACCTGGCCCCGGCGGCGCGAAAGGCTCGCAACTGCGCCTTCGTGTCGGACTCGCCGGTGATCAGCCGGGCCTCATCGTGATTGGGCAGAAAATAATCTATCGCCGGCAAAAGCTGCCGCAACTCCTGCGCCTGATTCCATGACTGCGAAACGACGACATCGACCACCGTCGTGACCTGGTGGCGCCGGCAAAACAGCAGCAAATCCTTCAACTCGGGAATCGCCACCCCTGGCAGCGCACACAGTCCGCCGAGGTAAAATACTTTCAGCGTCTTCACCCATTTCCGGTCGATGTGGCCCACCGTGAAGGCGCGATTGGATCCGAAGACATGGAGGTAGCGGCGGTCCTCGCCGGCCACCAGGAGGATGACGGTCTTGCTGGTGGGATGGCCCCCGACGCGGGTGATCTGGTCGCAGTTCACCCCATGTTCTTTGAGGCAGGAAAGGAGCACCCGGGCGGAGGAGTCACGGCCGAGGCAGCCGACGGCATCAACCCGGAGGTCCTGCTTGGCCAGATCGATCGCGACGTTGGCGGCACAACCACCCGCCTTGACCGGCATGGTCTCGAGCTTCAGCAACTGCCCCTCCGGCGGCAGTGCGTCCATGGGACCACAGAAAGTGTCCTCCACGAGCATGCCGGCGCATCCGATCTTCGTCATGGCTGCCCCCTACCGACCGGCCACCGCGCCCGACCGCGGCCAGTTCAGCGCCTTCCCGTCGCAACGCAGGTCCTCGATCCGCTCGAGCACGGCGTCGCGCACCGCCAGACGGGTCGCGACCATGATGTCGCGATGGCCGCCCAATCCGAGCAATTCATGGGGATTGGTCTCCTCCCAGGTCGCGGCTTGCTTGAGCACGGCGAGGTAGCGTTGTTTGAGGTAGGTGCCGTAGTTGACCTTGGCCACGCCGAGGCGGATCGCCGCCTGAATCGATTCGCCCGGGATTCCCGTGCCACCATGCAGCACCAGCGGGACATTGATGCGCTTGTGCAACGCGGCCAGATGATTCAAATCCAAGGCCTGCTGGCCGTGGGTGCGGATGTGGACGTTGCCCACGCTGATCGCGAAGAGATCCACCCCCGACTCGCACACGAACTTCTCCGCCACCTCGGGATCGGTCATCGGACCCGCGCCCTCCACAGCTCCCGAAGCGCCACTCGGAAGTTCGTCGAGTTCGGCCTCCACCGCCACGCCCCGCGAGCGGCAATGCTCCACGATGCGCTTTACCCGGCGAAGGTAATCGTCGTGGGCGGTGTGCTGGCCGACGAGCATCACCAGGTTGAAGCCCAGGTCGGCGGCGGACAGGACCCAGGAGTCGCTCGGACATTCGTTGAACACCATGGCGCACGGAACCGGCGAAGACGCCGCGGCCGAGTTGCACAGCGCGGCATAGATGGCCAAGCGCTCCCGGGTCAACCGGTCCGGCTTGCTCAGGAACTCGCCGTTGAATCCAATCGCCACCGGCGCGGCCGCATGTTCGGCGGCATCCAACACGCCTTGCAGCGATTCGAGATTCCAGCTTTCGAAATAGCCAATGGCATATTCTCGCGCCCGGGCGTCAGCCATGAGGTTGGCGATGGATTCAATCGCCATGCTTGTCCTTCTCGACGCGATGGTTCAGCCGCGGCGCGACGACGACCTTCGGGCCCGCGGGCGGCAGCGCCGCGAGGTCGCTCTGGCGGATTTGGTCGTCCGTGACCAGCGTGTGGATCTGGGATATGTCGAGAACCTTGCTCAGGGCCCGCTGCCCGATCTTGGAATGGTCGGCCAGCAGCACCATCCGCGCACACCGTTCCGCAACGATCTGCTTGATCCGGAAGGTGGGCAGCGACGACTCGAAAGTCCCTTCGGCGGGAAGGAATGCCTTCGTCCCGACGAAGGCCATGTCGACGAAAAGATTCTTCGCCACATCCTCGGCCTGCGGCCCGACGAAACACAGGCTGTTGTTGTCATATTGGCCGCCGATGCCGATGATGGTATTTTCCGTGCTCTTACCGAGCTCGAGGCATGCCAATGCCGAATGCGTCAGCACCGTCAGCCCTTTCTTCTCCTTTGCAATCCGGCGCGCGAGTTCCAGGCAGGTCGTGCTGCCATCGATGAAGATGGTCGATTCGACCGTGATAAGATCCAACGCCGCCTTGGCGATCGCGCGCTTCTCGGCGCGCTGGGTCGCGAGCCGGGAATAGACCGCGGTCTCATAGAGGTACGATGGCGCGTCAGCCCGCTGCACACCCCCGACCGTCTTGATTACCGCCCCTTTCTTGATAAGCGGCTCCAAATCGCGCCGGATCGTCATCGTCGAAACATCCATGCGCTGGGCCAATTCCTCGTAGGAGCAGGAGGGGCTCCGATCCAGCATTTCGAGAATCAGCTGCACCCGATCCTCCGGGGATTTCGCCGACTCAATGATTGGGTTGTTCGCACGGCTTTCCATAAACGGCCTTTTCTTTGTGTTTTAATCTGCCTGTTGTTTTACATCGTCAAGAGATTTCTTAACGTACGTACATAATCGACCATGTCTTACCTAAATGAAATCGGAATCCAAATATTTTATATATTACTAATCAATTACTTGTGATTACCACTGTCGCAATATATTTTGTAAAAATCGACGCGTATTGTCCGGCGTTTACGCTTCACAACGGTTTGAATTGATTGTTATGTACAAACACCATCATGTTACTATTTATCGCGCTCCAAGAATCGCCGCCACTTCTCCTCCCGCCCTCCGGGCCGAAATATAATCCCCATTCTCGCAGTCGTGCACGACCGGTATCACCTAATTCCGAAGACTTGTGCCTCCAAGTGCAAAAGGCGTCCTCTCCCGATGCAGACTCGGTGCCGATCCGAGGGATTCCAGCTCCGATAAACCGACCCCCATCCCATGAAAGCCCAGATTCTCACCGCCTATTCGCGCTTGGAATACAGGGATGTTCCCACCCCATCGCCTGCCGCCAACGAGGTGCTGGTTCGCGTTCACGCGTGCGGCATTTGCGGTAGCGACATCCACGGCTGGGATGGTTCGACCGGTCGGCGCCGGCCTCCCCTCATCATGGGGCATGAAGCATCTGGCGAGATCGCCGCTGTAGGACCAGACGTCTCTGGTTGGACAATCGGAGAACGGGTTACCTTCGATTCGACGATCTACTGTGGGATATGCCAGTATTGCCGGGACGGGTCACCCAATCTCTGCAACGAGCGGCGTGTCGTCGGGGTGTCGCCCTCCGAATATAGCCAGCATGGTGCCTTCGCCGAATTTGTCGCCGTGCCCGCGCGGATTCTGCATCGTCTGCCCGCCAAAATGAGTTTTGTGCAAGCCGCATTTGCCGAGCCGACCGCTGTGGCGCTCCATGCCGTCAGGCGGGCCGGAAATGTCACCGGCTCCAGCGCGGTGGTCATCGGTGCCGGCATGATCGGCCTCCTCGTCGTGCAAGCCTTGCGGTGGGCGGGCGCCAAAACCATTATTGCGATCGATCGTGCCGCCGGTCGGCTCGACTTGGCGCGCGAACTCGGCGCCACGCATTCGCTCAACTCCGCGGATCCCGTTCTCGAGGTCAAAGTCCAGGAAATCACCGCCGGCCTCGGCGCGAATTGCAGCTTCGAGGTGGTGGGAATCTCACCCACCCTGGTGCTGGCGCTGCAGTGCCTTCGGCGCGGCGGTCGCTGCGTCGCCGTCGGCAACCTGGCGCCCGCCACCAAGGATTTTCCCCTTCAAGCGCTGGTTACCCGCGAACTCACACTTCTGGGCAGCTGCGCATCAGCCGGTGAATACCCGATCGCCCTGGATCTTCTCCACCGGGGTGTCGTTCGCACAGAGCCGCTGACGAGCGCCGTCGCGCCGCTGGCGGATGCCGGGACCTGGTTCCAAACGCTGAGCGGGCCCCTGAGCGGCAACTACCTTAAAGTCATCCTGACCCCGTGAGCGCATCCATTTTCGATCTGGCGGGAAAAGTGGCTTTTATTACCGGCGCGAGCCGCGGCCTCGGCGCCCATTTTGCCCGGGTCCTCGCCGGCGCCGGCGCCCACGTGGCCATCAGCAGCCGCCAGCGGCGTTCGCTCGATGAAACCCGGGCGGCGCTCGAGTCGGCGGGTTGCCGGTGCCTGGGGGTCGAACTCGACGTGCGCGATCGCGATTCGATTGTTCGGGCCGTCCATGAAGTCGCAGAGCATTTCGGGCGCATTGACATCCTCGTGAACAATGCCGGCTGCAACGTGCGCAAGCCCGCATTGCAGGTCACCTGGGAGGATTGGAACCTGATTCTCGATACCAACCTTCGCGGCTCGTTCTTCGTCGCGCAGGCGGTCGCGCGCCGGATGATGGCGCAGGGTGGCGGCCGGATCATCAACATTGGCTCGGTCACGAGTGTTGCCGGTTACGCCGGCTTGGCCCCCTACGGCGCCAGCCGCGGCGGAATCAAACAGCTGACCATGAGCCTCGCGGCCGATTGGGGACCCGCCGGCATCACGGTCAATTGCCTGGCCCCGGGTTGGTTCAAGACCGATCAGAACGTAGTGATGTACAAGGACGCCGAGTGGGTCCGGTATTTGAGCGAACGCATCCCATTGCGACGGCCGGGTGAACTGCCGGGCGACTTGGCGGGAGTGCTCGTCTTTCTGGCAAGCGATGCCAGCCGCTATATCACAGGCCAGACTCTGCTCGTCGATGGCGGCATCTCGGTCAATGATACGCGCGCCTTGCCCACCAAGGGATGAGTAATTCCCGTTTGGGCTGCACGGCGCGCCGTTACCTCGAATTAATCCGAGGCTGATTGACGCAACTGAGCCCAATCTGAATCATATGCAGCAAATCGGCTCCGTACATAGAAGGCGTGACTTGTGTCGGCCTTTTCTTTGCCGCGCGACGCGATTAACTATGAGTAACACCGACTAGCAAACCGAGTGCGATGGGCGCCGAAATGGTCCGACATCAAGATCAAGGCCAACCGCGAACTGGAGCAGCGCCGCAAGTGGTTTTAAGCCCATGGAGCCCTTGCCGCCACGTGTCCAAGATTTACTCTCCCTCGCCCAACGGGAATCGTTGGCCTAGCTGCCAACTGAGAAATATTGGGAATTCTTCCACCTTAATTTTTCTACACCTGCTTTTCTACACCTTTCGCCAAAATCCGGCCTTTTTCGGCAACCTTCAGAAACTTGTCATCACGGATTTTCCCTCTGAAAACACGCCCCGAAACAACCTGAGACATCGGGAAACATCGCGCATTAGGCTTCTGAGACCTGCGTGTCTACCAATTCCACCACCCGAGCGGGCGAAAGAAGGGCCATGGATACTTTCCACCCGGGGTGGCGCAAGAGTTTTGTTCGGACACCGCCAAGTCACCCGAGGCGCATTCCGATCCTGTTTTTTGACCACGGATTACGCGAATGAACCCGGATCGAAGGCATTATTACAGGAGGACGCAGAGGAAACAGAGTTTTGAAATACTTTGGCGACCACCTCTGCGATCTTTGTGTTCTCCTGTTAAAACCTTCCGAGATTTCAGGTCAGGAAGCGTATTTCCGCTCGTGCTCGAGCAGGCGCTGCTTCCGCCACAGCCCGCCGGCGTAGCCGCAAAGCGAGCCATCCGCGCGGATGACCCGATGACACGGAATCACAAGCGCGAGCATGTTGGAGCCATTGGCCCGCCCGATGGCGCGCGGCGCGCGGGGCACGCCCAGCCGGACCGCCATGTCGGCATACGATCGAGTCCGCCCGGGGGCGATGCGGCCCAACTCGGCCCATACCTTGCGCTGGAATGCCGAACCAACGGGCGCCAGCGGCAGATCAAACGTCAGGGATTTTCCCGCAAAGTATCGCGCCAGCTGCCGGCTGGTCTGTTCCAAGATGGGATTGGTGCCGGGCACGATGGCGCACTTGAGCCGGCGCCGGAGCACCTGCAATTCGCGCTCGAGCCCACGGCGGTCGGTGAACTCAAGCAGGCGCAGCCCGTGGTCGTCAGCGAGGGCCAGCATGGTCCCCAAAGGCGTCTCGATTCGCTGGGCCAGCAGGCACGCCTCGCCCTTCGCCTGGCGCGGCGGCTGGCCGAAGATCCGCGTGAAGGCGTCGCGAAACCCGCTCGTGGACTCGTAGCCGCGCGCCAGTTGCACATCGATGACCGGGCGGCCGGCGCGCACATCCCGCAGGGCCAGTCCCATCCGCCGGGCGCGCTGATAGGCATGGAAGGTCATCCCGTGGTAGCGCAGGAACTGGCGCCGCGCGGTCGACGGCTCGATCCCGAGCGCGGCCAGGTCCTTGTCGCTTACCCGCCCGTCGGGTGAATCATCGACGGCGCGACGCAGCCGCTCGATCAGCTCGGGAACCGGCCGCGTGGCATCCATCGGCCGGCACAAGCGGCACGGCCGGTAGCCGCCGTGGAGCGCTTCACTGACCGTGGGAAAGAACTCCACGTTTTCCGGCTTCGGCTTCTTGGCGCGGCAGGTCGGACGACAGAAGATTCCGGTGGTCTTCACCCCGGTGTAGAAAACCCCCTCGTAACCCGGGTCGCGGCGACTCAACGCGCGATACATCGTGCGGATCGAGGGCAGGGTATTCATGTGTGGAGCGGCGGCGGGCGAGGATTCGAAAAGCGTCATGCCCGACTATAGCGCGGCGGGCGCCGGCGAATCCGCCGAATTTCAGGCAAGGTATTTTCTTAGGCGGCCGGCGGCAGGAACTTCGCGATGTCGGGGAGTTCGCGGGCGCGGCGGCCGCTGCGGTCGCGGGTGAAGTAGGTCTCCTCGGGCAGCAGTCCGGTTTCGTCCGCGTCCTCGTCATCGTCGGTCTCGAGACCTTCGATTTCACCGATGGCCTCGCCTTCGTCAAAATACTGCGAGACCCGGCGCGGCGTCGGATCAAGCAGCAGGGCCGGGTTCGGCAGGTCCCCCTTCGCCTTCACCTGGATGAAATGGCACGGATAGCACTCGTCCGTGAATTGCTTGACGAAGTCGCTGATCCATTTGTTCGCGACGCCGGTGCGATTGGTGAGGAACACCACGTCGGAGAAATGAATGCACGCGGCGAACCACTGCCGCAGCGATGGCTCACGCTCGGCGAGCCGGCAGTCCACGAAGCAGAACACGCGCGCCAGTTCGGCGCCCTGGCCGGCGAGCCAGGGCTTGAGCGCCTCGAGCTGGTCGATCGGGCTTACGCGCGAGTCCGCCATCAGGAACACCGTCGCGCCGGACGGCAGCTCCCGCGCCGGGATCCCATCCGGCGTCCAGGCCCAGCGCTCGAGCGTGACGTTGGCCAGCCGGCCCAAGGCCGCGTCCGACGGATCCGCCGGCTCGCCGTCGGCCACGAAGACCCGCACGGGGGTGGCCGGCTCCAGGCCATTTTCGACCAGGTCGCGCAGGGCGGCCCGGCGCCCGGATCCGGGCGTGCCGAGAACAAAATAAACCTGGGCGCTCATTCCGCCGCAAAGAGGCGCAAATCGCGCAAAAGACAATCAGACATTTGGGGGGCGCGAGCTCGCTCGCGCCTCGTGCGGCGATCGCGCCAGCTCGCTCCCGCCAGCCAGGACCCCATCAAAATTTGAAGGCCTGGTTCTGCGCGTGGTCGCGCATCCAATGGTCGACCAGCACGAGCGCCGCCATGGCCTCGACAATGACGACCGCCCGCGGCACCACGCACGGGTCGTGACGACCCCGCGCCTGCAGTTCGGTCTCGGCGCCGCGGACATCAACGGTGCGTTGCGGCTGGAGGATCGTGGCGGTCGGCTTGAACGCGACGCGGAAGACGATCTCCTCGCCGTTGCTGATGCCACCCTGGATCCCGCCGGAATAGTTCGTGGAGGTGCCGACGCGGCTGGCGTGCTTCACATAGGGGTCGTTGTGCTGCGAACCCTTCAGCAGGGTGCCGGCAAAGCCGCTGCCGATCTCGAAACCCTTCGTCGCCGGCAGCGAGAGCATGGCTTTGGCGAGGTCGGCCTCGAGCCGGTCGAAGACGGGCTCGCCAAGGCCCGCGGGCACGTTGCGGGCGCGGCATTCGATCACGCCGCCGACGGAGTCGCCTTTGGCGCGCACCTGTTTGATGCGCTCGATCATGAGCGCCGCGGTGTTGGCATCCGGGCAGCGCACGGGCGTGGCGTCCACTTCCGCCAGCGAGGGAAACCGCGTGATGGGCGGCGCAATCAGGTCGTGGATCTGGGTGACGTAGGCGCGAATCTCGACGCCGTGGGCGAGGTGGAGGATCTTCCGGGCGATGGCGCCGGCCGCCACGCGCCCGATGGTTTCGCGCGCGGAGGACCGTCCGCCACCGCGATGGTCGCGATGGCCGTACTTCGCCTGGTAAGTGAAATCCGCGTGCGACGGCCGGAACTTCTCCTTCATGTCGTCATACGCCCCGGGGCGCTGGTCGCCGCTGCGCACGAGCAGCGAGATCGGCATGCCGGTCGCCAGGCCGTCAAACACGCCGGAGAGAATCTCGACTTTATCGGCTTCCTTGCGCGGTGTCGTGATGTCGCTCTGGCCGGGCCGACGGCGATCCAAGTCCGGCTGGATGTCGTTTTCGCTCAGCGGCAGGCGCGGCGGGCACCCGTCGATCACGACACCGACCGCCGGGCCGTGGCTCTCACCCCACGTCGTGATTTGGAAAAGTTTGCCGAAGGAATTGGGCACAGGCGCCAAAGTTGGCCCAAGGCCGCTTGCAAGCAAGCCCTAGGTGGCGCATAGCTGGGCCATGAAGTTTTTTGTCCTCAGCGGCAGTCATCGTCGCGAAGCGCAGTCGCTCAAGGTGGCAAAGTATGTCGCGACGGTGCTGCAGCGGGAACACGCCGGGGCGCAGACCCACTTGTTTTCCCTCAGCGGCAATCCGCTGCCGCTCTGGGATGAGGCGACCGGCGGGGCCCCGGACGAATTGTGGGATCCGATCTCGGCGGAGCTGAAGGCGGCGGATGCCCTCGTCGTGGTCACACCCGAATGGAGCGGCATGGCGACACCGGGCGTGAAGAATTTCCTCCTGAACTGCACCGCCGACGAAATCGGCCACAAGCCGGGCTTGATTGTCACGGTTTCCGCCAGCCGCGGCGGGAGCTATCCCGTGGCCGAGTTGCGCATGAGTGGCTACAAAAACAACCGCCTCGCGTGGATTCCGGAGCATGTGATCATTCACCACGTCGAACAGAATCTCAACGCGCCCGACGGCCCGGACCTCGCCAAGGAGGACGCCACGATCCGGAAGCGCCTCCGCTACGCCCTGCGGTTGCTGGAGGCATACGGCCAGGCCCTCGCCTCGGTCAGGACCAGCGGCGTCATCGACCACCAGACATTCCGGAGCGGAATGTGACGGACGGCGCGCGGGGCTCGCCTGCCAGCCGCAGACCCCCGGCTTCCCCGGCCCCTTCGGCGCGTTCGGGTTAAACCTCATAGCGCCGGCCAGGGGGATCGGGCATGCTGGCCGTTGAAACAGCATCACCCACCTCCAACCCCAGAGAGCACATACCATGGCCAAGAAATCCCGAGGCGGTCGCATGACCGCCGCCAAGAATCGCGCCGCCAAATCCAAGGGAGGCAAGGGCCTCGTCAAGAACCGGCCGGCCGGCCGGAAAATCATGAAGACCTGACGACCCACCGGTCGCAGTCTTCCCACCCCAAGGCCGTCCCTCGCGACGGTCTTTTTATTGGCCCTGGCCGGAGCCCCGGCGCTCAGCGCGTCCTGCCGCCGGCCAACCACCGGCCGGTTCGGCGCGAAATGCGGTGAATGGGCATGGAACCGACGGATCGCATCCCCGCCATCGCGCTCGTCCGCTCGCCACAGGTCTTTCGCCTCGTGCTTTTCTTCATCACCTTTTGGCCGCCTTAAGCCGGGCGGGGAACGACAGGTCTGCCTTGAACACCCCATAGGCAGCCGTCGATTCGCCGCGTATGGTTCGGCTGGGTCGGAAAGCGTGCGGTGGCTCGTCCACTCGCGCCTGCGACTCGTTGCCACTCCGGCACCCAACCCTGTTCCCCTCCCTCTCCCATGAAAAATCGCAACTCCGCCGAAATCCAAACTCCCGAGGCCATCCTGCACGATCTCCGCACCCTCGTCACCGAGGCCGAAAAACTGATGGGCTCCGCCGTCAGCGAAAACGCCGAGGGCACCATGGACGCCCTGCGTTCCCGGTACGACGCCGCGCAGGAACGCATCTCCGAACTCTATGCGAGCGCCCGGAAAAATGTCACCGCCGGCGCCAAGTACACCGACGAGGCGATCCGCGCCAACCCGTATCAGTCGCTGGCGATCGCGCTCGGCGCCGGCCTGTTGGTCGGCGTGCTGATCGGCCGCAGCACGAAGTAACCCGGCCCATGGATAGCAGACCGCCGGCCTCGCCTGGATTTCTCGGCTCGTTCCGGGTGCTGGGCGACAGCCTGCTGGCCGGGGTGCAGGACCGGCTCTCGCTGCTTTCCGTCGAGCTGCAGGAGGAGAAATTCCGGCTGATCCGGACCTTCCTCTGGATCAGTGCGGCCGTGTTCGCGGGCGTCATGGCCATCGCCTTCGCCAGCCTCGCGCTGGTTTACCTTTTCTGGGAAAGCGCCCGGCTCGCCGTCCTGGGCGGGCTCGCGTTGTTCTACGCGGTGGCGTTCGGCGCGATTCTCCTCGCGTTCCGCTCCTACCTGGCGCGCCAGCCGCGACCATTTGCCGCCACGCTGGAGGAGTTGAACACCGACCGGGCATGCATGCGGAACGGGAGCTGATGGCGCTGGCGGCCGGCAAGGCCGCCCTGCGCCGCCGCATCGCGCACTACCGCCAGCAAACGGTGCAGGCGGCCGCCCTGGCCACGCAACCGCTGGCCCTGCTCGACCGGGCCATGGCGCATTGGCGCCAGCTCTCGCCGCTGGCCAGGATCGTCGCCGTGCCGCTGGGCTTCGCGTTGCACCGCGTCATCGCCCCCCGTCATCGCCTGCTGGGCGCGCTCCTGCGCTGGAGCCCGCTGGTGCTCGGGGCCGTCCGGGGCCTGACCCGGCGGCGCACCCGCCCCGTCGCCAGCTGATGGCCGCGTGCCCCTGCCCGCGGTCGCGGCCGTGAAAACGCTGCTGCTCGCCTGCTACCTGGCGACCTGGGGGTTCATCCCGCCCCTGCTGCTGCTCAAAAAGAGGCCCGCGGCCACGCTCGCCTGGCTCTGGGCCATTCTCTTCATCCCGCTTCTCGGGGCCCTGGCGTTCTTTCTCTTCGGCACCGACCGGCTGAAACGCCTGCGCCTGAGGCGGCGGGAAATCTTTTCCGCCCGCACGTCGCGCCAGCGCCGCCCGGACAGCACGACGGATCCGGCCTCCGCCCGCCTCCTGCAGGCGCTGCCGCCGCGCGACCGCCAGTTCCTGGAGTTGCTCTCGCGCATCAACCAGCTGCCCGTCAGCTCGGCCAGCCATCTTCGGATCCTGGCCGATGCCGGCGAATTCTATCCCGCGCTCACCCGCCGCATCCAGGCGGCCGTCCACCACATCCACGTCGAATTCTACCTCTGGCGCAACGATACGACGGGCGCGCGATTCCTGGCTTTGCTGACCGCGGCCGCGCGCCGCGGGGTGCTCGTGCGCCTCCTGCTGGACGGCGTCGGTTCGCCCCGCGCCGTCGCCAATCATCTGGCCGAGTTCACCGCGGCCGGCGGCCGCTTCTCGTGGTTCCAGAGCCTGGATCCCATGCGGCTGCGCTTCTTCATGAACCTGCGCAACCACCGCAAGCTCCAGATCGTCGATGGCCACGTGGCCTTCGTCGGGGGCATGAACATCGGCCGCGAGCACGAGGGCCTCGACGCCGCGCTCGGCACCTGGCGCGACATCCAGCTGGAGGCCACCGGCGCCGTGGCGATCGAGCTCCAGGAGGTGTTTGTCGACGACTGGTTCTTCGCCACGGGCGAAAGGATCGCCGCCGCGGACTATTTCCCCGACGACCGCGACCCGCCGCTGCATCCCGTCCACATCGTCCTCGGCGGGCCGGACCGCCGGAATGAACCCATCAGCAAGACGCTGGTCAGCCTGCTCAACGCCGCGACCGAGCGGGTGTGGATCGCCACCGGCTACTTTGTGCCCGATGACGTCATGCTGACCGCGCTCGAACTCGCCGCCAGCCGCGGCGTGGACGTGCGCCTGCTCATCCCGACGAAAAACGACCACCCGGGGCTCGTGACCGTCGGCCGCTCGTATTACGGCGAGATGCTCGCCGCCGGCGTTCGCCTCTTCGAGTACAGCGCCGGCGTCCACCACGCCAAGATCGCCGTGGTGGACGAGCGCTGGGCGATGGTCGGTTCCGCCAACCTCGACTACCGCTCGCTGCGGCTGAACTTCGAACTCAACCTGCTGCTCCATTCGCCGGAGCACACCGCCACGCTGGCCGGGATCCTCGCCCACGACCTGGCCCTGTGCCGGGAGATCGACCCGGCGGCCTTCGCCCGCCGTCCTTTTCGCCAAAAATTCGCCGAGGCTGCCTTCCGCCCCCTTTCGCCCCTGCTCTAGGCCGGGTGCGGCCATGGCGTCGCCGGTATCGCTTCACCCCATTTTCCCCCGCCGCGTGAACCGTTAGTCTGGCCGGCCTCTCATGGTTGCCGACTCCTCCGCCCTTCGCCCGCCCCCGGCGCTCCGTGCGTTCGCCGGACACGCGGCGCGGTCCGCGCTGGAAGACCACGAGGCGCAGCACGACGAACGGCTGGTCCAGCGGTTCATCGTCGGCGACGAGGCCGCGTTCGTCGAGATCGTCACGCGCCACCGCACGCGGATGTTTCGCGCCGCCCTCGGGCTCCTGCGCAATCACGCCGATGCGGAGGAGATTGCCCAGGACACCTTCATCCGCGCGCACCGGGGCCTGGCCAGCTTCCGCGGCGACTCGTCGCTGGTGGCGTGGCTGCATTGCATCACCCTCAACCTGGCCCGCAACCGCTACTGGTATTTTCACCGGCGACGGCGCCACGCCACGCTGCCGCTGGACGCCCAGCTGGGCGACAACGGCACCGCCACGTACGCCGACATGGTCCCGAGCAGCGACCCCAGTCCGGTCCGCGAGGTGGTGAACAACGAGTTTGTCGCGATCATCTCGCGCTGCATGCAGCGCCTGCCGTCGTCGCAGCAGCAGATCCTCGAATTGCGCAACGGCCAGCAATACTCCTACGCCCGCATCGGCCACTTGCTGGACATTCGCATCGGCACCGTGAAAAGCCGGGTGGCTCGGGCGCGGCGCAACCTGCGCGCGCTGGTGGGCAACGCCTACCCCGAGTGGCAATCGAGCGCTCCCACCCTTTCGTGCCTCGAGTCCCTCCGCTCCCCGTGTGCGGGCCGGGGCGACCTCGCCTTCGCCTGAGCGTCTCATGCCGTCGAGCACGGCGAGCGCTCGTCGGCCCGACGAGGTCGGCTCCCGCCCCTTGGGTTACACCCCATAGCCGCCGGCCGGCCCGTCGAGTAGGGTCTTGACCCAATGCCTGATCCTTCCGCGGGCGCACCCCCGTCCGAAATTCCGAAAGCGCCCGTGCCGGCAGCGGTCACCCCGCCGAGCTCCGCCGTTCCGGTCCCGACGCCGGCACCGGCCCCCGCCGCCCGCCCGGCCAAGGCCGTCGCGACCGGCGGCGATTCCGCGGATGACCGGCCACCGGCGGAAGCCACGCCCGCCAAGGTCGCCAAAGTCACCATCGCTCTCGGCGTGGCGACCGCCGTGCTTCTCCTCTCCACCATCGTATTTCGCAGCCAGGTGCTCAGCCGGGACGCGACCATCGAGCAAAACCACAACCGGACGGTCCAGGCGGAAGCCGCCTTGGTCCAGATGCAGGTGCGGCTCGATGAGAACCAGACCGCCACCGCCGTCCTGCAGAAACAACTCGAGGAGGCGAAAGCCGCCGCGGCACAACACGACGCCGAGCTGGCGAAGACCCAAGCCAACGCCGCCGAGACCCAGATCCTCCTCGACAAATCGCGGGCCATCGCCACGGGATTTCACACCGAGATGGAGGAGGCCAAGGTCGCGGCCCTCAAGCGCCAGGGCGAAGTCCAGCTCGCCCAAGCCCAGACCGCCGTGATGCAGCTGCAGATGAACAAGGCCATCGCCGACCTGGGACAGCTTAAAGCCCAGCTGGCCGAGGCCAACACCTTGAACGCCGCCTTGCGGGCCAGCCTGGCGAAAGCGGAAGAAACCATCGCCGAGCTGCAACCCGCGCCGAAGAAGCGATGACGCCGTCGCGCCGATGATGGTCGCTAGTCTCCGGATTCCAAACTGTCTTCATTCGTGTCCACCTCCCCCGACACCTCCGTACCGCCCACGATTGAACAGCAGTTGCTCGCCGCGCAGGAGCTGGTCGCCCGGTTGACCGCCGCCAACACCGAACTCACCCGGCAGCTGGCCGACGCCGACGCCCGGAATAAGAAGCTGAAGCGCAATTCCCGGAACGACGAAAGTTCGCTCCGGGCGCAGCTCGCCGCCGCCCAATCGCGCCGCGGCTGATCGGCCCGGGCGACGGGCCCGGTCGGGCCATCCCCTGATGGCGGCGGCGACGGGTTATGCCCCATGGCGGCGGAACCGCGGGAACGGTAACATTCCACCATGTATTCAACCAGCCCCGGCCATCGGTCCCCGCCGGCTGTCGCGTATGCGACGGCCCGCCATCTCGTCCACCTGTGCTGCGGCAGCTTCCTCGTGTTGCTCGCCGGCTGCGCCGCCGATCCGGAATCGCACCTGGTATCCGCCCCGCCGCCGTCCTCGCCGACCAACACCGTGGTCACGACGACCACCACCTCGGCCCCGCTGGCCGCGCCGCACAATGGCTATGCCGTCAGCCAAACCCCGCAGCCGGTGGTGAGCACGGTCGTCGTCACGCAGGCGCCTCCGGCCCTTCAACCGGAGGTTGCGCTCGCCCAACCCTCATCGGCTCACGTCTGGCTCGCCGGCTACTGGACCTGGCGGAACGACCGTTATGAGTGGATGGCCGGACATTGGGAACTGCCGCCGAATTCCGGCGCCGTGTGGGTCGCGCCTCGCTGGGAACGACAGGGCAATGCCTACAAGTTCACCGAGGGCTATTGGGAGTGATTCCCGCGAGCCCGCTCAACCCGTGCCGCGGAAGCTGCCTCCCGTGCCGAGGGTTTGAACCCCGCCTCCCATGATCCCTCTTCGCTTCACCCCTTCCGTCCTCGCCGCCTTTGGCCTGGCCGCCTTTGTCGTGGCCGTCGGGGCCGGGACGCCAACGCCGGACAATCCCGCGGCGCCTCCGGCAGAAACCCAGCCGGCCGCCACCGTGGCACTGCCGGAACCCGCCACCGAACCGTGGAGCGTCCTTGCGCGCTACACCTACGACCAACGCGATCAGTTTCTCGCGGGTCTCCCGCCCCTGCTGGCCAAGGTGGACGAACAGGTCGGCGAGCTGATGGCCAAACGCGCCGCCATGAACAAAGGCGCCGTCGACATGAGGGAATGGGATTTTGCGATGAAGGAAATGGGCCACGCCCGGTCCTATCTGGCGGGCATGGCGAAACAAATGACCAAGGCACCCCGTGAACATTGGGACGAGCAGAAGGATCGGCTCGGCCGCGCTTGGGTGCGGACCCAGGAGGCGTACGGGAAAGTCAGGGCCAGCACGACTTACTGAGACGCAGCACCATTCCGGCGCGGCGCCGGCAGCGTGCCAGCGGGCGCCTTCCCGCCTTGAAACTGCCCCGCCGCATCGACGATGCGACCGGCGCATCCGGCTTGGCTGGGTTACACCCCATGCCCGGGGGCCGGGTTTGATGTTACTCTTTGCCGGTGGAAACCCCATCGATCGACCGGGACCCGCTGCCCACCCCGTTGCGGCACGGTCATCTCGCCCGCGGCCTCCGCGACCATGCCCCGAGCCGGTCCGTCGTCTGATCCCCCGTCCACCCGCGCCGGCCCATGCAGCCCCATCCCATTCTCTCCGCCCGCTACGCCACGCCCGAGGCCAAGCCGGAATATGTCAACCGGCTGTTCGACCAGGGCGCGAAGCATTACGATGCCGTGGTCGACTGGGGCTTCCTGCACAGCGGCTCATCCTATCGTCGCCGGGCCTTGCGGCGGCACGGGCTGCTGCCGGGAGACCGGCTGCTCGATGTGGCGTGCGGCACCGGGCTGGTCGCCGTGGAGGCGGCCGAACTTCTCGGGTCGGCCCAGGGCATCACCTGCCTCGATCCCAGCGCCGGCATGCTGGCGATCGCGCGGACCAAGGTGGCGGCGAACTTCATCCTCGGCCGCGCGGAGGAGATGCCGCTCGCCGACGAGACCTTCGACTTTGTCGCGATGGGTTACGCGCTGCGCCATGTCACCGACCTGCGGCGGGCCTTTGCCGAGTTCCACCGCGTGCTGCAACCCGGCGGCCGGCTGCTGCTCCTCGAGGTTACCAAGCCGCCGGGCCGGATCGCCGGCTTCTTCTTCCGGCTCTGGTTCGGACGCCTCTATCCGTTTCTCACCCGGTTGTTCACCGGCAGCGCCGACGCTCACGACATGATGCTCTATTATTGGGAGACGATGGACGCCTGCGTGCCGCCGGCGCACGTGCTGGCCGCCCTGCAGGCCGCGGGCTTCTCCTCCGTCCGGCGCGAGGTGCTCCTCGGCCTCTTCAGCGAATACTCGGCGATCAAAACCTGACCCGGTGCGCCGCCCGCACCGCCTTCCTCCCTCATGAAGCCATCCCTCCTCGCCCCCGTGGCTGTCCCGACCGTCCGCGACAGCAGCCTGCGGCACCTGCCCGCCGACGCGCAGGACGCCTTTCGCCGCTTTCAAGCCGGTGGCGATCCCGCCGGGCTCGACCCGGTCCTCTTTGCGATCCTCGCCGACTTCATGCCCCGTCGTCCCGAGGCGCCGCTCGCCGGGCTGCCGGGCAGCACCCAGCTGATCGCCGACCTCGGCTTTGACTCCCTCGCCATCACCGAGGTGGTGTTCTTCACCGAGGATCTCTTCGGGATCAGCATCTCCAACGAGGAAATCGTCCGCGTGCGTTCGCTCGCCGACCTCCGGAGTTTCATCCGGCAAAAAGTCGCCCCGCCCACCGGACGCTGAGGGCGGCTCCGCCCGCATGTCGTTCGTCCCCGTCATCACCGGCCTGGGTTTCGTGACCAGCATCGGCCACGATTCCGCTTCGGTCCTGCGCAGCCTGCGCGAACTGCGGCATGGCTTCGCCCCCGTCGAGTTCCTCGGCAACCCCGACCTGCCCGTCAAGGTCGCGGGCACGCTCAAGGGGTTCTCCTTTCCCACGCCCAACTGGCGCGACTGGAGCTGGCCGGAGGCCTTCCATGTCGATCGCGAACTCCTGCGCGGCCTCGCCCCGCACGGGGTCTACGCCGTTTGCGCGCTGCAGCAGGCGCTGGCCGGGGCGGGCCTCGACGCCGCCAGCCTGGCCGACGGCACCACCGGCCTCTTCTGCGCTTCCGCCGGCTCGCCGTTCATGCTGCACACCTTTCTCAACCAGCTCCACGAGACCCGCGGCGAACGCGGCAACCCCATGGGCATTGTCGCCTCCATCGCCGGCACGCTGAACTTCAATCTCGCGGCCCACTACCGGATCACCGGCGCGGTCTGCGGCTTTGTCTCCGCCTGCGCATCGTCGAGCCACGCGCTCGGCTACGCCACCGACGAAATCCGCCTCGGCCGGCAGCAGCGGATGCTGGTGGTCGGGGCCGAGGACCTGACCGCCGAGAGCATCGTTTCCTTCTCCAGCCTGCGCGCGCTGTCCCACAACCCGGACCCGGCGACGTCCTCGCGGCCGTTCGACCGCCGGCGCGACGGCTTCGTCGGCACGGGCGGCGCGGTGGCGCTGGTCGTCGAGGAAGCAACCGTGGCCCGGAAACGCGGGGCCCATGTCTACGCCGAAATCGCCGGCTGGGGCCAGGCCGGCGATGGTTTCAGTGTCGCGGTCTCGCATCCCCAGGGCGCCGGCCTGCGCGCGGCCATGCGCCGCACGCTCGCCGACGCCCGCGTGGAAGCCGCCGAGGTCGACTACGTCAACGCCCATGCCACGTCGACCGTCGCCGGCGACCGCTCCGAGGCCCTCGCCCTGCAGGCGGTGTTCACCGCGGCCGGCGCGAAGCCGCGCATCAGCAGCACCAAGGCGCTCACCGGCCACGGCCTGTCGCTGGCGGGCGTGATGGAAGCCGGCTTTTGCGCGCTGGCCCTCGATCGCGGATTCATTCCCGGCGCCGCGCACCTGGAGGAGATCGATCCCTGCTGCGCCGGGCTCGACCTGCCCCGCACCTCGCTCGACGAGGCCCCGCGCCTCGTGCTCAACAACAGCAGCGGCTTCGGCGGCAGCAACGTCTGCCACCTGCTGCGGAAATCCGCCTGATCTTCCCATGCCCGACGCCCTGCTTCTCCGCCTCAAGACCCTGGTCATCGCCACGCTCCGCCTGGACGAGGTCAACCCGGCGGACATTCCCGACGACGAGCCGCTCATCGGCTCGACGCGCCTCGGGCTCGACTCGCTTGACGCCCTCGAGCTCGTGCTCGCGATCGAGAAGGAATTCGGGGTCAAGATCGGCAGCAGCGAGGAATCGCGCCTGGCCTTGCGCAGCATCGACGCCCTCGCGGCCTACCTCCGCACCCACCAGGCCGCCGCCTGAACCCCGCCATGCCCGCCCCGGCTGATCAACTTCCCGCCGGCCTGGCCGCCTGCGACTGTCTCACTTCCTCCGGCGACGCGGCTGCGACCGCCGCCGCGCTGCACGCCGGCCACCGCGCGCTCACGCTGGTCCCCGTGCTCGGCCGCGACGGCGGCGCGCTCGTGCCCCTCGCGTTGCTGGGCCCGATGGACGAAACGCTGCCGCCGCGCTGGCTGCCCGCGCTGCACCGGCTGGCCGCCGGCATCCCGCCGGCGGCATGGGGCACGGCGCGGTCCCCGGTCATCGTCGCGAGCAGCAATTTCGGGGTCGGCAGCCTTTACGCCTTCACCCGCGATGCCGATCCCCGCCACCTCGCGCATGGCACCCCGTTCGCCGCCGTCGCCCTGCTCCGCCGCGAATTCGGCTGGGGCGAACACGTCCAGGTGTTTTCGCATGCGTGCGTCACCGCCCACCTCGCGCTGGCGCAGGCCGCCCGCCTGTTGCACGCGGGCCTGGCGGACCGGGTGCTGGTGCTCGCCTTCGATTTCGTGAGCCCGTTCGTGGCCGGCGGATTCCACAGCCTGAAAATCCTGAACGGCGGCTGGCCGGCGCCGTATGCGCGGGCGGAAACGGGCTCCATCGGGCTCGGCGACGGCGCGGCGTTCGCCGTGTTGACGCGCGATCCCGCGCCCTTCCGCCTCGCCGCGCATGCCCTGCATAACGAGATGTATCATTTCACCGGCAATCAGCCGGACGGCTCCGGCTTCGCGACCTGCGCGACCGCCATCGCCGCCACCACCGGCGGCCGCCGGGTCTGGGTGAAAGGCCACGGCACCGGCACGCTCGAAGCCGGCCGCCTCGAGGCCGAGGCTTTCGCCCGGCAATTTCCCGACGTGCCCCTCACCGGCTGGAAAGGCGGCCTCGGCCACACCCTCGGCAGTTGCGGGCTGGTCGAACTCGCGGTCGCCGTCGCCGCCATCCGCGCCGGCCGCATTCCCGGCACCATCGGTGGGACCGCGGACTGTTTCGTCGACACGGTCTCGCTCGCGTCGTTCGTCAGCGCGACCTTCGACGGCGCGATCCTCACCAGCAACGCCTTTGGCGGCGCCCATGCGGCCATGCTCCTCACCCATGATTGATTCACCGCATCTGGAGGACCAGGTCGCCGCGGCGCCGGCGGGCGGCGCCCCGGCGCCCGCGCTGGAGCGCTGTTTTCACCAGGTGCAGGTCGAACGGCCCGGGCCGGAGGAGACTGCAGCTGGCGCGCGCACCCGGCTCGCGGGGAAATTCCCCCGCGGCGCGGTGCGTCGCATGACCCATCTCGGCCTGCTCCTCGGCTCGGCCCTCGATGGACTGCCGTGCGAAAAAATGGACGCGCTCGTCTACGCCTCGACCTTCGCCGAGACGCGCGCCCTGGAGGATTTCCTCGCCTCGTTTCCCTTGGCCAGCCCGCTCCTGTTCCAGGCATCGATCCACCCCGGCGCCGTGCAGCAGGTGCTGATCGGACGCCAGCAGCCCGTCGCCCGCCTCTGGCCGCTCGCCGGGCGGACCCGTCTCGTGGAGCAGGCCCTGCTGACGGCCCTGTTGGACCCTGCGGCCGTGGTTGTGCTTGCCGGCGGCGAGGAGCGCGGCACTTGGTTGCTCGAACACGACATGGCCGCGGCGACCTCGTTCGCCTTCGCCGCCGTGTTGACTTGCGACCCGGCGGGTGCGATCGGCCGGGTGTCTTTCACGCCCGGCCCGGCGGCGGATGACACCTGCCCCATGTTGGAGGAATTCGCCATCGCCCTGTCGGTCCGCGGCGCGCTGCGCTGGTCCGGCGCCGGCGGCGACTGGAGTCTCGTGTGGCCATGAACATCGCCGTCGACCAGTGCGCCGGTCTCTCATCCTGGAGCAACGACCGTGGTGGGGGACGGACGCAAAATCCCGGCCCGAGCTGGGGGTGTGACTTTCTCGCTTGGGCGGATCGGACCTGGCCGCAGTGGTTGTTCCGGCCGATCCTCATGGCGGGAACCTGGGTGGCGGTCTGGCTGATGCCCGGGCAGCGCCGGCACTCCCGCGCTTACCTCGCCGTCGTGCTCGGCCGGCCGGCGCACCTCGTCGAGATCTGGCGTCATTTCTTCGGGTTCACGGAGTCGTTGTTGCACCTGTTTCGCGCCGGCCGCGGCGCATCCGTGACCTGCGTGCTGGACCCGGACAACGAGGCGGAGTTCGAGGCGCTGCTGGCCTCCCGGCAGCCGGCAATCTTCGGCACCTTTCATTTCGGCGGCTCCGACTTGCTCGGCTACCTGCTGGGCGAACGCGGCCGGCGGGTCTCGATCCTGCGCCAGCGCGTCGGCCAGGCTGACTACGCGCGCCAGCTCGGCGAACGTTTCGGCCGGCAGGTTTCGTTCCTCTGGGTCAACGATCCCGCCCGCGTGCTCTTCGACCTCAAGGCGGCGCTCGAGGCCGGCGATTCGCTCGCCCTGAAATGCGACCGGCTGGAATTCAGCGCCCGGGCCGAGCCGTTTCAGTTCCTCGGCGCGCGCCGTTTGTTTCCCTTCACGATTTATCATCTCGCCCTGCTCTTCGACCGGCCGGTTGTGTTTTGCACCGCCGTGGCGGCCGGGTCTTCGCTGCGCGTCGTGGCCTCGCCGGTCTTTCACGCGGCGTCCGGATCCAGCCGCGAGGCGAACACCCAGGCCGCCCGCCGGCATTTCCAGGCCGTGCTGGTCCAGTTGGAGGCTTTGGTCCGCCGGCATCCGTATCTTTGGTTCAACTTCCGGCCGCTCAATGCCGGGGCGCCGTCGACCTAGCGGTCAATCCACTCCCATGGCGCTTCGCCAACTCTGGTACTACCCGGTCTACTACGGCACCCTCCTGCTCTTCGGCGCCGGCGGCTTTGGTCTTTGCGTCCTCAGCCTGCTGGCCGGCGGGCTGCCGCCGACCGACCGCACGCAACGATTCTTCCAGCGCCTCATCCACCGCCACCTGGTCTTCTTCCATTGGTGGTGCGACCGCGCCGGCCTGGTCCACGTGCGCTATGACGGCTTCGGGACCTGGCCCGCCGGAGGCCGGGTGCTGGCCGCCAACCATGTGTCGTTGATCGACGTCACCTGCCTGCTGGCCCGCTTGCCGGCGGCGTTGTGCATCTTCAAGCCGGCCATCCGCCGCAACCCGGTGCTCGGCGCCGCCGCGCGTCGCGCCGGCTACCTCGGCAACGACGGCGGACACGATCTCGTGCGCCTCGCGGCGGACAAGGTCGCGGCGGGCCAGACCCTCGTCATCTTTCCCGAGGGAACTCGCGCGCCGCCCGACGGTCCGCCGCTGCCCTGCAAGGCCGGCGCCGTGCTGATCGCCCGGCGCGCGCGCGTGCCGCTGCAACTGGTGCGCATCACGACCGATTCCGATCTTCTCACCAAGGGCCGCGCGTGGTGGCGGCTGCCGCGCTTTCCCGCCCGCGTCACGATCACGGCCGGCCCGCTCGTCCCGCTGGATGCGCCGGCGAGCACCGCGCGGCTGACGGCCGGCATCGAGGCTTGGTTCCGCACCGCAACCCCCGCGCCCGAATTTTCTCCGCGCCCATGACCGCCGCCGCCACCCATCTCGTCCTCCTGCCGGCCTACAACCCGGGACCGCGCCTCGTCGCGGTGGTCACCGAGGTCCTGCGGCACTGGCAGCCGGTGCTCGTGGTGATCGATGGCAGCACGGATGGCAGCGAGCGGCCCGTCCTCGACCTGGCGCGGGATCAGCCGGCGCTCACCGTGCTGGTGCTTTCGCGCAACGCCGGCAAGGGCGCGGCGGTGCTGGCCGGCGCGGAGCTAGCCCGGTCGCGCGGGTTCAGCCACGGGCTGGTGATGGACGCCGACGGCCAGCATCCGGCCGCCAGCATCGGCGAGTTCATGGCCGCCTCGATGCGCTCGCCGCGCGCGCTCGTGCTCGGCCGACCCATCTTCCCGCCGAACATCCCGGCGGAACGTTTGCACGGCCGCAAGCTGAGCACCGGGCTCGTTCGCCTCGAGGTTCTCGGCCACCGCATCGCCGATCCGCTCTTCGGCTTCCGCGTCTATCCGCTCGGCCCGCTGCTCGCCGTGCTCGGTTCGCGCCGCGGCGGCCGGCGCTACGATTTCGATACCGAGGCGGCGGTGCGGCTCGCCTGGGCCGGCGTCCCGCTTCGCACCATCGCCGCGCCGGTCCGTTACTTTTCCCGCGCCGAGGGCGGCGTTTCCCATTTCCATTACCTGCGCGACAACGCCACGCTCGTGTGGCTGCACGTGCGCCTGCTCACCGAGCTGCTGTTCTGGCGCTGGCCCGCGCTGCTCCGTCACCGCCGGCCCGGTCTCGTCGCGGCGGTCCTGCTCCTGCTGCTGGCGGTCGGCGGGACCCGGGGCGGGGGGGACGAAACCGATCCCCTCGTCGCACCCAGTCACCGGCTGGGGCCCGCGGCGCCGGGATGGCGCGACCTGGTCGGCGCCTTTGCCCACAACACCGACGTGGCCGCCACCTTCACCGAACGCCGCTACTTTCCGTTCAAATCCGCCCCGGTTGAACTCGCCGGCGTGGTGCGCGTCTCGCCGACCCACGGCCTGAGCCTGCACTATGCCGCCCCGGCGAACCTCACGGTCATCCTCGACGCCGAGGGCATGCTCCGGCGCAGCGCCGCCGGCGAACGGTCGCCGCCCGCCGACCCGCGCGCCGCCGGCGCGACTGCCGCCCTCCGGCACATCGTCCGCCTCGACCTGGCGGCGCTGGAGCCGGACTTTGAGCTCTATGGAGAGCGCGAGGGCGCCACCTGGTCCCTCGCCCTTGTGCCCCGGTCGGAATCGCTCCGCCGCAGCGTCGGCCGCATCACCGTGTCGGGTGCTGCCGCGACGATCCGCCGCGTCGAGATTCGCCGCACGCCCCAGCAGTCCGTCGAGATCCTCATCGACCCGCCGGAACCGCCGGCGGTGTTCACGCGCGAAGAGTTGCGCCGGTATTTCCGGTGAATGGCCCATGCAACGCCTTGGTCATTCCGGACGAAGTGAAGAACCCGCGGCCCCGATCGTGACCGCGGTTTCACGAGCCCGGATTCTTCGCGACACGCGGGAAGACCGGCCAGGTGCCGGGATCCCGGTCGGCGGCACCGGCGTTTCCGCCCGCCAGCAGCTGTTCCCATGACCTTTCGCCGGCGCCAACTCCTGGGCTGGAGCGTGCTGGCGGCCGCAGCCGCTCTCGGCGGCGCGTGGCTGCTCCGGTTGGACTACGCGCGCAAGGTTTCGACCGATGTGCTCGACCTGATCCCCGCCGACGAGCAGTCGCCGGAACTCACCCTGGTCCGCTCACTCGCGAGCCAGGCGGAGGCGCGCACCATGATGTTCGAGCTCACCGGCCCCAACGGACGGCCGGCGCCGCCGCCGGCGGCCGCGCGCTTCGCCGCGGACCTCGGCCGGGACCCGGCCTTTGCCGACGCCGTGGTTCCAGGCGATTCCGCGAACCGCGACGCCCTGGGCCGCGAGCTCTTTGCCCAACGTTTCCCGCTCCTGTTCCCCATCTGGCTGCGCGAGCGGGCCGAGGTCTACGCCGCCACCCGCGGGGCCCCGGCCGGCCTTTCCGCGTGGCTCGCCCGGGACACCACGCAGGCCCTCAACCGTTTCCTGGGGACGCCCGAAGCCCTCGCATTCCAGGACATGATCCCCGCCGATCCCCTGCTCCTCCTCCCCGGTGCCCTGGAGCGATTGGGCGAGGGCCTGGGCCCAGCCGCGGCTCCTTCCCCGGGCCAGCCCGCTCCCGCGCTGGTCTGGGCGCGGCTGGCCGCCTCGCCGCTGAGCGAAGCCGGACAAGGGCCCGCCTTCGCCGCCATCGCGCGCGCCACGGCATCGTTGCGCACCGCGTTTCCCGGCCTGGTCGTCGCGGACACCGGCATCAATCGCTTCGCCGCCGCGAGCCGGGCGCGCATCGAGCACGAGGTCGCCTGGCTCAACGCGGGTTCGCTCGCGGCGGTCCTGGCAGTGGCGTTCACCTTCATCCGCCGCGCGTCCCGCGGCTTGCACCTCGTGCCGGTCGTGTTGCTCTCCGTCCTCGGCGCGTGGGTGGCGGCCACGCTGGTGTTCGCCCGGCTGCATATCATGGTGTTCGCCGTCGGGTCCCTGTTGACCGGCGTGGCGATCGACTACGGGTTCTATCTCTTCATGCAACCGCCGGCGGCTCCGACCGAGGACTACTGGGCCAAGGTCCGGCGCCTGGCGAAGCCGTTGCTCGCCAGCTGCCTCACCACGGTGGCCGGCTTCGCCCTCCTGCTCTGCTCCGACCTGCCCTTCATCCGCCAGCTCGGCGTTTTCGTCGGCGCCGGCCTGCTGTGCGCGCTGGCGGCGGCCGTGGTCTATTTCTCCACGGTGAAAGATCCCTTCCTGGAAGCGCGGGCGTTTCCGCGCCGGCCGATGATGCCGCCGCGATGGCGGCGCCCGGGACGCCGCCTGCTCGTCGCCGCGTGGCTCGTCGCCTTGCCGGGCCTCGCGCTCCTGCACTGGCGGGACGACATCCGCGACCTCGAGATCTCGTCCCCGGAATTGACGCGCGAACACGACCGGATCAGCGCGCAGTTCGGCGACCGGGCCGACCGGACCGTTTATCTCACCTACGGCGCCACGGTCGCGGCAGCGCGCGGCGCGCTCGAAAAACTCGAGGCCTGGCTGCAGACTGCGGGCGCCGGCCGCACCCGGGCCGTCGGGCTCGGCGCCGTGGTGCCCACGGTCGCCGAGCAGGCGGGCGCGCGCGCCTTTGTGGCGGAGCATCCCGATTTCCCCGCGCAACTCCGCCACGCGCTGGCGGACGCCGGTTTTGACGCGTCGGGATTCGCGTCCTTCTTCTCCGCCTACGACCAGTACGCCGGCGCGGCCAGCGCCAACGACGTGGCGCCCGCCCTCGTGGCGCTGCAGGCGAAACTCACCGGGCCGGCCAGCCTGCTGCTCCACGCCGGCCGGCCGCTGAGCTGGTTCATAACCTTGGTGCGCGATGCGCCCCGTCTCGCTCCGCCCGCCGCCACGCACACGGTGAGCACCAGCCAGCTCCAGTCGCTGAACGGCTTGTTCCGTCGTTACCGGCAGTCGGCGTTGCGGCTGAGCCTGGTCGGCTTGGCGATCATCGGCACCGGCGTGCTGCTCACCTACGGCTGGCGCGATGGCACGAGGATCTTCGCCATCCCCTGCGGCGTGTGCCTCGGCCTGTTCGGCGCCTGCGGCTGGACCGGGCACCCATTGAACTTGTTTCACCTGCTCGGCGCGTTTCTCGGCGTCTGCCTGACGCACAACTACGCGATCTTCTCCGCCACGTCGGCCTACCGCGGCGAAGCGCCGCCCGTGTCCGTGCGGCTGTCGGCTCTCACGACCGCGGCCTCGTTCGGCGTGCTCGCGGGCAGCGGGATTCCCGTGGTGCAGGCGCTCGGCTCGACCGTGGCCCTGATGGTCCTCGCCGCGCTGGCGGTGCTGGAGTTCGAGCACCTGCTGCCACTGGGGAAAAAGCCATGAGCCACGCGATGCTCCAGGCCTGGGACCGAACCGTGCGCCACCACGGACCGGAGCGCGCGGTGGTACAGGCGGACAACGGGACTGAGCTATCCTTTGGCGAACTCGACGCCAGTGCGACGTCCTGGCTGGCGACCTGCGGTGTCGACGCCCGCCAACTGCGCGGCCGTCCCGTGCTGTTCGCGGAGCCCAATGGCATCGGTTGGCTGCGGATCTTTCTCGGCCTGCTCAAGGCCGGGGCGGTCGCGGTGCCGCTCGACGCGACGGAACCACGCGCGGCGCAGCGACACATCGCGGGCGCGCTCCGCGCCGCCGCCTGGTGGAATGGCACCCGGCTGGAACCCCTCGCCCGCTCCCGGTGCTACCGCGACCCGTCCATCTGCCTGGTCAAGCTCACGTCGGGCACCACCGGCCGGCCGCAGGCGCGGGTGTTCACCGCCGGACAACTGCTCGCCGATGCGCGCCAGGTCACGGCGACGATGGGCCTCGGCCGCCGGGACCTGAATTACGCCCTGATCCCGCTCGGACATTCGTACGGTCTCGGCAACCTGACCGTGCCGTTGCTCGCGCCGGGCGTGCCGATGGTTTGCGGCACGGCGCCACTGCCCCACGCCATTGCGGCGGATTTTGCGCGGTGGCGGCCGACGGTCTTCCCGGGCGTGCCCGCGATGTGGCGCGCGTTGGCGGCGTCCCCGCTCCGGTTGGACAGCCTGCGGCTCGGGATCTCCGCCGGCGCACCGCTGCCGCCCGAGGTGGCGCGCGCCTTCGCGGCGCGGTTCGGCCGGCGCCTGCACGGCTTCTACGGCTCGAGCGAGACGGGCGGCATCGCCTACGACCGGACCGGCTCCGCCACGCTCGCCGGCGGCACGGGGCGCGCGTTGCACGGAGTGAAGCTGACCGCCGCGAGCGGTGCGCGACTGCTGGTCGCGAGCGCCGCGGTGTTGACCCATGGCAATCGCCGGCGTTCCGGAAGACTGGGTGCATGGCTCATGCCGGATCGGGTAGAGCTGGGGCCCGACGGCGGCGTGCGGTTGTTGGGCCGGCGCGGCACGACCGTGAAACTTGCCGGCCGGCGGGTGAACCTGCGCGAAATTTCCGACCGGCTGCTCCATCTGCCGGGCGTACGGGAGGCCTGGGTGGGCATCAACAGCGGGGCCGACCCAGGGCTCGGCGCCGCCGTCGTCACGGACAGAACGCCGGCGGAATTGCGGGCCGCGCTGCTCGCCGCCGCCCCGGCTTGGAAGGTCCCGAAAATACTGGTCGTGCTCGCCGCGCTGCCGCTGACGACGCGGGGCAAGACGGACACCCGCGCGCTGCAGGCGCTGGTGTTCGACCGGCGCGGGCCGAAACCTTAGTTTTCCCCGGCCTTCGACGCGAGGGCGGCGAGTCCCTTCGCCGCCGGCGCGCGGAACGGAGTCCGCGCCCGCCCGTCGGCGCGGGAACCCCGGCCGGCGCATCGCCGGCGCGAGCTCATTTCGGCTCGACGCTGTCGACCACGCCGCCGGTGACGGCGTATTTCATCACATCGCCCGGCGCGAGGTGCTCGACCGGACGGATGCGGTCCCGCTTCACCAGGTAAAGCTGCCCCGCGACATTGTAGGCCTGCGGGACGTAGACGGAGACGAACCCGGCGCCGAGCTTGAAGTTGTCCAGGTCTTCGCTGGTGAGAAAGCCGATCATCCAGACCTCCTCGGCGTACACGTTGACGAGCACGGAATGGGTGAACCGGCGCTTGTTGCCGACGAACGCCTCGAAGAAATCGCGCAACGTGGAGTAGATGAAGCTCACGCCGGGGGTCTGTTCGAGCCAGCCATCCAGATGCTTGAACATCCGGCGCATGAAAAAATACGAGGCGAACCATCCGACCAGCACCACGGTGCCCAGCACGATCACGAAGCCGAGGCCGGGATATTTCACGTAGGCCCGCAGGAGGCCGTCCACTTTTTCAAATGCCCAGACGAGCGTCACAATGGTCAGGCCGATCGGAGCCAGCACGAAGATGCCCTGCCAGAAATACCGCAACAGGCGGCGGACGAGGAGCGACGGAGGGGGTTTGGGGTGGCTCATCCGCGAAGTGTCGCGCGCGGGCGGGCGCGCCGGGGTCGGCTCAGCTTCACGCCGAACAAGGAGGCTTCGATCTCGACGCACAGCGGGGCGCGGCACAAGTCGGCCCGGAGATAGGTTACCCGGTCGGTATCCACCACCAGGCGCTCGGCCAGGAGCGCGGCCACGCGCGGTTGGTCCGCCGCGTGACGGAGGTAGACTTTGAAGTGCCGGGTCGAGCGGCCGTGCTGGTCGAGATTCGGCCCCAAACCGCAGGCGCGGGCGATGCCGCCCAGGTTGACGAGCGTGCAGTCGAGCTGCCGGCCGAGGCTCAGCGGCGCGACGGTGGCATGGCCGCGGATCGCCGCGGTGCCGGAGATGAAGACCGTGGCCCCGCTCAGCCCGGGCACGATCGTCGCGCGCGCGAAGCTGGGGGGCCGCGGCCCGAATTCGACCGGGTAATGGTACGCGGCGACCTGCAGCGGATTTTCCACATGCTGCGGGGCGAGGCGGCTCGCCGCGAAGATGACCGTGAGCGCCCCGGGCCCGCCGCCGACCGCCGACGCGGCGGGCAACGCGGCGTTGAAGCCGGCGCCGAAGCGGCGTTCAAAGGCCAGGGACCGGCCCCGGCAGAAGATGCGATAGTTCTCGAGCCCGCCCGGTCCCGTTTCGTTGATGGCCGGAACGTAATTCCAGATCCGAGCCAGATAACAGCCCTCCGTTGCCTGAAAGATGGCGTCGTAAATCCGGCCGGCATTTTCCTCCAGCCCGGTCGTGGCCGGCACCGTGGCGGCACCGAGCAGCCAGTCGCCGGCCCGGCGAAGCGACAGCGGCCCGCACCTCCCGGCCGGCACGGCCGGGCCGAAGAGTTCCTCCACGCCGGAACCGGCGAGCACGGCCAAGCCCGGGATGGACTCGGCGCCATTCCCCAGCGAGATGCGCAGCTCGTCCCGACGAGCGAGGCTGGTGGCGGCCAAGGTGGTCATGGCTGGGAAGCGTCGCGACCGGATTCCTTCGCCTCGCCGCGCAACGTTCGCCGCCGCAGCAGGTGCCACCCGGCGGAGACGACCACGAGGAGACCGGCGGCGGCCAAGGCCAGCCGGCCATTCCCCTGCGTGATCGCATCGCCGCCGAGCACGAGCGCCACAATGTATCCCGCCATGACCAGCAGCGAAACGGTGAGATAGGGCAGCAGCGGCACCCGCATGACGCCGAGCAAATAACTCTGCGCCCAAAAAGGCGGCCCCGGCGTGAGCCGCACGATCAGCGCCAGTTGCCAGGAGCCGCCGGCGGGAATCTCCGGCAGCGGCAGGGCAAACCACGCCAGGACGCCTCGTACCACCGGGCGCAGGGCGCGCGTCGCCAGCCAGTAGCTCAGGAGCAGGTTGACCGTCACGGCCGCGAGCGCCCAGACGATGACCCAACCCGGACCCAACGTGGGCCCGAAGAGGGGACCGGCCGCGAGCGTGAAGGCCATCATGGGGAAACCGACGGCGGGCAGCAGCGCCATCGCGAGGAAGAACGCCACCGGGCCGGCTCGCCGCAAGGCTAGCACCATGCCCTCCGCCCCGGCTCGCACGTCCGCGTTGAGCGCCAGCCACACCAGGAGGCTGATCATCGCCACGAGGCTCGCGACCAGGAGAGAGTGCCGGAAGGTCCACCAGCGACCGAAAGGATGACTGGTGGAGTCCACAGTTGGGCCCAGCATACGGCCGGAAGATCGCCCCGTCAAAGCCTGCCATGGGCGGTCTTCACCCCATGTCCCTGCTCATCGCCTCGCCGTCGAAAACCAGCGATCGGTCGACGGCAGGCGCACCTTTCCCCTCTCGCGCTGTCGTTCAACGCGCCTGCGGCCGGCCGCGGCACTGGTATCCGGCCGGGCCACACCATGAAATCCACCCTCAAACTCGCCCTGGCGTGCCTTGCCCTTTGCCCCACTCTGCTGGCCTCCGCGCCGGCGCCCGCGCCGCCCTGGGCCACGAGCGTGTTGACCTTCGAAACGGGTTCGCTGTGGGAAATCGGCACCGGCACGCCCTTCGCTTACCAGTTGCTGCCGGTGCAGCTGTCGTGGCGATCGCGGGAGTTCTGGGGCCACGATTTTGCCGACGGCTCCCGACTTGTCCTCCGCCATCGCCTCGCCCTCCTCGCCGACCTCGTCCGCCATGGCCCGGAATCGCGCTACGTCGGATTCTCCGGGTCGCCCTCGCTCGAATGGTGGAACCGAACCGGGACCTGGTCCCTGTTCTCCGGTGCAGGCGGAGGCTTTGGGCTCACCGATTCGCGCGGGATCAAGGGCGGCCTCGGCCAGGATTTCACGCTGAACTGGTTCATCCGGGGCGGCCTCGAACATGTGCTCTCGCGGCGGCGCAGCGTGAGCGCGGGGATCATGTATCAGCACATGTCGAACGGCGGCATGACGAAACCGAACCCGGGCATCGACGCGCTGGGCTTCACGCTCGGCTGCGGCTGGACGCGCTGAAAGGTGCCCCACCTCCACCCACCCCACACCCGAACAGACACGAATGCGACCGACAGGTTTTCAGCCGCGGATTGCCCCGATGACACGGACAAAGCTCCCCCGCCTTATCCCATGTGGCTCCTGATCATCGTCAATTTGGCCGGGAAGCTGGCGGCCGTCCTCCTGTTCCGGACCGATCTGGCCACGGCCCTGGCGCTCTGGTTCGGGCCCGACCTTCTCGTCGCCTATCATGTGTTTGTCCCGCGGGCGCAAGGCCTGTTGCGCCTGCACCGGCGCTTCGCGACGCCGCGGCGCGAAGTGTGGCTGACCATCGACGACGGGCCCGATCCGGTGGACACGCCGCAAATTCTCGCCTTGCTGGCGGCGCACGAGGCCCACGCGACCTTCTTTGTGATCGGCCGGAAGGCCGCTTGCCACCCCGGGCTGATCCGCGACATGACGGCGGCCGGACATGAGGTGGCACACCACACGCACACCCATCCACTGGGGGCCTTCTGGTGCGCTTCGCCCACCTCCGTGCGCTGGGAGCTCGATGCCGGCCGCCACGCCTTGCGCGCGGTCGGCGTGAAGCCGGCGCGATTCCGACCGCCGGCCGGGATCAGGAATCCCTGGCTGGCCAGTGCGCTCCGCGCCCGTCACTTGACCGCCGTTGGCTGGAGTGCCCGCGGCCTCGAGCGCTGGCAGCGCGAGCCCGGCGCTGTCGCCGATCGCGTCCTGCGTCGCCTGGCCCCGGGTGCGATCCTGTTGCTGCACGAAGGGCCGGGAGTGCCGGCGCTGGTCCGCGTGCACGCCGTCCGACTCGTGCTCGAGCGCCTGCGCGACCAAGGCTATCGCTGCGTGGTGCCGGCTGCCGGCCAGGTCGGGTGAATGGAGTTCAGCCCGCGACCAATGCAAAGCGGGATTCGGACATCCCACCCTATCATCAAACTACTCGAACGCGCTGCCGAGGGATGTGGCCTCCCGCGCCGAGGTTTCGGCGGGGATCCGAGCCGGGCGGAAATCAGTTCCGCTTGTCGTGATTCCGATTGTCGTGCCGGTCCTTGTCCCTGTCTTGGTCGCGCGCGTTGCGGTTGTCATCCCGCCGGCCGTCGCCCCCGCGGTTGTCCGGGCGGTCGGCGCGCCGATCGTCGCGCCGGTTGTCGTCGCGCAGCCGCACACGGGTGCCGAAATAGTTGGCCGGATACCGGGCGACCACCTGCTGGTGGTAGGTGTAGGGTCGGTCGGTGAACATGCTCAGTGTGACGCTGCGGTTGAAATCGACGCGCACCGTGTCAGGCAGCCTCCGGCCCGAACGCCACTGGCCGCGCTCGAGGTAAAACCAGGTTTGGTCCGACTGCCGGTAATAGACGTCGTCGGCCGGGTAATAATAGTAGGCCTGGTTTCGTTGATACCAGTGCCCGCGGCGCGCCCATGGGCCGGGAGCGCTGGCGTCGTTGTCCGGCACCACCACCACCACGGCCGGCGGCGGCGGCGGGGCCCGGCGGCCGAGCCGGATGTCGATGGTGAGGTTGTCCATCAGGTCGGCCCGGACGCTGACGACGGGAAAGGCGGCCAGGACCAGCGCCGCCAGGAGAATTTTGGGATTCATTGTGAAGGGTGACCCGGCGGAGGCCAAAGTGTTACTCCCCGGCCGGCGATTTCCGCTTCCTTGCGGGTTACACCGTATCGCACCACCATCCGGTCTGGTGTTTAATGGTTGCAGCGAAAGCGTCCGACCCCGGAAGGACCACGGGGCGGGCGGCTTTCGGCCTCAAGGACGCGAACGCCCGAACCTCAGTCCACAAAATCATTTTCCCCCACTCGCCATCTTCTGCCGCCGGGCTTCCCGTGCCATGTGCCCCGGGCGACCTGGGGTGCGGTGAAACCGGCGGCGCGAAACCGCGGAGCACCGTGTCATGAAGCCCAGATTTCCTCCCGTGGCTCCCACCCGGCCCGGGCCTTCGCCGCGGCAGCGACCGGGGCCCCGGTCCCGCCGCTTGCCCGAGCAATTCCGATTGCGGCTGTTCGTGGCCGGCGCCACGACCCGATCGAGCCTGGCCATCCGGCAGGTGCGGGAGCTTTGTGCGGCCGGGCTCGCCGGAAGCAGCCAGCTCACGGTGATCGACATCTACCAGCAGCCTGAACTGGCGCGAACCCACCGGGTCGTCACAACCCCGACGCTGATCATCGACCTGCCCCGGTCCGTGCGCCGTTTCATCGGCAACCTCGCCAACATCGCCGGGCTCTTCGTCGACCTGCAGGTCAGCCCGCGCGAAAAGGTCGCGCTATGAAGGCGCACGCCCCGCGGCGCCGCCGCGAGCCCCCGAAGGCCGGCCGCGGCGCGCCGCTCCACCTGCGCACGCGGCTCGCCATTGCCGAGGAGACCCTCCGGGCCATCCGCAGCGGCGAGGTTGATTCCATGGTCGTGGCCGGCAAGCATGGCGACCGCATCTTCTCGCTTGAAGGCGTCGAGCACGCCTACCGCCTGTTGATCGAGTCCATGAACGAGGGGGCGCTGACGTTGACGGCCAACAAGTTGATCCTCTATGCCAACCGCGGCTTTGCCCGGATGGTCAAATACCCGCTCGAGCAGGTGACCGGCACTTCCTTCCGCCGCTTTCTCTCGGCGTCGGATCGCGCGATCCTGCGGCCGCTGATGCGACGGCCGGCCCCGGCCGGGGCGAAGGTCCTCGTAACCCTGATCGCCAGCGACGGCTCGATCCTTCCGGTGCAAATCTCCACGCATGTGCTGAGGCGGATAGGAATTGAGCGCGTGACCATCAGCATGGTGGTCACGGACATGTCGGAAGCCCAGCGGATCCAGGAATTGCTGCGGGCCCTGACCCACCGGGTGGTGCAGGCGCAGGAGGCCGAGCGGCGGAGCGTGGCCCATCTCCTGCACGGCCACATCACCCAGATGCTCTGCGCCGCGCTCTTCCGCAGCCAGGCGTTGGTGGACGCCCAGCCGACGCGCGACCCCCGCTTCGGACGCGCGGCCCTCAAGCTGCACGAGATGCTCGGTCGCACGGCGCGGGAGGTGGAGCGCATCTCGCGTGAGCTCCGGCCGGATCTCCTGGACCAACTCGGCCTGGGCGCCGCGGTCCGCGCCTGCACGGCTGAGTTCGCCCGGCGGACGGGCCTGCGCGTCGCGCTGACCGCCACGCGTCTGCCCGAACCGCTGCCGGCCGGCCTGCGCCTCGCACTTTACCGCATCCTGCAGGAAGCCTTCCGCAACGTGGAAAAGCATTCCCGGGCTCGTCACGTGAAGGTGCGACTGGCGACGGAGCGCCACGAGGTCGTGCTGACCATCTTTGATGACGGCATCGGCTTTGACGCCGGCCAGCATGCCACCCGACGCGAGGGCCGGGAAGTTCTCGGTTTGCTGGGCATGAGCGAACGGGCGGTCGCCGAGGGCGGGGTCCTCACCATCAAGTCGGGCCGGCAGGCCGGGACCGAGATCCAGGCGCGCATTCCGCTGCCCCCGGGCGCCACGCCGCTGGCGGCGTGAAACGGCGGGGCGACCACATTGCCGGCTCGATCGGCATGGTGGGGCACGGACGCGGTTCCGCGCCCGACGGCGAGGGGACTCGCCGCCCTACCAAGGTGGCCGCACCGGGCTCGATCGCCCCGCCCCCAGCCAGCGCAGGTGCGCCAGCGCGACCGCCAGGCCCAGGCCCGCGCCGGCCAGGACGTCAAGGAACACATGCTGCCGGATGGCGATGGTGGCATAGAGGATGCCGGCGCACCACAGCCAGTTCGCGCCCCGCACGACGCGGCTCGCCCCCAGCCGCCCGAGGTGGCGACCCAGCCAGATGGCGCTGAACACGGCGAAGGCGACGTGCAAGGACGGACAGGCGTTGCCGGTGGCATCGGCTGCTTTCAGGAACGCCACGGCGGGGTGGCGCGACCAATCGATGGTCGCAGCCGGCACGGCCGTCGGCCAGAAAAGGAACACGCCGAGGCCACTTGCTGCGAGCGCCACCCAGGCCGCCCCAAAGGAAACGAGCTCGCGGCGGTCGACCACCAGCGCCGGCGCCAGCAGGATGTAGCACCAGAGCGAAAGATAGAGCGGCAGTGCCTCCGGCTGGAACCCGATCCAGCGATCGATCGCCGTGAGCGGCATGATCGTAACCGGCCGGAACGGATGGTGCAGCACCTGGAAATAGGCGAAGAAGAACACCATCATGCCAATGGCAGTGCCGGCCATTTTGACCGGCCACCAGGTGAGCACGCCGCGCCACCATCGGCCCGGAAGGGCCGAGTCCGTCGTCGGCGGCGGGACGGCCTGGGCCGGACTCTCGCTGCTGAACCCGGCTTTCATTCGTCCGCCCTGCGACCGGCCGCGTGGAGCGACATGACCCCAAGGCGCTCGCAGAACATTTTCAATTGATCGATAACCGAGGTGGGAGCCGGCTCGCAGGCGATACCGGGAGATCGGGCGCGAGGAATCGCCCGCCAGCGGGCTCCGACCCGAACCGGCCCGGCGTGCCGGTTCAGTCCTCACGGAGCGCGGGCTCCAACCCGGGCCGGATCAAGCCCGCCGGCCGCGGAAGAACGAGGCAATGAAGAGCACGAGGAAGACAATGAAGCACACGCGCGCGACCAGCGCGGCGGCCCCGGCGAGGACGCCAAAGCCCAACGCGGCCGCGAGCACCGCAATCAGGAAGAAGACAATCGTGTAATAGAGCATGGGAAAGACGGTTCACGGGGTCCGGGCGCCGCGCAGCAGGCCGCCGGCTCCGACCAGGGCGGCGGCGATGCCGCCCAGGAGCAGCCACATGGTATGGTCGGTGGGCGACCCGGTGAAGAAGCGCGTGGCGCGGCCGCCGAGCGAATCATTGGCGGTGACGCCGTAGACAATGAGGATGATCCCGCCGATGAGCAGGATGAGAGAGAGGAGACGATTCATGGGAGGAGTTGTTGGGGCGACGGCGCGGGTTACGACTGGGTGTGCCGCGATACGTGGTGCGCGGCGTGGTTGGCCAGCCCGGCGGACTGGCGGGAGACGATTGGTTTTCGCGCCGCGGCGGTCAGGGCGGCCGCCGGTCGCCCCGAAGCCTCGCGCAAGCGCCGCGGTTGGATTGGTCCGAAGGGGACTGATTTGTCTCGGGTCGTCATGGGGAGAAAACCTGGCGCCAAGGGGCCGGGGAAAAAGGCGCGGCCGCCCCAGGGGCGGTCGCGCGAAGCAACGGGGCGATGCCGCCCGGGGACTCAGCTCTTCACCGACATATGGTTGGTCACGGAATTCACGCCGCGGACGTCGGAGGCCAGTTTCGTGACCAGGGACTTTTCCGCTTCGGAGGCGGCTTCACCGGTGACAAGCACCACGCCGTCGGTGGTGACGACCTTGGTCTTGAGCGCACTGGTGGACTTGTGGGCCAGCAGGGCGAATTTCACCTGGGTCGTGATGGAGGCGTCGTCGATCCTCTCGTCCGTGGTGGGCTTGTCCGTCACGACGATGTCATTCTGCACATTCTTCACGCCATCGATGTCCTTGGCGTAGACCTCGGTCAGTTCCTTCTGCGCCGCGTTGTCCGCCGTGCCGCTCAGCATGACGTTGCCATCCTTGACCTCGACCTTGGTGCTGGTGGCGCTGACGTTGCCCTTCACGAGCAGGCGGCCGCGGATCTTCATGGCCATCCAGGCATCGGACTTCTCGGGGAAGGCCGGCTCGACCTTGATCTGGTTGTTGACCCGGACCACGCCCGGTAGGTTCTCCACGGTGTCGGCCGCGAGGTCGCGATCGTCCTTGTCCTGGACCGTGCCGGTGAGCGTGACGACGCCGTCGTCCGCCTTCACCTTCACGTGGTCCTCGAGGACCGTGCGGTAGTTGTAGGAAGCCTTGGCGGCGTCCTCGATCTTGTGGTCGGTGGCAGACGACGCGAACAGCGCCAGGGGGGCGGCGATGGTGGCGACGAGAAGCAAACTGTTTTTGGTTTTCATATTCTGGAAGGGAGAGCATACGCGCCGGGCGCCCGCGCGCCTATGGGTCCTTACCCGCCCAGCGTCGGCCGCGGCCGGCGAAGGGAAAAAAATTGCCGGCGGGGGGCGACAATTCGCCCGCCGCCGGCAAGGAAAGGGACCTTTCGTGGGCCCGCCTCAGAACCGGATCGAGGCGCCGACGCGCCAATCGGTGTAGTTCCTCGTGGTGCCGCCACCCTGGGTGGTCAGTTCGGCGTAGAGCAGGGCGCGGGGATTGAACACGAGGTTCACCCCCGCGCTGAACTGCCCGATGTTGCGCTGCGGAGCGCGGGTGACGACGACGTAGTCGACCCCGTCGAGGGCGGCGTGCATGTCGCGCGCCCCGTGGGCGAATTCCCGCAGCCAGGCCGCGCGCACGTGGGGCTGCAGCGTCAGCGAGCCGAACTCCCAGTTCAACTGGGCCTGGACGCCGACCTGCGAGCGCAGCGAGCGGGCGGCCTGGTCTCCGACCCGGTTGTCAAAGCTGCCGGCGCCGGTCTCGGTGAAACCGTGGGCGCGCCAGCCGCCCAGCAGCACGCCGACGTAGGGCGACACGGACACCGCGTGCAGCACCAGCTCCCGCCCGGCGGAATAGTCGAGGAACCAATGGTGACCGGTGGTGCGCGAATCGGCCACGGCGGCGACGCCCGGGAACACCACGGGACGCGTGGAGCTGTAGCGATCCCAGCCGTAGCCGTAGGCCGCGTGGGCGAACCACTGGTCGTGGGTCCAGGCGGCGTGGAAGCCGACCAGCTTGGCCTTCACACTGCTGCGGCTGCCCGGCCGGCCCAGGCCGGCCACGGTCTCGCCGTAGTTGAAGAAGAGGCCGGTCGTGACCGTGGCGTCGAACGCCCGGTCGACCCCGACGAGCCCGGAGGTGGTCGTGAAGGTGCTCGAACCGACATCGCCGTCGCTGCGGCGGTTGCCCCGACGCTGGCTGGCGTCGAAATAATAGTTGTCATGACCGGGCGTCGCCCCGTTGTCGCGGATCAGCCGGTCGGTCAGCGCCGTGGCGCCCGCAAAGGCGATGTCGGACCAGACGGCGTAGCCCTGGGGGGACAGGGCGTTGAACGCGGCCGGGAACTGGTCCGCCCGCGGGACGGCGTCGAGCGCGACCGTGAGCGCCGGGCTGGCTTGCGCGGCGTTGGCCACGGCGGCCTGGTTGGGCGTCTGGGCGAAGCCGGCGAAGGGCAGCTGGACGAAGGCCACGTTCACGCTGGTCGCGGCATAGGTCACCTTGGTCGCCGTCGCGGCGCCCTGGGTGTTGATCGCATTGCCCGTGAGATTGGTGAACGCGCCGCTGACGCCGCCGGAGGCGGTCAGGAAGGTGAAGGACTGGCCGAGCGGGTTGAAGCCGCCGAGCAGGTCGACCTGCAGCGTGCCGGCCAGCACGGCGGAGCCCGCGATGGTCAGGTGGTCGAACGAGGCGCCCGAGGCGAGTTCGATGACGAGCGTCCCCGTGGCCGTCTGCGTGTAGTTGCCGGTGACCGTGATCGTGCCGGGCGAGTTGCCCGGGCTGACCGTGCCGCTGTTCACCAGGTTGCCGGCGACGGTGACGTTGCCGCCGAGGAATCCGCCCGCCGCGATGGTCGTGGTGCCGATGCTGGCGTCGGAAAAGAGCGCCCCGGCCCGGAGATCGACGGGCGAAGTCGTCGGCTGCGTCAGGGTGAGGCGGCCGCCGCCCTGCTTCCGGACTACGCCGCCGCCGGTGATGATGCCGCCGAACGTGCCGTCGGTCGTCTGGTTGAACACCAGGACGCCGGAACCGTTGACCGCCACCGCCTGGCCGGCGGGCAGCGTCGCCGTGGTGGCGACCAGGCTGCCGGCGTTGACGACGGTGCCGCCCGTGTAAGTGTTCGCCGCCGTGACGGTGAGGGCGCCGGCGCCCTGCTTGGTGACCGAGCCGTTGCCGGAAATCACGCCGCCAAACGAGCCGTCCACCGGCTGGTTGAAAATGAGCGAGCCGCTGCTGGCCAGGACGACGCCCTGGTTTGCCGGCAGGTTTGCACTGCCCGCGATGAGTGTGCCGCCGGTCACGGTGGTGCCGCCCGTGTAGGTGTTCGTCCCGGTGAGCGTCACCGTCGCCGTGGTGACGTTGAGGGAAGCCGGGGCGCTGCCATCGGCGATGTTGCCGTCGATGGTCGCCGTGGTGGTGCCCAAGGGCGAACCCTGCACCGGCACGGGACCCGAGGTGCCGGGCGTGACGACGCCGGTGCCGCTGACGAGCACGCTGCCCGTGTTGCCGCTCGGCGGCGGGGTCGCTCCGCCACCGGAGTTCGTCACCGTGACGACCGCGCCATTGGCATCATAGGCCAGGCCGCCGGAAAAATCGCCGCCGCCGGGGCCGCCCAGCGCGTTGATGGCGCCGGGTCCCGCGAAGGTGATGGCGGCGAGCGCCAGGGCCCGGGCGCCGCCGGCGCCGGCCGTGCTGGTGCTGCCGGTGAACGAAATGCTCGTGCCGGCGATGTAGTTGCCGAGGATCGTGTTCTTGTCGCCGATGGTGATGCCCGCGCCGGCGTTCCAGAAGACGCCGAGATCGCGGCCGCCGTTGGTCCCGAGATTGATGAAGGTGACGGTCGAGTTGACCGCCGTGGTCAGCGAGGTGCCGATCTGGAAGACCCAGGTCACTCCATTGTGTCCCTGGGCATCGAGGATCAGCGCGCCGGTCTGCGTCGCCGCGCCGTTGAAAGTATAGACGCCGGAAAACAGCGGGGCCATCGTGCCCAAGTCCACGTTCGAAACGTTGACCGAGGAGGCCATGCCCGCGAGGCCCACGTGGGCCTTCTGGACATCGGCATACGCCTGGCCCGTCGTCAGCGGCCCGGTGGCGATGATCGCCGCGGTCGATCCGCCCGCGGTGATGCCGCTCACGGTGGCCGGCGGGAAGCCGGTGATGTTGGAGGTGGCCGCCGACCAGAGGCCGACATTGCCGTTGACGATCGAGTTGGGGCCGGGGCCGCCGACACTGATCAGCGTGCCGCCGAGCAGCGCATAGTTACCAGCCGTCTGCAAAATTGACTGGGCGAACCCGCTGACCGGAGCGCAGGCCAGCGCAACCAGGGCCATGAGGGACAAAGGAACGAGATGCTTGTTGTTCATTGCCGCGATCATACGTGGAACCCTTTGCCGCGACTATGGGTCCTTACCCACCCGAACAATCTCACGAGCCGGAGCAAGGGGGCGAAAGCGGCGCCGGCGGCTATGCGGGCTTCACCCCTCTGCTCACCGCGGCGCCAAGCCGCTATACTGCGCGGCTCCCGGGCTCGCCCCCGAATGAACCCAATGCCGCCCGCCACTCCTCCCCTTCCCCCGTCGCTGCGGATCGGTGCCACCGCGGCGCGCGCGCTCGGACTCGCCGCCGCCTTTCTCATTGGCGGTTTTTCTGCCGCGGTGGCCGAGCCGATTCCGGCCGGTCCCAGGATTGGCGCGGGGCTCCACCCGGCGGCGCCGGCGAATGCCGACGGCGACGACGAGTTGCTGCTCGACCAAATCTTCCAAAGCCATCTGCCCAACACGCTGCGGGCGTATGCGCTCCGGCTCTCGGTGCACCCGCATTTGGGTGATTGGGACAACAAGGACCGCATGCGCGTGACGACCAGCCTGCGCTACGGGCTGACGAAAAACACCGAGGTCAGCCTGAGCAGCAATTTGTATTTCAGCCATGGCCACGGCAGCGTCCGGGCGTTCGACGACTACGGCGCGGCGAGCCTGCAACCGGGCTTCAAGGTCAATCTCGGCCAGCCCGTCTTCCGGGGTTGGGACACCGGCATCGGCGCGAACTACGAATTCCCCGTCGGTCATCCGGTCCCGGAATTGACGGATGGGCTGCGTCATTTCCGGCCCTTCGCCACGTTTTCGCACCGGCTCGAGCCGCATCCCGACGTGCGGATCTTCGTGGGCGTCCACGGCGACTTCATCGCCCGCACCGCCCTCGTGGGCGAGTTCGGCAGGAACGCCTTTCATGAAAGCTCCTTCGGCCTCACCGGCGGCTGGGTGATCGATCGCGGCAATCTCCATTACACGCTCGAGGCGGCGTTCGACACCACCCGGCTGCTCGGCCGCACGGAGGAGGACATCTATTCGCTCCGCCCCGGGATCATCTGGGAAATCCCCGTGCTCCACCACCGGCAGATCGTCAGCAACTGGATGGTCGGCGTCGCGGTGGAGGATACGTTCGGTCCCGGCGGCAACAGCGTGGGCGCATCCTTCCGGCTCCGTTACACCAGCGATCTCAAGAGCCGGTTTCACCGCACGCCGGTCCCGCCCGCACCATGACCGACGCGGCCGGGTCCGCCCCACACGTCTTTCTCCTGCGGAAAAGCGGGCAGCTCCCGCCGGAGTTGAACCATGAGTCCTTGTCCGCGTTCACCCTGGGGAAGCTCCGCCAAAACGGCATCAAGGTGCGGCTGGAAACCACGGCCCGGAAAGCCGACGCCGACGCGGCGCACCGGACTTCGGGCGAAGCGATCGAGACGGGCATGATCGTCGGCACGGTGGGCGCTCAGCTGGGCCTGCAGCATCCAGTTTCCACCGAACATCGTTCAGCTCCGGCTGTCGGAAAAGCCGGCGGCGGCGGCGACCCACCCCAAGCGGGCCGGGGTCGCCTCATGAACCAAAAGGACAACCATGAACATTCGACTTGATGGCCGGCGCGCCCTCGTCACCGGGGGCAACTCCGGCATCGGGGCCGCCATCGCCCGCGGGCTCGCCGACGCCGGCGCCCGGGTGGCGATCAACTATGTGACCCATCCCGAAGCCGCGGACGAACTCGTGCAGGCGATCAAAAAGCAGGGCGGCGAGGCGATCGCCCTCCAGGCGGACGTGGCCGATCCCGCGGCGGTCGCGGCGATGTTCCGGCAGCTCGACACCGCGTGGGGCGGGCTCGACATCCTGATCAACAACGCCGGGATTGACGGCGCCCGCGCCCTGGCGTGGGAGACCGATTTCGCCGCCTGGCGAAAGGTGATCGAGATCAACCTGTTTGGCGCCTTCCACTGCGCCCGCGAAGCGCTGCGGCGCATGGTGCCGCAAAAAAACGGCGTGGTGTTGAGCACCACCTCGGTGCACGAGGAGATCGCCTGGGCCGGCTACAGCGCTTACACCGCCAGCAAGGCGGCTGTCGGCATGCTCACGAAAACCCTGGCGCAGGAGGCGGCGCCCCACGGGGTGCGCGTGCTGGCGGTCGCGCCCGGCGCCATCAAGACGCCGATCAACCGCGCCGTCTGGAGCGATCCCGCGAGCCTGCGCGACCTGCAAAACAAGATCCCGCTCGCCCGGCTCGGCGAACCGGCGGAAATCGCCGCCATGGTCGTGATGCTGGTTTCGGACGCCGCCGCCTACGTGACCGGGCGCACGGTTTTCGTCGACGGCGGCATGACCGACTATCCCGATTTCGCCCACGGCGGCTGATCACGAGTCCCACCTCCTGAACTCAATGCCACACTCGGATCAACCCGCTCCCGGCGCACCCGGCATCGCCCCGCGCTGGACCTCCAGCGCCAAGGACGGTCTCGGCACCGCCTACCATACCAGTTCCCGCCTCTGGTTCACCTTGAGCCACGGCATCGTCAACGAGGTCTATCATCCCCACGTCGACACGCCCAACACCCGCGACCTGCAGTTCCTCATCACCGATGGGGAGACGTTTTGCCACGAGGAGAAGCGCGACCTCGACCATGTAACCGAATATCCGGAGCACGGCGCGCTCTTCTACCGGCTGACCAACTCGGACCGGCAGGGCCGCTATCGCCTCGTCAAGGAGATCATCGGCGAACCGCACTCGTCGGTGCTGCTGATCCACACCCGGCTCGAAATCCTCGATCCGAAGCTGAACGGCAAGCTGCGCCTCTACGCCCTGCTGGCCCCGCATCTGGACGGCACCGGGCGGAACAACTCGGCCCGCTGGCGCGACACGGAGGGCCGGAAGCTTTTTCAGGCTGTGCGCGAGGATGTCCACCTGGTCTTTGGCTGCGCGCCCGACTTTGCGCGGCGCTCCGTCGGTTACGCCGGGGCGAGCGACGGCTGGCAGGACCTGATGGACAATTTCAGGATGGATTGGGCGTTTGACCGGGCCGAGGACGGCAACATCGCGCTGACGGGTGAGATCGATCTGTCGCGCGGCTTGGAGTTCACGCTGGCGGTTGCGTTCGGGCGCAGCGCCCAGAGCGCTTCAGCCCAGTTGCTCCAGGCCCTGGCCACGCCGTTTGCCGATCAACGCCAGAAGTATGTCGACCAGTGGCAACGCACGCATACCGACCAGGATTTGAGCACCCGGGTGGGCAAGAGCGCGCATCTCGTGCGGCTGAGCCAGAGCGTTTTGCTGGCGCATGAGGACAAGACCTTCCCCGGGGCGTTTGTGGCGTCGCTCAGCATTCCCTGGGGCGAGACGAAGGATGACCGCGACCGCGGCGGCTATCACCTGGTGTGGGCCCGTGACATGGTGCAGACCGCGACGGCGCTCCTCGCGTGCGGCCGGAAGGAATCCCCGCTGCGCGCCCTCATCTGGCTCGCCTGCGTTCAACAGGGCGACGGCCGGATGCCGCAAAACAGCTCCATCACCGGCCAACCCTACTGGTCGGGCATCCAACTGGACGAGGTGGCCGTGCCCATTCTGCTCGCCTGGCGGGTGCGCCGGGCCGAGGCGATGCGCCAGTTCGATCCGTGGACCCTCGTTTCCCGCGCCGCGAGCTTCCTCATTCTCCAGGGCCCCGTGACCGCCCAGGAGCGCTGGGAGGAAAATTCCGGCTACTCGCCCTCGACGCTGGCCGCGATCATCGCGAGCCTGGTGTGCGCGGCAGAATTCGCGCGCGACCGGCCGGACCAGGCCACGGCGGAGTTCCTGCTCGTCTACGCCGACTGGCTCTCTTCCCGCCTCGAAGCCTGGACGGTCACCGATCGCGGCGAACTGCTGCCGGGCAAACCCCGGCATTACGTGCGCATCACGCCCGCCGCGCCAACGCCGCCCGATGGCACGGCCGATCCCAACACGGCGACCATCCCGGTGGCCAATGGCGGCGGTGAACACCCGGCGCGCAATGTCGTCGGCGGCGATTTCCTCCAACTGGTCCGGCTGGGCCTCCGCGCCGCGGACGATCCGCTGGTCGTCGATTCCGTCGCCGTCATCGATCACGTGCTCAAGACCGATCTGCCGCAGGGGCCATGCTGGCGTCGCTACAACCACGATGGCTACGGGCAAAAGGACGACGGCAGCGCTTTCGACGGCACGGGCGTCGGCCGGTCCTGGCCCATCCTGACCGGCGAGCTCGGCCACTACGAACTCGCGGCCGGACGCGATCCGCGACCGTTCATCGCGGCGATGGAAAAATTCACCAACGCCGGCGGCATGTTGCCCGAACAGCTTTGGGACGCGGCCGACCTGCCCGATGGGCGCATGAAACTGGGTGAACCCACCGGCTCGGCCATGCCCCTGTGCTGGGCCCATGCGGAGTACATTTCCCTCGTGCGCAGCGCGCAGGACGGCGTGGTTTTCGACCGGATCGAACCGGTCCACCAGCGCTATGTCGTCAAGCCGGAGAAAAGCCGCCATGAAATCTGGACCTTTGCTCATCCGATCCGCCGGGCGCCGCCCGGTAAGATCCTGCGCCTCATCGTCGCCGCCGAAGCGAAGGTCACCTGGTCCGCCGACGGCTGGGCCACCACCAACCACGCCGGGACCGCTGAAAACAAGGCGTTGAAATTGTGGTTCGTCGACCTGCCGACCCCGGACTGCGCCCCCGGGGCGGTGGTCGAATTCACCTTCTTCTGGCCGGAAGCGCAGCGGTGGGAGGGCCGCAATTTTTCCGTCGCGATCGAGGACCGGGTCGCGCCGGCGAGCCGCGGCGACCGCCGACTCCCGAGAGCATTCGGCGCCGGGCCGTGATGCCGTCGGGCGCAGGGCCCGGTCTTCCGCTTGGCACGGTTCGCGCCGGCGAACTGCCCGTTCGCCGCCCCGGGCGCCGCGAGCCGGCGCTGCCATCCGCCGCGATAGTCATATTGACGGCGATCACGTGCTGGGCCACGCGCACCGCCTCCAAGGTGAGAATGCCCAGGTGCCAGTCGGCCGATGCGGCAAAAACCTCCGGCCCCCGCCCGTGAATCGCTCCCTGTTGCAGCCGGGCACGCGGCAGCCAACGAGGCCGGCGCGGGCCGATCCGCCACAAGGCCGCCTGACATGCGGCACGCCGGCCGGTGAATTTCAAGCCGTTCCCAGCCAAGCCCGGGCCTGGCCCGCGTCGGCCTGGTTGAAGTAGCGGAGCTTCGCCTGCGTGAACGGCCGGCCAAACGCCGCCAGGCCGCGCTGCCATTTCTTGTCGCCGACCACGGCGAGCCGCTCGATGTCGGCAAAGTGTTTGGCGGCAAACTTGACGTCCTCCCAGGCCGCGCTCGCCTCCCAGCCGTGGAACCCGGCCAGGTCGAACATCACGCGCAGCTTGCCGTGCAGGTCGGCCAGGCGCTCAAAGACCGGCACGAAGCCGGCGTAGTCCTCCTTCGTCAGCTTGCCGCTGACCTGGACGATGAGAATCTTTCCGCCGTCTTCCTCGTAGAGTTGGATGGGCATGAGCGGATCCTTGGGTTCGAGGCGGGGCGCGATTTTCCCGATGCGCGCACCTTGGCATTCGGCGCCCTCTTCAGCCGTACCCCGCGGTTCGGTCAGACATTGCGGCGGAAGCCGCCCATCAAATAGATGATGAGGCAAACCAAGAGGATCAGGCCCAGGCCGCCACCGCCGATGGCGGGGCCGCCGAAATAGAAACCGCCGCCACCGAAGAGGAGGAGCAGAATCACGATAAGGAGGATCAGATTCATGGCCGCAGGATAGAGAATTGCCGCGCCCCAGCCATGGGGTGTAACCCGTTTGGAGACCGGCCGGATCGGGTCGCGTACATCCCGACCTGCTCCGCCATTACTGCCGGGCGGGACTGCTCGGGCCGGCCCGGACGGAGACGGCCGGCGACCCGGCCTTCGACGACACTGCCCTCTACGAGGTGCGCCGTATCGAACACTATCGGTTCCAGCACGGCGTCAACCGCCAGGCGCTGCCGCACCTGTGCGCGTTGTGGCGCGAGCTCGACCGCCTGCAGGCTGAAGTCCGTTTTCTGCGCGAACCGTGAGCACCCGCTCAGGCCAGTCCATTGTCCGCTGCGCGGAGCTGGGTCCGGAGCAATTTCGCCGCCTGTTCGTGGTGGCCGATCAGGCGCGCGATCAAACCGTTGGCGCCATCCACGCCCCGACCCTCCTCCCGCAGTTGTTCGACCATTTCCTCGTTCCGCGCCAGTAATTCGACCAGGATCAAGGCCGTGCACCGGCCGGACGGCTCGCGCCCCGACCCCAGGGGAGAGGCGTCGCTCGTCCCGCCCGGGCGCGCCGGGCCGACGCTTTCTCTGGCGGGACAGAGCATGACGGCACCGCGCGCAGCTGGGGAAAGTGACCGCCGGGGTGCCGTGGCAGTGGCTGTGGCCGGCGCGGCATTCCCGGATCTCCACAATCCCGATGGCGACAGCGGCCAAAAAGGCGATCGACGTTTGGGCTTCACGGGCGAGCGCATGCTAACCGACCGCGGGCGAACCTTCCATGGGGTCAAACCCTAACCGGCGGGGTCGCTCAGACGACCGTCACCTGGACCACGCTCTCAATCACGCCATTCGCTATTGCATACCGCGTCAGGCCGGCGGTGTCGTGGATGTTGAGCTTGTCCATGAGATGTTGCCGGTGCTTCTCCACCGTCTTGATGCTGATGCCGAGATCCAATGCGATCTGCTTGTTGGCCGATCCCTCCGTCACCATCTGCAGGACTTCGGCCTCGCGCGCCGTAAGGATCTTGCCGTTGGGCTTGAGGAAACCGTCGCGGTCCCGCGGGCGGCGGGCCCCGGCGTGCTGGCGCTTTCGGATCGCCGGGCTGAGATAACTATGGCCGCCCATGACTTCGCGAATGGCCGTCGTGAGGACGTCGGCCGAGGATTGCTTTTCCAGGAAGCCGGCCGCGCCGACGGCCAGCGCATGCTCCACGTAGGCGTCGTCACTGTGCGCCGAGAGAACGAGCACCCGGGCCGCCGGGTTGGCCGCCAGGATCTGCCGGGTGGCCTCGAGCCCGTTGAGCACCGGCATGGCAATGTCCATCAGGATGACGTCGGGGCGGAGCGAGCGGGCCAGCGCGACGGCCTCCCGGCCCGTTCGGGTCTCGCCGACCAGGCGGAATTGTCCGTCGGCTTTCAGCAAGGCGCCCAGGCCCTGGCGGACAATGGCGTGATCCTCGGCCAGCAGGATCGTGATGGGTTTTGACGTGGTCATGGTTTGGTTTCTTTCGAGGTGAATGGAATGTCGGCGCGCACCGTCGTGCCGCGGCCCGCCTTGGACTCGATGTCGAAGATTCCTCCGACCATCTCGACCCGCTCGCGCATGCCGACCAGGCCAAGCCGCTTGCTGCGGGCCTTGAGAATTCTCCGGACAGGAAAGGACTGGCCGTTGTCGACGATCTCCAGCCGGACGGCGCCGGGCACCTTGCTGATGGCGAGGGTGACTCGTGTGGCGCGGGCGTGCCGGGCGACATTGGTGAGCGCCTCCTGCGCCACGCGGAACAACACCGTCCGTTTGTCACTGGCCAGCTGCTCGACGCCGCGATAGGCCGTGAAGCGGATCTTCAGTTTCTTGCGCGCCGCCAGGCCCTCGCAAAACGCCTGCAGGGCCGGGATCAGGCCGAGGTCGTCCAGCACGGCCGGCCGCAATTCCCGCGCAAACCGGTGCACGGCGTCCACGGAACTCTCCACCAGCCGCTTCGTCCGGGCAATCTTGTCCCGCATTTGGCGCACCCCGACCGCGTTGCCATGGACGAGGGAGGAAAGCTCGACGTTGATGCCGACCAGGGTCTGCACGACCTCGTCGTGCAGCTCGCGGCTGATCTTCTTTCGCTCCTCCTCCTGTGCCGTGAGGATCTGGTGGGTCAGGTGGCGCAGCTTCTTCTGCATGGCCTGCGACTCCCCGAGGAGCGTCCGATACTCCTCCTTGCCCCGCGTGATGGAAGCCACCGAGGCGGTCAGCCGGCGGTTGGTCGCGGTAAGCTGGGCGGTGCGCTCGACGACCAGGCCCTCGAGCTTCATCGCGTGCTGGGCCAGCTTGATTTCGACCACGCGCAGGGCCTCCTCCGCCTTCCGGCTGGCGGTGACATCCTGGAAGCCGAGCAGGATTTTCTCGCGGCGGCCGGGTGCCTGGCTCAGCGGCCGGGCGTTGAGCAGGAAGGTGCGCTCGCCGCTGGCGCCGAGAAGACTGGTGACCTCGAATTCGTCAAAGGCCGCGCCCCGGGGCAGGATGTGCTGCAACCGCCGGCGCAGGCGGGGGAGGTTCCACCGGCCCGCATCGATTTCAAAAAACGTGCGGCCGTCGACGTCCGCCGTGGTGAGATTGAAGGTGGTCAGGAACGCCTCGTTGGCCTTCTGCACGCGGAAGCGGTCATCGAGCACCAGCAGTGGATCGCGCACCGTGCCGATGACGGCCTCGGCGAAATCCCGCGCGGCGACAATCCCGTGCTCGGCCTGTTTGCGCTCGCTGATGTCCACCAGCACCAGCACCGCGCCATCCACGCGACCCTCGACGGTGAGGTACGGCCGCACCCGCAACGAATACCAGTGCCCGGCCCCGTCCCGCACCTCTCGCTCTTGCTCGCAGCCGGTGGTGATGACCCCGTGGATCAGCGCCGGGAGATCCGGCAGGTCGAGATTGTGGCGGAGGTCCGTGACGGGCCGGCCGACGTCGTTCGCGCGCAGTTGGAATTGTTCTTCCGCCTGCAGGCTGAAGCGGCGGATGGTGAGGTCGCGCCCCAGGAGCAGGATGACGAGCTTCGTCGAGGTCTGGAAATTCGTCAGGTCGCCATTCAGCCGGTTGAGCTCGTTATTCCGGTTGGCCATCTCCTCGTTGACGGTGATCAGTTCCTCGTTGGTCGACTCGAGCTCCTCCTTGGAGGTTTCGAGCTCCTCGTTGAGGCTCTGCAATTCCTCATTGGCGGACTGGCCTTCCTCGTGGGAGGCATGGAGCTCCTCGTTCGCCGCCTCGTAGTGTTCCTGGACGGATTGCAGGAAGTCGCGGGTTTCCGCGAGTTCCTGCTCCAGGCTGGCATTGCGGCTGGATTCCTCCCGGCGCGTGAGCGGGGGCTCGCGCGGGACGGCGGCCGGGCCCCCGACGTCCGTGCCGGCCGCCTCCTTGAACAGGACCAGAAAGCGCCGTTCCGCCAGGTTCCGAAGCGGGACCACCTCCAGGTCCGCCACGCACCGCCGGCCGTCCAGCAGGAACACCACGCCGGCTTTGCGCGCGATCTCCCGGCCTTTTCGGGCCCGGTTGATCACGGTGCGCAGCGGCAGCATCAGGCCGTCGCGGGCCATTTTCAGCAGGTCGAATCGCGCCTTGCCCGTGGGCGGCTCGAGATAACGGCCGGTCGACCCGCGGAACTGCAGGATCTGCAGGTCGTCGTTGATCAACACGCCCGGCGGGGCGAACTGGTTGACGGTCACCCGGTCGGCCTCGCGCTCGGCATTGAGTTCGCCGCGAAAGGCCTGCGCCAGGCCGGCCGCGGCCCGTCCGGCGAGTGCCGGGCCGCGCACGGGATCGCCGCCCTGGGCAAGCTCGGTTCGGACCGGGAGCTGGAAGGCTTGGCTCGGTGCCGGCTTCCGGGTATAGATCTTATGCTTCTTGTCGACCGGCGCGAACTGGTCGGTGAAACCGCTGACCGATTCCGAGGCGCCGAGGAACAGGTAACCCCCGGGCTTCAGCGCGTAGTGGAAGGCGGGGAGCGCCTTCTGCTGCAGGCCCGGCTCGAGGTAGATCAGGAGGTTGCGGCAGGAGATGAGATCCATCCGCGAAAACGGCGGGTCGCTGATGAGATTGTGCCGGGCGAAAACGACCTGCTCGCGCAGCGACTTGATCACCTGGTAACCGCCGTCCTGCGGGACGAAGAAGCGCCGCAGCCGCTCGGGCGAGACATCCAAGGTGACGCTTTTCGGGTAGAGGCCGTGGCGCGCCTTGTCGAGGTTCGCCTCGCTGAGGTCGGTGGCGAAGATCTGCAGGCTGCGCGGACGACGGGATTTATCGGCCGCCTCCGTGAAAAGCATGGCGAGGGAGTAGGCCTCCTGCCCGGTGGAACAGCCCAGCACCCAGATCCGCACCGGATCGTCGGTCCGCTGGGCCAGCAGTTTCGCCAGCACCTTCGTCTTGACGACGCCAAAGGCGTCCGCGTTCCGGAAGAAACTCGTCACCCCGATCAGGCAGTCGGCGTAGAGGGCATCGAGTTCCTTCGCGTTGCCGCGCAGAAATTCGCCGTAGCTCTCGAGCGATTCCCGGTGGTTCAGCACCGCGCGCCGGGTCATGCGCCGGTGGATCGTGGCGGTCTTATAGAGGGAGAAGTCGACGCCGGTGTGGTTGCGGAGGAGCAGGAGGATTTTCTTATAACCTTCGATTTCGGGCCGCTCCGCCGTCGCGGCGGCGGCGAGCGGGGCCCCGCGCGGGCGGGATCGATCGACGGGGGGGCGATGCGCGACGACATAAGGATGCCGGGCGATGCGGGCCAGTTCCCGGGCGATTTGCGCGGGGGCCAGCACGGCGTCCACGCAGCCGGCCGCGACCGCGCTGCGCGGCATCGAGTCGTAGCGGGCCGAGGCATCCTGGGCAAAGGTGAGCCCCCCCTCGGCCTTGATGGCCTCGAGGCCCACCGTGCCATCGCTGGCGTTGCCGGAAAGGATCACCCCGACGGCGCGCTCCTGCTGGTCGCGGGCCAGGGCCTCGAAAAAGAAATCGATCGAGCGCGCAGCCTGGCCGTTTCGCGTGCGCGGCTGCAGCTGCAGCCGGCCGCGCGCGATGCCCATGCTCGCGTTGGGCGGAATGATGTAGACGCGGTTGGGCAGCACCCGCTGGTTGTTCGTGGCCTCGCACACCGGCAGCGCGGTCGTCCGGGCGAGCAACTGCGTGAGCGCGCTGTCGTGCAGCGGATCGAGGTGCTGCACCAGCACGAAGCCAAAGCCGGTGTCGAGCGGCAGCTGTTTCAGCAGCTCGGTGAAGGCCTCCAGCCCGCCGGCCGATGCCCCCACGCCGACGATGGGACAGCGCGGGCGGCCACGCTGCGAAGTGGAGCGTGCTCGGGAACCCTTGCGATCTCGTCTCATCCGCTGGTGGTTTCTCGCCAATGGCCGGGCGCGGCTCTTTGTATTGACCTGCACGGTCGGTGCCTCGTCAGGAGAACGAAGCTTCCGTCGGGGCCAACTTAACACTTCCTGACCACCAATAGCGATAAGGTTAGCGGTAAGGTATAACCCTACCTCGCCACCGAGAGATGTCCGGTGCGGTCGCGACTCCCGCGGTGGACACCCGTTTTCGTTCCGGTCGGCGACTCGCCTCCGCCTGGCTTGCCGAGCCAAGCTCGCCAAGCGAGCGAAGGCTGGCGCCCCCGCCCGGAATTGAACCGGGATCACACGTTTAGGAAACGCGTGCTCTATCCATTTGAGCTACGGGGACTAAGCTGGTGGCCAATCATTGCCCCGGCTCGGTAGAGGCAAATCAAAAATGCCCGTTGACAGGGTCGAGGGGAGAGCCAACCTTCCGACTCCTTTTCCATCAATGAGCGCCACCGAAACCAAGCAACAGACCCTCAAGCCCGAGGAAATTCCGCTGACCCAGCCGCAGCTGATGAGCCGCTATATCACGGACACGGGCAAGATTCTCCCGCGCAAGTACACGGGCCTGTCGGCCAAGCAGCAGCGTCGCGTCACGGCCAAGATCAAGTCGGCGCGCAATCTCCTGACGATGCAATAAGCCGTTGCCTAGGCAGCGCCTTCCGCCGGAGCATCCGCTCCGGCTTTTTTGTGCCCGCACGCCCATGCAGACCAAAGTCCATCGCCCCACCCCGGCCAACCTGCGCCGTCTGGCCCGCGTGCTGCGCCGCGGCGGGTTGGTGGCGATCCCCACCGAAACGGTCTACGGGCTGGCCGCCCACGCGCTCGACGCCGCGGCCTGCCGGGAGATTTTCCGCGCCAAGGGCCGGCCGGCGCACGATCCCTTGATCGTCCACGTTCTCGACCTCGCCCAGGCGGAACAGCTCGCCGAGTTCAATCCCGCGGCGCGCCGGCTCGCCCGCCGGTTCTGGCCCGGACCGTTGACACTGGTGCTGCCCAAGAAGGCCGGCGTGCCCGGTGTCGTGACATCCGGCGGCCCCACCGTGGCCCTGCGTTCGCCCTCGCATCCGCTCGCCCGCCGGCTCCTGAGGGCCGCCCGGGTGCCGCTGGCGGCGCCGAGCGCCAACCGCTTCGGCTACATCAGCCCGACCTCGGCGGAACACGTGGCCACCGGCCTGGCCGGCCGGATCGCGCACGTGCTCGACGGCGGCAAGTGTCCGATCGGGGTCGAGTCCACCATCCTCGACCTGACCAAGCCCGCCCGGCCGCGGATCCTTCGACCCGGGGCCATCACCGCGGACGAACTGGCCGGTTTCCTCGGCCGACCCGTCGCCACCGGCCGCCGCATCGGTCGCGGCAGGAAACGCCTGCTGGCGCCCGGCATGCTGGCGAAGCACTACAGCCCGCGGACCCCGTTGCGCCTGCTCCGGTCCGTCGAGGAGATTCCCGCCGACGTGGCGCTCGTTCGCCTGCGCCAGCCGGCGGGTCGGACTGCCCCAAACATTTTCTGGCTGAGCCGGCGCGGCCAGCTGGCGGAAATCGCCCGGCATCTTTATCGCGTGCTGCGCGCGGCCGACGCGGGCGGGTTTCGCGAGATTCGGATCGAACCCCTGCCGCCGGGCGCCGGCGGGCTGGCCGACGCGATCGCCGACCGGCTGAAGCGGGCGATGGCGCGCGGCTAGCCGGGCAGGACTTCCGCCAGCGTCGCCAGCAAACGCTCGTTCTGCGCCGGTGTGCCGACGGTGATGCGGACCCACTCCGGCAGGCCGTAGGGTTTGACCGGGCGCACAATCACGCCCCGCTGCTGCAAGGCCGTGAACATGCGCGTGCCGTCGCCCACCTTGACGAGCAGGAAATTGCCGCCGCCCGGCACGAATTCCAGCTGCAGCTTCCCCAATCCCGCCGCCAACTGCGCCCGGCCCGCCGTGTTCGCCCGGCGGCACCGCTCGACAAATTCCGTATCGTCCAAGGCCGCCAGCGCCGCCGCGACCGCGATGCCATTCACGTTGAACGGCTGCCGGGCCCGCTGCAGGAGCGCGATCAGTTCCGGCGCGGCATAGCCGTAGCCGATGCGCAGCGCCGCCAGACCGTAGATTTTCGAAAACGTCCGCAGGCCGATCACCTTCCTCCCTTCGGCCAGCAGCGGGCGGAGGTCGGGCGGATCGGGCAGGAAATCGACATACGCCTCGTCGAGCACGAGCACGACGTGCGGCGGCAGCGCCCGCACGAGCGCCGTGATCTCCGCCGCCGTGTTTGTGGCGCCGGTCGGATTGGCCGGGCTCGCGAGAAAGACGAGCCGGGTGCGGGGCGTGATCGCCGCCAGGAGCGCCGGCAAGTCCTGCCGCAGGCCCGGGCCGAGCGGCACCTCGACGGGCTTGGCGCCGAACAGCAGCGTCACGAGCTTGTAGACGACAAACGCCGCCTGGTGCATGACGCATTCCACGCCGGGCGCCAGGAAGACATGGCCCAGCAGCTCGATGAGCTCGTTGGAGCCGTCGCCGATGACAAACTGGTCCGGGCCCAGGCCGGTCTTTCGCGCGAGCTTCTCCCGGAGCGCGTGGTAGCCGCCATCCGGATAGAGATGGGCCTCGCGCAGCGCGCGTTCCGCCGCCGCCACCGCCAGCGGCGAGGGCCCGAAGGGATTTTCATTCGAGGCGAGCTTGATGATCCCGGCGGGATCGAGCCCCAGCTCCCGGGCCACGCCCTCGATCGGCCGGCCGGGTTCGTACACGGGCTGGGTCAGGATGCCCTGGTTCGCGAGCTCGGCATACGTCATCCGGCCAGCCCACCGTTTTCCGCCGGGTGACTCAAATGAAAAAGCGGAAGCCGCTCAGCGCCGCCGAGGCGGCCGGCTCTCGACCCGCACCCATTTCATGCCGGCCGCCTCGGCGGCCTTGATGCCGGGTTCGGCATCCTCGAATACGAGGCATTGGCCCGGCGCGACGCCCATCAGCGTGGCCGCCAGCAAAAACATGTCGGGTGCGGGCTTGCCGTGCACCACGTCCTCGGGGGTGACGACGACCGGGAAAAGGTTCTTCAGGCCCATGAGCTCGAGCGTATGGCGCACGATCTCGCGCGGACCGCCCGACGCGACGCTCACCGCGCGGTGCGCCGCCGCGGCCTTCCGCGCGAACGCCACGACGGCCTCGATCAGCTTCATCTCCGACCGGAGTTCGAGGAACAGCGCCTCCTTTTCGTGAAACACCTTCTCGACGTCGATGCGCAGGCCGTAATGCTCGGCCAGCAACTGCGCCACCCGGCGCGTGGGCACGCCGCCCAGGGAATAGAAGAGATCCTCGTTCAGCTCCTCGCGCAGCCCGGCCCGCTGCATGGCGCGATTCCACGCCCGATAATGCAGCGGCATCGTGTCCACCAGCGTGCCGTCGAGATCGAAGATGTAGCCGGCGAAGTCACCGGCCGGGATGTCGAGTTTCATGTCCGTTGGTTCGCCCGGGGCCCGCGCTCGCCCCGGCAGCGCCTGGGGCTCGCCGTCGTCGCCGGTGCGCCTAGCGCCGGCCGCCGCGCGTGAGCCGGCTCTTCGGCTTTTCGGGGGCGACCTGCGGCATGCCGCCGCCATCGAAGATGCCCGAGTACACGTAGGTGAAGCCGTCCACCTTCTTCCACTCGATGCTCTGGCCGATGAAACGCTCGATGCTCCGCGCGTCGCGCCAGGTCTCCTCGGTCACCAGGGTGAAGGCGTCGCCGGTCTTGTGCGCGCGGCCGGTGCGCCCGATGCGGTGCACGTAGTCCTCGGGATTCTCGGGCACGTCGAAGTTGATGACGTGCGACACGTCGGCGATGTCGAGGCCGCGCGCCACGAGGTCGGTGGCGACGAGCACCTCGTACTTTCCGGATTTGAAACCCTTGAGCGCGTCGGTGCGCTCCTGCTGGCTGCGATCGGCGTGCATCACGGCGCAGGTGTGCCCCGCGTGCTTGAGCCGGCTGGCGACGTAATCCGCGCCGCTCTTCGTGCGCGAAAAAATGATGACGCTGTGATACTGGGTCTGTTCCAGCAGGTGGGCGAGCAGGTCGAACTTCTGCGACTGCACCACGGGATAAAACGCGTGCGTGATCGTCTCGGCGGTCGAGCGCTCGCGATCAACCGAGATCTTGAACGGATCCCGCAACAACCAGGCGGCGAGCTGCTCGATCTCGGGCGGCAGCGTGGCGGTGAAGAAAAGTGTCTGCCGGTTCTTCGGCACCTTGTTGACGATGCGCTTCACGTCGGGCAGGAAGCCCATGTCGAGCATCCGGTCGACCTCGTCGAGCACGAGGATGTTGACCTGGTCGAGGCGCACCTCGCCCTGCTCCATGAAATCGAGCAGGCGGCCCGGCGTGGCCGCAAGCACATCGGGTCCGTGCAGCAACTCCTCGCGCTGGCGGCCGTAGCCCACGCCGCCGTAGACGACCGTCACGCGCAGGTCGGTGTAGCGCGCAAAACTCTTGAACGCTTCCTCCACCTGCACGGCCAGTTCGCGGGTCGGCTCGAGGATCAGCACGCGCACCGCGCCGTGCCGCTCCAGCTTCTGCAGGATGGGCAGCGCAAACGCCGCCGTCTTGCCCGTGCCCGTCTGGGCGGAACCGATGACATCCTTGCCGGCCAGGACCTGCGGGATGGCCTGCGCCTGGATCGGCGTCGGCACCGAATATCCCATCTGCTCGACCGCATACGCCAGCCGGTCATTCAACCCGAGCGCGGAAAAGGCGGTGTCCATCTTCGGCACTTCGGGCAGCGGCTTCGGGGCCGCCGGCGCCCGGTGGACGGGCGCGTGCTTGGCCGGGGCCGGCCGGCCTTGCGCCGGCGGTCGCGCGGGTTCCGCGGCGCGTTGGGCGTGGTGGCCGCCGCGTTTCTCCGGCCGGCTGGCGGTGGCCTTGGGCGCCGGCTTGTGGGCCTTGTGCGTGGGTCGGCTTTCCGGCTCCTTCCCCTTACCGAGGGACTGCTTGATCTTGGAAAATAGCTTACGAAGCATGGATGGTCAGGGCCAACGTATCAGGCTCGACCGCTGGCATTGCAACACCGCACTCGCTGCCGGCTTCGAACCGGACGGCCCCACGGTCACAAGCCGGCCTTGATCTTGTCGAGAATCGAAACCGACAGCGATTCGTCGCCAAACAGGCCCACGCGAATCTTGATGTGAGTCAGTCGTTTCCCCGAATTTTCGACGGTGATCTCCACCTTCTTGTCGAGGGCGGTGCGGGCGACGAACACCGCCTTGAGCGCATCCTTGTTCTCGCTGACCATTGCAAATTCCAGGTCCTTGATCGACCGGCGCGTCGAGTCCACCACCTTGCTGTAATCGTTGTTAAGGTTGGCATCGAGTTCGCCGCGGACATAGGCCACCGCACCGGCGCCGGCGCCGGCCGCCGCCACGATGCATCCCGGCAGCACGACCAGGGAGGATCCGACCAGAACCAGGGCCAACGCCTGCCGCAACCAGAGGCTCGATAACGAAGGATTTTTGTTCATGTGTCGGTGGACACCAACAGAAGCCCTTGGCTCCCGCAATGCTTGAAAAACCATGGCCGGGGATTTTTACGCGCCTGTTGCATACCCGGGCCAATCAGACTCGCCACCGGTCCTTTCCGCCTTATCCCTCGCGACATGTCCTGCCACCTGCGCACCGCCACGCCGGCGGATGTCCCCCTGATCCTGCGCTTCATCGGCGAACTGGCCACTTATGAAAAGCTGCGGCACGAAGTGACGGCCAGCGAGGAGGCGCTGCGGCGCACGCTCTTCGCCGATCCGCCGGCGGCTCACGTCGTGCTCGCGGAGTCGGGCGGGACGCCGGCCGGGTTCGCGCTCTACTTCTTCAATTATTCGACGTTCCTCGCGCAGCCCGGGCTGTATCTCGAGGACCTCTTCGTCCGACCCGAATTCCGGGGCGCCGGCGTCGGCAAGGCCCTGCTCCTGCACCTGGCCAGGATCGCGAATGCCCGCGGCTGCGGCCGCATGGAGTGGGCCGTGCTCGACTGGAACGAACCGGCCAAGGGTTTCTACCGCAAGCTTGGCGCCGTTCCGCTCGATGACTGGCGCGTGATGCGCCTCACGGGCCCCGCGCTCGCCCAATACCGCTGATCGCCGCGTCCCGCCGGGGGAAAACCGGGCGGTGCCCCGTACCCATCGGCGCTGTATCGGTCCGCATCGATCGGACTGCTCCTAGGCACCGTCGCCGCCGCTGGTAGGATCGCGGCATGAAACTTCCGCTCTATTGGGTCGATGCCTTCGCGTCCGAAATCTTCCGCGGCAATCCCGCGGCCGTGGTGCCGCTCGAGCGCTGGCTGCCAGACGTCGTGATGCAGCGGATCGCCGCCGAGAACGGGTTGTCGGAAACGGCCTTCCTCGTGCGCACCGGACCGGCGAGATTTCACCTCCGTTGGTTCACCCCCGCGGTTGAGATCGACTTGTGCGGCCATGCGACCCTCGCGTCGGCGTTTGTCCTCTTTCACCACCTGGGCGAGGCCGGCGAGGTGATCGCGTTCGATTCGCGCAGTGGCCCCCTGCTGGTGCGCCGTCGCGGCCCCCTCCTGGAGCTGGACTTCCCTGCGCAGCCGCCGGAACCGGCCGCCGCTTCCGCCCCGTTGGCGCAGGCGCTCGGCCGGCCGCCGCAACAATTTCTCCGGACGAAGACCCGGTGGCTGTGCGTCTACGACCAGGCGGCCGAGGTCGCGGACCTCCGGCCGGATCATGCGCGGCTGGCCCGCACCGTGCCCGGTCGCATCACGGTCACCGCCCCCGGCGCCGATTGCGATTTCGTCTCGCGCACATTCGTGCCCGAGGTCGGCATTCCCGAGGATCCCGTCACGGGCTCGGCCCATTGCACCTTGGTGCCCTATTGGGCCGCGCGCCTCGGCCGGCCGTCCCTGCACGCCCGCCAGGTCTCGGCCCGCGGGGGCGAGCTGTTCTGCGAATGGCGCGGCGAGCGCGTCGGCATTGCCGGGCCGGCCGTCCTCTACCTGCAGGGCGAGATCAATGTTTAGCCCGCCGATGCGCCCGACGGCGGCCGGGCCTGCAAGCGCACGTCCCATCCGTGGGAAAATTGTCATGGTCACAGCACCGGTTATTTACCACTGTACTGGTTCCAATTAAATCCCGCTGCTGCTGCCTCACCCCGGTCTTTTTCCGTATCTTCCCGGCCGAATTTTCCACGCCATGATCGAGACCCTGCCCACCACCCCGACGAAGCCGGCCCTCGCCGTGATGAACCAGCCGCTCTACGCCGAGCTGGCCAATTCCCTCCAAACCCTGATCGAGCAGGGCACGCTGCGCCCCGGCCATCGGGTGCCGTCCGTGCGCCGGATGTCCCTGCAGCGCGACGTGAGCATCGCGACCGTGCTGCAGGCCTACACCGTGCTCGAGAACCGCGGCTACCTCGAGGCCCGGCCGCAGTCCGGGTACTACGTGCGGCCGCGCCCGCCGTTCCTCAGCCCCGAACCGCGCATGGCTAAGCCGATGGCGAAGCCCTCCTACGTCGGCGTGAAGGACCTCACCACCGAGGTGATGGAGCGCTCGATCAGCGCCGATTTCATTCCGTTCGGCGCCGCCTGCCCGCACCACAGCCTCTTCCCGAACAAGAAGCTGGCGCGGCTGATCGGCTCCGTCGCGCGGCGCGACCCCACCCTGATCAGCCGCCAGACGATGAACTGGGGCTACGAGCCGCTGACGCGCGAGATCTCCCGGCGCTACCTCCAGGGCGGGGTGCCCCTTGCCCACGACGAGCTGGTGGTGACCATCGGCTGCTCGGAGGCGCTCAATCTCTGCCTGCGCGCCGTGACCAAGCCCGGCGACACCGTCGCGATCGAGACCCCGGCATACTTCGGCTTCCTCGAGATGATCCAGAGCCTGAACCTCCGCGCCCTGGAGATCCCGACGTCGTCGCGCGAGGGCATCTGCCTCGACGCGCTGCGCGACGCCATCGAGCAGAACGACGTGAAGGCCGTCCTGGTGATGCCCAACTTCCACAACCCGCTCGGCAGCCTCATGCCCGACGAGAAGAAGAAGCGGCTGTACGACCTGCTGTGCGAATACGACCTGCCCGCCATCGAGGACGACATCTACGCTGACACGCATTTTGGCGACGTGCGCCCGAAGCCGCTCAAGGCCTGGGATCGCGACGGCCGCGTCATGCTCTGCTCGTCCTTCGGCAAGTCGCTCGCGCCGAGCTTCCGCGTCGGCTGGACCGCGCCCGGCCGCTACTTTGAGCGCGTGCGCCGGCTCAAGTTCACGAACACCATGGGCACGCCGGTCATCCTGCAGAAGACCCTGGCGGAATTCCTGCGCGACGGCGGCTACGACCACCATCTCCGTTCGCTCCGGCGCGCCTATCACCAGCAGCTGCACCTGTTCGCGCAGGCCATGCAGCGGAATTTCCCCGACGGCACGCGCTACAGCCGCCCGCAAGGCGGCAACGTCATCTGGGTCGAATTCCCCGCCGGCGTGGACACCCTCAAGCTCTACCACGAGGCGATCAAGCACCGCATCAACACCGCGCCCGGCGCGCTGTTCTCGGTGCGGGATCGTTATCACAACTGCCTGCGCATGAGCTGCGGGCTGCCGTGGTCCGACGAGATCGCCGCCGCGCTCGTCCAGCTCGGCGAACTCGTGAAGAAGCAGCTCTAGCCCCGCGCCGGAATTGGCCGCGCGGTTTTCGCCCGTGACCACGGGCGCCGGCCCGGTTGATTCCCCATCCCACCCGTTTTCCCGCCATGACCTCTGCCGAAAGAACCCCGACCCGGTCCGCGCTGATCGCCGGCTTCGCCGCGATCTACCTCATCTGGGGGTCGACCTACCTCGGCATTCGCATCGTGGTGGAGACGATCCCGCCGTTCCTGATGGCCGGCGTGCGCTTCCTCGTGGCCGGCGCCTTGATCGCGGGTTATCTCGCCCTGACGCGGGGGTTTCGCGCGACCCGGCGCCAGTGGCGCGACAATGCCGTCATCGGCGGCTTCCTCTGCCTGGGCGGCAATGGTCTCGTGTCCTGGGCCGAGCAGAAGATTCCCTCCGGGATCGCCACGCTCATCATCTCGGTCGGTCCGCTTTTCATCGTCCTCCTCGACTGGGCGGCGCACGCGCTCTTCCACGACAACCGTCGCGGCACGCGACCCACACGCCTGACCTTCGTCGGCCTGGCACTCGGGTTCGCCGGGCTGGCCGTCCTGGTCGGGCCCGATGTCGTGCGCCAGGGCGTGGGCGGGCTCGACGGCTGGAGCGTGGTCGGCCTGATCGGCGCCTGCCTCTTCTGGGGCATCGGCATGATCTACACCAAATACGCGCACGATCCCGTCGAGCCGTTCACCGGCGCCGCGATCCAGATGCTGGCCGGCTCGGTCTGGCTGTTGCTCACCAGCGTGGCGTGCGGTGAACCCGGCCGCCTCGTGGTCGCCGCCATCAGCGGGCGTTCGCTCCTGGCCTGGAGCTACCTGGTCGTCTTCGGCTCACTCATCGGCTTCACGACGTTCGTCTGGCTGATGAAGCACAGCACGCCGGCGCGCGTTTCAACGTACGCCTACGTGAATCCCATCGTGGCCGTTTTCCTCGGCTGGTGGATCCTGCGGGAGCCGATCAGCCCGCGGATCTTCGTCGCGTCGGCCATCATCATCGCCGGCGTCGCCATCATCACGACGCAGAAAAACAAGAAGACGCTGGCCACCCCACCCCGCCAGGCCATTGCCGCGGCCGACGTGCATCCGGAAGACGAGCCGGCCGGGGCCGAGTCCAAGGCCTGAACGCAGCCTAGGCCTGCAGCGCCCGCCGCAGCAGTGGCCGGATGCGGCGGGCCAAGGCCGCGTTGGCGTATCCCGTCCAGGCCACCGGCGTCGTCGTGTCGAGCGGTGTCCGCAAAGGCGAACCATCCGGCGCGGTGACGACACACCCCGCTTCCTGCGCGATCAGCGCCGTGCAGATGTCGTAGGGATGGCAGGATAGCGCGGACTTGATGCGCAACCTTTCGAAGGCCATCGGCCGCACGTCCGCGATCATGCGATCGTGGCCCATCACCAGCTCGTAGAGTTGCCCGCCGGTGCTCAGGTACTGGTCGTCGAAGATCTCGTGACCATCGTCGAGCGCCCGCAGCAATCGCACCTCGCGCTCGGCCAGCCAAACCCTCCCCGGCGGGAAAAACTTCGCGAACGACGCAAAGCCGCCGGTCAAGTTCCGCGCGCCCGAGGGCCGCGGCGCGAGCTTCGTCCGGCGCAGCGTGCGCAAATCGATCCTTGCGGCGCACACACCGCGCCCGCGCACCGCGCTGAGCTGGTCGGCCTGGCCGGCTTTGGTCACCGGCAGCTCGGTCATGGCCACGACGACGAGGTCGCGCAGGTTGGTCCGCGGCCCGCGCTGGGGCGCGATCGCCGCGAGGCTCCACGCCGATCGCTTGTCGTACATCAGGCCGCGCGTGCCGTCGATCGGGTCGAGGATGCATTTGAACCGGGTGTCCGCCACCGCGGTGCCGCGCGGAAAGGTCGTCGCGGCGCCCTCGAGACCTTCCATGACGAGTTCGACCGGCCAGCGTCGCGGCCAATGCGCCTCAAACCAGGCCAGCACGGCGTGCTCGCTCACCCGGTCGATGGCGTAAATCGTGTCGGCCGCCGTGACCGCCGCCACGCGCGCCATCCGGCGGCCGCGCCGCTGTCCGTCGCGCACGGCCGTGCGAATGCTGTCCTGCAACCGGCACAGCAACCGGCGCATGTGTTCGAGGTCGCGAGGATTCACCGCCGGAACCTCACAGGACCTTGACCGCCGCCGCCACCAGCCGCTCGAAGGCGGCGGCGCCGCGCGCGGCGTTCTCGAGGGTGTGCGCGTGGGTCAGGTGCTCGTCCGAGAGTCCGGCGCCCATGTTGGTGATGCACGATATCCCGACCACCTTCATGCCGCAGTGCCGCGCGATCAGGCAGTCGGGGACGCTCGACATGCCGACTGCATCACCGCCCCAGCCCTGTGCCATCCGGATCTCCGCCGGCGTCTCGAAGGATGGCCCGCGGAACGCCACGTACACGCCCTCGTGCAAAGTGACACCCTCGCTGCGCGCGACTTTCTTGACCCGGTCGCGCAGGTCCCGGTCCCAAGCGTCGGTCACCGGGAAAAATCGCGGCCCAAATGCCTCATCGTTCGGGCCGGTGAGCGGGTTCAGGCCGAGGAAATTGATATGGTCGGTGATCAGCATCAATTCGCTCACCTTGATGTGCGCGCGCAGGCTGCCGGCGGCGTTCGACAGAAACAGGGTGTCCGCCCCGGCGGCGTGGACGGCGCGGATCATCGTCTTCAGTGGATACGCATCGTTCGTCTCGTAGAAATGCTTTCGCCCTTTCAATACAATCACGGGTACGCCGTTCAGCCTTCCGACCAGCAGCTCGCCGACGTGGCCCGCCACGGTCAGTTCCGGAAAGCCCGGCAGGTCCGCGTAGGCCAGGGCGACCGGGCGCTCGATTTTCTGCGCGAGCCCGCCCAGGCCCGAGCCCAGGATGATGGCGATCCGCGGCTTCATGCCGCCGAGCGCCTGGCTGATCCTCGCGGCCGACTGCCGGACGTTTTCGACGTGAAGCTGCACAGGGGTCATGGTGGTACACTGGACGAGGGCGGGCCGCGGTAAAAGACCGGAGTGCGGGCCGGGCGGGCGCCCAGCGTGCAATCCGGATCATCGCCAGCTTGCCACGGCATTTATGACACAGCACGTTCATGGCATGCAAACTACCTCCACGCCCACCCCAAAAAACCCGCGCGCCGAGCCGCCGCCCGCCCGGCTCCTCTCCCCGCGGCGCAAGACCACCACCGCCACCACGCTGCATGAGCTGGCCCTCGAGCAGCTCGAGCACTTCCACATCGACCCGGCGAGCCCGACCGGGCAGCCGCTCATGGCGCTCGCGGAAAAACTCTACTCCGCCCACGGCGATGTGATGGACCTGTGGGAGGCGACGACGCGCGAACTTGGTCGTCTGCCCCGCCAGGACCGGCTTGCGCTTTTCAATGCCAAGAAATTCCTGTCCTTCCAGCTCGCGAAGCTGCTCGACACGCTGCAGAACCCCTCGCGCCAGACGCTCCAGTCGCTGCGTTACAGCAACGCCACCCTCCTCGCCAAGGGACCCTACCCCGTCTTCGACAACGTCACGGCCATCTTCTCGGCCAACCCGGTGATCACCCGGACGGCGACGTATCTCTACGCCTGCTCCGAGTGGATCGACGATGCCTTCCAGGGCCGCGAGTTTCTCCACGAGATCTATTCGCGCCTGATGAATCCGACGTCGATCTCGCTCGCCAACCACATCGTCGACGTCGAAGCCGGCCCGATGGCGGGGGAATACATGGCCTGGAATTTCAACTCCGGCATGGGCGCGATCGACGCCGCCCTCTCGCATGTCGTCGGGTTCCAGGACGTCGTCCTCGCCTCGCGCAACATCTACGGCGGCGCCTACCAGCTCCTCCATGACTGGTTCGGCAAGCGCTCCAACCTCGACGTCGCCGTCGTCTTCTTCGACGGTTTCACCGCCGCTGATTTCTCCCGCGCGCTCGCCGGGGTGCAGCGGCAATACGCCGAACGCCTCGCCGCCGGCCGCAAGGTCTACGTCTACCTCGAGAGCCCCTGCAACCCCCACGGCGTGTTCCTGGACCTGCCGGGCATCTGCGCCGCCGCCCACGCCGCGGGCCTCACGGTCATTTGCGATTCGACGGTCGGCACGCCGTTTCTCGTCCGCCCGCTGCAGCGACCCGATCCCGCCGAGCGACCGGACTACGTCATCCACAGTTATACGAAAGACCTTACCGGCCATGGCACGACGACCGCCGGCGTGGTCATCGGGCGCAACGAGGACATGTTCCTGCCCAAGGGCGACACCGCGCCCTCCGGCAAGAGCTGGCACGACACGCTTTTCTGGAACGTCTACTACATCAAGGGCGCGTTCCTCGATTCGGACAAGGCGTTCGAGGTGCTGACCGGCATGAAGACGCTCGAACAGCGCATGCTCAAGAAATGCATCAACACGCTGGTTTTCACCCGCTGGCTCGCGTCCCACCCGCTGATCACCGTCAGCGGCCCGGCCAACCCCGCCGACCCGAACCACGCCACCGCCGCCCGGCTGTCCTACCTGGGCCTGCCGGCGCCGCTGTTCACGATCCATTTCGAGCGGGCGAAGCTCTCGCGGATCACGCTGGAGCGCTTCTTCGACTCGCTGGCCCCGATGTTCGGCCACATGGTCTCGCTGGGGCAGAGCAACACGCTCGTGCTGTGCCCGGCGCTCACGTCGCACTCGGAACTCGGCCCCGAGGCCCTCAAGGAGGCCGGGATCACGCCGACCACGATCCGCTTTGCCGTCGGTGACGAGGCCCCGCGCGAATTGATCGGCGATTTTCTCGAGGCCGCCCGCACCGCGATCGACCCGGCAATCGCCGGCTTCAGCAGCCGCTTCATGCCGGCCGCCGCGATCGACGCGATGGTCGATGACGTCTATACCGAGATCCACCGGCGGCACGCCGCCGCGCAGCCGCGCTTTGCCGAATGCGCCCGCTGACGCCGGACCCGGTTCTCCGCCCGGCGGCCGCGGCCGAAGCCGCGGTCGCGCTGGCGTGGACGCCGCACGACGAGGACCTGCGTCGCTGGGCGGGTCCGAGCATCCGCTGCCCGGCGACGCCCGCCTCATTCTGGCAGGACATCAACAACGCCGATGCTCATTCCTTCGCGCTCGATCTGCCCGGTGCCGGCCAGGTTGGTTTCGGCCAGGTGCGGTACCGCGAGAACCGATATGGCCACCTCGCGCGCGTCATCGTCTCGCCGGCGCATCGCGGCCTGGGCCTCGGCCGGCGGCTTTGCACCGGGCTCATGCGGGAGGCGATCCGGCTGCATCCCATCGAGGCCTTCTCGCTTTATGTGTTTTCCGACAACCGCCCGGCGGTCGAACTCTATCGGTCCCTCGGTTACGCCGAACAGGGCAAGCATCCGCAGTTCGACTGCGTGCTGATGGTGGCGCCGTTGTCCGCGCTCCCTCAAGGCACCACGCCGGGAAAGACGTAGGCCTGCAGCAGCACGAGCACGCCGACGAGTGAGGCCAGCGCCAGGCTGTGCCAGAAGACCGAGCGCAGGATGCGGCCTTCCTGGCCGTGCTGGTCGGTGGCGACCCCCGCGACCACGATGCTCTGCGCGTCGATCATCTTGCCCATCACGCCGCCAGTGCTGTTGGCCGCCGCCGCCAGCACGGGCGACACGCCCAGTTGGTGCGCGGTCACCTGCTGGAGGTTGCCGAAAAGCACATTGGAGGCCGTATCGCTGCCCGTGAGCGCCACGCCGAGCCAGCCCAGCAGGGGCGAGAAGAACGGGAACAGGACGCCGGTGCTGGCGAAGGCCAGCCCGAGCGTGGAATCGAGGCCCGCGTACCGCGTGGTGAAGGCCAGCGCCAGCATCGCCGAGATCGTCAGGAGCGACCGTCGCACCCGCCAGAGCGTGCGAAGGTACGCCCGCGCGAGGTCGCGCGGCTGCAGGCCGAGCAGGAGGCCCGCGATCAGCGCGGCCAACAACGGAGCCGTGCCCGTGGCGGAGAGCGGGTTCAGGACGTAAACCGCCGCCTCGGGTTTGGGCTGCGGCACGAGCGGCGGGGCTCGCAGCACCAGGCCGTCAAGAAGCGGGACGGGAAACGAGTGCTGCCAGATGGCATTCAGCCCGTTCCTGGTCCCGGGCAGGGCCCAGATCAGCACGATCACCGTGAGGATCAGCCACGGCGACCACGCGCGGAATACGGTCGCCGCGGGCAGCCGGGCGCCCGTATCGGCCGGCGCGCCGGCCGCCTCGTCCTTGAAACGCCACACCTCGCGCGGTCGCCAAAACCGCAGCAACACGAGCAGCGCGGCGATCGAGGCCAGCGCGCTCGCCGTGTCCACGAGCCACGGCCCGTGCAGGTTGCTCACCAGGAATTGCACCACGGAAAAACTCAGCCCGGCCGCGAGGCAGGCCGGCCACACGCCGAGCATCGCCCGCCAGCCCGCCATCGCCGCGACCAGCCAGAACGGAATGAGCAGGCTCATGACCGGCAGCTGGCGCCCCGTCATGGCGCTGAGTTCCAGCAGCGGGAGCCCGGTCACCTGCGCCAGGGAGATAATCGGGATGCCGAGCGAGCCGAAGGCGACCGGGGCCGTGTTGCCGATGAGGGACAGCGAGGCCGCCAGCAGCGGCCGGAAGCCGATGCCGATCAGCATCGCCGCCGAGATCGCCACCGGCGCGCCGAAGCCGGCCGCGCCCTCGACGAAGGCGCCGAAGCTGAAGGCGATGAGCAACGCCTGGATCCGCCGGTCGGGCGACAAGCCGGCGACGGATTGCTTTACGATGTCAAACTGGCCCGTGCGAACGGTGAGGTCGTAGAGAAAGACCACGTGCAGCACGATCCAGCCGATCGGCAGGATGCCGTAGAGCGCGCCATAGGCGGCGGCCGCGACCGCCATCGCCGGCGGCAGGTGGTACACGAGCGTCGCGGCCCCCAGCGCCACGGCCAGGCCGGTCAGGGCGGCCCAATGCGCCTTGACGCGGAAAAACGCCAGCAGGCAAAGCAGGGCCACGGCCGGCAACATCGCCACCGCCGTCGATGCCGCCAGGTTGTCGAACACCGGCGTGTAATGCTGCGTCCAGGTCATGCGGGAAAGCCAAGCGCGCGGAGCCGGTTTATTTGCCCGCCGCTAATGCTTCGGCCAGGGCGTCTGCGTCTCGCGCTTCAGTTCGCGGGTCATCAGCGCCGTCAACGCATCGGCCGGTTTCTTCCCCTGGTAAAGGATGGCGTAGACCTCCGCGAGGATCGGCGCGGTGATGCCGCGCTCCCGGCAGAGGCCGTGCAGCGCCTCCGCAGTCCGGTGGCCCTCGACGACGGTCTTCCGGCCGGTCAGCAGCTCGGCCACCGACTTGCCGGTGCCGATCTTCTCGCCGAATTCGCGATTGCGGCTCCAGGCGCCGTAGCTGGTGGCGATCAGGTCGCCCGCCCCGCTCAACCCGTAGAAGGTCTCGGGCTTTGCGCCCAGCGCGGTGCCGACCCGCAACATTTCGGTCAGCGCCCGCGTGAGGAGCGAGGCCTTGGCGTTGTCGCCCAGCTTCAGGCCGTCGCAGAAGCCGGCGGCGATCGCATAGATGTTCTTCAGCCCGGCGCCGTACTCCGCGCCGGCGAGGTCGTCGGAGGTGTAGATGCGGAGCGTCGGCCCGCTCATCGCCGCCTGGACCTTGCGGACGAATTCCTCCGGGTGCTGGGCCGCCATCACCATGGCGGCCGGCAAGCCGCGGGCCACTTCGGCGGCATTGGTCGGGCCGGTGAGCGTGCCGCAATTCAGGCCCGGCAGCAGCTGCGCCATCATCTCGCTGGGCCGGAGGTGCGTGTCCGCCTCCAGGCCTTTCGCCAGGCTGAGGAAGAGCTGGAGCCGCGAGGTATCGTGGAGGACCGTGTGGATCTTTTCGCACCAGGCGCGCAACGTCTGCGACGGGCAGGCAATGAGGGCGACATCGGCCTCGACCAGCGCGGCGCGAAGGTCGGGCTTGATCTCCAGTTCCGCGGGGAGCCGGATGCCCGAGAGGTAGTCGCGGTTCTCCCGCGCGGTGCGCACGGCCTCGGCGTGCTCCGGCCGGCGGGCCACGAGCGTGGTGTGCTGGCCGCGGCGGACCAGGTGCAGGGCCATCGCCGTGCCCCACGCGCCGGCGCCGATCACGGTGAAATTGAGGGGGCGCGGCTCGGACATGGGGCAACCGTCAGGTCTTCAGGAAGCCGGGAATCTTTTCACCGGCGACCATAGCTTCAAAGTTCTCGCGCGCATTGACCAGCTCGAATCGGCTGCCGGACACGAGCACCTCGGCCGGCATCGGCCGCGTGTTGTACCGGCTCGCCATCGTGTAGCCGTAGGCCCCGACGCTCATGAACGCCACCAGCTCGCCCTCGCCGACGGCCTGGACGACCCGATCCTTGGCGAAGCAGTCGCCCGACTCGCAGATCGGCCCGACGAGGTCGGCCTTGAGGGCGGGACGCGAGGTGTCGCGCAGCAACGGGACAAGCTCGTGATAGGCTTCGTACATGGCGGGACGGACGAGGTCGTTCATCGCCGCATCGAGCACGAGAAAATTCTTGCCGGAGCCGCGCTTCAGGTACTCGACGCGCGACAGCAGCACGCCGGCGTTGCCCACGAGGAAGCGGCCGGGCTCGAGGAGGATTTTCAGGCCGAGCGGCGCCAGGAGCGGCTGCAGCGCGGCGCCGTAGGCCTCGGGCGTGAGCGGCCGCCCGCCGTCGGGCCGCGCGTCCCACCAGGCGGCCTCGCCGCTGGCCAGAGCGTCCTGGTACACGATGCCGATGCCGCCGCCGATGCTGAAATAGCTGATGCCGTAACGGGCCTTCAATTCCAGCGCGAACGGCACGACCTTCTCCACGGCCTCGACGAACGGCGCGGCCGAGGTGAGCTGCGAGCCGATGTGCATCTGCACGCCGCGGATCGAGAGGTGCGGGTACTTGGCCGCCGCGGCGTAGGCGGCGGCCGCCTCCTGCAGCGGGATGCCGAACTTGTTTTCGCTCTTGCCCGTCGTGATCTTGGCGTGGGTCTTGGCGTCGACGTCGGGGTTGATGCGGATGGCAATCGGGGCCTTCCGGCCGAGCTGGCCGGCGACGTGGTTGATCCGCGCCAGCTCGGGCTCGCTCTCGACGTGCAACCCGAAAACGCCCTGTTCGAGGCCGAGGCGAATTTCCGCCGCGCTCTTGCCCACGCCGGCAAACACGCTGCGCGAGGCGTCGCCACCGGCGGCCTGCACGCGGCGGAGCTCGCCGCCGCTGACGAGGTCGAAGGCGGCGCCGAGGTTGGCAAAGTGCCGCAGGATCGCGAGGTTCGAGTTCGCCTTCATCGCGAAGCATAGCTGCACGTCCAGTCCGGCGAGGCTCTTCGTCAGACGGGAGAAATTGTCGGTGATCGTCTGCGCGCTGTAGACATAGGTCGGCGTGCCGTGAAGCTGCGCGACCGCCGCGAGGTCGACCGACTCGCAATGGAGACGCTGGCCGTGGTAGCGAAAGTGATGCATTAGGACGGAAGGAGACGGGGGAGGAGTCGAGATAGCCAGAATCGCCCTGAAAGGAAGAGCTATTTTCGCGCCCGCCGCGGGAAGCGCAAAGCGGATTGCCTGCCCCGTCCCGCGGCCTTTAGTGACCCCTCGTGCATCCTGATGCCGAACTCTATCCCTGGATCTCCGCGGGCGCGATCGCGTGGGGGGTGCTGGACTGCTTTTTCGGCTACCGGATCTTCAAGATCACCCTGGCGATCCTCGGCGGGCTGGTCGGCGTGGTGTTCGGCCAGGCGGCGGGCGCCGCGCTCGGCCTGGGACCGACCGGGGAGATCGGCGGCATGATCCTCGGCGGCTTGCTCGGCCTGGGCCTGACCTTCGTCCTTTACCTGGCCGCCGTGTTCATCGCCGGATTCCTCGCCGCGGGCACGCTGGCAATTCTGCTGCTGGCCCATCTCCATCCGATGGTCGCGCTGCTGGCCGGCGGCGTGATCGGGCTGGTGGGCGGATTCCTCGCGCTCAAGCTGCAGCGGGTGGTGCTGGTGCTGGCGACCGCGATGCTGGGCGCGTTTCGCGTCGTAGTCGCGACGTGTTATTTCACGGAACAGCTCGACTGGCTCTTCTATTTCGAGAAGCCGCAGCAGATTCCCGCGCTCGTCACCGGTCATCCCTGGATGCTGCCGACCGTGCTGGCCCTGGCGGCCGTGGGCGCAGTCGTGCAGCTCGGCCCCGGCGCGAAGGCCGCGAAAAAGAAGGCCAAGGACGAGGACTGAACTTGCGGCCCCGCGCGAAGGCCGCAGCATCCGCGGTATGAAGCGACTGCCCCGCCCCCTGCTCCTGCTCGCCGCGCTGGCCGCCCTTTTCGGCGGCTGCCAGAATATCGGCGAACTGGTCGTGACCGGACTGCAGGTGGAGTTGAAAGCCGTCGAATACCACGGCGCGGGCGCGACAACGGCGGACGTAACCGTGGTGAATCCCAACGTGGTCTCGTACCTGATCGCCGGCATCAAGGCCAAGGTCTACCTCAACGACACCTTCATCGGCACGCTCGCCGCCAAGGGGCCGCTCGGGCTGCCCCCGCAGGGCCGGCTGGACCAGGCCATGACCCTGGTACCGGCCGGTGGCGCCGCGGGTCAGATTGTGGCCGAGGCCGCGCGCAGCGGCTCGGCCCGCTACCGGCTGGATACGATCCTCGACATCCAGATGGTGGGCACGAAGCACGAGCAAGGCGAGGTGACCCAGTCGGGCACGGTCGCCGTCACCGGCAAATAAGAAGCGGCCACGGTCGCCCGTGGCCGCTGGTGTCGGGTCGTGAAGAGGGTTCAGGCGGCGAGGCGCTTCGCGCTCGGGTCGGCCGCTCCCCGCAGCAGGTTCACGGGCAGGTGAATCGGGCGGTTGAGGCTCAGGACGCGGGGCTGGCGGCTGTATTGTTCGACGGTCCAGGCGACCAGACCGGTGGCGAAGGCGATGGCGGAAAAGTCGGCGGCGTCGAAAGGACGACCGCTCGCATAAGAGGCGACTCCGAGGAGGGTCGCGGTCAGGAGGGAAGTAAGAGCGGTTTTCATGGCAGGAATGGGTTGATACCATGAAAACCCGCCGAGCCGCGGAAAGTTGCAGAATTGCCTAACTGCCTCGGGAAGCGCAGCCCTGCGCGGCCGGCTCCGACCGCCGCATGCGAACCGGCGTCTCCTCAGCCGGCCCCGCCGCCGGCATTCGACACCGGGCGGAGCTTGGCGCGGAAGAGAGCCCCGACGTAATCGCGGTTCATGCGCGCGATGAAGTCGTGCGAGATCAGTTTCGGACAGACAGCGCTGCACTCGTACTGGTTGGTGCAGTTGCCGAAGCCGGCCTCGTCCATCGCCTGCACCATGGCGAGCACGCGCTTGGCGCGCTCGGGCTGGCCCTGCGGCATGAGGCCGAGGTGCGACACCTTGGCGGCGACAAAAAGCATGGCGCTGGCGTTCTTGCAGGCCGCCACGCACGCGCCGCACCCGATGCAGGCCGCCGCGTCCATCGCCAGGTCCGCATCCTCCTTTGGCACGGGGATGGAATTGGCGTCCGGCGCCGCACCGGTGCGCACGGAGATGAAGCCGCCCGCCTGTTGGATCCGGTCGAAGGCGCTGCGATCGGTCACGAGGTCCTTCACCAGCGGGAAGGCCCGCGCGCGGAACGGCTCGACGATGATGATGTCGCCCTCGTGGAAGCTGCGCATGTAGAGCTGGCAGGTGGCGATGCCGTGGCCCGGGCCGTGCGGCTTGCCGTTGATGGTGCACGAGCAGGTGCCGCAGATGCCCTCACGGCAGTCGTGGGCGAAGGCGATCGGCTCGCCGCCGTCACGGGTCAGGCCGTCGTTCACCACGTCCAGCAACTCGAGGAAGGACATGTCGGGATTCACGCCGCTCGCCGGATAATCGACGAACTTGCCCGGCGCCGCCGGGCCGGCCTGGCGCCAGACGCGCAGCGTGACGGAGAAGAGCTTCTTGGATGATTTCTCGGCAACCATGATGGATTCCCCGGCTTATTTGTAGGAGCGGACGCTCATCTTCGTGAACTCGTAGTTGAGCGGCTCGGTGTTGCGGAGCGGCGCCTGGCCCTCGCCCTGGAACTCCCAGGCGGCCACGTGCCCGAATTTCTCGTCGTCGCGTTTGCACTCGCCGTCGGGGTACTGGTACTCCTCGCGGAAGTGCCCGCCGCAGGATTCCTCGCGCGTGAGGGCGTCGCGGCACAGCAGCTCGCCCAGCTCGAGGAAATCGGCCACGCGGCCCGCCTGCTCGAGCGACTGGTTGAGCGTGTCGGCCGAGCCGGGCACCTTGACGCTGGCCCAGAATTCCTCGCGCAGCGCCGGGATCTTCTGCAGCGCGGCCTCGAGGCCGGCACGGTTGCGGGCCATGCCGCAGTGTTCCCACAGGATCTTGCCGAGGCGTTTGTGAAAATGGCTGACGGGCTCCTTGCCCCGGTTCTCGAGCAGCCGGCGCGTGAGGCCGCGGACGTTGTCCTCGGCCTGCTGGAACTCGGCCGCGTCGGGCGATGGCCGCGAGCCCGGCTTCTGGCCGGCGAGGTAGTCGCCCAGCGTGTACGGGATGACGAAATAGCCGTCGGCCAGGCCCTGCATGAGCGCCGACGCGCCGAGCCGGTTGGCGCCGTGGTCGGAGAAGTTCGCCTCGCCGAGGACGAACAAGCCCGGGAGGTTGGACATCAGGTTGTAGTCCACCCAGAGCCCGCCCATCGTGTAGTGCACCGCCGGGAAGATCCGCATCGGCGTGTGGTAGGCGTTCTCGTTGGTGATCTCGTGGTAGATGTCGAAGAGGTTGCCGTAGCGCTCGCGGACGACGTTCTCGCCGAGCCGCTTGATCGCGTCGGTGAAATCGAGGTAGACGCCGAGGCCGCTGTCGCCGACGCCGCGGCCCTCGTCGCACATGCGCATGGCCGCGCGCGAGGAGACGTCGCGCGGGGCGAGGTTGCCGAAGCTCGGATAGATGCGCTCGAGGTAGTAATCGCGGTCCGCCTCGGGGATCGTGTTCGGGTCCTTGCGGCAGTCCTCCGGCTTCTTCGGCACCCAGATGCGGCCGTCATTGCGGAGGGACTCCGACATCAGGGTGAGCTTCGACTGGTAGTCGCCGGTGACCGGGATGCACGTCGGGTGGATCTGCGTGTAGCAGGGATTGGCGAAGCAGGCGCCGCGCTTGTAGGCGCGCCAGATCGCCGTCGCATTCGACTGGCGGGCGTAGGTCGAGAGATTGAAGACGTTGCCGTAACCGCCCGTCGCCAGCACGACGGCATCCGCATTGTGGCGGGTGATGGCGCCGGTGATGAGGTTGCGGACGATGATGCCCTTCGCGTGGCCGTTCACCACCACGAGGTCGAGCATCTCGGAGTTGGCATGCAGTTGCACGCCCCCCTGGCCGATCATGCGCGAGAGCGCCGAGTAGGCGCCGAGGAGGAGCTGCTGGCCGGTCTGGCCGCGCGCATAAAACGTGCGCGATACCTGCGCGCCGCCGAAGGAACGGTTGGCGAGCAAGCCGCCGTACTCGCGGGCGAACGGCACACCCTGGGCCGCGCACTGGTCGATGATGTTGACCGACACCTCCGCCAGGCGGTGGACGTTGGCCTCGCGCGAGCGGTAGTCGCCGCCTTTCAGGGTGTCGTAGAACAGCCGGTGGACGGAGTCGCCGTCGTTCTGGTAGTTCTTGGCGGCGTTGATGCCGCCCTGCGCCGCGATCGAGTGCGCGCGCCGGGGGCTGTCGTGAAAGACGAAGTTTTTGACCTTGTAGCCGAGTTCCGCGAGGGTGGCGGCGGCCGAGGAGCCGGCGAGGCCGGCGCCGACGACGATCACCTCGTATTTCCGCTTGTTCGCCGGGTTGACCAGCTTGATCTCGGTCTTGTGCTTCCGCCATTTCTCGGCGAGCGGGCCGGACGGGGTCTTGGATTCGAGTTTGGCCATGGCGGGGAAAGGTTCAGGCGTGGAGTTTGACCAGGCCCCCGAGCACGGAGAGCGGGATCGCGGCATTCAGGAGGAAATAGAGCCAGCAGTAGGCCACGCCGAAGCGTTCGAGGCCGCGGCTCCATCGCTCGTTCCGGAGGCCCAGCGTTTGCACCATGCTGCCGATGCCGTGCGCGAGGTGGTAGCTCAGGAGGCCCACGGCGAGGATGTAGAAAAACGACACGCCGGCGCGGCTGAAGCCGTGCACGACCATGTTGTAGACGTCGCGGACCATGATTCCGTTCTCGAGGCGAAAGGTGTGCGCGCTCCACTCCGGATGCTGCACCCGCAGGGTGAAATCGAGCAGGTGGTACACGAGAAACGCGAGGACCACGATGCCCGTGCGCGCCATCACGCGCGAGGCCAGCGTCGCCCGGTTCGTGAACTCCACCGCGTAGCCGACCGGGCGCGCCGCCATGTTTTCCCGGGTCAGCTGGATGGCGACCCAGACGTGGATCAGCACGCACGCCAGCAGGACGAAGCGCACCACCCAGAGCAGCTCGCCGAGGGATTCCAGGAAGTGGCCGTAGAGATTAATCCGCTCCGGAGGCAGAAAGATCTGGAGGTTGCCCAGCAGATGCCCGGTCACGAACAGGAACATCACCAGGCCGGTCACGGCCATCAGGAACTTCTTGCCAATGGACGAGCTGAGGAGCGAACCAGGAAGATTCATCGCGTGGAGCTGGGCTGGGGGCGGTCGGATAGCCGGCGGGGCGGGAATGGATAAACCAACGCAGCTTGGCGATGTAAAGGACGCGCGCAATCCAGCGCCCGAATAATTAGCGAGCCTAAATCAGGCGAGAAGGCGGGACGCGATGGACTTGGCCGGCCCATGCGCTGTCGCTTCCGTCACCCCCGCGGGCGAATCGGCCCGCGGGCCTAGCGCGCCAGCGGTTTGAGCAGCGCGAATTTGCCGCTCGCGGCGGGCTGAATGAACTTCCGCCGGAAAAGGTTCACCCGCATATCGGGACCGAGCGCCGCGGCCAGTGGGGCCCCCATCCCGGCCGGCGCGATCGCGTCGGCAACATATTGGAAGTCCCAGCGGCCTTCCGACACCTGCACCAGACTCCAGTGCCAGCAGCTGAACTCGTCGGGCAGGGCGGCATCGATCTCGAAGGCGGATACCACGCGACCGTCGGCGCCCACATAAAGATCCCGCTCGCGGCCGAGAATCCTGTAGCCGGCCGGCATCCGCCGAACAATGTCGCCGGTGAAATAACGCAGCAATGGCATCGCCTCGCGGTCGCGGGTGGTGACGTTGATCTGGAACACGTCCGTCAGTCTCGACTGCCCCGCGCTGGTTGACGGCGCCCGCCATGGGACAAGTTCGACGAAGGCGTTGCCGTCGATCGCGCGCAGGTTGTCGCCAAACGCATCGCCCACGAAGATGTAGCCGGCCTCGGTCGAGCCATAGAGATCGATCTGTTTGGCCGGGAATGCCTCCGCGATGCGCCGGCTGTGCTGCCGGCTCGCCTTGCCATAGGTCAGGATGACCGTGTGGATGCTCGGCACGCACACCTTGCGCTTCTGCACGGCCCGCGCGAGCAGGGAAAGATAGATCGGCTCACCCTCGATGACTTCCGGTTTGAGCGCCTGCAGCTCGAGCACGATGCGATCCCACTCCGCCTCCGCGAAGACAAACGGGTCGCTCGAAAGGTTCAGGTAGACCGTGCCGTCGAAGTAGCGGTGGGGAAACGGGTGGTCCTCGTACGGGCAGAGGTTGCTGGAGCAGCCGACCGGCGCCAGCACGGCCTTGCGATACGGCCGGTCGACGTATTGCGCCAGCTCCGGGTGGGCGAGATAGGCCCGGCGAAGCTGGGCGTTCCACCAGCCGTCCTCCATCACCACCGTCATCGGTCTCGCCGTCGAGCCGGACGTGTGCTCGAACTCATAGCGCTTTTCCTGCAGCCCACGTTCGATCGCCGCATAGTCCGCAAAGAAAGCCGTGTGGCCGCGATCGAGGATCTCCTGTTTGGTCAGGACCGGGATCTCGCGGTAACAGGACCACTGCAACGGTGCGTCGTGGAGCGGAAACCTCTGGCTGTAGAGCGGGCTGCGCCGGTAGATGGCGCGAATCTCGCGCTCGAGCGACGTGGGCAGCACGGAACGGCCGTCGCCGGCAAGGGCGTCGGGGGCGTTGGCGAAAATGGCGGGCTGCGTGGCGGCTTCCATCAGATCCGGCGAGTTAAGTGCGGGGCAGGGCAAAGTCAAACGACGCCCCGCGCTGGTGAAAAGGGCTCCCCGGAGCCGCCTGGGGGGGCGGGCGCGACGGACGCCGCCAGCCGGACGCCGCGCTCAGCCGGCCTGCTTCAGCTGCTCCCACACCGGCGCGAACAGCAGGAGGGCATCGAGCACCATGGCGTGCGTGATTTCGCCCCGCCGCGCCAGCGCGTAAACCTCGTCGACGGGCCGCGTCATGATTTCGAATTCCTCGTCGGGGTCCCACGCCAGCCCGGCGTCCGGGCGCGCGTCGGTCACGAGCACGAGGTGGCACCGGTTGCTCTGCATCGCCGGGTTCGGGTGCACGCTGCCCAGCAGCCGCGCCGCGGGCCCGACGTAACCGGTCTCCTCGCGCAACTCCCGGGCGCCGGCCGCGACGGCATCTTCGCCGGGCTCCATGATGCCGCCCGGGATCTCGAGCGAAAACTCGTTGATCCCATAGCGGAACTGGCGCACGAGCACGATCTCGTGGCGCGGCGTGAGCGCGACGACATTCACCCAGTCCGGCGCGTTGATGACGAAGAAATCCTGCTCCTGGGCGCGGTGAGGGTGACGATAAAAGGTGCGGGTGACTTCAAAGATGCGCGTAGTGGCGTGCGGTTCGGCGCGGAGCCGGTGCCAGCGCTGCGGTCGCGGGGGTGATTCGGGCATGCGTAAACAAAAATGCCTCCACGACGCGGGGTCGAGGAGGCATCGAAAAATTCGTCGCGATTATTTCTTCGGAACCTTGACCTTCTGGCCGACCTTGAGGTGGGCGGCATCGATGCCGGGATTCTCGGCTTCGATCGCGTCGATGCGGGTCGCGAACTTCTTCGCGATCTTCGAGAGCGTGTCACCCGGGGCCACGGTATAGTTGCCGTTGGCATCAACCGTTCCGGTCACGACGCCGGCGGCGCCGCCCTTGCCCGCCGCGGCCGGCGCGGGCTTCTTGGCCGCCTCCTCGAGCTTGGCGATCTTGGCGTTGATCGTGCCGATCTCGCCTCCGACCTGGTCGAGCGCACTCTGGATACCCGAGCGCAGGCCCTTGATGTCGCTCTCGCTCTTCGCCGCGGCGGCGTTGACCGAGTTCTCCAGGGACGGGATCTTGTTAGTGATCGCATCCTCGTGGGCGACGACGGTCTTCTGCAGCGTCGAGAGTTTGAAGAGCGCCGTGGCGGATAGCACCAAGGCAAGGGCGCCAGCGATCACCCCCACAAGGGGCAGGACGCTGCCGGAGCTGTTACTGTCGCGGGAAAGAGTGTCCATTTTGGATAAGAGATTGAGGGGACGTATATAGGGGCGTGCCGACAGGTGAGGCAAGAAGCATTTAATCGCAGTTTAAACCGCCGCCGCCCGACTTCCTTACCCCTTGGTCCGCGGTTTATTGACTGAGGGGCGGTTCGCGGCGCACCACATGCCGGTGTATGCGGAATTTGGTCGGGGCGGCGAGATTCGAACTCGCGACCTCCTGGTCCCAAACCAGGCGCTCTACCAGGCTAAGCTACACCCCGATGCGGACGCCGATGGGAGGCTCCCCCGCCCTTCCTGTCAACGTCCCTTAGCAGCGACCCTCATGCTTCAAGGCCAGCCCGCCTGGTACTCCCATTCCTACGCCCGCCTCGTGGTGCTGCTCGCCGCGACCAATGCCGAAGTGCGAACCAGCGGCGCCCGGCCTCTGGCTGGGCCGCTTGCGCCACGGTGTCATGGCGCGTCCGTTCAACCGCGCCGGATTACTTGCCGGGCTTGAAGGTGAGCCCAGCGGGATTGTCGGCGGCGGGCTGGGAAGAGGCCGGGAGCGACGCCAGGAGGACGGTGGCCCGCTGCGACCAGGTGCTGGTCGGCTCGAGCCGGCTGATTTCGTCGACCAGCTTACGGACTTCGTCAAAATTGCCGGAGTCCAGCGCGAGCGTCGCCAGATGATAACCGGCCTCGGCGCGGGCCGCTTTCGGCACCGCGACATCGGCATAGATCGCCTTGAGCGCCGCGCTGCCGGCCGCCTTGTCGCTGCCGTTGGTTTGACTGACCGCCGCGCCGAGCCGTGCCCGGGCCCGCAAGGCCTCATTGTGCAGCTTGTCCGCCGCCTTTTGGTAAGCGGTCGCCGCCCCGGCAAAGTCGCCGGAGGTGTATTTTTCATCCGCCATCTTCAGCCACGCCACGCCCGCCAGCGGGTGCCCGGCATGACTCTCGGCAAAGGCGGCCAATTTTGCCGGCGAGTCCGCCACCTGGGCGAATTCCGCCTGGACCGATTTTTCGCGCTGGTCGGAGAAATACTGCACGCCCTCGCGGCCGATGATGGCGAGCAGGGCGACGACACACGCGCCCAGCACCAGCGTACGGTTCTTCTCCCAGAATTCGTGCAACGTCAGGTCGACGTGCACGGGCGCGGCGGCCTGGGGATCCGCAGCCGGGGACGTATTTGCGGCGGGCTTGGATTGACTCATGGAGGGGAGTAGAGAGCAAATGCCCCGCCGCCTGTAAATGACGGAAATATCTTCCGGCCGCGGCCGCCCCGCCACGGGAGGCGAATCAGTCGAACACCACCGTCTTGTTGCCGTAGACGAGGATACGATTCTCCAAGTGCCATCGCACGGCCTGCGCCAAGACCGACTTTTCGAGGTCGCGGCCCTGGCGGATGAGATCGTCCACGCTGTGCCGGTGCGTCACCCGCGCCACGTCCTGCTGGATGATGGGGCCGTCGTCGAGGACGGCCGTGGCGTAGTGGGCCGTCGCCCCGATGAGTTTCACCCCCCGCTGGTGCGCCTGGTGGTACGGCCGCCCGCCGGCGAAAGCCGGGAGGAAAGAATGGTGGATGTTGATCACCGGCCGGCCAAACTTCGCGAGGAAATCCTGCGTCAGGACCTGCATGTAGCGCGCCAGAATCAAGAGCTCGATCCGCAGCTTGCGCAGCAACTCCAGCTGGCGGGTCTCCGCGGCGCCCTTGTGTTCCGGCCGGACGGGGACGCGGTAAAAAGGCAGCCGATAGGCCCGGGCCGCCGACGCGAGGTCGGGGTGATTGGAAATCACCGCCACGATCTCACACGGGAACTCCCCCGCCCGCCAACGCAGGATGAGATCGTGGAAACAGTGGTCCGCCTTCGACACGAAGATCGCGACGCGCCGCCGGTGCGTCGAGTCCATCACCACGGCGTTCATGCCCAACCGCCCGTGCGCGAACCGCAGGAACGCCTTCTCCTCCATGGCGAGGCGTCGGCTCGCGGGCGGCACCCATTCGATGCGCTGGAAAAAAATTCCGGCGTCCTCGTCGCGATGCTGGTCCGCGTGGAGAATGTTGCCGCCGTTGTCGAAGATCCATCCCGCCGCCCGCGCCACCAGGCCCGGCTGGTCGGGACCGTGCAACAAGGCGACGAGCGTGGGTTCGGTCTTCATCGGCCCCTCACATCGGCACGACGCTGTCGCGGTACTGCTGGAGCGGGCGCACATCGACCCGCTTCTGCTTCATCGCGCGGATGCCGCCGAGCGCGGCCTGGGCGCCGGTGAGCGTGGTCATGATGCAGACGGAATTGGCGACCGCGGCGGCGCGAATGGCGTTTTCGTCGTGGCGCGGGATCATGCCCTTCGGCGTGTTGATCACCATCTGGATCTCCCCGTTTTTGATCATGTCGATGCAGTTGGGCCGGCCCTCCTGCAGCTTGTTGACGAATTGCACCGGCAGGCCGTTTTGCTGGAGCAAGCGGGCCGTGCCGCCGGTCGCCACGATCGAAAAACCAAGTTCCGCGAAGGCCCGCGCGATACCGACGGCCTCGGGCTTGTCGGAGTCCTTCACGCTGAGGAACACCTTGCCGGCGAGCGGCAGCCCGGGCTTGGCCGCCATCTGCGTTTTGGCGAAGGCGATCCCGAGGTCGTCGTCCATGCCCATGACCTCGCCGGTCGAGCGCATCTCCGGGCCGATGACGATGGTCGCGCCCGGAAAGCGGGCGAACGGGAACACGGCCTCCTTGACGCACCAATGCTTCGGCTTCACCTCGCGCGTGAGGCCGAGCTCGGCGAGCTTCTTGCCGGCCATCACTTTCGCCGCGAGCTTGGCCAGCGGCACGCCGATGGCCTTGGCCACGAAGGGCACGGTGCGCGACGCCCGCGGGTTGACCTCGAGCACGAACAGCTGCTCGTCCTTGATCGCGAACTGGATGTTCATCAGGCCGATCACATCCAGCGCCCGCGCCAGGGCGTAGGTCGCCTCGCGCACCGTCTGCAGCATGTCCGGGGAAAGGGTGTGCGGGGGCATCACCATGGCCGCGTCGCCCGAGTGCACGCCGGCAAACTCGATATGCTCGAGCATGCCGCCGATGATCGAGACCGCGCCGTCGCTGATGCAGTCGACGTCGAGTTCGATCGCGTCCTCGAGAAACTTGTCGATAAGGACGGGCTTGTCCGGCATCACCTCGAAGGCCTGCCGGATCACCGCCTTGAACTCCTCCTCGCTGTAGACGATGAACATGCCGCGGCCGCCCAGCACGAAGGACGGGCGCAGCAGCACGGGGAAGCCGATCTCGTGCGCGAAGACCAGGGCTTCGTTCTCGTTCATCGCCGTGCGGTTCGGCGGCTGCTTCAGCCGCAGGCGGTCGAGGATGGCGGCGAAGAGCTTGCGGTCCTCGGCGGTCTCGATGCTTTCAGGCGTGGTCCCGATGACATTGACACCATGCGCCTTCAACGGGCCGGCGAGGTTGAGCGGCGTCTGGCCGCCGAACTGCACGATTGCGCCGACGCACTGCTCCTGTTCGTAAACCTCGAGCACGTCCTCGAGGGTCAGCGGCTCGAAATAAAGGCGGTCGCTCGTGTCATAGTCGGTCGAGACGGTCTCGGGGTTCGAGTTCACCATCACGGTCTCGTAACCGATTTCGCGCAGCGCGAACGAGGCGTGGACGCAGCAGTAGTCGAACTCGATGCCCTGGCCGATCCGGTTCGGGCCGCCGCCGATGATCATGATCTTCTTCCGCGCCGAGGGGATGATCTCGTTCTCGTCGCCGTAGCTCGAGTAATAATACGGCGTGAATGCCTCGAACTCCGCGGCGCAGGTGTCGACCAGGCGGTAGGTCGTCTTCACGCCCGCCCGCTTGCGGCGGGCGCGCATGGTCTCGAGGTCGACCTTGAGGAAGTGCGCGAGCTGCGCGTCGGAAAAACCGAATTGCTTGGCCCGCCGGAGCAACGCGGTGTCCAGGGTCGCCGGCGTGCGGGTCGCGAGCACCTGCTCCATCTCGTGGAGCTCGCGCAGCTGGTGCAGGAACCAGGGATCGATCTTCGTGAGGTCGTGGATCTGCTCCACGGTGTAGCCCGCCCGGAAGGCGTGCCGGATGAAGTAGACGCGCTCGGCGTTGGGGGTGCCGAGCCGCTGGCGGATGATTTCATCGCCGGGGATTTCCTCGCCGCCAAACTTGCCGCCCCCGCCAAAACCGCGGGCGCCCGTCTCGAGCGAGCGGAGGCACTTCTGGAAGGACTCCTTGAAGGTGCGGCCAATGGCCATCGCCTCGCCCACCGATTTCATCGCGGAGGTGAGCGTCGGGTTGGCGCCGGGGAATTTCTCGAACGTGAAGCGCGGGATCTTGGTGACAACGTAGTCGATGGTGGGCTCGAAGCTCGCGGGCGTGAGCCGCGTGATGTCGTTGCGCAGCTCGTCGAGCGTGTAGCCGACGGCGAGCTTGGCCGCGATCTTCGCAATCGGGAAGCCGGTCGCCTTCGACGCCAGCGCCGAGGACCGCGAGACGCGCGGGTTCATCTCGATGACAACCTGCCGCCCGGTCTTGGGATCGATCGCGAATTGGATGTTCGAGCCGCCGGTCGCGACGCCGATCTCCCGGATGACGGCGAACGAGGCGTCGCGCATCACCTGGTATTCCTTGTCGGTGAGGGTCATCGCCGGCGCGACCGTGATGGAGTCACCGGTATGCACGCCCATCGGGTCGAAGTTCTCGATGGAGCAGATGACGACGCACTGATCCTTGTGGTCGCGCATCACCTCCATCTCGAACTCCTTCCAGCCGAGCAGGCATTCCTCGACGAGCACCTCGTGCACCGGCGAGATCTCGAGCCCGTGGTTCACGATCTGCTCGAACTCCTCGCGATTGTAGGCGATGCCGCCCCCGGAGCCGCCGAGCGTGAAGCTCGGCCGGATGATGAGGGGCATCGTGCCGATGTAGTCGGCGGCCTTGCGGGCATCCTCGAGCGTGTGGACCGTCATCGACTTCGCCACGTCCAGGCCGATCTTGACCATCGCCTGCTTGAACAACTCGCGGTCCTCGCCCTTGCGGATCGCGTCGGGGCGGGCCCCGATCATCTCAACCCCGTAACGGTCGAGGATCCCGGCCTTGTGCAGGTCGATGGCGAGATTGAGCGCCGTCTGGCCGCCGAGGGTCGGCAGCAGCGCGGAGGGCTTTTCCTTCGCGATGATCTTCTCGAGGATGTCGACCGTCAGCGGCTCGATGTACGTGACGTCGGCGAACTCCGGGTCCGTCATGATCGTCGCCGGGTTGGAATTCACCAGAATCACCCGGTAACCCTCCTCCCGCAGGGCCTTGCACGCCTGGGTGCCGGAATAGTCAAATTCGCATGCCTGGCCGATGATAATGGGGCCGGCGCCGATGATCAGGATGGACTCGAGGTCGGTGCGTTTGGGCATGCGCGTAGATTTTGGCGAGGCTTGCCAGCCCCCCATGGTGGGGCAAGCGGGAATTGGGAAATTCCCGTCACGCGTGGCGCCGGTCCGCGTCCGGGGCCCGGGCCGCGCCTCAACCGAGGCGCGCGACGTCGATGTTCAGGGTCTTGGCCGCCCGGGCTTTGTCGCCCTGGCAGGCGTGCAGCACCCGCCCGATGTACTGTTTTTCCTGCCCGGCGAGGTAATCCGCCAGGGTCGGCCAGTCGGCCAGCTCGTGGATGCGCAACGGCAGCTGCGCCGAGGTGATGACGCGGGTCTCGGTGGTGGTGACCACCTGCGAAATGACCTGGCGAAATTCGGCCAGATTGCCCGGCCAGCGGTAGGCGCGAAGCGTCGCCAGCGCGTCCTCGGTGAACTCAACCAGCTTGGCGTCGAAATGCGGGTTCGAGGTCTTGCCGGCGATCTCCTTGAGCAGGGCCGGCACATCCTCGAGGCGTTCGCGCAGGGGCGGCATCTGAACCGGCAGCGCCGCCACGCGGTAGAACAACTCCTCGTTGAATCCGCCCTCCTCCGCCAGTTTCTCCAAGTCCTCCTCAGTGGCGCAGATGAGGCGGAAGTTGTGGGCGTTGTTGCGCAGCACGGACACGAGTTCGGACTGCGTGTCCTTGGGCAGGCATTGCAGGTGCAGCAGGAACAACGTGCCGCCCTTCGCCTCCCGCACCCAGTTTCCGCCGGCGCCGTTCTGGCCGAGCAATCCGGCGCGGAGGCTGTCCATCGAGCTGAGCCGGCAGTCGATGCGGACGAGCGGGCTGTCCGGCGGCGTGCCGGCGGCATGGAGCAGCTCGGCGGCGACCTCGTGGCCGCTGCCCAGCTCGCCCGAGATGAGGACCGGCGTGTGGGCGGAGGACAATTTCTTGAGCTGGGCGATCAGCCGCTTCGTTTTCGGGCTCTGGCCGATCAGGCGCGCCTCGAAATCGCCGGCGTTGATCGCGGGCGCGCTGCCGGTGGCCTCGCGCTCCGCGACGGTGCGGCGGAATTCCATGCCGCGCTTCAGCGCCTGCATGAGCTCGTCGACCTTGAAAGGTTTCTGCAGGTAGTCGAAGGCGCCAAACTTCAGCGCCTGGATCGCGCTCTCGGTGCTCGCGTAGGCGGTCATGATGATGATGACCGCGCCGGGATCATAGAGCTTGAGCTGCTTGAGCAGCGTGATGCCGTCCATCGGCTTCATGTCGATGTCGGCCAGCACCAGGTCGTACTTCTCGGCTTTGTAACGCGCCAGGCCCTTCTCGCCGTCCGTGGCGAAAGCGGTGCTGTAGCCCGTCGGCTGGATGACGGCCTCGAGCATCTCGTGGATCGAGATCAGGTCGTCAACGATGAGGATCGAGGGCATGAAAAAGGGAACGCGGATATTGGCCCGTGCCGTCACGGGCACGCAAGCGGCATTGCTGGTCGCGGGACAAAGTTATTGCTGCAGGCCGCCAGCCACCGCGCCGAGTTGGAAGATCGGCAGGAACATCGCCATCACGATGCCGCCGACCACCACACCGAGAAAAACGATCAGCATCGGCTCGATGAGTGAGGTCAGCGCCCCGACGGTGGCGTCGCACTCGGTGTCGTAGAAGTCCGCGATCTTGTTCATCATGCCGTCGACGTTGCCGGTGGTCTCGCCCGCCTTGACCATGTGCTTCATCATCGGCGGGAAGAAAGGATTGACGGCCATGATGTCGGAGACCTGGCCGCCCTGGCTGACGTGCTTGGCGATTTCGGCGCAGGCATCCTCGACCTGCACCTTGCCACTCGCCGAGGCGACGATCTCGAGGGTGCGGAGGATCGGCACGCCGGACCGCATGAGCGTGGCGTAGGTGCGGCAGAAGCGCGAAAGGGCGATCTTGTGGATGAGGTTGCCGAAGATCGGCGCCTTCACCAGGAAGTTGTCCTTTTGCCGGCGCCCGTTGGGCGTCGCGATGTACTTGCCCATGACGAAGTAGATGAGGTACGCGCCCAAGCCGATGGCCCACCACCACTTCTTCATGAAATTGCTGAGGTTGATGAGCATCTGCGTCGGAGCGGGCAGTTTGGCGCCGAAGTCCGCGAACATCGCGGCGAACACCGGGATGACGAAGATCAGCAGCACGTTGACGAGCGCGATCGCGAGACCGATGACCGCGATTGGGTACGTCATCGCCGACTTGACCTTCTTGGTCAGCTTGACCGTCGACTCAAAGTAACCCGCCACCTTGCCGAGAATTTCCGCGAGGCCGCCGGACGCCTCGCCCGCCTCCACCATCGAGATGAAGAGATTCGGGAAGGCCCGGGGAAATTTCTTCACCGCGGCCGAGAATGACGTGCCGGTCGAGATGTCGTTGCGCACGTCACGGATCACGATCCGGAAGACCTGGTCCTCGGTCTGGTCCTGTAAAGCTTCCAAGCACGACACCAGCGGCAGACCGGCCGAAAGGAGTGAGGCCAGCTGGCTCGTGAAGACGGAAAGCTCACTCAGGTCCAGCTTGTAGGTCTTCGCCTTTTTCTCGAGCGCCTTCTGCTTGGCCATCGCCTGCGCCGCTTTGACGCTCGACTGGGGTTTGCCTGCCGCGGGATTCGCCATATGGACGCGGAATATGGACTTTCAAACACCGCCGGCAATCCCATTTACGATGCCCGTGCGCGGCGAACAAAAGCTTGAAGGACCGGCCTCCCGAGTCACCCTTCCACCCCGGAATCCGCGGCTATAGTTTAGTGGTAAAACCTCTGCCTTCCAAGCAGGTGTCGTCGGTTCGATTCCGACTAGCCGCACCAGCCCGGGCTGGTCAACGCCCCGGCTTCCCCTGCTCCCGGCCACATGGCCCCGCCCGGCGGCGATGCGTTTAAGCCTTTTTTGACCAGCCGACGGTCACCACATGAAGTAGTTCTCGTCCAAGCTGAGGAATCGCTCGCTCGGAGGTGCGTAAACCACCCGCCAGACATCCGTATAGCGACTCCACGGGCCCGGCACCGGGCCGTCGTAGATGAGGCGCGGCTTGGGGGCGGGCTTCGTCCGCTGCGAACGGAGCCGCTCGAGAAAGAGCTCGTAGCCCTCCTCGAGCGCAAAGAACAGGCTGCGGCGCTCGATCGGATGCGCCGAAGCCGGCAGTTGGTTTCGGATCTGGCCGGCATGAGTCAGAGCGAAATGCGCCACGACCTGTTCATGCCGCTGCATCTCGATCGCGGCCTTCCGGCAGGCGCCATCGAAATCCAGCGCCGAGGCGTGGCCATAAGCGACGAAGCCTTCTGGCGAGCGCTTGAACAGGATGACGGTGACGCCCGGAACTCCCGAGCAAATCGCGGCCGCGCGCACGCCGGGCCAGCGCGTGTCGGACTCGAACGCGGCCAACCGTCCTTCCCACCAGTTCAGGAGGTTAAACCGCTCGGCCGCCTCCATCAGGGCACTCGGCCGGGCTTGGCGGCTGAATATGCCGGGGAAGGCCGCCAAGCCATTGCTCGAAGGATCGACATCGAAGCCGTAGCGGTTCCCCTCGTTGCTTTGGTGGAGTTGCCAGTGCGCCCAGCGCTCCAGCGCTTCCGAAACCGCCATGAAACGCGCGACCATCGGCGATGACGATGTGCCGCTGCCATTGGCCTGGCTGAAAACCGTTCGGTCACTACGGTTGCCAGCCAGGCCGTCCTTTAGATAGGCATTCGCCAAAAAGCCCCGCTCGCCGAGGATCGAGACGTCCGAGAGTTCCAGTCGCTCGATCGGGCCGCCCGCAGCGGCCAGGACGTTTCGATACCGAAAGGCGGCGAGGCTGAACATGCCGGGAGAATGACGCCTAGTGTGCGGTCAGTTCGGCTTCGGCGTGAAAAGGCACGGAACGACGCAAGCTTCGCACGATTCAACGGTGCGGGCTGCGCCTTCGAAATTGGAGGCCGACTGCTTCATGGGATCCGTCTTCTCTGCGAGGCGGGTGAGACCGGCGGCCAAAAAGAGGCTCGAGGCGAGCCCGGAGGTAGCTTGCTTGATTGATTTCATAGTGCCCCCAGCATGGCACGAAAACGACCACTGTCAGATCGGCGAATCCGCCTAAATTCAGGCTGCTCGGCGACCTGATTTTAGGTGGCGATGCAAATTGCTGTCCGCGCGCAAACCTTCGATGGTATCAACCGACCAGTGAATATCTTGCCCGCCAATACGCGATGGGCCACCGCGCTTCTTTTGCTATGCCTGTCGGCCTCCCGTCTGGTCGCCGCGTGGTCCGATCCGACTGCTGGGCGGCCGCTATGCGTGGGAATATCCATGAAAGAGGTGGGTTCGGATGCCTATCCATGGATCATCCTTACCGATAAGCTGGGTCGCTTGTTCGTGGGCGCTGAAGGCGGTCTTCGGGTCTTCGATGGCCAATCCTGGAATGCGTTTCCCATAGCCGACACCCATTCGCTAAAGGCTCTCGCCTGGGGCCGCGATGGTCGCCTTTGGGCAGGCGCGGCAAACGAGATTGGATATTTTGCGGAGGAGACCCTGGGCCAGTTTCGCTATCACTCGCTGGTGGACAAATTGCCACCGGATGCCCGGGATCTCGGTCTGGTTTGGGCGTGTGCGGTGGTCGACGAAGGCGTGGTCTTCTTTGCCCATACCAAGGTTCTTCGCTGGGATGGAGCCCGTTTCCGGGTGTGGTCGTTTCCCACGAAGCTGCGACTTTGCCCAATGCGGCTGCGACAGGACCTATGGTTCTACCATGCGGAAACGGGACTATACCGGCTGACATCTGACGGGCCGAAGCTGGAATACCCTCCCGATCAGCTTCCGGCCGACGGGGTCATCGGTTTGGTTGAAGATAATAGAGGTATATTGGGCGTCGGCAACAACGGCATCTTTCGTCCCGGCGCCCCACCGCAAACCGTATCCGATCCCGAACTGAACCGGTATTTGGCCGCCTCGCGACCTTCGGGGGTGACAACCTTGCCCGATGGCAATTTCGCTATTGGGACGATATCCGGTGGCTTGGCCATCGTATCCCCCGCATGGCACGTGGTCCGCATCCTTGATGCAGGCGATGGGCTGCCGTCACGATCGGTCATGTGGGCTGCGCCAGATATTGCATCGAGCCAGCTGTGGGTCGTCACCACTGACGGCATTACCCGCTTCGAATCGACGGGTGCCGCGACCATAATCCAAGAAGCCACCGACAAGGGTGCAGCCACGCCCGGGGTGATCAGCCACGACGGTACGAAAAGCTTCGTGCTCACCCGACAGGCCGTCTCCGAGCTGCAGCCGATTCCCGACAAGGCAGTCCAGCTGCGCCCGCTGGCCGGCCTCACCGCAACGTACAATGATGTCATGCCATTCCGTGATGGACTGCTGCTCAGCCGGTTTGGCGGCATGGACTATTATGCCGATGGGATAGTCCGGGAACTCTATGCCCAAGCGGCGAGAACGGTGTTTTTCGTGCAACGTTCCCGTAACGATCCCGATCGCTTCTTCGTGTCCGAACAACCCGGGCTCGGCGAACTCCTTGCCCGGCCGGACGGCTCGTTCGAACACCTGAGCCTGACGAGCCTGCCAGACTATTTGTCGTCCATTCGCGAGGGTTCCGATGGCGAGCTCTGGCTCGGTACAATCGCCAGTGGCGCTTTTGTCTACGACCTCAAGCAGGGCGGGCTTCGCACGATAACCGATCCGGTATCGGGAATGCCGCTCAAGGGCGCTACGAGCGTGTTCGGCCATGACGACGCAATCGTCCTCTTGAACCATGGCCGGGTTTTGGTGGCGCCGGCAGGCGTAAGCACGTTGCGGCCGGAGGTCGGCCTGCCCCTTTTGAGCGAGCCGTGGGTGGTGACCGGCATTCCGGGTCGGGCGGCATGGCTTGTCGCTTTCGTGCATCAAGCGCCGGTTCGCAGCCAGGCCTTGGGTGTCCTCACGCTGAATCCCGACCACACCGCCCGCTGGCAGGAGCTCGACCCGCCGGAACTAGCCAAGGCGGGCCTCATCTCCGCCTTGGATTTCACGTCGGAAAACAACCACCCGGTGCTTTGGGTCGGGGGTTCGGAAAGCCTGCTTCGCTATGACTTTGATGCCATTCCCAACATGGCGCGACCGGACACGCCTCAGATCAGGCTGGACACCGGCCGTTCGACTCAGGCCTCGGACGGTTTTGACCCGCAGTTCGCGTTCAAGGATCACCGCGTCGAATTTCAAATCTTCACCGCGAGTTATGTGCGCGGTCGGGATTTGCTGTTCCAGACCCGGCTCGGCGGCGCGCGCGAATGGCCGGAGCCTTCGGTGCGCCGCTCGTACGAATTTTCCAACCTCTCCGAGGGCGCCTACGAATTTCAAGTGCGCACGATGAACCGGGCCGGCATGGTCAGCGCGCCCGCGACTTTCGCCTTCCGCATCCTGCCGCCGTGGTATCGTGATGGCTGGGCCTATGCCGGTTATGCGGTGCTGCTCGGGGCCGCGGTGTTCGGATTCGTGCGCATCCGCGAGCGCCGCATCCGCGAGCGCAACCAGGAGCTCGAGCGCCAGGTGCGGGTCCGCACCGAGGAATTGGTGAAGGCCAATGCCGCGAAGGACGAATTCCTCGCCAGTGTCAGCCACGAGATCCGCAACCCGATGAATGGCGTCATTGGCATTGCCGAGACGCTGCGAACCGAAGCGCTCGATGCCGACAGCCGGCGCAAGTTCGGCCTGCTGCGCCAGTGCGCCACGCACCTCGGCTCGCTGCTCGAGGACCTGCTCGACTTTTCGCGCGTCCAGGCCGGCGCCGTCGAACTCGAGGCGCGGGAGTTCACGCTGTCAGAACTGGTGCAGTCCGTCGCCGCCATGACCTCGGCCGAGAGCGAACGCCGCGGCATTCCCGTCGATATCGCCATCTCGCCCGCCGTGCCCGACCGGCTGACCGGCGATCCCCGGCGGGTCCGCCAGATCCTGCTCAACTTCGTCGGCAATGCCCTGAAGTTCTCCGGGCGCGGCCAGGTGCGCCTGACCGTCTGGTGCAAGCCCGCGAGCCATATGCGCACGGATGTCATCTTCGCCGTGTCGGACGACGGGCCCGGCATCCCGCCCGAGGAGCAGAAGCGGTTGTTCACGCGATTCGAACGCGGGTCCGCGGCGCAGCGCGGGCGCGTGCCCGGCACCGGCCTCGGGCTCGCGCTGTGCAAGGGACTGGCCGAAAAGATGGGCGGACGGCTCTGGCTGGAAAGCGAACCCGGGGAAGGTTCGTGCTTCTATTTCAGCGCCCCGTTCGAGCACGCCGCGGAAGCCGCCGAACCCGCCCCCAGCAAGCCGGCCGCGCCGCCACAGGCGGTGGGCGTCGCCCTCGTCGTCGACGACGAGGAATACAACCGGGTCGTCTTGATCGACCTGCTGGAGTCATTGGGTTACCGCGTGCAGGCCGCCGCGGATGGGAATACCGCCGTGTCCCTCGCGACCACGCAGGACATCGACATCGCCTTTCTGGACTACGACCTGCCCGGCATGAGCGGCCTCGACGTGGCGCGCGCGATCCGCGGGTTGACCAATCGGTCCGCCCGGGCGCGCATCCTGGCCACGACCGCCTTCACGACGGCGGACAAACGCACGCAGTGCCTCGCCGCCGGCATGAACGGGTTCGTCAACAAGCCGGTCACGCTCGAGCGCCTGCGCCAGGCGCTGGCGGTCGCCGGCGATGCCGCCGCGGCGACCTCCGGCGCGGCGACACCGCCCGTCGATCCGCTTGGCAACATGCGGTTGATCGCCCGGCGCAAGGCGGTCCCGTTGGCCGAAGAAGTGGCGCTCTACCTTTCGGAATTCTCCGTGGAGCTCGAGCAGCTGCTGGCCGCCCTGCAGGAGGAGAACGCCGCCACGGCGGGCCACTACGCGCACCTGCTCTACGGCCGCTGCGCCTTCATCGCCGAGCGCCAGCTCGAGGAGGATTTCCGCCAGATCGAGGAGCTCGGTGCCGCCGCGGAATGGGACGCCGCGCGGGCCCTCGGCCGCGAGGTGCAGGCCCGCTTCGACGGCCTCAGCCTCAGGTTGGCTTCTGCTGACCCAATCGGTCCGACCGGGTGAGCCCGTTGACGATCGCGTAGTGGATGAGCTTCGGCGTCGTGTGGATGTCGAGCTTGCGCATGACATCCCGCCGACGCGATTGCACCGTCGCCGCGCTGACGCCCAGCACGGCGGCGATCTCTTCGTCGGTCTTCGACTCGCCGATCAGCGACAGGATGCGCGTCTCGTAATCGGAGAGCACGCGGATGAAGGCCTTGGGGTCGCGGCGAATGGTCGAACTCGATTCGTTGACGATGGGCGTGTAAAAGATGCGCCCGGCCAGGACGGCTTCGATCGCCTCGGTCAGCACGTCCGGCCGCTGGTCGTGCTTGTCGACGAAACCGTGCAGCCCGAGGCGTTGCACCTGCAGCATCGACCACGGGTCGCGGTGGGAGGAAATGGCGATGATCTTCAGGTCCGGCTGCTCCTCGAGCACCAGCGGCGCGAGATCGAGCCCGTCGCCGTCGGGCAGCGAAAGATCGAGCAGCACCAGCGTCGGACGATGTTTCCGGATGGCGGCCAGGCCTTCCCGCACCGTCGTGCAGTGCTTCACCACCTCGAATCCCAGTGCCTCGCAATGCAGCCGGAAAAATTCCGCGATGAGCCGCTGGTCTTCCACCACGACCACCGGCCGGCCCCGGCCCAGGTTGCGCCGGGAGGAATTCGGATCATTGGGGTTCACGACGCTTCAGGATGGCCGGTGCGGCGCGGTCCCGCCGCGGGATCGCGCCAAAATTCGATTTCTCCCGCCGGGAAATGGCTCCATCGTGGCAACGCGACCAATTCGGCATGTGAATATAATCCTTTTCGAACCGGGGGAAGTCCAGCTTCCCTTGCCCTTGGATGACGCGCGGGCAATCCATTTGCTCAAAATTCTGCGCCGCCAAACGGGGGAGGCCTTTGACGCCGGCATCATCAACGGGCCGCGCGGGCGCGGCACCATCACCGCCATCGAAAAAAATTCCCTGTCGTTGTCGTTCGTCTGGGGGGAAACACCCGCGCCGCCATGCTTAATTGATGTCATCGTCGGCCTGCCGAGACCCCAGACGGCCCGGGACATCCTGCGGGAGGCCACGTCGCTCGGGGTCGCGGCGCTGCATTTTGCGCGAACGGAAAAAGCGGAGGTCGCCTATGCATCGAGCAGCTTGTGGAAGTCCGGCGCCTGGCGCCGCTGCGTCATAAGCGGCGCGGCGCAGGCCTTCTGCACGCGATTGCCGGAGGTGACGCACGGGCGCACGCTCGACGAGGTGGTCGCCGCGCTGCCCGTGGGCGGGGCGCGCCTGGCGCTGGATAACTACGAAGGTTCGGGGCATGTGAGCACGGTCGATCTCCGCGGGGCGCAGCGGGGCGTGCTGGCGCTGGGCGCCGAACGCGGCTGGTCCGCGGCCGAGCGCGACTGGCTGCGCGCGCATGGCTTCACCCTGGTGCATCTCGGGCCGCGCGTGTTGCGCACCGAGACCGCCTGCATCGCCGCCATCACGCTGCTCAAGGCGCGACTGGAGCTTTCCTGAAGATGCAGGCGGTCGGCTGGCGCGCGCCCTTGCCCAGCCGTTTGATGCAATGCCATCCGTCGGGTGCGAGTTCCATCTCGCCCGGCGCTTCGAACACGACCACCGGATCCGTCGAGCCGGCGAGGAGTTGACCCAGCCGCGCGAACAGCTTCGGGACGAGGCCCGCGATCGCCGCATAGGGCGGATCGATGAATACCAGGTCCGGCGGATCGCCCCAAGGGGCGCTGGTGGCGTCGGCGGTGACGACCTGCAGGGCGCCGGAATCACGCCGCATGCTCTTGGCCACGGCCGCGATGTTGCGGCGGATAAAAGCCGTCGCCTGCGAATCGCGCTCAATGAATGTCCCGCCCGACGCGCCGCGACTGAACGCTTCCAAGCCGTAGGCCCCGCTGCCCGCAAACAGATCCAGGAAGCGCGCACCGGGCACGCGCAGGGCCAAGCTGGAGAACACCGCCTGCCGCAAGGCGTCGGTCGCGGGGCGCACGGCATCGCCCCGCGGGAGCACCAAAGGGATGCCACGGGCGTCTCCTCCGGTTATGCGCATTGGGTGCAGAGTCCCTCATCCGCAAGCCGCGTTCCGGCAGAATCTTCGGCGCATTTTGGGGGAACACTTGTTGCGGAAGCCTGTTGTAACATAGCATTTGCACGACGTCGGGGGGCGGCTAGGCTCTTTCCTCGGCATCGTGAGGTCGGCCACCTACCTGGCCTCCGGACTGCGCAAAGGCAATGCCTTACAAACCACCAAGCTTGATTTCCCGACTTCTGGTCCGGGCGGTCCTTGTTGCCGCCCTGGCGGCAGGGCGCCTGGAGGCGCGGGAGCGCAACCGGTGGCCTTTGGCGGTCGAACAGCTCGGACCGGCGGGCGAGGTCCAGTCCGGGGAGTACCTCGGTCCGCTGGTCTTCACGCAGACAAAGCCGGATGGGTCGAAGGCGGAAGGATTCCGGCCGCTGTTTCTTCGCGAACGATCGAACGACCATGAGATGGACACGCTCCTCTATCCGCTGGTCACGTGGCGGAAGGACGGAGACGACGAGCGCGTCTTCAGCCTGTTCGAGCTGATCAACTTCAAGACCTATCGGGAGGATTCCGCGCTCGTGCGGAACTTTGACGTGTGGCCGTTCTATTTTTCTCACCAGGCCGCGGACCCGGCGGAAAGTTACCGCGCGCTGTTCCCGTTGCGCGGCACGCTCAAGTATCGCTTTGGGAAGGATCGCATCGATTTCACGTTGTTTCCGCTTTACGCCCGGGTCGGCAAGTCCGGCATGGAGACGACCCACATCGTCTGGCCTTTCCTGCGCTTCATCGACGGCGCCGGCCACCACGGCTTTGAATTCTGGCCGTTGTTCGGACACCGGGGCCGGGCCAATGATTACGACAGCCGGTTTTTCCTGTGGCCCTTCGGCTATCGTTCGGCGCGCCAACTCGACAAGCCCCAGCCGACTGTGAGCGTCGGCGTGCTGCCCTTCTACACGCGCGACACCGGCCCGGGCTTCATCAGCGAGAATTATGCCTGGCCATTTTTCGGCTACACGCATCGCACCGCGCCGGAGCGCTACGACGAACGACGTTATTTCTGGCCATTCCTGGTGCAGGGCCGGGGCGACCAACGCCGCGTAAGCCGCTGGGCGCCGCTCTATACCCATTCGGTCGTGAAGGACCTGGACAAGACCTGGGTCGCGTGGCCGCTTTTCCGGCACGCCACCTGGCAGGACTCCGGCGTCGCCCAGGAGAAGAACCAATTCCTCTACTTCCTTTACTGGTCGCAAACCCAGCGCAGCCTCACCAACCCCAACGCGGCACCGGCGAGCAAGACCCATGTGTGGCCGCTGTGGAGCGCGTGGGACAACGGGGCCGGGAGGCGCCAGGTGCAGGTCCTGAGTCCCCTCGAGGTTTTCTTCCCCACCAATGAGCCGATCCGCGAGCTCTACACGCCGCTGTTCGCGCTCTATCGCTATGACCGGGCCGCGCCCGACGCCGTCCGCCAGTCCTGGCTGTTCCAACTGGTCAGCTGGAAACGTTCGCCGACGGAGAAGGAGTTCACCCTCGGGCCTTTCTTCCAGTGGGATCGCTCCGTGCGCGAGACGCGGCTCACGCTCGGCCGCGGCCTGCTCAACTGGAGCCGGCCGGCCGGCGGCGGCTGGAAGGTGTCCGTGTTTGATTTTCGCGCGAAGAATTCCCCCCGGGCCGTCGCCGCCCAACTACCATGAAATACCTGACCCTCGTCCTCGACCACATCGGTGGCACCGTGCTGATGACGTGGCGGGCCCTCCGGTTCACCCCGAGCCTGCCGCGGCAGTTTCCGCGGTTTATCGAGCAGTGTTACCTGGTCGGCTACACGACGCTGCCGATTGTCACGATCCTCAGCTTCTTCATCGGCAGCGTGCTCGCCCTCCAGAGCGGCTACAGCATGGAGAACTTCGGGGCCAAACAGTTCATCGGCACGCTCGTCGGCCTCACGATGGCGCGTGAACTCGGGCCGGTCATGGTCGCCGTGCTGGTCACGGGCCGCGTCGGCTCCGCCATCACCGCCGAACTCGCGTCGATGAAGGTCTACCAGGAGGTCGACGCGCTGGTGACCATGAACATCCCGCCCGAGCGAATGCTCGTGCTGCCGCGCCTCGCGGCGATCGCGTGCATGATGCCCGTGCTGACCGTCATCGCGAACATCTGCGGGTGGTACGGCGGCGCGCTCGTGTGCCAGTACACGCATTTCATCTCCGTCGACGGCCAGGCCTACTTCGCCGCCCTGAAGCGATTCATGGAGCCGAAGGATATCGTCGACGGCCTGCTCAAGGCCGAGGTCTTCGGCTTCGTGATTGTCATGGTCTGCTGTTACACGGGCCTGATGACGCGCGGCGGTCCGCGGGAAATCGGCGGCGCCGTGACCAAAGCCGTGGTCTCCTCCCTGATCCTCATCCTGGTGCTCGATTATTTCGTCACCAAGCTCCTCCTTTTCACCACATGAGCTCCACGTACACCGCCACGCCCTTCGCCGGCAAGACCTTCGGAGTCACCGTCACGCGGCTGAACAAGCAGTTCGGCGGCGTGCCGGTGCTGCACGATGTCAGCCTCGAGGTGAAGCCGGGCGAAATCTTCGCCATCATGGGGCCCAGCGGCTCGGGCAAGAGCGTGCTGCTGCGCCACATCGCCGGGCTCGAGACCGCCACCAGCGGCGAGGTCCACATCGGCGACTTCGATGCCGCCGACCCGGAAACCCGGAGCAAGGTCCACCTCGCGCTGGTGTTCCAGGCCGGGGCGCTCTTCAACTCGCTCTCCGTTTACGACAACCTTGCCCTCTATCCGCGCGAGCATCGCCTTTGTCCCGAAACCGGTATCCGCGAGCGCGTCATGCACGCCCTTTCCATCCTCTCGCTCGAGGCGGCGGTCGCGAAGTTCCCCTCGGAGTTGTCCGGCGGCATGAAGAAGCGCGTCGCCATCGCGCGGGCCCTCGTGATGGAGCCGCAACTGCTGCTCTACGATGAGCCGACCTCCGAGCTGGACCCGGTGATGGGCGCCACCATCAGCGAGATCATCGCCACGCTGCGCGAGCAGACCGCCGTGACGACGATCGTCGTGACGCACGACCGGGAACTCGCCCTCGGCATCGCCGACCGCATCGCCATCATCATGGAGGGCCGCATTCGCGCCACGGGCCGGCCGGCCGACTTCGCCCAGCCGGCCGATCCGGCGATCGCCAACTTCCTCAACCCGGTCATCGACCTCAAGAATCCCCGCTTCAAACAACTGGAGAACAACCATGAATAACCCGCAACAGACCATCCGCGTCGGGCTCTTTTTCGTGCTCGGCCTGGCGCTTGCCTGGATCACGTTCGAGTCGCTCAACGGCGGCCACCTCTTCAAACCCGCCGGCTACACCCTCATCGCCCCCTTCAACAGCCTGAAGGGATTGAAAGTGGGCGACGACGTGCTGATGGCCGGCGTGAAGATCGGCACCGTCGCCAAGACGCAGCTGGGCAACCAGCGTGTCGAGGCGGTGCTCTCGATCCAGCCGAACGTCGAGATTCCGAGCGACGCCGTCGCGAGCGTCGAGGTCTCGAGCCTCCTCGGCTCGAACTACCTTGGCGTGACCTTCGGCACCAAGGGCGCGCCGGCGCTGAAGAACGGCGATGAAATCAAGACGATGAACACCATCGACATCAACGAGGTCATCAGCCAACTGGGCAGCCTCGGAGCCAAGCTCGAGCAGGTGGTCGGCGACTTCGGCAAAACCCTCGGCAGCGGACCGGAGGGCAAGAGCGGGCTCCTCCAGCGGCTGGACCAGCTCGTCACCGACAACGGGCCGAAGCTGACGGAGAGCATCAGCAATCTCCAGTCGATCACGTCCAAGATCAACCAGGGCGAGGGCACGCTCGGACGCCTGGTGAACGACCCGAAGCTGCACGACGAGCTGCTGGACAGCGTCAAGGAAATCAAGGCCGCGGCCACGGATGCGCGCACGTTCATGGCCGACACCAAGGGCATCGTCGCCGACGTGAAAAGTGGCAAGGGGGCGCTTGGCGTGCTGCTTTATGACGAGCCCACCGCCGCCAGCCTCCGCGCGTCCGTCACCAACTTGAAGGAAGTCTCCGAGAAGCTCAACAGCGGGAAGGGCACGCTTGGCCGGCTGATCTCCGACGACAGCCTGTATCTCAGCGTGCAATCGACCATGAAGAAGGCCGATCGCGCCCTCGAAGGTTTGGGCGACCAGGGGCCGATCACGGCCGTGGGCATTGTCGCCAATTCGCTCTTCTAGGCTTTCGTCGTTCTCCAGTTTCCCGCGGCCGAACAGGTCGCAAGGGCACCGAGCCGGTCCCGCGAGGACCGGCTCGAATCGTTATTCCCCGGTTCAACCGGCCTTCTTGTGGTAACGTCCGTCGAAGGCCGTCGTCCAGGTCTTGCCGCCATCGGTGGATTGTTCCCAGTGCTGGCGAACGACCCCGTCGGGCAGGGGCGTCCAGGTGATGCGCTCGATGGTCGGTGTGCCGCCCACGGTGTGTTCACCCGACATGACCATGCTGCCGTCAACCAGGCCGCCGGCCAGTTCGAGGACTCCGCCGTTGCCGACCCAGAATTGTTGCCACTGCTTCCGCGCGGCATTGTAGCAGTTCAGGCTCTTGCCCTCCCCGCCGCCGGCTCCGGTCCAGTTTTCGAGCAGGCCATTGCCCTTTGCAATCAGCTCGATCCGGCTGCTCCCGACTTGTTTCCCGTTGGGGGCTGTCACATCCCAGGCGCCGATCCAGAAGTCAAACTGCCGGGCCTCGGGTGGGGGCGGAGGCGGCTGGGGCGGAGTGGATTGGGCGGACATCGTGGCAGCGAGCAGGCCGAGGCCGGCGAGAAGCAATCGGACGGGATGGGATTTCATAGGGGAAAATCGACTGGCGCCGTTACGAGCGCACCGGGATATAGATCGCATCGAAGCCGGTTTGCCACGTCGCGCCGTCGTCGCGGGAAGTTTCGATGACCTGGCGCACGCGCCCGCCCGGCAGCGGCGTCAGCGTGGTGCGGTCGAGTATTTTGACGCCGCCCTTGCCGATGACGGTGCCTTGGAATCGCACGGCGCCGGCCGGAGCGCCATCCACCTGGGCTTTTTCCTTCACGAATCCGCTGTCCGTGACCCACACCTGCTTCCATCGGTTTTCCGGGCGATAAAAATAGAACCAGCTCTTGCCTTCGTGGTGATCCGGTTCCGACCAGTTTTCCTGGAGGGCGAATCCACCCAGCAGCCGGTCGATGCGATTGTCGCCGGCCTTATGTCCATCGGCCAGCACCACGTTCCACGTGCCCAGCCAGAAATCGAGCGCGTGCAGCCCGGCGGGCTCGGGCGCCTGGTTCTGGGCGCTCAAACGCACCGCGAGCAGACCGGCTGCGCCGAGCAGCCACCAGCTTCGTTTCATGCGTGTCAATCTGGCGGCGCAGCCACTCCCGGGCAATGCGAAGGTGACCAGCGCATATCATTCCCCGGCCAAGCGCATTTCTGCCGCGACGAAAAAAGGGCCTTCGCCGCAGCGAAGGCCCTTGGCCAAAGAAGCGAATCCGCCGGGTCAGAACCGGTAGGCGAAGTTCATGTAGTAGAACCGCCCGATCGAACCGTAGATGCCCGTGTCCGCCGGCGGATCCGAAAAGTCGTTCGCGTCGGTCGGCGGGAAGCGGTTGAACAGGTTGTTGATGCCCACGGTGACATTCAAGCCATGCAGGCGCTGGAACACCTTGCCGGCGTCCAGGGAGGCGAGGACGTCAACGGACGAATAGGATCCGACGTGGAAGGTCGGGTCGTTGAAGCTCTGGACCGAATTGATGAATGTGTGGGCCAGGTTCGCCGAGTAGGCGCCCTTCTGCCAGCTGACGGTCGTGTACGCGCGGTACTTGGGCAGCGTGCCGAAGCCGTTGTTGCCAACATACTCGGTGTAGGGCTGGCCGGGCGATGACTGCAGCTGGAACTTGTGCAGGTAAGCCCAGGTGGTGCTGAAGTCGAAGCGACCGTAGCCGGAATCCAGGCCATACTTCACGCCGATATCCATGCCGTCCTGGTTCTGGCTGGCGACGTTGGCGCTGAACTGGTCCACGAACACATTCGCGGGATTCACATGCAGCTGGCCGGGGGCGGTCACGAGCGTGCCACCCAACTGGCCGAAGTTCCCCAGGTGGATGTAGGGCGCGAAGATCGAGGCCGGGCCGAACTGCTCCACGTCCTGGATCATCGTCGAGGTCGTGGCCAGGGTGCCAACGATGTCGGTCTCCTTGATGTTATAGTAGTCGACCGACACCGAGAAGCCCTTGAACCGCTTCGGCGAATAGATGAAACCCACCGTGTAGTTCTTCGACTTCGACGGCCGCAGGTTCGGGTTGGCGCCGCTCTGCTGCGCGCCCTGGACGTTCGGGAAATTCCCGATGGCGTTGCCGCTGCCGTCGTACGCCGTCAGGCCGCCAAGCTGCGGGGTGGCCCCGGAACTCGTCGGGCCGAACAGGCTGAACAGGATCGGCGCCGAGAAGGACTTGGAGTACGTCGAACGGAGCGCGAACTCGTCATTGAACGGCAGCCAGCGGAGGCTGACTTTCGGGACGGTCGGATCGTCGGTATCGCTGTAGATCTCGTGCCGGATGGCGCCGTCGAGGGACACGGTGTAGAGGCCCGGGAGGTGGTTCTCCGGGCTGGTCACCGGAACCTTGGCTTCGAGGAACATCGACTTGACGTTGCGACTGGCGTCGAAGGGATCGACGGACACGCCGAAGTTCCACGCCGAGGTGCCGGTCACCGGGTTGTTGACGCTGTTCTTGTCCGCCGTGATCGAGCTGGCCTCCTTGCGGTAGCCCACGCCGGCGGCGATGTAGACCGACCCGGACGGCAGGTCGAAGAGGCGGCCGTTGACCCGCGCATCGTAGGAGATGATCTTGCTCTTGCCGATCACCTGGGCATCGCCGAGCACGCCCGCCTGGGCCAGCTTGCCGAGGTCCTGGTTGATCGCCGTGAAGTTGATCAGCCCGGACCGGATGCCCGCGACCAGGGCGGAGTTGAGCACCTGGTTGCTGTACGTCGCGAACTGGGTGGAGGTGTTGTAGAGGGCGTCGGCCGACCAGTTCCAGTCGGAGTTGATCTTGCCTTCGACCTGAACCGTGCCGCGGAGGCTGTCGGTGTCGGTGATGTAGTCCCGGTTGCCGGCGTTGAGGAAACGGTTGCGGACCTGCGCCTTCGTATCCGTGATCGGGATTCCCGGCAGGTTGAAGCTGGTCGGGTCGGACGGGTTGTTGATGGTGAGGAACAGCGGCTGCGGATTGAGATTATACCGGTTCGAGGTCTTCGCATACAGGAAGCTGGTGCCCACGGAGAGGCTGTCGGTGATCTTGTGGGTGGAAGAGAACGTCGCGACCTGCTTGTCGAGGGCGCCGAGGAAAGTCGGGCGCGTGGACAAGTCGAAGGCATTGGCCACATCGTCGATGCTCGTCGGGATGTAGACGCCGGCCGCCACCAGCTGGGCCAGTGACTGTTGGGGCGTCGCCGGCGCCTGCGTCAGGTTGGGGTTGAGGCGATAGAAGTTGCCGGATGCATCATTGACGATGCCGGCATAGGTGACCGTGAGACCGACGTTCGGCGATGTATAGGTGTAATCGCGTTCGTAGAGCGGGTCCGACTTGCTCCATTCGGCTCCCACCGTGACGTTGGTCCGGTCGGTGTTGGCGCCGAACATCACGTGACCCGAACGCTCGCGATACATCACCCCGGTGCGATTGGCCTTCTCAAAGCCGTAGGAACCGCCCACCTCGCCGCCCTGGAAGTTTTTCTTCAGGATGATGTTCACCACGCCGGAGACGGCGTCGGAGCCGTAGATGGCGGAGGCGCCGTCCGTCAACACCTCGATGCGGTCCACCGCCGAGACCGGAATGATGTTCAGGTCGACGAATTGGTAGCCGCCCGTGCCGGACACGGGGTCAAAGGCCGCGCGCTGGCCGTCGATCAGCACGAGGGTGCTGGTGTTGCGGAGCGCGACCTGCGAGCCACCGTTGGTGCTGTTGCCTGCGATGTTGCCGTTTTCGACGCCGATGTTGAGACCACCAACGATCTGGGGCACCGCCTTGCGGAGGAGGTCCAGGGCGCTCTTGGTTACACCGGTCATTTCGATCGACTTGGTGTCGACGACCTGCACCGGGAGGGCGTTCCGCTCGTCGGCGGCCGCGGGGATGTAGGAACCGGTGACGACAAACTTGTCCAGCTTGACGGTGTCGCCGTTGCTGCTGCTGTCGTTTTGCTGGGCAAAAGCGGCCGAGGCCGCGAACACGGTGAGGGCCGCGAACGCCAGATGGCGCGCGCCGCCACGCCACCTGTGCAGGGTGCGTGTTGATTTCATGCGTTTACTTGGGTGTGTGGAGCGCCCGGGACGAAATTCGCACCGGCGCGGCCCCATATGACACGCGCCCCGACCAGTCGCACAATTACGGTGCGACGGGCCTGCATTTCCGCGATACCAGTGCGGTTCGGCGCGCGCCCGGCCGCCAAGCTGGCGCGACCGGAGGCGCCCCGGCTCCGGCGCTCAGAGGTGCGCCTTGAGGTCGTGCACGAAGGTGCGGCTGACCTTGAGCTTGGCTCCATTCGTCAGCTCGACGGTATACTCGCCGTAGAGGGCGGGGCTGGCCTTCCGCATGTGCTTGAGATTGACGATCGTCGAGCGGTGGATGCGGACAAAATGCGCCGGATCAAGCTTCTCCATCATTTTGAGCAGGGACATGCGCACGAAGCGCGCCTTGTCGGCCACATGCAGGCGCACGTAATCGCCGTCGGATTCGATCCAAAGGATGTCCTCCGGCGCGATCACGTGAATTTCGCCGTCGCAGCGGATGAACAGCCGGGTGTCCGGCTTGCCGGCCGGCGCGTTCTCCCGGCCTTCACGCAGCTTCTGCAGCGCGCCCATGAGCTCGTCGAGGCGGCGGGCCATCTGCTGGGCATCGTGCTCCCGCACGGCGGCCTTGGCCCGCGCCAGCGCCTCGGCGAAGCGGACCCGGTTGAACGGCTTGAGCACGTAGTCGATCGCCTGCACCTCGAAGGCCTGCAGGGCGAAATGGTCATAGGCCGTGACGAACACCACCTGCGGGAGCAGCGTGTCGGGGAGCTTGGCGAGCACGTCGAAACCGGTCATGCCCGGCATCTGCACGTCGAGAAAGAGGAGGTCCGGCCGGTGCTGCCGGATGGCTTCCAGCGCCTGGCTGCCGTTGCTACACTGGGCGACGATCCTGATTTCGGGATCGTCCTGGAGAAGGGCCTCGACGTTCTCGCGGGCCAGCACCTCGTCATCGACGATCATGGTGCGAATGATGGCGGTGGTAGTTTTCATGCTGTGTTGGTCTGAAAGGGCAGGATGATCTCCGCGCGCACACCCCGCGGCGGGTGGTTGCGCAGCCGGAGGCGGGCCTCATCGCCGTAGAGCATGTGCAGGCGCGCGATGGTGTTCTGGAGGCCGATGCCGTTCGCGAGGGCGGCATCGTCCTTCGGCAGCGGCGGTCCGTCGTTGTACACGGTCAGGAGGAGCCGGGTGCCATCGCGGACGGCGCTGATCCGGAGGAGCCGGGCGGCGGGATCCTGGGAGATGCCGTGCTTCATGGCGTTTTCCACCAACGGCTGCAGCACGAGGCTGGGTACCAGCGAGCGCAGGCACTTGGGTTCGATGTCGTATTCGACCTGGAGGCGATCCTGGAACCGGATGCACTCGATGTCGAAGTAGCGCCGGAGGAACACCAGGCCCTCCTCCAGTGTTTCGCTCGCCTCCTGGCGATGATCCAGGGACCGGCGCAGGAGTTCCCCGAGCCCGGCCACCACATCCTCCGCTTCGCGCGTGCGGTCCTTGCGAATCAAGCCGGTGATGGAGTTGAGGGTGTTGAACAGGAAATGGGGATGCAGCTGCATCTTCAGGGCATCGAGACTCGCGCGCACCAGGCGGGTCTCGAGCTGCGCGTTCGCCACGACGAGCTCGTTCATCCGGCGCTGGCCGGCGCGCCATTCGCGATAGAAGCTGACCGTGTACAACCCGAAGGTCAGCAGCAGGTAGATCAGCGCCGGCGTGTAATTCCACCCGCCGATCCACCGCAGCTCGTTCACCACCACCGGGAGAAACGATGCCGGCAGGTGATTGGCCAGCACCACCCGGAGCGAGGCCACGACCACGAACAAGACCGAGACGAGCACCGCCATGCCGGCGTGCAACGCCAGCGTCCAGGCCCAGCGGCGGTCCGTGATCGCGAGATGCGAGTGCAGCCAGAACACCAGCGGCAACAACAACCACCAGAGGCCCTCGATCGGCCAGCGGTTCAGCTTCGTATAGCGAAACGTCACCAGCGTCGAACCCTGCAGCCAGGGCCAGGCGTCCCACGCGAGCACGACGCCGAAGGCGACGGTGCCCACCAGCCAGACCCCGAGCCAGGTCCGCCAGTCCCGCCAGAAGGGCGCGCGAATCATGCGATCGCCGTCGATCATAAACCAGTTGGGACGGCTGCGGACTCATCGGGCGCCACGCTGGCCGCCAGCCAGAGGCGCTTGGGCGATTGCCGCCCCAGTGGATCCTCATACCATCCGTGCACCTCGTCCGCCATGAGCGCCGCGCGCCGCGTGAAGGTGACCGGGACGGCCGGCATCGCCGCCATCACGCGGCGCTCGGCTTGCTCCAGGATCGCGAGTCGTTCGGCGCCGCTGGTGGCGTCGGCCTTCGCCAGCAGCCGGGCAAAGTCCGGATCGGACCATTTGCTGTAACTGTATTCCGGCGGCCAGAGGAAAACCCCGAGGAGATCCGCGGCATCCGAGACCGTGCCCGTGAAGGTGCCGTAGACGATGTCATAGTCGCCTTGCTTCACCCGCCGGTCCTGCCGCTCGGCCGGCTCATAACACAGGTGGGTCCTGATGCCCAATTCCCGATACCAGTTCTCCGTCCAGGCCGGCGGAAAGGGATCGTCCTTGCTCATGCTTGAAAGCGCCATGGTGAGGACCGGGAAGCCCTGCCCCCCGGGATACCCGGCCTCGGCGAGCAGGCGCCGCGCTTGCTCGGCGTCTTCCTTCATGAGGGCCAGGCCCTCGCGTCCCGGGATGGCGGGAACCCACGACCACGCCGGCACCAGCCGGCCGCGCCCAAACCGCTCGATGGTTTCCCCGCGGTGCAGCGCCATCGCGAGCGCTTGCCGGACCCGCATGTCACTCAGCGGGCCATGCCGGATGTTGAAATTCAGCGAGCTCACGGCGAGCACCAGCTCGCTGCGCATGGACACCGGGCGGTTGGTCGGCCACGGGCTTTCGGAAAATGCCGCGAGCGGCGAGACGAGGTCGACCACGCCGGCGGCCAGCAACATCCGTTCGATCCGGAAGGTTCCGGCCCGCACGAAGCGCACGCCGTCGAGGCGCACGGCCTTTCGCCCGTGGAAGTGCTCATTGACCGCCAGCCGGTAACCGTCGCCACCCACAGCCACGAGCCGGAAGGGGCCATTGGAAACGAGCAGTTGCGGCTGGCCGACGTAAGCTCGCGTCGCCAGCACCCGCTCGGTGGTCGCATGGAAGGGGGCCAGGAGAGGATTGGCCAGTTGGGCGACGATGTTCGTGCGCACCTGGGCCAAATCGATGCGCAGCGTGCGATCATCGAGGGCGCGGGCGCCGACCAGCGCCGGGTCCTGGATGCGACCGAGGTTGAAGGCTTCGGCGTTTTTCAGGAGGTACAGGGGCTGCGCCATTTCCATCGGCTGGCGGAGCAGCCGCAGCCAGGCGCGCACGAAATCCTCCGCCCGCACGGGATCACCATTGCTCCACCTCCCGTCCGGGCGGAGCTTGAAGGTCACGGCCAGGCCATCCGGCGAAACGCTCCAGCTCTCGGCTGCGGCCGGTCGGGGCTGTCCGGTTGCGGGATCGCACCCGACCAAGGGCTCCCACAGCGACAACATGAAATGGTTGTAGGTGGGCAGCGGCACGCTCCAGTGGTGCGGGTCGGGCAGGAGATTTTCGGTGAACGCGACCCGGAGCACATTGCGGTCCTCGGGCGGGCGGGCCAGTACTTCGAGATTCTCCCGGCGGCCGAAACAGGCGAAGGCCAGGGCGGCACCCATAAACAGCATGACAATGCTGGTCCACCAGTGGATGCGATGCCGTGGGGTCATGGGGTAGCGCCGTTCCTAGCGAAGCCCGGAGCGAAGACAATACACGAGCGCCCTACAACCTGCGCGAGTCGGCCCCGCAGCACGGCGCGACAAAGCACCAAAAAGGCGCGCCAAAGCGCACTTCACCAGCCACCCCGGCCGTCATCCTGCCGGCCGAATTTGGCGGCTGGGCGCGCGATTCAGGTTTCTGGTCCGCCTTGGGCGAAATGCCGCGCCCGCAACCGGAGACCGTTGAGCCGGATGAAGCCGGTCGCATCGCTTTGGTTGTACCAGCTCTTCACCCCCTCCATCGAGGCGACCTTCATGTCATACAGCGAATACTTCGATTTCCGGCCGCAAGTGATCACGTTGCCCTTGTAGAGCTTGAGCCGGACGGTGCCCGTCACATATTTCTGGGACTCATCGACCAGCGCCTGCAGCGCCTCGCGTTCGGGCGCGAACCAGAACCCGTAGTAAACCAGCTCCGCATACTTCGGAATCAGCGAATCGCGCAGGTGCATGACCTCGCGATCCATGGTGAGGGATTCGACCTGGCGGTGGGCGTGCATCAGGATCGTGCCGCCCGGAGTCTCGTATACCCCGCGCGATTTCATGCCGACAAAGCGGTTCTCCACCAGGTCGACCCTTCCGATGCCGTGCTTGCCCCCGAGTTTGTTGAGGGCCCGGAGCACGCCGGCCGGCATGAGCTTCCGGCCGTTCACGGCCACACAGTTGCCGCGCACGAAATCGAGCTCCACGTACTCGGCCCGGTCGGGCGCGTCCTCGGGCGAGACGGAAAGCTTGAACATGCCCTTGTTGGCCTTGGTGGTCGGATCGAACCACGGGTCCTCCAGGATGCCTGCCTCGTAGGAAATGTGGAGGAGGTTTCGGTCCATCGAATATGGTTTCTTCAACGAAGCCTCCACCGGAATCCGGTGGGCCTTGCAGTAATCGATCATTTCCGCCCGGCCCGGAAACTGGCTCCGGAAATTCTCGAGTTTCCACGGGGCGACGATCTGCAGCCGCGGCGCCAGCGCCATGTAGGTGAGTTCGAAGCGGCACTGGTCGTTGCCCTTGCCGGTGGCGCCGTGGGCGACCGTGTCGGCCTTCTCCCGGCGAGCGATGTCGATCTGGGCCTTGGCGATCAGCGGGCGGGCGATCGATGTGCCCAAATAATACTGGCCTTCGTAGATCGCGTTGGCGCGGACCATTGGGAAAATGAAGTCCCGGGCAAATTCCTCCACGAGGTCGAGCGTGTAGTGCCGGGAGGCGCCGGTGCGTTTCGCCTTGGCCGGCAGGCCCTTAAGCTCCTCCTCCTGCCCGATGTCCGCGGCGAATGTGACGATCTCGGCGTCGTAGGTTTCCCTGAGCCAGTTGACGATGACGGAGGTGTCCAGTCCCCCCGAGTAGGCGAGCACGATCTTCATGGTGAACCGAAATCCTTGCGGAAGGGTTTGTCGGCGCAAAGTAAAAATCGGGGTTTTACCGGGGATTCTCTCCAGCGATGTTGATATTAAGAGACAAACTGCGACCATGTCTGGCGCATGAGCAAGGCCTCCCCACGTAACGGCTGCCCCGGTACCGCAGGGTTTACGCTCGTGGAAATCATGATCGTAGTCGTGATCATCGGGCTGCTGGCGGCGATGGCCATCCCGGCGTTTCAACGCGTTCGGCGCGCCTCCCAAAACAGCCGGATCGTGAATGATTTTCGGATCTTCGCGCAGGCGTTTGAAATCTACAACACCCAGAACGGCACGTGGCCGAACAACGTGGGACCCGGCGTCATCCCGACGTCCCCCGTGCCGATGGCAGGCGATTTCAAGACGGCCGCCTGGCAGACAACCACCGCGATCGGCGGCCAGTGGAATTGGGACAAGGGCCTGATGGGCTTCACCGCCGGCATTTCCATCTCGAACTTCACCTGCTCGGATGCGCAACTCACGGAGATCGACGCCAAGCTCGACGACGGCGACTTGACCACCGGTTACTTTCAAAAGGTCCAAGCCAACCGGGTGATGCTGATTCTAGAACAGTAGCCGCGTCAGAGCCGGCTGCGGGCGAGGGCGGTCAGTATCGCCTTCTGCACGTGCAGCCGGTTCTCCGCCTGGTCGAAGATCACGCAGCGGGGATGATCCAGCACCGCCTGCGCGACTTCCTCCCCGGCGTGCGCCGGCAGGCAGTGCATGAACAAGGCCTCGGGCTGGGCGCAGCCGAACAGCTTCAAATCGACCTGATAGGGCAGCATGCGCGCGCGGCGGGCGGCGGCCTCGTCTTCCTGGCCCATGCTGGTCCAGACATCGGTGTAAACAATGTCCGCGCCAGCCACCGCTTCGCGCGGGTCGGTCGAAAACTCAAACGTGCCGCCGGCCTGGGCGGCCAGGGCGGCGATCTCCTTGGAGGGCTCGTGCCCGGCCGGCCCGGCGAGCGCCACCTTCATGCCGAACAGCGCCGCGCCGAGGATCCATGAATTCGCCATGTTGAACGAGGTGTCGCCGAGAAAGGCCACCTTCCGGCCGCGCAAGGAGCCCATCAGGTCGCCCTGCGGCCCGGCCCAGCGCTCGGCCGCCGTGAACGCATCGGCATAAACCTGGCACGGATGCAGGAAATCCGTCAGCGCATTCACCACCGCGAGTCCGCCGTGGGCCGCCAGTTCCTCGAGCTCGGCCTGGGCATGGGTGCGCACGACCAAGCCATGCACGAAGCGCGAGAGCACCCTGGCGGTGTCGGCGATGGTTTCGCCGCGGCCGATCTGGATGTCGTTTTTGTTCAGGAAAAGGGGGTTCCCGCCGAGCTCGTGGATGCCGACCTCGAAGGACACCCGCGTGCGCGTGCTTGATTTGGCAAAGATCATCGCCCAAGTCTGGCCCGCGAGGGTCCGCTCGTGCTTGCCCCGTTCCTGCTTCAGCCTCCGCGCGAGCGCGAAAATCTGCGCGGCCTCGGCCCGGCTGAAATCGGTTTCCTTGAGAAAATGCCTCATGGCTGCGGCGCCTTGGGTTTGGCCCCGGACAGGACCGTCCGAAGGATCGCGGTCGCGCGATCGAGGTGTTCCATGGTCGCAATCAGCGGCGGAAGCAAGCGGATGCTGTTGCCGCCCGCCACCACGGCCAGCAGGCCCGCGTCGCGCAACGCCGCCAGCATCGGGACCGGCTCGACCTGCAGGCCGAGGCCGACCATGTAGCCGCGGCCGGCGACCGACTTGAGCTGGGAGGGAAACTCCGCGACCAGCGCCTCCAGTTTCTTTCGCCACACCGCGCCGTTGGTTCGCACCTTCTCCAGCAGGTGCTCCCGCTCGATCACATCGAGCACGGCCAACGCCGCCGCACAGGCCAGCGGCGTGCCACCAAACGTCGACCCGTGCGAACCCGGCTGGAAAAGGTCGGCGTGTTTTTCCGCCGCCCAGATGGCTCCCATCGGGTAGCCGCCGCCCAGACCCTTCGCCATGCCGATCGCGTCGGCCCGGATGCCGGACTGCTGGAAAGCGTAGAACGTGCCCGTCCGGCCGATGCCGCATTGCACCTCGTCGAGCATGAGCAGCAGGTTGCGTTCGTCGCACAGCCGGCGGATGCCCCACAGGAATTCGTCCGTGCAGGGCACGACCCCGCCCTCCCCTTGCACGGTCTCGAGAAAAATCGCCGCCGTGTCGTCGTCGACGAGCGCGGCGAAACTGTCGAGGTGGTTGATCTCGCCGAAGGCGAAGCCGGGGACCAGGGGGCGGAAGCCCTTCTGGATCTTTTCCTGCGGGGTCGCGCTCATCCCGCCGAAGGTCCGGCCATGGAAGGCATGCTTCGCCGCGATGACCTTGATGCATTTCCCCTCGACGCCCGACTTGCGGAGGCCGTGCAGGCGCGCGAGCTTGATCAGGCCCTCGTTGGCCTCGGCGCCGCTGTTGCAGAAGAAGACGCGGCCGGGCCCGGCCTGCTGCACCAGCCGGCGCGCCAGTTCGCCCTGGTTGGGATGCCGGAAAAGGTTGCTGACGTGGATCAGCTCGCCGGCCTGCCGGCGGATCGCTTCAACCCAGGCCGGGTGACAGTGACCGAGGGCGGATACCGCGACACCTGAGGTGAAGTCCAGGTACTCGCGGCCGGTGTCGTCCCACACCGACACGCCCTGTCCGCGCACGAGCGTGATCGCCGGCCGGCCGTAATTCTTCATGACGTAGGCGTCATAAAGCTCGGCGGTGTTGGTCCGGACGATGGAAGGCTGGCTCATGAAAAGGAAGCAGGCGGAAGATTAGGAGACGCGGCGGCGAATGCACGCGCACAATGCGCGGCCCGGCGATCAGCCGTGCACAATTTCCGTGCCCACACCTTTGTCGGTGAAGATCTCGAGCAGCAGGCTGTGCGGCATCCGGCCGTCGACGAGATGCACCCGCTGCACGCCTTCCTCGAGCGCGCGCACGGCGCTCAGCACCTTCGGGCGCATGCCCTTGTCGATGATGCCTTTCTTCTTGAGCCCGTCGACCTCGCCCACCTTGAGCGAGGAAATGATCGAGTCCGGGTCCTTGGGATTCGCGAGCAGCCCGGGCACGTCGCTCATGTAGACGAGGCGGCGGGCGCGGAGCGCGCTGGCGATCCGGCCTGCCGCGGTGTCGGCGTTGACGTTGTAGGGCTTGCCATCGAGGCCCTCCGCCACCGGCGAAATCACGGGCATGTAGCCGTCGGCGATTTCCTTCTTGATGAGCTTCACCTTGATCTCGGTGACATCGCCGACGAAGCCCAGGTCGCACGGGTTGCCGTCGTCGTCGAGCTCGAGCTTGTGGCAGACGATGACGCTGTCGCCGGGCAATCCCTTGGGATTGGCCCGCACGGAGGCGAGGGTGTCGCACACGTCCTTGTTGACCACCTCATCGAGGGTCTTCTTGACGATGGCGATGGCCGCCTCGTCAGTGACCCGCAGGCCGTTGCGGAAGACCGGCTTCAGGCCGGCCTCGTCCATGGCGCGGCTGATCGCCTTCCCGCCGCCGTGCACGACGACGACGTTGATCCCGACGGCGGCGAGAAACGCGAGATCCGTGGCCACGCTGCGCCGCACGGTCGGATCGGGATCGTCCATGAAGCTGCCGCCGTACTTGACGACGAAGATCGAGCCGCGGAAATCCTGGATGTAAGGCAGGGCCTCGAGCAGCACCTTGGCCTTGGCGATGATATCAGCAATATCCATGAAAGAAGCGGCGGGCCCGCACGTGGCGCCGGATCACTGGTTCACGTGCACGACCTTGGCCGGCGGGAACCCGTTGAAGTAGGTGGCGGAGGCGTGGCTGTACGCGCCGATGTTTTCACTGTAGACAAAATCGCCGCGCTGCAGGTCCGGCAGGTTTTCCGCCATCGACACGACGTCGAGCGCGTCGCAGGTCGGGCCGAACACCGAGCAAAGTGACGTTGCCCCCTTCTTGAACGACTTGATGGGGTACTTGCAGTGATCGAAAATGACCCCCGAGTAGGTGTGGTAGACGCCGTCGTTGATGTAATAGCTCGTCTTCCCGTCGCGGACCGCCTTGCCAATGATCTTCGAGACGGCGTAGCCGGCCGACGCAACCAGAAACCGGCCCGGCTCGGCCAGCACCTGGACGTCCTGAGGGAAGAGGCGGTCGATCTCGGCGTTGATCACCCGGGCGAGCACCTTCAGCGGCTTGACCGTCGCATCGTAGGGAGCCGGGAACCCGCCGCCAATGTCGAGCAGGTTCATCTTCGTGTAGCCGCGGGCCCGCGCCTCCTGGAAGATGCCCGCGGTCAGGTTCAGGGCCTGGACGTAGTTTTCAAAATTGGTCGTCTGGCTGCCGACGTGGAAGCTCACGCCCTCGACCACGAGCCCGAGCCGGTCGGCCTCGAGGATGAGGTCGACGGCCTCACCCGGCGTGGCGCCGAACTTGGAGGACAGCTCCACCATCGCGCCCGTGTTCGGCACCTTGAGCCGCAGCGCCAGGCCGGCGTTGGGCGCGTGCTGCTTGATCTTGTGGATCTCCTCGAGGTTGTCGAAGGTGACCAGCGGCTTGTAGCGATCGAGCTCCTCGAGGGTCTCGGTGGGCTTGTTCGGGTTGGCGTAGATGATCTTGTCCCAGATCCAGTCCTGGCGCTGCTTCGCCGGCAGGTGCTTGATGTTCTGGTAGACGATCATGAACTCCGGCATCGAGGCGACGTCGAAGCTCGCCCCCTCGCGGTAGAGCGTGCGGACGATGGCGGGGTCGGAGTTCGCCTTGACCGCGTAATAGACCTGCACCCGCGGCAGGTGCCGGCGGAAATCCCGGTAGTTCTTCCGCAGTTCGTCATGATCGATGACGAACAACGGGGTGCCGTGTTGCTTCGCGAGCCGCTGGAGCCGGGCCTGGGTGATCATGGCGGGGCCGTCACCCGGCGTCGGTCACCAGGAAGTTCTTGAACTGCCAGGGATCGCGCAGGTCGAGGTCGGGCTTGTTGTACTTCGCAAAAGTCTGGTCGCGGTCCTTGAGCGGCGTCCAGTCGGACGGTTTCGAGATCCAGCGGCCGAGGTAGGGCTTGGCGATCTTGAGGACGTAGTCGTGCGGCAGCTCGTCCGGCACGCGGACGCCCTCCCGCGGATTTTCCATCATCCACATCGAGGCGGCGATGACCGAGATGGCCACCTGCATCGTGGTGGCGTTCTGGTGCGGCACGAGGCGGCGCGATTCCTCGATGCTGAGGTCGCTGCCGATCCACCACGAATTGTAGGCGTGGCCCATGAGCAGCGCGCCGAGAATGTCCGAACCGGACGTGATCTCGTCGTTCATGATGCGCTGGTTCTCGTTCAGCCTGTAATTGTAGCCGCGCATCTCGTTGAGGGAGGAAATGGCCTCGTCGCACGGGCAATAGGCATAGTGCATCGTCGGTCGGTAGACGGCCTTGCCGTTCTTCCAGACCGTGAGCGCGTCGGAAATCGTGAAGGCCTCGCCGTGGCGCACGACCATGCCGAGGATGTTGTAATCCGGCACCCACGAGCGCACCCAGGTGTTGATGCCCATCTGCGCGAGGCAAATCTGGTTGCGCGGCCCCTGTTTGTGCTGGAAGGCGTTTTTCGGGAGCGTCTTCTCGTGCGTGCCCCAGCCCATCTCCGCCGTGGTGGTGCCTTCCTCCCGGAAACCCTCGATGCTCCAGGTGTTGACGAATTCGTCGACCTGCTTTGGCACGTTGGTGATCTGCGTGTCGCGCTCGGAGCAATGGATGACCTTCACACCCAGCTTCTGGGCGAGGACATTGAACTTCCGCGCGGCGATCAGCTCGCTGATGACCTCGGCGTCGCGACCGCGGGCCTTCTCGTCCGCGATCATCCGCTTGCCGATGTCGATCAGGCCCTGCTTCACAAAATGCGAGATGAGCCCCGGGTTGGCGCCGTGTTCGATGACCGCGCTCGCGCCGCGGGTCTTCCATTTGGCGGTCATGCGGCGCAGGTTCATGTGCCGCCAGTAGAGCGTCTTTTCGGTCGGGTGCTGGTTCGGGCCGGAGGCGTACGGGTCCCACAACTCGGTCGAGGTGTTGATGTACATCACGCCGTGGTCGCGGCACCAGGTGAGGATCTCGAGGGCGTCGATGTTCCAGGCGAGGTCGATGAGCAGGTCGCCCGGGCCGACGTGCTTGCCGAGCAGCGCGCCGAGGTTGGCCTTCGTCACGCGGTCGCGGACGAACTTCACGCCCTTGGCGGTCCATGGCTTGAGCTTCTTCGCGCGATCCTCGAAATCCATCACCGTGACATTCTTCGCCGGCACCTTGATGTGCTGGAAGAGAATCGGCAGGGTGCATTCGGCCACGGCGCCGTAACCGACAAAGAGGATCTTGTGATTGAAGGTGAGCATGTCTGCGGTGCGTTGGTGTTTTCGTGTGTCCGGCGCGTGAAGCTCACGGCCGTCCGGGAAAAAATTTGCGCAAAATGTGGCGGCGAAGCCGGCGCTTGTGCAAGCGATTAGTGAGTGATGAAACGGCGGCGCTCCGGGCGCGATCCGACCCGGTTCCGCCGCCGGTGGCTCATTCGCTCTTGTTGTAGTTCACGTAGCCTTCCGTCAGGTCGGAGGCGAGCAAGCGGAACGAGGCCTTCCCCAGGTGCAGGTTCAGCGTGATGGTGAAGCGGCGGGCCTTCACGATCTCCTTCCACTTCGGCTTGAGCTCGGGATGGGGCCGGCCGGCGGTCATCGCCGGCGTGTCGTTGTAGAGGATGTCGAGCTTCGACTCGACGAGCTTGGCGCCGGCGTAACCGGCGGCGTCGGCCAGCCGGCCCCAGTTCGGGTCCTCGCCGTACCACGACGATTTCACGAGCAGGGAATTGCCGACGGCGCGCGCGACCTTCTCGGCATCCTCGGCCGAGGCGGCGCCCGCCACCTTCAGCTCGATCACCTTCGTGATCTTCTCGCCGTCGGACACGATCTTGTCGGCGAGGGCATCGCAGGCCTTCCACACCGCCTCCGCAAACAGCACCCGCAGCTCGCGCGGGCTCTTGTCGCCGACGCTGACGCCGGAATGGCCGTTGGCCAGGATGAGCACCGTGTCGTTGGTGCTCATGTCGCCGTCGACCGTGATGCAGTTGAAGGTCCCGGCGACCGCCTCGGAGAGCGTCTTCTGCAGGAAACTGCGCGGCACCGAGAAATCCGTCGCCAGGAATGCCAGCATCGTCGCCATGTTCGGCTGGATCATGCCCGCGCCCTTGGCGATGCCCGAGACAAAGTGCTTCTTGCCATCGTAGGTGAAGCTGACCGTCACGGTCTTGGGCCGCGTGTCGGACGTGAGGATGGCGCTGGCCGCCTTCTGCCCGTGCTCGGGAGTCCGGCCGCGCTCGGTCACGGCGCGCTCGAGGCCCTTGATCAGCCTGGGCATCGGCAGCGGCTGGCCGATCCGGCCGGTCGAGCAGACGAAGAAGGCCGCCGGCTTGAGGTTGAGCGACGCGGCGATCCGCTGGGCGGTGGCCTGGGCGTCGCGCAAACCGTCGGGTCCCGTGCAGGCGTTGGCGTTGCCGGAGTTGGCGACGATGCCATGGAAGGGCCCGCCTTCGGCGAGATGCTTCTGGCACAGGAGCACCGGCGCGGCCTTCACCGCATTCGTCGTGAAGGTGCCCGCCGCCGTGCAGGGCCGCAACGAGAACAGCAGCGCGAGATCGAGGCGCTTGAGATCGTGCTTGTCGCGAATGTCGCAAGCCACGCCTGCGGCCTCGAAGCCGGGGACATCGGTGATGCCGGCGCTATCCAGGGTAACGGTCAGGTGCGTCATTAGGGGTGGGGAGATGCTGCGCGTCGGCGCCGGAGCGCTCAGACCAGCCCCGCGGTCTCGGCGAAGCCGAGCCAGAGGTTCATGATCTGCACCGCCTGGCCGCTTGCCCCCTTCACGAGGTTGTCGAGCGCCGAGGTCAGGACAAAGTTGCCGGTCCGCGCATCGTATACCGCGGCGATATCCACGCGGTTCGTGCCGACGGTGTACGCCGTGTCCGGCGTCTCCCCGGCCGGCAGGAGCGAGACGAAGGGCCGGCCGTCGTAGGCCGCGCGCCACGCGGCGTAAAGGGACTCGATGGTTGCCCCCGGGGCGGCCGGCACGGTGATGGTCGTCGCGATGCCGCGCCGCATGGGCGCGAGGTGGGGATTGAACTGGATCACGACCTTGGCGCCGGTCGCGAGCGAGAGCTGTTCCTCCACCTCGGCGAGGTGCCGGTGCTTGGTCAACCCGTAGGCCTTGGCGCTCTCGGCGCGCTCGACGAACAGGTACTGTTCCTCGGCCTTGCGGCCGGCGCCGCTGACGCCGCTGAAGGCATTGACCACGATGTGCTCGCGCTTGACGACCCCCGCCTTGAGCAGCGGCGCCAGCGGCACGAGCGTGCTCGTCGGATAGCAGCCTGGCGCCGCGGCGATCTTGGCCTCCACCTTCCATTTCGGGTCGGCCAGCTCCGGCAGCACATAGCGGGCGTCGGGCAGCAACCCGGGCGCGTGGTGGGCGCCATAGTACCGCTCAAAGGTGGCGCGGTCGGCGATCCGGAAGTCCGCACTGAGGTCGACGATCTTGACCCCGGTGGGCACCAGCACCTTGGCAAAGTCCGCGGCCGCGCCGTGGGGCAGCGCGAGAAACCACAGGCCGATGTCCTGGCGCGCGGCGAGCGCGGCGGGATCCGAGTCGCTGAAGCGGATCGCCTCGGCCGCCGTGCCGCGCAGGGCGGGAATGACCGTGGTCAGGGGCTTGCCGGCATGTTGGCGGGAGGTGACGGCCGCCAGTTTGACCTGCGGATGACCCAGGAGGAGTTTGACCAGAACTTCGCCGGAGTAACCCGACGCGCCGACAACGCCGACATTCATTTAAAGGGAGTGGCAGAATTAAGAATTCCCCCCGGGGAATCGAGAAGTTTCGTAACCCGGGAAAAGCAGAAGCGGAGGCCGCAGGGCGCTCCGCTTCGGGGAAACCGGATTCCAGTTCGGGGGCGATTAACGCTTGGAGAACTGGAAGCGCTTGCGGGCGCCGGGCTGGCCGGGCTTCTTGCGCTCTTTCTCGCGGGGGTCACGGGTGAGGTGACCGGCCTTCTTCAGGGTGACGCGGAGCTCGGGATTGAACTTGAGCAGGGCCCGCGCGATGCCGTGGGCCACGGCGCCGGACTGGCTGCTGACGCCGCCGCCGGCCACGTTCACCCTCACGTCGAACTTGTCCTTGCTGTCCGCGGTGACGAGCGGGGCGAGGGCGCGGCGCACGAAATTGTCGTGCGTGAAATAGCTTTCGAACTTGCGGTCATTGACCGTGGTCTGGCCGGAACCGGCCACGAGACGGACGCGGGCGGTCGACGACTTGCGGCGGCCGGTGCCGAGGTAAACGGAGGATTCAGCGCTCATGGGTTACTTCAAAACGACGGGGTTCTGCGCCGCGTGATCATGGGTCGCGCCCGGGAAGACCCGGAGCTTGGTCAGCATCTTGGCGGCGAGGCGATTGCGCGGCAGCATGCCCTTGACGGCCTGCATGATGATGAACTCGGGCTTCTGGCGACGGACATCGGCGAGCTTGCGGTACTTTTCGCCGCCGACGAAGCCGGAAAACGACATGTACTCGGTGGCCTCTTCCTTCTTGCCGGTGAGCACGATCTTGCTGGCGTTGATGACGACGACGTAGTCGCCGGTGTCGACGTGGGGGGTGTAAGTGGGCTTGTGGCGGCCGCGCAGGATGTTTGCGGCTTTGACGGCGAGACGGCCCAGCACCTTGTCCTCGGCATCGATCAGATACCATTTGGGCTGCACCGTTTCTTTCTTGGCCAGATAGGTTTTCATTTGCGGAAAGGGGCCAAAGGGAAGGTTTTCGACAAGGCCTGTCAACCTAGAACCTTTCACATTTTCGGCCGAGGTCATCGGTCAGGCTTAACCCCTCAAAAGTCGAGGTTTACGCCCAAAGTGGCCCATAAATTCGTGGTCGCCGGAAGGCCAAACGGTCCATTCGCCGGAGAGTGCCCGGAAGTACCCGCGTAGTGAAGCCCTGCCGTGACAGTCGTGTGCGCGCCGATGCGGTACGGCAGCCGCACCTCGGCGCCCCAATAACTGTAACCATCGCGGCGACGCGGCCCCGGGGCGTCGGGCCGCCAGTCTTCACCCGCCGCCGCCCCGGCAAAGACGTTGCATTCGAGAAAGGCGCCCAGCTTCGGCAAGGGAATGCTGCGGGCGCACGCCAGCTGTACGGTATCGGCATCGAAGGTGAAATCATGCCAGCACGCCAGGCTCGGCACGAATCCGCGCACGTTCGCCAGGGTCGCGGTCAGCCCGGCCTCGAGTGAATGGTCGACGCCTCCGCCCGGCACGCCGGTGAACCAGGAATAACCGGTGGCTAATTCGAGCGAAATTTCCTCGGCGGGGCTCCACGAATAGGCGCCGTTCAAGTTCGTCTCGCGCGCCTGCCCGTGAGCGAAGGGCTGGTTGGTCCAGGCGCCGCCGCGCAGGCCGCCGCCGGCAAACTCGACGTTCATTTGGGCCGACGCGCCGGCTCGTTCGATGCCGCGAAATACCTGGCGCGACACCAGGGCAAAATCCGAACGGAATGCCGGGTCGTCGGCGCGCAGGGCCGGACCGGACAGGATCGCGGCGAGCACCGTCAGCATCAATAATCCGGGAACGGCCTTCATGGGGTCTGGGACCATGGATGTGTTTGTTTTCAGTGGCCTTGTCCATACAGTGATTCCGGCATGCAGACGACCTCCCGAATGATTGTCCTCGCCTCCAGCCTGCTCGGATTCGCCGGGGTCGCCTTGGGTGCATTTGGAGCGCATGCCTTGAAAGACACCCTGGGGACGCGCGGTTCCACGTCCACCTGGCAGACGGCTGTGCTCTACCAACTCATCCACGCGGTGGCGTTGCTGGCCCTGGCCGGCTGGGGCGGTGGCCTGTCGCACGTGCGTGCCATCGGCGTGTGCTGGACGCTGGGGGTGCTGTTCTTCTCGGGCTCGCTTTACTGGCTCGCCTTGGGTGGCCCAAAGTTTCTTGGGCCCGTAACTCCCCTCGGGGGCCTGCTGTTCCTCGCCGGCTGGCTGCTCGTCGCTTGGGCCGCGTTCCGGCCGACTCCATCATGAAGCTCTCCCCCGCCCTTCTCGCCGCGTTGCGCGCCCTCCGGCAGGTGGGCGGGCGTCCGCGTCTGGTCGGGGGCTGCGTGCGCGACTGGCTGCTGGGTCTCGAGCCGAAGGACTTTGATGTCGAGGTGCACGGCCTCGACTATGAAGCCCTGGGCCGGGCCCTGGCACCGTTCGGGCCCACCGATGTCGTCGGGCGGAGCTTCGGGGTGCTGAAAGTTCGCCTCGATGGCGCGGAGTACGACTTCAGCCTGCCGCGTCGCGAATCCAAGACCGGCGCCGGCCATCGGGGCTTCGTCGTCGAGCCCGATCCGACCCTGACGGATGCCGAGGCCGCCGCCCGGCGCGATTTCACGGTCAACGCCATCGCCTACGATCCGCTCGAGCAGCGGGTGCTTGATTTCCACGGTGGCGTCGCCGACTTGAAGCACAAGGTACTGCGCCATACCAGCGGCGCCTTTGGGGAAGACCCCTTGCGCGTGCTGCGCGCCTTCCAGCTCGCGGCGCGCTTCGACTTCGCACTGGCGCCCGAAACGGCCGACCTTTGTCAGTCGATCAGCAGCACCTACGGCGAACTCGCGATCGAGCGGGTTTGGAGCGAATGGGACAAATGGGCGACCAAGGCGGTGAAGCCGTCGGCCGGGTTGGTGGTGCTCAAGCAGGCGGGATGGCTGCGTCATTTTCCGGAAATCGCCGCGCTGGACGGTCTCCCGCAGGAACCGGAATGGCACCCCGAGGGCGACGTGTTTGTTCACACCGGCCACTGTCTGGATGCGCTCGTCGGCCTGCCGGCCTGGACCCAGGGCGCGGTGGAAACCCGTCGCATTCTGTCGTTGAGCGTGCTCGCCCATGATTTCGGGAAGGCGACAACCACGAAGCAGGCGCGCAAGCGCGGCCAGCTTCGGTGGGTGAGCCCGGAGCACGAGGCGGCCGGCGGGCCGTTGGCCGGGAGTTTCCTGCACCGGATCGGTGCGCCGCTGGACCTGGTCGAGCGGGTGCGCCTGTTGGTCGTCAACCACCTGCTTCACCACCACGGCCCGATGGAGTTTCGCGATACCACGGTGCGCCGCCTCGCGCGCAAGATCGCGCCGGCCACGCTCGACGAGCTGATCGCCGTCATGCAGGCGGATCATCTGGGCCGCCCGCCGCTGATCTCGCAGCAGACCGTGCAGCGGCTCGAACTCCTGCGGGCTTCGGCCCAACGGCTCGCGGTGGAGCACGCCGCGCCCAAGCCCATCGTGCTGGGGCGCCACCTGATCGCGCTCGGGTTGAGCCCCGGGCCGAGCTTCACGCCGGCGCTCGACGCTGCGTTCGAATCGCAGCTCGATGGGGCGTTTCACGATGAAGCCGGGGGCATCGAATGGATGAAGAATTACCTCCGCGCCCACCCCGCACTGCCCCGCTCCGCCCCGCTTTCCGCCACGCCATGAATGCCTCAAACCAGCTCGATCGTCTCAAACAGTTCACCACGGTGGTCGCCGACACGGGCGACTTCGCCACGCTGAAGGAGTACACGCCGCAGGATGCCACCACGAACCCCAGCCTGATCCTGAAGGCTGCCGTCATGCCGGCGTACGCGCATCTGGTCGACCAAGCGGTGAAGGACGCCGGGGCCGCGGCCCGGCCGGACCAGATCATCGACCGGCTGCTCGTGCTTTTCGGCGTCGAGATCCTGAAGATCGTGCCCGGGCGCGTATCCACGGAGGTCGACGCCCGCCTGTCCTTCGATCGGGAGGGGTCGATGGCCAAGGCGCGCGAAATCATCGCCCGATATGAAAAGGCCGGCATGCCGCGGGAACGGGTGCTCATCAAGCTGGCCTCGACGTGGGAAGGCATCAAGGCCGCCGAGCAGCTGCAGAAGGAGAAGATCAACTGCAACCTGACCCTGCTGTTTTCGTTTGCCCAGGCCGTCGCCTGCGCGGAGGCCAGGGTGCGGCTGATCTCGCCGTTCGTCGGCCGGATTCTCGACTGGCACAAGAAGAATGCGGGACGTGATTTTGCCCCGGCGGAGGACCCGGGCGTGAAGTCAGTCACCGAGATCTATACGTACTTCAAGAAATTCGACCATGCGACGGAAGTGATGGGCGCCTCGTTCCGCAACAAGGGCGAGGTGCTGGAGCTGGCCGGTTGCGACCTGCTCACCATCAGCCCGCCGCTCCTGCACGAACTCAAGGCGTCCACGGAACCCGTCGAGCGGAAACTCGACCCGGCGCGGGCCAAGTCGGCTCCAGTTGAGCGCGTGACGTTCGACGAAAAGGCCTTTCGCTACGCCTTCAATGCGGATCCCATGGCGGTGGACAAGACGGCCGAGGGCATCCGGCTCTTTGCGGCCGACATCGTGAAGCTCGAGCAGCTGATCCAAAAGAAGCGCACCTGAATGCATCGCAAGCGACGAGTCGCGGCATGATCCGGGCCTTCCAGTGGGACCTGGCCCGACAGGTCGAGCGGCCGGATTTCCTGCGATCGCTGCTGCCCCGCTATGCCGCCTGGGGCTACAACGAGCTGTACCTGCATCTGGAAGACGCGGTGCACTACCCCAGCCTGCCGGGTCTCGGCCGCGCCGACGCCTGGCCCATCGAGGAACTGGATCAGCTCGTCCGGGCTGCGGGCCGCTGCGGGATCGGGGTCGTGCCGATCGCCAATTTGCTCGGCCACACCCAATACGTGATCAAACACCCGGCATGGCGGGATCTCAACGAACTCCGCGACGCCCACGGCCGTCCCCTGGCGCAGGGTCAGATTTGTCCGCTGCATCCGCGGACCGCCGAACTGGCCGGGCGGCTGGTTCGCGACCTGGCGCCGTTCGCCACCGCCGGCAAGCTCCACGTGGGCCTCGATGAGTCGTACCACCTGGGCAAGTGCCCCCGCTGTCGCGCGGAGGTTGAACAGCGCGGGCTGGCCGGGCTGTTCGCCGGCCACGTGCATCGCCTCGCTGAGATCACGCGACGCCATGACCTGCGGCTGGGCCTCTGGGCCGACATGCTCTATTTCGTGCCCGAGGCCATACCGCAGCTGCCGGCCGGCATCGCCGCCTACGACTGGTACTACTATCCTTTCGGCCGGAAACCGCGGGTCGAACTTTTCAACTTCGCCGAGCGCGACCTCGCACCCGCCCTGCGCAAGCGGGGTATCGGCTATTTCGGCTGCGCGATGAACGGCGCGTTCCGCCACGAGCCGCTGCCGGTGTTCGGCGACCGGCTCGCCAACATTCGTTCCTGGTGGGAGCGCTGCGCCGCCGTCGATGCCGAAGGCCTGCTGATCACTTCGTGGGAGCCCAACCGCCTGGCGATGGAAACGACGACGCTGGTCGATGCCGCAGCGGCGTCGCTCTGGCTCGAGCCCGACCAGGACGACAATACGACCCTGGTGGCGCACGGCCTGGACCGGCTGTTCCCCGGCAAAACGAAACCCAGGCACGCCCGCGCGTTGCTCGCCGCCGACGTCCACGCCTTCGCCGGCTACGCGCGGTGGCAGATCAACGAGCGCTGGGATGTCTTCGGCGGCACCGAGAGCCCCAAGCCGTGCGAAGCCGACGAAAGATTCTTCCGGCGCATCGCGGTGGAATCGTGGCCGACGCCCCTGGCCGCGAGCGTGGATTTCCGGCACTATCTCGCGCGCCGCGACGTTTTCGTGCGCCAGGCGGCGCGCCGCGTCCACCAATGGCGCCGCCTGCTGGCCAAGGGCGATGCGGCTGCGGTCGCCAGCGGGATCAAGCAAGCCGGCGAAGCCGCGGCCGATTTTGCCCGTGCGATTCCCGCCGCTCGTACGGCGGCCGATGCCATGTGGCGACGCAGTCGTCGTCGGAGCCAGTCCAACCCCAACGTCGCGATGCTCCGGCAGGATGCCGTGCGCCTGGCGTCGTGGCGCCGCTGGCTCCGGTCCGTCGCACGCCGACCGGAAATCGCGTGGCAAAAATCGCCCGTGGCGGGCGCCTGGCAGCTGCAGTTCATGGTGCATAACTTCGCCCCGGCGCTCCAACGGGTCGTGGTCGAGCAAATGACGGGCGACGGGTCGTGGCGGGAGATCGCGGGCCGTTTCACGATCGAGTTTCGCGCCCATGCCGCCCGCCCGCGCACCAGGATCAGACGTGAGTTCATCGCCCCGCTGGACTCGCCGGATCACCCGCTGCGCATCGCGGTCCGCGGCATCGGCCAGGTGGCGATCAGCCAGGTGATCCTCACCAATGGGGTCGAGTCCCGGCCGATCCGCGGGTCGCGCGGGCCAAAGATTCTTGGCCGCCGCGCGCCGGAGCGCGGCTGGCCTGCGCCCGACTGGCAGGCCAATGCCGCCGAGCTTGAGGTTCGGGTGGGAAGATCCCGCTGAGCGGCGCTGCAGCCATCCCGGCGGCAAGGCGCCCGGATCCGGGGTTGCCGCAATCGCCGGCGCCGTTTTTTCTAACGCCACCGCCAGCCATGATGAAAGCACTGTCCCTCCGCTTCCGACTGATCGCTACCGCGTGGTGCGTGAGCCTGCTTGGTTTCATTCCGGCGCCGGGCACCACGATCCCCCTTGAGGATTTCTTCGTCGAGCCGGATATCCGCTCGGCCCAGATCTCGCCGGATGGCCGGCATCTCGCCTTCCTGACCACCTTGGGCTATGGAAAGGTCGGCGTCGCGCTCATGGATCTCGCCAGCGGCGGCGCACCCGAAGCCCTGGTTTCCGCCCAGGACGAAAACATCAAGCAATTCTTCTGGAAGGGAAATGATTATATCGTCTATGGGGGCGACATCGGCGGCGAGGAAATCTCCGCCTGGCGCTCGGTTCCCGTCGCCGCGCCCAAGCCCGGAGCGAAGCGTCGGGTCCTGGCGTTGTCCGAGGCGTACCAGGAACGGTACAATGAAGACGCAAATGTCATGTGGATCGTCGACCACCTGCGATACGATCCGTACCACCTGCTAGTCTTCGGGCGCAAAGAAACGGGCGGCAATACATTTTCCATGTACCTGGTCGATGTGCGCGATGGCACCCGCACCTCCGTGGCGCACTACGATCCGCCCGTAGCCCACGACGAAATCCAGGGATTTTTCGACAGCCGCAACGTGGCCGACAATGCCGGCCGCCTCCGTGCCCGCAGCCGGCTGGCGGGTCGAAATCTCGTCTATGAGGTCCGGCCGGCACCGGAGGATGTCTATCGGAAGGTGGCGGAGTCGCCCGGCGGGGCGCCGTCGTGGGAGTTTCTCTTCTTCGGCGCCGACAATGAAACTTTGTATCTCCTCAACTCCGATGGCTCCGACACCCCGGTATTGCAGGCGTTGAATGTACGCACCCGCGAGCTCGGACCGCCCCTCTTCCGCGCGCCCGAGGGAGAAATCGAGAACGTCCTGACCTCGTGGGACCGATCCCGCCTGTACGGCGTGACCTACGTAACCGACAAGCGGCACTACCATTTCTTCGATGCGCACCGGGAGAGCCTGCAGCAGGTGATCGACCGTTCACTCCCGGGCACCGCCAATGACGTCGTGAGCGCATCCGAGGACGAGAAAACCCTGGTGATCCGGGCGGCCAGCGACCGGGACCCCGGCACCTATTATGTGCTGAACCTGGCCGCCGGGAGAATGGGCCTGATCGGCAAGGTCAACGCGCGCATCCACCCGGAGCAGATGTGCCCGATGGAACCGATCAGCTTCACGGCGGGCGACGGGCTGGTCCTGCATGGTTATCTCACCCGCCCCCTTGGATCCGGAGCCGTCCGGGTGCCGCTCATCATCCATCCGCACGGCGGCCCTTATGGCATTCGGGACGACTGGGGTTATGATGGCGAAGTCCAGTTTCTGGCCAACCGGGGCTATGCGGTGCTGCAGGTGAATTATCGCGGTTCGGGCGGGTATGGCCGCTCCTTCGAGAGCGCCGGGTATTATGAATGGGGTGGAAAGATGCAGCAGGATTTGATGGATGCCGTGCACTGGGCCGTCGCCCAAGGCATCGCCGATCCGGCGCGGGTGGCCATTTACGGCGCCAGCTATGGCGGCTATGCCACGCTGGCCGGCCTGGTCTTCACTCCGGAACTTTACTGCTGCGGCGCAAACTACGTCGGCCCCTCCGACCTGACGCTCCTGGTCAACATGGGCCGCAATCGGGGCACCCGGAGCTCGGACATCTTTTATCGCGAACATCTCGGCATGGATCACGCCTACCTGGAGTCGCGCTCACCGATCAATTTTGTGGAGAACATCCGGGTCCCCCTTTTCAACGCCTACGGATTCAATGATCCGCGGGTCGACATTGCGCAATGGACGCGCCTGGAAGCGAAGCTTAAGCGCTTCCACAAGCCGTATGAGATTCTGCTCGAACGCAACGAGGGGCACGGTTTCTACAACGAATCGAACCGGATCGAATACTACAAACGACTCGAGGCCTTCTTCGCCCGATATCTCGGATCGGCGCCCTGAGCCCCAGGCCGTTCGATGGAGGACCGGTCCGCCACAGGTTCAGCGCATTTTCAAACAGGCTGTCGCCGGGGCCGAAGCGCGCGTGCAGGTGCCGGACGTCCGGGCCGTCGGCGCTTCGTGGGAAGCGGGCGGGTTCCGCGACCTTAATAGCATCGACAGTGACCGACGGCCGCGGCCATAGTTTCCGCAGTCCACTCATGACTGCCCGCATTCTCGTCACGTTGCGCGTCGACCACCGCATGGCACGGGCGGTGGGTCTGGCCCTCTGCCTCGTCGCCGCCGGCGCCTTGCGCGCGGACGACTCGTTGCGGACGATCTTTACCCCGGACGAATACCGCCAGGCCGGCCTGGAGAAGCTCAGCGCCGCGGAGCGGACGGCGTTGTTGCGCGCCCTGCATGAGCGCGGGCTGGGCAACACGGAAGCGTCCGGTCCCGCCGCCAGCGCTTCCGATCCGGCGCACCCTGCCGCGGCCGCCACGACTGTTCCGGCCGGGACGCCGGTGGAGAAGAAAAGCCTCTGGGTCCGGATCAAGGACTTCGGCGCCGAACAGCTTCCGGCGAAGGGTTCGAAGGACGAGGGCGAGGTCACCGAACTTGACGCGCAGATGACCGAACCGTTTCGCGGCTTGAGCGGCCACACCCTGTTCCACCTCGACAACGGCCAGGTCTGGGAACAGCGGGTTCGCGACACCTATTATCAGGGAACGCCGATCCCGAACCCCAAGGTGACCATCATTCGTACGCGCTTTGGCTACCGGATTCGGATTCCCTCGGTCGGCAAGAATTTCGACGTCGCCGTCAAACGGATCCAGTGACGCTCTGGCGCTGATCGTCAGGATTCCTCCTGGGTGGCGGCGACGACGGCGCGCATCGCGCCACCGACGCCGTAAATCAGGAGGAGCGCACCCAGCGGGACGAGAAACACCGCCACACCGGGGTCGCCGCCATGAATACGGAATGCCCCGCACAGGAAACCGAGCGGCAAGACCACGCCCGCGCTTCGCAGTGCCAATGAAGCCGACCGCGAGAACCGGAGGCCCGGGAGGGTCCGCAGCGTCAATCCGGCGATGACGTTGACCAGGCCGACCAGCGTGCCGTGCGCGTGCGCCAGCGTCAGCATCAGCCGGCGCACCTCGTTGCCTGCGTCCAAATACCAGCCAAGCTTGAAGCCGTGCAACAGGTCCAACGCGAGTCCGAGGGAGAGATAGGCCAGCAGCGACCACCAGCCGAAGCGAAGATGAGAATTGGATTGGCGCATGGGTGAACGGATTTTGGGCTATTCGACGATAAAGACCGGGGACTGATCGCGTTGGTGCAGCAATCGCCGGAAAATATCCTCCTCGAATCCTCCGTCGGGCGCGAGGCCGGTGCTCGCGGGAAAGGTCGCCGGCGCGACGACACGCTGCCGCCACTCCCCGTAACCGGCGTGTACGGCGGCGTCGAGGTGCGCCCCTTCCTGCGTGTCGTCGAACGGGAAATCCCCGTATCCCGGCAGTGTCCGCAGCGACCGCCAGGCGATGAACCGGACGACCGCATAGGGGTCGTTCAATCCGGTGAACAGGTAGGGATATAGCCAGTCACGCCCGGAGGCCTGCTGCGCCGGTTGCCAGCCCATGCTCCAGGACGTGAGCGCCCGCACGCCCGCATTGCCCTGCAGGAGCCACCGCACGCCAGCGGCGATCCGCCGGTCGTCGTCCGACAGCGCCGGCGCCGGCCGGCCATACCACGCGGCCAGTTTCTCCGCGGTCCAGCCGAGCGGCTTGTCGAGGTGACAAAGGTTGCAGGCGTTGGGTCGTCCCTGCTGCAGCGTCTCCTGCACCGACGGCGATGACACCTGGTGACTGCGGATCGCGCGCAACAAGCCGAACGCGGTGTGCGGCATGTGGCAGTTGTAGCAGGAGCTGCCCGTCGATCCCGCCGCATGGTGGGTATGGGCGGCCAATTTGGCGCCGATCTCCCGGTGGCACTGCAGGCACGCGGCGTTGGAGTCGTCCGGGGCCACGAGCTGGTGCCCGTCGGCCCACGTTGGCAACGCGGCGTCGCCAGCCGTTGGCGCGTGCATCTCGTGGCAGCTCACGCAGCTGAAATGGCCGCCCTTGAAACACGGCGAGGCCAGCACGGCGTTCATCTCCCGGCCGGTGACCCGGACCATGCCGTCGGGCCAGAAACGGTCGCTGAAGTAGTGCGGATTGTTCCGCAGGATCGCCTGCTTCTGGGCGGCATGGTCCGCCGTGTTCGGCTGCAGGACGAATTTCTGCGGCAGCTCCTCCTGCCCGGGCCGGTATTTGCGGCCAAATTGGGTCCAGGCGATCTTGTCACTTACGTCGACGAAGGCGGAAATGCTGTGGCATTGGCCGCAGGTCAGGGTCGACGCGTAGGCGTCGAGCCGGGCCGGATTGACGATGGTCGGATCGGCCTGGCCGCCCAGATGGAGCGCAAACCGGCGCAGCGGGTTTCGATTGCGCGCGATGTGTTCAGCCCCTTCGCCGTGGCAGGCCTCGCAGCTGATGCCGAATTCGGCGACTTGGGAGTCGAAGCGGTCGCCGCCGACAAAGCGCCCGAGGGGAGCGGTGGTGTGACACTGCATGCAGGCACCGTTCCATTCGCCGACATCGTAGAGGCTCTTGAATTCGGGCGGGGCGAGGAATGTCTGGATGACGGGAGCCCACGTCCCGGTCGCCACGATGTACGCAAACGGGAACTGCACCAGCGTCCGCCCGGTGCCGGTTTCCTCCCAGAAGATCTGAAGATGGTGCGAGCCGGTGGTGAGCACGAGCTGCCGCGGATCGCCATAGGCGGACACCGGCGCCCCGGCCGGCTTGCGGCGAACGAAAAACGCGCGGCCCTGGCGCGCGACCGCGTAGTCCCATCCATTCCGGGAGAGCCGCAGGTCCGCCAGTTCGCCACGCCTCGCGGCCGGCACACCCACCTGCGTCATCGTGCGATGGAAGGAGGCGTGCCAGCTCGCGTAGTTGCCCGGATGGCAGGCCCGGCAGGCGTTCGACGAAACATAGTCACCCCTCGTTCTCGCTATCGGCCGGTTGTCGGGGGGGCGGCGGGGCGGGCTTCCGTCCAGCCAAGCTCCCAGCAAAGCCAGCGCACCCCAACCGCCGATGAGCATCGCGAGCCCGCCGCCCCAAGCCGTTCCACCGCGCCGGCGGCGGGTTGTCGGGAGATCAGACACAAGCCAGGCAATCCGGAAGCGGTGGCACCGCCCAGCGGTTGGTGGTTCGCGTTTGCCGCGCGACCGTCACCGATGCGCCGGTGACCGGACCGGGTTGGCTGCTCATGGCGGCGGCGCGAGGTTGGTGGCGAGAAACTTCTCCATTTCACGGTAAAACCGGAGGGAGGCCTCTTCGTTGCGAAAGCCGTGGCCCTGGTTCTCCTCGATGATTCCGACATAGGGCTTTTTGAACCTCTTGAGCTGCGCCTCCAAACGGCGCCAATGGTCGAACTTCACCCGTGGATCGTTTTCGCCATAGGCGTGAAGCGTCGGCACGCGGATGCGCCCGACGAGGTTCACCGGGGACCTCTCCTCCAGTTCCACTTCGGTTTTGCCGACCCACTCCTTTTGATAACTAAAGTCGCGATTGGTCAGGAAGGCATCGTCGCCCTTGTTCTTGAAGGTGATGGTCAGGTCGGACGCCCCCACGTAGTTGACCGCACAGCAATACAGGTCCGGCGTGAGGGTGACGCCGGCCAGCGCGGCATAGCCGCCGTAACTCGCACCGTAGATGGCCACGCGCCGCGGGTCCGCGATGCCGGCGGCGACCGCCCATTTCACGCCGTCGGACAAATCGTCCTGCATGGCGCGGCCCCACTGATAGCGCCCCTTCTCCAGGAAATCGCGCCCGTAGCCGCCCGAGCCGCGGTAGTTGACCTGCAGCACGGCATACCCGCGGTTCGCGAGAAACTGCACCTCGGGGTCGAATCCCCATTCGTCGCGCACGCCAAAGGGCCCGCCGTGGGGATGGATGATCAGGGGCACGCGCCCGCCCTCGCGGCCGGCCGGAAGCGTCAGATAGCCATGCAGGAGCAACCCATCGCGGGCCTGAAAGGTGATGGCTTGCATCGGCTGCATCTGCCGCGGATCGATGCGATCGCGGACGTGCTTGAAGGCGATCAGGGCAGGATGCTTGAGGTCGAGAATGTAGTAAGTGCCGGGATCGCGATCACTGCGGACACTGACGAGATGCACGTTTTCGTCGGCTGAGCTGCTGACGATGCGGCACTCCATGTCTTTGAAGGTGTTTTCCAGCTTGGCCTGCAGCGAGCCCCGCTCCGGGTCAAACCAGTGGTAATGCAGGCGGTCGGACACGTAAGCCACGCCCAACAGGCGGCTGCGATCATAATTCATCACCACGTCCTCGATCTCGCCCTCCGGTGGTTCGAAGATCGCCGCCCCGCGGGTCCGGGTGGTCGTGTTGTAGGCATAGAGCGCGCCCCGGTCGTGCTCCTCGCGGGAGATCAGGTAGAGGGTGCGGTTGTCGCCGGAAAACCCGAGTGGCTGCCAGGTTTCCGCATAGCCGTTCACCGGAAACCGCGCGACGTTCTCAAAGGATCCCTTGTTGTCGTCGCGCAGTTGAAAGACGATCTCGTGCTCCCGTTGGCGCTCGGCCAGCCGCACGACGCCGGCGTTGTCCGCCAGCACCTGGCGATAGAAAAGGTCATTGTCCGGCGAAAGATTGAGCAGTTGGGAGCGAGCCTTGGTGCGCAGATCGATGCGCTCGACCGTTTCGTCCGAGCCGATGAACTGGGCATGGTCGACATCGCCCACGAAAAAGCCCTGCATGAGGATGTGTTCCGGGTCGCCCCGCAACTCGCTGACGATGCCCGCCGTGCTCCCGTAGATCGTGCCGTCCGTGCGTCGGGCCGACTCCGCGAGGCGCAAAATCCGCTTTCCGGCAAGGTCCGTCACGCCGATGAAATTGGATTCGCTGCCGTTGACGTCGCCGCCGAAGACCAGCCGGTCATCGCCCTTCCAGAAGAACCCGGTGATGTTGTCATCCGTGCCTTCGACGACCAGGTGCGCCTCGTTGCTCAGGCGATCGAAGAGTCCGAGAGCCAGGCGCCCGTCCTTCGGGAACAAGAAGGCGATTTTGCGTCCGTCAGGCGAAAGGCGCGGCTGGCGAATGCCGGGGAGGCCGAAGAACGCGTCGATGGGAACCCGGTCGGTGGCTGCGACCGCCGCCGTGATCAGCGCGAAGCCGATGGCGAACACTCGGAGATGGATTCGTATCATGATCGGAGGCGAGGCCACCGGCGTTGCCGGGCCCGGGGCGGGTCATGAGCTCCGGGCAGGAAAAAGCGCCCCCTTGCGGGGGCGCTGAGGTCAAAGCTGCAATTGGATTCTGGAATCAGAATTTCTTGCTGAGTGAGCCGTAGACGAAGCGGCCGACGGAGCTGTAGAGGAAGCCCGGATAACCCGTCGAGTTGTTGCCGCCGCCAAATGAAGTCGGCGGATTCTTGTCGAACACGTTGAGGCAGCCGACCGTCAACTTGATGTCCCGTAGGTAGGAACCAAGCTCGCCGTGCAGCTGGTACGTGATCTGGGCATCGTAGGTCCAGGTGGACTTCACATCATACGGGTCGCCGTTCAGATCGATATCCTTGAACCCGTCAGTGAAGTTGCCCGTCACGTTGGCACCATAGCCCTTGTAGGTCCATTCGACCGTCGCCCGGGTCTTCCACTTGATGTACCCGTCGTTGCCGGTGCCGGGGTTGACGATCGCGCCGGTCGAGGAATCGATGCCGGCGGTGGTGTCATAGCCGGCATACTCCGTCTGCGGGATGCCGGGCAGCGAAGCGTACTTGAAGGAATCCAGGTAGCTGGTCGCGACCTGGAAGTCGAACCGGCCGGCGCTCTGCGTTTTGAGCAAATAGCTGGCGCTGGCATCGAAGCCCTTGGCGGTCGTCTTGCCCGAATTCACGAAGGGAGCAATGACCTGCACAATGTTGCCGGCGGGATCCAGCAACACGGATTCACCCGGCTGCTTGCCGCCGGGGGCGGTGCCAAACCAGCGGTCCAGCGTGTTCTGCAGGTCGGATGCGACCGTGCCGTCGCGCTCCACCCGCCACAAATCGAGCGAGACGGTGAAGCCGTTGAGGGCGGTGAATTTCGGGGTCCAAACCGCGCCAATCGTGAGCGACTTGGTCTTCTCCGGGCGGAGCAGACGGTTGCTGCCCACGATGGTCGGTGTCTCCTGAATCACCGCGCCGGTGCGCGGATCGGACAGGTTTTGGAGGCCCGCGGTGTTGCCGGAATAAAGCTCATAGAGCGACGGCTGCCGGATGCCCTTGCCGTACGAGGCGCGGATGACGAAGGTGTCGTCGATCGGCTGCCAGTGCAGGCCGACCTTGGGCACAGTCTGGGTGATCTTGCTCGTCACGAAGTCTTCGTAACGGGCGGCCAGATTCATGCTCAGCTCGTGGAAGCCCGGAATGTTCTGTTTCGGGGCGACCAGCGGGAGATTCGCCTCGGCGTAGTACGCTACGATCTTGCGGCGGGCGTTGGTCGGCGTGGCGGGCGAACTACCGATGGTGTCGCCGAGCTGGTTCAGCGAGTCGGGCGATTGCGTCAGCTGTTCGTCGCGATAGTCGACGCCCGCGGCGACACCCATGTCGCCAGCCGGCAGCGTATAGATGCTGGGATTGCTCACGCCGAGCCAGACGTTGCCGAGCGAGGAGACATCGAAGTCCTTGACGCGCGAGGTCGCATAGGTAACGACGCCGCTGTTGGCGGCGATGGGCACGCCAAAATAGCCGAATGGATTGTAGGCGGTGCCGGTGCCAATGTAGCTGGCGCTCGAAGGATTGAAGATCGGATCATTCTGGTTCAACACCTTGTTGAACCGGGAAGTCGAAACGAGGCTGTCGTCCGTGTGCAGGGCCACCTGGCTGTAGCGGAAACCCATGTCGGCGCTCCAGTTTCCGAGGAAGTTGTCGGCCTTGATTCCCACCGACGCCATGAACGCATCGTTGGTGTCGCGGAAGACGCGATTGCCGAAGTCGGCGAGGCGGAAACGGGTGCCGTCGGTGATGTCCTGGTTGAACGGGTTGTTCGGATTGTAGGCGCCGGCCGGAGCCTCGCGCTGTACCAGACCGTTGACATCCACGACCGTGCCCACGCTCGGGGCCCATCCGGCGGGTAGCGGCGTGCCTGCGGCAACCTGCTGGATGACGCCGCTCTTGCTGATGGTCAGGATCGGGTTGGCCGTGCGGGCCGGGATGATCAAGGTGGTCTGACCCGGGGTCAGGAAGCTGCCGGTGGCGGACGGCGCGAGGGTGTTTTCCTCGTAGTTCCGCTGGAAGGAACCATCGTAGTAGAACTTGATGTTGTCGGTGCCGAAAATCTTCCGGTCACCGTTCACCAGCACGCCATAGCGGACCGACGGCGGATAGGAGTCCGACCATTGGTTGTAGTTGGTCGCCGAACTGCGGCCGCTGGAATAAATCCACTGGCCGGGCGCCACGTGACCGTCGTTGGTCGCGGTGGTATCGAGGTTGCCGTTGGGATCGGTCTTGTTGGTCCCCGACTTGAAGAGACCGGGCGTGCCGAAGAAGACAATCTTGCTGGCGGCCGAACCCGGCGCGGGCGTGCCGGGCGCAAGCCCGAGCGCCTCGTCGTAGGCCAGCTGGCTGATCTGGGCGTTGATCGGGGAGGCGTTCGAACTCAGGAAGGGCGGAACGGCCGAATAAGAACGGTCGCGGTTGGCAATGCCATCGCGGCTGGAGAAGTTGAAGCCGACCGTCATGTGCCCCTTGTCGTTGCTTACGCCGGTCGTGATGCTGCTCGTGAATTCCGACGAGTCCCGGGTGGTCGTGTTGCCGTAACCGACGTTGACCTCGGTGCCCTCGTAGTTTGAGCGCAGGATGATGTTCACGACGCCCGCGACGGCATCAGCGCCGTAATTGGCGGAGGCGCCGTCCTTCAGGACTTCGACCCGTTCCACCATGGACAATGGAATGGTGTTCAAGTCGACGAAGGCGGTGGTGCCGCCCGTGCCGATCGGATAGGTCGTCACCCGGTGTCCGTTGATCAGGACGAGCGTTGCTTCCGGCCCGAGTCCGTGGACCGACGTCGATGCGGCGGACGGGGTGAAACCGGTGGCGTTGTTCGAAAGCGGCACCGATCCGCCGTTCGAGACCGTGATCTTTTGCAGCAGGTCCGCCGCCGTCGTGTAGCCGGTCTGGTCGATCGCGGTGCGGTCGATGACCGCAACGGGGAACATGCCCGCCTCGACCGCGGTTTCGGTCATGGGAATGTTGGAGCCTGTGACGACAAACTTTTCCAGCTTCACCGGCTGCTCTTCGCTGGGGTCGGTCTTCTGCTGGGCAAAAGCGGCCTGAGCCGCGATCAGGGAGAGCCCGACGCCAAGCAGCGCCAAAGGCCTCCGCAGATTACTTACGGAGCTATTGTTCATAGTTCTTAGGTGTGTTGTGTTAAATACGTTGCCGTATTTGCGGCCTGCCTACTTGTGTCATAATCCGCAGCAACAGCATATCGATGAAGTGCAGCCTTCTCCGAATGGATGGCGCCAAAACTACGACGAACGGCACGGCTATTTTCCGCGTTTTTGACGGCCATCGCGGCCGAGGCGCCATCGCGACGAGTCGGACCACCAATCCGCTCAGTCTAATTCCCCGGACGCAGAAAGCCGCGCGATGATCTGCTTGAGCCGGCCCCGGTTTTTTCGACTCAGGCGCAGCTTGGTGTCGTCGCTCATGAGGACGATGTAATCGCCGTAAAGAGCGGGGGTGACCTTCTTCACATGGTCGAGATTCACCAGGGAGGATCGGTGGATCCGGAGAAACTTGGCCGGGTCAACCCGCCGCTCAAAGCTTTGCAGGGTCTCCCGCACCAACTGCGCGGTACCGGTGGTGTGGACCCGGACGAAGTCGGCCTGGGCTTCGACCCAGACGATTTCGGCTGTCTTGATGAAGTGCAGGTCGCTGCCAGCCTTGATGACCACCCGGTCGGAGGGCGCGGTCGGCGCGACGCTCGCCGGGGCTTCCGCCGGGCTCGCGCCTGTCCGCACCATCGCCTGCACGCACGCGAGGAGGTGTTCCATCGTCTCACCCATGCCAACCACCCGCTGGCGGCGGATTTCGGCCTTGGCCCGGGCGAGCGCGCCGGCGAAACGGGAATCGCGAAAAGGCTTCAAGAGGTAGTCGACCGCGCAGTTTTCGAATGCCTGAATCGCATATTGGTCGTACGCGGTGACAAAGACCACGGCCGGGCGCTCGGCGGGCTTGAGCTCGCCGATTACTTCGAACCCCGTGCGCTTGGGCATCTGCACGTCGAGAAACACCAGATCCGGGCGTTGGTTGCGAATCGCAGTCAGCGCGGTCTGTCCATCCGCACAGCTGCCGATCACCTCGATCTCGGGGTCCTGGGCCAGCAACGTGAGGATACCCTCGCGAGCCAGCGGCTCATCGTCGACAACCAGTGTGCGGATGGGCTGATTCACGGCGTCTGCATCGGAGCCACCATACGCAAAGGCAAATCCAGCGCAACGGTAGTTATGCCGCCCGGGTCGGGCAAGAACTCGAGCCGGTAATCAACGCCGTACAGCTTTTCCAGCTGCGCTCGTGTATTGGCCAGCCCGATGCCCGTGCTCGCGCTGCGATCCACCGCGCCGGCGGCGGGCTCATCGGCCCGGTCGTTGCTGATCATGATCCGCAGTCGTCCGCCCGCCGCCGACGACGCCAGGCGGACGGTCCCGGGGGTGGTCCGTCTGGAAATACCGTGCTTGATGGCATTCTCCACCAGCGGCTGCAGGACGATGTTGGGCACGAGCGCGTCCAAGGTGGCCGGGTCCACGGCGAGCTCGATGCGCAGCTTTTCCGCGTAGCGCACGCGCTCAATGGCCAGGTAACGCTCGATGAAATCCATCTCTTGATGCAGCGGAATCTCGGTCAGCCCGGTCCGCTCGATCGCGAGTCGGAGCAGCGCACTGAGCTGGGCGATGATCTCCACCGCCTCGCTGTTTTTTTTCTGGCGTACGAGCGTGGCGAGCGCGTTGAAGCTGTTGAACAGGAAGTGCGGGTGCAATTGCCCGCGCAGGGCGGCGAGCTCGGACCTGGTCAGGTCCGTCTGCAACTTCGCGGCGCGGAGCTGCAGCCGCATCGCTTCCTCCGCATCTTGGCGGTACTGAAAGTAGTAATCGACGGAGAACGACACGGCGAAGAAGCCACAATACGTGAGCACGTCCAGCGGAAGCAGGCCGAATGTGTTGTAGAGGTAGGCATCGAGGGCGATGAGGTCGGAGGGATTGGCCCCTCCCCAGAACTCCGACAGCACCCGGCAGAGAAAGCGCACGTTGGCCGCGACCAGGTAGAGCGTGAGGCTGCCCAGCAGGATGCCGCCAAGGTTTTGCCGGATGCGTCCGCCGGTGAGCGGATACCGATGGATCAGGACCAGCATGAACGGCGCGGTGCCCACCCAGACATACCAGGCGAGCCCGTCCCATCCGCGAATGATCGTCCGCAGGTGTTCTTCCTCGGCAAATTGCTGCCACTTGCGGGTGCCGGGAAAACCGATGTAGAGGAGCGTGCTCAGACCAAGAAGCAGGAGCAGCTGGACCTGCAGGGTCCGCCGTCCGCGGGGAGTCGAACATCCAAAAAACGAACTCAGACTGCTCAGGCTCAAGTTCACGACAGGACCGCAGCGCATGTGGGATCACTTCGCCACCGGTCGCAACCACCATTTTAACCCGGTGACGGCGGCCCCGACCGGCGCCACGCCAGCAAAGGGCCGGCCCGGAAACCTGCATCAAACAGGTTCGAAGCTGGGCTCAGAATTTGTACTCTGCGGAGGTGACGAATGTGCGGCCGATCGGGCCGTATTCGCCCGCGCCAGCCGAGTCGCTCGAGAACGTGTCCGGCAGCGGGGGAGCCCCGTCGCCAATGTTTTCGGCGGAGCCATCATGCGTCATGGCCGGTCCAAGGCCACGGTGGTAAAGCCGCGCGGGTCGCGCAGGAACTCGAGGCGGTAGTCAACGCCGTAAAGTTTCTTCAGCTGAATGCGGGGGTTGAGAACCGCCGGAGGGCGAAAGTCTTCGCGTTGGACTAAGGACTCATGGGTGGGATGCCGGCGAAGCCGCCGCGCAATTTGCCCCGGAGCACGGACGCGCGGGACATGCGCTGCCGCTCCCCCGGCCTGCTCGCGCGGCGGCAGGCCGCTCGGCGCGGTTATTTCTCGGAGATCAGGCGGACGCGCACGCGCGTTTGCAGCGTGGGGAAATTCATCCAGAACCCGCCCATCCGGGCCGGGGCGATCTCGACCTCCATGTTTTCGGTGGGCCGCGTGTAATAGCTTTCGCCGGCATTCATCACCTGCCATTGTTGGCCGTTCGCGAGGCGGAACACCTTGCGACCCTCCCAGCCCTCGAACTTGCCGAGGATCGTGGATTTGATCACGGCGTACTCGATCATCGTTCCCGGGACCACTTCGACCCTGGCCTTGGCGAAGAAACCCCGGCTCTCTCTCTTCGTTTCGCCCGCTTCCGCCTTCGCGGCCTGGACCTCGGCCTTGGCGGCGTTGGTCGCCGCCTGGGCCGCCTTCGCCTCGGCCTGCGCAGCCTTGACGTCGGCTTCCGCGGTGCGCCGGACCTTTTCCTCTGCGGTGTTCCGGTATGCCGCCACGAGCTCGTCGAGGCGCTGCCGCTCCGCCGGGGTGAGGCGGTTGAGCCCGGCTGCCTGAAAATCGGCAGGGTTGATCGACCCGCTGAATCCACCTTCCTTCGTTCCGCCGAACACCGCCGTGGCGCAGAGCATCGTACCAACCAGCAGCTGTCGTATCATGGCCATCTCAATGCCGCCGCCGATGGGACCGGGCAACGCGATTTTCGCCTCGGCCCCGAGGTGGGCGCAAAAAAAGCGCCCCTCGAAAACGAGGGGCGCGAAGACAGATACGGATCGGAGGGGAATCAGAACTTCACCTTCAGATCCATGAAGTAGATCCGGCCGAAGAAGCTATACGCACTGCCGTCAAACGGCGGGCTGGAATAGTTCGTCCGGTCGAGGTTCGGCTTCTTGTTCGTGAAGTTGTTCACGCCCAAGCCGAGGCTCGCGCCCTTGAGCATCGGGTTCAGCTTGCCGAGGTCGTAGCGGCCCTGGATGTCCAGGGTTGTGTACGACGGGATGTGGTCACCACTGAGGTTGTCGACCGCCGCGAGGTGCGTAACACCCAGCGTGGCGCCGTAACCTTGGTAGTTCCAGTCGAACGTCGTGTAGGAGCGATACTTCGGCAGGGTGCCGTAATCGTCGAACCCGGCATAGTCGGTGCCGGAGTCGGTCGGTCCGTTCTTGAGCAGGAATTTCTGCAGGAGCGCCCACTCCGTATTGATCGTGATGTGGCCGTATTCCTTCACCGGCAGTGTGTACTTCACGTTGATGTCGAAGCCGTGCTGCTCCTGGCTGGCGATGTTAACCAAGCCTTGGATCACGTAGAGGTTGGTGATGTTGGTCGAGGCCTGGCCGGGGGCCGTGACCATCGTGCCGCCCTGGCCGGCGAACCCGCCGAGGGTCACATACTGGGCGAACGGCGACGCAGGTCCGAGCGCCTCAACCGATTGCACCATGGTCGTGGTGCCACCGGGCGAGCCGATCAGGTCGGTCTGCTTGATGTTGTAGTAGTCGACCGAGACTTCGAGGCCCTTGACGGCCTTCGGCGAGTAAACGATGCCCGCGGTATAGCTCTTGGCGTTCGACGGCTTGAGCGCCGGGTTGAAGCCGTTGAGCTGGAAGCCCTGCAGGTTCGCGAACTTGTTGCCGGTGGCCGAGCCCGAGCTCGTGTATGAATTCAAGCCACCCAGCGGCGTCGTGAAGCCGGAGGACGACGGGCCGTAGAGGTCGTAGAGCGTCGGCGCCGTGAACGACTTGGCGTAGGTGGCGCGGAGCGCGATCTCGTCGTTGACCGGCAGGTAACGCAGCGAAACCTTCGGCACGGTGGTCGAATTGCCATCGCTGTAAGACTCGTGGCGGACCGCGCCGTCGAGGCTCATCAGGTGCAGCCCGGGGATGTTCTGCGACGGGCTGGTGACGGGAATCTTCAGTTCGGCGAATTCGCTCTTCACATTGCGCGCATTGTCAAACGGGCTGAGCGAGGTGCCGTTGTTCCAGAGCGAGGTCGTCGCGCCGGGCGGGATCACGCTGTTGTAGTCAGCGGTCGCGTTGAGCGCCTCACGGCGGTATTCGAAACCGGCCGCATAGCGGATTTCACCGGCGGGAAGGTCCCAGACCTTGCCATTGGCCAGCGCATTGTACGTGACCAGCTCGCTCTTGTAGATGGCCTCGGACGTGCCGAAGATATTCGCCTTCGCCAGATTCGTCGGGTCCTGCGTGCGGGCAAACAGGTCGATCAACCCGTTCTGGAGGGCGCTCAAGAGGGCAGAGTTGAGGATCTGGTTCTTGCCCAGCGCGACTTGGTACGAATAGTTGTAATTCACCCAGGCGTTCCAGTTGAAGTACTCGTTGACCTTGCCCACGAGTTCAGCCGTGCCGCGATAGAAGTTTGTCTTGTTGTTGTAGATGCGGTTCGGGCCGGCGATGAAGCGGTTGCGGATCGTGAAACCGGTATCAGTAATCGGCGAAACACCGTAGCCAATCAGCGTCGTGCTCGAAGCCGTGACGGGTTGCGGGTTGAGTTGGTATTCCGTCTCGGTCGTGGCGTAGATCAGGTCGGCATTGATCGAGAGGCTGTCGGTAATCTTGTGCGTGCCCGAAACCGTCGCGATGCGCTTGTCGACGTTGGAGAGAATCGTGGGCTTTTCGGACAAGTTGAATCCGGTCGTAACGTCGGCCGAGGGTCCGGTATAAATGCCGGCCGCCACGAGGTTGGCGACCGAATCCGGGGTCGTGTTCGAGGGCTTGTTCAGGCCGGTCTTCAGCGTGTAGAAGGCGCTGCCCTTGCTGATGATACCGGGATAGGAGGAGGTGCCGTAGGAGGGATTGTCGTAGGAGACGTCACGCTCCCAGAGCGGGGCATTCTGCGACCATTCGAACGACATCATGAGGTGCGTCTTCTCGTCGCCGGCTCCAGCCTGGGCGGAAACCGACCGCTGGCGCCAATAGCCACCCGTGTCATTCGGGGCCATCGTGTAGTGGAAGCTCATCTCCGCGCCGGTGTAATCCTTCTTCAGGATGATGTTGATCACGCCCGAGACCGCATCGGTACCGTAGATGGCGGACGCACCGTCGGTCAGAACTTCGATGCGCTCGACGGCCGAGATCGGAACCATGTTCAGGTCGACGAACTCGCCGCCTGTGCCGGATTCACCACCCGCCGCGACGGCCGAGGCCGCCACGCGCCGGCCGTTGATCAGCACCAGCGTGTCGATGTTGCGCAGCGAAACCTGCGAACCACCGTTGTTCGCACCGCCAGCGATGTTGGCGTTTTCAATGCCGATGTTGTTGGCGCCCTGAATCTGGGGCACCGTCTTTTTCAGGACGTCGAGGACGTTGGTGTTGACGCCGGAAAGCTGGATCGCCTGGGCATCGAGCACCTGGACGGGAAGGGCCTTGGCCTCGTCCAGAGCAGCCGGGATGTAGGAGCCCGTGACCACAAACTTATCCAGCTTCATCGTTTCGTCAGTAGTCGACGACTGACTGGTCGTCTGGGCAAAAGCGGCTTGGGCCGCGAACAACGAAAGCCCGGCGCAAAGCAACGCCAAGGGCTTCCGTAGATAACTTACGGAGCTATTGTTCATAGTTCTTAGGTTGTGTGTGTTAGCAGAAAAACGCCTCAAACGGCTATTTTCTTGCGACGGATGGTGCATTTTCCACGCCGGGATTCAATAATTATCTCCGGCCGAGAGTCTTCAGGACCCCCATTAGTTTTTATCTATTGACCAATAAGTTATGTAGCTAACGCCCCGGAAATCGCCCGGGAATGCGATGACTCTCACTTACGGAAGTCCCGCGCCTTTCAATCGAATCCGAAAGAAATACTCGTGTTTAAATCCAGCTCGCGCAGTGATCCTCGCAGCGCCGTCTGGGACTGTTGGCGCCGGTGCTTATGACCCCGAATATGACACTCAATCCGACCCACGATGCCACCAGGCGCAGCTGGATAGAGTCTGCCAACGAGCCGGGGACCGACTTCCCGCTCCAGAACCTGCCGCTGGGACTTTTTCGCCGCACGGGCACCGGAGCCGCACCGGCCCTTGGCGTGGCAATCGGATCATCGATCCTCGACGTACGGGCCATCACGGCAAAGAACCTGGCGAAGTTTGCCCTCGCCTCCGAAGCGGCGGCTGAGGTGAGGGCGGCGTGCCAGGCAAAAGACCTCTCGGCGTTGATGGCTTTGGGACCGGAAGCCATCTCGGCCCTGCGCCGCGCCCTTTGCGATCTCTTGGACGAGGCAACCTGTCCCGCCGGGCCGCTTCGCGCCACGGTAGCCGAATGCCTCCTGCCTGCCGCCGCCGCAGAGATGATGGTTCCAACCCGAATTGGCGGCTACACGGACTTCTATGCCTCACGCCACCATGCCGCTCGCGTTGGGGCCATGTTCCGGCCCGAACGGCCGCTGCTGCCCAATTATGCCTGGGTGCCAATAGGCTACCATGGGCGGGCATCGTCGATCGTCGTCAGTGGAACCGCGGTGCGCCGTCCGTCCGGGCAAACGAAAACAGCCGCGGCGGCAATACCCTCCTTCGGCCCCAGCACCGAGCTGGATTATGAACTCGAACTGGGTGCGTTCATCGGCCCGGGCAGTTCGCTCGCGACGCCGATTTCCCTGGCCAAGGCGGAGCATCACCTTTTCGGCCTCGTCCTGCTCAACGACTGGTCGGCTCGCGACATCCAGTCATGGGAATACCAGCCGCTCGGCCCGTTCCTCTCGAAGAGCTTCGCCACCTCCATCTCTCCCTGGGTGGTGACGATGGAAGCCCTGGCACCTTTCCGCGTGCCCGCCGCGCCGCGTCCGAACGGCGAGCCCCGCCCCCTGCCTTATTTGTCGAGTCCCGACAATGAGGCGGCAGGCGGCCTGGATATCATCGTGGAAGCCTGGGTATCCACCCAGCGCTCGCGTGCTTCAGGCGCGTCGCCCGTGCTCCTTTCCACCGGGCGCTTCCGGGAAGTGTATTGGACCCTGGCGCAGCTGGTGACCCATCACACCAGCAATGGCTGCAATCTTTCTCCGGGAGACCTTTTGGGCAGCGGGACCATCTCCGGTCCGACCGCCGAATCATGTGGCTGCCTCCTCGAGCTTACGCAACGCGGGACCAAATCACTCCGCCTGGCCAACGGCGAAACGCGCGGCTTCCTCGAAGATGGCGACGAAATCATCCTGCGCGGCTATGCCGAGCGCCCCGGCTTTCGGCGGATCGGGTTCGGCGAATGCCGCGGCGTGATCCAGCCCGCGCACTGATGACCGGAGACCGAAGCCGCAGTCCGCCCGGGCCGGACCCTATCGCGACAAACGCGCCTTGGCGGCCTGCGCCAGTTTTAACGCCTCGTCAGCGCTGCCCGCCATGACCGTGAAATGGCCCATTTTCCGGCCAGGGCGCGGTTCGCGCTTTCCATAGAGATGGAGCCTCGTGCTGGCGTGGCCGAGCAGCCCGGCCCAATCGGGTTCCACCGGCGCGCGGCTCGAGCCCGCCCGCAGTCCCCAGGCATCGCCGAGGATGTTCACCATCACCGCCGGCGAAGTGAGAGTCACGTCGCCGAGCGGTAGTCCGCAGATGGCGCGCACCTGCTGTTCAAACTGCGATGTCATGCATGCGTCGAGCGTCCAGTGACCGCTGTTGTGGGTCCGCGGCGCCAGCTCATTCACCAGCACCTTTTCGTCCCTGGTCACGAACATCTCCACGCCCATCACGCCCACCAGTCCGATCGCCTCCGCGATACCCCGCGCCAGGTCTTCCGCCGCGTCCGCCACCGCCGGTCGCACCCGCGCCGGCACGATGGAGAAATCCAGGATGTGGTTCGTGTGGATGTTCTCCGTGACCGGAAAAACTCGCACGGCCCCGGACGCGGCGCGGGCCACCACCGCCGAAATCTCGCCCGCGAAATCGATCCATTGCTCGATCACGCAGGCCCGGTTGGCAAAGGCCCGGGCCGCGGCCAGGATCTCCTGTTCCTCGCGCACCTTGACCTGACCCTTGCCGTCGTAGCCGAAGTCGGCGGTCTTTACGACGCACGGCAGGCCGACTTGGCGAATGCCCGCGGCCACGTCGCCGCCGGCCGGGACCTCGGCGAATTGAGCCCGCGGAAATCCGCGGGTCCGCAGCCAGTTCTTCTCGCGCGAGCGATTCTGGCAGGTCTCGAGCACCTTCCAGTGCGGGTGCAGGCGGGTCAGCCCTTCAATCTCACGCAACGGTGCCGCCGGCACGTTTTCAAATTCATACGTTACCACGTCGCATTCCCGCGCGAACGCTGCCAGCGACGCCACGTCCTCGTAGGGCGCGTTGATCTCCTTGCGGGCCATCTCGCCCGCGGGACACGGCCCGCTCGGCTCGAATACATGCACCCGGTAACCCAGTCGGCCGGCAGCCTGCGCCAGCATCCGACCCAGCTGTCCGCCGCCGAGGACGCCGATGGTGCCGCCGGGGAGGATCACATCGCCTTGGCTCACGGAAGCTTTGCTTGCAGGACCTTGCGGGTCTGGCGCGCGCGGAATTTCTTCCATGCCGCGCGCGTCTTCCCCCCGCCCTGGGCCAGCACCGCCGCCGCGAACAGCGCGGCGTTCACCGCCCCGGCCCGCCCGATGGCAAACGTCGCCACCGGCACCCCGCCGGGCATCTGCGCGATGGACAGCAGCGAATCCAGGCCTTTCAAGGACCGCGACTCCACGGGCACGCCGAGCACCGGCAGCGTGGTGAGTGAGGCCACCATTCCCGGCAGGTGCGCCGCCCCGCCCGCCCCCGCAATGATCATCTGCAAGCCCCTCTTTTCCGCCGCCTCCGCGTAGCTCACCATCAGCCGCGGCGTGCGGTGCGCGCTGACCACGCGTTTCTCGTACGGCACGCCGAGCTGCTCCAACGTCGCGGCGGCATGCCGCATCGTCTCCCAATCCGAGGAGCTGCCCATGATTATTCCGACCAGTGGCTTTGCCATAGGCGACAATTCCCTAGGGCCGAGCCCCGCCCGACCGCAAACGAAAAGGCTGTCACCGGGCCGCAGCCGGTCCCGGTGACGCCGTCAAAGCAGTGGCGTGCCCTTCGGCACCCGTACGATCGTCGTGCCGGCAACCTTGTCGTGCCAGGATTGCTTCTCGTCGTCGAAGGCCACCCAGATGAAGCCAAGGCCGCAGGCGATGAAGGACATGAAGGCCGTGAAGGCGCGCACGATGGCCACGCCCCAATCGATCGGCCGGTCATCGACCCGCACGACCTTCAGGTTGCAGATGATGCCGCCGATCGTCGTGCCCTTTAGCTTCCACATGACCGGGTGGTAGACGATCCAGGCGAGGAAGATGATACCCGGGCCGAGGCCGAGATGCAGGATGCCCTTCAGGAGTATCACGCCACCCACGAAAACCATGATGAAATCGAGGAAGGCGGCGCCGACACGGATCCAGAACCCGGCGCGCGGCAGCGTCACGGCCGAGATGACCGGCGGCAACGCGGCCAGGGGCGCCACGGCCGGAGCCGATTCTCCCGGCATCACCGGCGGCACCGCTTCGGGGGCGCCGGGGGCGGCGGGGACCACCGGCGTGGCCAGCGGGGCAGCCGCGGCCATCGGCATCGCGCCGGGCACCGTCGCGGGCTTCGGCGGACGACTGGCCTGGCTCACGCGAATCAGCGTGTAGACCACGACCCCGAGCCCCAGGATGCCGAGCAGCTTGTAGACCACGAAACCGGCGATCGGAACGGTGTAGAGCAACAGGACGATCACGCCGCCGATCAACACGCCGAACACCGGGTGCGACCAGACGCCTTCGCCCGCGAGCTTCGTGATGCGGCGACCGAGCCAAGCGAGCATGACCACCTTGCCGAAAAGCGCGGCACAGAACAGCCCGAGCGACAACGCCGGGATCAGCACGACCCCGATCGCAATGACGAGCGTGAGCGAGAGCAGGATGAAGGCGACCGGCGTGAGCAACAGCGTCAGGAGGGCCGACAGCAGCGAGGATCCCGGCCGCTGCTCGAGCGTTTCCACGCACTTGTTCACGCCCGTCGGCGCCATCAGCGCGACCAAGGTGTAGAAACCGAGGAAGGCCAGGGCGATGGTCCACGCCCACCACAGGCGCGCATCGAAGGCGAGCGGCCGCGCATAGAGCACGCATTTCTCGAACCAGGCCGACAGGGCGCCGAAATTGAAATGATGGCCGGCGATCGCGACGTTCTGCACATTGCCGTGGTGCACCGCGTTCGGGTCGTGTTTGTACTCGCCGCCAACGCACACGATGTCGCCGTCAACGACGGCATCGGGCCCGAGCTCGACGTTGCCGAGCACCGCGACGACCTGGCCGCGAACGTGACCGTTCACATAGGAGTCGCCGAGGACGGAAACCACCGAGTCGCCGACAGTCCCGCCGGTCATCCGGCTGCTGCCCATGACTGAGACCACGGCGTCGCCCACCTCGCCCGCCGACGTCGACGAACCGAGGATCGAGATGACCGCATCGGCCGACTCGCCAGCCGCCAGCGTGCTGTTGCCGCCGAAGGTGAACTTTTCGTTGGCGGAGCGGCCGCCGTGGCGGCGATGACGCGCCGGGGCCGCCGGCTTGGTCTCACTGGATTCCGCCGCCGGCGCGACCGCGGGCGGCGGGTTTGATTCGGCCGCCGGGGCGGCGGCTTCCGCCGGTTTCGCTTCGGCGGCCGGCGCCACGGGGGGCGGCGGATTTGATTCAGCGGGAGCCGCAACCTGTTCGGCCGGGACGGCCGCGTCGGCCGGCTTGGCCTCGGGCGTTTTCGTCGCTTCCGCGGAAGCGGCCGGTTTGTCGGGCGCCGCAGTCGCGGGGGTGTCCTCAGCCCGCAATGCGGGACCGGCGACCAAGCCGAGGCCCAGCAGGAGGAGGAGCAAATATTTGAGGTGACTGACGCTTTTCACGGGAAACACTTAGTTGTTGCGATAGAGGTAACGGTAGGCGGCCGTGCCGAGGCCGATGAAGGTGGCGTACATGGCGCCGATGAAGGCGAGGCCGCCATACAGCCAGAGCGGCGGGATGTTCGCGATCTGCTGCTGCGCGAGATTGACGGTCCACTTGCCCGCCGCGACGAGCCGCCCGATCCAGTCGAAGCCGGCGCCGATGCGCTGGTCGACCGAGGCGACGGCGGCGCCCTGGCTCATCTGGTAGAAAGCGACCACGGCGAGCGCGGCCACCAGGGTGCCGACGCCGACGAAGGCCGCGCGGACCGGGGCCGGCCAGTACGACCACGACCGGTGGTACCACGGGATCGTCGCCTGCCGTTCGATCGCCGCCAGGACGCGGGCCTCGAGTGTTTGCGGGGCCCGGCGCGGCGGGAGAGCGCGCAGTTCGCGGTGGACGAGCTGTTCCAGTTGTTCGGGTGACAGCGCCGCCTGCGCCTGCCGCGCCGCGAGCCTGGCCTGGAAGCGCGCCTCGAATCCGACCGGCGCCTTCCGCGCCGGCAGCGCGCGGAGTTCGCGGTGGATGAATTGCTCGAGTTCCTCAGGGGACATCTTTTCCGGGTTCATGGCTTGTCCTCAGGTGGCGAAACGTTCGTGGGTTGCTCCGCTGCGGAGCAGAATCTTGGCGAGGGCCTCGCGGCCGCGGAGAATGTCCGTCTTCACCTTGCTGAGCGAGACCCGCGTCTTCTTGGCGATCTCCTCGTAGGGCATGTCCTCGAAATGAAACAGCACGAGCGGGACGCGCTGGTGTTCGGGCAGCTTCTCCAGCGCCCGCTCGATCCACTCCCGGCGCTCGCCGGAGTCCATGCCGGCGAAGAAATTGTCCGGCGCCGCGAACTCGACTTCCTTCTCCTCGCCCTCGTCGTCGCGATGGACGATGTCGGAGAAGAAGGTCCAGCGCTTCTTGTAGCGCTGGATGTGATTGATCGAAAGGTTCGTCGCCACGGTCTTCAGCCAGCCGCCCGCCGTCGGGCTGGAGCGCAGGTTGTCGAAATGCTCGTGGGCTTTGATGAACACCTCCTGGGCAATGTCCTCCGCCTGCGTCTCGTTGCCGATGAGCCGCACCGCGGTGGAATAGACCATGTCCTGGTAGTTGCGCATGAAGGTGGTGAAGTCCGGCGGGCTGGTTACGCCTTCGTTAGTGGTTGTGTGCACTGTGGGATCTTCATTCACGCTTAGAACACGGCGTGCCGGGGCAGAGTTGCATAATCCTCCTGCCACGCAAAACCCGATCCGCCAAGCCCATAAGCGAGTGCTCAAGGCGCTCGCCCGGGTGGATATCGGACGGCGCGGACTGGCAATTCGTCGAGGGCAAAATTCCTCCGTTTGGGGTTGCTTCCAATGCGTCCGTCGTTGGTCGCGGCTCGCGTATTGTCGGAGCCTACTGGCCGGCGATGTTGCGGGATCGACACCAGCCCTTCGCCTGCCCGCAGGCTCCCACCTCTGCTGTAGCCGCATCGAGCGGCCCTGAATTCCCGCCCAGGCCGCGCGACCTTCGCCACTCGCCGGCCGCCATGCTTACATCCGCAATAAGAACGGGTTTTGCTCCGTTTGGGTGACCGCGCCGACCTTGCCATCTTTTCTGCCGGGAGGCACCTTGGAGCCAAACAACTCCATTCGGCCGCAGCGCCGATTCCCATGAGCAACTTCCTCGTTCCCGACCCCAAAATCGAATCCGCCGTCCGCGCGAAAGGCGAAAAAATCTTCGCCCTCATGGACCAGCAGCCGCCGCCGGCCTTGTTCTCCAAGAAAGGTGCCTACGCGCGCCTGATGGACTGGTCGATGAAGGACCCGGCGTTCAAGACCCAGCTCTTCCGGTTCGTCGATGTGCTGCCCTCGCTCGACAGCTCCGCCGAGATCGTCCGCCACCTGCAGGAATACCTCGGCGACAAGGCCGTCGAATTGAACCCGGCGCTCAAGGCCGGCCTGGCCGCGTCGTCCTTCGCGCCCGCGCTCGTCGCCGGGCCGGTGAAAGCCCAGATCGTCGACATGGCCGGCCAGTTCGTGGCCGGCGAGACCGGCGAGGACCTGATCAAGCAGATCAAGAAGAACGCCAAGCTCGGGCTCGCCACCACGATCGACCTCCTCGGCGAGACCGTCGTCAACGACGCCGAGGCGGATGTCTTCCTCCAGCGCAACCTCGAGATCCTCGACTCGGTCTCGAAGTTCTTCGCCAAGGAGCCCGCGCCGGCCTTCAGCGACGTCGGTCCAGCCGGACCGCTCCCGCGGCTGAACCTCTCGGTCAAGATCTCGGCGCTCACGCCTGACGTCCACCCCGCCGATCCGGAAAACTCCATCGCCGCCCTCAAGGAGCGCCTCCGCCCCATCCTGCGCCGTGCCGCCGAGGTCGGCGCGCTGATCAACTTCGACATGGAGAGCTACAAGCTGAAGGACCTGACGCTCGCGCTCTTCAAGTCGATCTTCGAGGAGCCGGAGTTCGCGCAAAAGCCCGCCATCGGCATCGCGCTCCAGGCCTACCTGCGCGACTGCGAGGCCGACCTGCGCGATCTCGTCGCCTGGGCGCGCCAGCGCCAGCGTCGCCTCAGCATCCGCCTCGTGAAGGGCGCGTACTGGGACTACGAGACCATCATCGCCCAGCAGCGCGAGTGGCCCGCACCGGTGTGGCAGCGCAAGCCCGAGTCCGACGCGAATTACGAGAAGCTGACCGTCTTCCTGCTCGAGAACATCGACGTCGTGACGCCGAATTTCGCGTCGCACAACGTCCGATCCTGCGCCCACGCGATCGTGCAGGCCGAGCGCCTCGGCATCGACCCTCGCGCCTACGAGTTCCAGGCGCTCTTCGGCATGGCCGATGAGTTGAAGGCTGCATTGCTGCAGATGGGCCATCGCGTCCGCGAATATTGCGCCATCGGCCAGCTGCTGCCGGGCATGGCCTACCTCGTCCGCCGCCTCCTCGAGAACACGTCCAACGAGGGCTTCCTCCGTATCAAGAACATGGGTGAGGCGACAAAGGAGCAGCTCCTCGGCAACCCGGTCAACGCCATCGCCGCGGCGTCTGAACCGCTGGCGCGCAAACCGCGCGCAAAGGGCGAGTTCATCAACGCCGCCAACACCGATTTCTCCCTCGCCGCCAACCGCGACAAGCAGCGCACCGCCTTGAAACAGTTCGAGGCGACCCAGCTCGGCAAAAAATGGCCTTGCATCATCAACGGCAAAAAGGTCACGGACCGGCCATTCCTGCCGTCGGTCAACCCGGCACGACCGGCCCAGGTCGTTGGCTATTGGGCCAAGGGCACCGTGCAGGATGCCGACGACGCCGTCGCTGCGTCCGTCGCCTACTTTCCGAAATGGCGCGCCACGCCCGCCGATGAACGCGCAAAAATCCTTGAGCGCGCCGCCGACCTGATGGAATCGCGCCGGCTCGAGCTCAATTCGCTGTTGATCCTCGAGGGCGCCAAGCCGTGGGTCGAGGCCGATGGCGACGTGTCCGAGGCGATCGACTTTCTGCGCTTCTACGCCGTCGAGATGCGCCGGATGGCGAAGCCAGTCGTGACGCAGCATGTGCCGGGCGAACGTTGCATCCAGACCTGGACGCCGCGCGGCGTCGGCGTCGCCGTCGCGCCCTGGAACTTCCCGCTCGCGATCCTCACCGGCCTCACCGTCGCCCCGCTCGTCGCCGGCAACTGCGTCATCATCAAACCGGCGCGGCAGACCTCGATCATCGGCGCGTTCCTCATGGACATCATGATGGCGGCCGGCACACCACCCGGCGCGCTGCACTACCTCCCGTGCTCCGGCGCCGACGCCGGCGCGCATCTCGTGGCGCATCCGCAGGTGGACTTCATCGCCTTCACGGGCTCGCGCGAGGTCGGCTGCGGCATCTGGGAGGAAGCGGGCAAGACCCGACCCGGCCAGCTCAACCTCAAGAAGGTCGTCTGCGAGATGGGCGGCAAGAACGCCATGATCATCGACAACGACGCCGACCTCGACGAGGCGATTCCGGCCGCGCTCTACAGCGCGTTCGGTTTCGCCGGCCAGAAATGCTCGGCGCTGTCGCGACTCATCGTGCTCGAGGGCGTCTACGATCGCTTTATGGACCGATTTGTCGCCGCGTGCTCGGCGCTGCCGGTGGGCGACCCTTCCCTGCCCGGCACCATCGTCAACCCGGTCATCGACGAGGCCGCGCAGAAATCGATCCTCGGCTACATCGAAGCCGGCAAGAAGGAGGCGAAGCTCGCCTGGCAGGCGCGGCTCTCGCCCGAGGCCGTCGCCAGCGGCGGCTACTACGTGCCGCCGACCGTGTTCACCGACTGCAAGGTCACACACAAGATCGTCCGCGAGGAAATCTTCGGGCCGGTGCTGTCGGTGCTGAAGGCAAAGGACCTCGACGAGGCGTTCGCGATGGCCAACCAGTGCGACTACGCGCTCACCGGCGGCTTCTTCTCCCGCAGCCCGCGGGCACTCGAGCGTGCGCAGCAGGAATTCCTCGTCGGAAACCTCTACCTCAACCGCGGCTGCACGGGTGCGATCGTCCAGCGGCACCCGTTCGGTGGGTTCAAGATGTCCGGCGGCGGCACCAAGGCCGGCGGCCGCGAGTACCTCGAAAACTTCCTCTTCCCGCGCCTCATCGCCGAGAATGTCCTCCGCCGCGGCTTCACGCCTCCCGAGGAGGACTAAATCTCCCGTTTCCCGCTCGATAGGATCGCTGCGCTTTGTCGCTTGAACTGTAGGGCCACCGCTCGCCGGCAGGCCGTTTGCTGTCGCGGCCCGGCGCGCCGGCCCTGCCTGGAAGCTGGCGATTTGCACGCGCCGGGGCTGGTCCTTGCGATTGCCTGGTGCTCGATGCGGTCGTCGAAGACGATCCTGATATATCCCCGCTGTTAGGGCCATTTGCCGGATTGTCTTGATACCACGAGTTCTCCTTCTTTCGCAGCCGGCGGGCCGCCAGACACCTCCGGGTGGTTGGATATTTCCATCGATCGGACTCGGCCCATGCATTCAAGATCCTCTACGGAGGCTATAAGCACCGCCATCGCGTGCCTCCTTCTTCTGGCATCTCAAGGGTTGGCTTCCGCCCAACCCTATACGATCGCCGAACTCCCACCGTTGGCCGACGACACCTACTGTGGCGCCTATGCCTTAAATGAATCCGGCCAGGCGGCGGGATACTCCGGCAGCCGCGCCGTAATTTGGACCCAAGGCCTGCCGGCTAACATTCAGTCAATTGCCGCGGAGTTCAGTGTGACGTACGCCCTCAATGACTTCGGTCAAGCGGCCGGTGATTTCTTCCCGACAGTAAGCAATTCCGGCGCGTTCTTTTCGCAGGGTACGACCATGCAGCCGATCATACCGCCGGCAGGCGAATATATCAGCGAAGCCTACGCGATGAACAACTCCGGCGTGGTCGTCGGGCTTGGGGGCGTCGCCTCCGCCGGGTATCGCTGGCAAGCTGGAACCTTCAATTCGTTCAGTTTCCTGCCTGGCGACTATGAAGCCCGTCCCGTGGCCATCAACAATCTCGGCTCTTCCGCCGGCGCTTCCATTGGGCCGAATGGCCGCCGTCCGGTCTATTGGTTGTTCACGACACCAACTCTTATTCCTCTCCCGGCCGGCAACATCGGCCAAGGCGATGCTTGGGGCATCAATGATCGCGGAGACGTTGTCGGAACTTACAGCACCAGTAACGGCACAAGATCGTTCATCTGGAACGCGAGCTCAGGAACACAGGCGTTGCCAATACCTCCAGGTGCTCAAAATGTATATGCCTCCGCCTTGAATAATGCGGGCGTGGTCGTGGGAAATGCAGACACCAGAGCGGTAATCTGGTTGAAGAATTCCACCGGTAATTTCGAAATCGCCGATCTGCTGCCCTTGGTGACGAACGGTTCCGGCTGGGATCGCCTGAATCTTTACGCCGTCAATGAAGCCGGCCAAATCGCCGGCGAGGGTCGGCACAACGGTGCGTGGCGCGGCTTTATCATTTCTCCCGGCGCTTTGGCCGAACCAAAAATCTCGACTTCCTTCGTGAACCGCGACGACCCGTTCTCCAGATGGAGCAGCAACGTGCCTCTCGCGGAGGCCGAACCGGTCTATGCCGGCCAAAACACCGGCGATCTTGTCGCCTGGCGCGTCGAGAATGCACCGCCGGGGGCTTCGTTCAAATGGTCGGCCGTCCAAACCGCTGGACTCACCCATCAGACAATCCAAGGCCCAGAAGGTGTGGATGTGACCTCCTGGTCTCTGCTCGACGCTAAGCTCGACTGGCCGCCTGGGACTTACGAACTCAGGTGCGTCATTACTCCTCCAGCTGCCCCGGCCATCACATTGACATCTACCCAAGTCGTCGGTTGGCGCACCGCGGATTACTTGGTCGTCGGCCAGATCAAACCAGTCAATGACTACGAACTGAGCTTGGCCAGACAACTCATCCTGAAATCGGCGTTAGTCTCCAGCTACCTGGCGCCAAAAGAAAGCTTCATCTCTGCCGCCAGCAAACTCCTGCTGCTTGGCCTTCCGCTGGATATTAACGCGAAGATATGGACTGGATTTCAATTTGCGAATTACGGCGACGTCACAGGCCTGAAAACACCAGCCCACACGCCCTTGCGACCGGCGAACATCGAGGACAAATACTGGATGGTTCAAGGCCTCCTCAACGATTTCCCGGACTTGGTTTCCTTGGACAATCTTGTAGCCGGTGAAGATTTGGACAACTTGTTGTCCGAACGCTCGTATCGAATGTATATCCAAGGCCAGCTGCGCTACCGGCTGAGCACTGGTGGCAAGATCGATGTCGATTCGATAAAATTGCTCGATGGTGGGTGGGATGTCGGTCCGACGAAATTCCAGCAGGCGCCGCAGAAACTTCGCCAATTCAGCGTCAGTGCCCGGGGTGTTGAGTGGGACTTGGAAGGCAACAGCGAACAAAGCTTTATCACCTCTGAAACGGCGCCAGCCAGCGGAAGGTTGGTCATCAATTCCGCCAACGACTCAGTGAGCTACTATGTCGCCGGCCGGGTCGGGCTCGAGGGCCGAGTGCCCAATTATGCCCTGTTTCAGCGGGACGCCCCATATATCTTCGCCAACATCATTACCGCCCTCGGACCGGACGGGCGGGACTCCGATTCCCGAATCAACTTGAGTGTGGACTCGAGTTGGAAAGCCGGAACCGTCACAGGCACATCCCACTTCAATGATATTCGAATATACGTCCGAGACTATGGCGACGAACGCCGGCGGTTCGCGCTGGCTCCCGGCGGGCACTTGTCCATTGACGATCAGCTAGCCGCCTTCCTGAACAGTGGCAGCTCCACGTGGCCCGGTCCGCCGCCGCCGGTTGACACTCATTGACCCATGAAGAAGGCCCTATCCGTCATTCTCGCTGCCGGGGTCATCGTCGTTGCCGCACTCCTCGTCTGGAGGCGCGCCTCGGCTCCCTCGATACCGGCCGCGGTGCGCTCATCCACCGCGCCGCGAGCTGGGTCGGCGCCGCCACGCGGTGACAAACCGCCTTTGGCCGGAGGGCTGGGCGGTGGCCAGGATAGCGGTGAAGTCTCGGCCTTCGCAGCCGCGACGATCGCTCGTGACCAGGAGCGATTTTCGATCAACCGCGTCGTGGAGAAACTCCGGAAGGCCGTCGACGGACGCGAACGCTGGCTGGCGCTGAGCGAACTGAGGGATCCTCGATTTAAGCGCGATGATGCCATTCGCGTCCTCCAATCCGCCCTCACCGATCCCGATCTCAAGGTGCGCATCAATGCCGCGGACCTCCTTTTTTCGTTGGGTTCGGCCGCCGGGCGCGAAACCCTTTTGCAGATCCTGCGGGCGGCCCCGGATGCCCAGGGCGAAGCGGCCCCCGAACTGCTGCACGCCGCCGACGTGCTCGATCGAAACCTGCAAGCCATCCCAGCCGACTTGTTGCTGGGCCTGCAAAAGGCGTTCGGCAATCGCTGGGTCGCCGGCATCATGGCCATTCAAGGCAACCCCCAGTTCCTGCCCTACGTCGAGGCAGCTGCGCGGGAGGAAACGATCGCCGGGACCCTGCGCAACCTCGGTCTTTTGGGGTCGGTCGATGGCTACGCGTTTGCCAAGGAGACCTACGAGAGCACCACAGATATGCGGACCCGCGTCGCCGCCGCCTGGGCGATGTTTGCCCTGGCCGGGGATCGAGCGGCCCTGAATTTTGTCACCGCGGTCGCCGCGCAGAAATCCGGCGGGGAAAACGGCGACCAGCCGGCCGATCCTTACGTGATCCAGGAGGCCTGGCGTGAACTCTATGTGACCAACGACCCCGCGGTTCGCGAACTCCTTTCTGAAGCGGCCACCAGTGGAGACGCCTCCGCGCTCGCCAGTTTGTTTTACGTGCAAGCTGACTACGAGTTTGTCGATCGTTTCGTGCGCGACTATCTCCAGGACCCGAAGGCCTATCCCAAGGCGGATCCCGCTCTTATCGGTCGGATCGCCGCAGCCCGGAACACCCCCGACCTGTCCACGCTCGCCAGTGCCAGCAGCGAGGTTTTCCGGCAATTCTACTACGAGCCCGCGCGCGGGGTACCGGTCGAATCATGGATCGGCCATTACCTGGGCGATCTGCCGCTCCGCACCGGAGCCCGGCCGCCGAAGAACTGATGCTCAAATTCCCGGCTGGCAGAGGCAGGAGCTGTGGAGTTCTACCTCGGACTTGGCCCAGACGGCCTTGAATTGCCTCTCGATCGGTTCGGCTTCGGCGTGCTTGCGCTGGTAGCGCAGCGCTTCCGCCAGGCCAAAGAGCGACCAGCCGTTGTTCGGCAGCCGGGCAAGATCGTCACGATACACCTGCTCGGCTTCGGCGTACCGGCGCTCCTGCATTAGCACGGCGCCGAGCGAATGCCGTACCGGCAGCAGCCAGCCGGGCGGCTCGTCGTAGCGCAGCGCGTCCTCGGCTTGCACGGCCGCGCGCAAGGTCGCGACGCCTGCGTCGACCTTGCCCTCGCGGTAGAGAATCTCGCTCTCAACCATCGGCGTGATGACCGTCAGCACCTGGCGGCTGGTGTTGTTGCCGGCGATTTCGTCGGCCGGGACGCGTTCCGCCTCGGCCTTGAACAACGCCTGCTCCGCCCGCGCCGCTTTCGGATCGCCCTTCGCGGCGAGCGCGATGGCGCGCGCGGCATGGCGCATGGTGCGCGTGAACGGCATCCAGTCGGGATGATCCGGCGCGGCGAGGATCTCGTCCCATTGCCCGAAACGCGTCATCACCTCGTACGGCATCGCGGCGAACGCCTCCAGGCCGAAATCCTTCAGCGCCTCCTCCGGCAGCTCCGCCACCATCGCGCCGATGTGCTCGAGCGCCAGCTTCCGCTGGCCGGTCATCATGGCGGCGTAGGCCAGCATGTGCCGGTTGTGTGCGATGTAGACGACGATGAAGCCCTGCGGCGGCCCGGCCACCGCGCGGTAGCGCCGGTCGGCGTCGACCGCACGCACGTTGGCTTCGATCGCATCCTGCCAGCGGCCGACGCGGATGTAGATGTGCGACGGCATGTGGACGTTGTGCGCCAGGCCCGGCTGCAGGTTGACCATGCGATCCGCCGCGGGTACGGCCCGCTCGGGATGGGGCGAAGCCTCGATGGCGTGTATGTAAAGGTGATTGGCGAATGGATGGTGGAGATCGAGCTTCAGCACCGCGTCGAGCGTGGCGAGGATCTCGTCGGTGCCGGGCTCGGGCTGTCCCGAGGGCGTCCACTGGTCCCACGGCCGCAGGTCCATCATCGCTTCGGCGAACAGTGCGCCGACATCCGCATCGTCCGGATGCGCCCGCCAGACCCTGCGCATGGCGTCCGCGTAGGCACGGTCGAGCGCGTTGCGGTCGTCCGGCTGCGGGTTGGCGTAGCGCGTCGCCAGCGCGGCGATGAGGTCGCGCTCGACCGCCGTCGCGCCGGCCGCGTGCTGCTGCGCCAGGCCGAGCTCCTTCCACGCCGCCTCGGCGGCGGGCGGCGGCACGGCGGGGAAATTGATGTGCGGCCCATTCGCCAGCGCGATGCCCCAGTGGGCCATGGCGCATGTCGGGTCAAGCCGCGCGGCCTCCGCGAAGGACCGGATCGCCGCGCCGTGGTTGAAGCCGTAATAAAAGCGCAGGCCCTGGTCGAAGTACTTCTGCGCCTCGGGTGAGGCGGTCGTGACGTGACGGGTATGCGTGCCGAGCCCGGCATAGAACGGCTCCGGCTCGCTGCGCGCGACGAGCGGCAGCAGGATCAGGCTGATGAACAGCCCGCGGATGAGACGGTGGGTTTTCATGATGGCGTGGAGTGAAATTCCCTCAACTGTTCGCCACCGGCCCGGGCGTGCGCCCCGGCGGCGGCCGGAGGAGTATCGCGCCGGCTTTGCTCCGGTCGAACTCCCCCTCCCACATCGCGACGACAACCATGGCCACGGCATTGCCGCAGAGGTTGGTCAGCGCGCGGGCCTCGGACATGAACCGGTCGATGCCGATCAACAACGCCAGCCCGGCGATCGGGATGTGGCTGACCGCGCCGAGCGTCGCCGCGAGCGTGACAAAACCGCTGCCCGTCACCCCGGCCGCGCCCTTCGAGGTGAGCAGGAGCACGCCGAGCATCGTGAGCTGCTGGCCGAGCGTGAGCGGCGTGTTCGTGGCCTGGGCGACGAAGATGGCCGCCATCGTCAGGTAGATGGAGGTGCCGTCGAGATTGAAGGAGTAGCCCGCCGGCAGGACGATGCCCACGACCGGTCGCGCACAGCCGAGCCCCTCCATCCGTTGCATCATCTGGGGCAGCACGCTCTCCGAGGACGACGTGCCGAGCACGATCAGGAGCTCCTCCTTGATGCACCCCAGCAGGCGCACGACGCTGAAGCCGTGCAGCCGCGCAATCAGCCCGAGCACGACGAACACGAACAGCAGGCAGGTCAGGTAGACGCACAGCATCAGCTTCCCGAGCGAGGTGAGCGAGCCCAGGCCGTACTTGCCGACGGTGAACGCCATCGCGCCGAACGCCGCCACCGGGGCGGCGCGCGTGATCAGCGTCACAATGCGAAACAGCACGCGCGCGACGTCGTTCAACAAGTTCGTCACTGGCCGCGCGTGGTCGCCCAGGCCAGCCAGGGCAACACCGAAGAGCACGGACACGAGCAGCACCTGCAGGATCTCGCCGTCGGCGAACGCACCGACGAAGGTGTTCGGGATGATGTGCAGCAGGAACTCGACGAACGAGCCCTGCTGCGCCGCGACCGCGTAGGCGGCGATGTCCTTCGTATTCAGCGTGGCCGGGTCGGCGTTGAGCCCCGCGCCCGGGCGGATCCAATTCACCACCAGCAGGCCGATGACGAGGGCGAAGGTCGAGACCACCTCGAAGTACAGCAGCGCCTTGAGGCCGGTCCGCCCAATCTTTTTCAGATCGCCCATACCCGCGATGCCGGAAACCACGGTCGCGAAGATGACCGGCGCGATCAGCATCTTGATCAGCTTGATGAACCCGTCCCCCAGCGGGCGCATCATCGTCCCCAGATCCGGATCGAAATAACCCAGCAGCACGCCCGCCGCGATCGCGGCGAGCACCTGCACGTAGAGACTGCGGAAGATCTTCACCGTCCGCCGCTGCCTCGGGTCCGGCCGGACCGGAACATTGGCATCGGGACCGAGGCGGCGTCGAATCAAGCCTGCGTCAGGGCCGGCTTGGCCACGATCCCGAGCGGTAGGACCACCCGGCCATACACCTCATTCAACACGAGGGCGAAACCCGCATACATGGCGGACGCGCCGCAGACGATGCCCTCGTAACCCGCGAATTTGCCCAGAGCCTCGCTGCCGGTTTGCACATGGATCGCGAGCAGGAAGAACAGGAGCGTCAGGGAGGCAAAGATGAACTGCAGGGCCCGGTTGAGTCTCAGCGTGCCAAAGAACAGGCCGAGCGTAAACACACCCCAGATCGCGAGGTAGGCGGCCAAGGCGGTCGAGTCCGTCGCCGCGGCCCCGCCGGGCAATTTGGGCAGCAGCACCAGGCCGACAAACGTCAGCCAGAAGAATCCATAGGACGTGAACGCGGTGGCGCCAAACGTGTTGTTCTTCTTCCATTCCTCGATCCCCGCCACCACTTGCGCCAAGCCGCCGAAGAAGATTCCCATGGAGAGGATCATGGCGTTCAGCGCGAAAAATCCGGCGTTGTGACAGTTCAACAAGACCGTGGTCATGCCGAAGGCCAGGAGGCCGAGAGGCGCGGGGTTCGCCGTATTGTCGATGATTTGGGTAGCATTCGTCGCACTCATTTGTTTCGGGGTTGGAGGCTGCGTGGGGGTGGACTGCGGGAAAGCGTCGCGCCGAAAATGGGTGCCGCCCCAGAGCGGGCAAGAGTGAAGTTGGCCTGCGTTTCAGAGGGGCGCGGCCGGCCCGCCGTCGGCCGCCGGGTTGGATTTGCAACTCCACCCGCCAGGGCATGTCCTTGGGAACGTGACCATCGTCTACTGGGTTCTCGTGGGTTTGTTGCTGCTCGCCGGCCTCATCGGTTCCGCCGTGCCCCTCTTGCCCGGGACGACGCTGATCATGATCGGGGTCCTGCTCCAGAAATGGCTCCTGGCGGACACCCTGTCGTGGGCCGCGGTCGGCTGGGTCGCCGCCGTGTGGCTCCTGTCGCTCCTCGCGGACTTCGCGTGCACCCTGATCGGTGCGCGGCTCTTCGGCGGCAGCAAGTGGGGCCTGGCCGGGGCCTCCGGCGGCGCCCTGGCCGGGATGTTCTTTTCCCTGCCGGCGTTGATCCTCGGCACGCTGCTGGGCGCGGTGGCGGCCGAGAAGCTCGGCGCCAAGCGCTCGGACCGGGCGGCGTGGAAGTCCGGCGCCGGCGCCGCCCTCGGTTTTCTCTTCGGCACCGTCGTCCGCGTCGCCTGCGCGCTCGTGATGATCGCCCTGTACGTTGTCGCGGTCTGGCCGGCGCGGGGCGCGCCCGCGATCCACTAGGCGGTGGGCTGGAAGTTTTTTGTGGTTCCGCGGCCAGCCATTCGCCGCCCCGCCAACCTTGCCTAATTCTTAGAACCCGAGCAGCTGCAGCGGCGCCAGCTTCACCTGCAGCCTTTCGTCGTACGACTTCACGCGCCGCCAATCCGTCCGCGTTGTGCTGAACACGCCGTGCACAGGCACGAACATCAACGATGCGCCGAAACTGCCAACGGCCGCCGTCATGACCGGGCCGAAATTCGGGTCGACCACCGCGAAGTCGACGCTGGCCTCGCCGGCCTTGACCTTGGCCACCATCTTCAGCCGGAAGGAATCCTTCACGCGCAGACTCGCGTGCCGAACCTGCCGCGGCCCTTTGGCGACGACCGCGCGGACCTCGATCTTTTCCACCGGGACACCCGTGCCGTGTTCGATCAGCGGAACGTCAAAAACCATCGTCTCGCCATCGTCGCTGACGACACGCGGATGCTCCAGGTCGGCGGTCACGCTTCGCTCCTTTTTTGCCGGCCGCGTGGGCCGCGCGGGCGCGGTCGGATCGGCCGCGGCGGCCGCTTCCTCCTGCCGGCGCGCGAAGGCGCGGCCGCGCTGTTCGCCGCGTTCGCGATATTTCTGCCGCTGCATTTCCGTCGGCGGCCGACCCTCGATCTGCAGCGGCGTGTATTGCTCGGGCCATGGTTTCGAGGGGTCGAAGCGCACGATCGTCTCGCCCTTCGGTTTGCCGTGCAGGCCGATCCTCTTCACCGTGGTCTCCGTGTAAGCCCAATGGTTCGGGTCCTGCTCGGTGTTCTTGATCGCATCCTTGAACAACGCGATCTCGGCGGCGGTCGCGGCCCGCGGCTCTTCCCCGGCGCGCAGGCCGGCCGCCAGCACCGGCAAAACCAGGCCCAGGAACCAGGGACGCATGGAGTTTAGACCCCGTGCGCGCCGCCGGTTCCGGCCATTCCGCCGGGGCGGGCTTCGACGATCAACTTCCGGGCGGCCGGCCGGGGCGAACGCGCCGCCACCGCTGCCGCCGTGAATGTCACATCCGGCAGATCAGGAGCTCGCGTTCGAACATCAGCTCCTTGGGCATCCGGGAATGCAGGTCGATGAAGAGCTCCTCGTGCCCGAGCACTTCCGTCCGCCAGGCCGCGCGGTCGAAGCGCTGCAGCTCGTCGAATTGCGCCTCGGAAAACTCGAGCCCTTCCCACTCGATGTCCTTGTAACGGGGCATCCATCCGATGGGCGTCTCCTTCGCCCGGCCGCCGGCGCGCACCCGGTCGAAGATCCATTTGAGCACGCGCATGTTCTCGGAGAAGCCGGGCCAGATGAATTTCCCGTCGCGATCCTTGCGGAACCAGTTCACGTGGAAGATCCGCGGCGTCTCGCTGAGGTTGCGCTGCATGTTGATCCAGTGCCGGAAATAGTCGCCCATGTGGTAGCCGCAGAACGGCAGCATGGCCATCGGGTCGCGGCGCACCTTGCCGAGCGTGCCGGCGGCGGCGGCCGTCATCTCCGAACCCATGGTCGCGCCGACATAGACCCCGCTCGACCAGTTGAAGGCCTGGTAGATGAGCGGCATCGTGCTCGCCCGGCGTCCGCCGAACACGATGGCGCTGATCGGCACGCCCTCGGGCTTCTCCCAATCCGGGTCGATCGTCGGGCATTGCGCCGCCGGGGCGGTGAAGCGCGAATTCGGATGCGCGGCCTTCGCTCCTTTCTCCCGGGCGAGCGCCGGCGTCCAATCGCGGCCCTGCCAGTCGAGCGCGTGCGCCGGCGGCTCATCCGTCATCCCTTCCCACCAGACGCCGCCGTCGTCGGTCAGCGCCACGTTGGTGAAGATGGCGTTGCGGGCCAGCGTCTGCATTGCGTTCGGGTTGGTGACCTGGCTGGTGCCGGGCGCCACGCCGAAGAAGCCCGCCTCGGGATTGATGGCGCGCAGCCGCCCCGTGGCGTCGGGCTTGATCCACGCGATGTCATCGCCGACGGTCCACACTTTCCAGCCCTTCTTGGCGAACGCCGGCGGCGGAATCAGCATCGCGAAATTCGTCTTGCCGCAGGCGCTGGGAAAGGCCGCCGCGACGTAGGCCTTCTGCCCCTGCGGGTTTTCGACGCCGACAATGAGCATGTGCTCGGCCATCCAGCCCTCGTCGCGCGCCATCGCGCTGGCGATGCGCAGCGCGAAGCACTTCTTCCCAAGCAGGGCGTTGCCGCCGTATCCCGAGCCAAAGGACCAGATCTCGCGCGTCTCGGGGAAGTGGACGATGTACTTCTCCTTGTTACACGGCCACGGCACGTCGGCCTGGCCCTTCTTCAGCGGCGCGCCGACCGAGTGCACGCAGGGCACGACGCGCTTGAAGTTCCGGTCGATGAGCTGGAAGACCTTGAGACCGATCCGCGCCATGATGCGCATGTTCACGACGACGTACGGCGAGTCGGTCAGCTCCACGCCGATCTGCGACATGGGCGAGCCGATCGGGCCCATGCTGAAGGCCAGCACGTACATCGTGCGGCCGCGCATGCAGCCGCTGAAGAGGCCGCGCAGGGTCTTCTTCATCTCGTAGGGGTCGACCCAGTTGTTCGTCGGGCCGGCGGCCTCCTTCGACTGGCTGCAGATGAACGTGCGGTCCTCGACGCGCGCCACGTCGCTCGCATCCGACCGGGCCAGGTAGCACCCGGGCCACTTGCGCTGGTTCAGCTTGATGAACGTGCCGTTCCGCACCATCAGCCCGCACAAGGCGTCGTATTCGGCCTTGGAGCCGTCCACCCAATGGATCCGGTCCGGCTGGCACAAGGCCGCCATCTTGTTGACCCACCGGATCAGGTGCGGGTTCTTGCTCAGGGGTTTGGCGTGGATCTTCATGGCGGCAGCGAAAGCCAAGGCGCCGGGGGAGTAAACGGGAAAGGCTGGGGCCTCATGGTGAATTAAACGGCCTCACCGTCGTTATCAGTTGACCCTCGCCATGAACGTAAAATCTCCCATTTTCCGGAACCGCCATGATGAAACTTTGCATCTTCGTCGGTACGACGCTCGGCGGAATCCTTGGCAGTGTGCTCGCCGGCGCGCTGGGCATGGACATGTGGTCCCTGGGCAACTTCTTCATCAGCGGCGTCGGCAGCATTGTCGGCGTCTACGCCGGCTGGAAGGTGGCGCAAAAACTCAAGTAGCCCGCCCGGCACGCGACCGCCCCGTCCGCCCGGGCCGGTGGCGGCGGCGTTCATTTCATCGGTTCGATGTGCACCGTCACGTCGCTGATCGCGAGGGGCGAGCCGATCAGCGCATCCTTGACCGCGTGCGCGATCTCATGCCCCGCGCGCACCGTGAGATCGCTGTCCACCCGCACCTGGATGTCCACGAGATGGCTCAGCCCGCTCTTCCGCGCGCGCACCTTGTCGAGCGCCTGCACGCCGGGCACCGCCAGCGCGAGCGAGCGGATCTCCTGCTCGAAGTTCTTTGGCGCCGCCGTGTCCATCACGTCTCCGAGCGCCTGCGTGAACATGCCCAGGCCGTTGAACGCGATGATCACGCAGGCGAAGAGCGCCGCCCAGTCGTCGGCCGTTTCCCAGCCGGGGCCCGCCCACAGGGCGATCGAGATGCCGATGAAGGCCGCGCCCGAGGTCATCGCGTCCGACCAGTGGTGCAACGCCTCGATGCCGAGCGCCGTGCTGCCCGCCTGCTTGCCCGCTATGCCCAGCCGGCGCGAGAACCAGGTCTTCGTGACAATCACGCCGGCCAGCACGATCAGCGTCCACCACGCCGGGGCCTGGTGCGGGGAAACGATCTCGTGCAGGGCGTGCGTCGCCACCCAGCCGGCCATCAGGAAGATCATGCCGGCCACCACCAGGCCCGACAGCGGCTCGGCCTTGCCGTGCCCGTAGGGATGGTCCGCGTCCGGGGGATGGGCCGCCACGCGGAATCCCGCCCACACCAGCAGCGAGCTCAGCACGTCCAGCATCGATTCCGCCGCGTCGGCGATGAGGGCGTAGGTATGGCCGAACACGCCGCCGGCGAATTTCACCGCGGCGAGCACCATGTTCAGCGCGAGCCCGCGCAGCACGAGCCGCGCGCTCTCGTGGGCGCGCTGGGTTACCTGCAGGTGGGGATCGGGCGGGGACACGGCGCCGACGCTAGCCGGCCCCGGGCCCGGCTCAAGCCCGCACAAGCTGGCATTGACCGCGTGCGACCCCCGGCCTACCTTGCGTCTCCGCCATGTCCGATACCGCCGTCCCGCTTTCCGCCGATCCTGTGAAGCAATTCTCGGTGTTCCTGGCCAACCGCGTCGGCCAGCTGCTGGACCTGATCGCGCTGCTGTCGAAGCACAACGTGCACATCATGGCGATGACCACGCTCGATACGACGGACTGCGCCATCGACCGCCTCATCGTGGATGACCCCGAGCGAGCGCGCGAACTCATGGCCGCCTCCAATTTTTCCTTCACCGAGTGCGATGTCGTGGTCGTCGAGCTATCCAAGGAGTCGCAGCTCAAGGGGGCGCTGAGCGCGCTGCTGACCGTCGAGATCAACATCCATTACCTGTATTCGTTCCTGCTGCGCCCCGAAGGAAAGTCGGCCCTCGTGCTCAGCGTCGAGGATAACGATCTCGCGAGCACGGCGCTGAATTCACGCGGGTTCAAAGTCCTCACCCAGCGCGATATTTCCCGCTGACCTTGGCGTGGTTATCGCCTTGGTCTTGGCCAACGCGGCCATGACCGAACCGCCGCCGGCCGTTCGCACGACGTCGATCGTGGAGGCTAATGGCCGGTACCAATGGCCCTAGAGGGTAAAACTCGTGGATATTGCTCCGCCTAGGCGCTAAACAATTGCGTCAAGACTTGCTCTTGAGGTCGGTTCCCGGGCCTATGCGACCCGGCACCAGCACCAATTGGGGAAGCTCGCTAGAAACATTCTTCCCCCTCGCCACTGTAAAACACCTCATGAGCATCAGACTACGCCTCCTGCTGGTTTTGGGTCTGCTGCTCGTCGCCTTTGCCGGGGCGTTGTACCAGCTCCGCCGGGCCGAACAGGATCATATCGCCCGGATGGTCGAGGGCGTGCGCGACGACAGCCGCATGCAGCTGGCCCATTGGGCCGATCTTACCGGGGTATCGCTGCGGCAGTTCACCTCTGACTTTGCCGATTGGAGCGAGACGGCCGCGTTTCTGGAGAAGCCTGATCCGGCGTGGGCCAAGGCTCACCTGGACGAGAGCCTGCCGGCCTACGGGCTCGACGCCGCGTGGCTGCTGCAAGCCGACGGCCGGCCGGCCCATGTGGCGGTACGCAACCCGGCGGTGCCGCTTCCCGACCTGCCTCCCGTGGCGGATTTCGCGGCTTCCGCCGAAGCGCGCGCCTTCTTCGCCGACAGCCCGCGCGGCCCGTGGCAGGTGGTCGCCGCGCGCGTCGGAGGTGATCGGGGCGGCTGGCTCCTCGCCGGTCGCGCCTGGGACGAGGCGCAGGTCGCGCACCTGGGCCAGATCAGCGACAGTCGCGTCACGCTGCTGCCGGTGGATGCCGCGCCGCCCGCCGTTTCCGGACGGACCGTGCGCTTCTCGCGCCCGCTCAACGACTGGAAGGGCCGGCCGCTGCGGCTTCTGGCCATGGAACAGGACCTCCCGGCCGAACTGACCAGCAGCATCGAATGGGACGGCTATGTCATCCGCCTCTTCATCGGTTTCGGCGCCCTCCTCGTGCTGGCCCTGGGCTTGAGCGTCCGGAGCTGGGTCCTCCAACCGCTGCGCGCCGTGGGCGACAGCCTCGCTCGGCAAGATCCCGCGCCGATCGCGCCCCTGCTGGAGCGCCGGGACGAGTTCCAGCACGTCGCCCGCCTGGTCGAATCCTCGTTCGCCGCCCGCCGCGCGCTCGAGCACGAGGTCAGCGAGCGCAAGCACGCCGAGGATGCCCTGCGGGCCAGCGAGGAACAGGTGCGCCATTCCATGTCGCTGCGCGCCCGGCTGGCGCGCGACCTGCACGACAGTGTCATCCAGGCGCTGTACGCCTCCGGCCTGGGGCTCGAGGCCGCCCGCACCCAGATGAGCAAGAATCCGTTCGGGGCCGAAGGCCGGATCTCCGACTGCATCGTCAGCCTCAATGAAACCATTCGCCTGGTCCGGAATTACATCAACGACATCGAGCCGTTTCCCAACCAGGACTACCAGACCTTCGGCGCCGCGGTCCGCGCGCTGGCGCGCACCATGCACGCCCTTGCGCCCGTCGAGATCGACGTGCGGATCGCCGACGCCGCGGCCGCCCGCCTGACGCCCGCGGTCGAGGTGCAACTGCTCCAGATCGTCCGCGAAGGCATCAGCAACGCGATGCGCCACGGGGCCGCGACCCGCATCACGGTCACGCTGCGCGACGAGGCGGAGGGCGCCGTGCTCGAGGTCACGGACAACGGCCGCGGCTTCGACCCGGCGCAACGCGCCGGCACCGGCCGCGGCCTGATCAACCTGGGCGAGCGCGCGGCCGAGATCCGGGCGGCCCTGCAGCTGCAGTCCGCCCCCGGCCAGGGCACGCGGCTCAGCCTGCGCCTGCCCCCGTCCGGCAAGGAACCGGCATGAGACGCGCCCGGCAGGAACGGCTCGCCGCGTTCACCCTGGTCGAGGTCATGATCGCCTCGGTGGTGCTCATCTTCGGCCTGGTCACCGCGATCACGACGATGCAGCGGGGACAGCAGGCCGTCGACACCGCCCGCAACCTCGCCCTGGCGACGCAGCTCATGCAGTCGGAAATGGAGCGCCTCCGCCTCAAAAGCTGGTCGCAGCTCGAGACGCTGCAGAGTTCGGGCGAAACCACGGTCACGCTGGACAGCTCGGCCGGCAGCGCCGCCGCCCGCTTCACCTGCGTGCGCCAAATCACGACCATCAAGACCGACATGAAGGAAATCACGCTGACGACCACCTGGTCGGGCTATGACGGGCGGGAGCACACGGCCCGCCTCATCACGCGTTACGGCAAGGATGGACTCAATGACTACATCAACACCACGCACTAGGACCGCGGCCGCGCGCGGCTTCACGCTGGTGGAGGTGATCATCGCCTCCACCCTCAGCACGTTCGTGCTCGCGGGGGTGCTGAGCGCGTTCGTGTTCATCGGCCGGTCCGGCTTCCGCACCAGCGGCCTGAGCGAGATGGAGACGGAAGTGCGCCGCGGACTCGAAACCTTCGCCGAGGATGCGCGCGCCGCCGTCGACGTCCACTGGAACAGCGCGCAGAGCGTGACGTTCACCCTTCCCGCCGGCGCCACCTCCACGCAGGTCACGTGGGCCTATGACAGCGGCCCCACCGGCGATACCGCCGGCTGCCTTTATCGCGTGGCCGGCGACAGCGCCTCCACCGCGGCGCGGCGCATCATCGTCCGCAATGTCGCGCCGGAATTCACCTTCAAGCGCTACAAGATCGAACAGGACGGGGTCAGTGACAACACCGCGACGAATGACCTCGAGACCAAGCAGCTGCAGGTGGTCCTCCGCGCCCGGCGCTCCAGCATCGCCACGGTCGGCGTCACGCAGTCGGCCGTGACCGCCCGCTACGTCCTGCGCAACAAACGGGTCACGAACTGATGCACCGTCTGCCGCCCATCACCCAGCTTCGCCCCGGCGCCGCGCGCGCCGCCGGCCGGGCCGTCGCCCGGGCGGCCGGGCCTGGCCGGTCCGCGCGCGGCACCGTGCTCATCGTCGCCCTGCTCCTGATGGCGGTGATCGCACTGGCCATCACGAGCTACATGAACCTCAGCCTGGGCTCGGCCCGGCTCGCGCACCGCGGGTTCCAGCAGAGCGCGGCGTTCAACCTCGCGGAGGCCGGCGCCGAGGAGGCCTTGTGGTCGCTCAATCGCGCCAATGCGCACCAGGCGGACGCGTGGACCGGCTGGACCGTGAGCGGCTCGGCCGCGAAACAGGTCTTCGACCATTTCGACTTCGGCAGCAACACCAGCGGTTCCGTCCGCGTGCTGGTCGACAACTATTCGTTCACCGGCGCCACGAACCCGCGTATCGTCGCCCAGTCCACCATCCAGGCGCTGAACCAGCCGCCGGTCACCAAGATGATCGAGGTCGACCTTCGCCGGCGCTCGCGCTTCACCGCGAGCCTGATGGCGAAACAATCCGTCACGTTCTCCGGCACCAACACCTCGGTCGACAGCTGGAACTCCGACCCGGACAACGACCCCGCGACCGCGCCGGTCGATTACAGCACCGCAACGCGCAACGACCACGGCAGCGTGGCCAGCGTGTCCGTCGACAATACCGCCGTGCTGGTCAATCAGGCCGACATCTGGGGCTACGTCTACACCGGCGGCGGTTCGCCGCGGGTCGGCACCCAAGGCTCGATCACGGGTCGCAACACCGCCGCGGGCGTGCAGGTCGATCCCACCCGCGTGGCGACCGATTTCAGCGCCGACTTCCCGAGCGTCACCGCGCCCACGGACGGCACGCCGCTGGCGTCGATCGGCAGCACGCTCGGCACCCCCGGCCAGGCCACCAAATGGCGCTGCAACAGCGTGTCGCTCTCCGGCAATGCCACGTTGACGATCTATGGTGATGTCACCCTCGTCCTCACCGCGGGCAGCGGCGCTCATGCCCTCGAAGTGACCGGCAACGCCTCCCTCATCGTCGCCGCCAATTCCAGCCTCGTCGTCTATGCGGAGGGGGACATCCTCATCGGCGGAAACGGCCTGGCGAACAATAACGTGCGGCCCGGCACGGTCGCCTTCTACGGCACGAACACCAGCGATGCCGGCCAGACCGTGCACGTCGCGGGCAAGGGCACCCTGCGGGCCGTCGCCTATGCGCCCAACGCCGACCTGCAGGTCAACGGCAACGGCGACGTCATGGGCGCCTTTGTCGCCCGGACGATCAACGTCACCGGCAATGCGGCGTTCCACTATGACGAGTCGCTCGCCAACGCCAGCAGCGACATGCCCTTTGGCGTCAGCACCTGGCGCGAGATCACCGCTGCCGGCGAGATCTCCAGCCTGGCCGCCCAACTCCCATGAACCCCGGCGGCGTCACCCCCGCGGCCCGCGCCGATGCGCCCTTTGTTTTGCCTTGGGCGCGCCGTCCGTTGGAATGGCTCCGGCCCCACATGAGTACCAAAGCCCGCCTCGTGCTGCTGCTCGGCGCCCTGCTCGCCGGCTTCGGCGTGACGGCCGGGGTCCTGCGGTCGATGCATCTCCGCGAGGCCGAGGCGATGCTCGCCAACCTGCGCCGCGAACGCGCCCAGCTGCTGCAGCAGGTCACCGAGCTCAACAGCCGGTCGCTGCGCAATTTTGCCACCGACTACTCGAATTGGGACGAAATGCTGGCGTTCGTCCGCTCCGGCGACCGTTCCTGGGCCGCCATCAACATCGAGGCGAGCCTCCAGACCTTCAATGTGAATGCCGCCTGGGTGCTCCGACCCGATGGCTCGCTGGTCTACGCCGCGGCCCGGCAGCTCGACGAACCCATGCGCGGGCTGCCGTGGTCGACCGGCCCGCTGCTCGACCGCCTGCGGGCCGATCGTTTTGCCCGCTTTTTCGTCGAGGTGCCCGCCGGCGTCCTCGAGGTGCGCGCCGGACCGATCCAACCTTCATCGGATGTGGCGCGCCAGACCGCGCCGCAGGGTTGGTTTCTCGCGGGCCAGCTGTGGAGCCCCGCCTTCCTGCAGAATATCGGTCGCGTCCTCGACAGCGACCTGGCGCTCTTCGCCCCGGGCACGCGGCTGGAGCATCCGCCCGAGGACCTCGGCCTCCATCTCGACCAGCCGCTGGCCGGCCTCGATGGCCGGCCGGTGGGCTTGCTCCATGCCTACTATCACCCGGAGCCGCTGGTGCGGTTGCTCGAAGACAACCGGAATGACATGTATGTGTTCTATGCCTTCGGCATCATCGTGATCACCCTGACCTTCCTGGGTGTCTCGCGCTGGGTCATCAACCCGCTCCGGCAGCTCGAAGCCAGCATGGCGGGCAACTCCCCCGCCCCGCTCGGCGGCCTGCTCCGGCAGGCGGATGAATTCGGGCGCCTGGCCCGCATGACCGAGGCCGCGTTCCGCCAGCGCGCCGAGCTGAAGCACGAGGTCGAGGAGCACAACCGCACCGAGGCCGCGCTGCGCGAGAGCGAGGCCGAATTGCGGCGGTCCGCCGCCCTTCGCACCCGGCTCGCGCGCGACCTGCATGACGGCGTCATCCAGTCGATCTACGCCGCCGGACTCGGCCTCGAGTCGGCGCGCGCCGCGCTCGAGACCGACCAGGAGGAGGCCGTGCGGCGCCTTGGCGCGGTGCGCGACAGCCTGAACCTGACGATCCGCGACGTCCGCGGCTTCATCACGGGCATCGAGCCGGAGGGCATCGTCGGATTCGCACCGGCGCTGCAGACGCTCGCCACCACCATGGAGGCGCTGCATCCGGTGCGCCTCGAACTCCGGATCGACCCGGCCGCCGCCAGCCGCCTGTCGCCGCGCGACCAGCTCCACGCCCTGCAGATCGTGCGCGAGAGCATCAGCAACGCCGTCCGCCACGGCGATGCCACCCGCATCACACTGCGGTTGCATGAGGAGGCGGGTTCCGTTGTATTGGCGCTCGAGGACGATGGCCGGGGCTTTGACCCGGACGCCGTCACCGCCGGCAGCGGCCTCATCAATGTGTCCGCCCGGGCCCGCGAAATGGGCGCGAGCCTCCGACTCGAATCCCAGCCCGCCCAGGGCACGCGACTCACTTTAAAGTTCAACCTCCAACCCAGCTGACCCATGCCCGCCACCGCCATCAAACCGATCACGATCCTGCTTGTCGATGACAGCGAGCTCGTGCGGACCGGATTGAAAACCCTCCTCGCCAACCCGGGCACCGGCTCCCAGCTGCAGGTCGTCGGCGAGGCCAGCACCGTCGCCACCGCGGTGGCCGAATGCGCGCGCCTGGCGCCCGATGTCGTCCTCCTCGACATCCGCCTCCCGGATGGCTCCGGCTTCGAGGCCTGCCGGCAGATCCTGGCCAGCCAGGCCGACACGCAGGTGCTCATTCTCACGTCCGTCATCGACGACAACCTTGTCTACGAGGCGATGAGCAGCGGCGCCCATGGCTACCTGCTGAAGGAGATCAATCCGCCCGGCCTCTACCAGGCGATCGTCGATGTCGCCGCCGGCAAGTTCATCCTCGACCCCGCCGTCACCACGCGCGTGCTCAACTTCGTCCGCAACGGCCCGCCGCAGAGCGACGGCGACAAGCTCGCGCTGCTGTCCGCGCAGGAGCGCCGCGTCCTCGCCTTCGTCGCCGAGGGCAAGACCAACAAGGAAATCGCGGAGCAAATGGGACTGAGCGACAAGACGGTGAAGAACTATCTGAGCAACATCTTCGAGAAGCTGCAGATCAGCCGCCGCTCCCAGGCCGCCGTGCTCTACACCGAGAACCGGAATACGACTCCGCCATTCGGCTCTAATCGCTAGGGCCGCTTTCGGCAGGCCAACGCCTGTTCCCGGGCGGGCGCCGCCGGCGTAGGATGCCGGCATGCGCACCACCCACGTCCCGACCTGCGCGGCCTCCGCCGGCACCGGCCGTTTCTCCGCCCGCCGCTGCCTGCGCGACCGGCGGGCCTTCACGATCATGGAGGTCACGATGGCCTCCTTTGTCATGGCGCTCGGCATCGCCACCTCGATCATCGCGATCCAATCCGGGTACAAGCAGGTCGATGTCGCCCGCGGCACCACCCTCGCCTCGCAGATCATCCAGAGCGAGATGGAGCGGCTCCGCATGATGCCGTGGAGCAAGACGTCCACCACCGCCGTCGACAGCATCGTCGAACTCCCCGCGACCGAGACCTTCGATGGCGCCACCTATTTCAGCACCAGCGCCGTCGTCTCGGGCAAATACACTGTCACGCGCACCGTGGCCGACGATGCCGACCACCCGGGATCGATGAAGGACATCACCATCTCGGTCCGCTGGCAGTCCTACGACCTCCGCTGGCACCAGCGCAGCTTCACCGCCATCTACTCCCAAAACGGCCTTTATGATTACTACTACACCGTCGCCCATCCGTCCACCTGACCGCCGGCCGGCCGCCGCGGCGCGCGGATTCACGCTCGTCGAGGTCATGATCAGCGCCGGGCTGGCTGCGTTCCTGTTGGCCGCCGTGCTCAGCACCTTCCTCTTCATGGGCCGCAGCGGCGCCAATCTCCGCAATTACAGCGACATGGAAGCGCAGGCCCGCACCGCCCTCGAGTTGTTCGCCGAGGATTCGCGCCAGGCCAGCGCCGTCACTTGGAATTCCAGCAGCTCCGTGACGCTGACGGTCATCGGCGTGGCCGTGACCTATGCCTACGACAGCTCGGCCGGTACGTTTTCCCGCACTGCCTCGGGCAGCACCCGGACGCTCATCACCGGGATCACCAGCGGCACCTTCACCTTCACCGCCTACAACGTGAACGGCACCTCGCTGTCGCTCGCGTCGGCCTCCGACTGCACCGCCTCCAGCGCGAGCACGAAGCAGATCCAGATATCCCTGCAGGCGTCGCGCACGAACACCACCGTCGTCGCCGCCACCAACACCGTGCTCTCCGCACGCTTCATCCTCCGCAACAAGGTCGTCACCGCCTGATTCCTTCCATGCACTCCCGCCTCCATTCCCAGAAGGGTTCGCTGCTCATCGTCTGCCTCCTGCTGTGCTCGATCATCGGCATCTCGATCGCCAGCTACCTGCAGCTCGCCCGCACCAGCATCACCATCTCCAATCGCGCCCTCTACAACAACGGCGCGATGAATCTGGCCGAGAACGGCCTCGAGGAGGCGATGTATTCCATCAACAAGGCGGTCGACGACACCACTTATACCTGGTCCGACTGGCACAACGACGGGATCAACGCCTGGCGCCAGTTCCCCTCCACCGGTACCTATACTTTCGATGGCGGCGGCACGGGCATCGTCCAGGTCATCGCCTACAACTACACCGGTGTGTCCTCCCCGAAGTTCGTCGCCCGCGCCACCGTCACACTCGGCGGCTACACCAGCAAGACGATCGAAAAATGGGTCATGGTCCAGATCCGCAAGACGTCCAAGTTCTCCAACGGCCTCGTGGCGAAAAACACCATCACGTTCAACGGCAACAACGCCTCCGTCGACAGCTGGAATTCCGAGAAGAATCCCGACGGCACGACGCGGGCCTCCCCGGTTCCGTACAATACCAGCTACCGGAACGACAACGGCAGCGTAGGCAGCATCTCGGTCGGCGTCGGCAGCGTCAGCGTGAATCAAGCCGACGTCTGGGGCTATGTCGGCACCGGCGGGGCGGCCCCGAGCGTCGGCAACAACGGCTCCATCATGGGCGCCAACACCCCGGCGGGCGTGACGGTCGACCCGAATCGCGTCTCCACGGATTTCTCCGCCAGCTTCGACCCGGTCAGCACCCCGACCGGCGGCAGCAGCCTCGCCTCCCTTGGCAACAACGACCTGCCCACGACGATCGGCACCGCGGGCACCACCAATGTCTACACGATCTCGTCCATCTCGAGCTCCGGCAACAACACCAAGGTCCTTACGATCCAGGGTGACGTCACACTCATCGTCAGTTCGAGCATCAGCATGACCGGCAACTCCAGCATCTACATCGCCCCGGGCAGCTCGCTGAAAATCTATACCGCCGGCACCGTCGACATCACCGGCAACGGCGTGGCCAACGGCGGCACGACCCAGGCGACCCAGGGGCAGGCCAAGAATTTCCAGGTGTGGGGCACCAGCACGACCAGCCAGAATATCTCGATCAAGGGCAACGGCGCCTTCTCCGGCGTCGTCTATGCCCCGACCGCCAACGTCACCATCGCGGGCAATGGCGACGTTTCCGGCTCGGTCGTGGCCAACAACATCACCCTGACTGGCAACGCGGCGTTCCACTACGACGAATCCCTCAGCGACTTTGGCGGCGGCAATCCTTATCGAGTCTCGCTCTGGGAGGAGTTGACCACGGAGGCCCAGCGCAACACCTACGCCTCGGCTTTCACCAGCCACACGTTCTGAACGCCGCTTGGGGGCGGGGTGCCCTCACCCCGCGGATGCCACGGCAGTCTCAAAGAGGGGCGTAGCCACGCTTGAGCCGCGGGCCCGGGCGCAACCACGTTGGCGCGGCGCTCCAATGCGGCTACGGTTCGGTTCCATCCGCGCGGGGGGGCCGCCGGTCGGGCGGACTCAAGACGCTGTCCGTCGCGAGATTTTCCGCAACCACAGGGCGCGGAGCGGGACTTTGATAGGCATGATTAACCAGCCTAAACGTCAATGCTTCCCCGGGCGGCCATCCAGTTTGAACTGGCCTCGCTTTCCGGCGCTTGGCAGGTTTGTCACTTCATTACACACCCCTAGCATGAAAATATCGAACGCTTGGAAACTGATGGGAGCGCTCGTTGTGGCGCTGGCCGCAAGTGCAACCCCCGCCTTCGCCGGCGAAGCCGACATCAACATCCCCGACCTCACGCACGTCCGTTTTGAGGGCCTGGGCGGCGTCAGCGGCGAGATGCTGATGTATCTCGGCATCGCCATGTGCGCCATCGGTGCGGCATTCGGGCTCGTCCAATACACGCAGACCAAGGGCCTGCAGGTTCACTCCTCGATGGGCAACGTCTCGAACATGATCTGGGAGACCTGCAAGACCTACCTGTTCACGCAGGGCAAGTTCCTCGCCATCCTCTGGGTGCTCATCGGCGCGTGCATGATCTACTATTTCGGCGTGCTGTCGCACAACACGGCCTTCCACGTCGTCGTCATCCTGCTCGCCTCGATCCTCGGCATCCTCGGCTCCTACGGCGTCGCCTGGTTCGGCATCCGCATCAACACCGTCGCCAACTCCCGCACCGCCTTCTCCGCCCTCAAGGGCAACCCGCTCAACACCCTCTTCATCCCGCTCCGCTCCGGCATGAGCGTCGGCCTGCTCCTCGTCTGCGTCGAGCTGTTCTTCATGATCTGCATCCTGGTGTTCCTGCCGCGCGAGCTGGTCGGGCCGTGCTTCATCGGCTTCGCCATCGGCGAGTCGCTCGGCGCCTCGGTCCTCCGCATCTGCGGCGGCATCTTCACCAAGATCGCCGACATCGGCTCCGACCTGATGAAGATCGTCTTCAAGCTCCCGGAGGACGACCCCAAGAACCCGGGCGTCATCGCCGACTGCACCGGTGACAACGCCGGCGACTCCGTCGGGCCGACGGCCGACGGCTTCGAGACCTATGGCGTGACGGGCGTCGCGCTCGTGGCTTTCCTCGCCCTCGCCCTGGCCGCCAGCCAGGAGCTCTGCGCCCTGCTCATCATCTGGATCTTCACGATGCGCGCGCTGATGATCGTCACCTCGCTCGCCTCCTACTTCCTCAACCAGGTCATCTCCCGCGCGAAGTACGGGAGCCTGAAGGATTTTGATTTCGAGGCTCCGCTCACCCACCTCGTCTGGATCACGTCGGCCGTGTCCATCGGCATCACGTTTGTCGCCTCCTATTTCCTGCTCGCGCACCAGCCCGGCGTCGATCCGGCCCTCTGGTGGGTCCTGTCCGTCATCATCAGCTGCGGCACGGTGGCCGGCGCGCTCATTCCCGAGTTCACGAAGATCTTCGTCAGCACCAACAGCCGCCACGTCAAGGAAGTCACCAATTGCTCCAAGCACGGCGGCGCCTCGCTCAACATCCTGTCGGGCCTCGTCGCGGGCAATTTCTCCGCCTTCTGGATGGGGCTGGTCATCATGCTGCTCATGGCGGCCTCGTATTACTTTTCGCAGAACCCGGCCCTTCTCGCCCTCATGCCGGCCAAGTTCGCCTTCGCCGCCCCGATCTTCGCCTTCGGCCTCGTCGCCTTCGGCTTTCTCGGCATGGGCCCGGTGACCATCGCGGTCGACAGCTACGGCCCGGTCACCGACAACGCCCAGTCCGTCTACGAGCTCTCGCAGATCGAAGGCCGACCGAACATCGCGGCCGAGATTGAAAAGGACTTCGGCTTCAAGCCCGACTTCGAGAATGCCAAGTACCAGCTCGAGAAGGGCGACGGCGCCGGCAACACCTTCAAGGCCACCGCCAAGCCCGTCCTCATCGGCACCGCGGTCGTCGGCGCCACCACCATGGTGTTCGGCATCATCATGCTGCTCCAGAAACTCTACGAGGCGCAGGTCGCCGGCGGCCTCGCCGGTCCGTTCAAGGAGGTCGTCGCCGCGCTCTCGATCGTGCAGCCCGAGATCATCCTCGGCCTGATCATGGGCGGCGCCGTCATCTACTGGTTCACCGGCGCCTCCTGCCAGGCGGTCGTCACCGGCGCCTACAGCGCGGTGGTGTACATCAAGGAGCACATGAAGCTCGACGCCAAGACCGCCTCGGAGAAGGACTCGAAGGAGGTCGTGCGCATCTGCACCGTCTACGCGCAGAAGGGCATGTGGAACATCTTCATCGTCGTGTTCTGCTTCGCCCTGGCCCTGCCGTTCTTCAATGCCTACTTCTTCATCGGCTACCTGATCGGCATCGCCTTCTTCGGCCTCTTCCAGGCCATCTTCATGGCCAATGCCGGCGGCGCCTGGGACAATGCCAAGAAGATCGTCGAGGTCGAACTCCGCCAGAAGGGCACCGAGCTCCACGCCGCCACCGTCGTGGGCGACACCGTGGGCGATCCGTTCAAGGACACCTCGTCCGTCGCGATGAACCCCGTCATCAAGTTCACCACGCTCTTCGGCCTCCTCGCGGTCGAGATCGCGGTCACGATGACCAATGTCGCCGCCAAGCATGCCATCGGCGGCGTCTTCTTCGTCATCGCCCTCGTGTTTGTCTATCGCTCGTTCTACGCGATGCGCATTCCCGACGAGAACAGCGCCGGGATCTGATCGGCGACGACTGATTCACTCCGGGCCGCGGCTTACTGCCGCGGCCTTTTTGTTTCCCGCCGGTCATTGCCCGCTGCGGCTGGCGCTGGGCTTGAACCGGTGGCCAAGGAACGGCCCGCGACCGGTCCGCTCAACGCGGCCGCGTACCCCTGAGCCCGCAGCGTGCCCCCCTAGCCGCGGCGCAACGTCGGCGGGCGGTTGTCGCCCCACTCGGCCTTGTCCCAGCTTACGGGCGTCAGCACGCCATCCACCAGTTTCCAGACCAGCGGCTCCCCGCGCGGCCGACCGGAGCGATCAAGGAACTGCAGCGCGATATGTCCGGACTCGTTGATCGACCAGGTCCCGGTCTCGATCATGCTGCTGCGGGCAGTCCGGATCGTGCGAAAAAACGCATGCGTGTTGTCGTGCAGAACCAGGAAATAATGCCAGGGCTCGTCGCCCTTCCGGGGGGCCGACGCCGAGCCCGTGAAGGTTCGATCCGCCGCTTGCGCCCCGCCCGCGAGGAGCAAGGCAAGCAGGACCAGCCGAAGCGTCTTCATGGCGCGACCCTGCGCCCGATTCCTCGCGGAAGAAAGGCTATTCGCCGCGTCCGCTGCGTTGGAGCCGGTTGGGCTGTTCTTAATCGGCTCTCGCCGCATTCTCCTGCCCGATCGCGCGGTTTTCGGGTAAACTCCTTTCGCCATGAAGACGAAAGCTCCCCTGTCCTGGTTCCTCCTCGCCGGCGGCCTGCTGCTGGCCGGCTGCAATTACGATTTCCCATTGACGGAAAAACCGACCCGCGCGATCGATCCGCGCCTCCTCGGCAACTGGGTGTCCTTCGACAAGGATGATCAAAAACTTGAGCAGATGAGTGTCCGGCAGCTCGACGGGAACGCGTACGTGGTCGCCATGGACGGCGACCTCTATCGGGTCACGCACTCCGACATTGGCGACGCGGCCTTGGTCAGCGTGCAAGACCTGCAGCCGGGCGAGTTCCATGGCAAATACGCGTACTATGCCTGGGAACTCTCGGCGGATGGACGGCAGCTGAGCGTGAAAGGTGTCCGCACCAAGATCGTGCCCGAGGACACCAAGGACGCCGCCGCCGCGCAAAAGCTGATCCGGGACAACCTCGCCAACCCGGATCTCTACGGCGAGCCCAAGGTCTTCACGCCGCAGAAGCGGTAGAGGCGCTGGCCGACATCAGTCGTAGCCGCGCTCGAGCATTGCGACAGCGTGGTGTCTTCTCCCGCCCACGCTTTCGCCGGCGGCTCAAGCGCGGCTACGAACCACGCTGGAGCGTTCAAGCGGGCCACCCGTCTCAGAGTTCTGCCAACCGCATCCGCGCGACGCCCTCGACGGGTTTGCCGGCCTCGAGCGCGGGCGCGAAGAACACCTCATCGAGCGCGGCCTTCAGTCCTGCGTCCTCAATGGGCGACTGGCAGTCCCGGTCCTGGAAGGCACCGAGCAAGGTGCCGTCCTGGCCGACTTTCACGTAAACCGTTCGGGTCAGCTGGGCGGGAGTCAGGCTCTCGCGCCGGGTGAGCGACAATGTGCCGGCCACGGCAGCCGGCGGCAGCGTGGCGCCCTTGTGCGCGCCGACGTGGTTCATCACCAGGTACTGCTGCGCTTCGGCGCGCGTGAGCTCGACCCGCTTGCCCGACAGGTTGGTGGCCACTTCCCGGCCGCGATTGTAGATGTGGACCTCGCTGTCCACGTACTTGAAACCCACCGGCAGGCCGCCGCGCAACACATGGACATAGCGCGGCTTGGCATCGATGGGGTCGAGCGCCTGCGCATGGATCGCCAGGCCGTTCTCGCCCGGCTTCGCCGCCGGGTCGTGAAACCGGTAGAGGATCACCATGTAGGGCTGCTTCAGCTCGACCGGGGAGGAGACCTTGAACGAGACTTCCATCGCATCGTATTTGCCCTTGGCCTCCGCCATCCGCAGGGCGCCCGAGCCGATGTTGCTGGAATCCGACGACCCCGCGATGGTCGAGTAATCCGAATAGTGCTGGCTGTTCTGAAGCTGCGCCTGGGCGGTCATGATCTCCTGCTGGGCCCGGGGCCCGTTCGGGTCGCCATACCCTCCCATTTGGGCATTCTTCTGGACGGCGACCAGGTTCGCAGCGGAATGCTCGACGCCGGCGTTGGCATAGTCCTGCCGGTCCTGGGTCACCATTTGGTTTCGGTTGGCCTCCTCCAGCTTCCGCAGGGGGTTGTTGCCATAGGTGTAGCCTTCGGCGGCCTTCATTTCATCCAGCTGTACGGACAAACCTGCCAGCTTGAGATCGGCGTCAACGTGGAGACCGATGGTGCGCCGCTGCGTCGGCACATAGACATCCTTCCCGTCGATCTTGATGCGGAACGCGCTGCCCTCGACGTCCTCCACGCGGTAGAGCTTCTTCTCGTATTGCAACATCAGGTCGGTGCCCATGAAGAGCACCTGGCCGGGCACCGCGGGCGCGCCATCGGCGCCACCCGCCATGGCGGCCAGCCCAGGATGGACCGCGGCCAGCAGCAGCAGCCGGCGGGCGACAGGTGAGCACTTCGCCCGCAACCCGCGAGCGGCGGCCGCAACCCAGGCTCCGTTCGCTGCCGGCTGGAGGGACATGGCTGTGGTCAAATCTCCGCCAGCCGCATCCGCGCGACGCCCTCGACGGGTTTGCCAGCCTCGAGCGCGGGCGCGAAGAACACCTCACCGAGCGCGTCCTTCAGTCCCGCGTCCTCGACGGGCGACTGGCAGTCCCGGTCCTGGAAAGCGCCGAGCAAGGTGCCGTCCTGGCCGACCTTCACGTAGACCGTCCGGGTCAGCTGGGCGGGCGTCAGGCTCTCGCGCCGGGTGAGCGACAACGTGCCGGCCACAGCGGCCGGCGGCAGCGTGGCGCCCTTGTGCGCGCCGACGTGGTTCATCACCAGGTATTGCTGCGCTTCGGCGCGCGTGAGCTCGACCCGCTTGCCCGACAGGTTGGTGGCCACTTCCCGGCCGCGATTGTAGATGTGGACCTCGCTGTCCACGTACTTGAAACCCACCGGCAGGCCGCCGCGCAGCACATGGACATAGCGCGGCTTGGCATCGATGGGGTCGAGCGCCTGCGCATGGATCGCCAGGCCGTTCTCGCCCGGCTTCGCCGCCGGGTCGTGAAACCGGTAGAGGATCACCATGTAAGGCTGCTTGAGCTCGACCGGGGATGAAACCTTGAACGAGACTTCCATCGCATCGTACTTGCCTTTCGCCTCAGCCATCCGCTGCGCGCCCACCGCGATGCTGCTCGAGTCGGATCCGGCGGAAATCGTGGAATAGTCCGAGAAATGATAGCTGTCCCGGACCTGCGCCTCGGCGGTGGCGACCTCGGCCTCCGCCCGGGCTCGATCGGTGTAGTGCGAGGTCATTTCCTTGATCGCAATCAAGTTGGCTTCCGAGTGCTCGATGCCGGCCTTGGCTGTGTCCTGCATATCTTGAGTCACCATCTGGTTCCGGTTGGCTTCCTCGAGCTTCCGCAGGGGATTGTTGCCGTAGGTGTAGCCTTCCCGGGCGTCCAGTTCGTCCAGCTGCACGGATAAGCCCGCCAGCTTGAGGTCGGCGTCCACATGGAGGCTGATCGCACGGCGCTGGGTCGGCACATAGACGTCCTTGCCGTCGACCTTGATCCGGAAAGCGCTGCCCTCGACGTCATCGACCCGGTAGAGCTTCTTCTCGTACTGCAACATGAGGTCGGTGCCCATGAAGAGCACCTGGCCGGGTCCCGCCGGGGCGCCGCCGCCGGCAGGTTCCGTGCCCACCGCGGGCGTGGCAACAACCAGGAGGCAGATGATTCCGGAGAGGGGAAAGCAAGGGGGCATCTTCATGGCAGGGTCGGAGTATCAGGGTGCCGGCGGCCAGCCGCCGCGCGTTCAAGACACCTTACGCTGTTCCTCGGACGGTGGATGCGCAACGCGAAGTTTTGACCGGCGCGCCGCCCACCTGAAACGGGCACCCTTCGCCGCTTCGCCCCGCCTCACCGGTCCTTCAGTCCCAGCCAGGCCTTCGCGTAGCGGCGGCCGAATTCGTGCAGGGCCGGCGTGTCGAAATGCAGGTGGTCGCCCAGGTCGCCCAGGCCTTCGGCCGACACGAACGCGCACTTGGGCACGCGGGTCGGCAGCGTGGCCAGCACGGCATTGATCGCCGCGCCGTCCGGCCGGAACCGCCCGGTCTCGCCGACGATCACCGGCACGTTCTCCGCCCCGAGGTCGGCGCGGAGCTGGGCGATCATCTTCGCAAACCGCGCCGCGTACGTCGCGGCCTTCTCGGGCGCGCTGTCGGATTCGCCCTGGTGCCACAGGATGCCGGCGAGCCGCCCGTGCTTCATCGCCTCCTTCGCGCGGGCGATGGCGTTGACATAGTGCGGCTGGCCCGGCGCCCATTCGTCGAGCGCGCTGCCCCCGAAGGCGGCGGGGATCAACCCGATTACCGCGCCCGGGTCGGCGTCGGCGATGACCGCCCCAAAGGTCTTAGCCAGTCCCGCGCCAATGCGCTCCGGCTTGTCGAAATGGATCGGGTCGACCGCCGGCACCCAGGCCAGTTCTTTCGTGAGCATGAATACGCGCGGATGCGGCACCTGGTCGTCGGGACCGACGTGCCCGCGCCCGGCCATGTTCGACTGGCCGATGAGGAGAAAGAGCTGCATGTTTTCGGGCTTCACCGCGGCGACGGCGCCGAGATTCATCACGCCGGCAACAAAAGCAAGGGCGAGGGACAGGCGCGGGGACATGCGGGCATTCTGCATTTCGTGCCGCCGTGGCAAGTGCGGAGGCGCGTCTTTGTCCGAAGGTGGGAGCCCGCAATTGCGTTGTCTGGCGGGGTCTCCGGACCCCGCCTCATGCTTCTCCGCTCGAAGAGCGGCGGGGTTCGGCGCCCGGCCCAACAGGCCTCACCCGGGTAGCTTGTCGCCGCTGGCCCATTGCGGCCATTGCCGGGTCACATAGTCCAGCATCTCCCGGAGGACGGCGTGGAGCAGTGGCGATGGTTCGCCGTGCCACAGCGCCGCCAGCTCAACGCTGCCGAAGCCTTCCAGCGGCAGGGCACGCACCTGCCGGTGTCGCACCACGGACGGAATCGCGATGTTTACGCCCACGCCGTCGCCATTGGCCACGTATTGGGTGATGAGTTCCATCGAACTGGCCTCGACCGCCAGCGGCCAGGTCACGTTGCGCTTCTTCAAGCCCGCCTGGAACACCTGGCAGATGATTTCCGTCGGCGGCAGGCAGATCAGGTGCTCGACCGGGCGTTTCTGCGCCAGCAACTCCGCGGCGGACTTGACCTTCGCCTGCTTCGGCACGAGCAAGACGAGGGGCAGGCGCAGGAGCCGCAAACCCCGCACGCCGGGTGGCACCCGGCCGCGCAGCGGGATGATCGCCAGGTCGATCTCGCGGGCATGCAACCAGGATTCCAGCTCCGGCTGGAAGCCCGAACGCAGCGCAAATCGCAGGTCCGGATGATTCTGTTTCATCCGCTGGATGACCGCCGGCAGGTGATCGCGCAGCACCAGTTCCGAGGCGCCAATGCGCAGTTGCTCGACCCCTTGGGTGCGGAGGCGCAGCGCCATGGCATCCAGGTTCTCAAAGAATGGACGGACAAAGTTGTCCAATTCCGTCCCCGCCGGGGTCAGCTTGAACGGACTCCGCTCGAACAGCTTCACCCCGAGGTCCTGTTCGAGCAGGCGGATCTGGCTGCTCACCGCCGGCTGCTGGATCCCGTACGGCATGTTGCGCACCGCGCGGCTGATGCCGCCGTGTCGCGCCACGTAGAAGAACAGCTCCAGGTGATGGACGTTCATGCGCCCGATCACAGCCGGCCCGTCCGGTCGACGCAATTCCCTTCCGGGGTCCGCCGGCGCGGCGGATCCGGCCATCATTCCGCTCAATGGGTCCCATTGGCATTATCGATTAACGGGGCCGGCGCGGTTGCGATATCCTGCAATGCGTTCTCCACCCCGGCCTCGACGGCACACCTCCCCATGAAACCACTCCTCCGCTCCCCTTGCCCGACGCTCAGTTTGGTCGCCGCCGCCCTCGCGCTCGGCGGCTGCATGTCCGCACCCCAGCACCGCGAGGCGGCGCGCGGCGACATCGCCGACCGGCTCACCGTCGGCACCGTGCAAAAGGAAATCCATCTCGGGATGACGGGCGCCGAGGTGATCGCCGCCTTGGGCGCACCGAACATTGTGACGACCGACGAGGAGCGTCGCGAGGTCTGGACTTATGATCGCATCGCCACGGAAGTGGTCCATTCGTCAAGCGGCTTCACCTTTTCCCCGCTGCTGTTCGGCAGCGGCGGCTCGCTGGTCGGCGGCGGCACCGGCGGGGTCTCCCAATCCGCCGGCGCGGTGTCACGCACGCAGCGGACGCTGACGGTGATCATTCGCTTCGACGAGCAGAAGAAGGTCCGCGACTTCGCCTACCACGCGTCGGAATTCTGAACGCGGCCTGATCGCTTGCGCGCGTCACTTTATTGCCGGTCGCCGCTCTGGCTCGCCCTCCCGGTGTTGCTCGCCGGCTGCGGGGGCGTGCCCGCCGGGGCGCTGAAGCTTTCGCCCGCGACCACGGAGCATCGCGACTTGCAGACGCAGCGTTACGCCGGCGTTTCCGAATCGCGCCTGCTGTCCGCCAGCCTGGGGGTGCTGCAGGATCTTGGTTTCACGGTCGAGGGCAGTGAAAGCCGGCTGGGGGTGATTACCGGATCGAGAAAACTCACGTCCTGGCGCCCGCTGCATTCCACTGAGGTCCTTTCGCGACTCGCCTGGACCGCCTGCGTTCCCTATCTGGCCCCCTTCGCCGCCTATGGCGCCATCCGCGGCGTCAAGGAGCCGCAGATCGTGCGGCTTTCCGTTGTCACCCGTCCCGACACCAGCGCGTCCACGTCCGCGTGCCTGGTCCGGGTGACCGCGCAGCGGGTCGTCTTCCAGAACGAGCAGCTCACGACGGCCAAGTCCTTCGAGACGCTCGATGATCCGCAGTTTTATGCGGAGTTCTTCAAGCGGCTTTCCCTCAGCGTATTCCTGGAGGAGAAATCATGAAGCGCCCGCACTTCTTTCCGCTGGCGATCGCCTCGTTGCTGGCCGGGTTGGCGGGCTGCGGCACCGCTCCCGGCGTGGCCGTCTTTGACACCGGCAGCCAGGTCGAGTTGCGCAGCTATCAGTCGCGCCTGCTTCCCGGCACCGACCGGGAGCAGTTCCTCCGGGTGGTCATCAGCACGATGCAGGACCTCGGCTTCGTCATCGACAAGGCCGATGCCCTGCTCGGCACCGTCACCGGCACCAAACTCGCCGGGTACGAGGTGCGCATGACCGTGGCGCTGCAGGCGCAAGGCCGCGGCCAATTCATGGTGCGGGCCAATGCGCAGAGCAAATCGAAGCCCACCGCGGCCGCCGTGGCGATCGAGGAGCCCGGTCCCTACCAGGACTTCTTCGCGGCCCTCGAAAAAGCCCTGTTCCTCGCTGCGCACTGAGCGCGGCCGCGGCCCGCCGTTCCGCCGTTCCGCCGACCGCGCAGACGGCCATCAACGTGCTCAATGGGCCGGCGCATTTTTATCGATTAACCGCCGGGGCGCATCCTCCGGTATCATCGGCGCCATGATCTCCGCGAGTGTCGTACTCTTCCTGCTCACCGTCCTGGTCGCCACCGAGCCGGAGGCGAACGCCTCGGAACCACCGGACCAGCCCCGCGTTTCGTCCTGAACCAGACCGGTCGGAGCCGCTCCCCAACCCCCCGCCTCGATGAACCTCCCCGCCCAACTCCCCCGCACGATCGCGCTCGCCCTCCTGGTCGCGATCCTGGTCGTCGTCGTCACCCGGTCCGCCCGCGCCGCCGAGCGCGTCGGCACCTACGATTCCCGCGCCGTCGCTTTCGCCGCCTTCTGGGACGAGGCCAATCACGCCCGCCTCGTGGCGACGATCCAGGCCGCGCGCGAGGCCCAGGCGCGCGGCGACACGGCCCGCCATCGCTCGCTCGCCAGCCAGCTTGCCGCGCGTCAACATCAGCTCCACATGCAGGTTTTCAGCACCGCGCCGGTCGACGACGTCCTGGCCTCACTCGGCGACCGCCTGCCGGAATTGCGGCGCGCCGCCGGCGTCGTCCGCCTCGTGTCGCAATGGGATGCAGCCGCCCTCGCCCGGGTGCCCGCCGCCGACCGGGTCGACATGACCGATCGCCTCATCGCGGAGTTTCACGTGCCCGCGGCGCAACTCAAGGTGCTGGCGGCCCTCCGCGCGGCCCCGCCGATGCCGCGCTGGAAAGTCTGGTTCTTGAGCAAGCTCGACCTCGTTTGAACCGCCGCGCCCTTATGTCCACGCCCCATCGTCGCAACTACCCGCTGCTGCTCGCCGGCCAGTTCCTCGGCGCGCTAGGTGACAATGCCATCCTCGCCGTCATCGTCGGCCAGCTGACCTACCTGCAGCTGGCGGGCACGATCACCGCGACGCAGCTGCGGACCTACAACACGCTCTATACCAGCCTGCTGTTCGTGCCCTACGTGTTGCTCGCGCCGCTGGCGGGCTACCTCAATGACCGTTATGCGAAAACCGCCTGGCTCACCTGGGGCAACGCCCTGAAAGTTGCCGGCACGGCGCTGTGTGCGCTGAGCGTGTGGTTCGGCCCCAAGTGGCAGGGCATCGGGTATCTGGTTGTCGGCGTGGGCGCGTGTTTCTACGGCCCGGCCAAGTACGGGATCCTGCCCGAGATCCTGCCGCGCGAACGGCTGGTGAAGGCCAATGGTACGGTTGAGCTGCTCACGCTGGTCGCGATCCTCGGCGGCGCCATCGCCGGCTCGGTGCTCGCCGATGTGTTCAAGGACCGCGTGCTCGTCTCCTTCGGCGTCCTGCTCGGCATCTACGGCGCGGCGCTGCTGTTCAACCTCGCGATGCGCCCGACGCCGCACCGACCGGAGGTCCGGCTGGCGGAAAGCATCGCGGCTTTCGCCGTTCACCTCCGCGACCTGCTGACCGCACCGCGCCTCTGCCGGATCCTGGTCGGCACGGCCCTGTTCTGGGTCTGCGGCGCGGCGATGAAGATCAACTTCCAGCCGTGGGGCCTCGAGGTCCTGCACCTGCCGGATAACACCCAGATCGCGCTGCTCGGACTTTGGCTCAGCGTGGGCGTCATGCTGGGAAGCGTGCTCGCCGGCCAGCTGCATGCCGTGGGCGACCTGCGCCGCACCCAGGCCTACGGCTTTGCCCTCGCGGCCCTGCTGGCGCTGCTGTTCACCGTAAACTCCTTCGCCTTCTGGCGCACGCCGGTCGTGACGCTCGGCCCGCTGCACCTGGTCGTGCCCGTCGTCCTGCTCCTCGTCGCCACCGGCGTCGTGGCTGGCCTCTTCCTCATTCCGCTCAATGCCGCCCTGCAGGCGGAGTCCGATCCCACCAAACTGGGGAAGACCATCGCCGTGCAGAACCTCGGCGACAATCTCGGCATGCTGACCGCCGGTGCCTACGTGTTCGTCGCCGTCCGGGCCGGGCTGAGCTCCAGCGCCGTCTTCCTCGGCCTGGCGCTCGGGGTCGCCGCCCTGGTCGCCTGGCTGCGTTTCGCCGCCCGGCGGGCGACCGCCGCGTCCGTTTCCGCCGCATGAAGACCTTTCTCCTGCTCATTGCGCGCCTGTTCTTCCGGTTCCGCGCGTACGGCACGGAATCGCTCGACACGCCCGGTCCCGTGCTGCTCGTGCCCAACCACGTGTCGTGGCTCGACTGGCTTTTCCTCGGCGCCGTGCTGGACGTGGATTGGAAGTTCGTCACTTCGAGCACCACGGCGCAGACGAGCTGGTTCCATCGCCGGCTGATGCTCAACCGGCGGACGTTCCCCGTGGACACCGCCTCGCCCCATGGCGTACGCACGATGTCGGACTATCTTGAACAAGGCGGCCGGCTGGTCCTCTTCGCCGAGGGCCGGATCACCCTCACCGGCAGCCTCATGAAGATCTACGACGGCACCGGTTTTCTCGTGCGCAAGACCGGCGCCAAGGTCATCACCTGCTACCTGCGCGGCGCGAATCGCGGCCGGTTCGTCAAGCACCGGGGCTGGCGGCGCTGGTTCCCCCGCGTGTCGGCGCATTTCAGCCCGGCGTTGACCGCACCGGTGATCGAAAATGTCTCGTCGACCGAGGCCCGCCAGAAGCTCGCCACCTGGATCCGGGACCGGATGACCCTGCAGCAGTTCGAAACCGAGATGGCGTTCGGTCCCGGCCATGTGCCCGGGGCCATCGCCGAGACCGCGGCCAACATCCCCGGCCGGCCCGCGCTCGAGGACATCAGTTTCAAGGAGATGACCTATCGCCGGCTGATGGCCGGCGCCGATGTCCTGGCCTCCGCCTGGCGCCGACGCCTCGGTCCGGCCGCGGGCGAACGCGTCGGCGTGCTCCTGCCGAATGTCAAGGCGCAGCCGGTGGCGCTGCTCAGCCTCTGGGCCGCGGGCAAGGTGCCCGCCATGTTGAATTTCTCCACCGGCATTCCGGTCATGCTGCAATGCGCCGAACTCGCCGGCCTGAAGCACATCATCACCTCGCGCGAATTCCTCGCCAAGGCCCGGCTCGACCCGGCGCCACTGGCGGCCGCCGGCCTCGAGCTCATCCACCTCGAGGACGTGGCCCCGGCGATCGGCCGCTTTACCAAAATCGCCGCGCTGGTGCGCAACACCCTGGCCTGCGGCGCACGCCTGCGCGCCCTGCCGCTTGCGCCGGAGGACACCGCCGTCGTCCTGTTCACCAGCGGGTCCGAGGGCATCCCGAAAGGCGTGGCGCTTTCGCACCGCAACCTCCTGGCGAACATCCGCCAGGCCATCGCGGTGATCGACGTCACCGATGACGACCGGTTCTTCAACGCGCTGCCGCTCTTCCACAGCTTCGGCCTGCTCGGCGGCACGCTCTTCCCGCTGGTGCGCGGCTGCTATACCTTCCTCTATCCCTCGCCGCTGCACTACCGGGTTGTGCCCGCGCTGGTCTACGACCGCGCGTGCACCGTCCTGCTCGGGACGAACACCTTCCTCAACGGCTACGCCCGCAAGGCCCACGCCTACGATTTCAACTCGGTTCGCTACCTCATCGCCGGCGCCGAGAAGGTGCAGTCGGCCACGCTCGACACCTGGGCGCGCCGGTTCGGCGTGCGCATCCTCGAGGGCTACGGCGCCACCGAATGCAGCCCGATGATCAGCCTCAACACCCGCATGGAGCCCTGCATCGGTTCCGCCGGCCGTCTCGTGCCGGGCCTGGAACACAAGCTCGAGCCGGTCGAGGGCGTCGCCGAAGGCGGCCGGCTCTTCGTCCGCGGCCCGAACGTCATGCAGGGCTACCTCAACCCGGATGCCAACGGGAAATTCCAGGCGCTCGGCGGCTGGTACGACACCGGCGACATCGTTCACGTCGATGGGGACGGCTTCCTCCACATCCGCGGCCGGATGAAGCGCTTCGCCAAGGTCAGCGGCGAGATGGTCAGCCTCACGGCGGTCGAGGACGCCCTCGCCGGCGCGTTTACCCGGTTCGGACTTCGCTGCACCGTGGCGGTCATCGCCCAACCCGACGCCGACAAGGGCGAGAAGCTCATCGCGATTACCAACGAATACCGCGTCCAGCTTGCCGACATCCGCGCCGCCGTCCGGGCCAAAGGTCTCAGCAACCTGTGCGCCCCGCGCGAACTCCGCGTCGTCGCCAGCATCCCCAAGCTCGGCACCGGCAAGACGAATCACCGTGAGCTCGAGCGGATGCTGGCAGACGAACTTGCCGTGCGCCCGGCCCAGGGCGTCCCCTAAACATATTTGCCGGTGCCTGCTCGCCGGCGATTTCACCCGATCGACTTCCAGCCCGGTTGCCTGCAAGCAGGCTCCACATGGCCGTCTTCGCTGCCAACATCCCGCCGGCCCCCGCCATCGAGCACGTCATCCTGCTCCACGGGCTCTGCCGCACCTGCCGCTCGATGGCACCGATGGCCGAGGCGCTGCGCGCTGCGGGTTACGTTGTCCAAAACGTCGACTACCCGTCGCGCTCCGCGCCCATCGAGGTGTTGGCCGAACGCGCCATCGCTCCCCCCGTCGCCGCCTGCGATGCCGCCGGTGCCACGCGCATCCACTTTGTCACCCATTCGCTGGGTGGCATCCTCGTCCGACGGTATCTCACGACGCACCGCCTCCCGCACCTCGGCCGGGTTGTGATGCTCGGTCCGCCGAACCAAGGCAGCGAGGTCGTCGATCGCCTGCGCGACTGGTGGTTGTTTCGCCGGCTCAACGGGCCGACCGGCGCGCAGCTCGGCACC
>DATJES010000037.1:0-6594 GCA_035496355.1 Lacunisphaera sp. | reverse complement strand
CCGGAGACCATCGGCGAACTCCTCCATGGATTGGTAGCGCGCCCGGGGTCCTTGGCAAGCGCTTTGGCAATCACGCTGCGCAGAACACCGGTCTCGGCAAGATCGGGCTCCGACCGCAGCAGCGCCGCAAAGACTTCTGGTGGAGTCGCGCCAGCGAATGCCGGGCGGCCGGAGATTAGTTCGTAGAGCACCGCGCCTAGACTGAACACATCCGATCGCGCATCCGGTCGTTGCCCACGCGCCTGTTCGGGCGACACACCTACGTGTGGAAGACGGACAAGAGCTGGGCCACTAGCTGCCGGCGCCTGACGGTCGCGTTCAGCAACAGCAGCCTCGGGACGAAGACGGCGGAGTTCACTTTCAAGAAGTGGATGCCTCGGGACCCTTGCGCGGCTGGGACGTATGATCCGGGATTCAACGACAGGCTGAACCAACGGATACGTCCTCATGAAGACCGATGCCGCCGCGCTGAAGCGCGTTTACGCCATGAGCCTTGCGGGTGTCTATCCGCACTATGTCGCCAAGGCCGAGAAGAAGGGCCGCACGAAAGCCGAGGTGGACGAGATCATCCGCTGGCTCACCGGATATACCCAGAAACAGCTGGAGAGCATTCTGGAAAAGCGGACGAATATCGAGACCTTCATTGCCGAAGCCAGGATGAATCCCTCGCGCACCCTCGTGACGGGCGCGATCTGCGGTGTCCGTGTCGAGGAGATTGAAGATCCCGTCATGCAGGGAATCCGGTATCTCGACAAGCTGATCGACGAGCTGGCCAAGGGCAGGCCGATGGAGACGATTCTGCGGGACGGGTGACCGTTTCGGCCTTGCCCCTCGTGCAATTGCGCCTATCGCGAATAAATGGATTTGAAATCACTGACTTACACCAGCCGGGCAAAGCTCGACCTCAGCGCGGACGACTTGCACGACATTCACCGGACCGCGCGGGAGCTGAACTCGATCGACGGGATTACCGGCCTGCTGGTGTTCAACGGCACCCACTTCCTCCAGATCATCGAAGGCGCCGAGGCGGCGATCGACGACCTCGTCGCCAGACTTCGCCGCGATCCGCGCCATTCTGGCCTGGAGGTGCGCGACGAACGCAAGGTCGAGGCGCACAGCTTTCCCGACTGGTCGATGGAATAGGTGCGGGTCGACGCCGGCTATTTCGAGGCCAGGGAATCCATCGAACACCGGATTCCAGCAAGCGTGGCCGCGGACGTGCGCGACCGGCTGTTCCGGATGACCGAGCAGATTTCGGGGACGGTGCGCCTGTAAGCCTGGGAACCGATAGGCAGACTGGCGCGCTATTGACGCATGCCCGACGAGGAAATCTACGACGAGCCTAGCAACGTCAACGTCAAGGAAGGCGTGGTGAGCATCAAGGGCCCCGACGCGGTCGATGTCCGGATGACCGCGGAAGCGGCCGTCGAGACTTCCGACAGGCTGCTCTATGGCGCGCTGAAGGCGAGAGGGCAGAAGATTTCGAACCTGGGGCGGCAGAAGACCGAACGCGACGGCCCGGCGGACGACCAAGGCTAAGGCCTTCGCGAGTTCAAGCCGCCCAGCCGCCATCGATAATTGTTCCGGACTGCGGCTAAATATTTAAAATCCAACCTATTTTTGGACCAGGCAGGAACGCAGCCGATCGTGCTTCGCTGTATAGGGGCGGGCGGGGCTCGTACCCTTCAGGAGTAACTTCATGACCAAGCAAATCATCTCGGCCGTCTTCAACGAGCGGTCGGAAGCCGAAGCGGCCGTGGCCGAACTGCGCAGCGCCGGCGCGGACAATGCCCGCCTGTCGGTGATCGGACGCGACGACGACCGCACGACGGTCAGCGACGGTAGCGGCGAAGTGGTCGAGGACAATGCGGCCGGTGATACTGCCGGAGGCGCCCTGGCAGGTGCCGGGATCGGCGCCCTGCTCGGCGTTGCTGCGCTTGCCATTCCTGGTGTGGGTCCGCTCGCCGCCGCAGGCGCCATCGCCAGCTCCGCAATTCCCGGCGCGGCCGTGATCGGCGCCGGCGTCGGAGCGGTTGCGGGCGGCCTGACCGGTTTCCTGAAGGATCATGGCGTTAGCGAGGAAGACGCCGGCTATTACGAAGGCCGCATCAATGACGGCGGGATCTTCGTGTCGGCGGACGTCAGCGACGGCGACCTCAGTGCCGAAACGGCCCGCGAAATCCTGATGCGCAACGGCGGCACCAACGCGTCGCAGCCGACCACGGTCGCCGCCCTTTAGGCTGGCGGGAGGGGCGCCGGTTCGCGGCGCCCCTCCAGCTTTGCCTCAGTGGGTAACGCGTTGATTTGGCGCATTGTCGCCATGATCCACCTTAATCCAGATTAAGTTAGGCGTCTGGCCGCAATAGGCGTACGGCGGTCCCGGGACGACGCCGTACTTTCGGCGCCTCCGCCGGCCAGGCGACGCCGTCCCGCGTGAAATGCGTCAGCGCGTTCGCGCAAGTAGGGGCAATTTCCATGCGTAAGACGATGATCGCCGCGCTCGGCGCGGCCACGATGCTGTTCGCCTTCCCTGCAGCGGCCCAGGACTTCCCGGTCAAGGGCGGGGACTATTGGACGGTTGGCGAAATCACGATCGATGACGGCCACTTCGGGGACTATGCCGACCATCTTGCCGGCCTCTACCGCAAGTCGATGGATTTCCAGAAATCGAAGGGCTGGATCAAGGCTTCCTACATCCTGTCGAACGTCAACAAGCGGGCGGGCGAGCCCGACCTTTACCTGGTGACCATCGCCGACCGCCCGACGACACCGGCCGAGGACGAGGCGCGCGCCAACGCAACCAACGCCTACCTGCAGTCGAGCGCCCGCCAGGGCGCCGCCGAGAGCGGCGTGCGAGCCAAGTATCGCCACCTCGGCAGCAGCATGCTGCTGCAGGAAATGACCTATCGGAAGTAGGCGAGGGGGACCGGGCGTCGTGTGATGGCGCCCGGGCTATTGGTGCGGTCTTGCGCATGATCCAAGTTTTCAAAGAGCCATGCCCGAGTTGGGGCCAATCTTCACAATCTTCCCGGTGACCATGGGCTATTCAGCAGCCACATCCTCCAGGGCATCCAACATCGTTGGGAAGGCCTGCTGCGCCTCGGCCTGAGGGTCGGAGTCATCCTCCTTGCGGCGTTCCCACGGGGCGGCGAAGCGCCTGGGATCGAGCCGGGCCAATAGCCACATCAATAGCCGCTCGCTCGGCACCTGCTTCTCGCCGATCAGGTCCCCGTCGCGATAGACTTGCTCGATGCAGCCATGGATCGCCCGGTCGAAGGCCAGCGCCGAGAGGCGGCCCACCGCCAGTTGCTGGGCGGCGTCCCATGCGGCGGCGAACGGCGCGGAGCGGACGCGAAGCCCATAAGCGCCTCGCGCCGACAGGCCCGCCGACTTGGCCGACAGATGGACCGAGCCGGTCTCCGCCAGGGATTCGATGAAGATGCGTTGCCGGACCGCGCTCCAGCCGCCCGTCTTGCGGCTCGGTTCCGGAGAGAAAGAGACGGCATGGAGGCCGGTGGGCGCGGGCACCGCAATCGACACCTCATCGGGCAGGAAATCGACCGGCACGCTGGTCGGTGTGGGCACCAGGCTGACCCTCGGCCCGCCTTCCTCGGCGCAAGCCTCCTTGACGTCCGCGACGTTGCGCTGGGCGGCCGCCCAGGCGTCGAATTCCTCCACTGTCATATCCCGCTTTGCCCGCGTCGCCATATCGCCTCCTCACCAAAGGGCGGGGCTTATGAACCAAATAGGTTTGTGTAGGACAGGGATTTCTTTGGACTGTTGACAGGAATCCTCGACCGGAGTAGCCGCGCCGGCCCACCAACCCGCCCAAGGAGGCACGATATGTTTGTCCATCGTCTTGCCCCATGGGGGCCGAACGAAGGCCGATAAGGCCCACCAGACCGCCGGCATCTCGCCGGCGCCTTTCCGTTCAAACTATTTGGCTGCGAAGCCTGCGCTTCGCCGGGGTTAATCATGAACTATGTGCGTTTCATCACGCCGTGGTGGCGTTTGCGCCGCCACGTCGACTGCGGTCCGTTCGGGCCGGCCTACGATACCTGGCGCGACGAGAGCGTGCCGGAGGTGCTGCGCGTCGCGATCGGCGAGGAGATCGACTGGTTCGAGCGCAACCTGCCGGTGCCGAAGCCGCGCCGTGACGCTTTCTGCGTCAGGTCGCGCAGGGTTTGGCGTGCCGACGGCATCTGCTGGTTCGTCGCGGAGGCGCGCGAGATGATCGCGCACGCCTTCGTCCTGGCGTCGCTGCTCGGCGAAGTGGGCGTGCCGGTCCACAAGGTGGCGGCCGAGTGCCCGGGCACGATCCTGTATCGCGACCCATGGCAAGTCGTGGCCAAGCCGCGCCGCGACGAGCGGTTGCTGTTCCATTGAGCGGCCAAAGGGGCGGGCGTGCCGGGAGACCGGCGCGCCCGTTCCAACCATCATCCACCGAAGGAGAAGACCAATGCCAAAGCATGATCATCAAGACGCGCCCTGGTTTCGAGGTGACGTCCAAGCGCCGTAAGGGCTTTCCGAGCGAAACGCGCGTCAAGCGCGGGCTGCGCTTCGTGCGCGGCGGGGAGAAGGAGCTGGTCGAAAAGCTCGGCCGCAACGACCCGTGCCCGTGCGGCTCCGGGAAGAGATTTCAAGCGCTGCTGCATGACCAGCGGCCGATTTCGACGGGCGCGAGCGGCAGGATTATTGGCGGTAAGGGGCGGGGCGCTTCGGCGTCCCGCTAATTAGCGCACTGTCACCGGAATCCCCGAATCCCGTCACAGGAATTCCCTGTCACGGCAATCCCCAAATCGCAATCATTCGGATGCAGGGGTTTCATCGGTCTCAATCTCTTCAGACTTCGAACGCTTGGTCCTACGCAAGCGACCGACAGTGCTCGCGATTATGCTTGGACGCTGCCCGGCTTTGGCGGCAGTCATTTCGTGCCAGGGGCTGCCGTATGTCTCGTGTTCGACATACCGCAGAGGTGCCTCATCTAACCGCGATAGAGCCGAACCGAAGAGCTCTTTCGCGAATTTCTCGTCAATGCGGGCTGCTTCGCGACGATATCCTTCATACGCCTTCGCAACGGAAGCTTTGAACGCATAATCCTCCGAAAGCCGGAAGCGCTGCCCAATCTGTTTCGTGGCGACCCACGCCAACCAGACGGGGCCAGCGACGCTAACCACGCCCAAAACAATATTGATCCAGATGAGACCCATATTTGGGTTGGCGTTCTTCAAAACATCTTTGAGTTCGGCGAGACGAACCAGGGAAAGAACCGCGCCGGCGAACAGGGAGACGGTGAGCAGGCCGACCCAAACCCACATCGAGCCTGCGAGCTTCTTGGCTCGCTCAGCAAATGACTGTCCAAGGCCCACCGTCGTTGCTGCGCTGTAAGCGTCTTCCAAATTGACGACGATTTTTTCCGCGTCATTGTGCTTTTCGACGATGAGGCTAAGCGACTCTTCACTGTTCTCCGCTGCGTCCTTGGCGCGCTTCAATGCCGATTGAGCCTCCTTTAGATCCGCGTCGACTTGTTCACGTGCTTCCTTGAGGCTCGCGAGGTCCGTCGGAAGTGCTTCCGCGCTCGCGTGAGCATTATCGATTAGAGCGATTTTTTCCGTCAGATCGCCAGCACGAGCCTCCAGCTCATTGATCTGATTGTCTACGGCCCGCAGGCGGCGGAGCAGCGCCGTAGGCATCTGCTTCTTTGCTTCGACGGATGTCCAATCGACTTCGCGCCGCTCCAAAAACGGTGCGACGGTGGTGCTTATGTCGTCCAAGAACCCCTTGTATGCCGAAAAAGCACCAGCAGCGTTCCCGTTAAACAGATTGGGAATTGTGGAATTGCGGAGTTGAGTGACGCGCGCCGGAACTCCAGCTAAATAGGTTAAGACGGTTTTCGTTAGCTTCTCCACTGGGACTTCATCGAGTTGGTCGCCAACCCGTGTGGCTAGATAGGCCAGGTCATGCCGATCGACTGGCGGACAATTCCAGCCCCAGACTTCATTCAGCGTTTGATCGCTTTCCCAGCCATCCTTTACGGCGACGGCGAGTGCGTCGAGTGCATTCTTAGCGTTTAAAATTTCGTCAGCCACATATCCCCCCGCCCATGGCTACCCATGGCCGTTACGCAGTTGTTGCAAACTCTTCAGCAACAACAGGAAATGATTCGGCAACCGTCATCCTGTTGAATTGAAGTTAAACGTCAAGGACGAGCGGATTCGCCCCCTCACTCCGACCCCAGAGCGAATGGTAGCCTACTCCGCCGCCACCCCAGCCCGGCTGAACATATCCTCGCCATCCCCCTCACCGGCCGGCGCATCATTCGCCGCCTTGGCTTTCTGCCTCCGGTCGAAGTTATCCCACACGTCGTTCCACGTGCCCCGGGTCGCCGCCTTCGAATATTCCGTCGCGCGCGTCTCGAAGAAGTTGGCGTGCTCGACGCCGTTGAGCAAAGGCGCGAGCCACGGCAGCGGGTGCTCGTCGACCATGTAGATCGGCTTGAAGCCCAGCTGCCCCAGCCGCCAGTCGGCGATGTAGCGGATGTACTTCTTGATCTCCTTGGCGGTCATGCCCTCGACCGGCCCGAACTCGAACGCC
>DATJES010000036.1:0-23059 GCA_035496355.1 Lacunisphaera sp. | reverse complement strand
TTGGTTTGGAGTTTGGGCTTTGGCGTTTGGAATTTTTGCCTGATGGAATCTCCCGCCACCCTCATTGCCCGCCTCGGCCGCCAGGCCCGGGAGGCCGCGCGTGAGCTGACGGCGGTGCCGCCCGCGCGCATCGACGCCGGCTTCGAGGCCATGGCCGGGGCGCTCGTGGCGGCGCAGATGGACATCCTCAACGCCAACGCCGCCGACGTCAGCGACGCGAAGCGCGCGGGCCGCAGCCCGGCGCTCGTCGATCGGCTGACGCTCACGCCGGAGCGCGTCGCCGCCTGCGCCGCGGGCCTCCGCGCGATCGCCGCCCTGCCCCACCCAACCGGGCGGGTCTTGCGCGAGTGGACGCGACCGAATGGCCTCAAGATCGCCAAGGTCAGCGTGCCGCTCGGCGTCATCGGCTTCATCTACGAATCTCGCCCGAACGTCACGGTCGACGCCGCCGGTCTCTGCCTCAAGAGCGGCAATGCCGTGATCCTCCGCGGCGGCTCCGAGGCGCTGCGCTCCAATGTCGCCATCGCCGCAGCGTTGCAGCGCGGGCTCAAGGAGGCCGGGTTGCCGTCGGCCGCGGTCCAGCTCGTGCCGGTCACGGATCGCGACACCGTCCGCCTGCTCGGCGAAAGCGTCGGTGTGATCGACCTGCTGATCCCGCGCGGCGGCAAGGGCCTGATCGAGACCGTCGTGCAGTCCGCGCGCGTGCCGGTGATCAAGCATTTCGACGGCATTTGCGCCGTCTACGTCGACCAGGCCGCCGACCTCGCGATGGCGGAGAAGATCGTCGTGAACGCCAAGTGCTCGCGGCCCGGCGTGTGCAACGCCGCCGAAACGCTGCTCGTCCACCGCGCCATCGCCGCGTCGTTCCTGCCGCTTGTCGGCGAAGCATTGCTCAAGTACGGCGTGCAGCTCCGCGTCGACGAGGCCGCGCGGGCGGCGTTGGGCGAACTTGCCAGCCGTCACTCGTCACTCGTCACCGCCGTCACCAACGATGACTTCCGCACCGAGTTCCTCGACCTCATCCTTGCCGTCAAGGTGGTCGACGACGTGGCGGCGGCGATCGCGCACATCGGCGTGAACGGCTCGCACCACACGGACACGATCGTCACGGAGGACGCCGCAACCGCGGAGCGGTTTTTCCAGGGCGTGGACAGCGCCGTCGTGCTCTGGAACGCATCGACCCGCTTCAACGATGGCTTCGAATTCGGTTTCGGAGCCGAGATCGGCATCAGCACCGACAAGGTCCATGCCCGCGGACCGATGGGCCTCGAGGAGCTGACGTCCTACAAATACGTCGTCCGGGGCTCCGGCCAGGTGCGCTAGCAGCGCGCTCCGCCCGGGAGTCGCCCCGGGCTCGACGCGCGGACAGTCCGGCGCCGCGGCAATTCTCTTGAGGCCGGCGGCCGCCGCGACGACATTGGCGCGAGCGGTTGCCCCATGCCTTCCCTCTCCCGGCGTCAATTCCTCACCTCGGTCGCCGGCGCGGCCCTCGCCGGATCCGTGAAAACTTCATTCGGGGCCGATGCCAACACCCCCGCGCGCACCCGCCGGCCCAACGTCCTCTTCTTCATCGTCGACGACATGCGCGTCGAGCTCGGCTGCTATCAAAGCCGGTTCGGGGCGCTGACGCCCAACATCGACCGGCTGGCGGCCACCGGCGTTCGCTTCGACCGGAATTTCTGCCAGTTTCCCCTGTGCAACCCCTCGCGCGCGTCGCTGTTCACGGGGCGTTACCCGACCACCACCGGGGTGCTCGGCAACCGCACCAATTTCCGGACGCTGCATCCGAACTGGGTGAGCCTCCCGGAGCTCTTTAAGCAAAACGGCTACGCGTCGCTTCGCTGGGGCAAGATCTTCCACGGGGGCTTGGATGATGCGCAGGCGTGGACCGAGGGCGGCGGCATTCCCGACGGGCCGGGCGGCGCCGGCGGGCACACGCTGTTCATCCCGCGGACCGAGGGACCGCCCCCGCCGCCGTACGTGAAGCCGCCGCTGCCGCAGGACGTCCAACAGGCCCCGACCTCCGACCGGATTGTCGTGCTCGACGGCAACGGCGAGGGACATCCCGATTACCACACCGCCGACCAGGCCATCGATTATCTGCGCCGGTATCGCGAACAGGCGTTCTTCATCGGCTGCGGCTTCGTCAAGCCGCACAGCCCGCCGTGCGCGCCCCGGAGATTCCTCGACCTCTACCACACCGACCGGATCGACCTGACGCCGGACTTCGCGCCGTGGCCGACCGTGCCGCCGGGTTTTCCCAGCGCCGCGATCCGCAAGCTCAACGCCGATCTCTTCATCGGCCGCCATGCCAGCGAGGCCGAGGCGCGCGAGGTCATCCGCGCCTACATCGCTTCCATCTCATGGACCGACTGGAATATCGGCCGGGTGCTGGCCGAGCTCGATCGCCAGGGCCTGCGCGACAACACCATCGTCGTGCTGGCCGTCGACCACGGCTACCAGCTCGGCGAAAAAGGCAAGTGGTCCAAGGCGGGCTCGCTTTTCGAGATGGGCACCCGTGTGCCCCTGATCATCGCGGCGCCCGGCGCCGAGGCCAACGGCCAGGTCTGCCCGCGGATCGTCCAGTCCCTCGACATCTATCCCACCCTCGCGGAGTTGTGCGGCCTGCCGCCCCCGCCCCAAGGCCTGCACGGGCGAAGCCTCACGCCGCTCCTGCGCGATTCCGCCGCCGACTGGGATCATCCGGCCTACAGCGTCTGGAGCGAAGACGGCAAGTCGCTCCACGGGGTCGCGGTCCGCACCGCCCGCTGGCGCTATGCCGAGTTCGGTCCCGAGGGCGTCAATGGCGCGATGCTCTTCGATCCGAGTGCCGACCCGCTCGAGATGACCAACCTGGCCCACAACCCGAAATATGGCGCGGTGGTCGCGGAGCACTCGGCCCTCGCCCGCCGGTATGCGGCCAGCCTCGGGCGGGATGCGGTCGACCTGACGGCGGGCTGACAGGTGGAGCGCCATGACCTCATGGCGCTCAGAGCGATCCAGCTGAACGGCAACGCGCTGAGGTCAGCGCGTTCCACCTCCATCGGTATTCGCCCTCACGCCACCATGTAGGGCAGCTTCGCGGCGGTCGCCTTCACCGCCTCGCGGCCGTCGAGCAGCTCGCCGATGGCGTCCCAGCGCCCGTTGACGAGCGCATCGCGCGCCGACTCGCGCTGCGTGATCTTCACGCTCTGCCCGGCAAAACGCACTTCGAGCTTCACGAGATCGATCGTGACCTCGGTCTGCGGGTTCTTCTCCACGGCGGCGGCGATCTTCGCGATGTCATCGCGCGCGGCGGTGACGCAGGGCATGCCGAGCGTCGTGCTGTTGCCGAAGAAGATCTCGGCGAAGCCCTCGGCGATGACGGCCTTGAACCCGTACTTCTGGATCGCCTGCGGCGCATGCTCGCGCGAGGAGCCGCAGCCAAAATTCGCGCCCGACAGCAGGATCGTGGCGCCGCGGAAGCGCGGGTCATTGAGCGGGTGGTTCGTCGTGACGCCCGTCTTCGGGTCGTTGCGAACGTCGTGGAAGAGAAATTCGCCGAGGCCGTCGAAGGTCACGCACTTCATGAAGCGCGCGGGTATGATGCGGTCGGTGTCGATGTCGTTGCCGGGCACGTTGACGGCGCGGCCGGTGACGGAGGTGATTTTGGCGAGAGGCATGGGAAATTAGGTTATTGGTTCTGGGTTTACGGTTCTAGGTTCTTTCCGGACGGTGGTTTCGAGACGGTGAACTCTGAACCGTGAACGGTGAACTTAGCGGTCAGTTGACCGCGAAGACCTCGCGGGCGTCGGCCACCGTGCCGGTGACGGCGGCGGCGGCGACCATGACGGGGCTCATGAGCACGGTGCGGCCGGTGGGCGAACCCTGGCGGCCCTTGAAGTTGCGGTTCGAGGAGCTGGCGCAGAGCTGGTCGCCGACGAGCTTGTCGGGATTCATCGCCAGGCACATGGAGCAGCCCGCGCCACGCCACTCGAAGCCGGCCTCGCTGAGGATCTTGTCGATGCCTTCCTTCTCGCACTGCAGGGCGACGATCTGCGAGCCGGGCACGGCGATGGCCTTGACGCCCTTGGCGACTTTCCTGCCCTTCACGTATTTCGCGACCTCGCGGAAGTCTGACAACCGCCCGTTGGTGCAGGAGCCGAGGAACGCCACGTCGATCCGGGTGCCCTTGATCGGCGCGCCCGGCTTCAGCTTCATGTAGGCGAGCGCTTCCTCGATGCCGGCTTTCTCGTCAGCCTTGGTGGCCTTCGCCGGGTCCGGGATGGTCTCGCTGATCGAGATGCCCTGGCCGGGATTGATGCCCCAGGTGACCGTCGGCGCGATCTCCGCGGCGTCGATCTTCACCACGTCATCGTATGGGCAACCCGGATCGGAGGCGAAGGACTTCCACCGGGCGACGGCGGCGTCCCACGCGGCTCCCTTCGGCGAGTAGGGCCGGCCCTTGAGGTAGGCGAAGGTGGTCTCATCCGGGTTCACGTAACCCACGCGCGCGCCGCCCTCGATGGACATGTTGCACACGGTCATGCGCTCTTCCATCGTGAAGCCGTCGAACACGCTGCCGGCGTACTCGTAGGCGAAGCCGGTGCCGCCATTGACCCCAAGCGTGCGGATGATGTGCAGGATCACGTCCTTGGCGTAGACGCCCGGACGCAGGCGGCCGTTGACCTCGATCCGCCGGACCTTGAGCGCGCCGAGCGCCATGGTCTGCGTCGCGAGCACGTCGCGCACTTGGCTCGTGCCGATGCCGAAGGCGATGGCGCCGAACGCGCCGTGCGTCGAGGTGTGCGAGTCGCCGCACGCAATCGTGGTGCCCGGCTGCGTGATGCCCTGCTCGGGGCCGACGATGTGGACGATGCCCTGCTTCCCGGAGCTGCGGTCGAAGAACGTGAGCCCGAATTGCGCGCAATTCCTGCGCAACTCTTCCATCATCGCCTGCGCCAGCGGGTCGGCGTACGGCTCGACGAGCTGGTCCGTCGGCACGATGTGGTCGACCGTGGCGAACGTGCGGTGCGGCATCAGCACCGGGAGGCCGAGGTCGCGCAGCATGCCGAAGGCCTGCGGGCTCGTGACCTCGTGGATCAGGTGCGTGCCGATGAGCAGCTGCGTCTGGCCGTTGGCCAGGGTGCGGACGGTGTGGGCGTCCCAGACTTTCTGGAAGAGTGATTTGGGCATGGCGACGGCGGTTGGGCCGGGGTTTGGCGCGGGCAAGTTACCAGAACCTTGCAATGCCGGGAATTACTTATTTCGTCGTCATTGATGCCTCGTGAGTATCAGTTCGGCTTTGAGCTCCGTCACCTCGTGTATTTCCGCGAGGTCGCGCGCCACCTGCATTTCCGCCGCGCCGCCGAGGGCCTGTCCGTGGCGCAGCCGGCCCTGAGCCGCCAGATCGCGCAGCTCGAAGAGGCGCTGGGCACGCCGCTCTTCACGCGCTCGCAGCGGCGGGTCGAGTTGACGCCGGCCGGCGCGGCGCTGCTGGAGCGGGTTGAGCCGCTCCTGCGCGGCCTCGCGCGGATTCCCGCTGAGCTGCACGCGCTGGCCGGCGGCGAGACGGGCCAGGTCAGGATCAGCTTCACCGGCCTGGCCATGGCGACGGTGCTGCCCGGGATCCTGCGGGAGTTTCACCGCAGGTTTCCCGGCATCCGCCTCGAGTTGAACGAATCGCCGACGGCCGTGCAGCTCGCGGCCCTGCAGGCCGACGAAATCGCCTGCGGCTTCTTCCACCCCGACGCCACCACGCCCGGGCTGGAAACGCGGCAGTTGCTGCGCGAACGGAACGGCGTGTTGCTTCCCGCCGACCATCCCCTCGCCCGCCGGCCCGCGCTGCAATTGCGCGACCTGGCCGCGACGCCTTTCGTGCTTTTTCCGCGGGCCCATAATCCCGGATTCTTCGACCGGATCCTGGCCGCGTTCGCCGGCGTGCATGTGACGCCGCGAATTGCCGAGGAGGTCTGGCCGCGCGCCAATGCCGTGGGCCTCGTGCGCGCCGGGCTCGGCGCCACCTTCATGTGCCCTTCGGAAGCGCGCGAACTGCCGCCGGAAGTGGCCTTTCGCCCGCTGAAGGGCTCGGCGCCGGAAAGCCGTCTGGTCGTCGGCTGGAAGCCCGCCGACCCGCTCGCGCCGGCGCTGGCAGCGTTCCTGTCGGTCGCGGCGCGGGCGGAAAGTGGAGGCGGGTCGCCCCGTCCCGCAGCAAAGCGGGGTGACGGCACCTCGCCTTCCATGCCGGTGGAAAAAACAGGGGCGCGGCCGCGCCGCGCCCCCGTCGCTTAATCCCCTGTTAACGCACAGGAATCAGACGGTTTGCCACCACGCCCGGACCTTCTCCAGGAAGTCGTGGACCCAGCCGGGAACCATCCGCAGCCACTCGTGGAAATGCGGCGAGTAGTGATCGGCCACCCAGATCATGGCCACGACGAATACGAGCCACAGGACCGAATCGACCAGCCCGATCGCCCGCGGGTGCATGCCGTAGTAGGGCGGACCCTGGCAATACCACGACCACTTCAGGGCCCGCAGCGGCCAGGAGAGGACGTTGAAGAATATGAAGACAAACACGACGCCGACCCACAATGGGATGCCGCTGGGCATCGCGAATCCGAGGATGTGCCCGTAGCCCACCAACGAGACCACGGCGAAGATCATGCAGATAGCGAGCGCGAGTCGCAGGATCCCGAGCAGCGGCCAGACCGCGGGCCCGACGAACGGCCGCGGGTGCGCGCCCCACTGCGCCTGCCAGTTCTGCTGCCATTGCTGGGCGTTCTCGTGCATCGAGCGCGCGCCCTCGTGCATTGACTGCTGGAAGTTCCGCTTCCAGCCGCGCATCTCCTGTTTGTAGCGCCGCTTCCATTCGCGGTACGCCGCCTTGTCGTGCCAGTGCTTCATGCCCTCGTAGTATCCCGCCTTGGCCCGGTTGATGAACTCCTGCGCGGTCGCGGCCACGCCGGTGGCGGCCGCCTTTTCCGCCGGCGTGCTGGCCGTCGGCACGAGGAACGCCATCAACAGGTAGACCAGGATGCCCGCACCCCAGAAGAACGTCAGCACCACGAAACCGATCCGAACAAACGTGGGATCGATCCCGAAGTACGCGCCGATGCCGTTGCAGACGCCGGCGATCATCGCGCCCTCGCGGATGCAGTACAGCCGGCGCACCGGCGGCGGCGCGCCCGCCCCGTCGGCCGCCTTCGCCGCCCCGCCCGCCTCGGTCCGCGCACCCGGGCCCGCGGAACCGGCCGCGGCTCCGGTCGTCGCCCCCGCGGCGGCCCCGGCGGGCTGCTCCTCCTCCGCGGCATTCTCGACCGGGCCCATCTCCTCGATCACCGCGAGGACTTCCTTCGTCACGACAACCGTCTTGTGCGCGCCGAGGAGGGCGCGGAACTTGTCGCCGATCGCCTGCTCGATGTCGCCGATGATCTCGTCGCGATCCGGGTTGCCCGCGAGGCGGTGCGCGGCCGTGTCGAGATATTCGCGCAGGGCATCGTAGCCACTTTCCTCCAGCTGGTAGGCGATGCCGTTGAGGTTGATCGTAATTACCTTGTTCATGGTTGGCGGGATTTCACTGCGTTGCGGCGCGGCTTCACTTCTGGCCCAGGTTCTTCACGGTGCCGCTGATCTTCTGCCAGTACTCGGAGGCTTCGCGGAGGCGCTCCTTGCCCTTGGCGGTCAGCTCGTAGTATTTGCGCGGCGGCCCGGCTTCCGACTCCTTCCACTCGTAGTCGACCAGCTCCTCGCGGCGCATCTTGCTCAGGAGCGGGTACAGCGTGCCCTCCTGCGTCGCGAATTCCGTCCCGTTCAGTTCCTTCAGGATGTCGGCGACGTACACCGGGTTCGCCGCGATGATCTTCAGCACGAGAAACTCGAGCAGGCCCTTGCGGATCGGGTGGAACTTTTCGTTGACGCTCATCGATGTTTTGGTGGCCAAGCTACCTTGCGTGCCCAAGGTAGTGTGGCAAACAAAGGCTGTCGTCAAGCGGGAATTTGATTGTTTTCTGGCGTTACCGGCAAAACGACACACCCCGTCGCTTCGCGCCACCCCTCTTGTTAGAGGGGATCCAAACCAGCGCCGACTTTAGGCGTGCCGGGGAACAAAGGTAGGGCGCGGACTCCGATCCGCGCCGTAAAGGCGGCGCGCAAGGGACTGCGCGCCCTACCATTTTTGGCCAGGGCGCAGCCTGCATGCGCGCCCACCGAAGGGAGCCTACGCAAAATCCACCGCGACGACCTCGTGGTCGGTGATCGACGGCACGTCGACCTCGAGCCAGCCGCCCATCGGCGCGGCCGGCAGGTCCCGCCCGGCGACCAGCAGCCGCACGCCGCGCGGTGACGCGCCCTCGGGCAGTTTCACCCTCACCTTCTGCGCCCCGACCGGGAAATACTCCCGGATCGGTCCCTTCATCATCATGGGATTGGTCAGGTTCACGAGGTGAACCGTCATTGACTGCTTCTGACGCCAGAGCGTGACGTCGAGCACGCCCGGACCCGCGACCGTGACCGGCGGCGCCTCGTTGGTCGCCCAGGCCACGGCGTTCTGCAGGAGCTTGCCGTGATCGATGTCGAGAATTTCCCAGAATGTCCGGTCGATATCCCACGGAAAATAGATGACGCGCCCCTGCCCCACCTCGCGCACGAACACTTGCGGGATGTTCGTCCGCGATTCCCGCGGGTAAACCTTTTCCATCGGCAAGTCGGGATAACTCGGGATCAGCGTCAGCGGCTGCGGGCCCACGCCCGTCGCGGGTTTCACTTCGGTGCGCCAGACGCCGTGGATGATTCGCGGCGCATCGTCGAGTCCGGCGAGCAGCGGATGATGCGGCGTCGTGTCGTGTTCGAGCCGCAAGTAGGCATTCTGCATCGGCCCCTCGGCCTTGCCCGCGTAGCTGGCGCCAAACAGGTCAGCCAGGCCGAAGTCCTTCCGCGGCACGCCCCACTCGTCGAGCAGCGAGGTCTGGTGCGTGGCGATGAGTCCGCCACCGCGGGCCACGAACTCCCGCAGCTGCGCACATTGGGCGTCAGACAGCGCCGCGAGGTTCGGCAGGATCAGCGTCTTGAAGTCCGCCACGTGCTCCGCGTCGAGCAGCCGGTCGTGCACCATCTCGAAGGGCACGCGCGCCTCGACCAGCGCCTGGTACCAGCCGTTGGCCGCGTCGGCGAGACGCTGCTCGGCGCCAGCCCCGCCCTGGAACCAACGGGTTTGCTGCGAGTACACAAGACCAACGCGCGCCAGCGGGCGCTCGTTGCGCAGGTGGCGTTCGTTCGCCGCGCACCAGGCGTAGAGTTCCTCCACCGGCTTCAGCCAGCGCGGGTCCTGGATGTAGCCGGCGAACTTCGTGAACCACGGCCGCATGCCGTTGGCGATGCCGTCGAGAGCCCAGAGGCGGAACTCCGCCGGGTTCTGCACCGAGTCCTTCCACCGATAATTTTCCTCGAGACCCACGCTAAAAATCCCGACGACCGGCTTGCGGCCGAGCGCGGCGCGATACTCCTTGCCCTTCTGGCCGTTCGCCCAGGGCACGCTGACGCCGTGCCTCGCCTGGTGGTCGGCCATGAGCGTCGGGGCAAGCTCGCCGATGCGCTTCATGTCGAGCGGGCTGAAGGCGCCGCCGACGGCGTTGGGGATGACGCATGAATCGGGGTTGATCTCGCGCACGGCGCGGTCCCACGTCTGCCACAGGTCGAACAGGCGATCCTGGCTCCACAGGATGTACGCCTTGCGTGCCGGATCCTGCGGATCGTTCGAGCGCGGCAGCGCGAAGCCGGTCGCCGCCTTGAAGTTCTCCTGGCAATGGGTGCAGAAGCATTCGCCGTGGCCGTTCCACCGGTTGATGAAGATGCCGTCGATCTTGTAGTCGCGCATGATCTCGCGCTTCACCTCGGTCATGAACTCGAAGTTGTACGGCCCGAGCCCGCACGTGACCCACATCTCGGGCGAGGCCCAGTGCCGGCGCGGCTTGCCGTCGGCGGTCACGGCGATCCAGTCCGGGTGCGCTGCCTGCGCGTCGTCGTAGGTGGCGTGCGGATCGGTGCGGGCGATGACGACCATGCCGAGCTTGCGGCAGCCGGCTACGAGGTCGCCGAAGACATCGCGGTCGCCCAGCCATGCGCTGCGGTGGTGATAGGGAATTTTCGTCGGATAGTACGCCACGCAACCGCCGGCGCTCAGGCAGACGGCGTCGGACTTCGTCCGCGCAAAGTAATCGAGCCAGAAGTTGAGGTCGAACTTGCCCGGGTCGTCCTCGACCAGCGTGAGTTGCGCCCAGCGCATCGGCTTGTCGACCCATGACGGCGCCGGCGGGATGGCGGCAGCCACGGCAGTTGGGGCGGGCGCGGCGGCGGCGCGCAACGTCGAGCGACCAAGGCTGACGACGGCGCCGGCGACAGCGGTGGCGCGGAGAAAATCACGACGGGTAAGATCGGGCATGGCGGGGCGGGGTTCGCCCGAGGTTCGCCGGGCAGTTGCGCTTCGACAAGTGCCGATTGGATATTACGACGCGCACATCATCGAACCTGTAGGAGCCTGCTCGCAGGCGATCCAAGGGAGCCATCGTCCCGGTCCATCGCCTGCAAGCAGGCTCCTACATCTACAGCTCCCGCCACCCCGCCGTTGCCTTTTACCGAATTCTTGACGGAATCCCGGGAAACCGGTGTCGCCTCGGTTCGTCTTGAACCCCAACCTACCGACCATGACCACGCTCACCCTTCGCCAGTTGTCTGTCGCGTCGTTGTTCCTGGCAACGCTCGCCTTCACCGCCGGTGTTTCGGCCAAGACTCGCCACCGCGAGGGCACCGTCTCCGACGACAAGGGCCACGAGGCCACGGTCGACTCGACCACCACGCGCGACGACGACGAGACGACCCGGGACACCACCGTGACCGGCAAGGACGGCAAGACGCTGAAGTCGGAAACGACCCGCAAGCGCGACAAGGCCTCCGGCACGAGCACGTTCTCCCGCACGACCACCGGCCCCAACGGCCGCGCGGCCCAGACCGACGGCACACGGAAGAAGAACGCCGACGGCAGCGTCACGACCGACGCCACCCGCACCGGCTTCAACGGCAAGACGGAAACGATCAACGCTACCACGACGAAGACCGACACCGGCCATTCCACGACCGGCACCATCACCGGCCTGGACGGCAAGCAAGCCACGCTCAACAGTTCTTCCACGAAGACCGCCGACGGCCACACCCGCGACACCACCGTCACGGGCCCGAACGGCAAGACGACCGAGCGCGTGATCGGTGTGAAAAAGAACGCCGACGGCACTTACACGCGCACCATCGAGACCACGGCTCCCGACGGCAAGAAGTCCACGCGGCTCGAGAGCTATACCGTCACGACCGACGGGAAGTGAGCAGCGCCGAGGGTCGAACGCCGACCGTCGAAATACGATTGTGGAGGGCTCAGCTCCCGCTGAGCCGCGGCCCAGCAGGAGCTGGGCCCTCCATCACCGCTTACGGCTTACTGCTCACGGCTTACAGCTGACTGCTTATCGCTTAAAGCTTATAGCTAACTACGCCTTCGGCTCGGGCAGGTTGAATTCCTTGAGGAGGCTGCTCACCTTGCCGGCGACATCGGCGCTCGGATCGAGGGGATTCAAGCCATTGAATCGAACGGTGCCGTCGGGCGCGATGATCGCGATGTGCGGGATGCCCTCGACGCCGTAGTCGGGGTTGAAGACCTCCTCGTCGCTGATCGCCACGGTCCAGGTCATTTCCTTGGCCTTCATGAAATCGGGCATTAGCGCGATTTCCTTGGCCGGATCGTCCTTGGTGTCGATGCGCGGCCCCATGTTGGCCACGTAGCCCTGCAGGCTGGTCACGCCGAGGAAGACGACGGGCGAATCCTTGAAGTGCGCGACGTTCTCCCGCACCTCCGGGAAGGAGCGCAGGCACGGGCCGCACCACGTGGCCCAGAAGTCGAGCACGACGACCTTGCCCTTGAGCGCGGACAGGGTCTTGAGGCCCTCTTGCGAGGCCCACTTGAAATGCAGCTCCGGTGCCGCCTTGCCGACGACGCCGCTCTGGGCGGCGTGGGCCTTGGCCATCTGGTCCAGCTGGGCGATGACGCGATCGACGGCGGTGGCGGGCTTGGTTCCCGGGTAGGCCTTCTGCAAGGCGAGCAGCATCTCGCGTCCCTTGGCCTCGTCGTTGAAGACCTGCAGGTAGAGCATGGCCTTCATGAAGCTGATGACGCCGGCTTCTTCCTTCTGGTCGGCGTACTTGGCGGCGAGCGCGTCGAAGCGGGCCAGTTCCGGGGCGAGCGCCTCGGGCGTGCGCTGGTTCGCCGTCAGTTTCGTTTTGATGTCGCCGATCAACGCCTGCAGCTCGGCTTGGGCGGGCGTCAGCGCCGGCGCCGCGGGCGCCGTGGGTGCCGCGGCCGGAGCAGCCGGGGCCGCGGGGTTATCCTGCGCGAACGCGCCGGACAAAATGAACGAGCCGACCGCGAGGCCGGCGAGAAAGGTGCGAATATTCATGAGCGGGTTTGGACATGCAGTTGGACCACAAGTAACCGCTTCCTGCAAAAGTAATCCAAAGGCGCCAGAAGCAAGGGGAACGTTGGTTCACGGTTCCCGGTTCGCGGTTCACCGTTATCTGTTCACGGCCCCGCTGATCTCCGTCTTCTGCTGACCGCACGCCCAGCCGCCAAGATGCGCTGGGTTCGCTGTAGCGGCGTTCTATGAGCGTCGCACCCTTGATTTGACCACGGATTCCACGGATCAACCCGGATGACTGCACGCCAACCCGGATGACCTCACGCCAAAGGCGCAAAGACGCTAAGACCGCCTTTGCCGCTTCGCGGCCTGGCGTGAGGTGGATCTCGCCCAATCCGTGTGATCCGTGCCATCCGTGGTCAATTTGCTGGGTTGCTGGTTCGATCGCCGACGGCCAGCGGGCTTCAGGTCTGGAGGACGGCCGGCCGCGGATACCGGCGGGGCAGCACCACCCGGAAAGTCGTGCCCGTTTCGGCCGAGCTCGCCATCTCCAGGCTCGCATCGAGCAGTTCGCAAATGCGCTTCACGATCGACAGCCCGATTCCCTCCCCGGGCTGTTGATGGGCTTTGCGCATGCTGGTGTGGGCAGCCGCAGGCGGAGTCAGCACGTGGGAGGTTTCCCCCGTTGTCGCGGCGGCCTTTTCGTCCGATTCGCGCGCACTCGCAGTCGCTTCCTTCAGGCCCACGACCATGGGCGCACCCGGTCCGGCCAGGAGGCCGGGGCCCGTGTCCTTGACCATCATCCACCACTTTCCCTTTTCCTCACCCCAGCTCAGGACAACTCCGCCCTCGACGGTGTATTTCAGGGCGTTCAGGAGCAGGTTCTGCAACAGCCGCCTCGTCTTGCCCGGATCGCCTTCGACCGGCAGGTGCGGTGGTCCGGACACCTTCAGGAACAGCCCGCACTCGCGGGCCGTGGGTTGGATGACGCCGCCCAATTCGATGATCAGTGCGGCGGCATCGAACGCGACAATCTCGCGCCGTTCCTGGCCCGCCTCGAGCCGCGCCAGTTCCATGAGATCCTCCAGCATGACCGCGACGGAGTGCGTGCTCCGCTGGACGAGCGTGGCAAACTCCAAGCGCTCGGCCTCGGCGATCCTGCCGTCGCCGAGCACAGTCGCCGCCAGCTTCACATTTTGCACATTGCTCCGCAGATCGTGGACGGCCTGGTGGATCAGCTCCGCCCGACGATGCTCCATCTCATTGACGCGGCCGAGCGCGGTTTCCAGGTCGCGCACATGGCCCGCGGCCTCCGCCTTTTGCAGGCGCTCGTATTGCCCCGTGCTGCCGCTGATGGCCTCGTTGACGAGCGCGATCATCTGGCGGTTCGCCTCCGCGTGCGTCGTGCGCTCGAACTCGGGGTGCGCGGCGGCGTAGGCCTCGAATTCCTCGAAGAGGCAGAGTTGCAGGTGGCCCCATTCGTGGATGAGTTCCTGCAATCGATAGCCCTGCTGCCAGCGATGCAGGCCGTGTTTCCCCTCTTCCGTCTTCTCCTCGCCTTCAGCCACGCGAGCCCCGCTCCCGCCCGGCGGGCTGCGCAGGCGGAGCTCGAAGGCGTCCAACACCTCGGGGATGTGATCGTTGAACTGGCCGCGGGTGAGCGACACCGCGGTCGTCTGCTCGGGATCCGCATCGGAGACCTTTCGCCAGGCCGCCAGAATCGAGTCGCGTCGGGTCCGCAGGTGTTCGCTGAGCCCGATCCACTGTTCGTTCTTGGTCTGGCTCATGGGCAGCATCGTAGCCCAGTCCATCGCAACTAGCAAAGGGACCGAACGGCTGGGGCCCTTCTCTGGGCATCGGGGTTTCCCCCATTTCGCGGTTCGCCGCTGTCCATCAAATCAGGTGAACCGTAGCGTGACGCCGTCCCAGTGCCTTTGAACCGCGGATTGCGCGGATCACACGGACCAACCCGGAGGATCTCACGCCGAGGCGCAAAGGCGCAAAGCTGAGAGAGGATTTGGCCGCGGATTGCTCGGATTACACGGATCCGACTGAATGGATTCGGCTGAGGCTCCTAGCTCACAGCTCCCAGCCCAAAGCTCCCAGCCCAAAGCTCCCGCAGCCTCACATAAGGCCGTCAACGCTCGAAGTTCGATCGTGGGCCAGGCGGCGGAAAACTACTGAACGGATTCACGGCGGCTTCTGAGTACTCGGCCTGTTTACAATGACTTTGCGGGCCGTGGCCCATCTGTCATTGCTCGAGGCCTCGTCGGGCCAGACGGGGTTCATGCAACGGTGCTTCAACGGACAGAGTCTGGCCACGCACGTCCTCGGTTAGGTTGGAGGATGTCGAACATGAATTGCCTGCCTTGGGCTTCCCGCCCAGGCCGCTTTCTATGAAACGATACCCCATACTCCTCGTCGGATCGGCCCTCGTGGCGATCCTGTTCAGTTCCGGCTGTGCGTCTATCGTCAAGGGCACGACCCAGCCCATTCCCGTGACGTCCGACCCCACGGGTGCCGAAGTAAAATTGGACGGAAACAAGCTCGGCCAGACCCCGCTGAAGATCGAAGCCAAGCGCAAGGCTGACCACTTGCTCACGATCGAAAAAGCCGGCTATCAGACGGAAAGCGTGGCGATCACCCGAAACATCGGCGGCGCGGTGTTTGGCAATATTATTGCGGGTGGCCTGGTCGGCTGGGGCGTCGATGCCATCAGCGGTGCCCAATACAATCTGACGCCAACGACGATCAATATTACTTTGCGGCAAAATACGACGGAAACGAATGAGCCGGTCAGCAAGAGTTCAGCTGCGGTCTTCATCGACGAACTCAAGAAGCTCGATGCGCTGCATGAGGCCAAACAGATCACCGACGAAGAGTACGGCAAGATGCGCACCTCCTTGGTCGACAAATATTCGAAGTAACTCCGCCAACATACCAATTCCCCAATGAAGATGATCCCCAGGTTGCTGATCGTCCCGGCCATCGCCGGATTCGTGCTGTTCTTCTCCGGGTGCGCCTCCGTTCCGATGGCCACCACAGACAAGGATGCCAAGTCGAAGGAATTCCAGCCCTTGCCCGACCGGGCCTCACTCTATATCTACCGCAACGAGAACTTCGGAGCAGCCATCCCGATGACGGTCTCCGTGAATAAGCGCACGCTCGGTCAGACCGCCGCGAAGACTTATTTCCATGTCACCGTTCCCCCGGGGCGGTACACCGTCGAGTCGATCACCGAAAACGTCTCGAGCGTTAACTTGTCGTTGGACGCCGGCAAAAATTACTTCGTCTGGCAGGAGGTAAAGATGGGAATGTGGTCGGCTAGAAGCGCGCTGCAATTGGTGGACGACGCCAAGGGTCGGGCCGGAGTCCTCCAATCGAAGCAGATTGCCTCCACTATTCCCGATAGTGAATTCAACGCGCCCGGCACTTCCGCCCCTGTTGCGCCTGTGCCGCCCTCTGCGACCAAGTCATTTGCCGAACAACTGCAGGAGTTGGACACCATGAAGGCAAACAAGACGATCACCGAGGATGAATATCAGAAGATGCGCGCTGGCCTCGTCGAGAAATACCAGAAGTAACGCTTGGGCGCGAGGGCCCAATTCGTGTGATCCGTGCCATCCGTGGTCAATTTGTTGGGTTGCCCTGAGAGCGGACGGTGATAGATATCAAGACCTCGTCGGGGCCACGGCGGGTTGGAATGAATTCCAGTCGCATCGTCTTGAATTGCTTGGCCGTGCTCGTCGGGTTCTTCGGCGCCACGTTGGCCTTGGGCAGCCTGCTCATCATGAGCTTTCATGCCTTCGGCAAGCTCCCGCCCGGGTTTGGTGAGGCCGGCAGGGCAATCACCATCGGCTTTCTGGTGTTCACGGCGCTCGTCGGTTGTCTCGGCTACTTCTTTTTTCGCCAGGCGTGGCAACACCTGCGCAATCCGGACCTGGCTTCGGCCAAGAAGGTCATCGGTAATTTCAGTGTCTTCTTTGCGCTGTTCCTGTTCGGCAGATTTACCCGCAAATGGAACCAGCAGCACTCGCACAGAGTTGAAGATTCGATCCTGCAGCTGGCGGTGGTTTTTCTGGTTCTGGTCGTTGTGTACCTGTTTCACCGGTTCGTTCTGAAACGGGCGATTGCGGAAGCTTTCCCCAAACAGTCCGCGACTCCGTCGTCGCTGCGGACAACTTGATCCGTCCATGAAATCCTGCCGACTCGTAATCAATGTCCTGGCCATTGCGGAAGCCCTGTTGGGCGCGATCTTCGCCTTGGGCTTGGTGGCCGGTTTCACCACTCTCGACCTTGCCAAGCTCTCAAATGAGACGGGGACCTCGCGCAGTGGGCTGATGCTGGTGTGCGTCGGAGCGACCCTCCTCTTCGGCGGCCTGGCGTTCGTGTACCTGCGCGCGGGATTGCGGTATGGGCGGGATCGCGACCGGAAGACGGCCACGCATGTAGCGTCAGTCTTCTGTTTCACGCTCGGGTTCGTGTTGTTCTCCTACGCCACCCTGTTGGCGGATCCCCGCGGGAACGGCGTGGTGGAGGGGGTCGGCTTCGTCGTGATCGAGGCGCTCCTGATGGGCTCCGCCTGGGTGCTCTACCGGCTCGTCTTGAAGCCCGTCATTGCCCACGGCTTCCCAGACGATCCCAGCGCGCCGCCCCTGACGCCGGCCGCTTCCCTTCTGAATCCGCACCACCTTGCCTGACCCCCGCCTCAGCGCCTCTTCGAGGCAATGGTCAGGCAAGACTCCCTTCTTCGCTTCTCCCTCCCAAACCCCGCACTCCGCAGCCTGACCCCATTCTTGCGCCCCGCACCCCACGGCCTGACCCCGTCTCACGCCCTCTCCGATGAAAATACGGTCTATTCTGCTAAATAAAATTCGGTCGTACGGTGCAGACGCCACCTTCGAGCTACCTCCTCGACCGTTTCATTAGCGTCCGCCAACTTTCGAAGAAGGCAGCATCGCCAATGCCAGATCATGTTACCACAGCCTCGCTAGATTGGGCACTCGCGCACACAATTCGCTATGGCGACACGGATATTTTCCCGGTCCCATTTGAGTATCAAATAATCAAAGCGCACTGGACATATCTCCGCGACCATCTCGCAGCTGTCGATCTGGAGACCCATGAATTGGCATCTGCCACCAAACTAATGGTGCCCAAGGCCGGTGGTGGTTATCGCGCAGCAACTCAGTTGGATCCCTTAGATTCTCTCTTGTTGAGTGCATCTCTTTACGAAGCGGCGCCACAAATCGAAAGCTATCGAATGGGCCGCGCGGAGCGAATTGCTTGTGCATTTCGGGTCGAAAGTGACACGTCAGGAAAACTTTTTAGCGACGATTCAGGATGGAAGGACTATCATGACAAGACCGCCGAGCTCATTTCATCTAGAAGGTTCCGATACGTCCTTTGCGCAGATATTTCTGACTACTACAATCAAGCTAGCCATCACCGCATTCAAGGTGCACTGAGCGCGGCAGGCGTCCCGGAAGGCCGTAGTAAGAATTTGGAGCAATTCCTCTCACGCCTTAACGCTTTGCACCATAGCAAGGGCATTCCAGTTGGGCCTACAGCAGGAATACTTCTCGGAGAAGCTTGCCTTGCGGACGTCGATGTCAAACTGAGCCGGCGGCATACTCACGTTCGCTATGTAGACGATTTTAGGATATTCTGTGAGACACTCGATCAAGCCGACCATGCCTTCCACGAACTAGCCGAATATCTATTCACCGCGCATAGGCTGTCGCTTCATCCGACAAAGACGCGAATTCTCGATGTTGACACGTTCGCAGGAGAAGAACTCTTTGACCCCGAACAAAGTGCGCTCGAAACGAAACGAGACAGAATTTCTAATATATTGAAGCGCTTAGTTGGTGACGATTACAACGACATTGATGAGTCTGCTTTCGATACAAGTTATTTGGATAAGGATATTCTAAGAGAGCTTTTCTTGCGAGCCACGGGCGAATCCATCCTCAATCAAAGCCTGGCAAGATACGCGCTACGGAAAGCTGCGGCGCTTCGAAGCAGAGTTTTCATTGGGGACGTTATCGCCAATCTGGAAAAGCTCGCCCCAGTCTATCGGGATACTGTCCGCTTTCTCCTTAAAGTGGGCGATCGAAAACGACCAAAGGAAATTGGTGATGCATTAGTAGCTATCGCTAAGACCTCTCGAATCGGGTTTCTTCCGTTCATTCAGATTTGGACTCTTCAAGCATTCTGCGAGCAGCCGGCTTTGTGTACGGCGGGCGACGCGCTGAAGATCGCGGAGGCTAGCCACCCAAATATTCGTGACCGCCTCAGTGCATTGGTGGCCAAATCGTATGGGATGACCGACTGGATCCGTGAACGAAAAGAAAGCTGGAATAGTCACGGTCCTTGGGGACATCGCGCAATTCTCTGGGCTGCGTCGGCGTTACCTCACGAAGAGCGGAGGCATTGGCTCAAATCTGCACAAGGACACCCTTTGGTTTTGACCCGATCTGTAGCAAAGATTGCGGCTTCAACTTGACGGAGTCAGGCAATTTGACGGGGTCAGACCGTGAAAGCCTGTGACGGGGTCAGGTTGTGGGGCGTGGGGCGGTAATGGTCAGTGTTTGACCGCGTTCTCGACCTTGTCCTCGTTGCGTTGGTAATCCTTTTGGAGGCCGCGGACGGTGTAGGCGCAGCCGACCGCGATCAGGCGGATTCGGGCCCTTCAGAAGCCCGTTTTCATAGGAGCAAACAGAGGCAACCGAGAGGTCGATCCATCCTCTGTTCGGCTGCCTCCTGTGAAGACCGATCAATGTCCTTCGATCTTGTCCTCGTTGTGCTGGTAGTCCTTCTGGAGGCCGCGGCCGGTGTTGGCGCAGCCGAAGGCGAGCAGGGTTTCCACGGCAAGGAACAGGACGAGAAGGCAGGTGCGAAGGTGCGATTTCATGCGACCAATTTGTCCGAAGAAGCAAATGTCCTCCATGGGGACGGAACCGTAATTCCGAGATGTGAAGCCCCTACGGGAGGAAACCTGAGAGCTTGAGACGGAGCCTCTCGGAATTGACCACGGATTTCACGGGTCACACGGATGAGCGTGGCCCACGCATCATCAGTGTCGATCAGCGTCCATTAGCGGTTGAATGGATTGCGCGGAGCGTCAGGGGACAAACAGACGGTTTAACACGGAGGTCGCAGAGGGAGCAGAGGAAGCCAGCGTGCCCACGCTGGATTTGTTACCTTGGTGTGGAATGGTTGACCTGATCGATAGCGCTAGGGATGGCGCGCCCTACCTATCCGTGTAATCGGTGTAATCCGTGGTCAAAATGGATTGTGTCTTTTTGCGCGTCCTGCGCGTCTTTGCGGCCAAAGAGAATGATCGCGGCGTAAAGCCGCTCCTACAGGGAACAGTGGCGGGATTCGGAGATCCCGCCCTACACAGCCGGCGGGGACGCCGGCCCTCCATTTCAAGGCAAACGCGCAACGGAGTGCGCGTTCCAGCGGCGCGGAGCGGAGTCCGCGCCCTACCCATCCGTGTCATCCGTGTAATCCGTGGTTAAAACGGATTGGGTCCTTTTTGTGGTTCCTCGTGTTTTTTTGTGGCCAACCATGGATCGGAATGGTCGCGCACCAAGCCAGGCATGCCGCAAGCGGCAGCCCTACAGGGAAGGATGAAGCGGAGCGGAGTCCGCGCCCTACCTATCCGTGTAATCGGTGTAATCCGTGGTCAAAATGGATTGGGTCCAATCCACATCGGCCGGCGGGGACGCCGGCCCTCCATTTTCAAGGCAGACGCGCAACGGTGTGCGCGCTCCAGCGGCGCGGAGCCCAGTCCTCATTCGCGTCGATTAGCGTGTATCAGCGGTTGAATGGATTGGGGCCCTTTTTGTGGTTCCTCGTGTTTTTTGTGGCCAACCATGGATCGGAATGGTCGCGCACCAAGCCAGGCATGCCGCAAGCGGCAGCCCTACAGGGAAGAATGAAGCGGCGCGGAGTCCGCGCCCTACCATCCGTGTTCATCCGTGGAATCCGCGGTTAAAATGGATTGGGGAAGAATTGTGCGACACACCCCGGCCTTCGGCCACCCCTCTTGATAGAGGGGAGCTGAGGCAGTCGGGCGTAAGGCCCGACCAAACATCAAGGCGAACGCGCAACGGTGTGCGCGTTCCACCTTACGGAAGATCCGTGGAACCCATCAAGTAGCGGTCGCATTCGCGAGCCGCTCCCCTGCCCTCGTTGATGGCCCAGACCACGAGGGACTGACCACGGCGGCAGTCGCCGGCGGCGAAGACGCCCTTCACCGTGGTCGAGTACTTCTCGTGCTCGGCCTTGATGTTCGAACGGGGATCGGTCTCGACGTTGAGGTCCTTGAGCAGCGCCTGCTCGGGCCCGAGGAAACCCATGGCGAGCAGCACGAGCTGCGCGGGACGCGTCTTCTCCGTGCCGGGAACTTCCTTCGGGATGAACTGCCCCTTCTCGTTCTTCTCCCACTTGATCTCGACCGTCACGAGTTCCTTCACGGCGCCGTTGGCGTCGCCAACGAATTTCTTCACCGTCGTGAGATAAATGCGCGGGTCGGCGCCGAACTTCGCGGCGGCCTCCTCCTGGCCGTAGTCGAGCTTGTAGACCTTGGGCCACTCGGGCCAGGGATTGTCGGCCGCGCGTTCCAGCGGCGGCTTGGGAAGAATTTCGATCTGCAGCAGGCTCTTGCAGCCGTGGCGCATGGCGGTGCCGACGCAGTCGGTGCCGGTGTCGCCGCCGCCGATGACGACGACGTCCTTGCCCGTGCCGAGAATGGGGCTCTTGCCGTTGTTGCCGAGGACGGCTTTGGTGTTGGCCGTCAGGTACTCCATCGCGAAGTGGACGCCCTTGAGGTTGCGGCCCTCGATCGGGAGGTCGCGCGGCAGCGTGGCGCCGGTGCAGACGACGGTGGCGTCGAACTCCTTCAGGAGCAGCTCGGGCTCGACATTGTCCTTGTCGCCGGAGCCGACGCTGGCGTTGCAGATGAACTTGATGCCCTCCTGCTCCATGAGCTTGATGCGGCGCAGGACGACCTCCTGCTTGTCGAGCTTCATGTTCGGGATGCCGTACATCAGCAGGCCGCCCGGGCGGTCGGCGCGCTCATAGACGGTGACGAGGTGGCCGGCGCGATTGAGCTGCGCGGCGCAGGCCAGGCCGGCGGGACCGGAGCCGATGACGGCGACCTTCTTGCCGGAGCGGACGGCGGGCGCCTCGGGGATGACCCAGCCCTCCTCCCAGCCGCGGTCGATGATCGAGGCCTCGATGTTCTTGATCGTGACCGGCGGGGCGTTGATGCCGAGGACGCACGAGCCCTCGCACGGCGCCGGGCAGACGCGCCCGGTGAACTCCGGAAAGTTGTTCGTCTTGTGCAGGCGCAGGAGCGCCTCCTGCCAGCGGTCGCGGTAGACGAGGTCGTTCCACTCCGGGATGAGGTTGTTGATCGGGCAGCCCGAGGCCATGCCGCTGATCAGCTTGCCCGTGTGGCAGAACGGGACGCCGCAATCCATGCACCGCGCACCCTGGTTGCGCAGCTTCTTCTCGTCCATGTGGTGATGGAACTCCTTGAAGTCGCGCACGCGCTCGAGCGGGGCCCGGTCGACGGGCAGTTCGCGCAAGTACTCGATGAAGCCGGTTGGTTTGCCCATGGGTTTTAAAGGCGAGAGGCGATGGGCGAGAGGCGAGAGGATTGGCTAGCCGCAGGTTGCATCGCTGGGTGACAGTTGGGTCGGTGACTTGGTTTTGGGTTGGGTGGCTTTGGGGCCTCTGGCCTCCAGCCTTTAGCCTATCGCCTGCCGGGTGATCAGTTTCCTCCCACCCGCGACGTGTCGCGGGCGTTTTCCTCGAACGCGGCCATGATGGCCTCGTCGCCGCTGAGGCCCTGGTCCTGGGCGCGCTCGATGCAGGCGAGCATGCGCTTGTAGTCCTTGGGCATGACCTTGACGAATTTCGGGACGGTGAGGTCCCACTCGTCGAGGAGCTGCTTCGCGCGCGGGCTCTTCGTGTAGTTGAAGTGCTGCGTGACGAGCTTCTTCACCTCGGCGATCTCGATGCCGGCCTCGAGCTTTTCGACGCCGACCATCTGCGGGTTGACGCGCTTGGCGAAGTCGCCGGTCTCGTCGAGCACGTAGGCGATGCCGCCCGACATGCCGGCGCCGAAGTTGCGCCCGGCGCGGCCGAGCACGACGACGCGGCCGCCGGTCATGTACTCGCAGCCGTTGTCGCCCACGCCCTCGACCACGGCGTCCACGCCGGAATTGCGGACGCCGAAGCGCTCGCCGGCCATGCCGCGAAGGTAGACCTCGCCGGCGGTGGCGCCGTAGAGCGCGACGTTGCCGATGATCATGTTCTCCTCGGCCTTGAACGTGGCCGCGGGCGACGGGTAGACGATGATCTTGCCGCCCGAGAGGCCCTTGCCGAGGTAGTCGTTGGCGTCGCCCTCGATGGAGAACGTCATGCCGCGCGTCATGAACGCGCCGAAGCTCTGGCCGGCCGAGCCCTTGAAGTGGATGCGGATGGTGTCCGGCGGAAGGCCCTTGGCGCCGTGCTTCTTCGTCACCTCGCCGCTGGTGATGGTGCCGGTGACGCGGTTGACGTTGCGGATGGGCAGCTCGGCGACGACCTTCTCGCCGCGCTCGATGGCGGGC
>DATJES010000035.1:0-10013 GCA_035496355.1 Lacunisphaera sp. | reverse complement strand
CTCGATCCGCTCGGCCATGACGTGGATGACGCCCTGCTCGTTCTGCAGCCGGCCGGTGATGAGCAGCGCCGGCTCGAGGTTGATGACCAGCCGCGACTCCTCGAACAGCGCCGGCCGCACGATGGCGTTGGCGTGGCCGGTCTCGTCCTCGAGCGTGATAAAGCAAAAGCCCTTCGCCGTGCCCGGGCGCTGCCGCGTGATGACGGCGCCGGCCACCCGCACCCGTTCGCCGTTCTTCGCCTCCTTCAACGCCGCCGCCGTCCACGTGTCCGGCAGCTGGGCCCGCAAGCACCGCATCGGGTGGGCGCCGGTCGTGAGGTCGAGGGTCTCGTAGTCGGCCTGCAGCCGCTCGAGGTGCGTCATGCGCTCGAGCGGCGACAGCTCCGGCTCGGGCTCCTCGACGGCCACCAGGCGGAACAACTCGTCACCCGCGCCGGCCTCCTCGACCGCCCACAGCGCCGCCCGGCGGTGCGTCGCCAGCGCGTTCAGCGCGCCGGCCTTGGCCAGCGCCCGGCGCTCGGCCGCCGTGAAGTTCGTGCGCCGCAGGAAATCCGTCGTCGACCGGAACGGCAGCTTCCGCCGCACGTCCAGCATCGCCGCCACGGCGGCGGCGCGCAGCCCGCGCACGCTGGCGAAACCGAGCCGGAGGGCGTCGTCGGCCACGACGCGGCAGTCGGCCTCCGAGGCCAGGATGCACACCGGCAGCGTCTTCACGCCATGGCGCCGCGCATCCTGCACGAGGCTGGCGGACGAATAGAAGCCCATCGGCTGGTTGTTGAGCAGCCCGGCGAAGAACGCCGCCGGCCGGTGCACCTTCAGCCAGGCCGAGGCGTAGGCGATGAGCGCGAACGAGATCGCGTGGCTCTCCGGGAAACCGTAGAGCGCGAACGACGCCAGCGATTGCTGGATCGATTCGATCGCCGCGGGCTTGACCCCATTGCGCGCCAGCCCGGCGCCGAGCTTCTCCTTCATCCGGTTGAGCCGTTCCTGCGAGCGCGTGAAGCCGATGGCCCGCCGCAGCTCGTCCGCCTCCGCGGCGGTGAAGCCGCCGAGTTCCATCGCCAGCCGCAGCACCTGCTCCTGGAAGAGCACCACGCCGAGCGTGCGCTCGAGGATCGGCTTGGCGCGCTCGTCGGGATACGTCACCGGCTCGCGGCCGGCGCGGCGCGCGAGGTACGGGTTGACGGCGTTGCCCTGGATCGGCCCGGGCCGGATGATGGCCACCTCGATGGCGAGGTCGTAGAATGTCTCCGGCTTCATCCGCGGCAGCGTGCTCATCTGCGCGCGGCTCTCGATCTGGAAGAGCCCGACCGTGTCGGCCTCCTGGATCATCCGGAACGTCGCCGGGTCGTCCTTCGGGATGCGCGCGAGGTCGACCGGCTGGCCGCGCGTCGCACAGATCTCGAGCGTGTCCTGCAGCGCCGCCATCATGCCGAGCCCGAGGAGGTCGACCTTGACGATGCCCATGTCCTCGCAATCGGTCTTGTCCCACTGCAGCACCGAGCGGCCGGGCATGCGCGCGTTCTCCAGCGGCACGAAGTCCGACAGCGCCCCGGCGCACAGCACCATGCCGCCCGAGTGCTGGCCGAGGTGGCGCGGCAGCCCGTGCACGCGCCGGCAGGTGTCGAGCAGCGCCGGCAGCCGTGGGTGGTCGGTCGTCACGCCGGCCAGCTTCAACTGTTCCGCCAGCTGGATCGTCTGCGGGTAGTCGCCGCCGTGGAAGAGCGACGAGAACCGCTCGAGCACGTCGTCGGGAAAGCCGAGCACCTTGCCCACCTCGCGCATCGTGCTGCGGCCGCGGTAGGTGATGACGTTCGCCGTCATGGCCGCGCCGCGCCGGCCGTAGCGGCGGTAGACCTCCTGGATGACCTCCTCGCGCCGCTCCATGCTCGGCAGGTCGAGGTCGATGTCGGGCCAGTCGGTCCGGCCCTCGCTGAGGAAACGCTCGAAGAGCAGCTTGCCGCCAACCGGGTCGACCGCCGTGATGCCGAGCGCGTAGCACACCGCGCTGTTGGCCGCGCTCCCCCGCCCCTGCACGAGGATGCCGCGCTCGCGGGCGAAGGTGCACAGGTCCCACACGATCAGGAAATAACCGCTGAAGCCGAGCTTGCCGATCAGCGCCAGCTCGCGCTCGAGCTGGCGGCGCACGTCGCCCGTCACCGAGCCGTAGCGCTGCTGCGCGCCGAAGTAGGTCATCTTGCGCAAAAACGATTCCTGCGTCTCGCCCGCCGGCACGCCGAAGTCGGGGAAACGGTAGCCGAGGTCCGCCAGCGTGAACCGCAGCCGCTCCGCCAGCCGCGCGGTGTTGGCCACCGCCTCGGGCAGGTCGGCGAACAGCGCCGCCATCTCCGCCGCGGGCTTGAGGTGACGCTCCCGGTTGCGCGCCAGCCGCCGGCCGGCCGCGTCGAGCGTCACGTGCTCGCGCAGGCAGGTGAACACGTCGGCGATGTTGCGCGCCTCGGGCGTGGCGTAGGCCGCGCCGTTCGTCGCCAGCAGCGGCAGCCGCTGCGCCCGCGCCCAGTCGACGAGGAACTCGTTCTCGTCCTCCTCGCCGGCGAGGAGATGACGCTGCAACTCCACGAACAGCCGGTCCGGCCCGAAGATGTCGCGCAGCCGCGCGCCCGCCTCGGCCGCCGCCGCCGCGCCGCGCGCGCGCCACGCCCGCCGCACGGGTCCGTCCTCGTCGCCGGTCAGCGCGACCAGCCCCGTGTTGCGCGCGGACAGTTCCGCCCACGTGACGCGCCCCTCGCCCTTCGGCGCGCGCAGGTTGGCGGTCGTCAACAGTTCGCCCAGCGTGCGGTAGCCGGCCTGCGACTCGACGAGCAGCGGCACCACGGCGCCGTCGTCGAGCGTCAGCTCGCAGCCGGGCAGCGCCCGAAAGCCCGCCTCCTTCGCCGCCATGTGCAGCCGCACCGAGCCGTAGAAGCCGTCGCGGTCGCACAGCGCCAGCGCCGGCAGCTGGAGTCGCGCGGCCTCGCGGGCCAGCGCCTCCGGGTCCGAGCCGCCGCGCAGGAATGAGAACGCGCTGCGCGCATGGAGTTCGACGTAGTTCATCAATCGAACGCTCCCTCGGCGTTGGCGAAGCTGCTCGTCCCGGCAGGTCGTAGGCGCTCGACGGAGTTCATCGGTCGAACGCTCCCTCGGCGTTGGCGAAGCCGGTCGTCCCGGCAGGTCGTAGGCGCTCGACGGAGTTCATCGGTCGAACCCTCCCTCGATGTCGGCTGCGATCGCGCGGCGCGAACCCGTTGCCATTTCGACAGAGCTCATCAGTCGAACACTCCCTCGATGTCCCAGCCCGCCGGCCGGTGCGCGAGCTGGTACACGACGCCGTCGCCCAGCTCGACCTGCCAGGTTTCCACGGCCCATGGATCCGTCCGCCACCAATCGCCGTCGCTCCGCCACGGCCCGGCGAACCGTCGCACGGTGCCGGCGATGGCACCCGCCAGTTCCGCCGGGCGGCCGTCCGCCAGCGTCACGCGCACCGGCGGGCGTGGACGAAAACGCCGCAGCACGAGCCCGCGCGCCGGGTGCACGGGCGGCGGCTCGGGCGCCGGCACGGTCTCCGGCGGCTTCTCGAGCGCAAACGCATCCGGCCGGTGCGTGTCGGCGGGGACCGGCGTGCCGACGCGGTCGTGGCCCAGCAACGCGCCGAGCCGCGCGAGGTTTTCCCAGAATGCCGCCGGGTCGCGCAGGCCGGTGTCGAACAGCCCGTCCTGCTTCTGCGGCGGCCGCGCGGGCGCCGCCGCCAGCCGCGCGCCGGCGAGGCGCGAGTCGAGCCGCACCGTCTCCAAGTGCGACAGCAGCACGCGCAGCCACGACGCCGGGTCGGCGCCGGGCTCGGGCAGGCGGAACTCGCGCCGGTAGTCGCCGCCGTCCTCGAGCCGCAGCGTCAGCGCCAGGGCCTCGGCCACCAGGCCCGCGCCGCGCAGCTCGAGCGCCACGCGCTCGGCGTAACGCTGGAGCTTGAAGGCCAGCGGCTCGAGCGTGTCGACCGGCGGCTCGTAGACCCACTCGGCCACGAAGCTCCGCGCCGGCTCGACCAGCCGCAGCACGCGCGTCGCCTCGCCGGCCGCGCGTTCCCACAAGGCCACGCCGTCCGTCCCGAGCCGCCGGCCGATCTCGGCCTTGGCCAGCGCGGTCAGCCCGCCGAGCGTCTTCACGCCCCAGTTGCGCAAAACCTCGTGCTGCTCCGGGGTCGGCTCGGCCGTCGCGAGCGGCAGGTCGCGCAGGAACTCCCGCGCATCGCGCACGACGAGCACCGGTTCGGCGCGGTGCGCGGCGTAGGCGGCCAGCAGCGGCGTCGGGCCCGCGCCGGCGCGCGCGGGCAGGCCCGAGGCGCGCAGTTCCGCCACGCGCGCCGCCATCGCCGCCTCGGTGCGCGCCGGGTCGGCGCCCCGCAGGTCGATCGTGCAACAGCCGGCGGCGGTCGCCTCGACGCGCGGCGCCAGCGTGAAGGCCGCCGCCACGAGCAGGCGCTGCGCCTCGGTTTCCGCGGCCGGGTCGCGCGTCCGCAGCACGATGCCGGGGCAGCGCGCCATCGCCACGGTGGCCGGCAGCCCGGGCTCCACGCCGGCGGCCTCGGGTGACACCTCCGTCAGCGCGGCCTTGCGGCCCTCGCCAGCGACGAGCGCCACCGCCCGGCCGGTGAGCAACGGCTCGCTCCGCCGCAGCGCGTGCAGCGCGAAGTCGGGCACGAGCAGGACGGCGTAGTGCAACGCCGTGACGCCATTCTCCGGGTGTAGGGGCGCGCCTGGTGCGCGCCCGGCTTGGTGTAGGAGCGGCTTTACGCCGCGATCATCCCCCGCATCGCGGCGTAAAGCCGCTCCTACAGTAGATGGCAAATGTAGGTCGGGGTTCAGCCCCGACACGTCCCGCAGGGGCGCGCCTCGTGCACGCCCGGTCTGGCCCGTTGTTGTTTTCACCCCGCCAGTTCCTCGCGCCAGGCGTGGCCGCGCGCGCATTGCACGGCGAGCCGCGCCAATAATTCTTCGCGTCGCCGTCGCCGGGCGTCCCAGCCGGCGGGGGCGTCGAGCACCAGCCGCCACGGCACGGCCGGCACCAGCGGCTCGGTCGTCTGCACGAGCACGGCCGCCGGCCGGCTCTCGGCCGCGCGGTGCAGCCGGTGCCACTGGCCCTTCGGCACGCCAAACAACTCACGCCGCGCCACGCCGCGCAGGTCGAGCACGACGACGGCGTAGTTGCCGTCGCGCACGAGGATGTCGGCCGCCGCCAGCGTGCCGGCGAGATCGGCGGGACGCACCCACACGAGATGCCGCAGCGCGTCGGCCGGCACGGACTCGGGAGCGAAGCCGTCCGCCGCGTCCACCAGCGCCACGCGCTGCCGCGCGCGGCGCGTCGTCGTGAGCAGCTCCGCCAGGACGAGCTGGCCGCCACTGCCGGCGATGGGCGACACCAGTTCCGTCAGCCGCCCCGCGGGCAGCCCGCCGCCGAGGGCGTCATCGACCGCCGCCACGCCCGTGGCCACCCCGCCGGCCGGCTGGTGGCCGGACGCGGGGAAGCGGGAGTCCACGAGGGACCGCAGGGCGGTGATGGTCGGATGGGACACGGGCGGGCATTCGTCTTCAGGCTGGTTTCCGCCGGATCACCCCGACCGCCACGCCCTGGCATTCCAACTGTGCCGGCGCGAGGTCGGGGTAGCGCGGGTTTTCCGCGCGCAACAAAGTTCGGCCGCGTTCGCGGACGAAGCGCTTGAGGGTCGAGGTCGTTTCGTCGACCAGCGCCGCGATGATCTCGCCCGGCCGCGGCTCGCGGCGGACGAGCGCCACGAGGTCGCCGTCGAGGATGCCGGCGCCGTTCATCGAGTCGCCCTTGACGCGCAGGAACCAGAAATGGCCGGGCCGGGGCTTGCGCACGCCGAAGATCGCCGGGTCGATGGGGAGCGTCTCGTCCGGCTGCTGCTCCTGCATGCCGGGCAGGCCGGCGGGGATCGTGCCGTAGACCGGCGCGACGAACAGGTGGCCCTGCACGGTCCGGGCCGAGAGGCCCCACTTGCCGTCGGCCAGCTTCTCGAGCTGGCCCTTGCGGGCGAGGACCCGCAGGTGCTTCAAGGCCGTCGGCTGGCTGCACTCGAACCGGCGGGCGACCTCGCGCGTCGAGGGCGTGACGCCGTGGGTGCGCTGGTACTCGCGGACAAAATCGAGGATGATTTCCTGGCGCTCGGTGAGCATGGGCGGGCTATCGGTTGATAGCTATCACATGATAGCCTGTTTTCTGCCAAAGCAAGGGCGATTTGGGCTTACACACCCGCCCTTCGGGCACCCCTCTTTCTAGAGGGGACTTCGGCCTACAATGGTTGAAGGCGTGTTGGGTAGGGCGCGGACTCCGTTCCGCGCCGCGGCGCTCTCGGAGAGAGCGCCCTACCATGGCATTGTTTCCGCAGCTCCCCTCTAGAAAGAGGGGTGGCGCGAAGCGCCGGGGTGTGTCGGTTCTTTGGACAACACGCATGGGATCGCCCGTGCCGTCCCCATCGTGTCTTCTGTGGTTAAACTGCTTCTTCACCCCAGCGGCAGCTCGAGCTCCGGCGGGGCTTCCTCCGGGGGCGCCAGGCATTGCGGACCCTCGTTGCGGGCGTTGTTGACGAACCGGTTCACGGGACGCTCCTGCATGCGCTCCGGCGCCAGCGGCGCCGTCAGCGCCTGGTACTCGTCCGCCGGCAGCGGCCCCTCCCCGCCGAGCCAGCGCGGCAGCGCGTCGCCGGCGAGCATGACGGGCATGCGGTTGTGATACCGGCCGACGAGCTCGTTGGGCGTCGTGGTGAGAATGGTGAACCCGGGCGGCAGTTCGGGATCCGGGCCGGGTTCCCAAATCCCGGCAAAAGCGAACGGCTCCTCGTCCCGCAGCGTGAACAGGTGCGGCAGCTTCAGTTTGCCGCGCGTCTCCCACTCATAGAAGCCGTTCACCGGGATCAGGCAGCGGCGGCGGGCGATGGCGTCGCGGAACGCCGGCGAGACGGCGGCCTTCTCGGACTGGGCGTTCGTCAGCATCCGCGGCTGCGGCTTGTCGCGCTCGTAGAAGGGCACGAAGCCCCAGAAGAACCCGCGCACCTCCGGGCCGGCGGCCTGCAGCGTGACGCCAGGCACGATGTGCGTCGGCGCGATGTTGAACTTCGGCTGCACCCATTCGGGCGGGTCGAGGTGGCGCCCCAGCGCCCGGGCGATGGCGGCCAGGGCGGCGTCGGTCTTGTGCAGCGTGTAACGGACGCACATGCCCCGCCAGCGTGGCGCCCCGCGGCCCCGGCGCAAGCCGATGGAGGCGGGGTGCCCTCACCCCGCGAGGCGTGATTACGCGCATGGCAGCCCGCGGGACGAGGGCGTCCCGCCTCCACGTCGAGCCCCCGCAAAAGATGACCGGTGTTTGCGCTCGACGCGCCCCACACCGCGCCTCAAAACCATGGCTTCGTGGCCAGCCTCCCGAAGCACGACGCACCCGCCCTCCACCAAGCTCTCGAACGCGTCGCTTCCGCCATTGCCGATCGCCACGCCCGCACGCCGCAGCTGCTGCTGCTCGGGATCGCCAACGGCGGCATCGTCCCGGCCCGCCGCCTGGCCGCCCGGTTGAAGCAAGCCGGCCTCAAGCCCGGCCTCGGCACCCTCGACATCTCCTTCCATCGCGACGACATCGGCCGCAACCCGATCCCGAAGGAGTTCTCGCCGACGATCATTCCCTACGACGTCAACGGCGCCACGGTCATCCTGGTCGACGACGTCCTCCACTCCGGCCGCACCGTGAAGGCCGCGCTCGACGAACTCTTCGACCACGGCCGTCCCTCGACCGTCGAGCTGGCGGTGCTGGTCGACCGCGGCGGCCGCAAATTGCCCGTGGCCGCCACGTATTGCGGGCTCACCGTCGACGTGGCCGATGACGAAAAGGTCGTCGTCCGGCTCGATCCCGACGATCCGGCGAAGGACACCTTCACGCTCAAGCCCGCGAAACGCCGCACCACCCCGCCCTTCCCGGTTCCTTCCTGATACTTGATCCCGGTCACTTAACACTTCCTTCCCGTGCCCTGGCATCGCAAACACCTCCTGACGATTGAAGAGCTCAGCCGCGCCGAGATCGAGCACCTCCTCACCACGGCCGCCGCGTTCCGCCGCATCCTCGATCGCAAGGTCAAGAAGGTCCCGGCCCTGCGCGGCAAGACGATCGTCAATCTCTTCCTCGAGCCGAGCACGCGCACCCGCATCTCCTTCGAGATGGCCGCGAAGCTCCTCAGCGCCGATGTGATCTCGTTCAACGCCGCCGCCTCCAGCACGACCAAGGGCGAGACGCTGCGCGACACGGCGCAGAATATCCAGGCGCTCAACGCCGACATGATCGTGCTGCGCCACTCGGCCAGCGGGTCGCCGCTCTACCTCAGCCGCGTCCTCGGCATCCCGGTCGTCAACGCCGGCGACGGCGCCCACGAGCACCCGACACAGGCGTTGCTCGACGTCTTCACGATGCGCCAGAAGCTCGGCGATCTGAAAGGCCGGAAGGTCGTCATCCTCGGCGACATCCTCTTCAGCCGCGTCGCACGCTCCAACATCCACGCGCTGACCAAGCTCGGCGCCAACGTGACCATCGTCGGCCCGTCGACCCTTGTGCCGCACTGGTTCGAGGCGCTCGGCGTCGAGGTCTCCCACGACCTGCGTTCCGCGCTGGCCGACGCCGACGTCGTCATGCTCCTGCGCATCCAACACGAGCGGCAGGGCACGACCCACTTCCCGTCGCTGGGCGAATATACCAGCATGTTCGGGCTGAATTACCTTCGCGCCGGGTGGATCAAGCCCGACGCCATCATCATGCACCCGGGGCCGATCAACCGCGGCGTCGAAATCGACAGCGACCTGGCCGACTCGCCGCGCAGCGTGATCCTCCAGCAGGTGACCAATGGCATCGCCGTGCGCATGGCCGCGCTCTACCTCTGCGCCGGCGGCCAGCCCGAGCAGGTGTCGGCTCCAATCGAGTGAGCTAAACGCCAATTTCCAGAACTCCAAAGGCCAAAAAAATCTCAGAAGCAAAAATGACCTTACCGCGTTTCAAGTTCCTCGATCCTTTCTCCGTTTGTCTGGAGTTTGGGATTTGGCGTTTGGGATTTTCCCGATGAGCACGCTCATCGTAAAGAACGGCCGCGTGATCGACCCCGCTGCGAAGCGGGATGCCCGCGGCGACGTCTTCATCGCCGACGGCAAGTTCGTCAAGGCGCTGACGCCGGCGCAAAAGAAGGACGCGCAGGTCATCGACGCCAAGGGGCTGGTCGTGTGCCCGGGCCTCGTCGACATCCACGTGCATTTCCGCGAGCCCGGGCAAACCCACAAGGAAACGATTGCGACCGGTTCCCGCGCCGCCGCCGCCGGCGGATTCACCACAGTCGTGTGCATGCCGAACACCGCGCCCGTCGCGGACAACGCCGGGACGATTCGGTTGATTCGCGACGCCGTGGAGCGCGACGCTGTGATCCGCGTATTCCCGACGGGCTGCATCACGGTCGGAATGAAGGGGCAGGCGTTGGCGCCGATCGGTTCGCTCAAGCGTAGCGGCGTCGTCGCCATCACCGACGACGGCGATTGCGTGCAGTCGAACGAATTGATGCGCCGCGCGGTCGAGTACGCGAAGATGTTCGATCTGCCGGTCATGGATCATTGCCAGGACCACTCGATGACGCAGAACGCCGTCATGAACGAAGGCGCGGTCTCGACGCGCTTGGGGCTGCGGGGCTGGCCGAATGCCGCCGAGGACCTGATCGTCGCGCGCAACGTGATCCTGTCGGAGTACACCGGCGCGCACATTCACCTCCAGCACATCTCGTCCAAGTTCTCCGTCGAAATCATCCGCCGGGCGAAGAGCCGAGGCGCGCGGATTACGGCGGAAGGCACACCGCACCACATCGCGCTGACCGACGAAGCGCTGGGCGGCTACGATACGAACTTCAAGATGAACCCGCCGCTGCGGACGGAAGAAGATCGGCGCGCGATCATCGCCGGGTTGCGCGACGGGACCCTCGATTGCATCGC
>DATJES010000034.1:0-3941 GCA_035496355.1 Lacunisphaera sp. | reverse complement strand
GTGAAACCTGAGAGCGTCGAGGCCTTCAAGGTGGCGACCATCGCCAATGCGAGCGCCAGCGTCCGCGAGCCCGGCGTGGCCCGCTTCGATTTCTGCCAGCAGGCGGACGACCCGACTCGTTTCGTCCTGGTCGAGGTTTATTGCGATGCAAATGCGCCGGCGGCCCACAAGGCCACCGCGCATTACGCCGCGTGGCGCGACGCGGTCGAACCGATGATGGCCGAACCGCGCCGCAGTGTGCGAGATCGCGTTCCGCATGCAGGCCGAGGCGACCGACGTGTTCGATCTCACGAAAGAATCCGCCGCGGTCCGCGAAGCCTACGGCAACTCCCAGCCAGGCAAGCAGCTCCTCATCGCCCGCCGCCTGGTCGAGCGGGGCGTGCGCTTCGTCCAGGTCTGGCATGACGGCTGGGACCACCACCAGGACCTCGAGGAGCGCATCACCGCCAAGGCCGGCGAGATCGACCAGCCGCTGGCGGCCCTGCTCGCGGACCTCAAGCAGCGCGGCCTGCTCGACTCCACGCTCGTTCTCTGGGGCGGTGAATTCGGCCGCAAGCCCATCAAGGACAAGAACGGTGGCGACAAGCCAGGCCGCGACCACAACGCCAAGGCCTTCACGGTTTTCATGGCGGGTGGCGGCGTGAAGGGCGGAATCGTCCATGGCGCGACCGATGAGGTCGGCGGCGCCGCCGTCACCGACAAGGTCCATGTGCACGACCTCCACGCCACCATCCTCCGCTGCCTCGGCTTCGACCACACGAAGCTCACCTATCGTTTCAACGGCCGCGATTTCCGGCTCACGGACGTGGCCGGCAATGTCGTGCAGCCCATCCTGGCGTGATGAGGCCGTTGGAACAATGGGGGGCCCGTCTCCCGACGGGCCGCGGCCGGCCGGGATGCCGGCTCTCCGCGCGCCCTTTGGTCTTGTTGATCTTAGCCGCCAGCCCGCTGCACGCCGCGGACTTGTCCTCCGGAGCCTTGGCGAAGGCGGACCGCGAATTCTTCGAGCAGAAAATCCAGCCGATCCTCTCCGACAACTGCTACCAGTGCCACAGCCACCAGGCCGATCGCATCAAGGGCCACCTGTTGCTCGATTCCCGCGACGGCATCCTGCTCGGCGGCAACACCGGTCCGGCCGTCGTCCCCGGCAAGCCGAACGACAGCCTGCTCATCGAGGCCGTGAGTTACACCGACGAGGACCTGCAGATGCCGCCGCCGAATCACGGCGGCAAGCTTTCCGCCGCGCAGATCGCGGACCTGACCGAGTGGGTGCGGCGCGGCGCGCCCGATCCGCGCGTACCGGTGATGGCGGAGAACGGCCAGGCCTACGGCGGCGTCGGCAAGAACCATTGGGCCTTCCAGCCGGTGCACCAGCCCGCCGTGCCCGTGGTTCATGACACCGCTTGGGCCATCTCGCCGATCGACCAGTTCGTCCTCGCCTCGCTTGAGGACCGCGGCCTGCACCCGAACGGCCCGGCCGACAAGCGCACGCTCATCCGCCGCGCCACCTTCGACCTGACCGGCCTGCCGCCAACCGAGCCCGAGATCCAGCGGTTCCTCGCCGACGATTCGCCCGAAGCCTTCGCCAAGGTCGTCGACCGCCTCCTTGCCTCGCCCGCGTACGGCGAGCGCTGGGCGCGCTACTGGCTCGATGTCGCCCGCTACTCCGATACCAAGGGCGACGCGCCCAAGCGCGACGATCCGCGCAATCCCTGGGCCTGGACGTATCGCGACTACGTGATCGACGCGTTCAACACCGACAAGCCCTACGATCGGTTCATCGTCGAACAGCTCGCCGCCGACCGGCTCATCGCGGAGGCCGACGCGCAGGCCCAGGCCCGCCATCAGGAACCGTCCAATGACCATCGCATCCTTGCCGCGCTCGGCTTCCTGACCCTGGGGAACCAGTTCGACGGCCGGCGCGACGACATCATCGCCGACCAGATTGATGTCACCTCAAAAGCCTTCCTTGGCCTGACGGTCGCCTGCGCCCGGTGCCACGACCACAAGTTCGACCCGATCCCGACGAAGGACTACTACTCGCTCTATGGCGTGTTCGCGAACACCGTCGTGCCGACCCGCCCGTCGCTGCAGCCGACGCTGCTCGCCCGGCTGCCCAAGACCCCCGAGTTGCTCGACTATGTCGCCAAGTCGGCCGCGCTCGACAAGCGGCAGGACGACCTCGAGGCGCGATTCGTGGAATTCCGCCGCTCGCGCCAGCGCGATCCGGAGGTGCGCCGCGAGCTTTTCCGCGACGAGCGGGAACTGCAGCGCGACTCCGGCGATCTCGAGGCGAATCATCCCGGCGCCCCCGAGCGCGCCAATGCCGTCTTCGACGTGCCGCGGGCGCACGACTATCCGGTGCTCGTGCGCGGCGAACCCCAGCACAAGGGCGACATTGTCCCCCGCCATTTTCTCGAGTGCCTTTCGCCCGACCCCAAGCATCGCCCCATCTGGAACCACGGTTCCGGCCGCCTCGAGCTCGCGCGCGCGATCGCCGACCCGAAGAATCCCCTGACTGCCCGCGTGCTGGTCAACCGCGTGTGGCAGGAACTGTTCGGCGTCGGATTTGTACCGACCCCCGACGACCTCGGCAACATGTCGGCGCCGCCGGCGCACCCCGAACTGCTCGACTGGCTGGCAGCCAACTTCGTGGAATCAGGCTGGTCCATCAAAAAGCTGCAACGGACGATCCTGCTGAGCCGGACCTACCAGGAATCGGGCGCAGCCAATCCCAACGCCGTCGCGCTCGACCCGTCGAACCGGTTGTTCTGGCGCGCCAACCTCCGCCGCCTCGATTTCGAGGAAATCTATGACTCGCTCCTCGCCATCGCCGGCACGCTCGACCGGACTGTCGGCGGCCGGCCGATTGCACCGGCCGACGACGGCTTCGGCACCCGCCGCGCACTCTACACCTACATCGACCGCCGCAATCCGCCGGAGCTGCTGACCCAGTTCGATTTTCCCAACCCCAACACCCCCACGGGCCGGCGTTACGACACCACCGTGCCGCAACAGGCGCTCTTCCTGATGAACAGCCCGCTCGTCGTCGAAACCGCGCGCAAGCTCACGCACCGGCCGGAGTTCACCGACCTGAATCGCGACCAGGACCGCGTCACTTCTCTCTACCTTGCGATCTTCCAGCGTCCGCCCAGCGACGAGGAGGTGAAGCTCGGCGTGGATTACATCAGGAGGAATCCCGGCGGCGAGGCGTTGACCGTGCCTGAGCCGCCGGCGACGAAGCTGCGCCGGGAACGATTGATCGAGCAGCGCCGCGAGCAGATGGCGAAAATGAATCTCTTTGGCAAACGCGGTGATCCCCGACCAGTCGGCGCGAATATCCTGCCCACCGGTCCGGAGGATGCGTGGACCAAACTCGCCCACGCCCTCTTCCAAACGAACGAGGCCGTGTTCATCGATTGAATGGAGGTGGATCCGGCGCTCCGTGCAGTCTGACCCCGCCGGGGGCGCCCTCTTGCCGCGGCCCGACCAAGGCAGGGCGGCGATTCCGTTCGCCGCCGCGGCGCGCAGGGGACTGCGCGGCCTACCACAATGCAGATGCGGGGCGCCCCGCCTGCGCCTCTAAGTACACGTTCGTCACTCTGACCGCAGCAATTGGCTGACGTCCACCTTGGCCGCGCGCCGCGCGGGCCACAGGCAGGCCAGCACCGCGGCGGCGAGAAGGACAGTCGCCACGCCACCCAGCACCCATGGATCGAGTGCCGAGGTTTCAAACAGGAGGCTCTGCAGGAAGCGCGTCAGCGCCATCGCGCCACCTAGGCCGATGACGAGGCCCAGCAGCATCAGCCCCACGCCGCGACCCATGACCAACTTCACCAGATCACCCGGCATCGCCCCGAGCGCCATCCGCACGCCGAATTCGTTCATCCGGCGGTCCACCGCATACGCCATCACGGCAAAGACGCCCACGACCGCCAGCA
>DATJES010000033.1:0-3558 GCA_035496355.1 Lacunisphaera sp. | reverse complement strand
CGCGGGTGACTCTTTGCGGGAATCAAGTTCCGTCGATAGGACGGGCGCGAGGAGAGGGTCGAGCATGGCCGAACAGCAAGACGTGATCGTCGTCGGCGCCGGGCCGGTGGGGATGCTCACCGCGCTGGCGCTGGCGCAGACGGGGGCGACAGTGACGGTGCTGGAGCAGGAGCCGCACATCATCAATTCCCCGCGCGCGGCGGTCTATTTCCCCTCGACGCTGATCATCCTGCAGGAGCTCGGCCTGCTCGACGAGTTGCTCGAGATCGGCTTCATCAACCGCGACTTCGGCACTCACATTCCGGAGTTCGGCTACAAGTCGGTCGTCAGCACCGAGCCGATCGAGGGCATTCCGTTCGATTACCAGCTTCACGCCGGCCAGCACGACGTGGCGCGCGTGGCCATGGAGCACGCACGCAAACTCGGTGTCGAAGTGCTGTTCAACCACGAGGTCAGCGCCCTCGAAGACAACGCCGACGGCGTCACCGTCACCGCCAGAACGCAGCAAGGCGAGAAGACCTTCGAGGCGAAGTGGCTGGTCGGCGCGGACGGCGCGCGCAGCACGGTGCGCCGGCTGGCGGGGATCGCCTTCGAAGGCCACACCTGGCCCGAGCGCTTCATCGCCACCAACGTGAAGTTCGATTTTCGCAAGCTCGGCTACGAGCAGGCGAACTTCGTGTGCGACCCGGTCAATATGGCGGTGATCGCACTGCTCGACCGCGACGGCCTGTGGCGTTGCACCTACATGGAGGACGCCTCGCTGCCGCTGGAGTCTTACGAGGAGCGCATCCACGAGCGTTACGCGTGGTTCATGCGCGGGAGCAAGGACTACGAGATCGTCTCGTCGAGCCCCTATATGCTCCACCAGCGCGCGGCCGAGACGCTGCGCAAGGGGCACGTGCTGCTGGCGGGGGATGCCGCCCACGCGACCAATCCGTGCGGCGGCCTCGGCCTGACCTCCGGCGTGTGGACGGGCGTCGTGCTGGCCGATGTCCTGGGCGCGGTGCTCAAGGGCGAGGCGCTCGAGAGCATTCTCGATCGCTTCTCCGACGAGCGACGGCGGGTGTTCTGGGAGGTCGTCAGCCCGGCGGCGACCGAGAACAAGCGCATGCTGCAGGAAAAGGACCCCGAGCAGCGGCAGAAGGATCTCGCCGCGGTCAAGGCGCTGTCCGACGATCCGGACTCGGGCGCGATGCTCATGCTGTTTGCCTACAAGGTGATCGGCGACGTGCTGCGGCCGGACTCGCGCTGGAAGGACGCCGATCCGACACCGAGAGTCCACCTCGATATCGCCGGGCGACAGGGCCAGATCCACTGATGCCCAGGAGCTACCGCCCGACAGACCTGCACGCGGCGGGATCGGAGCGTCCGCTGCAGCTGGCGGCGCAGGGGTTCTTCTGGACCGGCGGCGAGATCGTCGAGCATCCGCAAGCCGGCGCGGTGATGCGGGGGCAGCAGTACGTCGAGTACTGGATTCCGCGGGACCTCAAGCACGCGCTGCCGATCGTGATGATCCATGGGGGCGGCGGGCAGGGGACCGATTTCCTCGGCACCGCCGATGGGCGCGAAGGCTGGGTACACTGGTTTGTCCGCCGCGGCTGGGCCGTTTACGTCGTCGACCGGCCGCAGCATGGGCGCTCGCCGTTCAATCCGGCGGTGCAGGGCGAAATGAGCGGCGTTGCCCCGACGATCTTCCTCGAGAAGATGTTCACGCGACCATCAAGCTTCAGGGACAATTACCCCCAGGCAAGCCTGCACGATAAATGGCCCGGCGACGGCACCATCGACGATCCCGCGTTCCGCCATTTTCTTGCCGGCACCGGCCCCACTCTCGCCGATCCGGTGCAAAGCCAGAAGGACGCCCAGCGGGCCGGCGCCGAGCTTCTCGATCTTATCGGCCCGGCCATCCTCCTGACCCATTCCGCCGGCGGCCCGCCCGGCTGGCTGATCGCCGACGCGCGGCCTGAGCTCGTCAGGGCGCTGGTCGCCGCAGAGCCGCTCGGGCCGCCCTTCACGGCGCTTAGCGGCCAACTGCCATTCGGCATCGCCAACGCGCCGCTCACCTATGACCCGCCGCTCGGCGAAGGCGACACGCTCGAATGGGAGGAGCGGCCGTCGCCGGGCGCAGGGCTGATAGCCGGCAAGGTGCAGAAGGAACCGGCACGACGCCTGCCCAATCTCGCGCGCGTGCCGATCGTCGTCGTCACCGCCGAGGCGAGCTGGATGGCCGCCGACAACCACGCGATGGTCGATTTCCTCGCCCAGGCGGGATGCGACGTCGAGCATCTGCGGCTGGAGGACAGGGGCGTTCATGGCAACGCGCACGCGATGCAGCTTGAAGCGAACAGCGACGAGGTGGCCGGGGTCATCGAGCAATGGCTCCTCGAACGGGGCTTTCCACAAAAAACCGCTCGCAACCACCATTGATTGACAGTATCAAATAGGTCTGAGGAGAGACGGGGTGCGCAAGGCAATTGCAGGATTGGTTCTCGCGGCGTTCGTTGCCGTTCCGGCCCGGGCGCAGGACGCCTATCCGGCCGAAGGCGACTTGCCCGCCCAGCCGGCGGTCAATCGCCCGGCGACCCCGATCCCGCCGGAACAGTTCGACAAGATGGTGCCCAAGCACCCCGGCCAGCTGGGCGTGCTCGCGCCGGCCAACATCCGCAAGCCGCGACCCAAGCCGCCGTTCGACCTCACCGGCACCTGGTTCGTTGACCTTCGCCAGGGCTTCACCAAGTTCATGTTCGGCCCGCCATACCCCAAGTTCAACAGGCCCGGGCGCGAGGCGCTGATCGAAGGCGCCAAGGCGGCGGCCGCCGGCAAGACCTATCGGGATGCGATCGGCCAGTGCTACCCGCCCGGCATGCCCATGATCATGACCCGCGTGTGGCCGCAGAACTTCATCCAGATCCCGACGGCGATCTTCATGATCAGCGGGTTCAACAACTCGGTCCGCACGATCTTCATGGACGGGCGCAAGCACACCGATCCCGACATCGTCGTGCCGAGCTACAACGGCGAATCGATCGGCCACTGGGAAGGCGACACGCTGGTCGTCGACACCGCCTATTTCGAGCCCGAGCAGCACTACATCGACATGGGCATTCCAATCGACGACCAGTTCCACATGATCGAGCGCATCAACCTGCTGAACGGCGGCAAGACGATGCGTATCAAGTACATAATGACCGATCCCACGATGTGGGAAGGCGAATGGACGTCCACCAAGGACTTCCTCAGGGAAGACAATACCGACATCAACGAGGCCGAGTGCATCCTGCAATACAACGAGCACTTGCCCGGCACCGAACTCGGCAGCGAAAAGGCCGAGGAACGCGGGCAGACCGAGCTCAAAGGAGTCCCGAATGCGAATTGAGGCCCCGAAGCGGGCGATCCTGCTCGGCGCGCTTGGCGCCCTGGCCATCGCTGCCCCGGCAGCGGCGCACCACAGCTTCGCCATGTTCGACCAGCAAAAGATCATGACGCTCGACGGCACAGTCCACGAATTTCAGTGGACCAACCCCCACGCGTTCCTGGAAGTCGATGTGGCGGAGGGCG
>DATJES010000032.1:0-101170 GCA_035496355.1 Lacunisphaera sp. | reverse complement strand
GACGTCGACGTCACCAAGCAGGGCCTCAAGAAGGACCGCTTCGGCCTGGTGGACTTCTCCGAGGCGTTCTCCATCTGGAAGGCCGCGGTGCCGAACCTGCTGGACCGCAACTTCCCCGTGAAGCTCGACGACATCGACCATCTCGGCAACCGCCGCGTCCGCGGCGTGGGCGAGCTGCTCGAGAACCAGATCCGCGTGGGCCTGGCGCAGATGTCCCGCGTCATCCGGGACCGGATGTCCGTCCAGGACAAGTCGCTGATTACACCGCGCAATCTTTTAAATACGGCGCCGCTCGTGGGCATCATCCGGAAGTTCTTCGGAACGTCCCAGCTGTCGCAGTTCATGGACCAGATCAACCCGCTGTCCGAGATCACGCACAAGCGCCGCCTCTCGGCGCTCGGACCGGGCGGCCTCAACCGCAAGCGCGCGGGCTTCGAGGTCCGCGACGTCCACTACACGCACTACGGCCGCGTCTGCCCCATCGAGACGCCCGAAGGCCCGAACATCGGCCTCATCGTGTCGCTGGCGTCGTACGCGAAGATCAACGAGTTCGGCCTCATCGAGTCCCCTTACCGCCGCGTCGTCAAGGGCAAGCTCGGCGACGTCGAGTACTTGAACGCCGACGCCGAGAGCGGCCAGATCGTGGCCCAGGCGAACACGCCCATCGACAAGGACAAGATCACCACCGACGCGGTCGCCTCGCGCTCGCGCGGCGACTTCCCCGTGGTCGATCCGACGCGCGTCGACTACATGGACGTCTCGCCCATGCAGGTCGTCTCCGTCTCCGCCGCGCTCGTGCCGTTCCTCGAGCACGACGACGCCAACCGCGCCCTGATGGGCGCGAACATGCAGCGCCAGGCCGTCCCGCTGCTGCTGCCCCAGCCGCCGCTGGTCGCCACGGGCATGGAGGAGCCGGTCGCGCGCGACTCGGGCTCCTGCATCACCGCCCGCCGGCCCGGCAAGGTCATCTACTCCTCGGGCGATCTCATCGCCGTCGCCGCCGAGAACGCCAAGAGCAAGAAGGACTCCATCGACCTGTACCGCCTGAGGAAGTACAGCCGGTCGAACCAGGATACCTGCATCAACCAGACGGCGACCGCCACGACCGGCACGCACGTGAAGGCCGGCGACGTCCTCGCCGACGGCTCCGCGTGCGCCGACGGCCAGCTCGCGCTCGGCCGCAACCTCCTCGTCGGCTTCATGCCCTGGGAGGGGTACAACTTCGAGGACGCGATCCTGCTGTCCGAGAAGCTGGTCAAGGAAGACATCTTCACGTCGATCCACATCTCCGAGTTCGAGGTCGAGGCCCGCGACACGAAGCTCGGACCGGAAGAGATCACGCGCGACATCCCGAACGTGGGCACCGAGTCCCTCGAGTCGCTCGACGAGACCGGCGTCGTGATCCCGTCCACCGTCGTCCGCCAGGGCGACATCCTGGTCGGCAAGGTCACCCCGAAGGGCGAGCAGCAGCTCACCCCCGAGGAGCGCCTGCTCAAGGTCATCTTCGGCAAGAAGGCCGAGGACGTCCAGGACGCGTCGCTGCGCGTCCCGCCCGGCATCTCGGGCAAGATCATCGGCACCCGCGTGTTCGTCCGCCGCGAGAAGCTCGCGAAGGGCGAGGAGCGCAAGCGCCTGGACGCGATCCAGGAGAAGCTGGACAACGACCTCGCGACGCTCAAGCAGCACCGCAAGGAGTCGTTCGAGGCGCTCGAGTCCGTCTCCGCCGCCAAGCGCGCGCAGGAAAAGGAGCGCCTGGAGCTGTTCTACGAGGCGATGGACGACAAGCTGCGCGCCGACGCCGCCCGCGAGAAGGAGAACGTCAAGCAGGGCGACGACTTGGCCGTCACCGTCAACAAGGTGGTCAAGGTCTACATCGCGTCCCGCCGCAAGATCCAGGTCGGCGACAAGCTGGCCGGCCGCCACGGCAACAAGGGCGTCGTCGCGAAGATCCTGCCCGAGGAGGACATGCCGTTCCTCCCGGACGGCACGCCGCTCAACGTCGTGCTCTCGCCGCTGGGCGTGCCTTCGCGCATGAACATCGGCCAGCTGCTCGAGACGATGCTCGGGTGGGCCGCTCACACCCTCGACATCCAGACGATCAACCCGGTCTTCGACTCGGCCACCGAGGAGGAGATCCACGAGAAGGTCCGCGAGGCCAAGAAGCATCTCCGCGACCAGGGCGTGCCCGAGAAGTACCTGCCGTCGGACGACTGCCGCATCACGCTGTACGACGGCCGCACCGGCGAGGCGTTCCACGAGAAGGTGTCGATCGGCTACATGTACGTCCTCAAGCTGAACCACTTGGTCGAGGACAAGATCCACGCCCGCTCGACGGGACCTTACAGCCTCATCACGCGCCAGCCGCTCGGCGGAAAGGCGCAGTTCAGCGGCCAGCGCTTCGGCGAGATGGAAGTCTGGGCCATCGAGGGCTACGGCGCCGCGTACATGCTGCAGGAGCTCCTGACCGTCAAGTCCGACGACGTCCAGGGACGCACCAAGATGTACGAGGCGATCATCAAGGGCGACGCGCCCTCCCAGCCCGGCGTGCCGGAGTCGTTCAAGGTGCTCGTCAAGGAGCTCCAGGCGCTGGGCCTCAACGTGGAGCTGCTCAAGCTCGGCCAGAACGGCGAGACGGAGCTTGAGAAGGCCTCGAAGGAAGACGCGAAGGAAACGGCGAGGAAATAACCCATGGCTTTCATCGCGACCCAGGACAAGAAGCTCGCTCTCGGCGGCAAGAAGAAGAGGAAGTCGGACTCCCTCGACTTCTTCGATTTCAACGCGATCCGCCTCTCGATCGCCTCTCCGGAACAGATCACGACCTGGTCCTACGGCGAGGTCAAGAAGCCGGAGACGATCAACTACCGCACGCTCAAGCCCGAGCGCGACGGCCTGTTCTGCGAGCGCATCTTCGGACCGGCGCGCGATTTCGAATGCGCCTGCGGCAAGTACCGCTGGGTGAAGTTCAAGGGCATCGTCTGCGACCGCTGCGGCGTCGAGGTGACGGAGTCCAAGGTCCGCCGCGAGCGCATGGGCCACATCGAGCTCGCCGTGCCCGTCGCCCACATCTGGTTTCTCAAGAGCATGCCGAGCCGCCTCGGCCTCCTGCTCGACATGACCGCCCGCTCGCTCGAGCGCGTGATCTACTACGAGAACTACATGGTGACGAATCCGGGCAAGACGCCGCTGGAGCTCAAGCAGCTCCTGACCCAGACGGAATTCCAGCAGGCCGTCGACGAATACGGCGCCGACGCCTTCACCGCCAAGATGGGCGCCGAGGCCGTCCGCGATGTGCTCCTGCAGGTCGACATGCCCGCGGTGGTGGCCGAGCTGCATGAGACAATGCGCGCCACGCGCTCGAAACAGATCAAGAAGAAGCTCTCGAAGCGCCTGAAGGTCATCGGTGGATTCATCAGCTCGAAGTCCCGGCCCGAGTGGATGGTGCTGGAGGTGCTACCCGTCATCCCGCCGGACTTGCGCCCGCTCGTCCCGCTCGAGGGCGGCCGGTTCGCCACCTCCGACCTGAACGACCTCTATCGCCGCGTCATCAACCGCAACAACCGCCTGCGGAATCTGATGCAGTTGAAGACGCCCGACGTGATCATTCACAACGAAAAGCGCATGCTCCAGGAAGCCGTCGACGCGCTTTTCGACAATGGCCGTCACGGCCGCCCGGTCACGGGCGCCGGCAACCGCGCCTTGAAGTCCCTTTCCGACATGCTCAAGGGCAAGCAAGGTCGCTTCCGCCAGAACCTGCTTGGCAAGCGCGTCGATTATTCCGGCCGCTCCGTCATCGTCATCGGCCCCGAACTGAAGCTCAACCAGTGTGGCCTGCCGAAGAAGATGGCGCTCGTCCTGTTCGAGCCGTTCATCATCCGCCGCCTCAAGGAGCTGGGCTTTGTGCACACTGTCCGCGGGGCCCGCAAGATGATCGAGAAGAAGTCCCCCGAGGTGTGGGACATCCTCGAGGAGGTCACGAAGGGCCACCCGGTGTTGCTAAACCGCGCGCCGACGCTGCACCGCCTCTCGATCCAGGCCTTCGAGCCGGTGCTCATCGAGGGCTCGTCCATCCGCGTCCACCCGCTCGTCTGCACCGCCTACAACGCGGACTTCGACGGCGACCAGATGGCCGTGCACGTGCCGCTTTCGCTCGAGGCCATCATGGAGTGCAAGCTCCTGATGATGTCGACGAACAACATCTTCTCGCCTTCCTCGGGCAAGCCGATCCTCACGCCGTCGCAGGACATCGTCCTCGGCGCCTACTACCTGACGATCGAACCGCGCGCCAAGCCCGCCAAGGGCGTCCGCGTGCCGCTGCTCTCCGGCCTGCAGGAAGTGCTCTACGCCAAGGCCGACGGCGCCCTCAAGGTGCACGATTGGATCAACATCCCGAACCCGGACTTCGGCAAGGAAGGCACGGTCTTCGGCAACAAGGAGCGCAAGACCCTGCTCACGACGGTCGGCCGCGTCATCTTCAACGAGATCTGGCCGCCTGCGCTGGGGTTCATCAACTTCCCGGTGCCGAAGGGCAAGCTGGGCGACCTCATCCTCAACACCTACAAGGTCGCCGGCGACCGCGTGACCGTCGAGACGCTCGACCGCCTCAAGGAGCTCGGCTTCCAGACCGCCATGCAGGCCGGCATCTCGATCGGCATCGACGACATGATCATCCCCGAGAACAAGCGGGAAATCGTGTCCGACGCCCGCAAGAAGGTCGACGAGGTCGAGTCCCAGTACAAGAAGGGCATCATCACCTCGGGCGAGCGCTATAACAAGATCATCGACATCTGGACCGGCGCCACCGATCGCATCGCCAAGTCCGTCTTCGCGAAACTCGAGAACAACGACAACCGCGTCGAGGTGAATCCCGTCTACATCATGATGGACTCGGGCGCCCGCGGCAACAAGCAGCAGGTCCGCCAGCTCTGCGGCCTCCGCGGCCTGATGGCCAAGCCGTCCGGTGAAATCATCGAGCGCCCCATCCTGTCCTCGTTCCGCGAGGGCCTGACGGTGCTCGAGTACTTCATTTCGACCCACGGCGCCCGCAAGGGCCTGGCCGACACCGCCCTCAAGACGGCCGACGCCGGCTACATGACCCGCAAGCTCTGCGACGTGGCCATGGACGCCGTCGTCACCGAGGACGATTGCGGCACGCGCGACGGCATCTGGAAGAAGGCGATCTTCGAGGGCGAGACCATGCTGGTCACGCTCGCGGAGCGCATCAACGGCCGCTTCTCGGCCGACGACATCTACGATCCGCTGAATCCGACCAAGACGCTGATCAAGTCCGGCGAACTCATCACCGAGGAAATCGCCCGCCGCATCGAGGATTCCGGCATCGAGCGCGTCAAGGTGCTCTCACCGCTCACCTCCACGAGCGAGCAGGGCATCGACGCCAAGTCCTACGGCATCAACCCGGCGACCAACAAGGTCGCGAAGATCGGCGATTCCGTCGGCATCATCGCGGCCCAGTCGATCGGCGAGCCCGGCACGCAGCTGACCATGCGTACGTTCCACATCGGTGGAGTCGCCTCGGCCGGCTCAAAGAACCCGGAGATCAAGGTGCGCAACACCGGCCTCGTGAAATACCGCGGCCTGCGCCTCGTGCAGACCGGCGACGGCTTCAACATCGTTCTCAACAAGACCGGTTCGCTCCAGATCCTCGACGACAACGATCGTGAGCTCGAGTCCTACCCGATTGTGGTCGGCACGTTCCTGTCCGTGACCGACGGCGCGAAGGTCACCAAGGGCCAGACGATCGCCCAGTGGGACCCGTACAACATCCCGGTGCTCTCCGAAAAGGCCGGCACGCTCCACTTCAAGGACATGATCCCGGGCGTGACGGTGAAACGCGAACTCGACGAGTCCACCGGCCGCATCGCGACCGTGGTCATCGAGCACAAGGAAGACCTCAACCCGCAGATCGAGGTGCGCGACGAGCACGGCAAGCCGGTCGCCGCCTACTCGATCCCGACGGGGGCGCAGGTTTCCGTGGCCGAGGGCGACATCATCACTCCCGGCGCCCTGCTGGCCAAGACGCCCCGCCAGGCGTCGGTCACCAAGGATATCACCGGTGGTCTCCCCCGCGTGGCCGAGCTCTTCGAAGCCCGCCGCCCGAAGGAAGCCGCCGAGATGGCGCGCATCGAGGGCGTCGTTTCGTTCGAGGGTTCCATTCGGGGCAAGCGCAAGCTGGTCGTCCGCCATGAGGAGTCCGGCGCCGAGGAGGAACACCTGATCCCGCACGGCAAGCACATCATCGTGCAGGCCGGCGACGTCGTCCACAAGGGCCAGCACCTTACCGAGGGTTCGGCTGATCCGCACGAGATCCTTGAGATCCTCGGGCCGACCGCGCTGTACGAATTCCTCATCGGCCAGGTGCAGGAGGTCTACCGTCTCCAGGGTGTGTCGATCAACGACAAGCACATCGAGGTCATCATCCGCCAGATGCTCCGCAAGGTGCGCATCTCGGATCCGGGTGACACCGAGTGGTTCTGGGGCGAGCAGGTGGATCGCACGGCCTTCCTCCGCGAGAACAAGCGGATCGAGGCCGCCGGCGGCAAGCCCGCCGAGGCCGAGCCGATCCTGCTGGGCATCACGAAAGCTTCGCTTGAGACCGAGAGTTTCATCTCGGCCGCCTCCTTCCAGGAGACGACGCGCGTGCTTACCGACGCCTCGACGCTCGGCAAGGTCGACCACCTGAAGGGCTTCAAGGAAAACGTCATCATGGGGCACCTGATTCCCGCCGGCACCGGCTGGCCGGGTTACAAGAAGCTCAAGGTGACGCTGCCGCTCGGTGGCGACATCCCGATGGATGAAGCGCCGAAGGCCACGGCCGAGGCCAGCTGAGCCGAACTCCTCACTTCAAAGCCGCGGACCAAGGTCCGCGGCTTTTTCATTTGTGCCCGCCTCGTTCCCACGCGCTTGGTCAAAAATTCGCCTTGTTTTTCCCAGTGAAATGCGGAATCTGGAGTTCCTCCCGCCAAAAAGACGTCGGTAGAGCTTAGCTCCCGGTGTCTTCTCGCCCGGCCTTCACCGGCCGGGCGTTCTTTTTGGTGTTTTGGCGCCTGCTTGATGCCAATCCACCCCGGGTAGTGGAGCGAAAGCGCCTCGGGAGCCTGAAATAATTGACGGTGAGCACGCCTCGGGGCGGCGATAGATGGATGTTTCTGCGCCTTTACAATCGCTCTGGGGAAGGGGACTCGGATGCCCGGCGCGCCTGTGAACAACTTTTCTAATGAATTTTCGATTTAGCTCTTGAAGTACTATTAAGCGACCTGCTTTTCTAACCGTCCCATTCGTCACTTACAGCCCCTGCAGCCAAACTGTTGGGGCACCTGAGACGCCACGATTTCGGCGGTTTTCCGGCGGAATTCGTGTTCCAAATCAAAGCGCGAAATAGTGCTTGCCGGTGCCTTCGTCTCCGGTAGGTTCCGCGCCTTTTCCTCTTTTAGCAACCTTCCAGCCAACCACATGCCCACCATCAACCAACTCGTGAGAAAAGGACGTCGCAAAGTCACCGCGAAGTCCAAGGCACCGGCGTTGCAGGGTAATCCCTTCCGCCGCGGCGTCTGCGTGCAGGTCATGACCCGCACACCGAAGAAGCCGAACTCGGCCATCCGCAAGGTGGCCAAGGTGCGCCTCACGAACGGCACGGAAGTCATTTCCTACATCCCGGACGAAGGGCACAATCTCCAGGAGCACTCGATCGTGCTCGTGCGTGGTGGCCGCGTGAAGGACCTCCCCGGTGTGCGCTATCACATTGTCCGCGGCACGCTCGACGCGACCGGCGTCGAAAAGCGCCGTCGCTCCCGTTCGAAATACGGCGTCAAACGCCCGAAGGCCGCCAAGGCCGCCGCGGCCCCGGCCGCTCCCGCTGCTTCCGCCTAACCCCGTTCTTTTCCCGCCGCCATGTCACGTCGTCGCAGAGCCACTCACCGTCCCACGCCCCCGGACATCCGTTACAACAGCCCGTTGGTGACGCACCTCATCAATGTCATCATGAAGAGCGGCAAACGGACGCTCGCCGAGCGCATAGTGTACGGCGCCTTCGAGCGCGTCAGCGAGAAGCTCCAGAAGGGCGACCCGGTCGACCTGCTCATGGGCGCGATGGAAAACGCCCGGCCGAAACTCGAGGTCAAGAGCCGGCGGGTTGGCGGCGCGACCTATCAGGTCCCCGTGGAAATTTCCTTCGAACGCCAGGAGTCGCTCGCGCTCCGCTGGATCGTCAGCGCCGCGACCGGACGCAAGGGCACGCCCATGCGTGAAGCGGTCGCCGCCGAGATCATCGATGCCTACAACAACACCGGCTCGGTGGTGAAGAAGAAGGAAGAAATGCACAAGATGGCCCAGGCCAACCGCGCCTTCGCCCATCTCCGTTGGTAAGGATAACCACGCATGTCCGTCGCCGCTCCCATCAATATAACTGTCGTCACTGACAAGGCGAAGATCTCGCCGGTCAACGCCAAGGAGCGTCCGTTCCCGCTGGAATGGACCCGCAACATCGGCATCGCCGCGCACATTGATGCCGGCAAGACCACCACGACCGAGCGCATTCTTTTCTACTCCGGCGCCGTCCACAAGATGGGCGAGGTCCATGAGGGCACCACGGTGACCGACTGGATGGAGCAGGAGCGCGAGCGCGGCATCACCATCACCGCCGCCGCGATTTCCTGTGCGTGGAATGCGTCGTGGGGCCCCTGGAAGGGCATCAAGCAACGCATCAACATCATCGACACCCCTGGACACGTCGACTTCACCGCCGAGGTGGAGCGCTCGCTGCGCGTCCTCGACGGCGCCGTTGCGGTGTTCTGCGCCGTGGCCGGCGTGCAGCCCCAGTCGGAGACCGTCTGGCGCCAGGCCAACAAGTATCGCGTCCCCCGCATTGCCTTCATCAACAAGATGGACCGCACGGGCGCGAACTTCTATCGCGCCATCGACGAGATGCGCGAGAAGCTGAAAGCCAATGCGCACGCCCTGTTCCTGCCGATCGGGGCCGAGGAGAATTTCACCGGCTTGATCGACCTCGTGCAGAACGTCGCGTATGCGTTTGAGGACGATACCAAGGATCCGCTCGGGCTGAACCCGCAGACGATGCCGATCCCGGCCGACATGGCCGCCAAGGCCAAGGAGTATCGCGAGAAGCTCATCGAGGCCGTGTGCGACTTCGACGATGTCATCGCCGAGAAGTACCTGGGCGGCCAGGAAGTCACCGTCGAGGAACTGATGCTCGGCGTCCGCAAGGCCACGATCTCCCTCCAGTTCACCGGCGTCATCCCGGGCTCCGCCTTCAAGAAGAAGGGTGTGCAGCGCCTGCTCGACTGCGTCGTGAACTACCTGCCGAGCCCGATCGATGTCCCGCCCATGCGCGGCCAGGACAGCGACGGCAAGGAAGTTGCCGCCACCGTCGACGACAAGGGCAAGATGGCCGGCCTGGCCTTCAAGCTCTGGAACGACCCGTTCGTCGGCAAGCTGGTGTTCTTCCGCGTCTACACCGGCAAGCTCCCGAAGGGCATGTCGGTCTACAATCCCCGCACGCGCCGCTCCGAGCGCGTCTCGCGCCTCGTCCTCATGCGCGCCATCGAGCGCGAGGAGATCGACCTCGCCTACTCGGGTGACATCTGCGCCGTCGTCGGCGTGAAGGACGTCATCACCGGCGACACCCTGTGCGACGAGGATTTCGACATCCGCCTCGAGCCTCCTTCCTTCCCCGAGCCCGTCATCTCGATGTCCATTGAGCCCAATTCGAAGGGCGACCAGGAGAAGATGGGCACCGCGCTCCAGCGGCTCGTGGCCGAGGACCCGACGCTCCGCGTCAAGACCGACCCGGACACCGGCCAGACCATCCTCGCCGGCATGGGCGAGCTCCACCTCGACATCATTCGCGACCGCATGAAGCGCGAGTTCAAGGTCGAGGCGACGGCCGGCAAGCCGCAGATCGCCTACCGCGAGACCGTGGCCAAGGCGGCCGACGGCGAGGGCAAGTTCATCCGCCAGTCCGGCGGCAAGGGCCAGTACGGCCACGTGGTCGTCAAGCTCGAGCCGAATGAGAAAGGGAAGGGCATCGAGGTCATCAACGAGATCGTCGGTGGCGTCATCCCGAAGGAATTCATCAAGCCCAGCACCGACGGCATCCTCGAAGGCGCCAACAACGGCGTCGTCGCGGGCTACCCGGTGGTGGACGTCAAGGTCCGCATCGTCGACGGTTCATTCCACGAGGTCGACTCCTCGGAACTGGCGTTCAAGATGGCCGGCATCTTCGCCTTCAAGGAGGCGATGAAGAAGGCCCATCCGATCCTCCTCGAGCCCATCATGGGCGTCGAGGTGACCACGCCCGAGGAATACCAGGGCGACCTCATGGGCGACATCAACCGCCGCCGCGGCCAGATCCAGGGCATGGAGAACAAGGCCGGCGCGTGCATCATCGCCGCCCACGTCCCGCTCGAGACGCTGTTCGGCTATGTGACCGATATCCGCTCACTCTCGAAGGGCCGCGCCAGCGCCTCCATCACGCCGTCGCACTTCGAGCAGGTGCCGAATTCGCTCCTCACCAAGATCGTCGAGACCTCCACCAAGGCCCCGGCCCGTACCTGATTTCTCCCGTCAACCTTCGTTCTTTATACCGCCATGAAAGGCCAACGCATTCGCATCAAACTCCAGGGTTACGATTATCGCGTCATCGACCAGTCGGCCGTGGAAATCGTGGAAACCGCCAAGCGTTCCGGCGCCCGGGTCTCGGGTCCCATCCCACTGCCCACCCACATCGTGAAGCTTTCGGTCAACCGCTCCCCGCACGTCGACAAGAAGTCGATGGAGCAGTTCGAATCGCGCACGCACAAGCGCCTCATCGACATCCTCGAGCCCACCGCCCAGACGGTCGACGAGCTTAAGAAGCTCAACCTTCCCTCCGGCGTCGACATCACCATCAACGTCTAAACTCCCTCTCCCCACATCCACTTAGCAGCCGGCCGGCTCACCCCGGCCCTCGCTAAAGTAGGTCTAAACAAACGGCGCCCCCGCCACCTACCACTTAGCCCATGATCGCTACCATACTAGGCAAGAAAATCGGCATGACCCAGGTCTACGACGCGCAAAACGTCCTGGTCCCGGTCACTGTCGTCGAAGCCGGCCCGTGCCCGGTCGTCCAGATCAAGACGGTCGAGTCCGACGGCTACAATGCCGTCCAGCTCGGCTTCGGCGCCCGGAAAGCCGTCCGCGCCACCAAGGCCGAGACCAACCACGCCAAGAAGGCCGGCCTTACCGCCACGCCCCGCGTCCTCAACGAAGTCCGCCTGCCGGCCGCCCCGACCGTCAAGGCCGGCGATGTCGTCACGGTGGCCAATTTCACCGAGGGCCAGGTCATCGATGTCCTGGGCGTCTCCAAGGGCAAGGGCTTCCAAGGCGTCGTGAAGCGCTGGCGCGTCGCCGGTGGCCCTGCCGCCCACGGCTCGATGTTCCACCGGCGCATCGGCTCCATCGGCATGCGCCAGACCCCCGGCCGCAGCTGGAAGAACCAGAGCATGCCCGGCCACATGGGCAGCGAATTCCGCACCGTGCAGAACCTGCGGGTCGTGAAAATCATCGCCGACAAGAACCTCATCCTCGTCAAGGGCTCCATCCCGGGCGCGAACGGCGACGATGTGATCATCCGCGCCGGCAAGAAAGCCAAGCCGGCCAAGGCCTGAACACCGGACAACGTCCTCCCATGAAGCTCACCATTTTCACCTCCGACGCCACGAAGAGTTCCGAGCAGGAATTCGCCGTCCCGACCTTTGAAGGCGACAAGGGCCTGCAGGCGGTCAAGGAAGTCGTCGTCGCCCACCGCGCCAACGCGCGCCTCGGCACGCACTCGACGAAAACCCGCGGCGAAGTCCGCGGCGGCGGCAAGAAGCCCTGGGCCCAGAAGGGCACCGGGCGCGCCCGCGCCGGCTCCATCCGCTCGCCCCTGTGGAGCGGCGGTGGCGTCGTGTTCGGCCCGAAGCCCCGCGACTATTCCAAAAAGATCAACGGCAAGGTGAAGGCGCTCGCCTTCCGCCGCGCCCTCTACGACCGCGCGGTCGCGGGGGACATCAGCGTCATCGAGGCGTTCAGCCCGACGCAGCCCAAGACCAAGGTCGTCGGCCAGGTCATCGGCCGCATCGCCCCGAAGGGCCGCGTGCTCATCGTCGACGAGCCTTTCAGCACCGAGGCCAGCCGCGCCGCGCGCAACCTCGGCCGCATCACGCTGCAGACCGCGTCGAAGCTCAACACCCTCGACCTCTGCACCTACACCAAGATCATCATGTCCAGCAAGGCGATCGAGAAGGTCATCGCCCGTGCGCAGGGAGGCCAGTCATGATCAATCCCGACAAAGTCATCAAAACCATCCGCATGACGGAGAAGTCCAACAAGCTCTCCTCGAACTACGGCCAGTACACCTTTGACGTGTACCCCACCGCCACCAAGCACACCGTGCGCGAGGCCGTCGAGCAGGTCTTCAAGGTCACCGTCAAGCGCGTCAACATCATGAATCGCGCCGGCAAGCCGAAGCGCACCCGGCGCGGCCTCGCCACCACGGCCTCGGACAGCAAGCGCGCCATCGTCACCCTGAAGTCGGGCGACAAGATCGAGCTCACCTGAGCCCCGGAGAAGCACCACCATGGCACTCAAATCCTTCCGTCCCCACACCCCGGCGCTCCGGTTCACGACGCTGAACCGGCCCGCGGAGATTTCCGAAAAGCGCCCCGAGCGGTCGCTCGTCGAACACAAGAACCGGACCGGCGGCCGCAACACCTACGGCCGGATCACGTCGCGCCGCCGCGGCGGCGGCCACAAGAAGCTGTACCGCATCGTCGATTTCCGCCGCGGCAAGCTCGACGTTCCCGCCAAGGTGCAGGCGATCGAGTACGACCCCAACCGCAGCGCGCTGCTCGCGCTCGTCTGCTACGCCGACGGCGAGAAGAACTACATCCTCGCGCCGAAGGGCCTGAGCGTCGGCGACTCGATTTACAGTGCGGTCAAGACCGACACGAACGACTTCCGCCCCGGCAACTCGTTCCTCCTTTCCCACATTCCGCCGGCCACCAAGCTGCACGCCATCGAGCTGCTGCCCGGCCGCGGCGCCCAGATCGCCCGGTCCGCCGGCACCTCCGCCGAGCTCGTCGCCATCGAGAACGGCTACGCGCAGATCCGCCTCGCCTCGGGTGAAACCCGACTCGTGAGCGCCAGCTGTCGCGCCACCATCGGCGAGGTGGCCAATGGCGAACACAACCTGCGCAAGCTCGGCAAGGCCGGCCGCAACCGCTGGCTCGGCCGGCGGCCGCGCGTTCGCGGCGTGGCCATGAACCCGGTCGATCACCCCAACGGCGGCGGCCAGGGCAAGTCGAAAGGTGGCGGCGGTCGCCAGCACCTCGTGTCGCCGTGGGGCCAGCTCGCCAAGGGCTTCCCGACGCGGCGGCGCTCCAAGCTCTCGAGCAACTTCATCCTCGTTCGCGCCAACGGCCGCCCGCCGCGCGGCAAGAAATAATCCCGACCCACCATGGCCCGTTCCATCAAGAAAGGTTTCTTCGTCGACTACCACCTCCTGGAAAAAGTCCAGAAGGCGGCCAAGGCCTCCGGCGCGCGCAAGCCCATCCAGACCTGGAGCCGCCGCTCGACCATCACGCCCGAGTTCGTCGGCCAGACCATCAGCGTGCACAACGGCAAGACCCACGTCGCCGTCTACGTCACCGAGAACATGGTCGGCCACAAGCTCGGCGAGTTCGCCCCCACGCGCATCTTCAAGGCGCACGGCGGCATGACCCGCAAGGAAATCTGAACCGGCGGCGCCCCCGTCCCTCCACCATGGAAATTCAAGCTCTCACCCGCAACGCGCGCATGTCGCCCAAGAAGGTCCGCGAGGTCGCGCGCCTCATCCAGGGCCGCAGCGTCAACGAGGCCATCGACTTCCTCTCGCTCGTCCCGCGCAAGTCCTCGCGGCTCCTGGTCAAGACGCTCAAGAGCGCCGTGGCCAACGCCGAGAACAACGCCAGCCTGTCCGCCGACTCGCTGGTCGTGCACCGCGCCCTCGTCGAGAACGGCCCGGTCCTCAAACGCTTCAAGGCCGGCGCCCGCGGCTCGGCCAAGCCGCGCGTCAAGCGCATGTCGCACCTCCGCATCGTCCTGTCGGACGGCAAATCCAACTAACCTACCACCATGGGACAAAAGACCAACCCGACCGGCTTCCGCCTCGCGGTCCGCCGCAACTGGCAATCCCGCTGGTTCGCCCGCAAGAAGGATTTCGCCAAGCTCCTCCACGAGGACCAGGTCATCCGCGCCTCGCTGATGGAGAAACTCAAGCAGGCCTCCGTGCCGCGCATCTTCATCGAGCGCGCCGGCAACCGCGTCCGCGTCAAGATCTTCACCGCCCGCCCCGGCATCGTCATCGGCAAGAAGGGACAGGAGGTCGAGAACATGAAGGTCGCCCTCGGCAAGCTCACCGGCAAGGAGGTCCTCCTCGACATCCAGGAGGTCAAGAAGCCCGAGGTCGAGGCCCAGCTCGTGGCCGAGAACGTCGCGCTCCAGCTCGAGCGCCGCATCGCCTTCCGCCGCGCCATCAAGAAGTCCATCCAGATCGCCATGTCGCTCGGCATCGACGGCATCAAGATCCAGTGCTCCGGCCGCCTCGGCGGCGCGGACATCGCCCGCCGCGAATGGCAGCGCCAGGGCCGCATTCCGCTCCACACCCTGCGCGAAAACATCGATTACGGCTTCGCGGAGGCCCGCACTGTCTGGGGCAAGATCGGCGTCAAGTGCTGGATCTGCCGCAAGGACGAAAACAACTAACCCAGCTGCGAGCTCACCGCTTACCGCTTAAAGCTACTCTCCCATGGCTCTCGCTCCCGCCCGCACCAAATATCGCAAAAGCCAGAAAGGCCAGCGCGCCGGCAACGCCAAGCGCGGCAATACGCTCGCGTTCGGCGAATTCGGCCTGCAGTCGCTCACCCGCGGCCCGATGACCGGCCAGCAGATCGAGGCCGCCCGCGTCACCATCGCCCGCCACCTGAAGCGCAAGGGCAAGCTCTGGATCCGCGTATTCCCGCACAAGCCCGTCACGAAGAAGCCCGCCGAGGTCCGCATGGGCCAGGGCAAGGGCCCGGTCGAGTTCTACGTCGCCGTCATCAAGCCCGGCGCCATCCTCTTCGAACTCGCCGGCGTGCCTGCCACCATCGCCAAGGAGGCCTTCCGCCTCGCCGACGCCAAGCTGCCGTTCCACTGCCGCTTCATCGCGCGCGAAGGCGTGGCCCTCTAATCGTTTATCCGGAGACCGTTCCCATGACTGCCAAAGAAATCCGCGAACTCGCCCCGACCGAGATCACCACCAAGCTCCGCGAGGTCCGCGAACAGCTCCTCCAGCTCCGCCTGCGCAAGAACACCGGCCAGGTGGAGAAGCCGCACCTGCTGCGGGTCTATCGCAAGGACATCGCCCGCCTCGAGACCATCCTCCAGCAGAAGAAAACCACGAAGGCCGCCTGATCCGCCGCGCCCAACCGCCCATGCCCATGTCCTCTCCCGACCGCCAGAACCGCCGCAAGACCCAGATCGGCTTTGTCAGCTCCAAGATGGGCGACAAGTCCGTCAAGGTCACCGTCCCCTACAAGACGCCGCACCCGCTTTACCACAAGGTCATCAACCGCAAGACCGTCCTCCACGTCCACGACGAGAAGAACGAGACCAAGGTCGGTGACAAGATCGAGGTCATGGAGACCCGTCCCATCAGCCGCCTCAAGCGCTGGCGCGTCACGCGCATCGTCGAGGCGTCCGTCGGCGCCCTGGTCGCCGCCGTCAGCGAGCAGGACGTCGCGCAGGCCGTGCCGACCAAGACCCGCAAGGAGAACCCGCCCGCCGCCCCGGCGCAGGCCTGAGCCGCCCAGGAGACACCGCCATGATCCAGATGCGTTCCATTCTCGATATCGCCGACAACACCGGCGCGCGCCGCGCGTCGATGATCGGCCGCCAGGGCCATCCCTCGCGCTACGCCCACGTGGGCGACATCATCACCATCAACATCAAGGAAAGCAGCACGGACGCCACCGTGAAGAAGGGCGAGGTCGTGAAGGCCGTCGTCGTCCGCACGAAGGCCCCGCTGCGCCGCCCCGACGGCAGCTACCTGCGCTTCGACTCGAACGCCGTCGTCATCATCGGCGATGACGGCAACCCGAAGGGCACCCGCATCTTCGGCCCGGTCGCCCGCGAGCTCCGCGCCAAGAATTACATGAAGATCATTTCGCTCGCGCCGGAGGTCCTCTGACATGGCCCAGAAATTTCACATCAAACGCAACGACACCGTGGTCGTCATCGCCGGCGCCCACAAGGGCCGCCAGGGCAAGGTGCTCGAGATCCGGGCGAACAAGAACCGCGCCGTCGTCGAGGGCGTCGCGATGATCAAGAAGCACCTCAAGAAGTCGCAGGAAAACCCGCAGGGCAAGATCGCCGAGCGCGAGGGCACGATCCACGTGTCGAACCTCATGCTCCTGTCGCGCTTCGAGGCCTCCAAGCGCGCCAAGCAGCCCGCCGCCGGCGCGAAGGCCTGAGGGGAAAACCATTAGATCACCAACCAACGCATCCGGGTCGGAAATCCGGTTAGCACCATGAGCAAAGAACGCACTCCTCTCCAGAAACACTACCTCGAGACCGTCGTCCCGGCGCTGATCGCCTCGCGCGGTTACAAGAACAAGCACCAGGTCCCGAAGCTCGAGAAGATCGTCCTCAACACCGGCATCGACGCGGACGCCGACAAGAACGCGATCGCCGACACGGCGCGCGACATGGGCCTCATTGCCGGCCAGAAGCCGGTCCTCAACAAGTCGAAGAAGGCCATCGCCAACTTCAAGCTGAAGCAGGGCCAGATCGTCGGCTGCCACGTCACGCTGCGGGGCGACAACATGTGGCACTTCTTCATGCGCCTCCTCGCCGTGGCGCTGCCCACCATCCGCGACTTCCGCGGCGTGCCCAACAAGCTCGACGGCCAGGGCAACTACACCATCGGCATCACCGACTTCACGATCTTCCCCGAGATCGTCGTCGAGAGCAACAAGCGCCACATGGGCCTCGACATCACGTTCGTGACCTCGGCCGCCGACGACGACGAGGCCCGCGAATTCCTCCGGCTCATGGGCATGCCCTTCCGCCGCATCGAGCCCGCCGCCAAGTCGAACACCGCCGCCTGACCCCCTTCCGCCCATGCCGAAAACCTCCGCCATCGAACGCAACAAGAAGCGCCAGCGCCTCGTCGAGAAGCACGCCGCCAAGCGCGCCGAGCTGAAGGCCGTCCTCGCCAATCCCGCGACCACCGACGAGGAGTTCTTCGCCGCGCAGAAGAAGCTCAACAAGCTGCCGCGCAACTCCTCGAAGGTCCGCATCCGGAACCGCTGCTCGCTCAGCGGCCGCCCCCGCGGCTTCCACCGCCGCTTCGGCGTCTCCCGCATCACGCTTCGCGAGCTCGCGCTCGCCGGCAAGATCCCCGGCGTCACCAAATCCTCCTGGTAAACCTTTCGGCCCACGGGGGTCGGATATGACCCGCGCGGCCGCCACCACCGAAAACATCCATCCATGACCGATCCCATCAGTGATTTCCTGACCCGCCTCCGCAATGCGTCGAAGGCCGGGCTCGCCCAGTGCGTCATTCCGCACTCCAAACTCAAGGAGAGCCTGGCCGGCATCCTGAAGGCCGAGGGCTTCGTCCGCGACGTGGCCACCGCCGCCGACGAGCGCGGCCACAAGACCATTGTCGTCACCATGAAATATGTCGACAGCGCCCCGGTCATCACCGGCCTCAAGCGCGCCTCGACGCCCGGCCGCCGCATCTACGCCGGCTATTCCGAGATTCCGCGGGTCCTCAACGGCCTCGGCATCGCCATCGTGTCCACTTCCAAGGGCCTGATGAAGGACCAGGACGCGCGCCGCGCCAAGCTCGGCGGCGAACTCGTCTGCACCGTCTGGTAAGGAGCCCACCACCATGAGCAGAATCGGCAAACAACCCGTCAAGATTCCCGAGAAGGTCAAGGTCGACGTCAAGGGCACCACCGTGTCCGTCGAGGGCCCGAAGGGGAAGGTCAGCAAGACTTTCGCGGACGTCGTGAAGATCGAGAAGAAGGACCAGTCCGTCGTGGTCGCACCGCTCGAGCAGTCCCGCTTCGCCCGGGCCATGTACGGCACCGCCCGCTCGGTCATCGCCGGCATGGTCAAGGGCGTCACCGTCGGTTACCTCAAGGAACTTGAGATCCAGGGCGTCGGCTTCAAAGCCAACCTCAAGGGCAAGCAGCTCGACCTCGCGCTCGGCTACTCGCACCCCATCCTCCACGACATTCCCGACGGCATCAAAATCACCGTCACCGACCAGACCAAGTTGAAGATCGAGGGCGTGGACAAGCAGCTCGTCGGCCAGGTCACCGCCGAGATCCGCGCCTATTACCCGCCGGAGCCTTACAAGGGCAAGGGCGTGCGTATCGTCGGCGAGCACGCCGAGCGTGTCCGCCGCAAGGAAGGCAAGACCGTCGCCTAACCGCACCCACCATCATGAACTCCGTTTACAAGGCCCAGCTCCTCCAGAAGCGCAAATGGCGCATCCGCAAGAAGGTCACCGGCACCGCCGCGCGCCCGCGCCTCAGCGTCAAGTTCTCCGGCAAACACATCTACGCCCAGGCAGTCAACGACGAGGCCGGCACGACCCTCGTGTTCCTCTCGACCCTCGATCCCGAGGTGCGCAAGACGAACGCGAAGGGCAATGTCTCCGGCGCCAAGTCGCTCGCGAACGCCTTTGCCGCCAAGGCCAAGGCCGCCGGCATCACCGCCATGGTCTTCGATCGCAACGGCCGGCCCTACCATGGCCGCGTCAAAACCTTCGCCGAAGCCGCCCGCGAGGGCGGCCTGCAGTTCTAACCGCCCGCTATGAATTACAACGCCACCAAGACTTCCTCCGGCCCGCGCTCCGCTCAGAACGACGCGACGGAATCCGGCATGATCGAGAAGGTCGTTTTCATCAACCGTTGCGCCAAGGTCGTGAAGGGCGGCCGCCGCTTCAGTTTCTCCGCGCTGTCCGTCGTCGGTGACGGCAAGGGCAGCGTCGGCATCGGCTACGGCAAGGCCAACGAGGTCCCCGACGCCATCAAGAAATCCACCGAGTCCGCCCGCAAGCGCATGGTCCCCGTCAAGCTCAAGGGTGCCACCATCCCGCACGAGGTCCTCGGCGAATTCGACGGTGGCAAGGTCTTCCTGCGCCCCGCGTCGGCCGGCACCGGCCTGATCGCCGGCGGCGGCGTCCGTGCCGTCCTCGAGGCGGCGGGCGTCCACAACGTTCTCACCAAATCGATGGGTTCGAAAAACCACATCGCGGTCGTCCATGCCACCCTCAATGGCCTGCGCAAGCTGCGCCTGGAGGAGGATTTCAAGGCGATCCGGGCCTGACCCATTCACCTCCGAGTCGCCCGCGCCTCGCGCGGGTCGGCGCCATCCTCAGGAAAACAAACACATGCGTCTCCACAATCTCACGAACATCAAGGGTGCCGTGCACCGCAAGAAGCGCGTCGGCTGCGGCGAAGGCGGCGGTCACGGCAAGACCTCCGGCCGCGGCGGCAAGGGCCAGACCGCCCGCTCCGGCGGCTCGATCCGCCCCGGCTTCGAAGGCGGCCAGATGCCCCTCTACCGCAAGCTGCCGCACCGTGGCTTTAACAACTACGAGTACCGCACCAACTACGCGGTGGTCAACGTGGGCGACCTCGCGCGCCTCGATGCCGCCGTCACCGAGGTGAATGCCGCGGTGCTGGCGGAGGCCGGCCTCGTCCGCCCCGGCGTGAAGATGCTGAAGGTCCTGGGCGACGGCGAAGTCACCCGCGCCCTCAAGGTCACCGCCCAGAAATTCACGGGCTCCGCCAAGGCCAAGCTCGAGAAGGCCGGCGGCGCCGCCATCACGGCCTGAGCCGTGACTCCCGCGGGCGTGCCGCCCGCGTCGCCCCTCCTCCGTTCTCCGCCACCCCTCTCACATGTTTTCCGCCTTCACGAACTCCATGAAGATCCCCGAGCTCCGCTCGCGGATCCTCTACACCCTGGGCCTCCTCTTCGTGGCCCGCGTCGGCGCGCACATCCCGCTGCCCGGCGTCGATCCGCAGCCGCTCCAGCGGTTTTTCGCCGACCAGACGGCCAGCGGCGGCGGTGCCCTCGTGGGGCTCTACAACATGTTCACCGGCGGCGCGCTCCTCAAGGGCGCCGTCTGCGCGCTGGGCATCATGCCCTACATCAGCGCCTCGATCATCTTCCAGCTGCTGACCGCCGTCGTCCCTATGCTCAGCCGGCTGCAGCAGGAAGGCGACGTCGGCCGCCAGAAGCTCACGCAATACACCCGCTACGCGACGGTGCTCATCTGCCTCGTGCAGGGCGTGCTGCTGGTCCTGACGCTCGAGAACCCGGGCAAGCTGTTCTCGGGTTTCGACGTCAATCACTACGGCCAGATCGTGCTCGTCGGCAAATCCTGGTTCCTGGTGCAATCGACGATCTTCATGACCGCCGGCACCATGCTGCTCATGTGGCTGGGCGAGCAGATCACCCAGCGCGGCATTGGCAACGGCGTGTCGCTCCTCATCACCATTGGCATTCTCGCCGACGTTCCGGGTGCCGCGGTCGCGACGTACCAACTGTTCTTCGCCCCGATCGGCGTCGCCAAGCTGGGCCCGCTGCAGGCTGCGCTGATGGTGGCGCTGTTCGTCATCGTCATCGGCGGCATCATTGCCGTCACGCAGGGCCAGCGGAAAATCCCGGTCCAGTACGCCAAGCGCGTCGTCGGCCAGAAGGTGTACGGCGGCCAGAGTTCCTTCCTGCCGCTGAAGGTCAACTACTCGGGCGTCATGCCCGTCATCTTCGCCGTGGCGATTCTGTTGTTCCCGCAGACCATCATCTCGCAGATTGGCGCCGGCTTCAACATGCCGTTCCTGGTCGAGTTCGCCGCCAACCTCACGCGCGGCCACTGGGTCTATTACGTCAGCTACACCTCGCTGATCCTGTTCTTCAGCTATTTCTGGGTATCCGTCATGTTCAAGCCGATCCAGATCGCCGACGACCTGAAGAAGTACGGCGGCTACATTCCCGGCGTGCGCCCGGGCGAGCCGACGGCGAGCTTCCTCGACTTCATCATGACGCGACTGACCCTCGCCGGTGCGATCTTCCTCACGATCATCGCCGTCATCCCCGACATCCTCCTCAATAATTTCGGTGTCCCCCCGCGCGTCGCCTATTTCTTCGGCGGCACCGGCATGCTGATCACGGTGGGCGTCATCCTCGACACGATGCGCCAGATCGAAACCTTCCTGCTGCAGCGCCACTACGACGGCTTCCTGAAAAAGGGCCGGCTCCGCGGTCGCAGCACCTCCGCCACGGTCGCCATCGGCGAAGCGGCCAGCGAGAAGTCGGTCATGCAACTTATTATTATCATGGTTGTTATACTGCTGGTCGGCCTCACCGCCTGGGCCATCCGGCACTTTGCTCTTTAATACTTTACATCAATGAGAGGGGCTGAACACTCCAGCGCCTTTTCCGCACTCGCATCCGCGAGGGCGAAGTTCCTTCTCCTTGGTCCGGCGGTTCCGTCAATTCCGGATCTGGCTCACCAAGGTCGTTCTTTGAATCTTGAGCACGTCTCTCCTGACTCCCTCGTGCAACAGGAGATTTCGCGACGCACGCCGCTCGGCCAGCAGGCCGCGACGGCGCTCACGCGCGGCTCTGCCGTGCCTGACCGGATCCAGCTTGCGCTGATGCGCAAATGGTTCTGGGCGCGCAAACCCGATGCGGGATTCCTCCTCGCAGGATTCCCGGCTACGCTGCTCCAAGCATTGGTGTTCGACGAATGGCTCGAGGCCCGGGGTGAATCTCTCACCGCCTGCCTCGTGTCTGCATCCGCCCCGGCGGATGTCGTCGCCCATTACCGCACTCAAGGGCTCCTCCCCGGGGCCCTCTCCGCCGCCGCCTGATGATTCCGATCAAGAACCCGGAAGCGATCAAGCGGATGCGCGAAGCCTGCGCCATTGCCGCCACCGTCCTGGCGCGGCTGAAGGAGCAGGTCCGACCCGGTATTACGACCTACGACTTGGATCAAATCGGTCGCGATCTCATCGCCTCGTTCGGCGCCCGCAGCGCGCCGTACGGTTACACGCACGGCTCCAACCGGCCCTATCCCGCGTACACCTGCCTCTCGGTCAATGAGGAGGTCGTCCACGGCATCGGCTCCCTCAAGCGGATCCTCCGCGACGGCGACATCATCTCGCTCGACGTCACGGTTGAGTTCAACGGCTACATCGGCGATAACGCCGTTACGATCCCGGTCGGCACCGTCGCCCCGCGCACGCTGGAGCTCATCCAGGTCACCGAGCAAGCCCTCGCCCTTGGCATCCGCCAGGCGGTCGTCGGCAACCGCATCGGCGACATCTCCCAGGCGGTGCAGGCCTTCGTGGAAAGCCACGGCTTCAGCATCGTCCGCGAAATGGTCGGCCACGGCGTCGGCCGTTCGATGCACGAGGAGCCGCAGATCCCGAACTTTCTCGACCGCCCGCGCAAGCGGACCGCGGAGATCAAGGCGGGCATGACGCTCGCGATCGAGCCCATGGTCAACCTCGGCCGCCACGAAGTTCGCACGCTCACCGACGGCTGGACGGTCGTCACGCGCGACGGTTCGCCCTCCGCGCATTTCGAACACACCGTGCTCACCACCGAAGCCGGCCCGGAGATCCTCACGATCCCGCGCGCCGCCTGATATCCCCCTTTTCACAATCAACCAGCCAACTCTCAACTAAAACCACCATGCCTCGTCTCCTCGGCGTAGAACTCCCCGCCAAAAAGAAGATCGGATACTCCCTCCGGTACATCTACGGCATTGGCCCGACCCGGGCCAACCTCATCATCGAGGCCGCCGGCCTCGATGCCAACATGCGCGCCTCGGAGCTCTCCGAGGAGCAGTTGAACAAGATCCTCCACATCATCACCGACAACAAGTGGGTGCTGGAAGGCGACCTGCGCCGCGACATCGCCGGCAACTTGAAGCGCCTCCAGGCCATCAATTGCTACCGCGGCATCCGCCACCGTCGCGGTCTCCCCGTCCGCGGCCAGCGCACGAGCACCAACGCCCGCACCCGCAAGGGCCCGCGCAAGACCGTCGGCGTCACCAAGGTCAAGGAAACCGCCGCCTCCTAATCTCAACTCCCGCCATTCATGTCCGACGAGAAACCCGCTCCCAAGAAGGAAAAGGCGCCCAAGAAGGCCGCCGCCGCCGCGGCCGCTGTTGACGCCGCCCTGGCCGCCGCCGAGGCCAAGCCCGCCAAGGAAAAAGCCGCCAAGCCCGCCGCCGGCGCCCCCGGCGATGCCGCGGCCGCCCCGGCCGCGCCCGCCGAGACCGTCGGCGGTGTGCCGAAGGCCCTCACCGCGGAGGACCTCCTCAAGGAGGAGCTGGCCGCCGTGAAGGTCCGCAAGGCGAAGGGGTCGAAGAACATCACCTCCGGCATCGCGAACATCGCCGCCACCTTCAACAACACCATCGTCTCCATCACGGACGCGAAGGGCAACGTCATCTCCTGGTCCTCGGCCGGGAAGTGCAACTTCCGCGGTTCGCGCAAGTCCACCGCCTACGCCGCCCAGGTCGTGGCGCAGGATGCCGCGCGCAACGCCATGGCCCACGGCCTCAAGGAGGTCCAGATCCGCGTGAGCGGCCCCGGCCTCGGCCGTGACTCCGCCATCCGCGGTCTCCAGGCCATCGGCCTCGAGATCTCCTCCATCATCGACGTCACGCCGGTGCCGCACAACGGCTGCCGTCCGCGCAAGCGCCGCCGCGTCTGAGACCCCGGGGACGCCTCCAGCTCTCCCATTTCAAAACTCAAATTTAGGTATCCACCATGGCTCGCTACACAGGTCCTACCACCCGCATCAGCCGTCGCTTCGGCCAGTATATCGTCGGTTCGCCGAAGGTGCTTGAGCGCCGCAATTTTCCCCCCGGCCAGCACGGCCCGAAGTCCCGCCGCAAGCTGTCGGAGTACGCCGTCGGCCTCGCCGAGAAGCAGAAGCTCCGCTACATCTACGGCCTGCTCGAGCGCCAGTTCCGCCGCGTCTTCGCCATCGCCAAGAAGGAGCGCGGCGTCACCGGTGAGCGCTTCCTGCAGCTGCTCGAGACCCGCCTCGACAGCGTCGTCTACCTCCTGGGCTTCGCCAAGAGCCGCGCCGCCGCCCGCCAGCTCGTCAACCACGGGCACATCCGGGTCAACGGCCACAAGGTCGACATCGCCAGCTACAACGTCGTCCAGGGCGACGAGATCGAGATGAAGAACGTCAACTCGTCCCGCCAGCTCGCCACCCGCGCCATCGAGGAGAACCGGGCGCGCGTCGTTCCGGCCTGGCTCGTGCGCAACGACGAGGCCCTCAAGGGCACCGTCACCCGCCTGCCGGTCCGCGACGAGATGGAGCCCTCGATCAACGAGCAGCTCATCGTCGAATACTACTCCCGCTTCTGAGCCCCCCGGGGCTCGCCCGCCACTTCGTCTCATCCAACAACATTCCTCCCATGCCCAAGCGTCTCGGAAAATTCGAAATTCCCTCCAAGCTCACCAAGATCGAGGAGGGCGCCACCACCACGTACGCCAAGTTCATCGCGGAGCCTTTTGAGGCCGGCTATGGCCACACCATCGGCAACTCGCTGCGCCGCGTGCTCCTCAGCTCGATCGAGGGCAGCGCCATCAGCTCGATCAAGATCGACGGCGTGAACCACGAGTTCCAGAGCATCGACGGCGTGGTCGAGGACGTGACCGACATCGTGCTCAACCTGAAGAAAATCCTCATCGTCTCCGAGAAACGCGAGCCGGTGAAGCTGCTCCTCAAGGTCCACCGCGACGGCCCGGTCACGGCCGCCGACATCCAGCCGGATGCCAGCATCAAGATCGTCAACCCCGAGCAGGTCATCTGCACCCTCGACTCGAAGCGCACCTTCGAGGCCGAGATCGAGATCAAGACCGGCCGCGGCTACTGCCCGGGCGAGAACAACAAGAAGGAGGACCAGGCCATCGGCGTCATTCCGATCGACTCGCTCTTCTCCCCGGTGCGCCTCGTCCGCTACGCGGTCGAGAACACCCGCGTCGGCCAGATCACCGACTACGACAAGCTCGTCCTCGAGGTCTGGACGGACGGCCGCATCACGCCGGACGACGCCCTCAAGCAGTCCGCCTCGATCCTCAAGCACCACCTCGACGTCTTTGACCGCGTGTCGCAGGAGTCCTACGAGTTCGAGAGCCAGGCCGCCGAGGTCTCCGAGGAGCAGAACAAGCTCCGCAAGCTCCTCAACATGTCGGTCAACGAGATCGAGCTTTCGGTCCGCGCCGCCAACTGCCTCAACAACGCCAACATCACGACGGTCGGCGAGCTGGCGATGAAGACCGAGCAGGAGATGCTCAAGTACCGCAACTTCGGCAAGAAGTCCCTCAACGAGATCAAGGAGAAGCTCGAGGCCCTCGGCCTTTCGCTCGGCATGAAGTTCGACGAGCGCCTCCTCGACACCAAGAAGGAAGCCTGAGCGCGGCGGAGCCGCGAAGTGCGAAGTAACAAGGATCAATTACCAAGAATAACGAAACAGTTCCCGGATCGCCGGCCAGGTATCTTGATACCTGGTGCCTGATACTTGGAACTTCCTCCCCATGCGTCACAACAAACATCACGCTTCCCTGGGTGTCACCCGCGAACACCGCCGGGCGATGCTCTCCAACCTCGGCGCGAGCCTGATCAAGCACGGTCGCATCGAGACCACGCTGACCAAGGCCAAGGCCCTCCGTCCCTTCATCGAGAAGGTCATCACCAAGGCCAAGAAGGCCGCCGTGGCGACCGAGAAGAAGGACGCCATCCACCTGCGCCGCCTCGCGCTGCGGGACATCCGTGACGAAGGCGCCGTCACCCTCCTCTTCAACGAGAAGGCCTCCCAGTTCGCCAAGCGCCTGGGCGGCTACACGCGCATCTACAAGCTCGGGCCGCAGCGCATTGGCGATGCCGCCGAAATGGCGTTGATCGAGTTCGTCGGCGCCGAGGACACAGGTTACTCCAAGTCGCGCGGTTCGGCCAAAAAGAAGGGCGCGAAGAAACCCGCGGGCCGGAAGGCGGCCGCCGCGAAAGCCGGGGCCGCCGCGCCCGAGGCCGGGGCCCCCGCCGCCGACGCGCCCAAGTCCGACGAGGCCAAAAGCTGACCAGGTCGGGCGCGGACTCCGCTCCGCGCCGGATGAATCTTCTCTCGACGCGCCGACCACCCGGTCGGCGCGTTTTTCTTTCCCCTTGGCGGACCGGCGCCGTTGTGCGAGGTTGCGGACGTGCCGCTTCCGCCCGATTCAACCCTGGCTGTCATCCTCTACGGGCTGCTGGTCGTGGGGCTGTTCGCCGTGCTGTGGGCTTATTATGACCGCCGGGATCGCGCCTTCTACGACGCGGAGCGACGCAAGATCACCTTCCACTGTATCCGCTGCGACCACCTGTACACGGAGAAGGAGGGCACCGATACGGCACCCTGCCCGAAGTGCGGCCACCTTAACACCCGGCTGAAATTCTGACGCCGGCGCCGGGGCGATGGGGAATTGGGATTGATTCGCGCGCGACGGCTCCCCACAACTTCGCATGGCACAGACAATCGCCGTCCTCGACTTCGGTTCCCAGCTGACGCAGGTCATCGCCCGCCGCATTCGCGAGTGTCAGGTCTACTCGAAGATCTACCATTACGCCACGCCGGCGGCCCGGCTCCGCGCCGACGGCGTGATCGGCCTCATCCTCTCGGGCGGCCCGCAAAGCGTCTACGCGAAGGGCGCGCCGCATCCCGACCCGGAGATATTCAACCTCGGCGTGCCGGTGCTGGGGATTTGTTACGGGGTGCAGCTGATGGGCCATTTCCTCGGCGGAAAGGTCGAGCACAGCAAGGCCCGCGAATACGGCCACGGGCACCTCGCCATTCGGAAGCCCGGCAAGCTGTTCCAGGGCCTCCCGCGCTCGCTGCGCATCTGGAATTCGCATGGCGACAAGCTGGCCAAGCTGCCGCCGGGCTTCGTGGCCACCGGCGTGTCGGATAACTCGCCCTACGCCGCCATCGAGGACGCCCGCCGCGGCTTCTACGGCATCCAGTTCCATCCGGAGGTGTTCCACACCGAGCGCGGTGTGGACATGATCCGGAACTTCCTGGTCCGCGTCTGCGGCGCGCGCCAGGACTGGACGACGAAGGATTTCATCGCCCATGCCGTGGCCGACCTCCGGGCCCGGGTGGGTAAATCGCGCGTGATTCTCGGGCTTTCCGGCGGCGTCGACTCCTCGGTGGCCGCGGCCCTGTTGCACCGGGCCATCGGCAAGCAGCTGACATGCGTGTTTGTCGACAACGGCCTGCTCCGGCAGGACGAGCGCAAGCACGTGGTCGACCTTTACGCGAAGCACTTTCACATCGACCTGCGCGTCGTCGATGCCTCCAGGCTCTTCCTCCTCCGCCTCCGCGGCATCACCGAGCCGGAGCAGAAGCGCAAGATCATCGGTCGGACCTTCGTCGAGGTTTTCGAAAAGACCCTCCAGTCGATCAAAGGCCGCGCGGAATTCCTGGCGCAGGGGACACTCTACCCGGACGTGATCGAGTCCGTGTCCATCGGCAACAATCCCGCTTCGGTCATCAAGACGCACCACAACGTCGGCGGCCTGCCCGCGCGGATGAAGTTGAAGCTGGTCGAGCCGCTGCGCGAGCTGTTCAAGGACGAGGTGCGCAAGGTGGGCGCCGCGCTCGGACTGCCGCGCGACGTCGTCTGGCGCCAGCCGTTTCCCGGCCCGGGCCTCGGTGTCCGGGTGATGGGCGAAATCAGCGCGGATAAACTCGAGATCCTCCGCCACGCCGACGCCGTCCTGCAGGAGGAGATGATGGCCTCGGGACTCTACTGGAAGGTCTGGCAGTCGTTCGCAGTCTTCCTGCCCGTGCGGACGGTTGGCGTCTTCGGCGACGAGCGCACCTACGACTACGTCATCGCCCTGCGCATTGTGGAGAGCACGGATGCCATGACGGCCGACTGGGCCCGCGTGCCCCACGATCTGCTGCGCCGGATTTCGAGCCGGATTACCAACGAGGTGCGCGGCGTCAGCCGCGTGGTGCTCGACATCAGCTCCAAGCCGCCGGCGACGATCGAATGGGAATGAATTTCCCGTTGCGAACCACGGCACCGAGGCCAATTCTCGCTGTCCCCAACCCCGCATGAAGGCCCGTCTTTTCCTCTCGGTTTCGCTGGTCCTGGCCCTGGCCGGGGCGGGGAAGGCCGAGACGGCGGACCAGGTTATCGCCAGGGCTCGCGCCTACCTGGGCGGCGATCAGGCTCTCAACGCCATCTCCACGATCCATTTCACCGGTACGCTCGAGACCACGGCGCTGGTCCCGGACCCCGCCGACAAGACCAGGCAGATCGAGCAGCCGGTGCGGCTACCCGCCGATATCATCTTCCAGAAGGAGTACCGGCAGCGAATCACCATCTCGGACCCCAAGGTGGTCGAAACGACGGCCCTCGACGACTACGAAGGCTGGCAAAAGCGATCCAATCCGCTGAATCCGTCCCAATGGACCGTGACCCAGTTTGACCTGGCCCAGGTGAAGAAGCTCCGGGCCAATACGTGGGAGAACCTGGCCTTCTTCGCCGGCATCGAGAAGAAGGGCGGCAGCGTCCACCTCGACGGGGACGAGACGGTCGACGGCCGGCCGTGCGCCAAGCTTTCGTTCCGGCATGACGCGGACAATGTGTTCGTGCGCTTTTTCGACAAGGCGACCGGCCGGCTGGTGAAGACCGTCACCGAGAACGGCACCGAAATTCGCGAGGAGGGCGAGATGACGGTGGATGGCGTGCGGTTCCCCCGCAAGGTCATCAACAAGTCGGCCAATGGCCGGACGACCACGATCACCTTCGACCGCGTCGTGCTCAACGAGCGGGTCCCGGCCAGCGAGTTCGCCTTCCCGGACCTGAAGCCGAACTAGCGGCGGCGACCACCGCCGTTACCTTTTCTACCGGGCGCGGCGGCCCGGCCTTATGACTGCCATTCCGGCCTCCGCCGGCGGTCGCTTTGCTTTGCATCAGGCGTGAATTCTGCTCTTTTAAACTGGCCCCCATCGCATGCAAAAGAACGCCCTCATCAAACTGGACGACAAGGAAGTGACCTGCCCGGTCATCATCGGAACCGAAGGCGAGAAGGCCGTCGATGTCCGCGCCTTGCGCAAGGACTCGGGCTACATCTGCTACGACCAGGGTTACGGCAACACCGGCTCGTGTGAGAGCGCCATCACCTATCTCGACGGCGAGAATGGCATCTTGCGGCATCGCGGCTACCCGATCGAACAGCTGGCGGAACAGTCCGAGTTCGTCGAGACGGCCTACCTTATCATCTACGGCGAATTGCCGACCCCGCAGCAACGCAAGCGGTTCGGCACGATGCTGCGGGAGAACGCCGCGATCGACACCCAGATGATGCGCATCTTCGAGGGCTTTCCCCGCGAAGCGCCGCCGATGGGCATGCTGACCTCCATTGTCAGTTCCCTGGCCGCCTATTACCCGAAGCTTGCGACGAACAATTTCGAGAAGGACCTGGCGAACTTCGACCTGACCGCCGCGATGGCGATGTCGAAGATCCGCACGATCGTCGCCTGCATCTACCGCTACCGGCACGGGCTGCCCTTCATGCACCCGAAGGACGTGCCGTTCTGCGAGAACTTCCTGCACATGATGTTCTCGGAGCCGTACAAGGAGTATGTGGCGATCCCGGAGGTTACGCGGGCCCTGAACCTCATCCTCCTCCTGCACGCGGACCACGAGCAGAACTGCAGCACCTCGACCGTGCGCATGGTGGGCTCGAGCAGCGCCAATCTCTTCACGTCGCTGGCCGCCGGCATCTGCGCCCTGTCGGGCCCGCTCCATGGCGGGGCCAACGCGGCCGTGATGCAGATGCTCCAGTCGATCCACGACGAGGGTGATGACGGCACCCGCTTCATCGAAGCCGCCAAGGCCGGCGGGAAGGGCAACCGCCTCATGGGCTTCGGCCATGCGGTCTATCGCAATTACGATCCGCGCGCCCGCATCATCGGGCACGCCTGCGATGTCGTGCTCAACAAGCTCGGCATTGTCGATCCGCTCCTGGACATCGCCAAGCGCCTGGAGCATTGCGCCCTGCACGACGAGTATTTCCTCTCGCGCAAGCTCTACCCGAACGTCGATTTCTATTCCGGCATCATCATGCGCGCGCTGGGCATCCCGACCGAGCTGTTCACAACCATGTTCGCCATCGGCCGCGCCCCGGGCTGGATCGCCAACTGGAAGGAGGTCGCCTCCAATCCCAAGGGCCGCATCTACCGGCCCCGCCAGATCTACGTCGGCCCGACGCAGCGCGATTATGTCCTGATCGGGAAGCGCGGCTAATTCCCGCCGTCCTTCGGCGATTCGGGCGGCGCCGCCGGGGCCTCCCCCTTGGCGGGCGGGTTGGTGCGCAGGATGTCGTCGAGGGTGAGCCCGCTCAGGCGCTCGATCCCCTTCAAGAGGCGCCAGAGCGCGTACATCATCATCGCCATGGTGGGGATCGACAGGCCGAGCAGGCTGACCCAGTGCATCTTCGCCAGCTCGCCGTTGAAGGCCTCGGTGCCGGCGGGACTCCGGATGATCGCCCGCGCGAACGCGAAATTGAGCAGCGCGCTGACCAGCATCGCCAGCGAGATGAGCAGGCTGGAGGCCCGCATCAGCCGCCCGAATTCCGGCTGCGCGCCCCGCGCCCCCAGCGCGGCGTCCACGCGCTCGACGTCGATCACCTGGGGGTTGTAGAGGATCTCGTGGACCAGCGGCTCCTTGGCGCGCATCGAGGCCAGCACCGCCACGCCGATCAGCGCCGGCAGCGCGCCGTCCTTGACCGCAAACCAGAAGCCGTCGAGTTTCATCAGGCCGAAGCCGCCGGTGATCAGCACGCTGGCAAAGCCGACCCCGGAGATGAAGTTGAAGCGGCGGCGCCGGATGAAGTCATGGATGCCATAGCCGAGCGGAAAGAGCAGGGCGACGAGCAGACCCCACTTCGGGCCGAGTCCGCGTGCGCCGCTGCCCCAGCTCATGATCGCGGTCGGCAGGGCGACGTTGCAGACCAGGTTGACGAGCAGGTTTTCCGGTTTTGGGCGGGGAACTGATGGGGCCGGTTCGGTCATTTCGTTTTGCCAAGGAGAAGGGGGCGGCCTTTAGTCGTCAACCTTGCCTCCATGATTCTCCTCGGCGTCAACATCGACCACGCGGCCACGCTCCGCCAGGCGCGCTATCGCGCGGCGGGCGCGACGACCGGCGGCAACATCGAGCCCGATCCGGTGGCGCTGGCCGCGCTCTGCGAACGGGCGGGGGCGGACGGCATCACGGTGCACCTGCGCGAGGATCGGCGCCATATCCATGAGCTCGACGTCCGGCGGCTGGCCGCCGCGCCGGCGACCCGGCTGAACCTCGAGATGGCGTGCACCCCCGCAATGACGGAGTTTGCCCTCGGCTTGAAGCCGAACTCCGTCTGTCTGGTGCCGGAGAACCGCGCGGAAGTCACCACCGAGGGGGGCCTCGATGTCGTCCGGTACCGCGACCGGGTCGCCCGCGTCACCGACGCGATGAATGCCGCCGGCATCAAGACGAGCCTGTTCATCGACCCGGAGCCGGCGCAAATCGAGCTGGCGACCCAACTGCGCGCGCCCTGGGTTGAACTGCACACCGGCGCCTATGCCGAGGCCTACCACGGGCCCAACCGCGCGGCCGAATTCCAGCGGCTGGTGACGGGCGCAAAGCTGGCCCACGCGGCCGGCCTCGTCGTCAACGCGGGTCACGGCATCAATTACGTCAACATCGCCGAGGTCCGCACCATCCCGCATCTGCACGAGCTGAACATCGGCCACAGCATCATCAGCCGCGCTTTGTTTCATGGCATCGAGGAAGCGGTCGGGACCATGAAGCGGTTGATGAACGGTTGATGACGCCGTGAGGAGCGGGTAGTGGGTCGCGAGCATCGCGCGCTCGCATTTTCAGCGTTTAGGCTTTCTACTCACTACTCGCCAACCGTTATCCGCTCCTCACTACTATTCGGCCATGAGCATCGTCCTTCCCCCCGGCGGCATCCTGATCGGCCTTGGCTGCGACCTGATCGAGACCGAGAGGATCCATGGCGTGCTCAAGCGCCACGGCGACCGCTTCCTCCAGCGCATCTTCACCGCGGAGGAGCAGGCCTACTGCAACAGCGTCAAGCACCCGCACAAGCACTACGCGGCCCGTTGGGCGGCGAAGGAGGCGGTGTCCAAGGCATTCACCACCGGCATCGGCGAGCACCTCGATTGGACGTCGATCTCGGTTTACCACGGCACCCGCAAGGAGCCGCTCGTGCGCCTGGACGCCAAGGCGGCGGCTCTGCTCCAGCAAGTCGGCGCCACCCACGTCTGGCTGAGCCTCTCCCACATCGACTCGCACGCGATGGCGGTCGCGGCCCTCGTCCGGCACGCTTGAGCCATGAAAACGGCGGGCTGGGAGCGCACGTCCGCGGCGAAGGCCGGCTGGCTCGTGATCGCGCTCACGGTCGGCTGGGTGGCATTCATCTTCCTGGCTGATTCATCGACGACGCCGCCGCCGGAACCGGCGAAAATATCGGTTCCCGCCTCGTCGCTGCAGCAGGCCGGTCTGCGCGATTACGTCGACTGGGAAGGCCTGCCCGAGATCTTCGCGCTCTGGGCCGACCACGCGGAATGGCGGGACAACCACACGCGTTTTGCCTACTGGCATCCGGTGACGAAGAGCTACTCGTACTTCTTCGAAGCGCGAAGAGTCAACGGACGCTACCGTTTCTGCGAGATCCCCGAGCCGCGCGAATCGGAATTTCACCTGGGCGAAAACCTCGGCGACGATTGCCCGATCCGCTTTTTTGTGACGACCAAGGCTCCGGCGCCGATCGAAGGCACGACGAGCGCGGACCGGGTGATTCCTCCGCAAGCTGCCCCACCGCCCACGACTGTGCCGGTGAACTTGCCGGCGAACCCGCGGGAAATTTTGCCCGCCACGGCCACGCCCAAGCCCTGAACGGCGAGACCGGACGATTCACATGCCCACGATTCCTTCTTATCCTGTGTTGACTGGCCCGGAGGCCAAGGCCTGGGAAGCCGGCGCGCTGCAGGGTGAGGCGCAGGAGTGGGCCGCCATGGTGGAGGCCGGCACGAAGCTGGCGCAGGCGTTGCTGGAGGATTTCCGGGAGATCGGCGGGCTGCCGGCCGCGGCGGCCATCCTCGTGCTGGTGGGGAAGGGGCACAATGGTGGCGACGCGCTGCTCGCGGCCCGGGAGATCCTCGTCCGATGCCCGGGAGCCACTGCCACCGTCGTGTTGTGCTTTGGCGCGGGCGAGTTGCGGCCGCTCGCCGGCCGGGCGCTGGACCGGCTGAAGGCGGATGGCTCCGGCCGGGTACAGCTCGCGGCCGCCGCGAAGGCGCTGGCGGCCGAACGCGCCTATGCCCTGTGCCTTGACGGGATCTTCGGCTTCAACTTTCGCCCTCCATTGTCCGGGGCAGCCGGGGAGATCATCGAGGCGACGAACGCCCATCCGGCAATCCAGCTGCGCGCGGCGGTCGACCTTCCCAGCGGCGTGGGCGAGAAAAGCGCGGCGACCGTGTTCCGCGCGGATTTCACGTACGCCACCGGGATCGTCAAGTTCCCCGTGCTCCATGCGCGCAACGTCAACGCCGTCGGCCGGCTGCGGTTCCTGAATCTCGGACTCATGCGCGCGGACGCGGTGCCCGCGGCGCACGAGCGGATGCTCACGGGCGAACTGCTTACGCCCCTGGCGATGCTCCGCCCCTCGCAGACCGACAAGCGGACTTACGGGCACCTCCTTGTGGTCGGCGGGTCGCGCAGCTATCCGGGCGCGGTGCTGCTCGCCGTGCGCGCCGCGCTGCGCAGCGGGGTTGGGTTGGTGACGGCAATTGTGCCGGCGCAACTGGCTCCCGAGTACGCCGCCCGGCACCCGGAGGCGATGTGGGTGGGATGCGCGGAACACGACGACGGCGGCCTGGACGCGTCGTGCCTTCCGGCCGTGCGCGAGCGCGCGGAACGCGCCACCGCCCTGCTTGTCGGCCCGGGTCTCGGCTCGGCCGAGCACACCATCGCGTTTGCCGCGCACCTGGCCGGCGAGGTGCAGGTGCCATTGGTGCTGGATGCCGATGCCTTGCGCCGCGAGGTCTTCGAACACGTGCGGGAAAAGACATTCATCGCCACGCCCCACGCGGGCGAGTTCCAGCGGATTGCGCCGGTGCTGTTCAGCGATGGTAAGTTCACCGCGCCGCGCGGGGTCCTGGTGTTGAAGGGACCGATGACCCGCGTGACCGACGGACACCTGATCTATCACAGCCCATTCGGCGGCCCGGTGCTCGCCCGGGGTGGGAGCGGCGACATCCTCGCGGGGCTGGTCGGCGGGTTGCTGGCACAGGCGGCGGATGACCCCGTGCTGGCGGCCTGCCGGGGCGTCGTATGGCACGGTCATGCCGCGGATTTGTTGGCTCGCGCTCGCGGGCAGGTCAGCGTAGAGACGACCCAACTCCTGGAGCAGCTCGGGCCGGCGCTCACCCCTGACCCATGGCAGATCCATTGACCGAGCGGCAGGCGTTCATGGTCCTGAACGACCTGCCCAACATCGGGCCCATCACCCTGAACCGCCTGCTGGCCGAATTCGGCGGCGACCCGCGCGTCATCCTTGCTACGGACCGACGCCGGCTGGAGTCCGTGCGCGGCGTCGGACCCGAAACCAGCGCGGCCTTGGCGGCCTGGCGGGAACATTTCGACCTCGCGCGCGAGGAGGCGCGGCTGGCGCAGGCCGGCGCGGCGTTCATCACGCCGCGGGACGAGGGCTATCCGCGGCTCCTGAAGGAAATCCACGATCCGCCGATCGGCCTCTACCGCAAGGGCGGCTATCTGTTCGAGCAGCCCTGCATCGCGGTGGTCGGCAGCCGCCGGACCACCCTTTACGGCCAAGCCGTGGCGAAAAAGCTCGGCGCCCAGCTCGCGCAACTTGGCTTCTGCATCGTGAGCGGGCTGGCCCGTGGGATCGACACGGCGGCGCATGAGGGCGCGCTCTCCGTCGACGGCAAGACCGCCGCGGTGCTCGGCTGCGGCATCGACATCGTCTACCCGCCAGAAAACCTCGAGCTTTTCCGGCGCATCGCCGCGAGCGGCGCCATCCTCTCGGAGTTTCCGTTCGGCCGGAAGGCCGACAAGCAAACCTTCCCGATGCGCAATCGCGTGGTGGCGGGCATCTGCGAGGCCGTGGTGGTCGTGGAGAGCGACGTATCCGGCGGGGCGATGATCACCGCGCGTTTCGCCGGGGAACAGGGACGCCTGCTGTTTGCCGTGCCCGGGCGCATTGACCAGCCCAGCAGCGCCGGCTGCCACCAACTGATCCGCGACGGAGCGACGCTGCTCACCAGCGTCGACGACATCCTCGACGAGCTCAGCTACCTTGATGGTCTCCGGCCGAAACCGATAACAGCGGCCGGCGAGACGCCGTTGCTCGAGCAACTGCTGCCGCAGCTCTCGGAAGCCGAGCACAAGGTGGCCGATGCCTTCCGGGGTGGCGCCATCCTCGGGGTCGACGCGCTGACCGCGGCGATGGGACTGGCACCGGCCGAAATCTCGGCCGTGTTGATGAGCCTGGAGCTGAAGCGAATCGTCCAGAAACGAGCCGACGGCAACTTCGAGGCGCGAGGTTAGAGCAGATGAGATTGAACGGTAGCCGCGTTGGAGCGCAGCGACAACGTGGTCGCTCCTGGCCACGCTTTCGCCAGCGGCTCAAGCGCGGCTACACCATTTTTGAAAACGCTGGAGCGAGCCTCAGCCTGGCGGCCAGGCGAGCGGACGTTGCCCGAGCAGGTGCACGTGGAGGTGCGGAACCGATTCGCCGCCGTCGCGGCCGTTGTTGATCACGATCCGGTAGCCGGTCTCCGCCACGCCCAGCTTCTTCGCCACCGCCGCCGCGGTGAGCAACAGGTGTCCGAGCAGCGCCTGGTCGGCAGGCCCGGCCTCACCGACACGCGGCAGCGGGTTCTTCGGGATCACCAGCACGTGCACGGGGGCCTGCGGATTCACATCGTGGATGGCCACGCAGAGTTCGTCCTCGTGGGCGAATTTCGCGGGAATCTCCCGGTCGATGATCTTCTGAAAAATGGTTTTCATGGACGGGCGGGCTCGGAGGGCCCACGTCCTCGTGGGCCGCGGCCCGGCGGGATCCGGGCCCTCCGTTAAAGGAACAGCAGGTTCAAGTTCGCTCCCCGGCGCGACCGGGCTGCCGCAAGCTTGCGGATGAATTCCAGCGCGTCGTCGTAGTCGCGACGCCGGCGCCGGGTCCACCGGCGGCGAGGCGGACACTGGGCAGAGCGGAGATTAGTGACGAGCAGCGTGGATTCGGGAAAGACGGCGAGCCGTTTCAGGCCTTCCATGACCCCGGCCCGCGTGAACAGCGGCGAGGCACCGGCATCATCGGTGGCGGCATCCCAGTGGAAGAAACCATGCGCCGTCTGCCCGGCGCAGACCCGCTCGAAGAGCCGCGCGGCGGCGGCGACAAAAGACGGGTCGTTGGGCGCGCGCTCCACGGCATCGCCGAGGCTGGTGGCGATCGCATCGTCGATTTGCTGCGCGAGGTAGAGATCCTGCCCGGTCAGGGGCGCAAAGAGGGCGTTGAGGAAGTGGAGCCGGCGCAGCTTGAGCGGACGCGTCATTTCTTGGGCTTACTCGTAGCGTTCGGTTCGAAAGGTGCAAGGCTGCTGATTTCGTGCACGAACTCCGAGACGTCGCGGAATTCCTTGTAGACGGACGCGAAGCGAACGTACGCCACCTGGTCGATCTTGCGCAGGCGCTGCATCACATGCTCGCCGATGGCGCTGGTCGGCACCTGGCTGTCGAACTGCGCCTCGACGGCATCGATCACATCCTCAATCAGCATCGTCGTCTGTTCGTTATCGACCGGGCGCTTGTGGCAGGCGGCGCGGATGGCCCGAAGGAGCTTGTCGCGGTCAAACGGTTCCTGGCGGCCGTCGCGCTTGACCACGACGATGGTGTCGCGCACGAGGACTTCGGTGGTGGTGAAGCGGTGTCCGCACTCGAGGCATTCGCGACGCCGGCGGGTGTTGTTCCCGTCACGGGTCATGCGCGAGTCGATGACCTTGTCTTCAATGGAGGTGCACTTGGGACAGCGCATGATTTTGCAGCAATGGGGGATTCCGTCGGTGGGAAAGTGTACCCGGGTCGGCGCGGGTTGGTTTGTCGGCGTCAGTTCAGGGCGAGGAAGTTTTGCAGGATCTTCATGCCACCCTCGGTGGCGATGGATTCAGGGTGGAATTGGACACCGAACACCGGAAATTGTTTATGCCGGAGGCCCATGATTTCTCCTTCCGCGGTCTCCGCAGTGATCTCGAGGCAGGAGGGAAGGCTGGATCGCTCGACCAGCAGCGAGTGATACCGGGTGGCGGTGAAAGGCGAGGGGAGGCCCGCGAAAATGTCCGTACCCCGATGATGGATTGGAGACAGCTTGCCGTGCATCTGGCGGTCGGCCCGGATGACCTTGCCACCGAACTGTTGGCCGATCGACTGGTGGCCAAGGCAGACGCCCAGGATGGGACGCTTGCCGGCGAAAGTCCCGATGATGTCGAGACTTGCGCCAGCTTCAGTCGGGGTGCATGGGCCGGGTGATATCAGCACCCGCTCAGGCTTGAGTTCATCCGCTTCCTTTGCGGTCAGTTCGTCGTTCCGAAACACGCGCATGCTCACACCCAACTGGCCGAAATACTGGACCAGGTTGAACGTGAAGGAATCATAGTTGTCGATGACCAGCAGCACCCTAGGGCAGTATCCCGACCAACCCCGGCGCGTCAAGTGCCGGGGCTTGCCATGCCGGGGTGACGGGCGACAATTTGAACCTTTCGATGATCCCGGCTGTGTCCCCTTTGGCATCAAATGCTTGGAAGAGCCCTCACCAGCGGGCTCTCCCACCATCGGGCAGGCGTACCCTGATCATGGGCATCCTTAACTGCACACCGGATTCGTTTTCCGATGGGGGCCTGCTGCCCACCGTGGACGCAGTAGTGCAGCGCGCCCGCCAGCTGGTGGCCGAAGGCGCCGATGTGCTCGACTTCGGCGGCGAGTCCACCCGACCCGGGGCTGCACCGGTGTCGGCTGAAGACGAGATGTTTCGCATCCTGCCCGCGATCGAGGCGGTGCGTCACGCGATGCCGGATGTGCCGATTTCAGTCGATACCTACAAGGCGCAAGTGGCCGCGGCTGCCATCCACGCCGGCGCGGACATTGTGAACGACGTCTGGGGGCTGACCCATGGCCTGTCGGCGGAAGACAGGCGCGAATTGGTGGTGCGGCTCGCCCGCGGCCAGAAGATCGACCAAACCACCGCGATGGCGGAAACCGTCAGCCGGCTGGGTTGCCCGGTGATCCTGATGCACAACCGCCCGGATCGGGCTTATCGCGATTTTTGGACCGACGTGCTGCTCGACTTGCGGCTGAGCGTCGCGATGGCCGAAGCGGCCGGGGTGGCGGCCACCCAGATCTGGCTCGATCCTGGCTTCGGCTTTGCCAAGGACCCCGCGCAAAACCTGGAAGTGCTGCGCGATCTGTCCCGCATCGTGAACCTTGGGTTTCCCGTCCTGGTGGGCACCTCCCGCAAGTCGACGCTGGGCCGCGTCCTCGGCAGCGAGGTCGATGACCGCCTCGATGGCACCGGCGCCACCATCGTTTGGGCCATCCAGCAGGGATGCGCGATGGTGCGGGTGCACGATGTCGCACCGTTGCGGCGTTACGTGCGGATGGCGGACGCCATTCGGGCGGGGCTTTCGTTTTCCCAGTGAAACCAGCGGACAAACTCATCCTCACCGATCTCACCTTCCAGGCCTGCCATGGCGTGCTGCCAGAAGAGCGGACCAAGCAGCAGGAATTCCGGGTCAGCGTCGAATTGGAGACCGACCTGCGACGGGCGGGGCGCTCCGACGAGCTCGCCGACGCCATCGACTACTGCGAGGTGCAGGCCGTCGTGGGTGGCGTCGTGGAGGGAGCCCACCGCTATCTGATCGAGGCGCTCGCCGAGGATATCGCCCGTCGACTCCTGGCGCGATTTCGCTCCGCCCGGGCGGTCACGGTCGAGGTGGTGAAGCCGGAGCCGCCGGTGCGATTCAAATTTTCCGGCGTGCAAGTGAGGATCCGCCGGGAGCGAAGCCGTCGCGCCTCCCGGTCATGACCGCGACGCGCCAGGCGTTAATCGGCGTCGGCGCCAACCTCGGCGACCGCTGGGCCAACATCACGGCGGCGCTCGCCCGCTTGCGCGCGGCGTCGGGAGTGTGCGCGGTGGAAACCTCACCCGTGTTCGAGTCGGACCCGGTCGGGGTGCTGGACCAGCCGCAGTTTCTCAACCTGGTGGCCGGAGTGGAGACGACACTCTCGCCAGAGGGGTTGTTGGACCTTTTGCTCGCGACCGAGCGCACGCTCGGTCGGGAACGACGCATCAGGTGGGGCCCGCGCATCATCGATTTGGACCTGCTGGCCTACGCCGGCGAGACGCGATCGACCGAAGTGCTGACCCTGCCTCATCCCCGGATGTGGGAGCGCAGTTTTGTCGTCGAGCCCCTTCGCGCCCTGCTGGCCCGGCCGGCGTTCGGCGGCCCGGCCTGGGCGGAACTCCGGACGCGGCTCCCGGCGTCACCCGACCTGCGCGGCTTGCGGCCATGGTCCCCGCGCGCCGGCGCGGACCGCGCGCCGGCCTGAAATCGATTGCGTCGCCTGCCGCCGCCCGCGAGCTTCGCCTTCCGATGGCAGCATCTTTCCAACTGTTGCGAACGGACAGCGCCACCGCCGCCCGCCGCGGCAGGCTGACCACCCGGCACGGGCTCGTGGAAACGCCGATCTTCATGCCGGTGGGCACGCAGGGCACGGTCAAGGCCCTGACGCCCGCGCAGGTGCGCGAGGTCGGTGCCCAGATCATCCTGGGCAACACCTATCATCTCAACCTGCGGCCGGGCTCCGAACTCGTCCGCGCGCTGGGCGGCCTGCACAAGTTCATGGGCTGGGACGGGCCGATCCTGACGGACAGCGGCGGGTTCCAGGTGTTCAGCCTCGCGAAGCTCCGGGAGATCCGCGACGACGGCATTGCATTCGCCTCACACCTCGACGGCGCCCGGCTTTTCCTCGGGCCGCGCGAAGTCATGACCATCCAGGCCAACCTGGGTTCGGACATCGCCATGGTGCTGGATGAGTGCCCGCCCTGGCCCTGTTCGCGCGAGGAATGCCGGCGCGCCGTCGACCGCAGCCTGCGCTGGGCTCGGGAGTGCCGGCAAATCGCCATCGATAACGGCTTCCTCGGCGCCGGGCACCAGGTCTTCGCCATTGTCCAGGGCTCGACCTTTGATGAACTGCGTCACGAGGCGGCCGAGTCGCTCGCGGCGCTCGACTTTCCCGGTTACGCCATCGGTGGCGTGAGCGTGGGCGAGCCGGAGCCGGAAATGGTCAAGCAAGTCGCCGCCACGGCGCCATTCCTGCCCGCGAACAAGCCCCGCTACACGATGGGCCTCGGCACTCCGCCGCAGATCCTGAAGATGATCGCGCTGGGCGTGGACATGTTCGACTGCGTGCACCCGACGCGAGTGGGCCGCAACGGCGCCGCCTTCACGCCCGACGGCCTGATCAATCTGCGCAATGAGCGCTTCCGAACCGACCCGGCCCCGCTCGTCGAGGGGATGGACAACTACACCTGTCGGAGTTTCTCTCGCGCCTACCTGCGGCACCTTGTCATGGCCAACGAAATTTTGGCCAGCACGCTGCTCACGCTGCACAACGTCCACTTCTATCTCGATCTCGCGGCCCAGGCGCGGGCGCATATCGAGGCCGGCGACTTTGCGGCGTGGAGCCGCGCTTGGATCGCGCGCTACGAAGCCGGAGCCTGAAGGCGAGACCGCCGCGGGCAACCCCCCGGGCCCGCGGGCCGGGGCGATCCCGAGGCGTCCGGGTTGCGCGGGATCGCATTCGCGTGTAGAGGTGGCGCCATGAAAGCAAAGCAGCCCGACGCGCGACAGAGTGGTGTTTTCAAAATCGGCGGCGATTTGCCGGTGCGGCGCCTCGGCTTCGGGGCAATGCGCATCACGGGTCCGGGAATTTGGGGCGAGCCACGCGACCCGAAGGGCGCGCGCCGCCTGCTGCGCAAGGCCGTCGATCTCGGGGTCAACTTCATCGACACGGCGGATTCCTACGGGCCCGAGGTGAGCGAACGATTGATCGCGGAAGCGTTGCATCCGTATCCACGCGGGCTGGTCATCGCGACCAAGGGCGGACTGACGCGTTCCGGGCCGGAAAAATGGCACCCCGTGGGCCGACCGGAGTATCTCCGCCAATGCGTCGAGTTGAGCCTGCGCCGGCTCAAGTTGGACCGGATCGATCTTTATCAGCTGCATCGGATCGATCCGAAGGTGCCGCTCGCCGAAACGCTCGGCGCCCTGAAGGAGCTGCGTCGGGCCGGCAAGATCCGGCACATTGGCCTGTCGGAGGTGTCCGTGGCGGAAATCCGGCAGGCCCGCCGGATGGTGCCGATCGCGACGGTGCAAAACCTCTACAACCTCGGCAACCGCCAGAGCGAAGCGGTCCTCGATTATTGTGCGCAGGAAGGGCTGGGGTTCATCCCGTGGTTTCCTCTCGGCGGCGGCGACATCTTTCGCAAGGGCGGCCGGTTCGACCGGATGGCGCGGACCCACGGCGCCTCCGTGGCGCAGCTTGCGCTGGCCTGGCTGCTGCGAAGGTCCCCGGTCATGTTGCCAATTCCGGGCACGGCGAGTATCGCGCACCTGGTCGAGAATATCGGCGCCGTTTCCGTGCGGTTGCATGACGACCAGTGGCAGGAAGTGGCCCGGGGCGCGGGCCGCGCCTCGCCCGCGTAACGTTGGCCTCAGCCGATGGCATGCAGCCGCCCATGGCCTGGGCGGCGTCAAGAGATCGGTTCCCCGAGCCCGCCCGATTCGCCCGGGCGGTTGATCGCGCATCATCTGCGGGCTCGCCAAGCCGACAACGCTGCTTATGAGTGCTCCAACCTTTCCGTCATGCGCATCCTTGTCACCGGCGGCGCCGGCTTTCTCGGCTCCCACCTCTGCGACCGCCTCGTCCAGAACGGCCACGATGTCGTGTGCCTCGACAATTTCTTCACCGGCAACAAGGCGAACCTCACCGGGCTGCTCGGCCATCCGCGTTTCGAGCTGGTCCGGCACGACGTCATCGATCCGTTCAAGTACGAGGTAGATCGGATCTTCAACCTGGCCTGCCCCGCCTCGCCCCCGCACTACCAGTACAACCCGATCAAGACCACGAAGACCTCGGTGATGGGCGCGATCAACTGCCTCGGCCTCGCCAAGCGGGTCAAGGCCCGCGTCTTCCAGGCCAGCACCTCCGAGGTGTATGGCGATCCCGCCGTGCATCCGCAGCCGGAAAGCTACTGGGGCAACGTCAATCCCATCGGCCGCCGCTCCTGTTACGACGAAGGCAAGCGCTGCGCGGAGACGCTGTTCTTCGACTACCATCGCGAGAACAAGGTCGATATCCGCGTGGTCCGCATCTTCAACACCTACGGCCCGCGCATGCACCCGAACGACGGCCGCGTCGTCTCGAATTTCATCGTCCAGGCCCTCCGGGGCGAAGACCTCACGGTGTACGGGAATGGCGCGCAGACGCGCTCGTTTTGCTACGTTGACGACATGATCGAGGGCTTCGTGCGGATGATGGAGCAGACGGAGACGGTCGGCCCGGTCAACCTCGGCAACCCCGGCGAGTTCACGATGCTCGGGCTCGCGGAGGCGGTGCTGAAGCTCACCCGGAGCAAGTCGAAGATCGTGCACCAGCCGCTGCCGGTCGACGACCCGCGGCAACGCCGTCCGGACATCGCCCTCGCGCGCAAGGTGCTCAAATGGCAGCCCAAGGTGCCGCTGACGGAAGGCCTCAAGCGGACCATCGCGTATTTCCGGAAGACGCTCTGAGGCGCGGAGCGATCTCGAATCGTTTCGCACGGAGCCTGTAGGAGGGGCTTAATGCCCCGACAAGGGATCCGCGACACCTGAAACCATCGGGGCATAAAGCCCCTCCTACAGCAACCGAGGTATGTTCAGCTCCGTCGCTAGATATAGCTGAGCCAGGCGGCGTCGCGATGCCGGCGCTTGTAGTCGGCGAACCAGCGGCAGGCGGGATAGAGCGCGAGGATGACAGAGGCCCACACCGCGTACACGACCCACAGGGGAAAGCCCGCTCCCGCCGGGGCCGCCGGCCCGCCCGGCACGAAGAAATCGGCGCGGCCGTAGCGATGATGGAACCACAGCCACGAGAGCGCGTGGATCAGCGGGATGTGCAGCGCGTAGTAGAAGAAGGGCACGCGCCCGAACACGACGAAGGGCTGCAGCAGCCTTGGGCTGCCGCGGTCCCAGGCCGCCAGCAGCACGAATCCGGGCCCCAGGGTCATCAGCAGATAGAGCAGCGAAGGCGGGTATTTCGTGACGTTGAGGAACGACCACAGGCCGAAGCCGGCTCGCGGCTGCGGCGACCACGGGCGGGCATCGCCATAGAGGTTGCCCGCGCGCAGGATCACGAACGCCGCAAGGGCACCGATGCCCAGGCGCCACAGCCAGGCGCGACGGGCCTCGGGCGCGAGCGTGTAGAGCGCGCCGAAAGCATAGCCGGCGGACATGACGCCGAGCCAGGGGATCAGCGGATAGAAGGCGAGGAAGCTGTAGCCCGAGCCGATCGTGAAGGTGCCCGGCACGTGCAGGAGATGCCACAGCCAGGCCAGCGAGCCGAACGCCGCCGGCGCAATCCCGTCGAGGGCGTTATGGCCGGCGATCATCACCAGGCTGACCGCGGCCACGGCCCACAAGGGCAGGTGGATCAGTGCGGCGAGGAAGATCATCGACCACCCGAGCGCCCAAATCACGAGGCCCCAGTTGCCGTGCAGCGGCAGCGCGAAATTCCAGGCCCAATAAAAGAAAGTGAGCTCGAGCAACACGAGCCACGCGCCGCGCGTGACCAGGAACCACGAGAGCTCGCCCTTCGTCTTGCCGCGCGTCGCCGACAGGAACACGCCGGTGCCGGCGAGAAACGAAAAGGTCGGGGCACAGTAATGGGTGATCCAGCGCGTGAAGAAGATCGCGTGCGAAGTCCGGCCAAGGTCGGTCGGATCGATGCCCTGGATGGCGCTGTAATGGAAATAGTCGCGCGTATGGTCGATCGCCATGATGACCATCACGAGCCCGCGCAGCAGGTCGATCGAGTCGAGGCGCGCGGGCCGGGCGTTCTCCATGGGACGGGCGTGGGGCATCCGGAGTTGCGCGCGAGGAATAGCGTTTGCCTCCGCCGGCGCGAGCCTGAACCCGCCGCCCCGGGACACCGGGAAAACGCTCGCGCGGCGGACCGGCGGCGGGCGTTGCCAGCCGAATCTCCGGCGATCGCGGCGCGACCCGGGCCGGCGATGGGACGAGCGCCGAGGATCCGGCTGCGGGAGCTTGCCTGGCAGCGAGTTGCAGCGCGAGCCGGCGTGTCATTTTGCCATTTGCCAAGCCCCCGGCCGTCGCTTTCATTCGCTCCCTTCCATGTTTGATTACCTGCTCAAGAAGTTCTCCGGCCGGCACCATCGCAAGTACGTCGAAAAATGCCGGCCGGTCGTGGCGCGCATCAACGAGATCGAGAAGGGATACCAGGCGCTGACCGACGAACAGCTCCGCGCCAAGACCGACGAGTTCAAGGCCCGGTTGAAGCAGGGCGAAACCCTCGACGCGCTCCTGCCGGAGGCGTTCGCGGCCGTGAAGAATGCCGCCCGCCGGATGGTCGGGCGCTCCGTGACCGTCTGCGAGCACGAGCTCACTTGGGACATGGTGCACTTCGACGTCCAGCTGATCGGCGGCATCTGCCTGCACGAGGGGCGCATCGCCGAGATGGCCACGGGCGAGGGCAAGACCCTCGTCGCCACGCTGCCGCTCTACCTGAACGCCCTGAACGGCCGCAACGCCCAGCTGGTCACGGTCAACGACTACCTGGCCCGCCGCGACTCGGAGTGGATGGGCTACCTCTACGGTTTCCTCGGCCTGTCGGTCGGCTGCATCCAGCAGTCGATGCACTCCGAGGAGCGGCGCGAAATGTACGGCCGCGACATCACCTACGGCACCGCCTCGGAATTCGGCTTCGACTACCTTCGCGACAACGGCATGGCCACCCGCAAGGAGGACCAGGTCCAGCGCGACCACTGGTACTGCATTGTCGACGAAATCGACTCGATCCTCGTCGACGAGGCGCGGACGCCCCTGATCATTTCCGGACCCGCGCCGATCGAGCGCGAACAGCCGTTCCAGCGCCTGAAGCCCGGTGTCGAGCAACTGGTCAGCGCGCAGCTCCGGCTTATCAACCACCTGATCAAGGACGCCGCCGACCTCCTCGCCAAGCCCGGCCTTACTCCGGAGGATCGCCAGGCGGCGGCGATGAAGATGCTCCAGGTCAAGCTGGGCATGCCGAAGAACAAGCAGCTCCTCCGGCTGATGGAGAACCCGGAGTGGCGCAAGCTGCTCGACAAGACCGACGTCGAGATGCACTCCGATTTCAACAAGGACGAGCTCTACAAGTGGAAGGAGGAGCTCTTCTTCGTCATCGACGAGAAGAACCACCAGGCCGACCTGACCGAACCCGGCCGCCTCAAGCTCCGCCCCGACGATCCCGACGCCTTTGTGCTGCCCGACCTCGCGACCATCTTCATCGAGATCGAGAAGGACGCGACGAAATCGCCCGAGGAGAAGGAAAAGGCAAAACGCGACGCGCAGCAGCGCTACGAGGTCGTGTCCGAGGACATCCACGCGCTCTCCCAGCTGCTCCGCGCCTATTCGCTCTACGAGCGTGACGTAGAGTACGTCATCCAGGATGGGAAGGTCCTTATCGTCGACGAGAACACCGGCCGCGTGATGCCGGGGCGCCGCTGGTCCGACGGCCTGCACCAGGCGGTCGAGGCCAAGGAGGGCGTGACCATCGAGCGCGAGACGCGGACGTACGCGACGGTCACCATCCAGAATTACTTCCGCATGTACGAGAAGCTGGCGGGCATGACCGGCACCGCCGAGACCGAGGCGACCGAGTTCAACGAGATCTACCGCCTGGCCGTCACCCAGATCCCGACGAACAAGCCCTGCATCCGCGTCGACAAGAACGATTCCATCTTCAAGACCCGCCGCGACAAGTACGCGGCGGTGGTGAAGCAGATCGAGGAGGCCAACAAGCGCGGCCAGCCCGTGCTCGTCGGCACCGTGACCGTCGAGCAGTCCGAGGTGCTCAGCCGCATGCTGAAGCGCGCCGGCGTCATCCACACCGTCCTCAACGCCAAATTTCACCAGCAGGAGGCCGAGATCGTCTCCCGCGCCGGCCAGCGCGGCTCCGTCACCATCGCCACCAACATGGCCGGCCGCGGCACCGACATCAAGCTGGGCGAGGGCGTGCGCGACGCCGGCGGCCTGTTCGTCGTCGGCACCGAGCGCCACGAGTCCCGCCGCATCGACCGCCAGCTCCGCGGCCGCTGCTCGCGCCAGGGCGACCCGGGCATGACCAAGTTCTTCCTCTCGCTCGAGGACGACCTGATGCGCCTCTTCCTCCAGGGCAACATCGCCTCGAAGATCATGGAGGGCGCCATGCAGGAGGGCGAGGAGCTGGAACACCGCTGGCTGAACCACTCCATCGAGTCGGCGCAGAAGAAGGTCGAGCAGCAGAACTTCTCGATCCGCAAGCGGCTGCTGCAGTACGACGACGTGCTCAACAAGCAGCGCGAAGTCATCTACGGCATCCGCAACGGCGCGCTGCACAGCGACCGGCCGAAGGACATCATCTTCGAGATGATCGAGGAGGAGGTGCACGCCCGCTGCGACATCGCCGGCTTCCGCGGCAAGATGGGCGCCCCGCTCACCGCTCTCGAAAGCCTCGCCGGCTGGCTCAACTCGCACTTTCCCATCAGCATCAAGGTGGACGAGCTGAAGGGCGACGACCCCGAGAAGGTCGCGGCCCTGATCCTGGAGCGGATCAAGCAGGCCTACGCGCTGAAGGAGGCGGTCGAGGACCCGGCCGCGCTGGGCGGACTCGAGCGCTACATCGTTATCAACGCCATCGACCACCACTGGCAGGAGCACCTGACCGAGATGGAGGAGCTGCGGCGCTCGATCGGCCTGCGCAGCTACGGCCAGAAGGATCCGCTGTCGGAGTACAAGGCCGAGGCCTACACCTTCTTCGAGGAGCTGATGAACAACGTGCGGCTGCAGATCTGCACGAGCCTCTTCCGCTCGGCGACGAACCGCGACGCCTTCGAGAACCTCTTCGCCATCCTCTCGCGCTCCGCCCGCCTGCAGGGGCCCGACGCCGCGCCCACGGCGCTCGCCGCCGCGACGCAATCCACCGCTGGCGGCGGGGCGGCCGCATCCCGCGGCGGTGGCGCCGCCACGGCGACGGCCGAGCCCGAGATCAAGCTGCCCGCGGTCACCATCCGCCGCGAGACGCCCAAGGTCGGCCGCAACGAGCCGTGCCCGTGCGGCAGCGGCAAGAAGTACAAGAACTGCCACGGGGCGTGAGCCGCAGGAAATGGAGGCGGGGTGCCCTCACCCCGCGAGGCCCGGCCTCCAAACTGAATCCCGCGGGGTGAGGGCACCCCGCCTCCAGAGACCCGCAGGCAGAATTGATCCATGATTCGCACCATCGGTTTTGACGCCGACGACACGCTCTGGCGCAACGAGGACATCTTCGAGCGCGCCCACGAGCGTTACCGAGCCCTGCTGGCGCGTCACCACCCGGCGCCCGAGGTCGACCGCGTGCTCTTCGCGACGGAGATGCGCAACCTCGCCCTCTACGGCTACGGCGTGAAGGGTTTCACGCTGAGCTGCGTGGAAACCGCGATCGAGCTGACCCACGGCGCGATCACCAGCGCGGAGATCGCCGAGATCCTCGCGACCGGCCGCGAGATGCTGGCGCACCCGGTGGAGTTGCTGGAGGGCGCCGCCGAAGTCGTGCCGGCACTGGCGCGTGAGTATCGCCTGATCCTGGTCACGAAGGGCGACCTGCACCACCAGGAACGCAAGGTTGCGGCCTCGGGCCTCGCCCCGCATTTTCAGGCGGTGGAAATCGTCAGCGAGAAGGACGGACCGGCCTACGAACGGCTGCGCCAGCGGCACGGCCTCGCCTGGCCGGAATTTGCGATGGTGGGCAATTCGTTGAAGTCGGATATCCTGCCGGTGCTCGAGTTGGGTGGCTCGGGCGTGCACGTGCCCTATCACCTTTTGTGGCAGCATGAGCACGTCGAGGAGCCGCCCCTGGACCACCCGCGGTTTCGCCGCGCCCACCGCCTCGCCGACCTGCCGGCGGTCCTGGCTACACTCTGACCATGGCCGAGGCCACCGCATCCATCGATCCCTACGATATCCCGCCGCCGTTCTGGCGGCGCCGGCCGGACCTGCTTTGGGCGGGAGCGGTTTTCGCGATAACCACCTTCCTGACCTACGTCGCGTTTCCGCCCGTGGATGCCGGCGAGGCGGGCTACGCGCTCGCGATCGCGGCGGTGTTGTGGGCCTACCGGCGGCCGGCGTTCAAGCTGTATGCCTGGAGCGTCCTCGGCGCGAACGTGGTGGCCTGGACGATGCTTCTCGGTTGGCTCCATCATGTCACCTGGGGCGGTCTGTTTCTCCTCGGGCCCTTCATCGGCCTGATCGTCGGCTCGTGGTATCTGGCGGTATGGTGGGCGGTGCCGCGGCTGGCCGGGCACACGGCGGCGACCCGGATCATCGGCCTGCTCGGGCTGGCGGCGCTCTGGGTCATGCTCGAATGGCTGCGCAGCGTGCTGTTCGGCGGCTTTCCGTGGTTGCCGCTCGCCGCGAGCCAGTGGCAGCGCCCGCTCGTGCTCCAGAGCGCGTCGTATGCGGGGGCCTGGTCGGTGTCGTTCATTCTCATTCTCTTCAACCTCGCCAGCGCCGCCTACGCGCACCGCATCTTCTTCGAGGGCGCGACCGGGCTCCGCAAGCGCAGCCCCGAGTTCATGGTCGCGCTCATGACGCTGGTCTTCACGTCATTCCCCTTCCTCGCGGAGATGATGGGCCAGGCGCGGCACAAAGTCGCCAACGTGGCGCTCGTCCAACCGTACATCCCGCAGGATGAAAAATGGGACCGCGCGCGCGCGTCGCAGGTGATCCACATCATCGAGCAGGAGACGCTCGCCGCCAACGATCGCGGCGCGCCGGACTTCATCGTCTGGCCGGAGGCCGTCATCCCCTGGCCGCTGTTCCGCGACCCGGACGTCCGGCCGTGGCTCGAATCGATCGCCCGGCGCACGGGCAAGGCCTTGCTTCTCGGCACGGTTTATACCCGCGGCGACCCCGCCGACCCGCAGTGGTACAACGGCGCGTTCGTGGTCGACCCGGTGCAGGGCGTGGCCGAGGCAGGTTACGCCAAGCGCAAGCTCGTGCCCTTCGGCGAGTACATCCCCCTGCGGCCGCTGTTCGGCTGGCTCGACAAGTTCGTGCCTATCGGCGGCGATTTCCAGCACGGCACCGACCCGGCGCCGCTCCTCGTGCCGGCCGGCGTCAACCGTGTTCCCGTGGGCGTGCTCATCTGTTACGAGGACGTGTTTCCCCATCTCGCCCGCGACAGCGCGCTCGCCGGCGCCGAGGTGCTGGCGGTGCTGACGAACGACGCCTGGTACGGCGAAGGCGGCGCGGCGTACCAGCACGCGGCGCATTCCGTCCTGCGCGCCGTGGAGACGCGCCGCCCCGTCATCCGCTGCGGCAACGGCGGCTGGAGCGGCTGGATCGATGAATACGGCAATATCCGCGCGACGCTGCGCGACGAGAACGGCAGCGTGTATTTCCGCGGCGGCGAGACGGTGACGGTCACCCGCGACCTGCGCTGGCACGACCGGGCGAGCTTCTACACGGAGCACGGCGACTGGTTCGTGGTGGCCTGCGCCATCCTTTCGGTCGCCGCCTACTACGTGGTGTTGATCCTGCGCCCGCCCCGGCCGAAGCCCGGCGCCGAGCCGGTGTTCTGAGGCCGCCTCCAGGCGGAGACGGGACGCCGTCGTCCCGCGGGTTGCCAGGCGCTCACGTGCCGCGGGGTGAGGGCACCCCGCCTCCACTTCTGCGAACCTGCCCGGAGTGCAGGTTCCACCTTTGCTTGGGTTCAGGCGGATTTTTCGCCCGGCGCGGTGAAGTGCCGCAGGTGCACCGCCTCCTTGCGCAATTCGGCCCGGAAGTCGGGGTGCGCGACGGAGATCAACGCCTCGGCGCGTTCGCGGAGGGAGAGGCCGTGCAGGTTCACCGCCCCGTATTCGGTCACGACCCAGTGAACGTGGCCGCGGGTGGTCACGACGCCGGCGCCGGGATTCAACTGCGAGACGATGCGGGAAACCTTCCCGCCGGCCGCGGTCGAGGGCAGGGCGATGATGGGCTTGCCGCCCACGGACAGCGCGGCGCCGCGGATGAAGTCCATCTGGCCGCCGATGCCCGAGAAGATCCGATGCCCGATCGAGTCGGCGCACACCTGGCCGGTCAGGTCGACCTCGATGGCGGAGTTGATCGCGACCATCTTCGGGTTGCGCCGGATGTTCGCGGTGTCGTTCGTCCAATCGCACGGGTAGAAGGCGACGCCGGCGTTGTCATTGACGAAGTCGAAGAGCCGCCGGGTGCCGTTGATGAAGCTGGTGACGATGCGCCCGCGGCCGACCGCCTTGAGCTTGTTGGTGACGGCGCCGGACTCGACCAGCTCGACCACGCGGTCGGAGAACATCTCGCTGTGGATGCCCAGGTCGCGCTTGTCGTGCAGGCGGGCCAGGACGGCGTCGGGGATGCCGCCGATGCCCATCTGCAGCGTCGAGCCGTTGTCGATCATCGGGGCGATCAGCTCGCCGATCTGCGACTCGACATGCGATTCGGGCTCGGGGTGATGTTCGTGCAGGGGGCGGTTGGTGTGGACGAAAGCCGTGATGCGCTGGAAGGAGAGGGAGCTGTCGCCATGGGTGCGCGGCATTTGCTCGTTGATCTCGGCGATGACGACCTTCGCCGTGTCGGCGGCGGCGCGGGCGGCGTCGATCGAGGTGCCGAGCGAGCACATCCCGTGGCGGTCGGGCGGCGAAACCTGGAGGATCGCGACGTCGAGCTGCACCTGCCGGCTGAGAAACAAGCCGGGAATGTCCGAGAGAAAGATCGGCACATGGTCGGCCTCGCCTTCATTGACCGGCTTGCGCAACGGTCCGCCGGTGAAGAGGGAAACCGAGCGGAAGATGCCGCGCGTCTCCGGGCTGATCCACGCGGCCGGGCCCGCCGTGTGTAGGTGATAGAGCCGGACATTCTCGAGGTCACGGCGGGCGGCGAGGGCATTGGTCAGGGTCGTCGGCGTGGCGCAGGCCCCGTGCAGAAAGACCTTGTGGTTGCTTTTGACGAACGACACCGCCTCGGCGGGCGACGTCGCACGGTCGGACCATTTGTTGCTCATGAGTGGCACGGGATTCAAATTTTCCATGATTTTGCTCTCATTATCGCGCGGGAAAAGCCGCGAAGATGCGCATCCGCAGTCAATATGTGTTCTTATCTTGTCCATTATGGTGCGGACCGTCCGCAGTGGAGGGCTTGAGCTCAATTAGCTGCTCGTTAGGAGCGGGCTTGCTTCTCCCGCTTGAATCCCGGAGCACTGGAGGCGGGACCATCAGTCCCGCGGATAGCCGTCAGGGCTTGAGCCCGCGGGGCCAATCGCCCCGCCTCCACCAACGGCTACAACCAGCCGGAACCACTAGGGATCCACAAACAGCACGCAAACCGGCGCCGGGACCGCGACGGTGGCGCGGGGCGCAGCGAGGCGGCCCGTGTCCGGGTAGACCGGGAAGACGACGAGGTTGTTGCTGTCCATGTTGGCGCAGACCAGCCAGTCGCCGTCGGGCGTCAGGCTGAAATTGCGCGGGTGCTTGCCGCCGCAGGGCGTGAAATCCACCAGCTGCAGGGCGCCATCGGCGGCGCGGGCGAAAAGCGCAATGCTGTCGTGCCCGCGGTTGGATGCGTACACGAACCGCCCGTTCGGATGGATCCGGATTTCCGCCGCGCGGTCGGGATCGGTGACCTTGAAGCCATCCGGCAGGGTGGAGATGTGCTGGAAGGGCGTCGCGATGCCTAGCGCCGCATCGTAGCGGCATGAGGAGATCGATCCATCGATCTCGTTCAGCACATAGAAGAACCGCCCGTCGGCGGAGAACTTCGCATGGCGCGGGCCGGCGCCAGCCGGAAGGAGGGTGCTGGCCGGATCGTTCGGCGCCAGGCGCGCCGCGGCCACGTCAAGCCGGAAGGAGAACACGCGATCGAGCCCGAGGTCGGCGACGAAGGCAAAGCGATTGTCCGGGGCGATCGTCACCGAGTGCGCGTGCGATTGGTTTTGCCGTAACCGGTTCGGGCCGGGCGAACCGTCGAGGGTGATCCGGCCCGTCGGCGGGCCGATGCGACCGTCGGCGGCGAGCGGGAAGGCCGCGACGTAACCGCCATGGTAGCTCACCGCGATCAGCATCCGGCCGGTGGCATCGATGGCGAGGTGCGCGAGGCCAGCGCCGCCGGACGACTCCCGATTGAGCAGCCTCAACCGGCCCGAGGCGGGATCGAGCGCGTAGGCGTCGACGGCCCCGCCGGATTTTCCATCCGGCAACGGCAGCTGGCTGAGCGAGTAGAGCACCCGGCCGTTCGGATGCGCGGCGAGAAACGTCGGATTGGACGTCTCGGCTGCGACCGACGGCGCCGCCAGCATCCCGGTGGTTAGATCGAGACGGGTGGCGTAGATGCCGCGGCTGGAACCGTCCTTCGGCGTGTAGGTGCCGATAAAAGCCGGCAGCGATCCGGGGTGAGGGGGCGCGGACATCGGCGGGGGCTCAGCTGGCGAGCGCTTCCTTAAAGTGCCGCCGGCACATGGCGACATAACGGTCGTTGCCGCCGATCTCGACCTGCGCGCCTTCCTTGACCGCGCGGCCGCCGGGGCCGATGCGCAGGTTCATGGTGGCCTTGCGTCCGCAGTGGCAGATGGTCTTCAGCTCGATGAGGTCGTCGGCCAGCGCGAGGAGCGCGGCGCTGCCGGGAAAAAGCTGCGCCTGAAAATCGGTGCGGAGCCCGTAGCACAACACCGGGATGCGCAGCTCGTCGGCAATGTCGGTCAGTTGCTCGACCTGTCCGCGCGTGAGGAACTGCGCCTCGTCGATGAGCACGCAGGACACCGGCTGCGCGGCGTGGGCGGCGCGAACGTAATTGAGCACATTCTCGTTCGGCTGCAGCACGAGGGCGGGAGCCTCGATGCCGATGCGCGACTTCACGCGCCCGCCGCCCCAGCGCGTGTCGATCGCCGGCACGAACACAAGCGTGCGCATGCCGCGTTCGTGGTAATTGTAGCTCGCCTGGATGAGGACCGTCGACTTGCCGGCGTTCATCGCCGAATAGTAGAAGTAGACCTTCGACATACGCGGGCGAGCCAAGCAGGCGGCACGGGGACCGGCCAGCGAAAAGGCCAGGAGGGCGACACACCCCGTCGCTTCGCCCGCCTTCGTGAAACTCCGGCGCGGCAAGCGCCACCCCTCCTGTTAGAGGGGAGCCAGCCTGAAGATTTCACCCCCGTTCAGGAATCGCATTCAATTATGTAGGAGCCTGCTTGCAGGCGATTCGTGCGTGGCGCCGTGTTCCTATCGCCTGCAAGCAGGCTCCTGCATCTCGGTGCGCTCACCCCGATTGTGAAATATAACGCCAGACACACCCGGCGAAGATCCCCTCTAACCAGAGGGGTGCCCGCCAGGGCGGGGGGTGTGGGCCACGACCAAGGAAATCTGGCGGTGTTGACGCGCGCGCTCACTCCCAGCCGATCGGGCGGCCCTTGTTCTGCTCCTGGAGCCACTGCATCAGGGGCGCATAGTACTCGACCATGGCGCGCGTCGAGAGGTCCTCGCCGGTGGCTTCCTTGAGGATGACGCGCCAGTCGCGCGTTTTGCCCTGCTCCATGATCTTGCGGAAGAACTCCCCGACCTCCTTGTTGTCGGCGTAATTGCAGGACTGCGGCGGCTGGTGCAGGATGTGTTTCGCGATGTAGTCGTTGAGCTGGTACTTGAACACCTGCGCGATGGCGTAGCTGTAATAGTAGCAGGGCGTGTCGTTGATGTGGGTCTTCGTCGCGGGGTCGCACCACTCCTCGCCGCGCGGCTCCGGCGGCTCGATCCCCTGGAAGTCGCGGACGTACTGCCACCAGCGCGCGTTCCACTGGTCGGCCGGCAGGTGGTGCGCGTAGACGTCGGCCTCCCAGTGCGTCATGACGCCGGAGGACCAGAAGATGAACGGCACGCCGGGGGCGAGGGCGTCGTTGAGCAGGAAGGCATTCTGGTCGACCTTGTAGTCGGGCGGCAGGATGCCGAGCGACTTGAGGTACGGCGCCATGCCGGCGGCCAGCGCGGTCAGCTCGCCGAAGCCCTCGTGGAACGCCGGATTGGCGCCCGTGCGCAGCAGCATCGGCACCTCGTCGCGCGTGTAGTTCATGAAATAATAGATGTGGCCGAATTCGTGATGCGCGGTCTTGAACCACTCCGGGTTGGCCTCGATGCTTTGCAGCGAGCGCAGGTCGTTGGCGAGGTCGACGTGCCACGCGGAGGCGTGCGTGTTCTTCTTGCGCGGGCTGCCGGCGGGCACCGGGTAGAGGTCGGATTTCTCCCAGAACGACTGCGGCAGCTTCGGGAAGCCGAGCCCGACATAGAACCGCTCGGCACTGTGCGCGACCCACTCGGGCGTGCGGTCCTTGAAGAACGGTGTCAGGTCGGCGCCCTCCGACAGGCCGGTCCACTCCTGCGACCAGCGGTTGTTGATCCAGTGCGCCGGGATGAGCTTAGGCACGGGCTGGTGGTACTTCTCCGCCAGCTTGTATTTCACCCAGGTGTGGAGCTGCAGGTAGAGCGGGCGCAGGTCGCGCATGAACTGCTCGTTCAGCTTCACCATCTCGTCCGTTGTCATGCCGTAGCCGGCGACCTGCAGGGCGAAGTAATCCGGGTAATCGAGCTCCATCGCCACGCCGTTGCGCAGGTCGCGCAGCTTGATCAGGCCGGCCTTGAGCGCCTTGCCGGATTCCTTCGACGCCGCCCACACCGCCTTGCGCTCGGCGAGGTCGGTGCTCGACTCGAGGAGATTGTCGATTTCGTTCACCGTGATCGGCTTTCCGTGCAGCTTGAACTCGAAGCCGTTGAGCGTGGAGGCCTGCGCCACCTCGGCGGCGATGCGGTCGGACACGAGCTGCGGGTTGGTCATCGGGCCCTCGGCCGCGTTGAGCAGGAGTTGCTGAAGCTCGCGCACGGTCAGCTCGTTCAGCTCGGAGCGCTTGAGCAGGAGCGCCTTGGTCTCGTTGATGACGACGGGATTCCCGAGGAAGGCGGCGCGGGCCTTGCTCCCGACCTCGGAGGCGGCGTCGTGCACGGGCGAGACGTCCGTGAGGGCGTCCCACTGGGCATTGCCCTCGATGGTGATCATCGCCTGGTATTCGGAGTTCACCAGCGCGAGGAAACGGTCGGCGCGTTCCTGCGTGGGGTTGGCATCGGCGGCGCGCACCACCGGCGCGACCGCGAGCAGCACCGCGACGGCGGCACGGCGGAGGGGGGATGTAAACGTGAACATGGCGCGCAACGTACCCCCGCGGCCGTTCATGGCAAACCCGGAGCGACGAAAGGCGGGTCAGGCGCGCCCGGCCCGAGCTTTTCGTGGTTGGGAATCGATTGCTGTAGGAGCCTGCTTGCAGGCGATATCGGGGCAGCGACCCCTCTCATCGCCTGCCAGCAGGCTCCTACAACCGCCGGCACGAAGATTTCACAGCTTCACCGGCTGGACGCGCTGGCCGTCCGCCACGCGGTCGCCGGGATAGAGGATGACCTCGTCGCCCTCGTTCAGGCCGGACGTGACCTGCGTCTCGGTGCCGCTGGAGCGGCCGACTTCGACGGGCACAAGCGCGGCGCGGCCGTCGCGCACGACATAGGCCGACCAGGCGGTGCCGCGGCGGAACACAGCCGACACCGGCACCTTGAGCACGCGCTCGCTCTGCCAGACGATGACGCGCGCCTCGACGCGGTAGTTGTCGCCAAGCGCCTGCCATTGCGCGCGCGGGCTGGTGAAGTCGGCCACCACGTTGACGCGCTGTTCCTCGACGCCGAGGGCGGAGATCTTGGTGAAGGCGGCGGGCTCGACCAGGCGCACGCGCCCCTCGAGCGGCTGGGGCCCGCCCCATTGCTCGAACTCGACCGGGGTGCCGGGCGCAATGGCCGCGCCATCGCGCGAGAGCAGCTCGATCACCACCTCAAGGTCGGCCGGATCGCCCAGGTCGAGCAAGGGGGTGCCGGCGGCGACGGGCCGTTCGCTTTCCTGATACACATGCAGGATGCTGCCGGCCACGGGCGCCGTGAGCGTGACGAGGGCGGCGGTCTTGTCCGAACCCTCGACCGCGAGTTCGGCGATGGCGGCCCGTAACTCGCCCTCGGCGGCGATGACGTCGCGCGCGGCGGTGGTCTCGCGCAGCCGCACGCCCTCGAGATCCTGGGGCGACACGGTTTTCTGGGCGAACATCTGCTCCATGCGGTGGACCTCGTTTTCCGCGAGCCCGTGGGCCTCGCGGGCCTTCGCCAGCGCCGCCTGGGCTGACGAGCGCCGCGCCTCCGCCAAGGCGCGGGCGCGCGGGTCGAGCGGCGAGGCCGCCAGGGGTTCGATCGTGGCCAGCACCGCGCCGGCGGCGATGACCGCCCCGGGCTTGAAGGGCACCCGGTGCAGCTGGCCGCTGACGGGCGACGACACGACATAGCGCTGCCTGATCCGCGTTTTGCCCTCCTCGCTGACGGTGGCGCGCAGGGCGCCGTACGCGGCGCGGGCGGTTTCGACCGGCGCCGGCCGGGGGCGGAGGCCGAACGCGAGCAGCACGAGGAGCACCAGGCCGGCGGCGTAGGGCAGCCAGCGCAGGCGTTTGCCGGGGGAGGTGGTGGGCATGGGGAGGGATTACTCGGGCGCCTTCAACGTGGCAATGAGGTCGAGCTGTTTGAGTTTCCGCAACACGAACAAGGCCGACAGCGTGGAGGCGATGATGACGACCAGGATGGCGAAGGAAAAGGTATACGTGGTGAACACGAGCGGGAGGCGAACCGTCTCGGTGTTGACCGATCGCACTATCACCGTCGACAGTCCCGTCCCGAACGCCAGTCCGAGCGGCACCGCGAGCGTCCCGAGCACGACCAGTTCCGTGACCAGGATCGCGCCGACCTCGCGCTGGGTCATGCCGACGACCCGCAGCGTGGCCAGTTCGCGCGCCCGCTCGGCCAGCGAGATGCGGGCGTTGTTGTAGATGACGCCGAAGGCCACGATCACGGCGAAGGTCAGGTAGATCGACTGGATCAGGCCCATGCTCTTGGCCGTCGTCTCCCGGAACGCCTGGCGCAGCGATTCCTTGATGGCAACGACGCTGATGCGCGGAATCCGCTTGAGGGCGGCCAGGAACTCGGCGCGGCGCGACAGGTCAAGGCCGATGCTGGCGCCGGTGATGACATCGCCCTCGCCGAGAAAACGGTTGATGGCATGCCGGTCCATGTAGGCGGTGATGCCCGTGAAATCCTCCGCCAGGGCGACCAGCGTGGTGTTCATCACGCGGCGCCGGCCCTCGAGCGACTCGAGGGTGAGGGTGTCGCCCAGGCGGGCGCCGAGCACGGTGGCGAGCTTTTCCGACATCACGACGCCATCGGTTGGGGGCGGGATCTCGTGGCCGGCGCGATCGACCGCGCGGGCGTGGATGCCGTTCGGCTCCAGGCTGCGCAGGTAGATTTGGCGGCTGCGGCCCATGAAGTGGATCCGCACGACGGTGGCACGGGTCGGCTCGAGGCTGGTTACGCCCGGCAGGTGCTCGAGCTCGTGCGCAATGCGCGCCGAAGACGGCTCGACCAACCCGAGATTGAGGTCCTGCCGCTGGTTCACGTCCCAGTCGAAATCGAGGACCTCGTGGATGCCGGCCTTGAAGGTGTTCGGCAACACCAGCAAGCCGGTGGCCAAGGCGAGCCCGGCCACAGTAAAGAGCGCCTGCATCGGCCGGCGCTCGAGGTTGCGCAGCGCGATCCGGAAGGAGTGCGAAAACAGGCGGGCGATCCCGGTGCGTTCGATGAGGGCCGGGCGGAAGTTCGCCGGCGGCTCCGGACGCATGGCCTCGGCGGGGGGGAGTTTCGCGGCCTTGCGCACGGCCCCGAGCACGCCCAGCACAACGGCCGCGAGGCCGACGCCGAGCGCCAGGGCGACCGCCTGCAGGTCAAGCCGGAAGGCCAGGACCGGGAAGCGATAGAAAATCTGGTACATCGCGACCAGCTTGTGGCCCAGGGCAATGCCGCCCACCAGGCCCAGCACCATGCCGGCAAAGACCATCACGAAGGCGAACTTGAGATAATGGACGACGATCTGCCGGTTGGTGAATCCGAAGGCCTTCAGGATGGCGATTTGCTCCCGCTGCAATGCCAGCAGCCGGGCAAGCACGGCGTTGGTCATGAACGCCGCCACGCTGAGGAAGACCAGGGGAAAGCCGATCGCGAGGATGGTCAGAACGCGGATCTCGTCGGTCACGCGGATGTGCGACGGATGATCCTTGCGGCCGTAGGCTCCGAGCCCGCCATAGGGCCGCAGCAGACGGTCGACGGCGGCGATGACCGGACGCTCATCGGCCCCGGGTGCCAGCGTCAGCGCGAAATGATTGAAGGCGCCGTAAAGATCCCACGCCGTGGCAACCTCCTTGTACGGCATCCAGAAGATGCCGAACGTGCGGTTGTCCGGCAGCGCGACGCCCGGTCGCGCCTCGAAGATGTACTCGGGCGAGAGGACGATGCCGGCGATGCGGAACTCCTGCCGCCGGCCGTTCAGCAGCATCGCGACGGAGTCGCCCGGGTTGAGGTGGTTGGCGTTCGCAAAGGCCTCGCCCACGAGCAGGGCGCCGCGCGCGCCCGGGTCGAGCCAGCGCCCGCGGCGCAGGAAGAGCCGGTTCAGCTCGGGCTCGTTGAAATCCGGCAGGGATCGGACAATGCCGCCGCACGGCTCGTCGATGCCCGGCAGGTCGAGCGTTACCGGCACCGAGATGTCGGTTTGCGCGGTGGCCACGCCCGGGATCGCCCGCAGCTGGTCGATCAGGTAATTCGGCGCGCGCTTCAGGGAGCCGAAGAGGTCGGCAAAGTGGTTCGTCTGGTAGTACTCGCTCCGCGTCGACTCGAGCGAGTAGATCAGGCTCCGCGCCATGATGAGCATGGCGAGCCCGCAGGCCATGACGACCGACACCGCGCCCGCCTGGCCCTTGAGGCGGCGCAGGTCGCGAAGGAGTTTGCGGTCGAGGTGCGGCAGCATGCGGGGAAATCCCAGATCTCAAAACGCCAAACTCCAAACAGGTGCCAAAGGCAAAAGCTCCAAGCCCCAAAACTCCAAACGCCAGACAAACGGTGGAGAAAACAAGCCCCGAATAGGCGGGTCAAAGTTCGACCGATTGAGATTTGTTTGGGATTTGGCGTTTGGCATTTGGAATTTTACCACGACAGCGTGGTCGGGTCCGCCCGCACGGAGTTGCGGTGCTCGTGGTGCACGCGGCCGTCGGAGAAGTGGATCACGCGGTCGGCCATGCCGGCCATGACGGCGTTGTGCGTGATGATGACGGTGAGCGTGCCGAGTTCGCGGTTGGCGCGCACGATGGCCTCGAGGACCGTGATGCCGGTGCGGACGTCGAGCGCGCCGGTGGGCTCGTCGCAAAGGAGCACCTCGGGCCGCTTGGCGATGGCACGCGCGATGGCGACGCGTTGCTGTTCGCCCCCGGAAAGCTGGGCCGGGAAATGGTCCAGGCGCGGCGTGAGGCCGACGAGTTCGAGGGCGGCCTCGGGGGGCATCGGGTCGCGCGCGATCTCCGCGATCAATCCGACGTTCTCGCGCGCCGTCAGGCTGGGGATGAGGTTGTAGAACTGGAAAATGAAGCCGACGGAATCGCGCCGGTATTGCGTGAGGCGGTTCTCGTCGGCGTGGGTCAGGTCCAGGTCGCGATAGCGGATCTCACCGGCGGTCGGGATGTCGAGGCCGCCGAGCTGGTTGAGCAGCGTGGTCTTGCCGCTGCCCGAGGGGCCGAGCAGCACCACGAGTTCGCCGGCCGCAAGGTCGAGGTCCACCCCCGCCAAGGCGCGCACCTGGGTGGCCCCTTCGCCGTATACCTTGGTCAATCCCCTCACGCGAAACACCATCGGCTGGCCGGCAGCCGAACCGCAGGAGGAGGAAGGCGTGGAAGGGGCGTGATGCACGGGGGCAGCCGGCCCGGCGCCGGCACGCCCACGCTAGGTCGGCCGACCGCCCGTGCAACCAAAAGCCCGGCGGCGCAGGCTGATGTGAGTCCGGCTGATGACCGGCAGAAGCCCGGATGCCGCGATCAGGCGATCGGCCGCGGGCCTGCGTCAAAATGCCCGTTGGTGCGGCGGGTGATCGGGTGTAGAGTCACGCCATCGCGGGAGCCCGTTCAATCATGAGCCTGGTTTTTCCGAATCGCATCGCCGCCGGCCATCTGCTGGCCGAAAAGCTCGCCAGCCACGCCGGCGAGGAAGGATTGATCGTGCTCGCCCTGCCACGTGGCGGCGTGCCGGTGGCGGCCGAGATCGCGCACGCGCTGGGCGCGCCACTGGACGTGCTGGTGGTGCGGAAGATCGGGGCACCGGGCAACCCGGAGTTCGGCGTCGGCGCGGTGGCCTCGGGCGGCCTGAAATACTACAATACGCACGCCATGGAGATGGCGGGGGTTTCCCTCAAAACGATGGACCAGCGCGCGGAGATCGAGCGCGCCGAAGTGGAACGACGCGAGCATGCCTACCGCGGCGATCGGCCTTCGCTCGAGCTGCGGGGTCGGCCGGTCATCCTGGTCGACGACGGCATCGCCACCGGCTCGACCATGCGCGCCGCCGTGTCCGCGCTGCACGGGGCCTGGGCGGGCCCGATCACCGTCGCGGCGCCGGTCGCCGCCCGCGAATCCTACCTCGAGCTGCGCAACGCGGTGCGCCATGTCGTGGTGCTCACGCTGCCGCGCAATTTTGCCTGCGTGGCCGATTACTACGAGGACTTCACCCAGACCTCCGACGCGGAAGTGCGCCACCTGCTCGACGAGGCATGGCACGGTGGAATTGCGGTGACGTCCGGACCCAACCCGTCCTAATCAGGCGGGATGAATCGAACCGACCGGCTGGTGGCCATGGTCCTCTTCCTGCAGGGCCGGCGTGTCGTGCGTGCGAGCGAACTGGCCCGGCACTTCGAGGTCACCGAACGGACCGTCTACCGCGACATCGCCGCGTTGGGCGAGGCGGGCGTGCCGATTTCGGGCGAGGCGGGCGTGGGCTACTGCCTGATGAAGGGCTACCAGCTGCCGCCGGTCATGTTCACGGCCGAGGAGGCGACGTCGCTGTTTGTGGGCGGCGAACTGGTCAAGCAGTTCACCGACGCCTCGCTGCACGCCCCGATGGTCTCGGCCCTGGAGAAACTGCGCGCGGTGCTGCCGAAGGACCGTCAGGACCACATCGAGCGGCTCGCGCAGCGCACCCTGGTGCTCGGCCTCGGCTCGCGCCGCGCCGCGCCCGAGGCGATCGCGCAGCGCTGGCTGCTGCCGGTCCAGCAGGGCCTCGTGCAGCGTCGCGTCCTCCGCCTCGACTACCGTCGGCGCGGCCAGGAGAGCGACACCACCCGGGATGTGGAGCCGCAGGGCGTGGTGTTTTACGGCGGTGCCTGGTACCTGGTCGCGTGGTGCCGCCTCCGGCAGGACTACCGCCACTTTCGCATCGACCGCATCCGCCGGCTGGAACTGACCCCGCTCGTCTTCCCGCCCCGGGCGGATTTTTCGCTCGCAAAGCACATGGAGGAGTCGGTGAAACGGGAGGATACGATCCCCGTGCGCGTGTGGTTCGCGGCGGCCGCGCAGGAACGCGCGCGGCACGACAGCCTCGCCACGTTGATCGAGGAGCGCCAGCGCGACGGCGGCGCGGAGTTCTCCCTCTTCGCCTGGTCGCTCGAATGGATGGCCCGGTGGCTGCTTTCCTTCGGTGGCGACGCCGAGGCGCTGGAGCCCGCGAAGCTGCGCCAGCTGGTCCGCGCCGGCGGGGAGGAGATCGCCCGGCGCCACGCCGGCAAAGCCTCCTGACATAAGGTTGTCACGGGCCCGTGTTAGGCTGCGGGCATGAGAAAATCCGTTCTGCCCGCGCCGCGCCCGGCGCGGTTGCTTGCCACCTTCGGCGCCGTCTGCGCGCTTTTGTCGTCCGGTCTGCAGGCCGCTGAAACCGATGACGCCGCCACGGTCGCGGCGCTCGACACCGAGTTCCAGGCGGCGGTCAAACGCAACGATGCCGGCACCATCGCGCGGATCCAGGCCGAGGACATGATCCTCGTGACGGGACGCGGCGCCGTTTTCACCCGCGCCGACCACGTCAAAGCCGCGCAGGATCGCGAACGCACTTATGAGGTCCAGGACGAAGTGCCGGGCACCCAGAAGGTCCGCGTCTGGGGCGACACCGCGGTCGTCACCGCCCTGCTCCGGATCAAGGGCACGGTGAAGGACGGGAAGGCTTTCGACTACCAGCTCTGGTTCAGCGACACCTATGTACGCACGCCGGCGGGGTGGAAATACGTGTTCGGCCAGGCTTCGCTGCCGTTGCCCAAGCCGTGACGCGGCCCGTCATGCCCCTGCTCAAAGGACTCCGCGCCGTCACGTATCGCGCCGCCGACCTGGCCGCGGGCAAGGCGTGGTTCGCCCGCGCCTTTTCTCTCACGCCGTATTTCGACGAGCCCTTCTATGTCGGCTACAACGTGGGCGGCTTCGAGCTGGGCCTCAGCCCCGACGGCCCGGCGAGTGACCAGCCCGCCGGCGTCCTGGCCTACTGGGGTGTTGACGACGTCGGGGCGGCGTTCGCCCACCTGCTCGCCCTCGGCGCGACCAGCCACGAGCCGCCGAAGGAAGTCGGCGGCGGCATCACGGTCGCAACGGTCATCGATCCTTTCGGCAACATCATCGGCCTGATCGAAAACCCGCATTTTGATCCGCGCGCCGTCAGATAACCACGCCGGATTCCTCCCTCCCGTCGCCATCATGCACATCAGAACCGTGTCCATTGCCGTGGCCGCCCCGCGCGACCCCGTTTTCAACTACCTCGCCAACTTGGAGAACCTGCCGGGCTGGTCGACCGAGTTTTGCGAGCGCCTGGAACTGCGCCAGGGCCGCTGGTGGGCCTACACCCCGCAAGGTGAGGCGCTGGTTGACCTCGAGGTCTCCGCTGCGACCGGCCTCCTTGACTTTCAGGTCGGGCCGACGCCCGACCAAATGGCGCTCTTCCCGGTGCGGGTGCTCCCGCTCGGGCCGCGCCGGACGCTCGTTAGCTACACGTTCATCCAACAGGGCGCGGTCTCCGACGAGGCGTACGAGGCGCAGTACCACGCGCTGCTGATCGTCATGCGCGGGCTAATCCGGCGCTTCGGTGGCGGCGAGCTGCATGCCTTCGCGCCGGAGCCAGTCGCGCCGGCGGGGAGGAATTGAACGGCCCGCCCCCCGGGGACAGCCGACGGGCCATGAGCTGAATCCATGCGCAAGCTGGTCTATTACATCGCCGCGAGCCTCGACGGTTACATCGCGCGACCGGACGGCTCCATCGACTGGTTGCCGGTGCCGACCAAGAAACAGGACTATGGCACGGCGAAGTTCTTCGCGCGCGTCGACGAGCTGATCATCGGCCGCAAGACTTACGAGCATGCGCTGACGCTCGGGCCGTGGCCCTTCGGCGAGCGGCCCTGTCACGTGCTCAGCCGGAAATGGGCCGGGCACCGGGACGTGCACGCAACCTTCACGGATGCCGGCGTGGCCACGCTGCTCCGGCGGCTGCGGAAGCGCCCCGGGCGCGACATCTGGCTCGTCGGCGGCGGCGAAAGCGCGCAATCGTGCTTCGCCGCCGGCGTGGTCGACGAGATCATCCTCACAATCGTGCCCCGCCTTTTGGGCGAAGGCCGGCCGCTGTTCCTGCCCACCGCAATGGAGGCGGTGCTGCGGCTGCGGGACAGCCGCGTGTTCCCCGACGGCCTGGTGCAGCTGCACTACGACGTGGCGTCGAGACGTAATTGAGCGGGTAGGGCGCGCAGTCCCTGCGCGCCGCGGCGGCGAACGGAGTCGCCGCCCCACCGATCACACGACGCGCGGCCGTCAGGGCTCACGCGTCCACCGCGTCCTCGGGCAGCCACCACGCCCAGACGGCCGCGGCGAGCGCGAGCAGGCTGGAGTAGAGCAGGGCGAGGCGGAAGTCGCCCACCGGGGCGAGCCAGCCGAAGATGACCGAGGCGAAGGCCGCGGCCAGGCGCCCGATGTTGTAGCAGAAGCCTGCGCCGGTGGTGCGCAGCAGCACCGGGAAAAGCGGCGGCATGTACATGGTGAACAGGCCGAAGACGCCGGAGAAGAAGCCGACCAGCGGCACCCAGAACCAGGCCAGCTCGGCGAAACTGCGCGGCACGATGAAGGCGCCCGCCATGCTCAGGAACAGCGCCCAGAACATGGCCGTGATGGCGCGCCGGTTGCCCAGGAGGCGCGCCAGCCAGCCGGCGAAATAATTGCCGACGATCGACACGGCGATCATCACGAAGAACGCGGCGGTGATGAGCCGCGTCACGTTGTTGCCCGGTGCGCCCGCGTCGACCAGCACTTTGCGCAGGTGCTGCGCCTGCCAGAAGATGAACAGCCACCACGCCGAGAGGCTGAGCGCGCAGGCCACCATCGTGCGCCAGGTGATCGAGGCCACGGCGCCGCGGAACAGCTCGCCGACGCCGGGGTTGTGGTGGTGGGCCTTTTCCTCGGCCTGTTGCCAGACCTCGGGCTCCGGCACGTTGCGGCGGATCCAATAGACGATCAGCGCGGGCAGGACGCCGATGAGGAAAACCCAGCGCTCCGAGTGCGGCGGGAGGAAAACCGACATCAGCCACACCAGCGCGGCGGCAAACAGGATGCCCAAATTCACCCCGCTCTGCAGCACGGCTGCGATCCACGGGCGCCAGGCGCGCGGCCAGGTCTCGGCGAGCAGCGAAGCGCCGACGGCCCATTCGCCGCCGATGCCCAGCGAAGCGATGAAACGGAAGACCAGCAGCTGCTGCCAGGTCCGCGCAAAGGCGCAGAGGCCGGTGCACAGGGCGTACGTCAGCACCGTGAGCGCGAGTGTGCGGCTGCGCCCGAAGCGGTCGCCGAGTCGCCCGAAGAACGCCCCGCCCAGCGCCCAGCCGACCAGGAAGGCCGCCTGGATGTACGCGCTGACTTCCTTCACCTCGGGATCGTCCGCTGTCGTGGCCAGCAGTTGCAGGACCAGCGGCGCCGCCACCAGCGTGTAGAGATGCAGCTCGAGCCCGTCGAAAAACCAGCCCAGCCACGCCGCGAGGCCCGACTTCCACTGCCACGGGGTGATTTCGCTCAGGCGCGTCGCCTCGCGACCGGATGCTTGCGGGGAGGGCATGGGGCGCAGATTAGCAAGCCGCGCGCCCGCGGGTTGTCGAGCGAATCCCCGGGGTATGTCGGTGACGCCCGCCTACGGCGCCGGTTCCGCCAGCAGCGATTCGAGATCGAGGCGGTGTGTGACCATGGCGAGTCCTCCCTCCGGTGTGCGCGGCCATTCCGCGGCCGGCCGGTCACGATAGAGCTCGACGCCGTTCTGGTCGGGGTCGCGCAGGTAAAGTGCTTCGCTCACGCCGTGATCCGACGCGCCTTCCAGCGGAATTTTGGCGCGCACGAGCCGCCGCAGCGCATCGGCCAGCGCGGCGCGGGTCGGATACAAGATGGCCACATGGTAAAGGCCGGTGCTCCCGGGCGGCGGAGGTGAACCGCCGGCGCTTTCCCACGTGTTGAGCCCGATGTGGTGATGATAACCACCGGCCGACACGAAAGCCGCCTGCGTGCCGTAACGTTGCGTCAGCTCGAAGCCCAGCACGCCGCAGTAGAAATCGAGGGCGCGCGACAGGTCGGCGACCTTAAGGTGGACGTGGCCGATACGTACTCCGGCGTCAATAGATGGGGTGTTCACGGGGATGGCGGAACACTGTTGATGGGGTATGGTGGAATCGCAAATCGGGACGTGCGGCTTAACCCGGCCGCCATCGTGCCGATAACGAGCCAGTGCCGGCCACCTCTTATGGCGCAATTCGATCCAGTCCTCTTCCGTCAGCTCCCGGTGATCCGGAAGATCATCGAGGACGAATCCTGGCTTGAAGGCGAACGCCGGGGCCGCCATGTGGCGCCGGACGACCCGGTGGTGCGGGACAACGTGTGTCAGGTCATCCTCCGCATCGGGGGCGCGCTGCGCGAATCCATCCGTAAGCAGCTGACCGCGCGCCCGGGTCCCACCTTGCTGCCAATGCGTTCGCCGCAAAACGACGAGGCGGCCTGAATCTGGTGAGGCCCGCACACCGTGCGGGCTGATCAACCTGCACGGAGTGCAGGTTCCGGCGGCGGGAAACCACTACTCGGCCCGCAGGGCTTCGACCGGATTCACTTTCGTCGCCCGCCGCGCCGGCAGCAGGCAGGCGAGGAGAGCGATGGCTCCGAGCGCGGCGACCGCGACAGCGAGCACCATGGGATCCAGCGTGGTCATGCCGGTCAGCACCGAAGCGAGCAGCCGGCTCGTGGCCAGGGTCAGGGCGGAACCCACCAACAGGCCGGCCCCGATGGCCAGGCCGCCGTGGCGCAGGATCCAGCGCAGGATCATGGGGGCATCGGCGCCGAGCGCCATGCGCACGCCGATCTCCTTTCGCCGCTGCGTCACCGTGTAACTCATGACGCCGAAAATGCCGAGCGCCGCGAGCAGGACGGCGGTCGCCGCGAAGCAACCGGTGAGGATCAGCGTTACGCGCCGCGGGGCCGTCTGTTTCGCCAGCTGGTCCGCGAGGGTCGAGGGCTGGTCGAAGGCGAGGTCGGCGTCGACCTTGTGGGTGGCCACCGTGAGCGCGCGCGCCAGCGCGGCGCCGCCGCCCTCGAACTGCAGGACGGCCGAGATCCGCGCGGCGGGCGACTGCTCGAGCGGGAAATAGGCCAGCGGCTGCGCGACGCTGTCGAAGCCCCGCGCCCGCACGTCGGCGACGACTCCCACGATGGCCGCGGTGAGGGGCGGCCCGCCATGCCCGCCGCCCGGTGCCGTCAGTTCGGCGCCGAGGGTCAGGCCCTGGGGATAATACTGCTTGATGAACGCCTCGTTCACGAGGGCCACGCGGGGCGCGTCGGCACCGTCCCGGGCGTTGAAAAGCCGGCCCTGGCGCAAGGCGATGCCGGTGGCGCGGAAGAAGTCCGGCGTGACGCTGGCCACCGCCATGCTCGGCGGCTGCGCGTTCACGGTGGCATTCGCATTGCCGGAGCTGCCCTGGGATTTGGCGACCAGCATCACCTGCGCGTACGGCGAGAGCGGGGGAACGTCGGCGAGCGCGGCCACCTTGACTCCGGGCAGGGTCGCGAGCTCCTCGAGCCAGCGCCGCGAAAACTCGCGCTGTTCCACCGGGGTCCCGTAGCGCCGCGGCAGCGCGAGGTTGGCCGTCATGACGTCGGCCGTCCGGTAGCCGAGGTCGGTGGTGTAGAGCGTGTAGATGCCTTTCACGAGCAGCCCGGCGTTGACGGCCAGGACCAGGGCGAGCGCGACCTCGAGCGCGACGAGGGCCTGGCGCCAGCGCTGCCCGCCAGCGGAGGCCTGGTGGCCGCCATCCTTCAGCGGGTCGAGGAGGTCGACGCGGCAGCCTTGCCAGGCGGGGGCGAGGCCGAACGCGAGGCCCGCGGCGGCGGCGAGGAGCGCGGCAAACCCCAGCACGGTGCCATCGACCCCGATGGGATTGATCCGCGGCAGGTAATCGGCGAGCCAGGACTGCAGCGCGTGCGTGCACCACATGGCGAGCAGGACGCCGAAGGCGCCGCCGGCCAGCGCCAGCAGGATATTTTCCAGCAGCAGTTCCAGCGCCAGGCGCGCGGGGGAGGCGCCGAGCGCGGCGCGAATGGCGGCTTCGCGCCGGCGGCCGGCGGTCCGCGCGAGCTGGAGGTTGGCGATGTTGGCGCAGGCGATGAGAAGCACGAAGCCGACCGCGCCAAGGAGCAGCCAGAGGGTGGCGCGCGATTGCTTCACGAGCTGCTCCTGCAACGGGACCAGCTGGACCTTCGCGTCGGCGAAAGGCAGGCGCATGTTCACGCGCCGCGAGGGCCCGGCGGCGCCCTCCGGCCGGGGGCCGCCAAAGCCGGCCATGAGGTTGTCCCAAAAGCGGGTGGAGATTTCGTCGAGTTCGCGCTGGGCCGAGTCGCGGTTGGTGCCGGGCAGGAGCCGGCCGAACGCGCGGATCATCTGGATGCGCAGCTGCCCGGGGGCATTGGATTGGATTTGCAGCGGCTGCCAGAACTGCGCGGGCTCGATGAACTCAAACGAAGGCGGCAGTACGCCGATGATGGTGTGCGGCTGGTCGTCGATCCGCACGACGCGCCCGAGCACGTTTTCATCGCCCTGGAAGCGCGACTGCCAGGCCGTGTAGCTGATGATGGTCGTGAGGGGAGCGTTGGCCTGGAGGTCGGCAGCGGCGAAAAGGCGGCCGCGCCAGGCGCTCACGCCGAGCATCGGGAAGAACGACCCGGTGACGGCGGCGCCGGGTGCGCGCACCGCGCCATCGCCGAGCTGGAGCGTGACGGGATTGTTGCGATAGGCGGCGAGGGTGCGGAAGGCTTTCGGCTGCGCCTCGACCCAGCCGCGAAATTCGTTGTCGGGCATCGCGTCGCCACCGCCGATTTGCATCATCGCGGGGTCGCGCGGCGGCTTGCGGGCGAGGACGAGTTCGCCGGACGCCGGGTAGGGCAGCGGCTTCAGCAGCACCGCGTCGACGACGCTGAAGATGGCGGTGTTGGCGCCGATGCCGAGGCCGAGGAGGAGGATGATGAGCGCACTGAAAGCGGCATGCGCGCGCAGCGAACGGAAGGCGGAGCTCAGCAGGTCCATGGGGGTGGGGGGTGCGCGGCGGGCGTCGCGCTTCACCTAAAGCGTCGCGGCGGTCCGGAGTTGTCTGGCCCGGCGCAAGAATTCGCGCCTTTCCCGGTCAGGTTTTCGCGCTGTTGTCGGACCGGAGGTGGGCGCGGCGCCGCTGGGCGGTGTAGTTGCGGATCTGGGCGCTGAAGTTGGGATTGAGCGGGATCCGCGGGTGGGCCGCCTGCTTCGCCGCCAGTTCCTCGTCGGCCGCCGCCGCGGCCACGAGCAGCAGCAATTCCGCCTTCTCCGGCAGGCGCGAGGCGGGGAAGCGCGCATGGTCCGCCAGCCAGCGGACGGTCTGTTGCAGCGGCGTGGGAATCGGGTCGGGCACGGGGGGAGAGTGCGGGGTGCGGGGAGGCGGAGTCAAACCCTGCGAGCTTAAGGTTGCATGGGCCGGCTCGAGACCTACGTTCGACCATTCCCATGGCGCTCTTCAGCCTGCTCAACGTCTCCCACGCCTTCGGCGGCCCCGCGGTGCTCGACCACGTCAACTTCCAGGTCGACGCCGGCGAACGCCTCTGCCTGCTCGGGCGCAACGGCGCGGGGAAGTCGACGCTGATGAAACTGATCGCCGGCGACATCCAGCCGGACAGCGGGCAGGTTTTCCGGCAGCCCGGCGCGCATTTCGCCCGCCTCGTGCAGGAGGTGCCGGCGGGCGTGGCCGGCACGGTCCACGACGTGGTCGCCGCCGGCCTGCGCCCGGCGCACGCCCATGAGGAGGACTGGGAGCGCGAGGTGCGCCTCGAGGACCTGATCCAGCATGTCGGGCTCGATCCGCGGGCCGAGTTCGCGGCGCTTTCGGGCGGGCTCAAGCGCCGCGCGCTGCTGGCCCAGGCGCTCGCGAGCAAGCCGGACCTGCTGCTGCTGGACGAGCCGACCAACCACCTCGACCTCGCGTCGATCCTCTGGCTCGAGGAGTTCCTGTTGGCGGAGAGAATCGCGCTGTTCTTCGTGACGCACGACCGGGCCTTCCTCAAGCGGCTGGCGACGCGCATCGTCGAACTCGACCGGGGCGCCATCACGAATTGGGACTGCGACTACGAAACCTTCCTGGTGCGCCGCCAGGAACGCCTCGAGGCGGAGGAGCGGCAGCAGGCGCTCGCCGACAAGAAGCTGGCCCAGGAGGAGGAATGGATCCGCCGCGGGGTCAGGGCGCAGCGCTCGCGCGCCACCGCCCGCATCAACCAGCTCCAAGCGCTCCGGGCCGAGCGCCGCGCCCGCCGCGCCAAGGTGGGGAACGTGCGGATGAACCTCAACGAAGCCACGCCCAGCGGCCTGAAGGTGATCGACGTCGAGAACCTGGCCTTCGCCTGGCCGGACGGGCGGGTGCTGGTGAAGGATTTCACGACCACGATCATTCGCGGCGACAAGATCGGGCTCATCGGTCCGAACGGCGCGGGCAAGACGACGCTGATCAAGCTGCTGCTCGGGCAGATCGCGCCGACCGCCGGCACCGTCCGGCCCGGCACGAATCTCGAGGTCGTCTACTACGACCAGCTCCGCGCGCAGATCGACGACGCCAAGACCGTCGCGGACAACATCGCCGGCGGCAACACGCACGTGACGATCGAGGGCCGCACGCGGCACGTCATCAGCTACCTCCAGGATTTCCTGTTCACCCCGGATCGCGCGCGCACGCCGGCGCGCGTGCTCTCGGGCGGCGAGCGCAACCGGCTGCTGCTGGCGCGGCTCTTCACCAAGCCGGCCAACGTGCTCGTGCTCGACGAGCCGACGAACGATCTCGACGTCGAGACGCTCGACCTGCTCGAAGACCTCCTGGTGGAGTTCCCCGGCACGGTGCTGCTGGTGAGCCACGATCGCGAATTCCTCGACGAGGTGGTGACGAGCTCGTTCGTATTCGAGGGCGACGGGGTCATAGGCGACTACGTCGGCGGCTACACCGACTGGCAGCACGAGAAACAGAAGCAGGCGGCGAAAACGACCGGGTGGAACGCGTTGACCCCAACGCGTTCAGAGCGCCTTGAGGTCAAGTCGCTCCACCCATCGGCCCAAAAGCTCTCCAACAAGGAGCGGAAGGAACTGGAGTCCCTGCCGGCGAAGATCGAGGCCCTGGAAAAGGAGCAAGCGCAGCTGACCGCGAAGCTGGCCGATCCGTCATTCTACAAATCGCAGGCCGCGCAATTCGCCCAGGTGAAGGCCCGGCTCGACGCCTTGGAGCAGGAGCACGCGGTGGCGTTCACGCGCTGGGAAGAGCTCGAGGCGCGGCGCGAGGAGTGATTCGCCATTCGTAGGGCTGGACCTTGGTCCAGCCGCGAACGACGGCGGACGGCCGCGGGTCAAACGGCTGCACCAAGGTGCAGCCCTACAAGCTCGACCTCGGTTCAGCTGCGAATCGACGTTGGGGGGAATTGTCCCAGGGACTTTCGTAGGGCTGGACCTTGGTCCAGCCGCGAACGACGACGGGCGGCTGCGGGTCAAACGGCTGCACCAAGGTGCAGCCCTACCCGTCGCGGACGTTCTTACCGCATCTTGGCGAAGGTCGCCTGCAGGAGCTGCAGGTCGCTGGCGCCCTTGGTCTTTTCGCGGATTTTCGCGATCAGGTTCTGCTCCAGCTTGTTCTTCGTCGGGCGGGTCTTGTTCTCGTAGAAGATGCCGAACTTGCCGGGCCAGGCCTCGAGCGCGAGCCGGAAGGCGGCGAGCTCATCGGTGGGGTCGTGGCGGGCGGCATCCTCGGGGGAGCCGTCGTTCTTCTTGAGCTCGATCGCCTGCCAAGCGCCGCCCTTGCGCGGGTTGGCACCGTCGAAGGCGCCGTCGAAGAATTCAACGCACTCGGACAATACCTCGACGACCGAGAAGCCATCGTGCTTTGCGGCGGCGAGCATCATGTCCGTCATGTGGCCGACCTGCGCGGCGTGCGTGCGGGCGACGAAGGTGGCGCCGCTGTTGATCAGCGTGCGCATGGGATTGATGGGCTGGTCGAACGCGCCCCACGGGTCGGTCTTGGACTTGAAGCCGATCGGCGAGGTGGGCGAGGTCTGCTTCTTGGTCAGGCCATAGACGGAGTTGTCCATGATCACGTAGGTGATCCGCGGATTTTTGCGCGCGGTGTGGACGAGGTGGTTGCCGCCGATGGAGAAGCCGTCGCCATCGCCGCCGAAGACGAAGACGTGCAGGTCGTCATTGCCGAGGCTGATGCCGGCGGCGAAGGGCAGGGCGCGGCCATGGATGAAGTGGCCGCCGTGGGTGTTGACGAAGTAAGGGAAGCGCGAGGAGCAGCCGATGCCGGCGAAGGTGACGATCTTCTCCTGAGGGTAGTTGAGCTTCTCGAGCACGCGGTAGAACGCGGCGAGCACGGCGAAGTCGCCGCAGCCGGGGCACCACGTCGGGTGGTCGGCGACGAGGACCTTCTTGTTGAGCGGGGCGCGGTCGGCGCCGCCGACGGGAGCGACGGGGGCCGGGGCGGCGGGAGCGGGAGCGGACGCGGACATGATGGGAGATGGGTTCGGGGTTGAAGGCGCCTCAGCTGCGGGCGAAAGGGGCGGTCGTCTCGGTTGCCGTGAGGGCCGCGAGGGCACTCGCGGTCTTCGTGCCGAAAGTCGTTTCGGGGAGGTCGAGGTGGCGGGCAACGCCTTCGACGATCTCACGCACCTTGAACACGAGGCCATCGGTCTTGGTGATGCTGCGGATCTTCGGGTCGACGTAACGGGCGCGCATGAGCGTCGCGAGCTGGCCGTAGCCGTAAAGGCCCTCGTCGTTCATCTCGACCACGAGCACGTGCTTGAAGCGCGCGAAGACCGGCACGAGGTCGTTGGGGAGCGGATGGAGGTGGCGCAGGTGGGCATGGCCGGCCTTGAGGCCCGCCCGGCGCAACCGGCCGATCGCCTCGCGCGCGGGTCCCCACGTGCAACCCCAGCTGACGAGGAGGACGTCGCCGGCGTCGTCGCCGAACACCTCGCTGGGGCCGAGGTCGGCGGCCACCAGCTTGATCTTCTCGCGGCGCTTGGCGGTCATGCGGGCGTGCACGGCCGGGCTGCCGGACGGATGGCCCGCTTCGTCGTGTTCGAGGCCGGACACCGTCGGGTACTTGCCGGAGAGCATGCGGGTGCCGGGCGGAGCGTGGCGGGTGAGCTGGTCGATCGGGTACGGTTTGAAGTTCACCGGCCGTTCGGAGTAATCGGGTTTCCCGTCCACCATCAGCTTGGCGAGGTCGGGTTCGTCGAAAGCCTCGATGCGGGTCGCGAGGGCCTGGTCGGTGAGGATGATGACGGGCGTGCTGAACTTCCGGGCGATCCGCGCGGCCTCGAGCGCGATGTAGAAGCAGTCCTCGACGTTCTTCGGTGACAGCACGACGCGCGGGGCGTCGCCGTGGCTGCCGAAGGCGGCCTGCAGCAGGTCGCTCTGCTCGATATTGGTGGGCAGGCCGGTGGAAGGGCCGCCGCGCTGGACATTCACGACCACGAGCGGAATCTCGGCCATCGTGGCCCAGCCCAGCGCCTCCATCTTGAGCGACAACCCGGGGCCGGAGCTGCCGGTGATGGCGAGGTGGCCGGTGTAGGAGAAGCCGAGCGCCGTCGAGATGGCCGCGATCTCATCTTCGCATTGCACGAAGATGCCGCCATATTTCGGCAGCTCGGTGCGGAGCACCTCCATGACCGAGGACCACGGCGTGATCGGGTAACCGGCGCCGTGGCGGATGCCCGCGGCGATCAGGCCGTACGTCAGCGCGGTGTTGCCGTCCATCGTGATCTGCGGGCGGCCGCTCGAAGCCCGGGTCGGGGCGTCGAAGCGGAAGAAGCAGTCGCGGATGTTGTCGCCCGGGTAGGCATAACCGGCGTCGAAGGCCACCATGGCGTTGCGGACGATGTCCTCGGACTTGCCGCCGAAGCGTTCCTTGATGAGTTGCGTGAGCTTCGCGACATCGAGGTCGAAGATGCGGGCCAGCAGGCCCAGCACGTAGATATTCTTGCCCTTCTCCTTCACGGAGCCGCCGAGCGCCTCGATGGTGGCGGCGGTGATGGGCACGCCGATGGCGGTGAAGCGCTTGTCGTCCGGGTCAACCTTGACGTGGGTCGAATCGTAGATGAGCACGCCGCCCGGGCGCAGGGCGCCGATATGGGCCTCGTAGCTGTGTTGGTAAAAGGCCACCAGCATGTCGGCGCGGTCGCCGGCCGAGAGGATGTCGCCGGAGCCCATGCGGACCTGGAAGATGGACGGTCCGCCGGAGATGGTCGCCGGGATCGTCATGTACGTCATGACATCCTGGTCGGACCGGCCGGCCAGCCGGGCGAGGAAGCCGCCGACGGCCTGGATGCCGTCCTGCGAATCGCCGGCGAGGCGGATGACTACGTCGCTGAGCGAGCGCGGCTTGCCGTTGGTGCCGGATGCGCCGCCCGCGGAATCAGGGGAAGTGGGACTGACCATGTGCTTGTTCGGGGGTAGACGGCAAAACATGCGCACCGCTGCGGCAGCGTCAATATGCTATCGGGTGACCCGGGAGGGCTGCGCCCCGCCGACGCAATCCGTGGTCAGTCAAAGCCAGAATATGCGCAGGCTGGTCGTCGGATTTACGCGGGACGAACGGTTCTGGCTGGGGCATTTGGGCGGGCGGATTATGCCAGCTTATGCTGCAATCGGGCGGATAAACCGGGATGAATATCGCTGTTGGGGCGGCGAGGCAGGGCGCGCATCCCCTTGCACGCCGCGGCGGCGAGCGGAGTCGCCGCCCCAAGCGGGCGCCGCAAGGCTGCGCCTCTCCGATCAATTCACCCGCGGGTCTTCTTCAGCGCCGCGGCGATGGACGGCTCGGCGCCCAGCGTGTAGGCAAGCTGCTTCAGGTAGTCGGGCGCCGCGGCGGTGCGGGCGGCGGCTTGCACCTGCGCGAGGCGGCGCTTGACGTCGAGGCGTTCGGCAACGTCCGCATAGTTGGCCAGGCTGAGGAATTTCTCGAGGTAGCGCGCTTGGTTCTCGGCGAGGGTGACGTCGACCTGGCGCTGGGCCTCGAGGCGGGCGCGATACCAATCGCTGGCCAGCACGCTCTCGCGGGTGAACAACGCCCGGAACGCCGGGTCCTCGGCGCCGCGACCCTCCCATTGTCCGTCGCGCATGATGTGCAGCAGCGCCTTGAGCGGCGGGCACGCCATTTCGATCGAGCCGTCGGCAAAGTAATGGTCGGCGGCTTCGCGCATGGCGGTGACGATGTTGTCGACGCCGTCGACGAAGATCGCCAGATCCTGCTTCTCCGGCTGCAGGAATTCCTCGTCGAACACGCTGCTGGGATTGCCCAGCACGCGGCCGCAATAGGTCTGGACGAACCGGGCCGTGACACGCCAGCCGAGCCGGCTGGCGAGCACGCGCTTGCCTTCGTGGTCGAAGTCGACGCAGCGCTCGAGATGGCCGCCCGCGATCAACGCCTCGGGCTCGCGTTCGGCCGGCGTCATCCGGCACCAGATCTCCGGCACGAGCAGGCTGATGTCATGATCGACCCGATGGTGCGGGCCGACCCAGCCGGCTGCGGTCGAGAACACGGGCAGGCCCGTCAGCACGAACGACGTGAACGCGGCGTTGAGGTCGTAGATGGGCGGCAGGGCATTGAAGGGTCCCTTGGTCAGCGCGCCCTCGGACCCGGCGCCGGTCGTCGATGGCGACTTGCCGGTGAGGCTGCCGATGAGATCCATGAACGCCTCGGGCAACTCCTGGTAGTGAATCGGGCCGAACACGCAGAGCGGGCGGACGCCATGCTCGGGCGGGTTGAGCCGCCGACCCATCAGCACCGAGCCGACGGGGAAGGGCGCCGGCGAGTCGGCGCGCAGCCGGCGGTAGAGGCGCGCGCCGGTCTGCGCGAGGTAGGTGGCGCGCGGGTCCTCGAGGTCGGGCCGGTTCTGCAGGTAACGCGGGTTCTTCGAAGGCTTGCCGTCGACCACGCGCGGGAAGGCGGGCGACACCATGAAGGCCGGCCGATCCGCCGCAACGAATTCCCGGAAGGCCCGCTGCATCGGCTCGGTGAAGCGCTCGAAGCCGAGCACGTCCTCGACGACGCCGCGCGCGGCCTCGCGTGTGAGCGGCTCGTAATTCGAGAAGAAATGCCCGCCGCGGCTGAAGTCGTGCTCGGTGCGGTGGTCGTAGCCGCGCACGACGGCGTCGTCGGGCCGCTGGAAGAGCCGGAACTCGCAATTGTGGACGAACTTCAGCGCCGGTTGGGAAACCCAGGACGGCAGGCCGGGCACGACGTCGCGCGGCGCCACGGCCGAGGCGGTGATGTCGTCCTCGACCTGGATCTTCTCCGCCGGGGCGAAATCGGAACGCAGCGTGAACGTGCGCCAGCCGCCCTCGCGCGTGTAGCCGACGCGGAGATAGAGCGTGAGGAGCTTCTCGGCGTTGAACTTGAGCTCGTTGCCCGGGCGGGTGTTGACCGTGTCGACGGTGAAGTGCTGGCGCCAGTCCTTGCCCCATTCGGGCTTGTAGAGGCGCTTGAGGTGCAGCACGAGGTCCCGGATCGAGCGCGGGATCGTCATCAGCCACTGGTTGTACTCGTCGGAGAAATCCGGGCTGACGCTGAGCAGCTTGATGACCGAACCGAGCGAGCGCTCGGGGCTGAGGATGGCGCGGGCCCGCACCTTCGTGCCGATGGGCTCGCGGAAGCGCTTCGTGTAATTCTTCTTCAGGATCGACTCCACCGCGTCGAGGTCGCGCGCAAGGTCGCTGACGAACACGGGGCCGGTGAACATCGCGTCGGCGATCGGCTTCGAGATCTCGGACTTGCCGCCGCCGGAGACGGTGCAGGGCTTGTGGCAGAGGAGGCCCTCGGCCGCGGTGCCGCGGAGGCTCCAGCGCCGGCTCGCCGGCGACTTCATCATCTCGACCTTGTAACCGGACGGGAGGACGTACGCCTCGCCGGGCAGCAGCTTGAGGCTGCGGGCCGTGCCGGTGGCGTCGCTCCAGGTGATCCGCTGGGCGTGCAGGTCGAACCGCGCGTCGGCCGGCACGTAATGGATGCTGGGGAACAGCCGGTCGCGCGCCCAGCCGCCGGGCTGGACCTCGGCGTGGTCGCCGAGCAGCGTGACCGCCTCGTCGAACGTGTGCTGCACGTCGGGGAGGTTGCGGTTGAGCTGGAAATCGACGCCGTGGTCGTAGCTGGGGAACACGATCGCGCCGCCCGCGTGTTCCTCCTCGGCGCGGCCGAGCAGGTTGGCGGCGAAGCTGATCTGGGTCTTCACCTCCTTCTTGCAGTAGCCGAAATAGTTGTCGGAGATGAACGTCAGCACCACGCCCGCGGCGGTGCGGGCCGTGAGCTTGAACGGCGTGCCGTCGTTGTACTTCTCGTCGGGAGACTTCCAGCACATGCCGTCGCGGCGCTGGCGCGCGGTCGCATCGGCATGGGCCGGCAGGCCGAGTTCCTTCTTCGTCAGGCCGTTGAGGTGCGGGGCGAGGATGATGCAGCCCGTGTGGCCGGTCCAGTGCGCCGGATCGAGGGCGGCGTCGTTCTCCGGCAGGTGCGGATCGCCGGCATTGCCGAAGATGCTCTCGACGAAATCGAGGTTGGCGACGAGGGCGCCCGGGACGAAGAAGCGCGTTTCCATGGCGCGCGCCGGGGTGAAGCCCGGGACCGCGGGCACGACGACCGGGCGCAAGTGCAGCGACACGAAGCATTCCGCCGCCGGTGCGGCGCCGGCCGAGAACGGCAGCTGCAGCAGCTCCCGCGGCGGGTTGAAGGCGGCGGCCAGGAGGCGCGCGAAAATCGGCCGCGGCACGGCTTTCTTGTCGTCGGGGATCGGCAGGCCGCCCTCGGCCACATGAAAGATGCCCTGGGTCGTGCGGCGGTCGCTCTTCGGGTTGTGCAGCACGCCCTGGCGGACCCGCACCGAATTGAGGATGCTGCTGTGGTGCTCGTCGCGATCCGGCGGCAGCGATAGCGCGCGGGCCAGCCCGGGCCGGTCGAGGACCAGCGTCGGCGCGGGCAGCCGCGGGGCCTCCGGCGCGCCGTCCAGGTAATCATAGATAAAATTCTGGATGCGCTGGTCGACGGGGCAGAGGTGGCGTGAAAGCACGCGGTCCTTCTCCCGGCTCAGCGTCAGGAAATGGTCCACGAACGCTGACAGGCCGTTGTCCGCGGCCAGCTTGACACCCGGCTGGCCGATCTCGCGCAATTTGAGATTCAGGTAGGCCAGCAGCTGCGGGTCCGAGGGATCAGGAATGGGCGGAAGGGTCTGTGGGCGCGTGGGCATGGATCGAACGGAAAATGGCAGGTAAAGACCTGCAAGGTCCAAGGCAATGAGTAAGCCGTTTCGGGACCAGCCGTGAATCAAATTATGTCACGGACCGTCCGGCGGGACGGCGGCGGACGATTATGCACCGGCGGTGCCGGCGGGATGAATGGCGGTGACGCCCGGGTGGACCAACTCGGCGGGATTCCACGCCGGGCGGGCGGCCGAGACCTGGGCCAGGGCTTCGATCGTGCGGTTGAAAACCTCCTCGGGCGTGCCCTGGGCCGTGACATTCACCAGCAGGCTGCGCTCGCGATAGAAACGGATGAGCGACTGCGGGCTCATGGCATAGGTCCCCTGCATCAGGCGGATCGAGTCGATGCGATCCTCGCGGCGCTGGACCAGCGCGGAATTGCATTCGTCGCACCGGCCGGCGACATGGGGCGGCCGGTCCTTGACATGATAGATTTCCCGGCAAGTCGGGCAGATGCGCCGCCCGAGCAGCCGGGGGACGATCTCGGCGGCGGGGAGCTCATAGCGAATCACGGCGTCGAGCGCGAGGCCTTGTTCCGCCAGCAACAAATCGAGCGCCTCGGCATGGCGCAGCGTGCGGGGAAAGCCATCGAGGATGAAGCCGCCGGCGCAGCGCAGGCAGCGGCAGCGTTCATTGACGATGGCCAGCAACGCCTCCTCGGGCACCGATTCGCCGCGCCGGGCGTAGTTGAGGGCCAGGCGCAGGGCCGGTTGGGTGGCGCAACCCGGGGTGGAGCGGGCCGAGCGGACGACCTCGGCGGTGGAAATATCGCAGGCGCCAAGGGCCGCGCCGAGCAGCTTGGCCTGCGTGCCCTTGCCGATGCCTGGCGGTCCGAGCAGGACGATGCGCCGCGGATGGAGCGGGCGGAGCGGAGGGAGGCGGCAGGTGGCGTTGCCTCCCAGCAGCCACGCGGTATGGTCACGCGGCGATTTCATGGCTTGTTGGGGTTGGCCTCCATTATCCCCCGACGGCAAGCTCGCGGCACGGCGCTCGTTGCCAATTCCTGCGCATGGGTTGCCGGCCACCCGATCCTCCGGCTTTGCCGCCGGCCTGGCCGTGATGGGGACAAAGTCCGCCGGCGCGAAACCCGCCCGCGAGGGATGAAGGGTCCGCCGCCGAAGCGGTGTTAAGCGGAATGGATCCTTGCCCGGATGACGCCCGCCATTCCCTCTCAACGCCGCCACGGGTCATTTTCCGCCAATCGGATGCCGCCAGCCGTGGCTTGATCCTTGGGGCAGCAGGCCAATCAGGTGTGTGTGGTGCAGTGTGACGCCGGCCCGTGACGGGCCGGCGTCCTGCTTGGGCGCCGACGGGCCGGGTGGGGCGAGCGCTCCCGAATGCAGGTTTGTCAGCCGGCGGTTGTTTCGCTGGTGTGGCAGTCATGAACCGCCGCCTCGCCTCCCTCGTTGGTGTTCTGTCCCTGGTGTCCGCGACCGCCGCCGCGACCGCTCCGCTGGGCCTGCATTCGCCCGATGGCCAGATTTCCCTCGCCATCCGGGTCGGCGAGCGCGTCCGCGTCGATGTGGCCGTGGACGGGGCGACCCTGGTCCGCGATGCGACGATGGCGTTGCGCACCGAGGCGGGGTCGTTCGGGCTCGCGCCGACCGTGGTGACCGCGACGCCTGGCACGCACGACGGCGTGGTCCGGCCCGTCGTCCGGCAGAAAGCCGCCGAATTTCGCGACCGCTACAACGAGCTGCGCGTCGCCTTCGCCGACGGCAGCGCGCTCGTGTTTCGCGCCTACGACGAGGGCGTCGCGTACCGCTGGGAGACCGCCCTGGCGGCGGCGAGCGTGAAGGTGACCGGCGAGGACGTGGACTGGAATTTCGCCGGCAACTTCCCGGTGTGGTATCCCGAGGAGGAGTCCTTCTTCTCCCACCAGGAACGGCTCTTCACGCCGCGACCGCTCGGTGAACTCGCCGCCCGGAACCTCGCCAGCTTGCCGGCCATCGTCGACGCCGGCGGCGTCAAGCTCGCCCTCGCGGAGTCCGATGTGGTCGATTACCCGGGACTCTGGTTCCGCGGCACCGGCGGTCCCGGTCTCGCCGGCGCGTTTCCGCCCTATCCGCTGGAGGAAAAGCTCGACCGCGACCGCGACCTGCGCGTGACCCAGGCGGCCGATTACATCGCCGTGACCACGGGAACGCGCGCCTTCCCGTGGCGCGTGCTCATGGTGGCGCGACGCGACGCGGACCTGGTCACGAACCCGCTGATCTACCTGCTCGAGCGGCCGACGACATTGGCCGACACGGCCTGGATCAAGCCCGGCAAGGTCGCCTGGGACTGGTGGAATGCCAACAACCTGGCCGGCGTCGACTTCAAGGCCGGCGTCAACACCGCCACCTACAACTACTACATCGACTTCGCCGCCGCGCACGGCCTCGACTACATCATTCTCGACGAGGGCTGGTACGTGCTGGGCGACCTGCTGAAACAGGCGCCGGGAATGGACGTGCCGGCGATCATCGCGCACGGCCGGGGAAAAGGCGTCGGTGTCATCCTGTGGGTCGTGGCGAAAACCCTCGAGGACCAGTTCGAGCCCGCGCTGGACCAGTTCGCGCAATGGGGCGTCAAGGGCATCAAGGTCGACTTCATGCAGCGTGACGACCAACGCATGATGCAGTTCTATGCCCGCGTGTGCGCCGCGGCCGCGCAGCGGCACCTGCTGGTCGACTTCCACGGCTCGCTCCGGCCGGCGCTCCTCACCCGCACCTGGCCGAACCTGATCTCGACCGAGGGGGTCCGCGGCAACGAGTGGAACAAGTGGAGCGCCGACATCACGCCCGCGCACACGATCACACTGCCGTTCACCCGGATGGTGCTCGGCCCGATGGATTTCACGCCCGGCGCCATGCACAACGCCACGCAGAAGGGGTTCGTTGCAAATTTCGAACTGCCGATGAGCCAGGGCACGCGCTGCCGGCAGCTGGCTATGTATGCGATCTACGAGAGTCCGCTGCAGATGCTCTGCGACTCGCCGACGAACTACCTGCAGGAGCCGGACTCGCTCGCGTTCCTCTCGGCCGTGCCGACGGTCTGGGACGAGTCGCGCGCCCTCGACGGCCGCATCGGCGAATACCTCGTGATGGCGCGCCGCCACGGCCGCGAATGGTATTGCGGCGCCATGACCGACTGGACCGCGCGCGAGCTCACGGCGGATCTCTCCTTCCTGCCGCCGGGCAACTTCAAGCTCGAGGAGTGGCGGGACGGGGTGAATGCCGACCGGCGCGCCGACGATTTCTCGCGTACGATGCGCACCGTGACCCGCGCCACGAAGCTCAATCTAAAACTCGCGCCCGGCGGCGGGTGGGCCGCCCGGCTCACGCCGGAGTGACCATGGAACCCGAACCCGTCCGCCCCGAAGTTCCCGCGCCGCTCTCGGCCCTCGAGGCGCGCGTCCTCGGCTGCCTGATCGAGAAGGAGCTCGCCACGCCCGATGCCTACCCGCTGACGCTCAACGCGCTGGTCAATGCCTGCAACCAGCGCAACAACCGCGACCCGTTGATGGAGGTGGGGGCCCGCGAGGTGGAGGCCGCGCTCGACCAGCTGCGCTACAAGCACCTGGCCGCGATCTTTTCCGGGGCGGATGCCCGCGTGCCCAAGTTCAAGCAGAAGCTCGATGCGGTTCATCCGATGTCGACCGCGGCGCGCGCCCTCCTCGGCGAGCTCCTGTTGCGCGGGCCGCAGACACTCGCCGGGCTGCGCGCCAACGCGGAGCGCCTGCACGCGATGCCGCCGCCGGCGGAATTCGAGGCGTTGTTCGCGGAGTTGACCGCCCGCCCGTCCGGCGCGCTGGTGCGCCAGCTTCCGCGGCAACCCGGGCAGAAGGAAGCGCGCTGGACCCAGCTGCTCACCGGCGAACCGGCCGCAGCCGCGCCGGCCACCGCGGCGGCGCCGCTCACGGTGGCCTTGACGCTGCCGCCCGAGGCCGAGCGGCGCCTCGCCGCGCTCGAGGCCGAGGTGGCGCAACTGAAGGCCGAGCTGGCGCGGCTGCGCGCGTCGCTGGGCGAAGGATAGGGCGCAACGGATTTTGTCGGGCGGCCGCTTGCCGGCAGGTCGAGAGCCCGGCCCGGCGACTAGCGCCGGCCCTACCTCGATGGGGACCGAGCAACCAGCGCGACGTGCAGGTTCCGCCCGCCCGACCCGCGGAAAACCTTGTCGTGCCCCCGGCCGACGCGCATCAAGGAGCCTCCACGATGAAATCACTACCCCTGATCCTGGGCGCCCTTTGGCTGGGCGCCGCCTGGTCGTGCGCCGCGGAAATTACCGGAACGCCGACGCGCCATCCGGGCGAATATCACCTCACCGCCGACTCGTTGCCGCAGGCCGGCGTGACGCCGGGCCGGCTCGAGGGCCCGTTCGAGTGGCACAGCCACATCATTCGCGGCACCGTGCGACGCTATTGGGTCTTTGTGCCCGCCGAATACACCGGCGACAAGCCGGCCTGTCTGCTCGTCTTCCAGGACGGCCAGCGCGCGCTCAATCCCACCGGGCCGCTCCGGGTCGACCGCGTGATCGAGAACCTGGTCCACAAAAAGGACATTCCCGTCACGATCGGCCTGTTCATCACGCCGGGCAACCTGAGCGACCACTACCCGGACAACCTCGGCACCGGCAACCCAAACAATCGAGCCGAGGAATACGACGCGCTCAGCGACGCCTACGCGCGCATGCTCGTCGAGGAGCTGATTCCCGAGCTGAAGCAGAAGTACCGGATCACCGACGACCCCATGGGGCGCGTAATCGGCGGCACGAGCAGCGGCGCGATCTGCGCGTGGACCGTCGCCTGGGAGCGGCCCGACCAGTTTCGAAAGGTCATCAGCATGATCGGCAGCTTCACGTCGATCGGCTACCGGCCGGCCCACGGCAACCAGCCGATGGTGCCCGGCGGCGACCTGTATCCGACGCTCATCCGCCGTAATCCGCCGAAGCCGATCCGCATTTTCCTGCAGGACGGCGAGAACGACCTGGCGAACAACGCCCCGACGCCGGGCATGCCCGACCAATGGTCGATGAACAACCTGTACGGCAACTGGCACCTCGCGAACCTCCAGATGCTGTCGGCGCTGGAGTTTGCCAATCGCTGGGCCGACAGCCGCAAGCTCGATGGGCCGCGGTACGACTTCGCTCACGCCTGGGGCGATGGTTGGCATTCCGACGACCACGGCGGCGCGATCCTCCCGGATATTCTCCGCTGGATGTTCCGCGACTGGCCGCAGGAGTGAGGACCCGGCCCGTGCCCTTGACCCGTTGCATTGAAAATGCCGGAAGGGGCGCACTCCGCTATCGCGGTGGGTTCATTGGTAGGGCGCGGACTCCGCTCCGCGCCGGCGCGCAAGGGACTGCGCGCCCTACCCATTGCGGGTCACGCGCAGAGAGTATTTTCCGCCCGGCTAAACCATGATCCAAACCAAGCCCGGCAGCGCCAACGCCGCGCCCACCCGCGCGCGCTACACCGTCGTCGGTTTCATGGTGACCCTGGCGATGGTCACCTACCTCGACCGCGCGAGCATCGGGGCGATGGCGCCGTTCATCCGGCGCGACCTGGGCCTGTCCATCGACCAGATGGGCGAGGTGTTCAGCGCCTTTGCGCTGGCCTACGCCCTCTTCGAAATTCCCACCGCCTGGTGGGCCGACCGGCGCGGCACCCGCTCGATCCTCACGCGCATCGTGGCGTGGTGGTCGGTCTTCACCATGGCCACCGCCGGCGCCTTCGACTATCTTTCGATGCTGGTGGTGCGTTTTCTCTTCGGCATGGGCGAGGCGGGGGCGTGGCCGTGCGTCGCGCGCGTGTTCTCCCGCTGGGTGCCGGCGCGGGAGCGGGCGACGATCAAGGGCTTCTTCTTCGCCGGCGCCTATGCCGCCGGAGCCGTCACTCCGCTGGTGACGGGATTCCTCGTGGAGCGCTGGCATCTGCCATGGCGGGTGGTGTTCGTCGGCTTCGGTGGCGTCGGTTTCGCCTGGGTGGCCGCCTGGTGGCGCTGGTTTCGCGACGACCCGGCGGAACACCCCTCGGTCAATGCCGCCGAACGGGAACTCATCGCGGCGGGACGCGCACCCGCGGGGCCGCAGCCGCGCGGCGGGCTTTTCTGGCGGCGGCTGCTGGGGCAGCGGAACGTCGCGGCGCTCTGCCTGATGTACGTGCCGAACTGCGTGGCGTTTTATTTCTGCATCACGTGGCTGCCGACCTATCTCCGCGAGCGGCATCACTTCGAGAAGGCCGAGCTGGGCCTCCTGGCGTCGTTGCCGCTCTTCCTCAGCGTTGGCACCCAGTTCCTCGGCGGCTGGTGGTCGGATCATCTCACGCGTCGCTTCGGCGTGGTGGTGGGCCGGCGCCTGCCGGCGATGCTGGGCTATGCGCTGGCGGCCGCGGCGATCGTCGCCGCGGCGCTGGCCACCGGCCCGCGCGCGGCCGCGCTGCTCATCGCGCTGGCGGCGGCCACGTGCATGCTCACGACCGCCCCGGCCTGGGGCACGGTGGTCGACATCGGCCGCGAGCACTCGGCCGTCGTGGGCGCGGTCATGAACACGGCCGGCCAGGTCGGCGCCATCATCAGCCCGCTCGTGGTCGCGAAATCGGTCACCTGGTTCAACGACTGGAACTTCCCGCTCTTCCTGCTCGGCGGACTTTTCGTGCTTGGCGCCGTCGCGTGGTGTTTCATCGATCCGCGCGCGGCGGTGTTCGCCTCGGAGGAATGATGGTCGTGCCGCCGCCGCGGTCGTCGCCCGCGACGTTCCGACAAGAAGAACCCGGCGCGCGGGCGGCGTCGAAGGCGCGGTCGTCCTGAGCGCGGCGAAGGATCCGAACTTCTTCGCCGGGGACCGGACGGCCGGTTCGGGCACTTCACGAGTTTACATTGGCGCGGCGCAGGAGTAGATTGCCCCCGTTGAAGGGCGCGTCCGGGCGGGCGCGGCCCAAACGAATCCAATCCTCAACCCATGGAGGCGTTATGCCCGCGACCAAGGTCAAGGAATACCTGGATAGCCACGATGTGAAATACGTCAGCATCAAGCACTCGCCGGCGTACACGGCGGAAGAGGTGGCCGCGTCGGCCCACGTGGCCGGACGGGATTTCGCCAAGACGATCGTCGTCCGGATCGAAGGCAACTTCGCCCTGGTCGTGCTGCCCGCGAGCCGCCGGCTCGTGCTGGCCGACCTCCGGGAGCTGCTGCAGACGCACGCGGTGCGCCTCGCGACCGAGGCGGAGTTCCGCGACCTCTTCCCCGACTGCGAGCTAGGCGCGATGCCGCCGTTCGGCAACCTCTACGGCATGACGGTCTACATCGCCGAGTGCCTGGCGCAGGAGGAGCAGATCGCGTTCAACGCCGGCACCCACACCGAGGTCATCAAGATGGATTTCTACGACTTCGACGAGCTGGTGCACCCGGTGGTGCTCGATTTCATCACGACCTGAAATCCCGCGCCGGGCCCGGCCCGCCGGCTCCGCCCTGGCCCGGGCGGAATCAAAGCGGTCCCCCGCTCACTTCTCGTAGAAAGTCCGGAGCTCCGTGTCCGCATGGCGCAGGCGCACCGCCAGGGTGCGCGCGATGCGGGCGAACACCTTGAGCCCGACGAGCGGGTGCGCATGGGAGATCGCGTCGAAATGGGCCCGGTCGATGACGTACAGGTCGGTGGGCGTCGTGGCGATGGCCCGTGCCGACCGCGCCGCGCCCGTGAGGAACGCCATCTCGCCGAAGAAGCTGCCGCGGCCGAACGAGGCCAGGTTGTGGTGGCTGCCATCCTTGAGCGGGATCATCACGCGCACGAGGCCCCGGCGCACGAGGAACAGCTCCCGGCCCGTATCGCCGCTGCGGAAGATCTCGTCGCCGGCGGCGTAGCTCCGCTGGTCCACCGCGGGCGAGAACGGCGCAAGGGTCTGGTCGGTTTCGAATTCGCGCAGGAGATCGAAATCGGCCAGGCCCAGCGGCGCCGCATCATCGCCGGCGCGGCCAGGCAGCCGCTCGCCGAGGATCCGGTCCTCCACCCAGATCAGCGCGTCGTCGAGCGTCGCAAACACCCGCGCCGTGCCGCCCTTTAACAGGCCGACGTGCGCGAAATAGTCCTGGAAATCGCGCCGCGCCGGCAGCCGGCTGAAAAGGAGGGCGCCCTGGCGCTCGGCGAGGGCGGTCTCGAACTGCTCGAAGAGATGGGCGGCGGTGTAGTCCATCGACTGCACCCGGCGCAGGTCCAGGATGAGCCAGCGGCACGTGCGCAGATCGGCCTCCAGCTCGGTCCGCAGCTGGTCCGTGGTGCCGAAGAAAAGGCTGCCCTGCAGCTCGCACACCACCGCCTGCGCGCCGTGTTCCTCGAGAACCGCCTGCTCGTCGGGCAGCCGCTGCTGGGTCGAGGAGATGCGGTTGCCCGGCACCTTGCGGCGGATTACCGAACCGCGGATCTGCTCGCGAATGAACAGCAGCATGGCGAGGCCGACGCCCGCGCCCGAGGCCGCCATGAGGTTGGTGCTGACGGCCACGATCACGACGGTGGCGATGACGGCGAAATCCAGCATCGTCGATTTCTGCCGCAGCAGCCGCAGGCTCGGCCAGTCGACCATGCGCACGGCGACGACCAGGAGGATGCCCGCCAGCGCCGCGACCGGCACCCACGCGATCCAGTTGCCCAGCAGCAGCGCCGCGACAAGCACGAAGAGGCCCTCGAGCACGCCGGACAGCCGGGTGCGGCCGCCGCTTTCGACGCTCACCAGCGTTGCGCCCATCATGCCCGCGCCCGGCATGCCGCCCACCAGGGCGGAGACCAGATTGCCCGCGCCCTGGCCGAGCAGGGTGCGATTGGAATCGTGCCGGCTGCGCGTGAGCGAGTCGACCACGACGCAGGTCTTGAGCGTGTCGATCGACAGGAGCACCGACAAGGTCAGGGCCGGCATGACGAGCAGCTGCAGGTCCGCGACGTGCAGTTGCGCCAGGGCGGGCCAGACGTCGCCGATGCCGGCGAAGACGCCCTGCGCCCCGCCGCCGAGCGGCCCGATGACGAGGGGGTTGTGCGCCACCTGGCGGAGCTCGGGCCGGAACCAGGCCACGGCAAAGTAGCCGGCCAGGCCCGCGGCGAGGCCGAGGATCGTCGCGGGCACGGCCCGCGTGAGCTTCGGTCCCAGCAGGACGCCGGCGATGGTGACCAACCCGACGATGGCCGCGGGGCCCTGCCAGCGGGCCGGGTGGAGCACGTCGGCCGGCGCGACGCCGAAGAATTTCGGCAGCTGGCTCAGGAAGATCAGGACGCCGACGGCACTGAGGTAGCCGGAGACGACCGGGTACGGGATGAACTTGATCAGCCGGCCGCCGCCAACGAGACCGTACGCCATCTGCAGGACGCCCGACAACAGCGCCAGCAGCAGCAGCAGGGCGACGATGTGCGCGGGGGCGAGCGGCGCCTCGCTGCGGGCCAGCAACCCGCCCGCGAGCGACCCGAGCACCGCGCCGGCCGGGGCGCACGGGGAGGAGATCAGCCGGGGCGCGCCGCCGAGGACGGTGGCGACAACCCCCAGCACGACGGCGCCGACGACGCCCGTGCGGACGCCGGCCGCGGCATATTCCGGCCCCAGCAGCGTGTAGACGGCCACGCCGTAGGCGATGGACGACGGCAACGCGACCAGCATCGAGGCGAACCCGCCCCAGATCTCGCCGGCGAGGTCTGGTCGCGGCGACGCGGGAGCGGCGGCTGATGGAGTTGAGCTCACAAAGGGCGAACGATGCTCGGCGCGAGGAAGTTCAGCGAGGTCTGGTCACGGTCGCCAGCATGAATGCACCTCCCCCGGGATCCGTCGCCGCGCCCAGGATGACCGCCTCGAGACTCAAAACGAGTGGGTTGTCATGCCGGGCAAAGCGGGGAAGCCAGGGTGGAGCCGCGCCCCGTGCGAGCTGAACCGGCGCCGAGGGCAGGTGCCACCTCACAATTCCGCCTCGAGGCGGCGGACGAGCGTTTCGAGGATCTGGACGCGGGCGAACTTCTTGTCGTTGCCCGCCACGAGCGTCCACGGCGCCGCGCCGGTGCTGGTGCGTGCCACCATCTCGTCGACGGCGATGGCGTAGGCCGGCCATTTGTCGCGGTTGCGCCAGTCCTCGTCGGTGATCTTGTACTGCTTGTAGTCGACGCGCTGCCGTTCCTGGAACCGCTTCAACTGTTCCTCCGGGCTGATGTGGACCCAGAATTTGCTCACGATGATGCCATGGTCCGACATCTGCGCCTCGAACTCGTTGATCTCGTCGTAGGCGCGGCCCCAGTCGGCCGGCGGGGCGAAGCCCTCGACCCGCTCGACCAGCACGCGGCCATACCACGAGCGGTCGAAGATGGTCGAGAAGCCCGCGCGCGGCAGGTGGCGCCAGAAGCGCCACAGGTAGTGCTGCGCCCGCTCCTCGTCGGTCGGCGCGGCGATGCCCACCACGCGATAGAGCCGCGGGTCGATGGCCTGCGTGACCCGCCGGATGGCGCTGCCCTTGCCGGCGGCGTCCCAGCCCTCGAACACCATGACCATCGAGCGCTGCTGTTGGTGCGCGGCCCAGGCCAGCTTGCTCAGCTTGCCCTGCCAGCTATCGAGCGCGCGCGCATAGTCCTCGGCGCCGAGCGCCTGGCCCAGGTCGACGCGCCCGAGCGCGGAAGGCGGCTGCCGGCGCGCGGGCACCGCGCGCGGCACCGTGGTTTTCACGGGCTTGCTCGCATCCTCCTTCAGCCGGCGCGTGAGCTCGTCCAGCAGGATCCGGCCGACGGTGTAATCGCGATGCCGGCGATCCGTGGCGTCGACCACGTGCCAGGCGGCGGCCGGGCTGTCGGTGTGCCGCAAGGCGCGGTCGGAGACCTTGGTGAATCGATTGTAGAGCTTGTAGTGCTTCCAGTCGTCCGGGGCGATGCGGCCGTCGCGCTCGAGCTTCTTGAGCCGCTTCTTCTGCGCCGCCTTCGGGAGGTGCAGCCAGAGCTTCACGAACAGCGCGCCATCCGCGGCCAGCATCCGCTCGAAGGCGACGATGCGGTCGAGCTCGCTTTCGAAGCGCCGGCGCTTGAGGTGGCCCAGCACGCGGCGAATGATCGGCTCGGTGTACCACGAGCCGAAGAAGATGCCAATGCGGCCGCGGCCGGGCAGGGCGCGCCAGAAGCGCCAGTAGGACGGGCGCTCCCGCTCCTCGTCGCTCGGCGCCCAGAAGGCGTGCGTCGCCACGCCGCGGGGATCGAGCCACTCGTTGAGGCGGTGGACCAGGTCGCCTTTGCCGGCGCCGTCGGCGCCGGAAACGATCACGACCACGGGGAATTTCCGGCTGCGCAGCGCAAAATGCGCCTGCAACAGCCGCGCGCGCAGCTTGGGGACCAGCGAGTCGTAACGCTTCTGCGCGAGCGTGCGGCCCTGTTCTGCGGCGGCGAGCATGGCGATAAGACGGCGCTTGCGCGCCGGGAGTTGAAAGGGACTCAGGCCGGGACGACGAGGGCGGCCAGGGCGTCGAGCGTGCGCGCGAACACTTCGTCCGGCCGCCGGGCGGCGTCGATGCGGACGAGCAGGTTCTTGGCGGCGTAATGCTGGATGAGCGGCTCGGTGTCGGCGGTATAGGCCTCGAGGCGCACCTTCACGGCCTCGGGCCGGTCGTCGGCGCGCTGCACGAGCGCGGCGCCGCAGGCATCGCAAACCCCGTCGCGCTTCGGCGGGCGCGAAGCGACATGGAACACGGCCTTACATTGCGGGCAGACCCGCCGGCCCGTGATGCGCCCCAGGATCTCGCCCTCGGGCAGGTCGAAGCAGACTACCGCGTCGAGCCGGATGTGCTCGGCCGCGAGCAGCTCGTCGATCATCAGCGCCTGCGCGCGGGTGCGCGGAAAGCCGTCGAGCATGAAGCCACCGTTGCAGTGCAGGCACCGGCAGCGCTCGCGGACGAGGTCGACCACGATGGCATCCGGCACGAGCTCGCCGCGGACCATGTGCACGCGGGCCCGCGCCATGGCGGAACCGGGCTCGAGCTCGCGGTCCTTCGCGGCGCGAAACACATCGCCGGTGGAGAGCGGGCAGGCGCCCAGCGCACGCGACAGCAGCTCGGCTTGCGTGCCCTTGCCGACCCCCGGGGGTCCCAGCAGGACCAGGCGCCAGGTCCGGTGCACCAGCGGCGGGGGTTGCAGACAAACAGCGTCGCCGCCTTGCAGCCACGCCGTGCGGTCACGGACAGGGGTAGGGGTCATGCCTGCGACAGTGCGCCTTTCCCCGGGAAGCGTCCCCGCCAATCTTGCCAAAGCCTGCGCTTCTATTGACCGGGGGGTGCGGGCGGGTCGCTCGGTCGGAAGGACGCGGTGCTGCCGGGTCCGGCTTCTGCGCGGGAGCGAGCCTTTACGCAAGGTCGGCGCAAGCGCCGGCCCAACGTGGCGCGCCACGCCGGGCGCCGGCTTCATTGCGGCCGGCGTGTCAGCCACGCGACGCACGGTCGGCCGGCCAGGTCGGCGGGTGGTGCGAGCGTGACGACGCGGCCGGCGTCGAGGGTGGCGCCCGGCGGGCGCGGGCCGGATTCGCCGACCCACGTGACGGCGAACGCGCCGGCATCGGCCGACAGGTCGAGTTCCACCGGTGCGCCCGCCATTGCATAGACGAGGTAGGCCTTTCCGGGTGCGGCCAGGCACCAGCTCGATTCCGGGTGGTTGCGCACGAGCGCCGCCGGGCGCGTGGCGGCGCGTTCGGTCGCCGGAATGGCTTTTTCGATGGCGGCAGTGAGCGCGGGGAAATCGTCGGGCTTGCGGAGGATGACGAGGTGGGGGTGGCTGTCGCGATATTCGCGCAACGCGCGGTAGCGCATGGCGGGCGATCCGCGACGAATCTGCGAGCTGAGCTGTTGGAAGGCGGGGGAGTTGACGATGCCGCCGCCCGCCCAGATCGGATTTGTATTGGCCGCGCGCAGTCGCGCGAGGTCGGCCTCCGACACGATGGCGATCGACTGCTCGCGGGGCGCCTTGTTGATGCCGCCCTGGATCGTGTAGAGCGACCCGTCGGGCCGGTAGAACCAGTGGTGAAAGTCGATCGCGGTGATGAGCGGGCCCCGCACGGGATCGTCGAGGATGGCGTCCATCTCGTCGCGCGGGACCTCCAGGCAGATGGTCACCCGACGGTGGTGCTCGGCCTGCCACCCGGCGATGGTATCGAGCCAGAATTGGACGAAGGACAACGGACCGGAGTATTCGCGATCGATCCCGAAGACGACGTTGGTGCCGTCGCCGAGTTCGTCGAGCGTGTGCCGGATGTAGCGGCGGTGCAGGTCGCGGCGCACCGGGTTGCTCACGTCGTAGAAGGTGCTCGCCGCCGGATTTTCATCGGGCAGGCCGGTGTCCTGGAGGCAATTCACCGGCCGCCAGGGGAAGTCGACATAATGCGCCCGGGTTTCCTGGAGCGCGTGCTGGAAATAGAAATGGTTGTAGAGGATCAGTCCGCGTTGCTCGCACAGGGCGGCGAATTCCTTCAGGCGCGAAAAATACCACGGGTTGAACTGCGTCAGGTCGTACCTGCTCATCCCGTCCCAGTCCTTGCCCTGGCCGCTGCGCGCCCACGGCATTTCCATGAAGGGGCCCCAGACGTTGCCATCCTTGTGCTCGGGCGCGCCGTAGAAATTGTGGTTCACGCGGCGGCGCTCGTACCAGAGGCCATAGTGCTGGTAGAAGGCCGAGCGCGGCGGCAGGGTCGCGGCGAGCTCGGCGAGATCATCGGTCAGACCGACGCCGGTTTCGCCCGGCGCGAAGCGCGTGAGCGCCGGGCCAAAGGCGCGGGCGAGGGCGGGCGGCATCTGGCCTTGGAACCAGGAATAGTTGATCTCCTCCGTCCACGCCGGCTGGCCGTCGATCGTGAACTCGGCGTGCTCGACTTTCAGCGGGTGCGATCCGAGGGCCGTGCGCCGCGCGGCTTCGGCGGCGATGAAGGCGTCGACGTCGGCGGCGGTCAGCGCGCGCGCGCCCGCGGTCTCGCGGCTGATGGCGCCGGGATCCAGCGCGGCAAGCGCCGCGATTCCCTTGCGCGCGGCGAGCTGCGCGCGATAGAGGCTCGCGGGTGCGACCGGCCCGCCGCGCCCGATGTCGCGCAAGGCGGTGTCGTCCTTGGTCCGCGGCAACGAATCGTTGGCCACGTCGCCGCGGCAGCCGAAGGCGAGGTTGGTCGCCCCGGGCGGCTGGTCGAGCTGCAGGTCGGTGGCTTCGCAATTCCAGAGCACGCAATTGGCGGCGGTCCAGCCGGTGCCCTGGTTGTCGACGTCGCGGTTCAGGAGCCGGAGAGCGTTCCCCCGGATGACCACGCGGTCGTAGAGCACGCCGGAAGCCCAGCTCTCGGCCGGACCGCTCCAGTCGACCGCCTCGCGTCCGGTGCAATCGAGGAAGACATTCGGCCCGGCGGCGGTGAACCCGGTCGTGAAATCACGCCGACCCCAGATGCTGGTGCACCGTTGCACGAGCCCGAGCTGGCCGCCGAGCGAGAAGACGCGACGGCGGTAGTTCGCCACCTCCGAAACGGGATACTCCGCCGCGCAGTCCTCGATCGTCACGGCCCGGGCGTCGGCCTGGACCTCGACCACGTAGCTCACGAAATGCCGCGCGACGAGCCGGCGGACCCAGGCGTTCTCCACCTGGTCGAGCGCCACGCAGCACCAGGCATGCTCCTCGTCCTGGATGCCGGCCCGGTGGGGCGAGACACAGCGGAGGTTTTCGATGCCGACGTGGTCGATCCGGCCGGGAAACTCGTAGCGCCAAACCGAGCCGCCGCCGTACTTGGCGTCGAGCGCCGTGGTCAGCGGCGCGTCGAGGGTGATGCGGTTGCCGTCGACCGCGGTGACGACGCGGTCCCAGCGGATATCGCGCGATCCGGGTTTCCAGTGCAGGCGCTGGTCGGCGCGCCAGCCGGGGAAGAGATCCATGCCGAGCAGCGCGACCCATGCGGCGGTGCTCGGGCGCTCGACGACGATCCGGTCGCCGGCGGAGAGGCCGGTGGTGTTCGCGAGGTTGAGGCTGGTGGCGCCCACCGGGACGTACGCATCCGCCACCGGGCGACGCGAGCCGGCGACCTCTGTGCGTTCGCCGCGGCCGCCGATTTCGATCAGGGTCCGGCGCGACGTGCCGGCGGCGACAAGGATTGTGCCGTCCTCGCCGTCGCCCGCGCCGCGCAAGACCACGCCGCTGGCGTTCAGCTTGATCTGCGTATCAATGAGCCATTGGCCGGGCTGGAGCAGGACCGCGCCGCGAAAGCCGTCGGGACCGCGCGGCATCGCGGCCACGAGGTCCAACGCCGCCTGGATCCGTTCGCGGTCGTGCCGGCCATCGGGCGCCACGACTATCTTCACGGGGACCGTGGGAATGGGCTCGCCGCCGCCGCCGTAGCCGGCGGTCGAGAAGTCGATGATGCGATTGCCCAAGTCGTCGGCGCGATAGGCGAGTTTGTCGTCGTCGCCGAGCTTGACGGTGGGCTGGGCCAGCAGGGGCAAGGCAGGCAGAAGCAGGCCCAACAGCGAAATGAACCGGGAGGGCCGGCCTCCCGGCCGACCGCGGCCCGTCGGGAAACGGGCCCGCCACCAAGACTGGCATGCCCTCATCACAATTCCTCCAGCCAGACGCTCCGGAATTCGATCGGGAAACCTTCGAGCTGCAGGGCGATCGCGCCGGCGGCGACGGGCAGGTTGGTGACGCGGTTCTGGCGAACGCCGTTGACGAAGCATTCGATCGTATCGCCGCGGCAGAAGATTTCATACGTGTTCCATTCGCCGGGCGGCTTCTCGGAGGACGCGGCAAGTTTCGCTGCGCGCTTCCGGTTGTTTTCCAACGGGGCCGCGGGGATGTCGAGGCCCAGCGGCCAGAGGGTGTCGGGCCCGTGCACGTGAACGAGCACGCCGCTGTTGCTGTTGGCGGGAGCATGGGCTGAAGGCCAGCGCCACTCGACGTGCAGGTGGTAGTTGGAGAATTCCCTTTCGGTGCGCAGGTAACCCTTTTCCGGGGTGTCCAGGTGCAACACGCCGTCGCTCGCGCTCCAGGTGGAAGAGGGAAGCACCACGGGATTGTCGAGGAACACGTGCCAGCCGTCGAGGTTCCGGCCGTTCCACAGGACGACGCGTTCCTTGTAGGCGGTCGCCTGCTCGAGGCCGGTGCCGCTGACGTTGCGGGTGGCGACGAGGGGGCCCTCGAGGCCCGTGACTTGGATGTCCGCCAATGCAACGTTGACCATGTTTGCGAGCGCGATGCCGCGGGTGGCGTGACCCGTGACGTGCGCGAGCTCGAGACCGTCGAGCGGCTTCTCGCCCGGGATCGAGGCGGCGTCGACGAGCGTGCCGCAGTCGACCAGCACGTTGGTGAAGTGGAGATTCCTGGCCGCGGGAATGCCGGCCTCGCCCGGGACGGGTTCGGCATCCGGCAGGCCGCTGTTGAGGAGATTGATCCGCAGGAAGCCGCCGGGCGCCGTGTGCACGTCGAGATGTTCGGCGAAAATGTCCTCGATCGTGGCCCCGCGACCGGGCCGGCTCTTGATGTAGATGGCGTAGGTCTTGGCGTAACGGAAACGGCAGTTCTCGATGTGCACGCCGCGAATGCCGCCCGAGGTTTCGCTGCCGATGCCGATGCACGCGAAGTTGTCGTCGGCGAAGCCGCAGTCGCGGATGAGCACATCCTCAGTCGGCCGGGCCATCCGCTGGCCTTCCTGGCCGCGACCGGACTTGATGGCGATGCAGTCGTCACCGGATTCGATGTCGCAGCCCTCGATCCGCACGTGCCGGCACGAATCGACATCGATGCCGTCGCTGTTGCCGCCGGTGCTGCGAATCGTGACGTTCTTGACCAGGATGTCGTCCGAGAATGTCGGGTGGATCGTCCACATCCGAGCCTGGGTGACGGTGATGTCCTCGAGGTGCACGCCGGTGCACTCGATCGGCTCGATCACGCACGGGCGGCGCGGCATCTGCCGGCCGCCGAGCGTGGGATCGCCGGCGATGCGGCCGAGGCCGATGATGGCGATGTTCGTGGCATTGCTGGCGGAGACCAGCGCGCGGTGGGCCGGCACCATGTGGCCCTCCCAGCGCGCCTGGATGAGCGGATAGTCCTCGAGATCCGGGCTGCCCAGGAGGGTGGCTTCGCGGTCGAGGCGCAGGGTGACGTAGGATTTCAGGTCGAGACTGCCGCTCAGATAGTCGCCCGCCGGGAGGAAGACCTCGCCGCCACCCGCGCCGGCGCACGCGTCGATCGCCTGTTGGATGGCGACGGTGTCCTTGTTGATGCCATTTCCCTGCGCGCCGTAGTCGCGGACATTGTAGGCGGCACGGGTGCCGGGCGCGGACGCCGTGAGGAGCGGCGGGGTGTCCGCCGGCGCCGTGGCCGCGACCGAGGTTATCGGACGGGAGGTGGCACTGGAATAGGCCGCGGCCTGGACTTGGGCGAGATTCATGGCCGTCGCGATCTCGTGGGCCGTTTCGGCGGGCGACTTATCCTGCGGCGGTTGGTCGCCGGTCGCACCGAACACGACGAGCGGCAGGCAGAGGAGCGAAAGGAGTCTTTTCATTGAAGTCAGCGGGGATCGGACGGAAACCGGTCAAAACGGCGATCGACCTTGCGGCCGCGAAACTGCTGGTCGGTGAAGTCGAGCACCGCGGTCCAGTCGGCGGGCGTCAAGGTATGGCCATGGTCGGCATAGTTGACGCCCACGCGATGCGGCACGCCGAGCAGGTCGAAGACCGGGCTCGCGCCGGCGACGGAGGCGCGCACCGCCTGCTCGAGCGACACCGGGTCGGACGTGCCCTCAAGCGCGAGGAAGCCGCGCGGTGCGATCAGGGCGATGAACCAGTCCTCGTCGAACGGCAGCCGGTCGGTATGACCGCCGAATTCACGGAGGTGCGGCGAGAACCAGTTCGGGTATTTCTTCACCATGACGTCGAGGCCCTCCTTGCCGCCGCGGCCCTCGCCGCTGAAACGGTACGCGCCCACGCCCCCGCCGCCGCTGACCACGGGCGCCGTCACGGCGATGCGGTCATCGAACGCGCCGGCCACGAGCGCGGCCTTGCCCGTGCGCGAAACGCCGGAGATGATCAGGCACTTCGCGTCGATCGACGGATCGGTCTCGAGATAATCGACGATGCGCGACGCGCCCCAGGCCCAGACGCCCAGCAGGCCCCAGTCGTAACCGGGATAGGCGGGGCCGAAACGCGTGGTGCGATACGCCCAGCTGCCGTCCGGGTTGCGCAGCGTGGTGTCCTCGCCGCAGTCGTTGTGATTGAACATCACGTAGGCATAGCCCCGTTCGAGCGCATACCGCGCGCGGGCGGCCGCCCTGTCCGCCTCGTCGGGGCCGGGTCGGCGGGTCGTCTCCGACGCCGGCGTGCCGCCGGCGGCGTCGACGGCGGCATCGGGCGACGTGCCGGGAGCGGGGCCGGGTCCCACCGTGAGGAGCGCATCGACGCCGTGACCCTGGCCCGGGCCGGGCGGCAGGCGGGGCAGGGGCGTGGCGCCGGGCGGCGTGCCCGACGGCATGATGACCGCGGGGAACGGGCCGCCGGTCGCCGGAGTGTAGATGCCGATGTCCAAAAAAAGCTTTTCGCCGGGCCCGAACGTCAGGTGCACGAGGCGATAGTTCGCCGTGCCGCCCATGACCGTCTGCGCGCTGACCACGCGACCCGTCACGTTGCCGGGTGGAGGCGGCAGCGCGCCAACGGCGTAGTACTCCAGGATGCGCCGGATTTCCTTCCGCCGTTGCGCCCATTGTTCCGGCGACGTGACGCGTGTGCCGTCGTTCATCAGGAGCGGATCGGGCATCGTGGGATGATCGGGCAAGTCGGCGGCTCTCGGCAGCGTGCCCAGCGGCGTCGCGATCGGCGGCACGGGAATCTCGCGCGGCGCGGCGGGCGGTTCGGCTCCGGCACAGGCAACGCCAACCCCGGCGAAGGCCGCCAGGCAGGCGAGGGGGAAGCGGAAGCGATTCACGGAAGCTCGGGGGTGTGGGAGCGCAGGCCAATGAATCGCGGGCCGGCACCCCGCGCAAGTCGAAGGTCCGCCGGACCGTTCACTGATGAATCTCTTCCTCGAACGCCTTTGTAGGGTCGTCGTTTGCGACGACCATCGTTTCATCAAGGGACGTTCGAGGTCGCGCCAAGGCGCAACCCTACAACCGACTACGACCCCAACGAATATTTCCTGTCACGCCCGCGGGCTTGCCGCCCACTTGATGGGTGAACATGAATACTTTCCTGCACTCTTCGCCCCTCGATGACGTCCGGCTGGTCGAACGCCACCTCACCGGCGACCCAGCCGCGTTTCGCCAGATCGTCGAACGCCACCAGGGCATGGTTTGCGCGCTGGCCTACAGCGCCTGCGGCGACCTCGCGCGCAGCGAGGACCTGGCGCAGGAGGTCTTTCTTGCGGCGTGGAAGCAACTGGCGCAACTCCGCGAGCCCGCGAAGCTCCGCGGCTGGCTCGCGGGCATCGCGCGGAACACCATTGCGAACTCGCGGCGAAGCGCGGCGCGCATGCCGACCGCCCGGGCCGAACCGCTCTCACCCGAGACGCCGGCCGACACCGCCACGCCGCGCGAAGAGGCCGTCCACGCCGACGAAGCGGCGCTCATGTGGAACGCGCTCGAGCACCTGCCTGAAACTTATCGCGAGCCGATGGTGCTTTTTTATCGCGAGGGCCGGTCAGCCGCCGCGGTCGCCGCGGCGCTCGATATTTCGGAGGAAACGGCGCGGCAGCGGCTCGCCCGCGGCCGGACCATGCTGACGGAACGCATGGCAAAGCTCGTCGAGGAGACGCTCGAGCGCAGCGCGCCCACGCCGGCATTCGCCGGGACTGTGATTCTGTCGCTTCCGGTGCTGGTACCCACCGTCGCCGAGACGACGCTGGGCGCGAGCGGCGCGGCGGCCAAGAGCCTGGCCTCGGCCGGCACGATCGGCAGCGCGGTGGCGAAGGGCGGGGTGGTCTTCAAATTCCTGTCGGCCGTCGCGTTGCTGCCGGCGTTGCTGCAAGGCGTGGAAGACTACATCAAGTTCAGCGAACGCAACGCCGCCCAGCCGGATGAGGCGGCACGGCGCGAGGCGGCCAAGGCCTATTTGCTGGCGAATGCCGGAATCGGTTTGTTCATCGTAGGCTTCATGGTGGTGCCGAGTGTCGCGCCGCTGGCACATTCGTGGTGGGCCGTCGTGTTGGTTGGCCTCTGCGCGGTCGCCGGCATCTGGATGTCGTTCCGCGCGAAGTGCCGCGTCAACCGGCTGCAGGGCGTAATGCCCGATGGCGTCGTGAAGCACCGCGGGTTCGAGCAACGCAGCGCGACCCGGCTCCTCGGGCTGCCGCTCTACCATATCCGGCTCGGCTCCAAGCCGACCGGGCCTGCGCCAGTGGTGAAAGGCTGGATTGCGATCAGCGACCGGCGCGCGGTCGGCGGGCTGTTTGCCTTTGGTCCTTTCGCCGTGGCGCCGGTCAGCATGGGCATCGTTGGCGTCGGCGTGATCAGCGTCAGCGTGGCGGCCATCGGCGCGGCGGCACTCGGTTTTGCGGCCGCGGGGTTGTGGAGCCAGGGGCTGGCGACCTTCGGTCTCCTCGCGGCCAAGGGAATCATGCCCAGCGCCCCATTCGCCGCCGCCTTGAGCGCCAAGTTCGCTGCCGGTGCCGGCGAGACGGCGGCCCGTGCGTTTTGTGAGGCGCCATGGTTCTACCGGTTCACCAAGGCATCGGCCTGGGTGCTCCTCTGGGCCGGGCTGCTCGGCTGGGTGATGCCAGTGGTCCTGACCGGGTGGCAGCTCTGGCGGACGCGCGGGACCAAATAGAATATCGGCTTCGAATTTGGGTTGTAGGGCGGGGTCTCCGAACCCCGCCACGACAGTTCAGCGATCTCTCCTTGGCGGGGTTCGGAGACCCCGCCCTACAGGGGCGCAATGCAGGCTGGAGGCGGGCCTGCGCCTACTTCGCGCGGCTGGCCTTCCACTCGATCTGTTCGCGATCGCCGCCGGGAGATGGTCGGTCGATCGTGCCCGTGATGGTGTCGCCCTCGAGCTTGCCGGAGTATCTGATTTCGAACTGCATCCCGTGCATCTCGCGGATTACGGTGAAGGCGATCACACCGTCCTTGTAGCTGGCGGCGGAGAGCGGGGCTTCGTTGCCCGGGACGGTGACGCTGCCGGTCAGCGCGCCATCCTTGTAGTCGAAACGGGCTGTGACCTCGAACGGGCCTTGCGGGGTGGTGGCGGTCCATTGCCAGTTGCCTGCCGGCGTGGCGCTCTCGGCGGCGGAAACAGACAGGGCGAAGGCGGCGGACAGGGCGGCCGCGAACAGGGGGCGCAGGAGTCTCATGGAAGTGTGAAGATGTCCTTGGGAGCGTCACGGGTCGTTTGATTTGTCTGACCCGAGCAATAAAAAGCCCCGGCGGTGAGGCCGGGGCTGGGAAGGGATCGCGGCATAAAGCCGCTCCTACAAGACTTACTTCTTTGCGTCGGCGATGGCGGCCTGGGCGGCGGCGAGACGGGCGACCGGCACGCGGTAGGGCGAGCAGGACACGTACGTCAGGCCGATCTTGTGGCAGAACTTGACGGAGTCCGGGTCGCCGCCGTGCTCGCCGCAGATGCCGAGCTTGATGCCGGGGCGGGTCTGCCGGCCCTTCTCGATCGCGATCTTCATGAGCTGGCCCGTGCCGGTCTGGTCGACCGAGGCGAACGGGTTCTTCTTGAAGATCTCGGCCTCCTGGTAGGCGCCGAGGAACGAGCCGGAGTCGTCGCGCGACATGCCGAGCGTGGTCTGCGTGAGATCGTTGGCGCCGAAGCTGAAGAATTCGGCGGTCTTGGCGATTTCGTCGGCAGTGAGCGCGCCGCGCGGAATCTCGATCATCGTGCCGACGGTGTAGTTGATCTTCACTTTCTTTTCCTTCTGCACATCCGCAGCGACGCGGTGCACGAGCGCGGTCTGGAGATCGAGTTCCTTCTTGAAACCGACGAGCGGGATCATGATCTCGGGCTTGGCCTTGAAGCCGGCCTTGTTCGCGTCGGCGGCAGCCTCGAGCACGGCGCGCGCCTGCATCGCCGAGATCTCGGGGTAGCCGATGCCGAGACGGCAGCCGCGGAAACCAAGCATCGGGTTGAACTCGTGGAGTTCGTGCACGCGGTGCTCGATCTTCTTGACGTCGATGCCGAGTTTCGCGGCGAGGGCGGCTTGTTGTTCCGCCGAGTTCGGGAGGAATTCATGCAAGGGCGGATCGAGGAAACGGATCGTCGCGGGCAAGCCTTTGAGGGCTTTGAAGATTCCGTAGAAGTCGTCGCGCTGATAGGGAAGCAACTTCGCGAGCGCTTTTTCGCGTTCGCTGAGGTTATCGGCGAGAATCATCTCGCGCATCGCGTCGATGCGATCGCCCTCGAAGAACATGTGTTCTGTGCGGGTGAGGCCGATGCCAACGGCGCCGAACGCGACGGCTTGAGCGGTCTGCTCGGGCGTGTCGGCATTGGTGCGGACGGAGAGGCGCGAGACCTGGCCGCACCATTTCATGAGCTGGGTGTAGCTCTTGAACTTCTCCGTGGCCTTCGCGGCGGCATCGTTGTTGACGAGGCCGGCGATGATTTCGGAGGGGGCGGTGGGGATCTGGCCCGCGTAAACGGTGCCACTGGTGCCGTCGATCGAGAGGAAGTCCCCCTCGGCGAAGTTCTGGCCGGCGATGGTCGCGACCTTCTTGTCGTAGTCGATGTTGACGGCGGCGGCGCCGCACACGCAGACCTTGCCCATCTGGCGGGCGACGAGAGCGGCGTGGGAGCTGACCCCGCCACGGGCGGTGAGGATGCCTTCGGCGGCGATCATGCCGCGCAGATCCTCGGGTGACGTCTCGATGCGGACGAGCAGCACCTGCTCGCCCTTGTCGGCCGCCTGCACCGCGCGATCGGCATTGAGGTAGATCTGGCCGGAGGCGGC
>DATJES010000031.1:0-15111 GCA_035496355.1 Lacunisphaera sp. | reverse complement strand
GGACGCACGCCCAGCGAGACAAAACGCGCCCGCAGCGGCGCTCCAAGGATGTCCGGGAAATCAGCCATGTTTTTGCCCGTCCGAGTGAAACCTACCGGGCTTTCCGCAGTCAAACAAACCCCCATCCCAAGGGCGGGCCGGCCTTTTGCATGCGGCTTGCCCCTCGGCACTTGTCCGCCCTTACTTTGGGGCTCCTTCTTTCCCCATGATCACCGGTCCCTCCTGGTCCCAGAAACTTCGCACTGAAATCGGCAAGGCTGTCATCGGCCAGGATGCCGTCGTCGAGCGGATGCTCGTCGCGCTGCTGGCCAATGGCCATGTGCTGCTCGAAGGCATGCCCGGGCTGGCCAAGACCCTGCTCATCAAGTCCCTCGGCGCCGCCTTGGGCGTCCAATTCGAGCGCATCCAGTTCACGCCCGACCTCCTGCCGAGCGATGTCGTGGGCACCATGATTTTCTCCCCGAAGGACGGCGGGTTCACCACCCACAAGGGGCCCATCTTCGCCAACCTCGTGCTGGCGGACGAAATCAACCGCGCCCCCGCCAAGGTCCAGTCCGCCCTCCTCGAGGCCATGCAGGAACGGCAGGTCACCATCGGCGGCCATTCGCACCGGCTGCCGAGCCCGTTCTTCGTCATGGCCACCCAGAACCCCGTCGAGCAGGAAGGCACCTATCCCCTGCCCGAGGCGCAGACCGACCGCTTCCTTTTCAAGCTGCTGGTCGACTACCCGAGCGCGCAGGAGGAGGCGCAGATGATGGACATGTGGGGCCAGGTCACGCGCCAGCCCGAGGTGGCGGCTGTCTCGAGCGGCGAGGAACTCCTCAGCCTGCGCACCCAGGTCGACACGATCCACGTCTCGCCGGCCGTCCAGGCCTACATCCTGGCCCTGGTCCGCAGCTCGCGCGACCTCGCCGCCCAGTCCGAGAGCTCCACCGGCGGCGCCAAGCGCCTGCTCAACTTCGGCGCCTCGCCGCGCGCCTCGCTCGCCCTCTTCCAGGCCGGCCGGGCGCTCGCCTGGCTCCGCGGCAGCGACTACGTCTCGCCCGCGCTCGTGCAGGAGGTCTTCCACGATGCGCTCCGTCATCGCGTCGGCCTCACCTACGAAGCCGAGGCCGAGGGCCTGAGCTCCGACAAGATTCTCGACCAGGTCCTCATCCGCACCCAAGTGCCGGGCAAGGTCTGATGCCCGGAAATTCCAAACGCCAAATCTCAAACTCCACAGAAACTCCAATGACGAAGTGCTCCAGGACGGCGGTCCGGCTTCCTTGGGATCTTGGCCGTTCGAATCTGTCTGGGATCTGGACCTTGGCAATTGGAGCCTAGGGCGCCATGGCAACCCTCCAAGAGCACACGTCCCTCGTCACCTCCCAGCTCGCGCTGCTGCGCCAGCTGGAATGGCGGGTGCGCCACGCGGTCGAGAACGTGCTGAGTGGCGAGTATCGCTCGGCCTTCCGTGGCCGCGGCATGGAGTTCGACCAGGTCGTCAAATACACCTTCGGTGACGACATCCGCGACATCGACTGGAACGTCACCGCCCGCCTCGGCGAGCCTTACCGCAAGAAATTCATCGAGGAACGCGAGGTTTCGCTACTCCTCGTGTTCGAGGACAGCGTCAGCCTGCAGTTCGGCTCCGGCGCCCAATCCAAGCGCGAGGCCCTCATGGAACTCGCCGGGCTCGTCATGATGCTCGGCGCCGTCAACCGCGATCGCGTCGGGTTTCTCCACGCCGCACCCGGCGGGTATCAACTCAAGGAACCGGTCCGCGGTCGCGGCCAGATCCTGCACCTCGCGGCCACGCTGCTCGGCCAGCCGCCGCCGGAACTCGAAGCCGTGCCGCCCTCCACGGCCAATTTCATTCCCTGGCGCCTGCTGGCCCGCGCCGCGCCGCGCCACAGCATCCTGATCTGGCTGGGTGATTTTCCGCCGCGCACCGATCCGGAGGGCTGGTCGGTGCTCACGCGCCGTTACCAGACCATGGGGTTTCGCGTGGACGATCCGTGGGAGCGCGAGCTGCCGTTTGAGCGCACGCTCACGACCTATGATCCCGTGGGCGGCCGGCTCGTGACGCTCAATGGCACCTCCACGGCGCAGCGCGCCGCCCACGCCGAGTGGGTGCAGCTCCGCGAACGGTCGTTCCGCGAGCTCTTCCCCGCGCCGCTGAGCCGGCTCGTGGTGCGCACGGATGAGGAGCGGCTCGATGCGCTCGTGCGCTTCTTCCACGCCCGCATGGCCGCGGGCCGGCGTCGGTGAGCCCAAAGTTCCAGGTAACAAGTGACGAGTAACAAGCAATAAGCAGCATGCTCTCGATCGGCTCCATCTCCTGGCACTTGCCACTTGTCACTTCGCACTTCGCCGCCCTGGGCGGCGACTACACTTTCCACGATCCGCTCTGGCTGCTCGCGCTGCTGCTGGTGCCGCTGGTGATCTGGATTCGCGGCCGCCGGGGAGCCCCGGTGCTGATCGTGCCGTTCACCGCCGCCTGGCACCGGCCGTCGCTGATCCCGACGTCACGCTGGCCCGCCGCGCTGGCGATGACCGGACTGGTGCTGCTGATCGTCGCCTTGGCGCGGCCCCAGTACGTCGAGGACAGGCGCGAGGTGAAGCAGCAAGGCTACGACCTGATGCTCGCCATCGACCTATCCGGCTCGATGCTGGCCGAGGACTACGAGCGGGACAACGAGCGCATCAACCGCCTGCAGGCGATCAAGCCCGTCATCCAGGCCTTCATCAACCGCCGGACCAGCGACCGCATCGGCATCGTCGTGTTCGCCGGCCGGGCCTACACGCTGGCCCCGCTCACCTTCGACCATGAATGGCTCGGCCGCCAGATCGCCCGGCTGAAGATCGGCATGATCGAGGACGGCACCGCGATCGGCGACGGCCTCGGCGTCGCGTTGACCCGTCTCGAACAAGCCGGGCGCGAGGAAGGCAACAAGCGCAAGGGCGCCTTCGTCGTCCTCCTGACGGACGGCGCCAACAACCGCGGCCTGCTCACGCCGGACCAGGCGACCGAGATCGCCAAATCCCGCGGCATCCCGGTGTACACGATCGGCGTCGGCCGCGAAGGCCTCGTGCTCATGCCGGCGTTCGACGACAATGGCAACAAGGTCGGCTACAGCCGGCGCCTGTCCGATCTCGATGAAGGCGCGCTGATCCGGATCGCCGACGAGACCGGCGCCAAGTTCTTCCGCGCGGTCGATTCCGACACCATCGAGAAGACCTTTGCCGCGATCGACCAGGCAAAGAAGATCGAATTCCAGGCCAAGTCCTACCTGCTCACGACGGAGCTGTTCCATTGGTTCGCCATCCCCGGCGCCGTCCTGCTTTTCCTCGGCGCCCTGCTGGCCCTGCCGCCGCAATGGCCGCGGCGTGGCCGGGCGCGGACTGCGCCCCGCGCCGAAGATCCGGCGGCGAAGGGACTCGCCGCCCTGCCGCGGAAGCCCGCCGCATGAGCTTCCACGAACCACATCTCCTCTGGCTGCTCGCGCCTCTCGTGCTCCTGTTTTCCTGGGAACTCGCCCGGCACACCGCGCGCGGCGCGACGAACTTCCCGAAGATCGCCCGGGCCTGGGCCGGCGCCTTCGACGTGTCGGTCGGCGTCCAGCACACCACCGCCGAGACTCGCCCGCGCATCTGGCTGTGGTTCGGGCTCGCCTGCTGCATCATCGCCCTGGCGCGCCCCCAGTGGGGGGTCGTCGAGGAAAAGGTCTTCGACCAGTCGCGCGAGGTGCTCATCGCCGTCGACCTTTCGAAATCCATGCTGGCCCAGGATGTGAAGCCCTCGCGGCTCGACCGCAGCAAGCTCCTCATCCAGTCGCTGCTCGACGGCCTGAAGGGCGAGCGCGTCGGGCTGGTGCTGTTCGCCGGCACGGCGTTTCTCCAGAGCCCGCTGAGTTCCGATTACGAGATCCTGCGCGAGTTCCTCCCCGCCATGACGCCGGATTACCTGCCCGAGGGCGGAACCAACTACAAGGCGATGCTCGAGACCGCGATCCAGGCCTTCGGCACGTCAACCGCCGACCGCTACCTGATCATCCTCAGCGACGGCGAGAGCACCGACGACGACTGGAAGGGCTTGACCGAATCGCTGAAGACCAAAGGCATTCGCGTGATCGGCCTCGGCGTCGGCACGAGCCAGGGCGCCTTCATCCCGGACGCCAGCGGCGGGTTCGTGAAGGACGAGCGCGGCGCGGTCGTGCTGTCGCGTCTCAACAGCTCCACCCTGCAGGAACTCGCGCAGGTCACGGGCGGCGCGTACACCGACGCCAGCGCGTGGGTCGACCTGGCCGGCCTGCTGCACAAGACCGTCGAGGCCGGCCGCAAGGGCGATTTTGCCGAAAAGAACACAGCCCGCAAGATCGAGCGCTTCCAATGGTTCCTCGCCCCCGGCCTGCTGCTCCTGCTCATCAGCTACTGGGCCGAATTCCCCGTCCGCCCGCGCGAACGCGCCCTGCCGCTGGGGAAGCCGCGCGGCCGCCGCGCACCGGGCAACCGGCCGGCGTCCGCGGCGGTCGCGAGCCTGTTCTTCCTCGCCGGCCTCGTCCTCGGCCGCCCCTTGCCCGCCCGGGCCCAGGAATCCCCCGCCGACACGATCGCCAAGCCGCTCTCGACCACCGTGGCCCGCCTCGCGGCCCAGGATTCGCTTTCCGCCAAGGATTGCTCGGACCTGGCCCAGGCCACGGTCACCTACGGCCAGCGCTTCAAGGAAATGAAGCGGCAACCGCAGGAAAAGGTCATTGGCGACGCCTTGCAGGCGGTCGACATGGGCGAAAAGCTCGACGCCAAGGCGGCCGACTGGCCCAAGCTGCGCCAGGAACTCCAGGACCTGCTCAAGAAAGACGAAAAGAAGCAGGAGCAAAAAAAGCCGGACGAGCAAAAGCAGCAACAGCAGCAGAAGCAGGACCAAAAGAACCAACCGCAACAGCAGCAGAACCGGCAAAATTCCGACCAGCAGAAATCCGACCAGCAGAAGCAGGACGAGCAAAAACAGCAGCCGCAACAAAAGCAGGATGCCTTCGGCGACATGAAGGACCAAAAAGACCAGAAGCCCCAGCCGAGGAAGCAGCCGCCCCAGCCGGGCACGCAGAAGGTCGGCGGCCAGCAGGACCACAAGGCCGACGAGAAACCCACGGACCCGGAACTTGCCATGCCGCTGCAGAAACTCGAACAGGTCCGCGACCAGGACTCACCCGCCAAGCTCCAGCAGATCCTCCAGGGCCAGCAGGAAAAGCCCAAGCCGGTCGGCAAGGACTGGTGACCATCACATGCGCAGCCAATTGCACCGCATCTTCCTTTTGCCCGTAGAGGCGCAGTCTCGCTGCGCCCGCCGTCTGGCGGCCTGGTTCGTCCGCACCAAGGGCATGCCGCTGCTGGTCGCGCTGGCCGCATCGTGGTTCCTCCCCAAGGTCGCGAACGCCCAATCCGTCCACTGGGACCCGCCGGGCGGACAGCTGGGCTTCAACCAGGTTTCGGAGCTGTCCCTGGTGTTCGAGGATTGCGAGCCGGATGGCGAGCCGCGCCTCCCGCAGGTCGACGGCCTCGACTTCGGCCGGCCGTCGCAAAGCAGCCAGACCAGCATCGTCAATTTCAAGGTCAGCCGGACGTTCTCGTACGTGTATCCCGTCCGGCCGGGCAAGCGCAGCGACATCTCCATCCCGACCTTTACCGTGCAGACGGACAAGGGCACCCTGCGGGTCGCGGCGGCAACCTACACGGTGGGCAATGCCCCCGTGGGCAATTCCGGGCTGTCGGTGGATGACATTTCCAGCGCCACGCTCACCACCAACAAGGACACCTACTGGGCCGGCGAGGTCTTCCCGGTCGTCTACAACCTCAGCGTGGTCCGCCGGTATTTCCATTCGCTCGCCTCCAACATCGACTGGCAGCCGGCGCCGCTCGTGGCCGAGGACTGGACCAAGCCGGACCCGAGCGAGACGCTCGTGCGCGGCGAGCGGCGGGTGATATCGACTCAGTCAACCCGGGCCTACGCCAAGCAGCCGGGCACGTTCTCGATCAAGCCCGCGGGCCAGATGATCAACCTCATGGTGGGCCAGACCGGCTTCGGCATCTTCTCGCAGGCCACGGTCGAGCAGCGCCAGCTCACCACCAATCCGCTCGACCTCACCATCAAGCCGCTCCCGCCCGCCCCGGCCGACTTCTCGAAGGCGGTGGGCGAATTCACCTTCACCTCCAAGGTCGTGCCCACGACCGCGGCGGTCGGCGAGCCCGTCACCTGGACGCTCGAGCTGAGCGGCACCGGCAACTGGCCCGACATCGATGGACTCCCGCAACGGGAGGTGTCCAACGATTTCCAGGTCGTCCAACCGAAGTCCAAGCGCGCGATGAAGGACGGCTCGCTGTTTGACGGCACCCTCAGCGAGGACGTGGTGCTCGTGCCCACCAAACCCGGCAGCTACCGGCTCGCGTCCGTTCACTTCACCTATTTCGACACCAAGACCGGTGCCTACAAGACGGTCGCGACCGAGCCCGTCACGATCACCGTGGGCGGCGCCGCTCCCGCCGCGCCCGCCACCACCACCGCGAGCGGCCCGGTTCAATTCTCGCTGAATCCGCCCGGCGCCGCGACGGCGCCCGTGCCCAGCCTGCCCGCCGCGGTCGCCCCGGCCCCGCCCGAGAACCTGCCGCGGGATCCACTGCCGGAGCCTGCCACGGGTCCGGCGCCGCTGCCGATGCGCACGCTCGTGCTGGTCGCGATCTCGGCCGCGGTCGCCTGCGTGCTCGCGGTCTGGCTGGCGCTGGCGACGTTGCGCTCCCGGCAAAATGACCCGCAGCGGCGGCGCCGCGAGGCTCGCGCCCAGCTGGCCGCGACCCTGGCGGCGATCCGCGACCACGGCACCAAGCCCGAGGTGCGCCAGGCCCTCCTGAAGGACTGGCAGCAACAGGTCGCCGCACTTTGGGAAATACCCCACGCGGCGCCGGGAACTCCGTTGGTGCATGGCTGCATCAGCCGGCGCTCGCCGGAAGCCGCGCCCGCCTGGTCCAAGCTCTGGTCGGAGACCGACCGCGCCCTCCACAGCCGGGAATCGCAGCTGCCGTCGGACTGGATGGTCCGGGCGGAAGGCGCCCTGAAGGCGGTCCGGGTTCCAGGCTGGCCTCCGTCCTCACTTTTCGCCGCGCGCAACCTGCTGCCGTTCCTTGCCGTCCTGGTGGTCGCGCTCGCGCCCGTGGCGGGCCGGGCCGATGCCGCGGCCGAGGCCTACCAGCGGGGCGACTTTGCGGCCGCGGAAGCCGGTTGGAGCAAGGCGGCCACCACCACGCCCAGCAATTGGGCGGCCCGCCACAATCTCGGCCTTGCGCTGGCCCAGCAAGATCGCTGGGCCGAGGCGACCGCGTATTGGACCAGCGCCTTCCTCCGCGATTCCCGTTCGCCCGTCACCCGCTGGGACCTTGCGCTCGGCCTGCAACGCTCGGGCATGGCGCCGCCACTGCTCGTCGACCTGTCGCGCGGCGAGGGCCGGTTCAAGCTCGTGCGCCTCGCCACGCCGGGCGAATGGCAGGCCGCCATCGTCGTGGCCGCGCTGCTGTTGGCGATCGCGCTGATCCTGCTGCTGCTGCAAGGTTACAAGCGCATCGGCGCCTGGGCCCGTCCGTTCGCCCTGACGGCGAGCCTGCTCGCCGTGTTGCTGGCCGCCGCGGCCACCCTGAGCTTGCGGAACTATGGGCTGCTGGCCGACCCGGCCGTCGCGATGGTATGGCGCAGCTCCACCTTGCGCAGCATCCCGACTGATGCCGATACCGCGCAGAAATCCTCCCCGCTTTCCGCCGGATCGATCGCCATCGCCGAGAAGACTTTCCTGGGCTGGACCCAATTGCGCTTCGAGGGCGGCCAGACCGGCTGGACCCGCACCGAGGACCTGATCCCGCTATATCGGTAGCGGCATGGCGGCGGGGTGCCCTCGCCCCGCTCGATCGGCTCCGCTGAACATGCCCTGCGGGGTGAGGGCACCCCGCCGTCACTGCCTACCTGGTCTGGAACCACTTCGCGTCGCCCGGCTGGTCGGTCCAGTTCTCGACCAGGGGAAAAATCCTCTCAACCGTCGTCGCGACGGCGAATTTGCCGCGGATGGTGGCGTGCATGAATTTCTCGCGCACGATCCGGTCGCACAGCCGGAGCAGGTCGTCGTAATAACCGTCCTGGTTGAAAATGACGACGGGTTTGTGCAGCGCCTCGAGGTGCGCCAGCGTGAGGATCTCCAGCAACTCCTCGAGCGTGCCCCACCCGCCGGGCAGCGCCAGGAACGCATCGGCCCGCGTTTCCATGAGCATCTTGCGCTCGCGCATCGTGAGCACCGATACCAGCTCGTCCGCCTCCGTGAACTCCAGTTCGCGCGCCTTCATGAACTCCGGGATGACGCCGATCACGCGGCCGCCCCGGGACTTCACGCCGCGGGCCAACGCACCCATCGACCCGGTCTTGCCCCCGCCATAGACGAGCGCCCAGCCCCGGCGGCCGATCTCCTCGCCGACGCGCGCGGCCGCCTCGTAATAGCGGGACTCGAGCCGGTCGCTGGAGGAGCAATAGACGCACAGGGACTTCATGAATGATCTGTAACCACGGATTTCACGGATTGGCACTGATATTTCTGCCGTGCCTCGAGGGTCATCCGTGCTCATCAGTGTAATCCGTGGCCAAAATCCTTTCGAACAGTTACCGCGGTCGCCTGGCGCCCTCACCCACCGGGCTGCTGCACCTGGGCCACGCGCGGACGTTCTGGACCGCCCAGCAGCGGTCCCGCGCCGCCGGCGGTCGCCTGTTCCTGCGCAACGACGATCTCGACCCGGCCCGCTGCCGGCCGGAATTCGTGGCCGCGATGCGCGAGGACCTGGCGTGGTTCGGCCTGCAGTGGGAGGAACCGATGGTGACGCAAAGCGAACGCATTCCGCTGTACCGGGCGGCACTCGAGCGGTTGCATGCCGCCGGCACGATCTACCCATGCAATCGCTCGCGGCGCGACGTGCTCGCCGCCGCCGGCGCCCCGCACGATGAGACGGAAGAGCCGGTCTACCCCCCCGAGTTCCGGCCGACGCCCGATGCCCCGCGACCACCGCTCGGCCGGCAGGTATCAACCAACTGGCGGTTCCGCGTGCCCGACGGAACGGAGCTGTCCTTCACCGACGGCGCGCTCGGCCGGCAGACCGCCGTGGCGGGCACGGATTTTGGCGATTTCCTGGTCTGGCGGAGGGATGACCTGCCCAGCTATCAACTCGCCTGCGTGGTCGACGATGCCGACCTGGGCATCACCGAGGTGGTACGCGGCGCCGACCTCGTCCGCTCGACCTTTCGCCAACTGCTCCTCTACCGCGCGTTGGGGCTGCCGGAGCCACGGTTCTTCCATTGCCCCCTGGTGAACGACGACCGTGGCTTCCGGCTGGCGAAGCGTCACGATGCCCTCGCCCTGCGCCAGCTGCGCGCAGCGGGACGCACCCCGGAGGAGCTCAGGGCGGGCTGGTAGAGGCCCGGCCGCTTTGACAAGTGACCGGGGTTTGTTTCGATGACGGTGTGGCCACGTACGTCTACGAAACCATCCCTGCCCAACCCGGCGGCGCCTCGCGCCGGTTCGAGGTGGTGCAGAGCATGAAGGACGCGCCGCTGCGGCGCCATCCGGATACCGGCGAACCGGTCCGGCGCGTCGTCACGGGTGGCTTCGGCCTGATGGGCGTCGGCGAACGCAAGCTGTCGACCTCCGCCGCCCCGGCCCCGACTGGCGGTTGCGCGCCGGGCTGTGCCTGCCACTCCGGTCCCCGGATTCCCCCACCCTGAATAGTTTCCACCCCATCCCATCATGTCCGACCTCAAGAATGCCTACGCCTCCCCATCCGCCAACGCCGCGGGCGCCCTCAACCTGAGCGCACCCGATCTCACCCGGCACCCGCCGCGCAGTCCGCGCGTTCGGCTCGGCGGCTTTGTGCAATTGCCGCGCCTGATCGACAAGGCGCGGGCCGTGGCCGCCGGCAAGCAGGGCGACTTCCACTACAACTGCCCGATCGACCAGCGTTTCCTCGCCTTCACCGGCCTCGATCCCGACGCCCTTTTCGCCGAGATCAAGGCGGGCAAGAGCGACAGCGATATCCTCGCGTACGTCATGGCCAACTCGAAACCGAAGCGCCATCCCGCCGAGATCGCCTCGTGGTCGACCTGGTTCGAACAACTGACGCCCACCCCGCCGGACACGCGCGCTTTCTTCAACGACATCCACCGCAAGAATGCCGCGCACCGCGATGACATCGCCACGTGGTTCGACTGGCTGGATCTCGACGACTACGTGACCTACGGCGGCAAGCCGTAAGGCCGCGATTGCCTTGATTGTAGGGCGGCATTTCCAAATGCCGCCTTCTTTTTGGCGGGGTTCGGAGACCCCGCCCTACAATTCCGTGTACTTGTCGGCGCGACCGCGCGCCTTCTCGACCGGGTATTTCCGCGCGTTCGCCTGCATCTTCGCCTCGACGGCCGCCGCCAAGTCGATTCCGCAGATGTTGGCGAATTCAAGGGCGTAGATCACGACGTCGGCGATCTCCGCCTCGATCGCCGGCCGTTTCTTCGCCTCGTGGGCCGCGGCGAGCGACGCCTTGGACTCGGTCCAAAGGAAATGCTCCATGAGCTCGCCCGCCTCCGCCGCGAGCGCCATGCTCAGGTTCTTCGGGGAATGAAATTGTTCCCAATCGCGCTCGTGGACAAAGCTCAGGACCTTGCGTCGCAGCTCCGCGACAGTGGTGGTCGTATCGGTCATGGGTTTCATGGCGGCGCAGATTAGCCCGCGGCAATGGTTTGCGCAAGGCCCGCGAGGCGGCACAGTTTCCGGCGATTCGCGGCCGGCGGTGATTCGTCATAGCGCGAGAATATCGTTGGCGGCTGGCATAAGCTTTGCATGATCCGGCTCGTATCCAGCCAATGTCACTAGCACGCCAACAGCAGCGCTCCCAGCGAGTCCGCACTTCGCATACGAAGGCGGTCCCGCAGATTGGTCGCGTGCTTATGTGCCAGTGCGCCTCCAATTGGCTGAAACAGCCCACCGGCCAGGACTGCCACAGCTGAGCGAACCGTAAACCGGTTTCCCTTTCAGCTCCCGGAGTCCCGGCGGTGTCCCACCGACGAGAAAGGAACCAACATGCATACCATCATCCATCGTTTGAACAACAGTCGCTTCCCGGCCACGGAGCCCAAAACGGCCTTCCGCTCGCCGCACTATGACTGCATGGACCTCTCCGCGGCGCTGAAGCTCGTCATCTACGTGCCCGGCGTCGACGCCAGCGGCGTCGAGATCACGACGCAGGGGCCCGACCTTTTTGTGACCGCCCGCAAGACCCACCTCGTCCGCACCAACTGGCGGACGCTGCACCTCGAAAGCGTGCAGCGCGACTACCAGCTGAAGCTGCGGCTCGGGGTGAGCTTCGATTACGAGGCTTTGCAGGCGTCCATCACCCGGGGCGTGCTCACCATCGTGTTGCCGAAGCGGCAGATGGTCTCGACCAGCGCTCCGATCCGGCAGCGCCAGGTGGCGTAGCCCCGGCCGGGACTGGCGCGCGCGTCGGGGTAGGCGCGCGCGCCAGCTCCCAGCATTTTTTTGGAACAAATCAGCTCCCCGGGGGTTCTTAATTTAATTCCAGAACCTGCGGCTCTGACCAAGCCGGACTTCAACTAACACCATGACTCACTTTCCGCACAATCATCCCCTGAAACCTCGCCTGGCCGTGTCGGTCCCGGCGTTCTCAGCAGTGCGGCCGGCGGTCCTTCGCGACATCCTTTGGAACAAGCCGGTCTTCAAGGCACCGGCGCTGCCCAACCCGCGCGTCGCCTTCGATCCGCTGCCTTTTACGGCTGCCCGGATTACGCACCGCTGAGCGGCGCGCCTTCGGTCCAGGTTCGCTTGGGCCGTCCCGTCCGAGCCTGCTTGCAGGCGACCCGGGGGTTGGGAGCGCCTCAGCGGTCCGCCACCAGCCAGGTGCAGCGCGCCGACGCCTCCCCGGCCTCCAGCCGCTGCGCCAACTCGGGCAGGATTTCCCGAAATTCAGTCTCGATGCGCCACGGCGGGTTGAGCACCAGCAGACCGCAGCCCTTCAGGCGCATCGCCGCCTGCGGCCCGGCGATCATCATTTCGGCGGCCAGCGCCGGTGTTGGGCGCGCTGTGATTTCGCGGAGGAAGGCATCCGTCCCGGCGCGTTCCGTGATCGGATACCACACCGCCAGCACCGCGCCGGGCAGCCGCCGCAGGGCGGCCTCGAGACCACCCAGGATGGCGGCAAACTCGCCCTGGTTCTCAAACGGCGGATCGATCAGGACCAGGGCGCGCTTCTCGGGCGGTGGCAGGGCGCCCTTCAGTGCGTGGTACCCGTCGCCCGCCTGCACGCTCACGCGCGGCTCCCGGCCGAATTCAAACTCGAGCGCCTCGACGTCATCCGGATGCAACTCGAACAGCGCGAGGCGATCTTGCGGCCGGAGGGTGAATTTCGCCAGCCAGGGAGAGCCGGGGTAGTATTTGAGCTCCCGCGGCGCCACGCCCTGGCGCTCGTTGTACCGCCGGACGAGTTCGACGTAGCCGGCCAGGGGTGCCGGCAGGGCCTCCGCCTCCCAGAGGCGCCCGATGCCCTGCGGAAACTCCGGCTCACGCACCCGGCCCTCCGGCAGCGTCGCGGGCACGCTCAAATCATACCCGCCGCGGCCCGCGTGGGTGTCGAGGTAGAGGAACCCCTTCTCCTTGCGTTGCATCGCCGCGATCAGGCGCAGCAACAGCACGTGCTTGAAGACATCGGCAAAATTGCCGGCGTGAAAATGGTGCCGATAGTTCATCCGCTGGCGATCGACGTTTCCGGTCCGAGCCGCCGGGCATAAAGCCCGACCTACACCGGAACCTTTACCACCGTTTTCCGCACCAGCACCGGCTCGGCGACCGCGTGCGACATGTGGCCGTCCTCGGGGAAGAAAACCTCCACCTCACCCGGCCGGGCATGCAGGACCGAGGCGCCGCGGGCGTCCTGGTATTTGACCAGGTCTCGTTCCGCATCGTACGGAACATCCACCGCCAGCCGGGACCGGTCGATGATCTCCATCGATTCCTCGCCCTCGAGCACCGCCTGCACGTCGATGTACTTCCGGTGCGTCTCGAAGAAAACGTCCGCCCGCCGCTTGCTCAGGTAAGCGGCGTCGATGGCGAACATCCCGCCGCCGAGGTCCACCTTGGCCGAGTCGCCCGCCCGCAATGCGTCGAGCCGGACGCGTTCGGGCGAACCCGGCCGCGAAAGGGCTTCAACATACCGGAGCGCCGCCAGCAGCCGCGGTTGCGCGGACAGTTGGGCGCGGGTCGTTTCGATTGAGCCGAAGATTGCCATGAGAACGGCCACATTGCAGGCGCCCCGCGACCACGCAAGCCGACAGGTGCCTGCGGCCGCTGTAGGAGGGGCTTTACGCCCCGACAACAGATCAAGATCCTCCGAGGTGGTCGGGGCATAAAGCCCCTCCTACAGCGGAGTGACTCAGCGCACGAGCTGCTGCGCGCGGGTAACGAGGCTGACGAATTCGTTGCGATAACCGCCGGCATCGCTGCCGAGGCCCTGCCGGGCCCAGTCGGCCACGTTGTCGAGCGTCGCCGTGCCGCGGTATTGCGACTCGCGCAGCACCATCCCGAACGCCGCCACCGCCGTGGCGAACTTGAAGTCGACGCTCGCCTGCGCGAATGTCTTGCCGGTGTCGTGCAGCGGGAACTCCAGCAGCTTGCTCGTCTCGTCGGCCGGCTCCTTGTAGCGAACCTTGACGGTGAGCATTTCGCCAGTCGTCCCGGCCTTTTCCTTCCGGCTGTCCGCGACCGGCTGGTTGACCGCCTGGTACTTCAGGGCGTCGACGTCCGGCACATTCTCCGGCATCGGCACGCCGACCGGCACGACCTCATACAGCGCCGTGACCGTGTGCCCCGCCCCGACCTCGCCCGCGTCGACCTGGTCGTTGGCGAAGTCCTCCTTGGCCAGTAACCGGTTCTCATAGCCGATGAGCCGGTAGCCCTGCACCACCGCCGGGTTGAATTCCACTTGGATCTTCACGTCTTTGGCGATGGTCATGAGCGTGCCACCCGCCTGCTCCACCAGGGATTTCTTCGCCTCGGCGAGAGTGTCGATGTAGGCGTAATTGCCGTTCCCCTTGTCCGCGAGCAGCTCGAGGGTGGCGTCCTTGATGTTGCCCATGCCAAAGCCGAGGACCGTCAGGAACACGCCACTCTTCGCCTTCTCCTGGACGAGGCGCACGAGGTCGCCCTCGCTGGTCACGCCGACGTTGAAGTCGCCGTCGGTCGCCAGGATCACGCGGTTGACGCCGCCGGCGATGAAGTTGGCCTTCGCGATGTCGTACGCGAGCTGGATGCCCATGGTGCCGTTGGTCGAGCCGGCCGCGTTGAGTCGCTCGATCGCGTCAAGGATTTCGGCCTTGTGGGCGGCCGGCGTCGAGGGCAGCGCCAGCCCGGAAGCCCCGGCGTAAACCGCGATGGCGACGCGGTCGTCGGGCCGCAGCTTGTCCACCAGCAGTCGGAGCGATTGCTTCACCAAGGGCAGCTTGTTCGGCTCGTCCATCGAGCCGGACACGTCGAGGAGGAACACGAGGTTCGCAGGCGGACGCGCCGCGAGGGCGACATCCCGGCCCTTCAGCCCGATCCGCACCAGCCGGTGCGACGGGGCCCAAGGCGCGGAAGCGACTTCCAGGTGCGCCGCAAACGGCGACGGGTCGGCTGGCGCCTCGTAGTCATAAGGGAAATAGTTGACGAGTTCCTCCACCCGCACGGCGTCCGCCGGCGGGCGCTCGCCGTTCGTCAGGAAGCGCCGGACGTTGGCGTACGAAGCCGTGTCGACGTCGACCGAAAAGGTCGAAAGCGGCTCGTCCTTGACGCGCTTGTAGTCGTTATCCCGGCGATAGGCATACGCCTCGGTGTTGCCGTCGTTCTGTCGGGTGACAGGTTGGCGGCCACCCAGGGTGCTCGCTAGAAACTCGCTGGTCGCGACGGTCACCGCATTCCCTTTGTCACGCAGTTCAGAAGTCATCCTGTTGCCCGCCAGCGTGGAGGTTCCCGCATAGCCGGCGGATTGGGCCGGCGCTGAAACCTCAAACTTGTCCAG
>DATJES010000030.1:0-63265 GCA_035496355.1 Lacunisphaera sp. | reverse complement strand
GAAACTTACGATAAAGAGCGCCGAAGCGCTCAACACGGCGCGAGACCTCGCCCGTGCCCGCGGGAACCCCATCACCAACGACGCCCACCTCCTCTCGGCCCTGCTCGACCAGGACGAGGGCATCACCATGCCGCTGCTCGGCAAGGTCGGCGTCAACGTCACGAAGCTGAAGGCGGACGTCGCGCGCGAGCTCGACCGCTTCCCGAAGCAGTCGGGCGGCGGCGAGCCGCAGTTCTCGCGCGAGGTGATGGAGGCGCTCGACAAGGCCGAGGCCGAGGCGGGGAAGCTGGGCGACGAGTACATCTCGACCGAGCACCTGCTCATCGGGCTGGCCGAGACGAAGGGCACCGCGGCGCGGCAGCTGCTGTCGTCCGAGAGCGTGAACGCGGACGACCTGCGCGAGGCGCTGACGACCGTGCGCGGCGCGCACCGCGTCACCGACCAGACACCCGAGGACCAGTACCAGGCGCTCCAGAAGTACACGCGCGACCTCACCGACGCGGCGCGCAAGGGCAGGCTCGACCCCGTCATCGGCCGCGACGAGGAAGTGCGGCGCGTGGTGCAGGTGCTGTCGCGCCGCACGAAGAACAACCCGGTGCTCATCGGCGAGCCGGGCGTGGGCAAGACCGCGATCGTCGAGGGCCTCGCGCAGCGCATCGTGAACGGCGACGTGCCCGAGTCGCTGAAGGGCAAGCAGCTGCTGTCGCTCGACGTCGGCCAGCTCATCGCGGGCGCGAAGTACCGCGGCGAGTTCGAGGAGCGGCTCAAGGCGGTGCTGAAGGAGATCACGTCGGGCGAGGGGAAGTTCGTCGTGTTCATCGACGAGCTCCACACCATCGTCGGCGCCGGCGCGGCCGAGGGCGCGATGGACGCCTCGAACATCTTCAAGCCCGCGCTGTCGCGCGGCGAGCTGCAGTGCATCGGCGCGACGACGCTCAACGAATATCGCAAGTACATCGAGAAGGACAGCGCGCTCGACCGCCGTTTCCAGATGGTCAAGGTCGAGGCTCCGTCCGTCGACGACACCGTGCTCATCCTGAAGGGCATCCGCGGCAAGTACGAGGAGCACCACAAGGCCACCTTTACCGACAAGGCGCTCGAAGCGGCCGCCAAGCTGTCCGACCGCTACATCACGGGGCGCTTCCTGCCGGACAAGGCGATCGACGTGATGGACGAGGCCGGTTCGCGGGCGCGCATCACGACGCTCAACCGGCCGCCCGAAATCGAGACGCTCAGCAAGGAGATCGAGGAGGTTTGCGGCCAGAAGGAGCAGGCCATTGCCGCGCAGCATTTCGAGCAGGCGGCCAAGTACCGCGACCAGGAAAAGCAGCTCCGCACCAAGCAGGAGCAGCAGATCGAGACCTGGAAGAAGACCCGGGACGAGACGCGCATCGTCGTCGACGAGGAGCAGATGACGGTCGTTGTCGCCGAATGGACCGGCATCCCGCTCAGCCGCCTGGAAAAGAAGGAGAGCGAGCGGCTGCTCGGCCTCGAGGCTGAACTCCAGAAGAACATCGTGGGCCAGGACCCCGCGACGATCGCCATCGCCCGGGCGCTCCGGCGCTCGCGCGCGGACCTCAAGGACCCGCGGCGGCCGATCGGTTCGTTCATGTTCATGGGCCCGACCGGCGTCGGCAAGACCGAGCTCGCCAAGCAGCTCGCCGCGCAGATGTTCGGCAACCAGGACGCGCTCATCCAGATCGACATGAGCGAGTACATGGAGAAGTTCGCCGTGTCGCGCCTCGTCGGCTCGCCCCCGGGCTACGTGGGTTACGAGGAGGGCGGGCAGCTGACCGAGGCGGTCCGCCGCCGGCCGTACTCCGTCATCCTGTTCGACGAGATCGAAAAGGCCCACCCGGATGCGCTGCAGCTCCTGCTCCAGATCATGGAGGACGGGCGCCTGACCGACTCGCTCGGCCGCACGGTGGATTTCCGGAACACGATCATCATCATGACGACCAACGTCGGCGCGCAGCTCATCCAGCGGCAGACGACGATGGGCTTCGCCGCCGCGACCACGTCGGATTTCCACGACCTCGACAAGCTGAAGGAAAAGGTGCTCGACGAGGCCAAGCGCATCTTCAAGCCGGAATTCCTCAACCGCATCAACGACCTCGTCGTCTTCCGCCCGCTGACACGCGACGACCTGCTGAAGATCGTCGAGATCGAGGCCGGCAAGGTCGTGAAGCGCCTGGCGGCCCGCAAAATCCAGCTCGAATTCACGCCGGAGTCGAAGGCCTTCCTCATCGAGAAGGGCTATGACGAGAAATATGGCGCGCGTCCGCTGCGCCGGGCCGTCGAGCAGCATCTCGAGGACCCGCTCGCGGAGGCGTTGCTGCGCGGGGAGGTCAAGGAAGGCGAGCCGTTCCTGGTCGTCCGCAAGGGCGACAAGCTCGAATTCCAGACCAAATTGCCCACCCAGGAGAGCGGCGTCTCATCCTGAGGAGAATCTTCCCGACGCCGCCGGTGCCCTCTGCGCCGGCGGTGTTTTCCTTGGCGGATCGGCGACCGCGCGGGCGCTCGTAAAAATGCGAAATAATGCGTTGGCGATGAACCTTTCAGACTTGTGAGCGTCATAAGGCCGGCATCAAATCCGCCAAACTTATGCTCGAAATCTTCAAGGGCGCCGGCCTGCTCATCTATCCCCTGGGCCTGTGTTCCATCATCTCGATCTACATTGTTTGTGAGCGCCTTTACGCCCTCCGCAACGCCGCGGTGCTGCCCAATGACCTGGTGGACGCCATCGTCGAGGGCAAGGCCGGCACCGGCGGCCGCCACTCCGTCCTGGCACGGATCATCGATTTCGCCGCCACGCACAAGGACGACCCGGAGTCGGTCAAGGCTTTCGCCCGGCTCCAGATCAACCGCATGGAACGAGGCGTACCGTACCTCGACGTCATCTACACGCTCGCGCCGCTGCTCGGCCTGACGGGAACGGTCACCGGCCTGCTGAAGGTTTTCTCCCAGATCTCGCCCGAAACCGGCCTGCCGGATCCCGTGGCCTTCACCCAAGGCGTCGCCCTGGCCCTGTCCGCCACGGTCATCGGCCTCGTGGTGGCGATGTTCGCCCTCGTGCCGGCCGGCTACCTGACGCGCAAGATCGAGAACTATGCCGTGAAGATCGACCTGCTCCTCGAGCGCATCCTGGCCCGGGCGGAAAAATCCGCATGAGCGGGGGGTTATACCAGAAGCACCGGCGCCGGCCAGAGCTCAACCTGGTGCCGCTGATCGACGTGCTGGTCATGTTGATCTTTTTCGCCTTCGTGACGATGCAGTTCAAGTCGGCGACGACGATGAACCTGACCCTGCCCAAGGTGGAGACGGCCGGGAAGAGCGAGCTGAAGGAATCCCTGACCATCAGCATCGCGAAGGACGGCAAGATCGACGTCGACGGCCGGGCGGCGACCATGGACACGCTCGAGTCCCTCGTGCACCAGATCGGCCGGATCAGCAAGGACATCACCGTGGTGATCCGGTCCGACGAGAACACGCCGCTGCGCTACGTCACGGAGGCGATGGATGCCTGCCGCAAGCAGGGCTTGAACAAGATCCGCCTCCAGGCGCGCTGACCGCGGGATTGTGCTGGCGTCGGCCGGCCGTTCGCCGCGAAATTCCGGCATGAACATCGTGATCACCGGTGTGACCCGCGGGCTCGGCCGGGCCCTGGCCGAGTGGTACATGGCCCACGGCCACACCGTGGCCGGGTGCGGCCGCAGCGCCGAGATCGTCAACATGCGCTTCACCTACCCGGCGCCGCACGATTTCACGACGCTCGACGTGAGCGAGGAAAACCGCGTCGCGCTCTGGGCGGAAAAGACGCTCGCCGCGCTGGGCCCGCCCGACGTGCTCATCAACAACGCCGCCCTCATGAACACGCCCGCGCCGCTCTGGCAGGTGCCGGCGAAGGATTTCAACCGGCTGGTCGACGTGAACATCAAGGGCGTGGCCAACGTCATCCGGCACTTCGTGCCCGCCATGGTGGAACGCCGCCGCGGGGTGATCGTGAATTTCAGCTCCGGCTGGGGACGCAGCACGTCGCCCGAGGTCGCACCCTATTGTGCGAGCAAGTACGCCATCGAGGGGCTGACGAAGGCCCTGGCCCAGGAATTGCCCGAGGGCATGGCGGCGATTCCGCTCAATCCCGGGGTGATTGACACCGACATGCTGCGCCAGGCGTGGAGCGACGGGGCGGCGAGTTACCCCAAGGCGCAGGCCTGGGCGGAAACGGCGGCGCCATTCATCCTGCAGCTGGGGCCGAAGGACAACGGCCAGTCGGTGAGCGTGGCGGCGTTCGCGGACTGAGACGGAAAACGGAGCTTGAGCCGCGCGGGCCGAGCGGGGCTAATGGCGCCGGCCCATCATGAAGCGAGTTTTCGTCTCCGGTTGTTACGACATCATTCACGCCGGGCATATCCAGTTCTTCGAGGATGCGCGGGCGCTGGGCGACCATCTCACGGTGTGCTTCGCCTCGGCCGAGGTGCTCTGGGCCCACAAGCGGCGGCGCAGCTCGCTGCCGGACGAGCACAAGGGGGCGTTACTGGCATCCCTGCGCGTGGTCGACGCGGTCGTCGTCGGGTGCGGCCCGGAGGATGGCCTGGACTTCCGGGAACACTTCCTCGCGCTGCGGCCGGACATCCTGGCCGTCACCGAGGACGACAAATACGGCGAGCGCAAGAGGGCCCTGTGCGCCCAAGTCGGGGCGGAGTATGTCATCCTGCCGAAGACGCCGCCGAAATTCCCGCCCATTTCCACGACGGAGATCGTCCGGTTCATACGGGCGCCGCAGGAAGCGCCGCTGCGGGTCGATTTCGGCGGCGGGTGGCTGGACGTGCCGCGTTTCGCCCGGCCGGGCGCGTACGTCGTCAACTGCACGATCTCGCCCACGGTATCGCTGCGCGAATGGCCGTACGAGCGCAACGCGGGCCTGGGCGGCAGCGCGGCTTGGGCGATGCTGAACGGCCGGAGCGGCGTGACCGCGGAACTCGACCTCGGCGTGGGCTGGCAGGATCCGGCGGTGGTGTCCGAAACGGGTTTGTGCGTCTGGAAAAGCGGTCCGCGCCCCGAACTGGAGATCAAGCACAGTGGCGATTTCCTGCGGGGGCGCATGGCCCTTTATTGGACAGGTAACCAGCACTCGACCCCGGGCGTGGCCGACCAGCCGCGGGATTTCGCCGCGATCGAACGGGCGGGCGCGCTGGCGCGCGACGGCGTGTGGCAGCGCAGCCTCAACGGGATCGCCGCCGGAGTGCGGGCTTCGTATGCGGTGCAACGGGCCGAGGGCATGGCGCCGTTGCCTGGCGACCAGGCGGCCGGGGAGGTGTTGGGCCGATACCGCCCACTCGCGTGGAAATACTGCGGCGGCGGGTTCGGCGGATACGCGCTCTACTTGTTCGGCGACGCGCGCGACCGGGATGATGCCTGCCAGCTGCAGGGATTCCGCCCGATCGAGCCTTATCTCGCCCAGCCGGAATAGCCGGGCGGCGTCACTCGCGTCGCTTCGAATCGAGCATCAACGTAACCGGTCCGTCGTTCACGAGGCTGATCGCCATCAGGGCGCCGAACTCGCCGGTTGCCGCCGGCCGCGCAGTGGCCGCGGAAATCCTCGCGACGAAATCGTCATAAAGCGGACGCGCGATCTCCGGCCGGGCGGCGGCATGGAAGGATGGCCGCGTGCCCTTCTGCGTGCTGGCGTGGAGGGTGAACTGGCTGACCACGAGAACCTCTCCGCCTGCATCCACGACGGATTGATTCATCTGGCCGGAGTCGTCGGGAAAGATGCGCAATTTGGAGATTTTCTGCGCCAGCCATTCACCGTCGACCGGGGTGTCGGCGGCTTCGATCCCCACCAAGACCACGAGCCCGGTGCCAATCTGCGCGGTGACAGATCCGGCGATGGCAACGCTGGCGGAGGTTACCCGTTGTACGACGACGCGCATGCTGGAGAAATCACAAAGGCCAAATGTCCAAACAAACTCAAACTGGGGAATGCCCAAAACGCCGGGGCGCCAGCCTGGTTTGGCGTTAGGAGTTTTGGGATTTGGCGTTCTCCACGCCGGTCACGGCATCGGAACGTGCGGCTCGACCTCCGTCTCGTAATTGATTCCCGGCAGCCCGAAGCCGAACATCTTGAGGAATTCCGTGCGGTAGCCGGCGATGTCGGTGAGCTGGGCGAGATTTTCCGTCGTGACTTGCGGCCAGATGCGGGCGACCTCGGCTTGGACATCGTCGCGCATTTCCCAGTCGTCGACGCGGATGCGTCCCTCGCCGTCGAGCTTGGGCGCGGCGCCGCTGTACAGCTGGGTGGCGAACAGGCGCTGCATCTGCTCGGCCGTGGCCTCGTGAAGGCCTTTTGCCTTCATGACCTTGTAGAGAATGGAAATGTAGAGCGGGACCACTGGGATCGCCGAGCTGGCCTGTGTGACCAGCGCCTTGTTGACCGAGATGAAGGCGCGGCCTCCGACCGCCTGCTTCAACTTGGCGTTGATCGCTTTGGCGGCGCGCTCCAGGTCGACCTTGGCGCGCCCGATGGTGCCGTCCTTGTAGATGGGCCAGGTATGGGAAGGCCCGATGTAGGAATACGAGACGGCGGTCGCGCCGGGCGCGAGCAGCTTGGCGTCGAGCAGTGCCTGCATCCACATTTCCCAGTCTTCGCCGCCCATGACCGCGACGGTGTCGGCAATGCCAGCCTCGTCGGCGGGCGGGATGGTCACGTCGCTGACGACGCCTTTGTCGGTGTCGACGGTCTTGTTCGTGTAGGGCGCACCGATGGGCTGGAGCGTCGACTTGTGCACGGCGCCGGTGCGCGGATGCTGCCGACGCGGCGAGGCGAGGGAGTAGACGACGAGGTCCACCTGTCCGAGGTCGCGCTTGATCGTCTCGATCACCTGCCGCTTGATCTCATCGGAAAACGCGTCGCCGTTGATGTTTTGCGCGTACAAGCCGGCCGCGCGGGCGGCGTGGGTGAAGGCGATCGTGTTGTACCAGCCCGGGGTGGCGGGACGTCCTTCCTCCGACGGCCGCTCGAAGAAGACCCCGAGGGTGCCGGCGCCGGAGCCGAAGGCGGCGGCAATACGCGAGCCCAGGCCGAAGCCGGTCGAGGCGCCAATCACCAGGACCTTCTTCGGTCCATGGACGATCGGGCCCTTGCTCTTGACGTGATCGATCTGCTGCTGGACATGAGCAGCGCAGCCGGTGGGGTGGGCGGTGACACAGACGAACCCGCGGACCTTCGGTTTGATAATCATGCGGCGGAAAGCCTTGCAGCGAGCCCCGCTGTGACAAGTGCCAAGTGCGCCTCCCGGTTTGCCGGGGAAAATCCGCGGAGCCGGTGGCTGGGCGAGGACTTGTCCGGAGCCCGGGCGACCCTTATTGACCCAACATCACGATCGGGCCCTCCGCCTTGGCCACGCCGCCCTTGCGTTCGACGCTGATCGCAAATGCGGTGGCCTTGGTCACCGGGTGATCGGGCCAGAAGGGGAGCGCCATCCTGCCGTCGGCGGCGGTGTGAAAGACGCCGGCGCTGACCGGATCCTTGTGGTTCGGATCGACGATCCACAGTTGGTAATCCTGGGTGTCGGCAATGGCGGGCAATTTGTCCAAGCTGAGCAACCCAGCCTGCTGGTCCGGATCCCAGACGGCGATGACCTGGGCCTCCTTGGTGTTTCCCGCCAGCGACGCGAGCGCGCTGATCTTCAGGCGGGCGAGGTCCTCCGAGTGGCGCAGCTTTTGGCCGAGGTCGTTGATCATTTTCTCCGCCACCAGCGTCCGTTCGGCCAGCTGGCTCCGGGCCATCCGGTAGGCGACCTCAGCCAGCTCGCGATCGGTGCGCAGCGCCTCGTTCTGGTCGCGGAGGACCGCGGCCTTTCGTCCATACCACGCGGCCGCCAGGGCGAACGCTGCGGCGGCCGCCCACGGCAGCACCCGCCCGGGCGAAAAGGGCAGCGGGCGATTCGGCCGGGCGCTTGGGCCCGAAGCCGCCGCGCAGCGGGCGAGCACCTGGTCCTTCAAGGCGGCGGGCGGTTCGCGCGCGGGTGACGTCAAGGCCATGGCGGCGGTGGCCGACACGAGTTCCGCATGCAGCGCCTGCAGTTCCCGGCTGGCCGCCAGCTCGGATTCGAAGGCGCTCTTCTCGGCGCCCTCGAGCAACCCCAAGGCGTGCAGGCTGGCCAATTCTTCCTGTCGCTCGGTAATCATAGGCGGGCGGGAAGGGTTTCGCGGAGTTTGAGCAGGCCGCGGCGAATCCTCGCCTTGACCGTGCCGAGCGGCTCGTTGAGACGCGCAGCGATTTCCTGCTGCGTCAAGCCGCTGAAATAGGCCAGCTCGATGGCCTGTTGCTGTTCGGGTGCCAGGCAGTTCACGGCGATGCGGACCGCGGCGGCCTTCTCCCGGAGCCAAAGCGCCGCGGCGGTGTCGAGGCCGCCGGGTGCTGCGGCGGGTTGGAGTTCTTCCGCCGCTGCGGTCAACAGCTCGTCCCGACGGCGGCGCGACCGGAGGCGGTCGATGGCCCGGTTCCGCGTCAGCGTTGCGGCCCACGAGAACACCGAGCCTCGCTCGACGCGGTAAGTCGTGGCTTGGCGGGAGATCTTGACGAAGACGTCCTGCACGATGTCCTGCGCTTCCGCGGCGTCCTGGGTAATCCGAAAGGCGAGCGAGTACAAGGGACGCGACAGGGCGTCATAAAGCTGGCCGAGAGCTTCGCGGTCGCCGGCGCCGAGCGCGGCGATCAGTCGGGCCTGGCGGCGACCCTCGTCGTCCCCGGGCCCGGTGGGAGCAGATGAAGGTTCCGCCACCTTCATGGCCAACGGCCGGACGACGCGGCGGTCCCCCGGTGGCATGGCCATGGCGTGGATGGGCGGGAACAGGGCCTGCTGCATTGCCGAAAGACTACGTCCATGGCTGGGTCAAGGATGCCTAGGCTTTCGATCCGGCGAACCTTGGCAACTCGATTGAGCATTCACAAGACGAGCAGGCCGATGACGCCAAGGATCAGCAGGATCGCGAGGACGGTGAGGGCCGTCTTTTCTTGTTTGGTCAGAGCCAGGGGCATGGTCAGAGTCCGAGGGGAACCAGCTTGTCGATGATCTGCCGCACGAGGGGTTCCTGCGCGAGGGCGGGCCACGGCTTGTTGCTGGAGATTCGGATGAAGAGCTGGTCGCCCTGCCGGCGAAAGCCGTAGCGCACCGCCAGTCGCAGCAGGGCGGGCGCCGAATACGGGTCCTGGTAGCTGATGGCGCGTCCGTCATAGATGTGCCAGAACCAGACATTCTGCCGATAGCCACCGGCATCCTCGAAGAGTCGGTGTTCCCCGGGCGCGAGCGTCACTCCGGCCAGAACCGGGCTTTGTTGGGTCTCGCTTGACGGGCGTGAACTCCAACCGGACCCGGGCCAGCAGGCGTCAGGCGTATGCGACGCCACCTGACTCACCGAGGCCTGGCCCGCTTCCCAATAGGCCACATAGACGGTCAGCTGGATGAAATCGGCCTCATCGATTTTGCGGACATAAGTCCGCTCGGCCAGATGGGTCGTGCGGAGAACGCCGGCAAATTGATAAAGGTCATTCGGCGTGTAGACATCCCAGCCCGGCGCTTCCGCGGGCAGGAGGGTGAACAGGTCCGGCGCGGGCCGGCCCTCGTGCAAGGCCGGGCGGGAGGAAACAAAATAGAACAGCGCCAGGACCGTGGTCGCGGCGAAGGCGCACCAAAAGAGGGGGCGGGCAGCCGGAGCCGGCGGGGTCCGCTCAGTCGGTCCGTCGGGCGTTGGCGGGGCCGGAGCGGTTTCCATGAGCATCGCCAGTCCGCCCAGGACCAACGCCGTGACCCCGAGAATCGCATACCCCGTGGCGTCGTGCCAGAAACCGGCGATATCCGTGCCCGCGTTCACCAACAGCGTGAGCAGCAGTGAACGGACGAAATTCATCGCCAGGGCGAGTAACGGGGCGGCGAGAATCAACACGGCGCGTCGCGCTGGCCGGCGGACCTGCCAGGCGGCGAAGAAGAAGCCGGCGTAGATGCAGGACAGCAAGCTGCGGATGCCGCTGCAGGCTTCCTCCACGCCGACGGTCGTTCTCGCCAACTCGATGACATTGCCGTGCTGCCGGGCCGGGATGCCGATGAGGTGAAGCGTATCCATGACGCTGCCGGTCACCCAGTGCTGCAACGCCAGCGTGATGCGAGCATAGGTGCCGCTCGGCAGCGGCGCGACCAGGACGAACAGCAGGATGGCGGTCAGGCTGACCCAGTTGAACGGCACGAGGCGTTCCGAATCGTCGGCCAGGAGCAGAAGCCCGGAAAACAGGAATGCGGCCAGCGCCGCGCCCAGCAGGAACAGCACGAGCGCATGCGACCAGGCCAGGGAGGCGGCAATCAGGCCAGCCATCGCAAACAGCGCGAAGCCGGAGGCCAGCGCGGTGGCGAGCACGGGCAGACGCCAGGGAGCGGGTCGCAGCCAGCGGAGCGGGCCGAGGCGCCGCGATTCCCAGACCAGCAGGACAAAGACGAAAGGGGCAAAGAAACCGTGGGAGAGATCCGGGTTGTTGCGCCATTCCGGCCAGAGTCGGAGGCAATAGGCCAGGCAGAGGATTCCGAGAGCCAAGACCAGCGCCCAAGTACTACGGGACCGGCCGCCAGATGCGGGCGCGTCGCTCATGGTTGGTCGGCTCCATGGCCCAGGCGCTCGACGATGGCGAACATGACCTCCGTCGGCAGCGGCACGAGGGGGAGCACCCGGGAAAGGCGCGGATCCGGCCGGCCGGCCTTGAGCAACTCGACCAAGCCCCGCAATACCCGGGCATCCGATGCCGTGAACTGCGTGATCTGGCGGCGAATCTCCTCGGCGGCGGAATCGTCCCCGGAGGCAGCGACCGCCAGGTAAGTCGCCTGATAGAGCGCAACGGAGTCAGGGCCGAGCGCGGGAGCCGCTGCGGCAAACCGCGCGTAGTAGCGGTGCGCATCGGCGGCGTCGGGTTGGCCGATCAGGAAGGCACAGAATTGGGCGATGACCCGAGGTGCCATGGGAAAATGCAGCACATTGTCCATCTCGGTCGCGGCGAGGCTGTCCCATTTCTTGGCGCGGTAGATGCGCAGGCGCAGGAACGATGCCTCGTCGGGCTGCATCAGGTCACCGTAGCCATTGAGCACCGTATTGGCGTCGTCCACGCGCCCGAGGAGGAGCAGGCGCTCAACCTGATAATAGGGCAGGTAGTTGGCGGCGGGGTCGTGATGGATCCGGGTGAGCGCGGGCAGCGCCGCGGTCATCCGCCCCTCCAGGAGCTCTTTCTCCAGGGCGATCAGTTCGCTGCACCATTCGGGCAGGTGCGGATCTTTCACGAGGATATCGGCCAGGTATTTCGGTTCATGGGCCTGGCGGGCCGCGAAGAGCAGGGCGTTGAGCCAGGCGCCCCGCTGCGCCGGGTCCTCGCTGAGCATCGTTCGCGCCAGGGGCATGATCTTGTCGTAGTCGCCCCGGGCCAGAAGGGTGCGGAACCAGATTTGCGCCGTCTGAATGCGCTTCTCCGGAACGTCGACCATCAGGCGCTCGTAGATGTGTTCGGCGATGAAAGGATTGGCCGCGGCCTGGGTCAGGCTGGCGAGCGCGAGGCCGGCGCTGTAGTTCCGCGGGTTGAGCTGGCAGACCATGTCCAGCGCAAGGATGGCTTCCTGGTAATCCCCCTTTTGCAGCGCTTGCTGCGCGCGCCGGGCGTAGAGGCGCTCCTGGGCACCCCGCAATTCGCGCCAATGCCGGGGCCAGGCCACCGCGGCGTAGGTGACCTCATAGTGGGCCGCGCGCATCGCGAGGAAGACGGCTCCGGTGCCCGCCAAGTAGAGCGCGACCAGGGCGAGCCCGTAGATCAGCGCCGCCCGGCCCCAGAAAGGCCGGACGCCTTCGGCCTCGACGGAACACCGCCAGCCGTCCTTCGTCTCCACCAGCAGCGGGCAGACCTTGCGAAAACGTCGCGGCCGGTTCCAGAGCGCGACGGCATCGCAGCGCGTGTCGTACGCGAGCCCGGAGTCGCTGGGATTCTGGCACGGGCAATCGTCGCGATGGGCCCCTTGCAGGCGGAACCAGCTCTTGCGGAAATTCCAATAGAGCAGAGCCCACCACATGCGGAAGAAATCACCGAGCCAGCCGGTCACCGCGGCAAGCTAGCGGCGAAGCCCCGGGCCGCAAAGCACAAACCTCTGTCACGCTTGCCCGGGTTTGTCCCGGGCGACCGAAGCGCGCGACGGAGAATCTCAGACCTGGGTTGAGAAGAGCTCCGGCTGCAGGCTCCCTTGGGCAACGCCGGTCACCGGCCCCGTCATCTTGATGGCAAAGTCGGGGGCAATCTCGATGCCGATCTGGCCGCCCGGCATGTGGACCGTGAGGTTGGCGTCGACGAGCCCGAGCTTGTGCGCGACGGCCGCGGACGCGCTGGAGCAGCTGCCCGAGGCGAGCGTGTAGCCCGCGCCACGCTCCCAAATCTCGATGCGCACGTTGCGTCGATCGAGGACCTGCAGGAACTGGACGTTGATCCGGTTCGGGAAATTCGGATGGGTCTCGATCGCCGGCCCGTAACGGGTGGCGAGTGCCGGCGAAATTTCCGGCAGCACGATCACGCAATGAGGGTTGCCGATGCCGGCGGCGCAAAACGTGAACTCCCGGTCCTGGATGGTGAACTTTTCCTGAAGCACTTCGCGCACCGGGCCCGCAACGGGGATCTGGTCGCTGCGAAAGCTCACGTGCCCCATCGCGACGGTGATCAGCCGGCCGTCCTGCATGACGCGCGATTCCACCACTCCCCCCGGCACTTCGATGGTGAAGGGCGCGGCGCCGACCCGCTTCCGGTCGAAAAGGTAACGGGAGAAGATGCGCAGGCCGTTGCCGGACTTCTCCGCCTCCGAACCGTCGGGATTGAAAATGCGCAGGCCGAACTGCGCGCGCGAGGACGCCAGCGGGCCCCAAAGGATGCCGTCGGAACCCACGCCAAAGTTGCGGTGGCAGATGACACGGATCTGCGCGCGATCCGGCGCCGTCCAGCCGGGGAAATCGGCCGGATCCATGACGAGGTAGTCGTTGCCGAGGGCGTGATACTTGTGGAAGCGCATGCGAAAGCGGGAACAGATGGGCGCGATTCAGGCCGAAGACACGCCAAAAAAGCGCGTCCCGGCGGCGCCGGCCTGGTCAGACCGCGGCGGCGGTCTCCGGCGGTTTCGGCGCGTAGCCCAGGAGGCGGCGCTCCTTGATGAATTCGGCCACCTTCGGCGGCACCATCGTCTCCCAGGTCGGGTCGCCGGATTTGATGCGCTGCAGCGCGTCGCGGGAGAAGATGTTCAGGTAATCCGGATTGCTGCCCACGATGCAGTCGATGTTGTGGTTTTCGAGCAGGTGGGCATACAGGTTGCGCAGCCGGTCAGGGACCTGCAGGTTGCGGGCGGTGATCATGATGCCGGAGGCGAACGCATGGCTCGGGACGTGGGTGACCGTGCCGGCCGGGTGGCCGCCCGCGAGATACCGGTCGTAGGCGTCCTGGCGCATCGGATAGATGTAGAGCTTGACCGCGTGTTTGAACATGCGGCCCATCGATTCGAGAATGCCGCCCTCGAGCGCCTCGTAGTACTTCTCGTTGAAGATCTCGAGGAGGTTGTTGATGCCCATCGTGACGCCGATCATTTCCTTCGTGTAGCGGCGGAAGTAGGAGACCAGGCGGTAGAACTCCGAGTAGTTCGAGATCAGGGTGGTGAAGCCGATGTGCGCGAGCATGTCCACGCGGGCGAGGAAATCGTCGGCGTCGAGATCGCCGGCCGCCAGGAGGTTGTTCATCGTGATCTCCATCAGCACGACCAGGTCCTTGCCCTTGACGGTGGGCTCCTGCATGAACTGCGCGGTGGCGCAGTTGAGCATGTCGACATTTACATGCGTGACCGGGCGGAAGCTGCCCCGCTCGACCAGCACCGCCTTGTGGTGCAGGACCTCCGAGGGCTGCAGGACCCCGCCGTCGGGTCCGAACATCACGGCATTGGTCAGGCCGAACTGCACGAGGTGCAGGGAAAGGAGGCGGTTGTCGACCTGCTGGAACCGCGGGCCGCTGAAACGGATCATGTCGACCTCGACCCGCTGCACGCCAACGTTGTCGACCAGCGACTGGATGAATCGCTGCGGCTCCGCCGCGTAATAGAAGCACGCGTAGACGAGGTTGAGGCCGACGATGCCCAGCGCCTCCTGCTGCGGCACGGTTTCCTTGTCCCACATGCGGACGTGGATGACGACCTCGTTGGGCTCCTCGAGCGGCCCGTGTTGGAAGCGCACGCCGAGCCAGCCGTGGCCGTCGTTGGTGCCCTTGAAGCTTTTCGTGACGACCGTGTCGGCGAACACGAAGAACTTGGTGCGTTCGCCGCGCTTGTCCGACAACCGTTCCTTCAGGAGGCGATACTCGTGGTCGAGCATCGTGTGCAGGCGCTCCTGGGAAACGTAACGCGGCGCCTTGCCGTAGATGGCATCGCTGAAGGTCATATCGTAGGCGGAGATCGTCTTGGCGATCGAGCCGGACGCGCCACCCACCTGGAAGAAGATGCGCGCGACCTCCTGGCCGGCGCCAATTTCCGCCACGGTGCCGTAGCGCGAGCCATCGAGATTGATGGCGAGCGCCTTGCGACTGGTCGTGAGCAGTTCCTTTTTCTCACTCATGGCGGAATTCTATTCGCTGGCGCGCGGGAATGGAAAGTCATTCTTGGCCAACTTGGCCCGCCCCAAGGCGATTTCAGCCGGGCGCATGCCGCTCATCGATTGAGATAACCGTTTGTCCAACTAGCGGTCCAGCAATCGCTTTTCGCTGGCGGTGGCGGCGGCGCTGCCTACGGTCGCTCGCATGAAGAATTTCTTCACGTCGTTCTTTGCGGCCTTGATGGCGCTGATCGTTTTCGCGCTTGGCGGAATGGTGCTTTGCTTCCTGGTCCTCGCCGCCTTCGCGGCGCTGGGGCAGAAAAAGCCGGTCACCGTTCAGCCCGGATCCTATCTCGTCCTCGATCTCGCGGCCACGATCAAGGACGCGCCGTCGCAGACGGAGGGCCTGGACCAGGTCCTGGAGGCGTTCGGCGACCGCGGCCAGCGCACGCTCCAGCTGCGCCAGATCACCCGCTCGCTCGAGGCGGCCGCCCACGACGACGCCATTGCCGGCCTCTACCTCACCGGGACGGTGCGGGCCGCCGGCTACAGCTCGGGCTATGCCGCGCTCAAGGAAGTGCGCGAAGCGATCCAGGTGTTCAAGGCCTCCGGGAAGCCGGTGAAGGCATACCTCGATTTTGCGACGACGCGCGACCTCTACGTCGCTTCGGTGGCGAATGAAATCGTCCTCGACCCGTACGGGGCCATCCTCATGCCCGGCCTGGCCTCCCAGCCGATGTTCTTCGCCGGGACGTTCGAAAAACTGGGGATTGGCGTGCAGGTGACGCGCGTGGGGAAGTTCAAGAGTGCCGTCGAGCCCTACACCCGCCGCGACATGAGCCCGGAAAACCGCGAGCAGACGCAGAAGCTGCTGGATGACATCTGGGCAACGCTGACCGCGTCGATCGAGCACGATCGCAAGCTGGCACCCGGCGCGGTGCAGAAGATCGTCGATGCCAAGGGCCTGATCCGCGCCGCCGACGCGCAGAAGGCGGGCCTGGTCGACCGGGTCGCGTATCTCGATGAGGTGCTGGACGAGCTCAAGGCGGCGACCGGGCGGCGACAATCCAGCGAGCCTTTCAAGCAGGTGGCGCTGCGCGACTATGCCAAGCTGGTCTCGACCGGCGGCCTGGTGGCGCACCGGACCGACGAACGCCGGATCGAACTCGGCGCCAGCGGGCCGGGAAAGCTCGCCATCGTCTACGCCGAAGGCGAGATCGTCGACGGCTTCGGGTCGGAGGAGGGCGTCCTTTATGGGCAGAAAACCGCGCGCATGCTGCGGGAATTGCAGCGGGACCAGAGCATCAAGGCCGTCGTGTTGCGCGTAAACAGCCCCGGCGGAAGCGTGTCGGCCTCGGAAGCGATCCTGCGCGAATTGCGGCAGTTGGGCCGGACGAAGCCGGTGATCGTGTCGATGGGCACGGTGGCTGCGTCGGGAGGGTATTGGATCTCCACCTGCGCCGAGCATATCTTTGTCGAGCCCACCACGATCACCGGCTCGATCGGGGTGTTTGGCCTGTTCCTCAACATCCAGGGCCTCGCGAACGACAAGCTCGGCCTCACCTTCGATACCGTGAAGACCGGCAAGCTGGCCGAGTTGCTGACGATCACGCGGGCGAAGACCAGCGAGGAACTCGCGGTCTTCCAGGACAGCGTCGACTGGGTCTACGCCCAGTTCCTCGGCAAGGTGGGCGCGGCGCGGAAGATCGAGCCGAAGGCGCTGGAAGAAATTGCGCAAGGCCGCGTCTGGTCCGGGGCGGAGGCGGTCAAGCTCGGCCTGGCGGACGAGATGGGCGGGCTCGATGCCGCGGTGAAGTATGCCGCCAAGAAGGGCGGGCTGGGGGAGAATTTCCGGGTGGCGGAGTACCCGCGGCGCAAGATGTTTGCCGAAGCCTTCGCCGAGGCCTTCGAGAACCGGCGCCGCGACCAATCCGCCATGGCCGGGCCGCTCGGGCTGTTCCTCGACCGGGTGACGGCGGAGTTGCGCACGCTCGCCCATTTCAACGACCCGAGCGGACTCTACGCGCGGTTGCCCTTCGAGCTGCAGTTCAACTGACTCACCGGCCATGAACCAGGAGCCAATGCTTGCGCGCGATTGCCCCGCCACGGCCATCCCGGCCGGCGACCGGGTGGAACTCAAGGCGGGAACCCGGGTGTTCATCACCCAGACGCTCGGTGGAAACGTGACCGTCCGGGCGGACGGAGGGTTGTATCGCATCGCGCGCGAGGACGCGGGGGCGATCGCCGGATTCACGCCGGCCGAAGCCGCGACCAAGGCGGGACCGGCGGAGGAATTTTCGGAGCAGGCGGTCTGGGAAACGCTGAAGACCTGCTTTGATCCGGAGATCCCGGTCAACATCGTCGACCTCGGGCTGGTCTACGACCTGGCGATCGATCCGACCGCCGCGGGTCGCAACAAGGTTGAAGTCAAGATGACGCTGACGGCGCCCGGGTGCGGCATGGGCCCGGTGATCGCCGAGGAAGCCCGGCAAAAGATCGCGGCGCTGCCGACGGTGGAATCGGCGGTCGTCCACATCGTGTGGGACCCGCAATGGGTGCCGCAGATGATCTCGAGCACCGGGCGGAAAATCCTCGGGCTCGAGTAGTCAGGCGCCGACGGCGTCGAGCGAGCAACTCTCGACCGGGGTCTCGCAATTGGGCCGGGCGATGACGCCGGCGTGCGGTTCGGGGGAGAATTCACGGTCCGGTGCGGAGAGCAGGTGGCGGTCGCACACGGCAAACAACTCCGCCTCGGTGTGGGCCCGGCGCATGTCGTGCAGGAACGCGCCGGCGGGATCGACGCTCTGGCCGACAAAGTTCAGGTATTTCTTCATCTTCGCGACGTGCGCGTGTTCGGGAATGCCGGGCGCCCGGGTTTCGCCATATAGCCGGTCGATGTATTCCCGCACCTCCGCGAGCCGCACCGGGGCGGGCCGCCGTCCGGCCAGCGCCTCGCGGCACTGGCGGAAGATCCACGGGTTGCGGATGGCATGCCGCCCGATCATGAGGCCGGCCGCGCCCGTTTCCCGCAGGATCTCCACCCCGCGCGCGGCGGAGGTGACGTTGCCGTTGGCCAGGACCGGGCAGCGGACCGTGCGCGCGGCGAGCGCCACGTAATCGAAATGCACCTCGCTCCGGTACATCTCCTTCACGGTGCGGCCGTGCACGCTGAGGAGGTCGACGGCATGGCGGTTGACCAGCTCCAGGATCCGTCCGAAGTGCTCGGTCGAGTCGAAGCCGATGCGCATCTTCACCGTGAACAAGCCGGGCACGGCGTCGCGGAGGGCCCCGAGGAGCTCGTCGACCTTGGCGGGATCGCGCAGGAGGCCGCCGCCGACGTTCTTCTTGTAGATCTTGGGCGCGGGACAGCCCAGGTTCAGGTCGATGCCGGCGATCGGGTAGGCCAGCAGCTCGCGCACCGTGCGCACCATGTCGGGAATGTGTTCGCCGATCAGCTGGGCGAACACGGGCCGGCCGGTGGCGTTTTCCACGATCGAGCGCAGGATGTGCCTTTCCGGGCGCGACTGGCTGTGCACGCGGAAGAACTCGGTGAAGAAATAGTCCGGCGCGCCGTAATGCGCGATGACGCGCATGAACGGCAGGTCGGTGACGTCCTGCATCGGGGCGAGGGCCGTCACCGGCTGGCCGGCCGCGATCGCGGCCGGCAGGCGGGAACCGGGGATGATCATTGGTCGCCCTCGTCCTTCGGCTCTTCCTTCTGCTGCTTCAGCACGCGCTCGAGGATCTCACTCATGTCCTCGACGAGGTCGAACACCCGCCGGGCGACAAAGATCGGGCGCTGCTGCTGCAGCGCCAGCACCATCGAGTCGCTCGGCCGGGCGTCGAGCTCGAGAAACTTGCGGCCGAGCTCGTTCTGCATGTGCAGGATGATGCGGGCAAAATAGGTGCCGTCGTTGACATCGTTGATGACGATGCGCTCGAGGGTGATCTCGAAGCCGAGCAGCAGGTGGCCGATGAGGTCGTGGGTGAGGGGGCGCTCTTTTTTCACGCCGTTGATCGTCATCGAGATGGCGCTGCCCACGCTGGGATCCACGTAGATCACGAAGACCTTTTCGTCGTTGCCGAGGAAGACGGCGCAGCCATTGGGGGTCGGCATCAGGCCTTTGATGGTGACTTCGACGATGTCGGCGGGCATGGGGCCAAATGTGCGTGCTCGGGATGAAAGTGCAAGTCGGGCGGGCGGCGCGGCTCAGAAGCCGTGCAGGGCGATGCCCCAGGAGCGCGCCTGGGCGACCACGGCGGGCTTGTCGAGCATGATGACTTTGCCGGCCTCGAGGGCGGCCGCGTGCAGGCCGGCGGCGTGCATGGTCTCGAGGGTGCGCAGCCCGAACACGGGCACGTCGAACCGAAAATCCTGGCGGGCCTTCACCGTCTTGACGAAGAGGGATTCGTCGGTCTTGAAGCCGCCGGCGCGGCGCAGCATCTCGTCGGTGCCCTCGAAGGCTTCGACCGCCAGCACGGTGCCCTTGCGGACCACGCAGCCCTGGCCGATGTCGAGGCGTGCGACCTCGCGGGCGATGTGGATGCCGTGCTGCAGGTATTCGTCGTCCGTGCCGAGCCGGCCGCCTGTCATCGCCCCGGCGGTGGCCAGCTGGTCGTCGAGGAACGACCGCGCATCGAGGAGCGTGACGCCGAGCTTGTCGATCTCGGCGGCGATCGCGCCGAAGATGGTCTCGGCATTGCGCCGTTTCAGCGACATGAGGATGGCCGCGGCCTTCAGGTCCGGCACCAGCCCGTGGAAGAGCTTCTTGGGTTTCACCTGGCCGGCCATCAGCGCGTAGCCGGCGCCGAAATCCTTCAGGGCGGCGAGCATCCGGCCCACCTGGCCGACGTTCAGCGTGATTCGTTCGCCCGGGGGGAAGCTGTCGACCAGGTCGCCGCGGGTTTCGTCATCCATCGCGATCAGCCGGAGCGGGACGCCGGCCCGGCGGATGGCGGCGGCGGTGAGCGCCGGATAATCGCCGCGGCCGGCGATGAGCGCGACGGGACGCCGTGGATCGAAGCCGGTGGGAAGAAAGGCGGAGAGCATCGCGGGTCAAGTTGCCGGGCCGGGCCGCCCACCGCAAGCCGGCACGGGCCGGCGGCCGCAGCGCCGGCGCGCGCTAGGACTGCGAGCCGTAATATTTCTTGTAGCTCCGGTAATAGCGGTAGTTCGAATAATATTCGATGCGCCGGGAGGAAAGGCCGTTGAGCACGATGCCCAGGAGCTCGTTCTTGCTGTCGCGGAGCTGGCGGATGTAGAGGCGGATGTGCTTGCGATAGGCGCGATTGAAGCGGCAGACGTAGATCACCTCGTCCGTGCGCGCCGAGATCAGCAGGGAATCGGTCACCGCGCCCATCGGCGGAGAGTCGACGACGATCAGGTCGAAATGCTGCTTCATGGCCTCGATGAACTGGCCGAAAACGGGGGTCTCGAGGAGTTCGGTCGGGCTCTTCGACCGGCCGCCCGAGCGGAGCAGGTACAGGTTCTCGTCGACCTTGGCCAGGCCGAGCGCCGGGTCGGCAAACGGGTCGGCGGGGATCGTGGCGCCCGCCTCGAACCAGGCGATCAGGCCCGCTTCGTTGGTGAGCTTGAAATGCCGGTGGAGCATCGGACGGCGCATGTCGCAGTCCATGATCAGGACCCGCTTGCCGTGGCGCGAGAAGGACGCGGCCAGGTTGCAGCTGATCATCGTCTTGCCTTCGCCCGGGATGGTGCTGGTGACGAGGATCGACTTGGGGAAGTCGAGCTTCGACTGGATTTTCACGGCGCTGTAGACGCTGAGGAAGGCCTCCGAGCCGGGCGAAGTCTTGTTGCTGTTGACGAGGGAGTGCTTCTCGGTGTCGGGGACGTCACCCAGTTCGGGGATGATCCCGAGGAGATGGGCCCCGATGAATCCCTCGACGTCCCAGGCGCTCTTGACCCGGTCGTCCAGGAAACTGAGGCCCACGGCCACGGCCGCAAATACCAGCACGCCGATGCCGATGCTCGTCTTGAGGATGTTCCGCAGGTTCGGCGTGTAGGGCGCGCCGGCGGGCAGGGCGCGGTCGAGCGGCTTCACCGGGATGTTCTCGAGGTTCTTGGAGGTCGTGGTCTGGTTGAGCCGGTCCAGGATCTGGATGTAGTTGTTCTTCGCGACCTGCGCCTGGTTCTCCAGGCTCTTGAACTCGACCGAGAGTTCGCCGAGGCGGAGCTGGTCGCGTTCGGCCTCCTTGTATTCGCGCTCATAGGACGCCTCGGTCTCCTGCAGCTTGGTGTACTGCGTGCGAAGGTCGGCAATGGCCTGCTCGATGCTGCGGGTAACCTGGCCGGTGACGACCTCGATGGAATTGGCGAGATCGATCATCTTGGGGTGACGCTCGAGGTAGCGTTCGCTCAGGACCGCCTGTTGCTTTTTCAACTCGGCCAGCTGGGCCTTGAAAGTCGGGATGTTGCCGTAGCTGGAGATGTAGGCGATCTCCAGGAGGTTGCCGCCCTCCTGCTTCATCTTCTCGATCTGCCCGAGCAGGGTCTCGGCGTCGATGCGCGCGAGGCGGGCGGTGGTCAGCGTGGTGTTGATGGCCCGGAGGCGCTCGCTGATGATGTTGATGCTGTTGTCGAGCGACACCAGGTTGTTCTTGCGGCGATAGTCCTGCAAACGGGTCTCGGCGGCCTCGGACTCCTTGCGCAGTTCCTCGGCGCGGCCGCGGAGATAGTCGACGGCGAACTCGTTCTTCCCGCCGACGTTTTCCACCAGGTATCGCATGAACTGCTCGACGTATTTGTTGGCGATGAGGGCGGCGCCCTCGGGGTCGCGATTGGACACCGTGATGCTGATGAGAAAGCTGTTGCGGATGGAAGCGATCGAGGCGCCGCCGATGAGGCCGGACACCGGCGGGGGATTGGCGCCGGGCGCGAGATCCTTCAGGTACGGGCGCTGCAGGATCTTGACCTCGTCGGGGGTGAGCGACTGCGCGATCATGGTGCGCAGGCGGCCGCTGTTCAGGATCTGCAGGTAGGTATTGAGGTCGATGTCCGACCGGACGGACGTGTCGACGACCTGCTCGCTGATCACGACGCGCTCGGGACGCTCGAACTGCATCGTCGCCGTGCTGGAATACTGGGGCACCTCCTGGGCCTGCCAGTAGCCGAACGACAGCGACACGAGCAGGGCGACCGGCAGCGCGATCCACAGCCGCTCCCGCAGGATGATGTAGTAATCCCGCAGCGAGCGCCGCTCGACGACTTGGTTGTCGTTGCCGTGCAGGGACGGGCCGGTCGGGGTTCTGAGCGGGGCCGTGGCGGGGAGTACGTCGGGGGCGGACATCGTGAGAATCAGATCAGACGCTCGGGCACGTAGACGTAATCGCCGGCCTGCAGGAGGAAATTGTTGTCATCCGTGTTGTTGCCCTTCTTGCCCTTGATGATGCTGTCCACATCGACGGTGAAGACCTTTTTCGTGCCATCCGGCAGGATCCGCGTGATCGTGACGGCGGTGCCCTTGCCGATGTCGGTGATGCCGCCGGCCTTCGTGACAAGCTCAACGACAGTGAAGGTGGACTCGATCGGCAGCGTGTAGCGCCCGGGATTGCGGATCTGGCCCTGGATCGAGACTTCCCGCGGCGCATATTCCTCGACGTTGATCGTGACCTGGGGATTGCGCAGGTAGCGTCCATCCTTGTACGCGTTCTCGATCGCGGTCTGGGCCTCGGTGATGGTCATTCCCCCGATCTTGATCTCGCCGATCAACGGCAGGTTAACCCGTCCGCGGGCGTCGATGCGCGTGAGCGTGGTGAGGTCGTCCTCCTGGTAGACTGCGACCCGCAGGCGGTCGGCGAGGGTCAGGGCGTGGATGTAATTCTTTTTTTCCCCCTTGGCGGTCGCGGCGCCCTGCGCCTGGAGCGCCGGCGCCAGCACCAGGGCGGCGGCGAGCGCGAGCCAGCAGAGGAAGGGACGGGCGGATTTCATGGCGATGTCAAAAGCGGCTGGAGAAGTCTAGATTGTATCCCTGGCGGGTGAACTCTGAATACGCCAGCGAGGACCAGTTCCGAAGATAGGTGTAGGATGCGGCGATGCTCAAGTGCTCGTTGAAACGGTAATTTGCGCCGAGGTCCCAGGAAAAGAATTCGTCCTCGCGGCGGCCCGAGGCCAGCCCAAGGAACTTGTTCAACCCGCCGGTGACCGTGGTGTTGAGCGAGATCTTCCGGTTGACCGCGTAGGTCGCCGTGACGCTGCCGGCGGTGGCGTCGACGGTGGAGCCCGTGGCAATCGTATTGAAATCGCGGCTCAGCTGGCCGGCAAGGCTGAGCTTGCGGGTCATGGGCCAGGTCAGCCCGGCCATCGCGTTCACATGGGTGAAACTCTCCGCGTTCCGCCCGGTGGTCTCGCGCAGCTGGTAGCCGATGCGCACCGTGCCGCTGAGCTTGGCCAGGAGACCGCCGGTCGCGCCGAGGTTGAACCAATGATCGGTCGAATTCCGGCCGAGCGTGACGTTGGAAATGCGGAGGCGATAGCCGCCGGAGAGGTCGAGCTTGGACGTGTAGACGTAGAAAACGTCGACCGATTCCGAGTATTCCGTGAGGTTGGCCAGGACGTTGGTTTGGGTGTAACGCTGGTGCAGGAAGTCGGAATCGGAGGTGACATAGAGCTTGTCGTTGACCGGGTACTTCAGGCTGAGCGTGACAGGGAAATTCCAGGAATTCGTGCGCAGGTTGACCGCGCTGTCGGAGCGGCTCTCGCGGTAGGCGCGGACTTGCAGCGAGCCGGTGAGACGGCCGGTGGTTTTGATGAACTCGATGGTGAAGTTCGGATCCAGCGCATCCTGTCCCGTATACTTGTTGAACAGCTGGTAGGTGAACCTGGTCGTGGCATTCACCGCGATGATGCCGGCGCGCCGCTTCAGCTCGATGCCGGCGACGGCGGTCGAGGAGTAGTCACCGCGGCCGCTGGCATCGGCAAAGATGTTCGAATTGTAGGCGAAGGAGCAGGAGCCAAACACGAAAACCTGGTTCCGCGTCCCATCGAGGTTGAGCAGCGCCCGGGCGGAGGGCAACCATCCGGGGGTGCAGCAGAGCACGACCAGGAATGCGCGGAGATGGGCCGGTCGTATCACGGACGCTAGTTCGTCAGCTTGGCGGGGCTGACCACGATATTGTTCGGCAATTGCGCCGGTACCGTGGGCTTCGCGACAATCTCCTGGACCGTGTCGTCGGACGCAGTGCCGGCGGCGTCGCCGCCCTGGACTTGACCGTTGCCGGTCGAACCGGTGCCGGTGGCGGACCCGGTCGCAGTGCCCCCGGACGTCGAGGCAACCACCGGCGCATCGAGGCCCACGGCCGCCTTCCTTTCAATGACTTCAAACGTCACCGTGGCCCGGGCGTTGGCCGCGACGGCGACCAGGTTGTTGGCCGCGGCGAGGTCACCCACGGGAATGGACATGGCGAAAAACACCGGCGGCTTGTCGATGCCCGGCCGACGGAGGATGATGCGCTCGCCCGGCTGCATCGTGGTGCCGGCGGAATCGGAGTCGCCGCCAAAGACCGTCGCGGATCCCTGCAACAGGTCGATGATCGTCTCGTCATCGGTCGTCTTGATGGAAATGTTGCCGCCGCGGATGTTGATCGACCCGAGCGGAGTGGTGCAGACCATCGTGCTGCCCGTGGCAAAGTCGCTGGTCGAGATGCCGACGCCACCGCGCGACAGATGAATCTCACTCTGGGAGGTGGACGGCTCGGCGCGCGAGTCGGAGACGAGCTCCTTGCCGGCCTCGAAGGGCTCCTGTTCAAACTGCTTCACCTCGACGCGGCTGTTCGCGGCAATGGTCATCGAGACGCCGTTTGAATATACCAATGCCGTCTGGGAGTTATCCTTCGTTTCGATGATGGTCCCGGGCGCGTCGAAGGCCGAGGCCTGCTGGGCGGTATAAACGCGGTCGCCGCTGCGGATGATGGTTTCACCGCGCGCTTCCGCGATATACATCTTGCTGGTCGGTCCGCGTTTTTTCCCGAGTTGCCGCTGGGCCAGCGCTGACGGTGCGGCCACGAGGCCGATCGAGAGACAGACCAACATGAAACGAAGCAATGTGGTTTTCATGGTCTGGATTGGAGTTGAATATGGAGTGGGCCGGCGGGCGATAGTGCCCGCTTACCCATACAAAATAGGGTGTAGCCCCTATACTCAAGACTAATTCGCGATGGATTCAGCAGCGTAAGCGCGGCTCAAATCAACAAATTAAGTAACCTTCCCTTGATATAGATAGTTCTTTTAAGCATTTTGCCTTCGGCATGGGGTGCAACCTTGGGGTGGGCTAAGGCCAAACGCACCAGTTCACTTTCGGCCACGTCCCGATCGACCTGGATGTCGCCCCGGTGCTTTCCATTAACTTGTAGAACGACCGTGATGACGTGGCTGACCAGCTTCGCGTCATCGAACGTCGGCCACCCGGCCTCCATGATCGATCCAGTGCCGCCAATCCGAGACCAGAGCTCCTCGGCGACATGCGGGGCAAACGGAGCCAGCAGTCGCAATAGATCCCGCACGGCAGCCGAAGGCAACCGGGGTTCCTTTTGCAGCGCGTTCACGAGGATCATCATTTGCGAAATAGCCGTGTTGAAGCGGAGGCCCTCGATGTCGTCGCCGACTTTCTTGATTGTCTCATGGAGCAAGCGGTCGGTGTCGGCCGACAACGCCCCTTCGGGAACGATGCGGGGATTGACCGCCCCCTCGGCATCAAGGCATTCGCGCCAGACTTTCTTCAGGAAACGGTGCACGCCCTCGATGCCCTTGGGGTTCCAGGGCTTCATCGCCTCCAGCGGCCCGAGAAACATGAGATAGAGGCGCAGGGTATCGGCGCCATAGGCGCGAATGATATCGTCGGGGTTGACGACGTTGCCGCGGCTCTTGGACATCTTCTGGCCGTCTTCGCCGAGGATGATGCCCTGGTGGAACAGCCGCTTGAACGGCTCGCTTTCCCGCACGACGCCGAGGTCAAAAAGCACTTTGTGCCAGAAGCGCGCGTAGAGCAGGTGCAGCACCGCATGTTCGGCTCCGCCCACATACAGGTCAGGCGTGCCCCAATAATCGAGCGCGGCACGGCTGGCGATGGTGGTCGGATTGTGCGGATCCAGATAGCGCAGGTAATACCAGCAGGAGCCCGCCCACTGCGGCATGGTGTTCGTCTCGCGTCGCGCCCGCACCCAGGCCTCCCCGGCGGGTCGCGGCTGGCTCGCCGGCATGCTCGCGCCCGTCCTCACGTCGAACCAGATCTCGAGCCAGGCCGTGACATTGGCCAGCGGGCTCTCGCCGGTCCCGCTGGGCAGGTACGATTGAACCTCCGGCAGCTCGAGCGGGAGGGCGGCTTCGGGGAGCGAGATCGCGAACTGGGTGACGCCATTCTCAGTGAAAGTCACCGGGACGGCGGGCAGGTCGGCGCGCAGCGCGGCGGCGCGCCGATAATCAGCCTCGCTGACCCAGGCCACCGGGAAGGGTTCGCCCCAGTAGCGTTGCCGCGAGAAGAGCCAGTCGCGCAGCTTGTAGTTGATCCGGCGCTCGCCGAGCTTCCGCGCTTCGAGCCAGTCGATGATGCGCGCCTTCGCTTCGGCGACGGGGAGGCCGTTGAGGCTCAGGTCGCCATGGGCACTGTTGATCGCCGGGCCGTCGCCGGTCCACGCGTCGCCGGCGAAATCGGCGGGCGGCTGGACGGTGCGAACGATCGGGAGATGGTAGAGTCGGGCGAATTCCCAGTCGCGCTCGTCCTGGGCCGGAACCGCCATGATCGCCCCGGTGCCGTAGCCCATGAGGACATAATCCGCGATCCACACGGGGACCTTGGCGCCATTGACCGGGTTGATTGCATGGCTCCCGGTGAAGACGCCGCTCTTTTCCTTCGCGGCCTCGGACATGCGCTCGACATCGCTCTTGGCGGCGGCCTTGCGGCGATAAGCATCCACCGGCTGGCGCTGCGCGTCGGTGGTGAGCGCGGAGACGAGCGGATGTTCCGGCGCCAGCACCATGTAGGTGCAGCCGAACAGGGTGTCTGGCCGCGTCGTGAAGATGCGGAGGTCGCCCAGATCGGGACGCTCCAGTTTGAACACGACCTCGGCGCCCTCGCTGCGGCCGATCCACGCTTCCTGCATGCGTTTGGTGGAGTCGGGCCAGTCGAGGTCCTTCAGGCCGTCGAGCAACTGTTCGGCGTAGGCCGTGATGCGGAGCACCCATTGGCGCAGGTTGCGCCGTTCGACCGGGAAACCACCCACCTCGGAGCGTCCGTCGACGACCTCCTCGTTGGCGAGCACGGTGCGCAGTTCGGGGCACCACCACACGGGGCGTTCGTCGACATAGGCGAGACCCCGGCGAAACAGCTGGAGAAAGATCCACTGCGTCCAGCGAAAATAGGCGGGATCCGTCGTCGCCAGCTCGCGCTGCCAGTCGTAGGAAAATCCGAGCGCCTTGATCTGCCGCTTGAAATTGACGATGTTGGCGGCGGTGTTTTTCGCCGGGTGGGTGCCCGTCTTGACCGCGTGCTGCTCAGCCGGGAGCCCGAATGCATCCCAGCCGATCGGGTGGAGGACGTTGAAGCCGCGCGCCCGCTTGTAGCGGGCAAGGATGTCGGTGGCGGTGTAGCCTTCGGGGTGCCCGATGTGCAAGCCGGCGCCGGAAGGATAGGGAAACATGTCGAGCACGTAGTACTTGGGCCGGCGCGATTGATTCTCGGCGTGAAAAGCCTTGGATTGCTCCCAGAAAGATTGCCAATGCGGCTCGATCTCCAGAAAGTCGTAGTCTTTGCAGTTGGTTGCCATCGATTTGAACCCATCACAGTGAGAGATTCGCCCCCACCGTCAATCATCCGCCGGCCGGCGCTGCTCGCCGTGGCGATCCTGTTTCTTCCCGCGGCGGGGTCGGCGGCGATCAGCCGCGGTTTCGACCGGTTGCTCGAAGCCGTCGTCCGCATCGACGTGCGGGAGATCGAGTTCGCGGACGGCGCCCGGCGCTTCACCGGCGGCATCGGTTCCGGCGTCATCATCTCGAACGACGGCGTGATCCTGACCAACGCCCACGTGGCCAGTCCCCAGGCGGTCGAGATCTCGGTGACCCTCGCCAGCCTCGAGCGGGTCGGCGCGAAACTGGTCGGCTGGGACCACTGGACCGACCTGGCCGTGCTGCGGCTCGACCTGGAGGAGGTCAAGCGCCGCAAGCTGAGCTTCACCGCCGCCGAGTTCGGCGACTCGGACGCGCTGTTTCCCGGCGAGACCGTGTTCGCCGTGGGCACGCCCTTCGGTCTCACGCGCACGCTGACGCGCGGGATCATCTCGAACAACCGCCGGCCGTTCGAGGACACGCGCGGCGTCCGCGGTTACGAGACCGGCTTGTTCAACAACTGGCTGCAGACCGACGCGGCGATCAACCCTGGCAACAGCGGCGGCCCGCTCGTCACGGAAGACGGCCGGGTGGTGGGGATCAACTCGCGCGCCTACATCGGGGCCGAGAACCTCGGCTTCGCCATCCCGTCCAATGTCGCGCGTCGCGTCTCGACCGAACTCGTGCGCCATGGGTCCATCACCCGCAGCTACATCGGCCTGGTGCCCGGGGTCCTGCAGGATCTTGAGAAATTCTATGCGCTCGCGGTCAACACGGGCCTGCTGGTGAACGGCGTCGATCCCGGCTCGCCCGCGGCTCGCGCGGGACTGCGGCCGGGCGACGTGGTCCTGACCCTCAACGGACAGAAGCTCGACGGGCGATTCCCGGAGCAGCTGCCGCCGATCCAGCAGTCGATCGCGGTCCTGCCGGTCGGCGCCACGGTGCAGCTGAGTGTCAAGCGCGGCACGCAGACGCTGGCGCTGTCGCTGCAGACCGAGAAGCTCGTCAGCCGCGTGGGCGAGGAATGGGCCTTCGAGAAATGGGGCCTGAGCGTGCGGAAGGTCACGCGCACGTACGCCCGCGAGCACCAGCTGGCGGACGACACCGGCGTGTTGGTGCTGGGGGTTCAGCCGGGGTATCCGGCGGCCGAGGCCGGGCTGGAACACGGTGACATCATCACCAAGGTCGGCAACGAACTGGTGACCGAACTCGACAAGCTCAAGCAGGTCTACGGCGCGTACGAAGCCAATCCCACCCCGCAATTGGTCGAGGCGCAGCGCGACCGGCGGATATCCCTGTACGTTCTGAAACCATGAGGCTCCTCCGTCCTTTGTTCGTCGTGCTCCTCCTCGCGGCCGGTGCGTCGCGCGCCGCCACGCTGCCTGAATTGTTCCAGGAGCGGCTGAAGTCCGTCGTCGAGGTGGAGTTCTTCATCCAGTCGGAGATCGACCGGCAGCCGGTCATGGTCCTGGGCACGGTGGTTGACGACCAGGGCACGATTGTCCTGCCCGGTCCGGCGATCCAGCCGACCGTGGCGCCCGGGCAGTTGAAGGAGTTCAAGGTCTATCGGGCGGGCAACACCGAGGCGACGCGGGCCGAATATCTTGGCCAGGATGCGTACACCGGTTGGCATTTCATCCGGGTCGAGCCGAAGTTGCGTGGCGAGCTCGTGCCCATCACCCACTGGCCCGCGATGAAATCGGCGCCGGCGCTGAGCGAGGAATTGTGGGGCATCGGCCTGCGGGGCAAGGATGAGGATTTCCTGCCGTATTTCCTGTCGTCGCGGGTCGCGACGGTGATGAAGTTGCCGCAGGAGACTGCGATCTGCGGCAGTGATGTGGCCGGCCCCGGCCTGCCGGTCTTCAACACGACGGGCGAGTTCGCCGGCCTGGCGCTGCCGTCGTTCGGCCAGAACTACCTCGTGTTCTCCCGCAACCAGCACGGCAGCCCGATCATGCTGGTCAACATCGAGGAGAGCAGCGCCGTGCAGCTCGCGCGCGAGGTGCTGCCGTATCTCCACCGCATCCCGGAAACGGTGTCGGGGCGTCCCTTGCCGTGGTTTGGCGCCTACGGGCTCCAGCCGATGGACCCGGATGTCGCGAAGTTGTTGAAACTGGAAAATCAGTCGGGCGTCGTGCTGAGCGACATCGCGAGCGGGACGCCGGCGGAGCAGGCGGGTCTGCGCGATCGCGACATCGTGCTCGCCATCGACGGCTCGCCGCTGCCGCGCCTGAAACCCGACCGGATCGTCGCGGGTTACTTCAGCCAACAGATCCTGCTGCATCGACCCGGTGACACCCTCAACCTGACCATTTTGCGCGGCAGTGAGCGCAAGGAGGTCACGGTGACTCTGGGCAGCGAGCCCAAGCTCGTGCGCGAGGCGGAACGGCACTATTTTGACCGGCTCGGGGTCACGGTCCGCGAGTTTCTCAATGCCGACGCCATTTCGATGCGAGTGGCGCCGACGGAGCACCGGGGCGTGGTGGCGCATTTCATCAAACCAGGCGGGCCGGCCGCCACCGCCGGTCTCCGGCCCGAGGATTGGATCCGCGAGATCGACGGGACCGAGATCACCAGCTACCAGCAGGCGCTCGACCTCCTGCATGCCGTGGAGGTAGACAAGGAGCGCTCGGAAGTCGTGTTCCTGGTCGGTCGCGGTGCCGAGACGGCCGTCATCCGGGTGAAACTCATTTAACCATGTTCACGGGCATTGTAGAGGAAACCGGCCGGGTGGAGGCTTTCAAGTCGGCCCGGGACGCGTGGCGTCTCGTGATCGCGGCTGAGGTGGTGCTGGGGAACACGCGGCTGGGCGACAGCATCGCGGTGAACGGCTGCTGCCTGACCGTGGCGGAACTCGAGGCGGGCCGGCTGCACTTCGACGTGCTCGAAGAAACCCGTCGCCTCACGAATTTCGCCAGCCTCGGGACCGGCGCCCCCGTCAATCTCGAGCGCAGCCTGAGCTTTGGCGGGAAGGTGGGCGGGCATTTCGTCACCGGGCACATCGACACGACGGGCACGGTCGCCATCCTCGAGGCGAGAGGGAAGGACCACTATCTGCGGGTGCGCGTTCCGTCCGGCCCCATGCGCTACGTCGTCCCCAAGGGCAGCATTGCGATCGACGGCATTTCGCTGACCGTCGCGGAGGTGGCGGCGGAGGAGTTCGCCGTGTGGTTGATCCCGCACACGATGGCGGCCACCAACCTGCGGGCCCGCCGGCCGGGCGAGCCGGTCAACCTGGAATTTGACCTGCTGGCGAAGCATGTGGAGAAACTGCTGGCCGGCCGACCGGCCTGACGATGATTGCGCGCGAACACCTGGAAGCGCTTCATGACGAACTTCGCCGCTTGAAGGCGGAGGGCCAGCGGACCGTTGCCGTCTCGGATGAGACGCTGGAGCGGCTGCGCAGCGCGGTCGCCTATGCGAAGGCGCCGGCAACGATTCCCGCGCCGGAACCCGCCAAGTTCCAGGCGCCGGAGGCCAGGGTGGCTCGGGCCTCGGTTCCCGCCGTGGCCGGCGCCGCGCTTCCCGATGAGCCGCCGGTGGTGGTCCTGCCGCCCGGCGACAAGGCCACGCGCTGGGCCGCCCTGCGGGAGCAGGTGCTGAATCATCCGGTTTGCCGCGCGCACGTGCGCCCGGGCAAGAAGGTGGTGCTCGGGGTCGGCAGCCTGGACGCCCGGATATTCTTTTGCGGCGAGGCGCCGGGCGCGGACGAAGAGATCCAAGGCGAGCCGTTCGTCGGTCCCGCCGGCCAGCTGCTGACGAAGATGATCCAGGCCATGGGCCTCAAGCGCGAGGATGTCTACATCGGCAATATCATGAACTGGCGCCCGGAGATGCCGGTGAGCGGGGCGGGCGTGCAGGTCGGCAACAGGCCGCCGACGCCGGCGGAGATGAGTTTCTGCCTGCCGTTTCTCAAGGCGCAGCTCGACATCGTGCAGCCGCAATTGATCGTGGCGCTGGGCGCGACCGCGGCCGGCGGGCTGCTCGGGGCGGGGACGTTCCGCACGCTGGGTGAGATCAAGGGCCGCTGGCATGAGTTCAATGGCCGGCCGGTCATGGTGACGTATCACCCGTCGTATATTCTCCGCAACAACAGCAATCGTTCCAAACGCGGCATCTGGGAAGACCTCCTCAAGGTGATGGAGCGCGCCGGCCTGCCGATCTCGGAGCGCCAGCGGGGACACTTCCTCGGGAAATGAAAACGGCGTGGCGGTGCGCGTGGGTGCTTGTTCTGGGGGCCGGGTCGGTGCTGGCCCGCACGACGCCGTTTGATTTCGAAGCCCTGCAACAACGGGCCCGGGCCATGGCGGGCGTCGCCTACGAGGCTCCCGTCTCGACCGTGCCCGAGGGGTTGAAGAAGTTCAACTACGACGACTACCAGATGATCAACTTCGACGGCGCGCATTCCTGGTGGCGTCGCGAGGGACTGCCGTTCGAGCTGCAGTTTTTCCATCCCGGCTGGCTCTATACGCAAACGGTGCAGGTTAACGAGCTCGCGCACGGCGAATCGACCCGCATTCCCTTTACGCCGGAGTTCTTTCGTTACGGCGGGCGCAAGCCATGGCACGTCCCGACGGACATGGGCTTCGCCGGCTTCCGCGTGCTGAACGCCCTCAATCGCCGGGACAAGATGGACGAACTGGCCGTGTTTCTCGGGGCCAGCTACTTTCGCGCCCTCGGCCGGGACATGCGATACGGGCTCTCGGCGCGCGGCATCGCCGTGAACACGGCCGAACCCGGCGGCGAGGAATTTCCCTCGTTCCGGGAATTCTGGGTGGAACGACCGGTCGCGGGCGCGAATGCCCTGACCCTGTATGCGCTGATGGATGGACCGAGCGTCACCGGCGCCTACCGGTTCGTCATCACCCCCGGCGCCGACACGGTCGTCCGCGTGCGGGCCGTCGTATTCTGCCGGAAGAACCCGCAGGTCTTTGGCGTCGCGCCGCTCACGAGCATGTTTGCCCATGGGGAGAACACCGGCTGGGCGCCGGACGATTACCGGCCGGAGGTGCACGACTCCGACGGTCTGTTGGTCGCCACCGGCACCGGCGAGTGGATCTGGCGGCCGCTCGCCAATCCGCGGACGGTTCGTGTCGCCTCGTTCCTGGATCGCACCCCGCGGGGGTTCGGCCTGCTGCAGCGCGACCGCGTGTTCGAGCACTACGATGACCTCGAGGCCTACTACCAGCAGCGGCCGAGCGCCTGGGTCGAGCCGGTCGGCGACTGGGGCGCCGGTTCGGTGCGCCTGGTGGAATTGCCGACGCCGGACGAGACCAACGACAACATCGTGGCGTTCTGGGTGCCGGCGCAGCTGCCGGCGCCCGGTGAGCCGATCACCTTCGAGTACAACCTGCACTGGTTCATGGACCCGGACCGACGCCCCCCGGCGGGATTTGTCACCTCGACGCGCACCGCGGCCGTGATGGGCCGGCCGGCATTGCGCCGCTTCGTGCTGGAGTTCGATGGACCGTACCTCCGGCGCGAGCCCGACGACTCCGCCATCGAGGCGGTGGTCTCGGTGGTTTCAGGCGCGCAGCAGGACGGCGCGGCCGTGGTGCAAAAGAATCGGTTCAGCGGGACATGGCGGGTGGCGTTCGAGATCGCGCCCGAGGCCGGCGGGAAGCCCGTGGAACTCCGTTGCTTTCTGCGCAAAGGCCAGCATGTGCTGACGGAGACATGGAGCTATCTCTGGAGTCCCTGACCTTCCGTCCCAGCACGGGCACGCTGGACCAGTGGAACGCCGCGTATCTCCGGGTGGAGGACTACCTGCGCGCCCACCGGATGCACAATCGCCTGCACCAGAGCCGGCTGATCCAGCTGGTGCTCGAGGCCGCGGCCCGGCGCCACGAGCAGAATCCCGCACTGGAACCTTCGACGCTCGCGATCGAGGAGACTGACCGGATCATGGACGGTTGGTTCGCCGAGCTGCTCGACGCCAAGGACCTGCCGCACAACCGCATCGCCGCGGCCGGGCGGGTCGCCCTGCTGCTCTCCGACGGCATGCAGCGCTGGCCGTATGCGTTCCTGAGCGAACGCAATGTCCCGCCGGAGTTCGTGGCCGCGATGCAGCGCCATGCGGTGCAGGCGGGCCCGGACCTGGCGGTCTCCAGCATGGTGCCGCGCGAGATCGACCTCGGACCGATCACCGAGGCGGCCGGTGAAACCCTGGAGCGGATCGAGCGCCTGCCCGTGGTCCGCGTGCTGCTGTTGTGGCTGCTGTTCGCCGCGGTGCTTGCGCTGGTGTTCCGCGCCACACGCTGAACGATGCCCGCGGTTTTCACGGTCGACCAGGTGGACCGGGCGCGGGTGGCCCGCCGCCGGATCACTTTCTTCTCCCTGAGTTTCCTCCTGACCAGCCTGGCGAGCTGGTTCATGGCGGACCTGCTGTGGCGGAATGGCATGACGGCGATCGCCTGGACGATGCTGGCCCTGTTCGTCCTCCTGTTCGCCCACATTGCGGTGGGGTTCACCACGGCGCTGCTTGGCCTCTATGTGGTGAACCGCCAGGGCGATCCCTATCGGATCTCGCGCTCGCTCGAAGGCAAGGCCCTCGCGGACCTGCCGCTGGCGTCGACCGCCGTGGTGATGCCGGTGTTCAACGAGGACCCCAGCCGGGTTTTCGAAGGCCTGCGCGTGATCTACCGTTCGCTCGAGCTCTCGGGCCGGCTCGCGAATTTCGACTTCTTCATCCTGAGCGATTCGAACGACCCGAACAACTGGATTCAGGAGGAGGTCGCGTGGGTGGAGCTGTGCAAGCAGCTCAACGGTTTCGGCCGCGTCTTCTACCGGAAGCGCCGGATCGCGATCAACAAGAAGAGCGGCAACGTGGCGGACTTCCTGAGGCGCTGGGGGCTCAAGTATCGCTATTTCGTCGTGCTCGACGCCGACAGCGTCATGACCGGCGAGTCCCTGCTGAAGCTCGTGGCGATGATGGAGCGCAACCCCAAGGTGGGCATCGTGCAGACCGCGCCCCGGGTCGTGAACGGCGTCACGCTCTACTCGAGGCTCCAACAGTTCGCCAACCGCCTCTATGGCCCGCTGTTCCTTGCCGGCCTCAATTACTGGCACCAGGGCGAGAGCAATTTCTGGGGCCATAACGCCGTCATCCGCGTGGCCCCCTTCATGGATCATTGCTGCCTGCCGGAACTGCCCGGGCGCGAACCGTTCGGCGGCCGGATCCTGAGCCATGATTTCGTGGAAGCCGCCTTGATGCGCCGCGCGGGCTGGGGCGTGTGGCTGGCCTATGACCTGGACGGCAGCTACGAGGAGGGGCCGCCCACGCTGATCGACGCGGCCAAGCGCGACCGGCGCTGGTGCCAGGGCAACCTGCAGCACAGCTGGCTGCTTTTCGCCCACGGCTTTCACCCGGCGAACCGGTTTCACCTGCTGCAGGGCATCATGGGCTACGCCGCCTCCCCGCTGTGGCTGCTGTTTCTTGTCTTGAGCAGCATCTATACCTTCCGCCACCTGCGGCCCGGTCCCGGCGCCGAGTACCACGCGGAAACGCTGCTTTCACTCTTCGGCTATGTGGTCGAGGTGCCGCAGGCGCAGGCCCTCTTTGCCTTCACGCTGTTCCTCTTGTTCCTGCCGAAGCTGGTCAGCGTCCTGCTGGCCTTGAAGGAGCGACGGGCTGAACCCTTCGGCGGGCCGGTGCGCTTGGTGACCAGCGCGGTCCTGGAGACGGCCGGGTCGGTGCTGCTCGCGCCGATCAACATGATGTTCCATGCAAAATTCGTCTTCTATATCCTCCTCGGGCAGGGAATCGGGTGGGTCACGCAGCGGCGCGATGCCAGCGACGACACCGACTGGCGCGAGGCGATCATCACGCATTCGGGTCAGACGGCCTTCGGCCTCGTCTGGGGCGTGTCCGCATTCATCCTGGCCCCGCAGTTCTTCTGGTGGCTGAGCCCGGTGCTGGCCGGCTTGGTGCTGTCCGCGCCGCTGTCGATTTTCCTCGGCAAAGCCGGCTTCGGGCAGCGGGCGCGGGAGCTCGGATTGTTCCTCACGCCGGAGGAGACGGAGCCGCCGCCCGAATTGGTCCGGCTGCGGCAGCACATGGAGGAGTGTTACCGCCTGATGCAGCCGATCCCGCAGCTCCGCGCCGACTACGGGCTGCTCCAGGCGGTGCTCGATCCCTATGTGAATGCCGTGCACGTGTCGCTCCTCCGGCAGCGCGAAGGCAGCCACGCGGTGAAGACCTATTTTGTCCGGCTGCGCGCGCGGCTCCTGTCCGAGGGGCCGCTCGCGCTGACCCACCGCGAGAAGATGGCCTTGCTGCTCGATGCGGATTCCATGATCTGGCTCCACGAGCAGCTCTGGAAGGAACCCGCCGACCGGCTCGCGGCGTGGTGGCGGCTGGCGATGCGCCAATACAACGTGCTCACGGCGACGCCGGTCACGGCCCTTTACCGCTGAGGCTTACTCCACGGTCGCGTAAGCACTGGCCACGATGGCGTGGCCGGACTTGTCCCGGCCAAAGATCCGGATCGCCGCACTGATCGGCTGGCTCGTGTCGGTCGGTTGCACGTGGACCAGATAGGACCGGCCCGCGGCGACCGTTTCCAGCCGGGCGGAAAACGCGGCGTTGGTCGCAACCGCCTCGCTGAAATCGATGCTGAGGCCGGCGGCGGCGGTGAGCGTGACCGTCTGCGTGGTGGTGGCGGCGTTGAGCTTCCATTGCAGGCTCCGCGGCGCGATCGCGTAGGTCTCGGGCACCTCGATTTCCACGTGCAGGCGCGTCGGTTCCTTGGCGTCATCGCTGCGCACGGTGATCACGCGTTCGTAGAGGCCGGCGCGGTCGCCCACGGTGAATGTCGCCTTGATCTCCCCGGATTCACCGGGAGCCACGCTGGTGCGGTCTGCCGCGGCGGACAGGCAGTCGCAATTCGTCTGGATGTCCGTGAGCGCAACCGCCGCCCGGCCGCGATTGCGAAAATGAAAGACGACATCCTGGGTCGCTTGAAAGGGAGCAATCGTCACCCGGACCGTGTCGGCTTCCCAGTCGAGGGCGGCGGCCGGCACCACCGCGACCGCCAGGAGCAGGGGCCAAAGCATTCGCGTCGTCGCCGGCATTGTACGCGCCTTCAAGCGTCGCCCAGCCGCCGGAGCTCGTTAGTGACGAGAAGGAGTTCCGACTTGAGCGCGGGTATGAGGGGTAGCGCGGAGGGACAATTGCCAGCCTTGCATTGTGCTTCGATCAGCTGGGCCTGGTGCGCGAGGCGCGCGGCGCCGAAGTTGCTCGAGCTTCCCTTGATGGTGTGCGCCGCGCGCATCGCCACCGCGGCATCGCCACGGGCCAGCGCCGCGTCCAACTCGGCGACGCGTTGCGGCGTGTCTTCGAGGTAGACGTCGATCAGTTCGCGCAGAAACGAGGCATCGCCGTCAGGTCCGAGCGACCGGAGGGCCGCGATGGCGACGGGATCAATGGGCGGTGAATCAGCCATGGAGGACCTCGGTGACCCGCACGAAGGGTGGGGGGCTCGATTTCTTTGACCGTGGTAAGCCCGGGCCGATGCTGGCGCAAGCCATCATCATTGAGCTGCGACTCACGACGAACATCCAACGGCCGCACTCGCAAATGCGTTGAAAGCCCCGCAATGGCGGCGCCGAAATCCATGAACTCGAGGAACGAGTTGGCATTTGCCGGCGCCACCCTACGTCAGAGGACGCCAGAATGATTGGGTCGGGAAGAGCGCGAGCAGAGTGCGGTCAAAATCAATTCGTTGGGTAAAGCACAACGGGCATCCGCTACGAGGCGGTTCTCCTGCTTTCTTCGAGCGCGAATGAATCGGCGCTTGGCGAGAGTGGCCAGCGGCTGGAGGAGGCGGAACGAAGACACGGTGTTGCAATGGCTTGTGATAGATGCTGTATAGATCGTATCATGGAATTCGCATGCGTTGATATTCTCCTTGCACGCCTTCGTAATACCCGTCTTTTTCAGTCTCCAATCTATGGCCAATTCATTTGTTTTTTCCTCCGAATCGGTTGGTGAGGGTCACCCCGACAAAGTCGCTGATTTGATTTCAGACAGCGTGCTCGACGCCTGTCTGGCGCAGGATCCGCGCAGCCGGGTTGCCTGCGAGACGATGGTCAAGTCCAACATGGTGATCCTGGCGGGCGAGATTACCACGAAGGCGCGCCTGAACTACGAGGCGATCGTGCGCGAAGCCATCCGCGAGATCGGCTATGTCAACAACGACGACGTGTTTCACGCCGACACCGTGTTCATCAACAATTATCTCACCCGCCAGTCGCCGGACATTTCGCAGGGCGTCGACGCCAAGAAGGCGAAGGGCAAGAAGACGGCCGAGCAGGGGGCCGGAGACCAGGGCCTGATGTTCGGATACGCGTGCACCGAGACGCCCGAACTCATGCCCACCCCCGTGATGTTTGCCCATCGGCTGGGGCGAAAGCTGACGCAGCTGCGCAAGAGCGGCGCCGTCCATTGGCTGCGCCCCGACGCGAAATCCCAAGTTTCGATTCGCTACGAGAATGACCGGCCGGTCGCGGTCGAAAACGTCGTCATTTCCACCCAGCACACGGCGGACATCTCCCATGACCGGATCGAGGCTTACCTGGTCGACCATGTCATCCGGAAGGTGATTCCGGCCAGCATGCTGACAAAGAAGACGCAATTTCTCATCAACCCGACCGGCCGGTTCGTCATCGGCGGGCCGCAGGGCGATTCAGGCCTGACCGGGCGCAAGATCATCGTCGACACCTACGGCGGCTGGGGTCGGCATGGCGGCGGCGCTTTCTCGGGGAAGGATCCCTCGAAAGTCGACCGCTCGGCCGCTTACATGTGCCGCTGGGTGGCCAAGAACATCGTCGCGGCGGGCCTCGCTGACCTCGCGGAGCTCCAGGTCGCCTATGCGATCGGCTATCCCGACCCGGTCAGCGTGTATGTCGACACGATGGGCACCGGCAAGGTCGCGGACGAGCGCATCGCGCGGGCCGTGACGAAGGTCTTCGGCTTCAAACCGGCGGAAATCGTCCGCCAGCTCAACCTGCTCCGGCCGATTTACCGCCAGACGACCAACTATGGGCATTTCGGCAAAGCCGGCCTGCCTTGGGAGCAAACCAACAGAGTCGCCGCCCTCCGCGCCGCCGCAAAGTAACCTCCACGCACTTCAGCCATGGCCTCCGCTTCGACCCAGAAACCCGCCCACGATTTCCACGTCAAGGACCTCACTCTCGCCGAGTGGGGCCGCAAGGAGATCTCGATCGCCGAGCACGAAATGCCCGGCCTGCTCTCCGTCCGCCGGAAATTCGGCCCGTCCAAGCCGCTGCAGGGGGTCCGGATCACCGGCTCCCTCCACATGACGATCCAGACCGCGGTGCTGATCGAGACCCTGAAGGAACTCGGGGCCGATGTACGCTGGGCGTCCTGCAACATTTTTTCGACCCAGGACCACGCGGCCGCCGCGATCGCCCAGACCGGGACGCCGGTGTTCGCCTGGAAAGGCGAGACGCTCGAGGAATACTGGGACCTGACGCTGCGCGCCGTATCGTTCCCCGGCGGCAAGGGCCCGCAGCTGGTGGTCGACGACGGCGGCGACGTCACGCTTCTGATTCACAAGGGCTGTGAACTCGAGGAGGGCAGTGACTGGGTCAACACTCCGTCAGCCTCGCACGAGGAACAGGTGATCAAGAACCTGCTCAAGCGCGTGCACAAGGAGGACCCGCTCAAGTGGACCACGCTGGCCAGGGAGTGGCGCGGCGTGTCCGAGGAGACCACCACCGGGGTGCACCGCCTCTACCAGATGTTGGAGAAGGGCAAGCTCCGCGTCCCGGCCATCAACGTCAACGATTCGGTCACCAAGTCGAAGTTCGACAACCTCTACGGCTGTCGCGAATCGCTGGCGGACGGCCTGAAGCGCGCCACCGACGTCATGATCGCCGGCAAGGTCGCCTGCGTCTGCGGCTACGGCGACGTCGGCAAGGGCTCCGCGCACTCGCTCAAGGGTTTCGGCGCGCGCGTCATAGTCACGGAGATCGATCCCATCAATGCGCTGCAGGCGGCGATGGAGGGATTCGAGGTCAACACCGTCGAGTCCACGCTTGGCGTGGCCGACATCTATGTCACCACAACCGGCAACCGCGACATCCTCACGCTCGAGCACATGCAGCAGATGAAGGACCAGGCCATCGTCTGCAACATCGGCCACTTCGACAACGAGATCCAGGTCGACCGGCTCAACCAGTCCGGCGCCCGGCGCACGAACGTGAAGCCGCAGTACGACATGTACACGTTCCCGAACGGGCGCAGCATCTACCTCCTGGCGGAAGGCCGGCTGGTGAACCTCGGCTGCGCCACGGGGCACCCTTCGTTCGTCATGTCGAACTCCTTCACCAACCAGACCCTCGCCCAGCTGGACCTCTGGAAGAACAAGGACACCTACAAGGTCGGGGTCTACCGGCTGCCAAAACACCTCGATGAGGAGGTGGCCCGCCTGCATCTCGACAAGATCGGGGCGAAGCTCACCAAGCTCACGAAGTCTCAGGCCGAGTACCTGGGCGTGCCGGTCGAGGGTCCGTACAAGCCGGAGCATTACCGCTACTGACGATCGCGAGCGCGGCGGACACCCGCGGCGCTCCCTCTTCGCCATGGCCCGCCTTATCGCCAACCCCACGGTCATTCAGGCTGCCGGGAACAAGCCGAAGCTGATCGAGGAATTCGTCGGCCGCGTGAACAGCGGGACGACGGCGACGAGCATTGCCCGCATGCGCAGCCCGGCCGGCTGGGTCGAACCCGGGCAGACCCCGGAGTTCGACGAGTTCACACTCGTCTTGCGCGGCGAACTCGAGGTGAAGACGAGGTCCGGCACCTTGACGGTCGCAGCCGGGCAGGCGGTCCACGCGCCGCGCGGCGAGTGGGTGCAGTACAGCTCGCCCCATCCCGCCGGCGCCGAATACATCGCCGTGTGTCTGCCGGCTTTCTCGCCGGGCACCGTTCATCGCGACGCCTAGCGGGCGACAAGGCTGAAACGGCCGGCCCGGTGCACGACCTGCAACCGGGTGCCGAAGAGGCAGGAAAGGGCGCTTGACGTGACAATCCGCGCCGGAGGCCCGTCGGCGACGACGCGCCCGGAGCGCAGCAGGATGACCCGCTCGATTTCCGGGACCAGATCGGAGACATGATGGGTCACGAGCACCAGCGTCTTGCCCGCACGGATGAGCTTGCGCAGCAGGAGGCGGAATTCCCGCACGGCGCCCGGATCGAGACTGTTCGTGGGCTCGTCCAGGATGAGTGCGGCCGGGTCGTGCACCAAGGCGCGTCCGATCACGGCGCGGCGCTGCTCCCCGGCGGACATTTCCGAGATGGGGCGGTCCGCCAGGTGCGCGATATCGAGGAACCCCAGGACCTCCCGCGCGCGCCGCTCCTGGGCCGGGGTGACGCGCTGGTGGGGCCAGAGGCCGACGCTGCCGAAGTGACCGGAAAGGACGAGCTCGCGCCCCGTCACGGTGCGCAGCACCACCTCGTGGGAAAGCTGGTGCAGCAGATCGAGCGTCACTATGCCGAGCAGGCGGCGAAGCTCATAGACATCCCAGTCGTCGCGGCCCAGCACCTGAAAACGCAGGCCAGGGCGATCGACCGGATAAAGCTCGCGCGTCAGCGTCTTGATCAGGGTGGATTTCCCGCAGCCGTTCGGTCCGAACAGCGCCACGTGCTCGCCGCGCCGAACCTGGAGGTTGAACGCCTGCAAAATCCGGCGGTCGCCGCGATAAACGTCGAGGTCCCGGAAGTCGAAGAGCAGGGGAGCGGCGGAAGGCGACGGCATCGCCGTTCACCTAGACGGGGTGGCCCGGGCTGTAAAGGGCGCCGGTGCCGGCGGCGGGTTCCGCCCGGTGACACAGACCCCGGGCCGCCCCATGGCGCCCCAATCGTCCGCAGGAGGAAAACTGCCGGGAACGCCGGCGGCTATGCCGCTGTCGCACCCGTTAGCTGCCACTATGAAAACAAACTCTGCCATTCGTATCCTCCTGCTGGTTGCGGTTCTCGGTTTCATCGGGGGTTGTGCGACGCCGGAAAGCCGGATCAGTCGCAACCAGGAATATTTCAACCAGCTTACGCCCGCGCAGCAGGACTTGATTCGCCACGGCCAGATCCAGGTGGGCTTTGCGGCCGAGATGGTCCGGCTGGCCCTCGGCGAGCCCGATCGGTATACGACGCGCACCGACGCCAATGGCACGAGCGAGGTGTGGCACTACATCACCTATGCGATGCCGAGCGGCGCCCCGTTGTATCGCGGCTGGTGGCACCACTACTACGCTTGGCGCGATCCGGGATATCCCTGGTATCTCGACTACGACCGTCGGGTCGAGGTGGAGCGCCTGAGCGTCGTCTTCCGGGGCGGCATCGTCCAATCGATCGAATACGAACGTCCGCGCTGACGAAGCCAAGGTGGCGGAGAGAGAGGGATTCGAACCCTCGATAGAGTTTCCCCTATGCAGCTTTAGCAAAGCTGTGCCTTCAGCCACTCGGCCATCTCTCCAAAGCGAGGGAACCGAGCAAACCCGGCACGGGGGCCGGCGCAAGGCCAATTTTCTCAGGCCGGTCCGCCGTAGTATTGCGGCCTCAGCACGCCGATGCAGGGCAGGTTCCGGTAACGCTCATTGAAGTCCAGGCCGTAGCCCACGACGAACTCGTTGGGGATTTCGAAACCCACGTAATCCGCCTCGAAGGGCACCACGCGGCGGGCCTTCTTGTCGAGCAGCACGCAGGTTTCGACGCTGGCCGCTCCCTTCGTCTTGATCAGTCCGGCGACCGCCGCGAGCGTCTTGCCGGTGTCGAGGATGTCATCGACCAGCAGCACGTGGTGGCCGCGCACGTCGAGCTTCATCTGGTCGATGATCCGCGGCTCGCCCGCGGCCTTCGTGCCATCGTGGTAGCTCGACGCCCGCAGGCAATCGAGGCGCAGCGGACTCCGCAATTGCCGCAGCAAGTCCGCGGCGAAGATCAGCGCGCCATTGACGATCGCCACGACCATCAGGTCCTTCTCCGCGTAATGCGCGTTGAGCTCCTCGCCCAGCGAGGCGATGCGCCGCTTGATCGCGGCCGGCGAGACCAGGACGTGGTCGAGGTGCTTGAGCTCGGGCGGGCCCTTCAGCTTCATCATGCAGTGATAAGACCGGAACGGTCCCGCAAGGCAAACCGTTACGCGGGACCGGGATTGGTTTTGACTTGGACCATCGCCGCCGGTTGCCTCGCGCGACCGCGCTTACTGCGATGACATCCATTCAGGTTCAGCAGTTGACGAAGCAGTTCGGCCCGGTGGTCGCGCTCCGCGCCCTCGACCTGATGATCCAGCCCGGCGAGCTCTTCTTCCTGCTCGGGCCCAGCGGGTGCGGCAAGACGACGCTGCTGCGCTGCCTGGCCGGATTTTACGTGCCCGACGACGGCCGGATCCTGTTCGGCGGGGAAGACGTCACGCGCTTGGAGCCGCACAAACGAAATGCCGGGATGGTGTTCCAAAGCTATGCCTTGTGGCCGCATTTGTCCGTGGCGGAGAACGTCGCCTTCGGCCTCCGCGAAAGAAAGGTCGGGGCCGGCGAAGTGGAGCGGAGGGTGGCAGAGACCCTCGCCTCGGTCCAGATGACGGAATTTGCGACCCGCCGGCCGAACGAGCTTTCCGGCGGCCAGCAGCAGCGCGTGGCCTTGGCGCGCGCGCTGGTGGTGCGCCCGCGTTGCCTGCTGCTCGACGAGCCGCTGTCTAATCTCGACGCCAAACTGCGCGTCGAGATGCGGGGCGAAATCCGGCGGATCTGCCGGGACCACCACCTCACCACCGTCTACGTCACCCACGACCAGAAGGAGGCGCTGGCGGTGGCCGATCGCATGGCGATCCTCGACGGCGGACGCATCCTGCAGGTCGGCACGCCGCGTGAGGTCTACAAGCGGCCGCGATCCCGCGTGGTGGCGGACTTCATCGGCGAAACCGACTTCATCCCGGGCCGCGTGACCGCCCCGGCCGGCGAACGGTTCATCGTGGAGACCGGGCTGGGAGAGTTCGAGGGCGTCCCGGGCGATCCCGACCATCGGCCGGCGGCGGGCGAAAGCGTCACGGTGTCGATTCGCCCGGAGTGCTGGGAGTTGAAGCCGCAGGCGGCGCCGCGGAATTCGGTCCGCGGCCGGATTGGCGAGAGCACCTATCTGGGCGACGTGGCGCACTATGCCTTTGTCACCGAGGGCGGCGTCACGCTGCGAATCCACGAACGCAATCCCCGGCACACCGAAGGCACCGCGCGCGAAACGCTGAATGCCGCGGTCGCGCCGGACGACGTGGTGATCCTGCGGCCGTGAGCCACGCGGCGGTTCGATGAAACGCGCCATCATTCTCCTGGCCCTGGTGGTGATCGTGGCGCTGCCTTTTGCGTTGCGCCGGTCGACCGGCGGAGCGCCGGCGGCCGATGACACGCTGGTGATCGTGACGCCGAACAATGAGGCGATCCGGCACGAGATCGGGCTGGCGTTCACCCGCTGGTACCGGGCGCATACCGGCCGCAGCATCGCGATCGACTGGCGCGTCTTGGGCGGCACGAGCGAGATCTCGCGCTTTCTCGAGGGCGAATACACCGCCGCCTTCCGGCGGCGGTGGACGACGAACCTGCACGGGGCTTGGAACGCCGAGGTGCAGGCCGCCGCGCAGGATGGTAACCTGGGGGCCGACGCGCCCCAGCGGGCCCGGGAGGCGCGGGCGGCGTTTCTCGCCTCGAATGTCGGTTGCGGCATCGATCTGTTCTTCGGGGGCGATGCCTACACGTTTGCCGATCACGCGCGCGCCGGCCGCCTGGTCCGCAGCGCCATCATGGAAACCCATCCGGAATGGTTTGCCGACGGGGTCATTCCGCGGGTGCATGCCGGCGAAACCTATTGGGACCGGGACGGGCGCTGGTTTGGCTATGTGCTCGGTTCGTACGGCATCCTGTACAACCGCGACGCGCTGCGGCGGCTGGGGCTGGCGAGCCCGCCGGCCCAGTGGGCGGACCTCGCGGACTGGCGTTATGTTGGCGAACTCGCCTTGTGCGATCCCACCAAGAGCGGATCGATGACCGAAGCCTTTGAGAACGTCATCCAGCAGCAGATGCACGCCTCGTGGCGCCGCCTGCAGGCGGCGCAGCCGGACGTGCCGGCGGCAAATCTCGAGACGGCCGCGGTGGCGGCGGGCTGGATGGACGGGTTGCGCCTGCTGCAGCAGCTCGGCGCAAATGCGAGGTACTTCTCGGATACGTCGCAAAAGCCGCCCATCGACGTGGCCGCGGGCAATTGCGCCGCCGGCATGTGCATCGATTTTTACGGGCGCGGCCAGGTGGAGGCGACGACGCGAAGGGGCGGGTCCGACCGACTGGGCTTTGCAGCACCGCCGGGCGGGACGGCGTACTCTGTGGATCCAGTCGGCATCCTGCGCGGTGCACGCCATCGGCCGGCGGCGGAGGCATTCATCGAGTTTTTGCTCTCGTTGGAGGGCCAGCGCCTGTGGAGCCAGAAGCCTGGCACGCCCTCGGGCCCGGAACAGTATGCCTTGCGACGGCTGCCGGTGCGGAGGGACTTCTACGCGCACGAGGAATGGCGCGGATTTCGCAGCGATCCCGAGGTCGATCCCTACGCCGCGAGCGCGGCGCTGGTTTATCAACCGGCTTGGACGGGCGGCTTGTTCCGCGAAATCGCCTTCATTGCGCGCGTGATGTGCCAGGACACGCAGGAGGAACTGCGCAGAGCCTGGCAGGCCATCCACGCGCCGGGCGTCGAGGCGGCGAGAGCGGCGGCGGCAACACGCATCCTGCAGGATCTGTCGTTCGTCAGCTATGACCAGGCGCGAACCACCATCAAGGCCGCCCTCGAGGTGAAGGACAAAGCCGCCGAATTGAGGCTGGCGCGCGAGTTGGGCGATCGATTCCGGCGGCAGTACACGACCGCGGCGGCGATCGCCCGCGGCGAGGCGGTGGCGCCGCGAGATTGATCGGACGGCGTCCGGGGGTCAGCTCAGCCGCGCGAAGGCCGCGGCAAAGGCGGCCTTGTCCGGCGCCTTGAAGAAGGAGGTTCCCGCGACAAAGGTGTCGGCACCCGCGGCGCGACATGCCTGGGCCGTTTGCACGTCGATTCCGCCATCGACCTCGAGGCGGAATTTCAAACCGCGGGACTGACGCCAACCGTCGATCTCGCGCAGTTTGGGCAGCATGTCGGACCGGAAGGACTGGCCGCCGAAACCCGGTTGCACTGTCATGACGAGGACCAGGTCGACCGCATCGAGCAGAGGCTCGATCGCGGCGGCCGGGGTGCCGGGGTTGAGCGTGAGGCCGCACTGACAACCGAGCTGGCGAATGCGCGCCAGCGTGCCGCGATGATCGTACTGCGGCTCGATATGGATGGTGATGCCACTCGAGCCGGCCTTCGCAAATGCCTCGATATAGCGGTGCGGCTCCTCGAGCATGAGGTGCGTATCGAAGTATTGGGTAGCGCCCGCGCGGCGCAGCGCGGCCACCGTTTCGGGCCCGAAGGTCAGGTTCGGCGCGAAATGCCCGTCCATGATGTCGACGTGCAGCCACGCGGCCCCGGCTTCGGCGGCCTGTTGGGCGCTGACACCGAGACGGGCATGGTCACCGGCCAGCAGCGATGGGACGAGGAGGGGCGGATGAATCATGGAAGCGGGACCACTGATGTCCGTCCGCGGTCCGGGCTCAATCCTGGATTCGCGGCCCGGCGTAGCCGGTCGCGGGTCACCAGGTGTCGAGGACGGCGTGGGCTGCGCGGTCGGCGAGCTGTTCCGCGAGCAACGGCAACGCCTGGTATTCCGATGGGACCAGGCCGCTGTCCGTGAAGACGCCGCGTTGCGCCACCAGCGGGCGTTTCGTGAAGAGTGCCTGCTTGGTGCGGTTGTCAGTCAGCGTCGCCTCGGCGCGCAACGTCTCGTCAAAGCGCCGGGCCAGGCCGGTGTCCGTGGGGAGGGAGACTGCGACCGCCCGATCGTAGCCGAGCAACGTCACCAGCAGGACCGCGTCGGCGGCCTCCGGGGAATTCACGAGGCGCACGCGCCCGTCGCGACCGATCGTTTCGCGCAGCTGCGTCGTGATCAGGGCCTGTGCCTGCGGTATGGTCATGGTGCTCGCGACCGGGGCTACGAAGAGCGTGGCGAACTTGGGCTCCGCTCCGGTGCCGAGGTGGTAGGCGGCGCAACCGCCGAGCGTGGCGGCGAGGCCCCAGGCGACCGTCGTCCGGAGCAGCTGGGCGGCGCGCGTCATGCGACAATCCTCAGAAAAAGAGGAAGTGCTTTTTCTTCTTGGGCTCGGCCGGCTTGGCGTCCGCCGGCTTGCCGGACGCGGCGGCTTCCGCCTGGGCGAGCTTGGCTTCGACCTCGACGAGCTTGGCCCGAGCCTTCTCGGCCTGGTCGGAATCCGGATAGTCCGTGATCGCCTCGTTGTACATGACCTTGGCCGCCTTGTAGTTTTTCCGGTACTTGAAATAGTAGTCGGCGAGGATGAGCTTGCTCTTCGCGAGCACGGTTTTCATCTGCTTCAGGCCCTTCTCCGCCGAGGCCATGCCGGCGTCCCCGGGGAAGAGGATCATGTAGTCCTCGTAATAGGTGATCGCTTCCTTGGTGGAGGCCTGGTCGTAATACGGGCCGTCGACGAGCGAGGCGTGCGCCTCGGCGATCTTCAGGTAGGCGTCGGGCGTGAGCACATTACGCGGGTAGGTGTTGATCATCCGGTCGAGCGCGTCGATCGCGGCCTCGGTTTCGTTCATCTGGTGATAGCCCCGCGCGGCGTTCATCAGCGCGAGCGGCGCGTAATCGCTGTAGGGGGCGGTGTGGACGATCGTCTCGAAATAACCGATCGCCTTCTCGCGGTTCCGGAACCCGGGCAACCACCAGAAGATCCGGTTGCGCTTGCCCTCGAAAAGGTCCGAGGCGATCCGGTACTGCTCCCCGATGACCTGCGTGAATTTCTCCGAATTCGGGTAGGCGGAGACCAACGACTGGTACGTGTCGAACGCCTTGTAGTACTTGTGCTGGTTTTGGTAGATGGTGCCCGTGCGGTACAGCGCCTCGGCGGCGAACACCGAGTTCGGGAATTTCTTGAAGACCGCCTCGTAGTCCTTGCGCGCCGCCCGGGTGTGGCCCGCCTCCTCTGCGGCGCGGCCCTTGTTCATGTAGTCCAGGGCGCGGCGCCCGTCGGGAGTGTCCAGCCCGCCCAAGGCCCCGCCCTCGAGGTGCCACCCGGTGCCCGGCGTCCACACCAGGTCCGCGGCGAGCCGGGCGGGTTGGACGAGCACGGCGGCGACGGCCGCAACGGTGAAGGCGAGGGAGAGGCGACGCATGATTCGGGCGATTACCATCGAATAAGAGTGGAACCGTAGGTCAAGCCAGCCCCGAACGCGACCAGCAGCGTGTAGTCGCCCGGCTTGATCCGCCCGGCCCGGCGCGCCTCGTCCAGCGCCAGGGGAATCGAGGCCGCGGACGTGTTGCCGAAACGGTCCAGGTTCACATAGAACCGCTCCAGCGGAACGCCGAGGCTGCTGGCGAGCGACTCGATGATGCGGTGATTGGCCTGGTGGGGTATCACGAGGTTGATTTGGTCAAAAGTAAGGTGGTGTTGTTCCACCATTTCGCGGGCGACGGTCTCCATCACGCGCACGGCGTTCTTGAACACTTCGCGGCCCTTCATCCGGAGGAAATGCCCGCCTTCGCTGACGGTCGCGGCATTGGCGGGGCAGCGGCTGCCGCCGGCTGGGGTGTAGAGCAGCTCGAGCATCTCGCCGTCGGCGCCAAGGTCGGACCCGATGATGCCGATCCCCGGCTTGTCCGATTTGCGCAACACCGCGGAGCCGGCGGCGTCGCCAAACAGCACGCACGTGGAGCGGTCCTTCCAGTCCACGATCGACGAGAGCTTTTCCGCGCCGATGATCAGCGCGCACTTGTACCGGTTCGTCAGCAACTGGCCGTAGGCGATCTCGAGCGCGTAGAGAAAGCCGGAGCAGGCCGCCGAGATGTCGAAGCACGTCGCGTGCGGGGGAATGCCCAGCTTGTGCTGCACGACGCAGGCCGTGGAGGGCAGGGGATAATCGGGCGTCGCGGTGGCCACGATGAGGAGGTCGATTTCCGCTGCCTTGACGCCGGCGTCCTTCAGGGCCGAGTTCGCGGCGTTGATGGCGAGGTCCGAGGTCGCCTGCTCCGGTGCGGCGATGCGGCGCTCGCGAATGCCCGAGCGGGAGCGGATCCACTCGTCGGAGGTATCGACCATCTTGGTGAGGTCTTCGTTGGTGAGGACCCGTTCGGGCACATAGGAGCCGACGCCGGCGATGATGACTGAGGCCATGGTGAATTCAGGTGACCGGGGTGGGCGGGACACCCTGGCCGGCAAGCGAGTTGGCCCGGGCGATGTCCTGTTCGAGGTGATGATAGAGGTCGTGCTTGATCGTCTTCTCCGCCGCGCGAATCGCGCTGGCCCAGGCGAACCGGTTGCTCGAGCCGTGGGCCTTCAGGATATTGCCGCGGATCCCCAGCAGCGGCGCACCGCCATAACGGTCGGGATTCAGCCGTTCCTTCATCGCGTCAAACGCGCCCCGGGCCAGGACGTAGCCGGCCGCACGCAGGGGAGACCGTTTGATTTCATCGGCGAGGAGGTCCTTGATGAACTTGGCCATCGATTCCCACGACTTGAGCAGGGAGTTTCCGACGAAGCCGTCGCACACGAGGACGTCCACATGGTTGCGGAAGACCTGAAATCCTTCGACCGGGCCAAGGTAGTTGATGACCCCCTCGGCCTTCTTGAGGAGCTCGTGGGCTTCGTTGGTGAGCGGCGTGCCCTTGCCCTCCTCGGTGCCGATGGTCAGCAGCCCGACGCGGGGCGAGGCCGCCCCGAGCACGGCGCGGGCGTAGTCGGCGCCCATGACCGCGTTGTGCAACAGGTGCAGGGCCTCCGACGTCGGGTTGGCGCCGGCATCTATCAGGACAAAGTGTCCGCCGTCGCGCGGAATCACGGCGGCGAGCGCCGGACGCTCGACCCCGTCCATCGAGCCGACAATGAGCTTGCCGCCGGCCATGAGCGCGCCGGTGTTGCCCGAACTGACCACCACCGCGGCGGTGCCGTCCTTGAGCATGTTGAAGCACCGGACCATCGAGGAATCCTTCTTGCGGGCGATGGCGCGGAGCGGCTTGTCCTCCATGGTAATGACCTCGGAGGCATGAGTGATCGAGACCCTCGCGTCGCCCTTGAGGCCGGCGCTCATGAGCAGGGGCTCGAGCACGGCCTGGTCGCCGACCAGCACGATCGGGTCGATGTCCTCGCCGGAAGCGAGGGTCAGCTTGACGGCTTCGACGACCTCGGCCGGACCCAAGTCACCGCCCATCGCGTCGACCGCGATGCGTGCCTGGGCTGTCGCGGGACTGGCCGTGAGGGTGTCGATGGCGGGAAAAACCAGCCGGGCGGAACTTAAACTTCGACGTTCAGCACCTGCCGACCGCGGTACATCCCGGTCTTCGGGTTCACGCGGTGGGGGCGGAATGCGCCGCCGTCGCTATCCTTGGCGAAAGTAGGAGCCTGGAAGGCATTGGCCGCGCGGCGATTGGCGCTGCGGCGCTTGGACTGTTTGCGTTTCGGATTGGCCATGATGAGTGGATGAGCAGTGCCTCGGGCTCGTTAAAACCGTGGCAATTTCTGGTATAAGGCTGAGGGTCGTAAGGTTCGGCACTTGGGCCGTCAAGGTTTATAGTCGCCGCAGCTATCACCCCCTGACGAGGGTGAACACAAGCAGCGCAAGCGACAGAATCAGGCGATAATACGCGAACAACGCGAGTCCGTGACGCGTCAGGAAATGAACCAGGAAACGCACGGCCAAGGCGGCCGAAATGGCCGCCACCACGGTGCCAAGGATGACGTGTCCCCAACCAAAGACTTCGATCATGGCTGGACCCGATTTCAGGCCCTTGTAAAAGGCCGCGCCCGCCAGCGTCGGCAACCCGACCAGGAAGCTGAATTCCGCCGCCCGGACGGGGTTCAGGCCGCTCAGGTAACCGCCGACAATTGTCACCATGGAACGGCTCGTCCCCGGATACAGGGCGAGACACTGCGCCAGGCCGATGCCCACGGCCTTTCCCGGCGGCAAGTCGGCCGGCTGGAGGTCCATCGCACCGGGTGCACGAGTCCGCCGCCAGCGCTCGGCCCAGAACATGAGGCCCGCGCCGGCCACCGCGCTGCCAATGACCGCGCCGGTCGAAAATAGGTAACGGTCGACGAAGTCGTGCAGCGCGAGGCCGGCAATCGCGACGGGAACGAAGGCGAGCAGGACATTGCGCAGGAGGCGAAAGCCGGCGCTGCGCGGATCGGCCAGGCCGGTGAACATGGACAAGACCTGCCGCCAATAAAGCAGGAGCACCGCCGCGATCGCGCCAACCTGGATGATCACGGTGTACGTGTCCGCCGCCAGCTTGAGCGTCAGCGGAACGCCCTGCGGATATTTCGGCGACGGCGGCTTGTACCACAGCGGGCGTCCCGACCGGTCCGTGAGCTGCCGGTCGGATTCGAGGCCGAGCAGGTCGTTGGCGATGATGAGATGGCCCGTGGAGGACACGGGCAGGAACTCGGTCACGCCTTCGACCAGGCCGAGAATGATCGCATCACCGGCGCTGAGTTCGGCCACCGGCGCGGAAGCGGGCGCGGGCGCGGGCTCCGCGGCTCGAGCGGTCAGCGCGAGCAGCAGCCCGGGGAGAAGAAAACGACAGAGGACGCGAAGACGGGCAAACACGCGCGGAAGTCTCGCGATGCCGGCGCGCCTGTCCAGCCAGATGGCGCGGGACGGCGCCGCGATTTAGGCTTTGCGCGCCGAGGTGAATAGATTGTGCTCGCCGCGGGATGTCCCTCTTCGCCGACCTCACCGCCCAACTGGCCGCCTCCCAAGATCTCTCCGCCGCCGAGGTGACCGCCGCCGCGGCGGCCCTTGCCGCTCCCGGGGAACCGGATGAGCACAAGGCCGCATTTCTCACGGCCTTGGCCAACAAGGGCGAAACGCCGGATGAGATCGCCGGATTCGCCCTGGTCTTTCGCAACCTCGCCATCGATCCCGGCGTGTCCGCCTGGGCGCCGCGGGCGCTGGACGTGGTCGGGACCGGGGGCGACCACGCCGGCGGCTTCAATGTTTCCAGCCTGGTGGTGCTCGTGTTGGCCGCGGCCGGGGTGCCGGTGATGAAGCACGGCAACCGCGCCATCACCTCGAAATGCGGCAGCGCCGACCTGCTGGCGGCCTTGGGCGTGGACCTGTACGCTCCGCCGGAAAAAGTCCGGCGGGCGCTCGATCAACTCGGCTACGCTTTCTTTTTCGCGCCCAACTATCATCCCGCCTTCAAACACGTCGCGCCCGTCCGGAAGGCGCTCGCGGCGCAGGGCCGGCGCACCGTTTTCAACCTCCTCGGCCCATTGATCAATCCCGGCCGTCCGGCCCACATTCTCCTGGGCGTCTATGCCCTGTCGATGCTTGACAAGCTTTCGCGGACGCTCGAGGCCCTGGGCCAGGGCGCCGGGTTGGTCGGGCATGGCGTCATCACCGCCGAACAGGGCATTGACGAACTCACCACGGCGACGGTCAACCACGTGCGCGGCGTCGGCCGCCTGCGCGAGGTGAGCGCCCAGTGGCGGGCCGAGGACTTTGGCCTGGTGCCCAGTGCGTTCGCCGAGATCCAAGGCGGTGACCTCACGGCCAACCTGGCGCTCGTCGAAGGCATGCTGGCGGGCAAGGGTCCCCGCGGTCTCGTGGACACCATCGTGCTCAACGCCGCCGTCGGTCTGCACATTGTCGGCCGCACGACCAGCATTCGCGACGGCATCGCGCCGGCGCGCGATCTCCTGCTGGGCGGCGCGGTGGCCGCCAAGATCGCCGCCACCCGCGAATTTTATTCCTCATGAACCGGCGTTATTTCGGCACTGACGGCGTGCGCGGACCTTACGGCGGCCCCGTCATGAACGAGGCGTTCGCCTGGCGGCTCGGCGCCGCCGCCGCGCGGCTGGCGCGCGCCCGGCCGGATTTTCGCTCGGAAGACGTGTTCATCGGCCGCGACACGCGGGCTTCCGGCTCGGCGCTCGAACACGCCCTGGCGGCCGGCCTCGAATCCGAGGGCTTTGACCCCGTCAGCCTCGGGATCGTGCCGACGCCGGTGGTCAGCCTCGTCACGCGCAGCGAAGGCGCCGCCCTGGGAGTTGTCATCACCGCCTCGCACAATCCCGCGGCGGACAATGGCATCAAGTTCTTCGGGCCCGCCGGGCTGAAGCTGACCGATGCCGAGGAACTGCGCCTCGAACAACTCTTGCCGGCGGACGCCGGGGCCCTCGGACCCGGCGTCGCGATCGCGCCTTTCGCCGCACCGTTGGAACTGTATTTCGCCCTGACCCGGGCGCTACTCCCGGCCGGAGCCCTGGCGGGCTGGCGCATCGTGTTGGATACCGCGCATGGGGCCGGATGCAGGACGAGCCCGGCGGTGTTGCAGGGCTACGGCGCGGAAATGGTCCGCCTTGGCGACGCCCCGGACGGCCGCAACATCAACGACGGCGTCGGGAGCGAGCACGCGGAAAAACTCTGTGCGACCGTCCGCGCCACGGGGGCCCGGTTGGGCATCGCGCACGACGGCGACGCCGACCGGTGCGTCCTGTGCGACGAAACGGGCGCGGTCCTGGACGGCGACGAGATCCTGACGATCCTGGCCTTGCATGCTTTGCGGGCGGGAAAGCTGCCGAACAAGACGCTGGTCGTCACGGTGCAGAGCAACCTGGGGGTCGATGCGGCCGTGGCGGCGGCCGGCGGCCGGGTGTGCCGGTCCGCGGTGGGCGACCGCTATGTGGTCGAGCGCATGCTGGCCGAAGGCGCGACGCTCGGCGGCGAATCCTCGGGCCATGTGGTTTGCTCGGATATTGCGCCGACCGGCGACGGGTTGGTCGCGGCCCTGAAGGTGATCGAGGTCATGCGAGCGACGGGCCGGCCGCTCTCGGACCTGCGGCGCGCGCTGACCCGGTTCCCCCAGCGCTCGACGGCGCTGACTGTGCGCGAGAAGCGTCCGCTTGAATCACTGCCGACCTTGCCGCGCGAGATCGCGGCCATTGAGCAGGCCTTTGGCGCCAAGGGGCGGGTGTTGGTGCGCTATTCCGGCACCGAGCCGAAGCTCCGCTTGCTCGTGGAAGGACCCTCGGATGGCGAAGTGCGCGCCGCTTTGTCGCGGCTGGAGGCGGCGGCCCGCACCGACCTCGAAGTGGCCTGATTTTACCGGGCGGACGTTCGCTTGACGCCGCAATGATTTCGGCGATGGTGTCGCGCTCGATGGTCAAGAGGAAACGCCAGACGCGCCCCGGAATGATGCGCCGCGTGATCGCGGCGGCCTGCGTTGCGGTGGTGTTCGCGCTGGGGCTGTTTGCGGCAAGTCCGGTCTTGCACGGCCAGTTGCATGCCGGGAGCCATGCCCCGGGCGACGATGGGTGCGCGGTGGCGGTTTTCGCGGGCGGGGTTGATTTGACGGCTGCGGTCGTCGCCGGGCCGCCGGCGGCGGAATGGCGCGAGGTGCGGTATGCGGTGTTGCACGCGGTGTTCGTGCATTCGCCCGCTTACCGCCTGTTGCCGGGGCGCGGGCCGCCGGTTGGCAAGGTGTGACCCGATGCTCGCCGCGCCGTCACGGCGCGAGCCTGCCGATGCCGGCGCAACATCGCGCTGCATCCGATCGCCTGGCCCGGGGCCTGCGGTCGTTTCCCTTCCACCCGTGCTTCGTACATCCATGAGAATTCCCACCGTATGGGCGGTCGTCGCCGCCTCTTTCCTCCTGGCCCCGGGCTCAGCCCCGGCCGACGAGATCCAGGATTTGCGCCAGCAGCTCCGGCAGATGCAGGCCGATTTCGAGAAGACCCGCCAGCAACAGCAGCAGCAGATTGACGAACTCAGCCGCAAGCTGGCTGCGCTCATGCCGGCAGCTCCGGCCGCGAAGCCCGCCGGCGGCAACGACCTCGAACAACAACTCGCCGCCGAGCTCTCGGCCGCAGCGCCGCCGACCACGGCGGATGCCGCTCCCCCGCCGGCGACCGTTTCCGCCGGCGCCCGCCCCGGGTCGGCCTACATGAACCTCAGCTACGGCGCGGCACTCGATGCCGGGTGGTCGAGCGTCAAGGACCCGTCGGCGTTCCTCCAACTCGGCGACCATGACCCGATCAAACGCGGCTTTGCCCTGCGCAACGCGGAGATCGCGGTCGATGGCGCGGTCGATCCCTACTTCAAAGGGTTCTCCAACATCGTCCTGAAGCTGGACAAGAACAACGAGACCGCCATCGAACTGGAGGAGTCTTTCCTCGAGTCGACCTCGCTTCCGGCCAACCTCCAGCTCAAGGCCGGGCAGTATTTCGCCGCCTTCGGCCGGCAGAACCCGCAGCACCCCCACATGTGGTCCTTCGCCGACGCGCCGCTCGTGCTGAACCGCATGTTCGGGCCGGATGGCCTGCGCAGCCTCGGCGCGCAGGTTTCATGGCTGGCGCCGACGCCCTTCTACACCGAGGTCTTCCTCAGCGTGTTGGACGGCGAGGGTGGGACCGCCTTCAGCTTCCGCAACCCGGGCGAACCGGACGAGAGGGGCGTGAGCCGGTTTGCCGGACGCGCGACTGTCGCGCGTCCGCTGCAGCGGGCGCAGGACCTGCTGCTGGTGCCGCGCATCGCGAGTTCGTTCGATCTGAGCGACACGCAAACACTGTTGGCGGGGCTCTCGGGCGCTTTCGGGCCGAACGACACCGGCCCGCACGCGCGCACCTCGGTTTATGGCGCCGACCTCTATTGGAAATGGAAGCCGACCAATGCCACCCAAGGCTTCCCCTTCCTGGCCTGGCAGTCGGAGGCCCTGTACCGGCGGTTTGAAGCGGGCCAGGACCTGGCCGCCGGCTTGCCGGCCGAAATTCTGCGTGACTACGGCTTCTACTCGCAACTGGTCTATGGCTTCAAACCGCGCTGGAACGCCGGATTCCGCGTCGACTACGTCGACGGCAACAGCGGCATGTTCGATCCTGGCGACCCCTTCCGCGGGCGACGCTGGCGCTTCTCGCCGGAGGTGACCTTCCTGCCGAGCGAGTTCTCGAAGGTTCGCCTTCAATTCAATCGCGATCACGGCGAGGCATTCGGCGACGCGAACTCGGTCTGGATGCAGCTCGAATTCGGCCTCGGGGCCCACGCCGCGCACAAATACTGATCCCCATACCCTGAATCCCATGAAAACTTTCCTTCGTAATTTTCTCACCGTGCTGCTCGGCATCACCGCCGTTGCCGCTTCCGCCAGGCTGCATGTGGTCGCCACGACGCCCGACCTCGGGGCGATTGCCGCCGCCATCGGCGGCGATGACCTCGACCTGACTGTGCTTGCCAAGCCGACCGAGGACCCGCATTTCGTCGACGCCAAGCCGAGCTACCTCGTCAAACTCAACCGTGCCGACGCGCTCATCGAGGGCGGCGCCGAGCTCGAAGCCGGCTGGCTGGCCCCGCTGCTCGAAGGGGCGCGCAACCCGCGGCTCGAGCGGGGCAAACCCGGTCGCATCATCGCCGCGGAGGGAATCGCGCTGCTCGAGGTTCCTGCCGTGCTCGATCGTTCGCAGGGCGACATCCACGCCTCGGGCAACCCGCATTTCCTCACCGACCCGGTCAACGCCGGCATCGTGGCGGCGCACATCGCGCGCGCGCTGGGCGAACTCGACGCGAAGTCGGCGCCGGAATTCCAAGCGAACCTGAAGAAGTTCGAGACGGAATTGCAGGCCAGGCTGGCCGGCTGGCAGCGGCAGCTCGCCCCGTATGCCGGGCGGCCGGTGGTCACCTACCACAACTATTGGATCTATTTCGGCCGCCGGTTCCAGCTGCCGATGGACCTGTTTCTCGAACCCAAGCCCGGCATCCCGCCGACACCCGCCCACCTGGCCGGCGTCATTACCAAAATGCGGGCGGACCACCTGCGGCTCATCGCGGTGCAGCCCTACCAGAATCGCAAAACGGCGGAGACGGTCGCGGGCCACACCGACGCGGTGGTGCTCGACTGGCCTTCGTTCCCCGGCGGGCCGGGGACCGAAAGCTACTTCGCGTGGATGGATTACCTCGTGACCACCACGGCAAAGGCCTTCGCCGCCCAGCCCTGATCACCCCAACCCGTCCCCGTCATGCTCGAAACTTTCCAAATCATGCAGTGGCCGCTGCTGGCCTGCCTGCTGTTGCCCGGCTTGCTCGTCTACCTCGGCCTCCATATCGTCGAGCGCGAGATCATCTTCGTCGACCTGTCGCTCGCGCAGGTGGCCGCCCTCGGCACCTGTCTCGGCATCCTGATGCACTATGAGGCTGATTCGTGGGAGAGCTACGCGCTCTCGCTCGGTTTCACCCTGGTCGGCGCGGGCATCTTCACGTTTACGCGGACCAAGAGCCACCGCGTGCCGCAGGAAGCGCTCATCGGCATCGTCTATGTCGTGACCGCCGCCCTCGGCATCCTGCTGCTCAGCCGGAGCCCGGAAGGCAACGAGGAGTTGCGGCGCACGCTGATCGGCGAGGTGCTGCTGGTCACGCCGGCGCAGGTTTTGCGGACGTTCGGGCTGTTCGTCGCGATCGGGCTCGTGCACTGGTTCTTTCGGGCGAAGTTCCTCGCGATCTCGTTTGACCCCGATGGCGCCACGGCCCGGGGAATGTCGATCCATTGGTGGGATTTCGCGTTCTATGCGATGTTTGGCTGGGTGGTCACCAGTTTCGTTCAGATCGGGGGCGTGCTGCTGGTGTTCTCGTTCCTGATCGTGCCCGCCGTGTGCGCGAACTTCCTGGCCGAAAAGCTGCGCAGCCGGTTGCTCATCGGCTGGGTGACAGCCACGGTGGCCAGCGTCGCGGGCTTGTATGCCTCCTATGCGATCGACCTGCCGACCGGGGCGGCGATCGTCTGCGCCCTCGGCCTGGCGCTGCTCGGCACCATCGCGGCGACGAGTTTCCGCCGCGGGAGCGTGCTTTAGGTCACCCGCGCGAAACTGGTCACCTCGAGGACACCATGTGCCCGGCGGCCTGCAGCGCTCGTACCGCGGCATCGACCTGGCTCGATTTGACGAGGATGTAGTCGGTGTCGAACGTGGAGAGGGCGAAAATGCTGACCTTCGCCCGGGCGAGCGGCTCGAGCAGGGAGGCTAGGACGCCGGTCAGGCCGAACTCCAGCTGACCCTCGACCTTGAGCGCCACCCAGCCGGGCTCGTGCTTTACGCCCGCGGGCACCACGGCCTCCGCGCAGACAATCGAAAGTTCATCGGCCGTCCGCGTGGTCGACACCAAGCCGCGGGCCGAACCCACCCAGGCGGGCACCGCGCTGTCCGCGGCCAGCCGGCAGATGGCAAGCGGTTCTGTTAAACGGGTAAGATTCACGACGGAGGCGGGGCGGAACGCGTCGAAGCCGCGCCAGTCCCGGCCAACCAGACGCCGGCGCCGAGCAGGGCGAGGCTGGCCAGCAAGCGGGGAAGGTTGGCGGACTCGCCAAAAAACAGGAGCGAGCAGGCTACCGCGAGCGGTACCTTGGCGTTGTTCATCACGGCCAGCACCCCGGCGTTCACCTGGAGGGCGCCCTTGTTCCAGAGGAAGAACCCGAGGCCGGAAGCGATGAGCCCAAGGTAGGCGAGCGTCATGAGGTGCGACCCGTTCAGCGTGATCGTGAGGTCGCCGCGGGTGAACAGCGCGGCTGCCGCAACGACGAAGCCGCCGAGATAAAGCCAGGCGAAGCTCTGGCGTTCGGTGGGAAGGCCCGGCCATTGCCGGACGCGGCGGTAGAGGATCTGGCCGGCCGCGAAGGCGAGGTTCGAGAGTTGCACCAGCAGCACCCCGGTGAGTGTACCGCCGGGCGCCTGCCAAACGATCACAGCCGTGCCCGCCACGGCGAGGAGCGCCGCGCCCAGCGCCCGCGGCCGGAAGCGCCGGTCGAGCGCGTCGGCCAGCAGCGTCACGAGCACCGGCGTCGTAATCGTGAAGAGTGCAACTTGCCAGGCCGCGAGGTAGCGGAAGCTCTCGTTGTAGGCGAGGTACATCAGGCCGAACTGGACGGCGCCGATGCCGGCCAGCGCGGCCGCGATCTTCGCGCGCAGGCCCCGTAGACGGAGGAACGGGAGGAACACGAACAGCGCCAGCAGGAGTCGCGCGGCAGAAATGAATGAGCTGTCGATGCCCGCGAGGCGCCCCTTGATGAGGCCGAAGGAGAACGCCCAAAGGAAGGAGACGACGACGAGGTAGACCATCGGGAGGAAAACCGCTCAGGTGCGGAACAGGGCGCCCAGCCTGCGGCCCATGAGCACGGTGGCCGCAGCGATCACGATCCCGAGAAAGGCCATGGCCCACACCCCGAGCGCCGACGCGATCGCCTCGCCGTCGCCCAGCAACTGGTAGAGTTCGTAGATGGCCTTGGTGATCGGATAATAGACCTGCTTTTGCGCGAGCACGAGCGAGTCGGAGACTTCAAGCATGGCGAAGGAAAAGGCCAGCAGGCCGCCGGCGATCAGGTTGGCGCCAATGAGCGGCAGCGTGATTTTGAAGGCGGCCTTCAGGGGCGGACAGCCCAGGTTCTGCGCCGCCTCCTCGAGGGTGACGCTGGTCTGCTGGAATCCGGCGACGGCCGAACGCACGACGTAAGGCAGGCGCCGGAGCGAGTAGGCGATGATGAGGAGCGCCGTCGGGTTGCGGGTGGCGTTCAGGAACGAGAAGAAGCGCCCCTCCTGGCTCATCGCGAGGTACCCGAAAGCCAGGACGATGCCCGGCACCGCGAGGGGCAGCATGGCGGCGAAGTCGAGCACCTGCCGCCACGCCAGGCGGGAGCGCACGATCACATAGGCGAGGGCGACGCCCAGGCCGAGGTCAACAAGCGTGGCGGCGCTGGCGTACTTGAGGCTGTTCGCGATCGACGGCACGGTGAGGTCGTGGCCGAGGGCCAGTTGGAAATTGTGCAGGCTGAACTCCGTTGGGAGGACTGTGCCATACCAGTCCTGGGCGCAGGCCACGAGCAGCACCCCGAGGTGCGGCAGGAGGGCGACGAAAGTGACGCCGGCGAACACCGCGGTGCACAGCCAGGCCCGCGGTCCTGGCAGTTCCCGTGGACCGCCGGCATGCGTCGCCTTGGCCATCATGGCGTGGGCGTCGCGGCCGAAGAGGCCGCGGCCGACCGCGTAGATCGCCACCGAGCCGACGAGCATGATGGCGGTCAGGGCGTAGGGGAACGGATTGCCGCCGATTTCGCGCAACCCGTAGTAGATCTGGACCGGGAGCAGGCGGGGGAAGTCGAACACCAGGGCGACGCCCAGGTCGGTGAAGGCCCAGATGAACACGATCGTGCCGCCGGCAAAGAGGCCGGGCTTGATCAGGGGCAGGGTGATCTTGCGGAAACGCCGGAACCCGGTGCAGCCGAGGTTCTCGGCCGCTTCGAGCATGGACGGATCGATGTTCGCCAGTGCCGCGGTCGCGTTGAGATAGACGATCGGGAACAGGCTGAGCGCGTTGACCAGCACGATGCCGGCAAAGCGATGGGCGCCGAGCCAGTCGTGGGTCCAGCCCGCGGGCTCCAGGCCCACGGCGATGAGCAGCGCGTTGAGCGCCCCATATTGCCCGAGGATGTGCTTGATGCCGATCGCGCCCACGAAGGGCGGGAGGATGAGCGGCACAAGCACGAGCGAGCCGAGCAGGGTCTTGGCGGGAAAACGAAAGCGGTCCGCGAGCACCGCCAGCGGGAGGCCGAGGGCAAAGGCCACGATGGTGGTGGCGAGCGCCAGCAGCGCGGAATTGGCCAGGGCGCCGAGGTAGAGCGGGTCGGACAGCAGCGCGGTCAGGAAGGACAGCGTCGGTCGGCCGCCAGCGTCGACGAAACCGCCGCGCAGGACCTGGGCGAGTGGCCAGAAGAAGAAGGCGCCGAAGAAAGCCAGCGAAACGACCAGAACCGTGCGGGCAAAGCGCTGCGACATGCGCCGCCATGAATGCAGGCGCGTCGCGGCCTGACAAGGGGGAAGCGGGCGGGGGGCGGCGCGGCCCAACCGGGAATATTAGGCTCACCTAACTTTATTATTGCGCCCAATCCGGCACCGGCCCCATAGACAGGGGCGATGAACCCGAGAACCGTCCGCGGCTGGATGCTCGCCGCCTGCCTCCTGCTGGGGTCCGCGTCGGCGCAGATCACGGAATGGCCCACCACCGTGGCCCCCGGCCATTTCCTGCTCGAGATGGATGCGCTCTCGCTGACGCTCAACCACGATGCCGGCACCGACTACAAGGCGCTGGGCGTGGCCTCGACCTTTCTCACCACGGGCATAACCTCCAACCTGGACGTGCAGGTCGGCGCCGAGATGTTCCTGTCACAGAAATTCAACTCGGGTGGAACGACCTCGCGCGACTCGGGCATCGGCGACTTCTACCTGCGCACCAAGTGGCGGTTCTACGACGATGCGGCGTCCGGCACCCAGGTGGCGTTGCTGCCCTACGTGAAGATTCCGACCAACACCGGCGGGGTCGGCAACAAGTCGCTGGAAGGCGGCGTCATCGTCCCGTGGGCGACGAAGCTGGCCGGGTTCACCGTGGCCGCGATGGCCGAGCTCGATTTCCTGCGCAACGAGGACGACACCGGCTACGACACCTTTTGGTATTCGTCGATGGCGGTGCATCGGCAGCTCACGTCGGTCGTTGGCCTTTACGGCGAGGCGACCGCCGGCAAGTCGACGGGTGGCACCCCGTGGGAAGGATCGCTGGGCGGCGGGGTGACCTACAGCCTGACGGAATCGATGTGGTGGGATTTCGCCGTCTATCGGGGGCTTTCCCGGGGCGCGGCCGACTGGAACCACGTCCTCCGCTTCAATTGGGGCTTCTGACCGGCGGAACGGAACCGTGAGCGCAGAATCGAGCAACCCGGCGGAACCCGGCTGGAGGAAGGCGGGGGCGGCCCGCAGCCTGTCCGAGTCGCACGCCAGCGTGGCGGTGCCCGCCGGCGTCGGCTTCTGGCGCAAGCTGCTCGCGTTTTCCGGCCCGGGTTTCCTGGTCGCCGTCGGCTACATGGACCCGGGCAACTGGGCGACCGACCTCGAAGGCGGGGCGAAATTCGGGTACACGCTGCTGTCCGTCATCATGATTTCGAACCTCATGGCGATCCTGCTCCAGCATCTCAGCGTGAAGCTCGGCATCGCCACCGGCCGCGACCTCGCGCAGGCCTGCCGCGACCACTATCCGCGCCCGGTGGTCTGGTTCCTCTGGGTCCTGTGCGAGCTGGCCATCGCGGCGTGCGACCTGGCCGAGGTCATCGGCTCGGCCATCGCGCTGCAGCTGCTCTTCGGCCTCCCGCTGGTCTGGGGCTGCCTGATCACGGCGGCGGATGTGATGGTGGTGCTCCTGCTGCAACACCGCGGCTTTCGCTGGCTGGAGGCGGTCGTGGTGACGCTCATCATGACGATCGGCGGCTGTTTTGCGATCGAGCTGTTCCTCGCCAAGCCGGACCTTGGCGGCATCGTGGCGGGCTTCGTGCCCACGGCGGAAATCATCCGCCAGCCGGCCATGCTCTTCAGCGCGATCGGCATCCTGGGCGCCACCGTGATGCCGCACAACCTCTACCTGCACTCCTCGATCGTCCAGACGCGGAACTTCGCCAGGGACGAGGCCGGCAAGAAAATGGCGATCCGCTACGCCACGGTCGATTCCACGATCGCGCTCTTCATGGCCTTCTTCATCAACGCGGCGATCCTCGTACTTGCAGCGGCGGCGTTCCACGGCACTGCTCACGAGTCCGTCGCCGAGATCGGCGATGCCTACAAGCTTCTTTCGCCGGTGCTGGGCGTCCCGCTCGCGGGGGTGGTGTTCGCCCTGGCCCTGCTGGCATCAGGGCAGAACTCGACGCTGACCGGGACGCTGGCCGGGCAGATCGTCATGGAAGGGTTCCTGAACATCCGCATGCGCCCGTGGGCGCGCCGCCTGGTCACGCGGCTGGTGGCGATCGTGCCCGCCGTCATCGTCGCCGCCTTGTACGGCGCCAGCGGGGTCAACTCGCTGCTGGTGCTGAGCCAGGTGATCCTGTCCATGCAGCTGAGCTTCGCGGTCGTGCCGTTGGTGCTGTTCACCTGCGAGCGCCGTAAGATGGGTCGGTTCGTCAATCCGCGTTGGCTGGGGGTGCTCGCGTGGCTGGTGACCGTTGTCATCGTGGTGCTGAACGCGTTCCTCCTTTACCAAACGATCTCGGAATGGCTGTAGTCCCGCCTCTCCCATGCCCCCCAGCAAACGAGCGCCGCATGTACGACACGATCCTCGTCCCGCTCGACAACTCTCCCACCGACGAGACGATCCTGCGCCACATCCGCCCCCTCGCCCGGCTCTGCGGGTCGCGGCTGGTGCTGATCCACGTGGCCGACGGGCACGCCGCCCGCAACCAGTCGCAACTGAACCTCGCGGATTCGCAGGAGATCCGCGACGACCACTCGTACCTCGCCGCGCGGCGCGACGAGCTTGCCGGCGAGGGGTTCGGCGTCAGCTTCCACCTCCCGCGGGGCGACCCGGCGACCGAGATCCTGCGCATCGCCGGCGAGGAGCACGCCGATCTCATCGCCATGGGCACGCACGGGCACGGGCTGATCAAGGACGCCATCCTGGGTACCGTCGCCAACGAGGTGCGCCACCGGACGTGCACCCCGGTGCTGCTGGTGCGGGCGCCGCAGGACAAGGCCGCGAGATAGGGCGCCTCAGCGCTGCGGGTGGGCCATGTTGTGCACTTCCTGCGAGCGCAGACGCTGCTCGAGCAGGAGCAAGTCGGTCATGTCGAACACGCCGTCGCGGTTCAGATC
>DATJES010000029.1:0-114415 GCA_035496355.1 Lacunisphaera sp. | reverse complement strand
ATTCCTGCCGGAACCGGCCTCGGGTCGTCGGGAAGCTTTACGACCGCGCTGTTGAAAGCCTTGCATTCTCATCGCCGGCGCCCGCTTCATCCGAGCGAGCTGGCGGAGCTCGCGTGCCATATCGAAATTGAACGGCTCGGCGAGCCAATCGGGAAACAGGATCAGTACATCGCCGCTTACGGCGGCCTGACCTGTTTCACCTTCAGCCAGGATGGGTCGGTTGCGGCGGAGCCGCTCAAGCTGTCGATCGACGCGATGTTCGCGCTCGAAGACAACCTGTTGCTGTTTTTTACAGGTTTTTCGCGGAGTGCCGGCAATATCCTCGCCGATCAGAAAGCACGCAGCGAGCAGCACGACGCGGAGATGCTGGCCAATCTCCATTACGTGAAGGATCTGGGTCTGCGAAGCCGCGACGCGCTGATCCGAGGCGATACGGCGGCGTTCGGTGCCCTGTTGCACGAGCACTGGGAACACAAGAAGCGTCGTTCGAGCGGCATGAGCAATCCGCAGATCGACGAGTGGTACGAGCTGGGACTCAAGAATGGCGCGATTGGCGGAAAACTGGTCGGCGCCGGCGGCGGCGGTTTCCTGATGTTCTATGCCGGGGACAAGCTGAAGCTCCGCCACGCCATGCGCGAAAAGGGCCTGCAGGAGGTGCGGTTCCGGTTCGACTTCGAGGGCACCAAGGTCGTCGCGCAGAATTGAACGGTGCAGTCCGGGCCAGAATTGCGGCGGCCAGTCGGCGCCCGGGTTCCACCCTTCCGGCGCCCCCCGGGCGGCGCGGCGCCTGAGCGATGATCTTCACCTCGCACTGGTTCCTGCTGTTCGCCGCAGCCTTCTTCCCGGTCTACTGGCTGGTCTGGCATCCCTGGTTGCGCCGGGTCGTGCTCATCACCGCCTGCGGTTGGTTTCACTGGCATTACGCGGGTCCGGCGGGCGTGCTCCCGATCATCTTCCTCGGCGTCGTCACCTACCTGGTGGCATTGAGCCGCCGGCCGTGGTGGTGCCATGCCGCGATCGCCCTGAACGTCGCCGCGCTCGCGTTCTACAAGTACGCGGTGTTTCTCAGCGCCGACGTGCTGGGCGCGCTGCACGCCGGTTGGGGCGTTGCCGCCCTGGCGCGGGTCGAGGCCTGGAAACCGGCCGCGCCGCCCCTGGCGATCAGCTTCTTCGTTTTTGAATTCGTCCACTACCTGATGGAAATTGGCCGGGGCGGCCAGCCGCTGCGGCGGCCCGACCAGTTCACGCTCTTCGCCATCTTCTTTCCCACGCTGGTCGCCGGCCCCATCAAGCGCTACCGGCAGTTCTCGGATTCGCTCGACACCGGGCTCAAGTCGGTCGGCCTGGCCGATATCGCCGCCGGCGCGCAACGCGTGGCGCTGGGCTTCTTCAAGAAGCTGGTCCTCGCCGACAACCTCACGGCGATGATCTCGACCTACCAGGGGCAGTTCGCCGCGCTGACGCCGGCCCAGGCCTGGCTCTTTCTCGCGGCACTCGGGCTGAGGATCCTTTTCGACTTCAGCGGCTATAGCGACATCGCCATCGGCCTGGCCCGGGTGGCCGGCATTCGCATCCCCGAGAACTTCAATTTCCCCTACCTGGCGGTGAGCCTTCGCGATTTCTGGTCGCGCTGGCACATTTCGCTGAGCACCTGGATTCGCGACTACGTGTACATTCCGCTCGGCGGCAACCGCCACGGCCGCGGGCGCCAGGTCCTCAACGCCATCATCGCGTTCGGCCTCTGCGGCCTTTGGCACGGCGCCGCCTGGCACTTCGTCCTGTGGGGGCTGTGGCACGGGTTCGGCCTGGTGATCAACACCAGCTACGCCACCCAGTTCGGGCACACCGGCGTGTGGCTCGCCGGCCTGCTCAAGCGCTGGCCGGCGCTCGGCTGGCTGCCGACCACGCTCTTCGTGGGGTTCGGCTGGCTGCTCTTCTTCTACGAACCGGCCCAGGCCTGGGCGATGACGCTGAAACTGCTTTCCTTCCGCTGAGCCATGCCCGCCACCGCACGCGCCCGTTCCCTCGCCCTGCTCCTCGGCCTCGCCGCCGGGTTCGCCGGCGCGGTGTTCGAAGGACATCGCGCGGCCCATTACAGCAAGCCGTCGGGCTTCCGGCGGCTGCACCAGCGCATCAGCCCCGAGAGTTCGTTCTACCCGCCGTTCTCCATGCTCGAGAACCTGGCGCTCGCCCGGTGGCAGCCGGGCAAGACGGTCGTGATCATCGGCGGCAACTCCGTCCTCGAGGGCGCCGGCCAGTCCGCCGATCACCTGTGGAGCCTGCGCCTGCAGGAACTCCTCGGCGACCGCTACGTCGTCGTGAACCTCGCGTTCAGCGGCGCGTACCCCTCCGAAGGCGGCGCCCTGGTGGCCGAATCGCTCCTCAAGCGCCACATCCCCGTTCTCTACGTCGCCAACGCCGCCAACGGCCCGCAGGCCCGGCCCTACGAAAGCACCTACGGCTGGCTTTTCTGGGACGCCCGGGCCCATGACCGGCTCCTGTTCAACCCGGCGCGCACGGCCGAACTCGACCTTCGCTTCACGTCGGCGCTGCCCGTCGTCCGCGCGCAGTTGCGCACCAGCGAACTGTCCGCCCGGCTCAACGCGCTCCTCGGCTTCGAGGAACTCTGGCACCATGTCGCCTACCGCCATTTCTCGACGATCTGGACCTTTGTGACGCGCGACCGGTTCTGGCGCCCGCGCCAGGATTTCCCCGACTGGGGACCCGACGCCCCGCCGCCGGACCAGCGCTACCGCGACAACTTCGACGTCGAGATGATCATCACCCGCGGGGCCTCGCAGACGTTCGCCGAACCCGACGGGCAAGGTGGCTGGCGCGCCGCCGCCGGTCCGCTGCACCAGGCGGACATCGACATCGAGGAGATCTTCCCGCAACTGCTGCGCCCGCGCATGCTCCTCCTGCTCAGCCAGAGCAGCCCTTACTACCGGGACCGCCTGACACCGGAGGAACGGGCGCGCGACACGTTCGTTTTCCGCACCTACGAGCAGGTTTGGCGCCGCCATGGCATCCATGCCGTGATCGCCGGTTCCGACTTCACCGCCGACGACTTCGCCGACCGCATCCACCTCGCGCCGGCGGGCGGGCAGAAACTGGCCGAACTCGTCGCCCGCGAACTGCGCCAACTCCACTCCCCATGAACATGCTGCCCGACCGCCTTCGTTCACTCTGGCCGCCCCGTTGGCCCGCGCCGGTCGCGCTGCTGGCCTGGTTCGCCTGGGGCGTGATTCTGGGCCTGTTTCTTCACTACGTCTTTTATCGCGTCTCGCTTCCGGTCGAGCCGTTCATTTACGTCGCGTTTTGAACATGTCCCCGAATCAACTTCCCGTCGCCCTCCTCGCCGGCGGCATGGCCACCCGCCTGCGGCCGATCACGGAGAAAATCCCCAAGCTGCTGGTCGAGGTCGCGGGCGAACCGTTCTTCTCCCACCAGATCCGCCTGCTGAAAAAGCAGGGCCTCACCCGGATCGTCCTCTGTGTCGGCTACCTCGGCGAGATGATTGTCGATCAGTACGGCGACGGCGCGAAGTGGGGCGTGCAGATCGACTACTCGTTCGACGGGCCGAAACTGCTCGGCACCGGCGGAGCGCTCATCCGCGCGCTGCCGAAACTCGGCGATGCCTTCTACATTCTCTATGGGGACTCGTACCTGCCGGTCGACTATCTCGGCATCGGCGATTTCTTCCTGCGCTCCGGCCGGCTCGGCCTGATGACGGTCTACGAGAACCGGGAACTCTACGACGCGAGCAACGTGTGGTTCGAAGGCGGTGAGATCCGCGCCTACGACAAGAAGGCCAAGCTGCCGCAAATGCACCACATCGACTACGGCCTGGGATTGATGCGCGCCGCCGCGTTCGACGGCTGGCCGCGCGACGAAGTTGTCGACCTCGCCGCCGTCTACCAGCAATTACTCCAAAAGAAGCAGCTCGCCGCGTGGGAGATGCACCAGCGGTTTTACGAGATCGGCTCCCACGCCGGCCTGAACGAGCTGGACCAATTGCTGCGCGCTTCCCAACCTCCCGCCTGAAATTCAACCCCCCCTGCACCTGACATGTCCTATTCGATCCAACACCTGAAGGAAACGGCCGAGATCGTCGCCAAGCTCAGTCCCGATGATTGCGAGAAATGCGTCAAGGAACTCGTGGGCGTCCGCTCCCGCGGCGGCCGGCTCTTCATCCTCGGGGTCGGCGGCAGCGCGGCCAATGCCTCGCACGCCGTGAACGATTTCCGCAAGATCGCCGGCATCGAGTGCTATGCGCCGACGGACAACGTATCCGAGCTCACCGCCCGCACCAACGACGAGGGCTGGGCTTCCGTGTTTGTCGAATGGCTCCGCGGCTCGAAGCTCGGCGCCAAGGACTGCCTCCTCATCCTCTCCGTGGGCGGCGGCAACCTCGAGAAGAACGTGTCGCCGGGCTTCATCTCCGCCATTCAACTGGCCAAGCAGGTCGGCGCGCGGGTCATCGGCATCCTCGGCAAGGACGGCGGCTACACCGGCCAGCAGGCCGACGCGCGCGTCATCGTGCCGACGGTGAACCCGAACAACATCACGCCGCATTCCGAGGCCTTCCAAGCCGTCGTCTGGCACCTGTTCGTCTCGCATCCCGACCTCAAGATGAACCAGACGAAGTGGGAATCCGTCGCGGCCAAACCGTGACGGGAAAGGTTGGAGTTGGGAGGCGGGAGGACGGAGGCAATCACTCGTGAGCCAACCCTTTCGCCAGCTCCAAGTCTGGCAGCGCAGCAAGGCCCTGGCGGTGGCAATCTACCGGCTCACGGGAAAGCCGCCGCTGGCAGCTGACTTTGGCCTTCGCGATCAGTTACGACGGGCAGCCGTTAGTGTCTGCAGTAACATCGCTGAAGGTGACGCTCGCCAGGGACCCAGGGAAACCGTGCAATTCCTTTATGTCGCCAAGGGTTCCTTGGCTGAGGTGTCAGCCCAGTTGGAGATCGCGGCCGACATCCACCCGGCCAACGCGGAAGAACTCGCGTCGCTGGTCCGGGAATGCGACGAGATCTCCGCGATGCTCCAAGCCCTCATCAATCATCGCCGCGCTTGACCTCCCCCCTCCCACCTTCCGCCTCCCTCCTCCAGAAAAAACGCGCCGCGGTTTTTCTGGATCGCGACGGCACGCTCAACGTGCAGGTCGTCCGCGGCGGCAAGCCCTACCCGCCGGCGACGCTGGAGGATTTCCGGCTCTTCCCGGGGGTGGCCGGGGATTGCGCGCGCCTGAAGGCGGCCGGCTATGTCCTCGTGGTCGCCACCAACCAGCCCGACGTCGGCCGCGGCACCCAGGATCGCGCCGTGGTCGAGGCCATGCACGCCCGGCTAAGGCAACTCGTCCCGACGCTCGATGCCATCCAGGTCTGCTACCATGCCGGCGAAGCCCACGGGCAGCCCTGCGCCTGCCGCAAACCCAAGCCGGGCATGCTCCTCGCCGCCGCCCGCGAACTGGGCCTCGACCTCGCCCGGAGCTGGATGGTGGGCGACCGCTGGGGTGACATCGACGCCGGCCATGCCGCCGGCTGCCGCACCATTTTGGTCGACCACGGCTATTCCGAACGCGCCCCGGCCCAGCCGCCGGAATTCACGGTGAAAAGCCTCTCGGCCGCCGTCGGAATTATCCTTGCCGACCCCCTCGCGGGACCCATTCACTGACCCCTCAAAGCACATCCATGAAATCCCTTAACGACCTCAAGATACAGATCTATGCCGATGGCGCGGACAAGGCCGGCATCCTGGACCTCTACGCCAAGCCCTACATCAAGGGCCTGACCACGAACCCGACTCTGATGAACAAGGCCGGCATCAAGGACTACGAGGCGTTTTCGAAGGACATCCTCCAGACGGTCACGGCCAAGCCGATCTCGCTCGAGGTTTTCACCGACGACCTGAAGGACATGAAGCGCCAGGCGCTCAAGATCGCCTCTTGGGGCCGCAACGTTTACGTCAAGATCCCGATCACCAACTCCGTCGGCACGTCCTGCATCCCGCTGGTCAAGGAACTCGCCGCCGAGGGCGTGAAGCTCAACATCACCGCCCTGCTGACGCTCGCGCAGGTCCGCGACGTTGCCGCCGCCCTCAATCCCGCCGTGCCGTCGGTCGTTTCCGTGTTCGCCGGCCGGATCGCCGACACCGGCGTCGACCCGATGCCGCTGATGCGCGCCTGCGGCGCCCTGCTCGAGGGCCAGCCCAAGGCCGAGCTGCTCTGGGCCAGCGTCCGCGAGGTGCTCAACATATTCCAGGCCGAGGAGTGCGGCTGCAAGATCGTCACGGTGCCCCACGACATCCTCGGCAAGGCCGCCAAGATGCTCGGCATGGACCTGACCGCGCTCTCGCTCGACACCGTGAAGATGTTCGCCAAGGACGCCGCCGCCGCCGGGTTCAAGCTCTGACCCGGCCGCCGTCCGCCCTGCTCATCGGTCCGCCATCATGCCGTCGCTTCGCCGCCTGTCTTCCGCCCTCCTCGTTCTCGCCGCGCTCCTGTCGCCCGCCTTCGTGCGGGCGGCGGAAATCGGCCCGTTCACCGGTCCCGAGGCGGATGCCGAGGCGGCCCGGCTGTATTCGCGGGCGAACGCCTTCGTGCAGCACGTCACCGAGGGGCGGTATTCCTACGCGTACATCCAGTTCCACTGGAAGCGGGCCAGCGCCAATGTCGACCGCATCCTGCGGGCCTACCCGTCGTCGCCCACCGCGGCGGAGCTCCGCGACGGCAAGCTGACGCTCGGCGAGTTTGCGCCGCTTTATTTCAAGGAGCGGGTCCTGCCCCGCCTCGAGGAAAAGAAGGTCGCCTCGTTCGACGCGGTCAACTGCGCGATCTTCCTCTACGGCATGGAGACGAACAAGGATGACGCCGCCCGCAAGCTGCTCCTCGCGGACATCATCCAGACGCTTTGCCGGCAGATCCGCTGGGGCGAGGCGCTCGCCTATCCCATCCTCGATAACGAGCGCCCGTGGCTCTGGAACCTTGTGATCCGGCAGACCACGATCTACCGGAACGACAAGCTGACGGACGAGCTGCTGACCAACATCACCGCCGAACACAAACCGGCGCTGCTCGCCACCGTCGCCGAGGGACTGGGCTTCCGCGGCGACACGGCCGATGATCTCAACCGCTTCCTCGCGAAGCAGGGCGACACCCCGGCGCTGCGCACCGCCATCCTGGCCGGCCTGACCCGCCGCGAGCTGCCGATCGAGCGGGCCAAGTCCGCCCATCGTCCGCTCAAGGGCCTCTACAGCGGCGTCGACGGCGTCCAGAATCCCGAGCAGCCGTCGGTCGATCCCGCCGCATGGCTCGCGACGGTTCCCGCCGGCCCGGACCGCGACCGGGCCAACCTGGTTTACGCCCGCTACCTCGCCGCGCTCGGCCGCCTCGATGAGGCCCGCCGGCTGGCGCCGGCCGCCGCGCTGGCCGACAGCTACGCCTCGCACCTCGTCGCCGTCGGCGACTTCGAGACGGCGGAGAAACTGCCGGCGGCATTCGGCCTCGACGCGGCGAAGACGGATGAGTTTCGCCTCGCCCTGCTCGAGCAGCTCGCGGCGTGGGGTCCCGACCAGGACACGGCGGCCGTGCAGGCCCAGCTCCCGGCTCGCCTCGCCGCCGAGGCGGAATTCCGGCGCTTCCGCGGGACCGTCACTTCGACCGAAAAACATCTCGTGGTCCACGAGCACACCATCGCCGACCTGCCCCTGAACGATCCGAACCTCGTCGGCCGGCTGGTCTGCATCTGGAGCCTCACGCCCAACCGCGCGCTGCGCGGCGCGGCGCCGTGGGACGCGATCGTCTACAAGTTTGCCCCCGGGTTTGAGAACTTGCCTCCGCCGAAGGACAAGAAGAAGGTCGAGGCCGCCGGTCGCTGACCGTCGCCGCTTCCGCTCGTGAATGTCCTTTTTGTCAATTACGGCAACTTCACGACCAACAGCCTGAACCACATCGCCGGGTTCGCCAGCTGGCTGGCCTCACAGGGCCACGCGTGCGTCGTGGCCGTGCCGGGCGAAAAGGAAACGCTGTCGGTCGTCGCGCAGCCCGTCTTCACCGCCGCCACCTACGCCGAGGTCCTCGCCCGCCCGGCGTGCTTCCCCAACCACCGCCCGGCCGATCTCATCCACGCCTGGACTCCGCGCGAGGGCGTCCGGAAATTCGTGGCGGCCTACCAGCGGCTCCGGCCCGGCACGCGCGTGCTCGTGCACCTCGAGGACAACGAGGACTATCTCCTCGAGGCCTTCGGCGGCCGGCCCCTGGCGGAATTGCGGGAGCTGCCGGAACAGAAGTTCCCCTACCCGATGGTCGACGGGCTGTCGCACCCGGTCCGCTACCACCACCTGCTGCGGCTCGCCGACGGCATCACCGTCATCCATGACCGGCTGCGCGAGTTCGCGCCGCCGGACAAGCCCGTGCACCTCCTGCGGCCGGGCGTGGATTTCAGCTTCTTCCGGCCCGAGGCCGCCGCTTCCGGCCTGCGCGGCGAACTCGGCCTGAAACCCGGCGAAAAGGTCGTCGTCTTCATCGGCAGCGTCACGTACGCCAACGCCGCCGAGATGCGGGAACTCTACACGGCGGTTCGCCGGCTGAACGACGGTGGCACGCCCGTGCGTCTCGTTCGCACGGGTTTCACGCTGCCGGGTTTCACGGCGTCGCTTGGTTTCGAGACTCCCTGGCTGGTCGAACTCGGGTTTCTTCAGAAGGAGCGGCTGCCGGCCCTGCTGGCGCTCGCCGATGTGCTCGTCCAGCCGGGACGTCCGGGCCCGTTCAACGATTACCGGCTGCCCTCCAAACTGCCCGAGTACCTCGCCGCCGGGCGACCGGTGGTGCTCCCGGCCAGCAACATCGGGCTCGAACTGGCCGACGGCCGCGAGGCGCTCGTGCTGGCCAATGGCGACGCCGAGGCGATCGCCGCCGCCTGCCGTCGCGTTTTCGCTGACGCCGCGCTCGCCGCGCGCCTCGGTGCCGGCGGCCGGGCCTTTGCGCAAAAGCATTTCGACCTCGCCGCGAATTCCGCCGGCTTGCTCGCGTTCTACGAAAAGATCTCCGCGGCTCCGCCCAATCCCATCTGGCGTGCTCTCGAGGGCACGCGCGAAACCGAACTGCCGGCCGTGCTCGCGCAATTGTCCGCGCAGCTGGCCGCCGCGCCGCTGCCGCCGTCCGCAAACCGCACCGAGTTGCTCGCGGCGCTGGCCGACGCCACCCGCGCCGTCCGCCAGCTCGACACCGATCTCGCCGAGCGCGCGATCACGATCCGCGACCTGCGCCGTCATGCCGCGGGCCTGGAGGAGACCCGTGACAAGCTCTCCGCGCAGTTCCGCGAGGTGCGGGCCCACGCCGCCGAGCACGCCCGCCAGCTCCAGGAGGAGATCGCCAAGGGACAAAAGGATTTCCAACGCGCCGAACAGGCCGTCGTGAAGCTGCACGACGAGCTCTATCAGAGCGAATATCGCGTGCTCCGGATGCGCTCGACGCTGTCGTGGCGCGTCACGTCGCTCTTCCGCTCGCTGCGCAAGGCGCTCAATCCGCTGCTCGGCCCGCCGGCCCAGCCCCCGCCACCGCCGCTGCCGCCGAATCCACTCGCGCCACCGGCGGGCGCGATCGAGCTGCGCCCGCCTTCGCCGGCGTTCTCATCGCATCTCGACACGCCGCATCGCTGGCCCCTCGAGGCCACCGACCTGCCCGTGCGCGGCTGGGTCGTCGCCAAGACCGGCGTCATCCATGGCATTCGGGCGCGGATCGGCGAGAGGATCTTCCCCGGTCAGTGCGGCCTCGGCCGCCCGGACGTCGCGCAGAACTTCAAGCACGTCGCCAAGGCCGGACACTCGGGCTTCCGGCTCACGGTTTCCATCGCCGCGACCGACGAGACCATCGACCTCGAGGCGCAGGACGACGGCGGACACTGGCACGTCTTCTACAGCCAGCGCCTCGGGCAGAATGCCCAACCAGCGCTGCGCGGCACCTACGACCACTGGCTCCAGGAGTTCGACCCGCTGCGGCCCGAGGCGCTCGAGACGCTGCGCCGGCGCGCCGCGACGTTCGCCAACCCGCCGCTGATCTCCGTCCTGATGCCGGTCTACAACACGCCCGAGAAATGGCTGGTCCGCGCCATCGAGTCGGTGCGCGCCCAGGTGTACCCGCATTGGGAGCTCTGCCTCGCCGACGATGCCTCAACCCAGCCGCACGTGCGCGCCGTGCTCGAGCGTTACGCCGCGCAGGACCCGCGCATCAAGCCGGTCTATCGCGGGCAGAACGGCCACATCTCCGCCGCCTCGAACACCGCGCTCCAGGCCGCCACCGGCGTGTTCTGCGCGCTCTTTGACCACGACGACGAACTCGCGCCGGCCGCGTTGTTCTGCGTCGCAGAGCAGCTCCTGCTGCACCCCGACGCCGAAGTGGTCTACACGGACGAGGACAAGATCGACGAGACCGGCCACCGGTTCGACCCGCATTTCAAGCCCGACTGGAACCCCGACTTCCTCACCAGCCAGAATTACCTCTCGCATCTCACGGTGTACCGCACGGCTACGCTGCGGACGATCGGCGGTTTCCGCGAGGGTTTCGAGGGCGCGCAGGATTGGGACCTCGCCTTCCGGGTCACCGAACGCGTCCAACCGGCCCAGATTCTCCACATCCCGCGCGTGCTCTACCACTGGCGGGCCATCGAGGGTTCGACCGCGATGCAGTTCCAGGAAAAGGACTACACGAGCATCGCGACGCGGCGCGCGATCGAGGAGCACCTGGCGCGGCGCGGCGAGAAGGCCGTGCTGGAGCCGTCGGTCCGGAAGTTCTGGCGCGCGCGCCGGATTCGTCCCGAGCCCGCCCCGCTCGTCACGCTCGTCATCCCGACCCGCAACCGCCGCGACCTGCTGATCTCGTGCGTCACGAGCATCCGCGCCAAGACGGACTATCCGAACTACGAGATCCTCATCGCCGACAACGAATCCGACGATCCCGAGCTGCTGGCCTTCTACGACCAGATGAAGGCCGCCGGTCGTTTCGAGGTTCTGCCCTGCCCCGGCAAGTTCAATTACTCCGCCATCAACAATCGCGCCGTCCGCTATGCGCGCGGCGAGCTGGTTGCGCTCCTCAACAACGACCTCGAGGCCATCGACGGCGGCTGGCTCGACGAGCTGGTGTCCCAGGCCGTCCGCCCGGAGATCGGCTGCGTCGGCGCCAAGCTCTACTACCCGGACGGCCACATCCAACACGCTGGCGTCATCACCGGCCTCGGTGGCGCCGCCGGGCACGCCTACAAGGGTTATGTGCGCGACGAGATGGTCGCGCCGGCGTTGCGGCCGCACATGGTGCAAAACCTGTCGGCCGTCACCGCCGCCTGCCTCGTCATCCGCAAGGCCATCTACGAGCAGGTCGGCGGGCTCGACGAGGAATTCCTGCCCGTGTCGTTCAACGACGTCGATTTCTGCCTGAAGGTCCAGGCCGCGGGCTACCGCAACCTCTTCACGCCGTTTGCCGAGCTGATCCACCACGAGTCCGCCAGCCGCGGCGCGGAGGACACGCCGGCCAAGATCGTCCGCGCGCAAGGTGAGGTTGCGATCCTGCGTTCCCGCTGGGGCGCCGCCGTGCTGGAAAACGATCCGGCGTACAACCCGAACCTCACGCTCGACTCCGAAGACTTCGGCCTGGCTTACCCGCCGCGCGTGCCACCGCTGGTTTGACCGGATGGAGTACGAACTCCGTTCCGCGCCGATTAAACCTGTAGGGCTGTACCTTGGTGCAGCCGATCGCGCGGCCGGACCAAGGTCCGGCCCTACAACGTTCGCCGCGGCCCGGCGGCAAGCGCCGGCCCTACAATTTCGAATTCCGGCCAACGCCGACAGAAGCGCCTACCTTTGACTTGAACGCTGGAGGGTCGGCCTCCCGGCCGACCGCGCCGAATCAATCCGGCCCGGCGGCAAGCGCCGGCCCTACAATTCGCATTCCGCCGATGTCCCGCCGTCCTGACAGAAGATTGGACAACCCGGACCATTTAGCCGAATCCTAGGCGGCTCCCTCCCATGCCGTCCACCCCGCCCACCTCCCGCCCTTTTCCCTGGAGCAAGGTGGCCCACGGGGTCGTGATCCTGCTCACGCTGATCCTCGCCGACCAGCGGATCCGGTTCACCGCGGAACATACCTCGAACATCTTCACCTGGGACCAATGGGACATCTACAAGCCGATGTTCGCCGGCGGGAACTGGTGGAGGATTTTCGACTACCAGCACGGACCGCACCGCCAGGGCGTCGGCTACCTGTTCACCGCGGCGCTGGCGCATTTCACGCACTGGGACTCGCGCGGCGATGCGCTCCTGACCGTGGTCGTCACCGTGCTCGCCGCGCTGGCGGCGCTGGCTCTGGCGCGCAAGTGCGGCGCGCGCGACGGTCCGGCGCTGGCCGTGGTGCCGCTCATCTTTCTCACGATGCGGCAGTTTGAGGCGTGGATCGGCCCGGCGAATCCTTCGCACGGAGCCTTTCCCGTCCTCCTGATGATGCTCTACGGGCTCACCTGGTTCATGGCGTCGCCCACCTGGCGCCGCGTGGTGCAGGTGGTGTTGATTCTCTTCCTGATTTTCACCGGCTTTGCCTTGTTCGCCGGCGCGCTCGCGCCGCTGCTGTTCGGGTTCGAACTGTGGCATGCCCGGCGGAGCGGCGATGCCCGCTCCATCCGGGCGCTGGCGGTCGCATTGCTCCTCTGCGCCGGGTTCTGGGTGTTGTTCTTTGTCGGCTACAAGAACGAGCCGGCGGTCGCGAACTTTCGGTTCCCCTACGAACACCCGTGGGAATACGGCGGGTTCGCGGGACTCATGCTGGCCAGTTACGCCGGCTGGCAGGCGCACCTGTGGCTGGATTTCGCCGGCGGCCTCTCGCTCCTCCTGCTGGTCGCGTTCCTGGCGGTCGTGCACGGTCGCCGCCTGTACCGATACGGTCCCGCCGCCCGGCCGGCCAGCGCGGTCATCTTTCTCCTGACCGCGTTCACGGTGCTGTACTGCCTCAACACCGCCGTGGGCCGCGTCATGCTCGGCTGGCGCACCGCACCCTACGCGCCGCGCTACGTGACGCTCCTGATCCCCGCCTTCTTTGCGCTTTACCTCGAGGCCGAGCTGCTGCCCGCCCGCCTGTGGCGCTACGCCGGCTTGGCGGTGTTGTTCCTCGTGACCGCCTCCGCCGGACTTTTTGTCACGCCCGAGGAAAAGAGCGCGGTCACCTGGTACAGCGCCAACCGGGCCAAGTGGCGCGAGGTTTATCTCGAGACCGGCAGCCAGCAGAAAGCCGATGCGGCGACGTCGCCCGACCAGGGCTACGTCATCTACCCGGCCGATCTCACGCCGCGGCTCCAATTCCTTCGCGAACACCACCTGAATCTCTTCAAGTCCGACCGCCATGAGCCCTAGTTGGAAGCGTCGGGTCGCGCTCCTCTTTCTGCTGGCGACTGCGGCCGCGAACCTCGGCGCCGCGCCGGACGCGCGATTGACCGGCGCCTTTGCGCCGGGCGACAGCGGGATGGCCCGCGCGGCCGGGTCGGCCCCCGGCCAGGTGTGGGATTCCAACCGCCCCGAAGGCGACGGCCTCGGACGGCTCGAGGTCGACCTGCCCGCGACCGGCAACAGCCTCGCGCTCTCGGTCAATGGTTTCCCTGACAACTCGACGTTGCGCCTAAGCCTCCAGACCCCGGATCACCTGCGTGAGCTGCGCCTCGGCGTGCGTTCGGCGCCCGGGCCGGCCTGGTGTCTCTATCGGTGGACGCTGCCTGCCGCGTGGCGCGGCCGGCCGGCGGTGCTCGTCGCCGAAGACAACTCCGCGAAGCTCTGGCTCGGTGTTGGGCTGCCCACGTCGTCTTCGTCCGTCCGCGCAGCCCACTGGTCCGCGGCTCTTGCCAGCCTGTCGGCGGTGATCCTTACCGTCCTGCCATTCTTCGCCGCCCTCGTTCTTCTCGGCCCACGCTTCCCGCAGGATGAACCGATGCGGGTGACGCTGGCGCTGATTGCCGCCGGCTTGTTCGCGCTGGCCGCGTTTTTCGGCTTCTTTCTCTCGCACGTGCTCGGTCTCGTCGTCGTCGCGGCCGGGCTGCTCGCCGTGGTCTTCGCCGGCGTTCGGTTTGTGCGCCAAAAGCTGTCGTTCGCTCGCGTCCGCCCGCTGCTGGCGACCATCGCGCTGGCCGGAGTGGTGGTCTCCACGCTCTACCTTTACGGTGGCGACGAGTCGCCCGAGGGCGTGCCGGCCGGGCGCCACGATCTCGGCCTGCCCACGGACAACCTCATCCCGGATTTCTTTGCCGAGCGAATCTACCGGCACGAGGCGCTGCGCCCCTTCCTGGAGGACTGGCTGACGAGCGACCGGCCACCGCTGCAAACCGGCTTCCTGCTCGTGGCGCGACCCATCCTCGACGTTCCCGCCGCCCGCATCGCCACGGCGACCACCTGCCAGCTCGCCGCCTACGCCGGCCTTTGGGTGTTGCTCGGCGCGCTGGGAATCCCGCGCCGCACGGCGAGACTCGTGCTGCTCGCGTGCGTCACGTCCGGCTTCTTCCTGCTCAACACGCTCTATGCCTGGCCGAAGCTGCTGCCGGCCGGGTTTCTCCTCGCCGCCGCTGGATTGCTTTACCGCCTGCTCCGCCAGGCGCGTCGCGCCAGCCTCCTCGAATCCTTTGCCCTCGGCGCCTGCGCCGCCCTGGCGATGCTCGGCCATGGCGGGAGCTTCTTCGGATTGGCGGCACTCGGCATCGTGTACCTGGTGCACGGTGGCTGGCGGGATCGCCGGCTGATCGTCGGGGCCGCGCTCGTCGCCTTCCTCGTCTATTCGCCTTGGCTGGCCTACCAGCGCTGGGTCGATCCGCCCGGCGACCGGCTGCTCAAGTATCACCTCGCCGGTCACCGCGATGTCGACCCGCGCGGCGCCCTGACGGTCATCGCTGAGGCGTATCAACGAACCCCGGCCGCCGAGATCCTGCACAACAAGTGGACCAATGTTCGCGTGCTGGCCGGCGATTTCACAAACGTCCTGCCTGGCGTGGGCCGAAGCGCGCTCGAGTTTTTCACCGGCGACGGGGCCCGCGCGTGGTGGCGGTTCAGCAACGCGATGCAGGGCGGCGAGTTTTTCCATCTCGTCCAGTCGCTCGGCTTCCTCCTCGTCGGCCTGCCTTTCCTCTGGCTCCGGCGGCGCGAGCCGGGCGTCGCACCGGCCAACTACTGCGTGGCCGTCGCGCTCACCAGCATCGTCGTCTGGTGCGCGCTGATGTTCGGGCCGGAGGGAACGGTGATTCACCAGGGGACCTACCTGACCGGCGCGCTGCTGATGGTGGCCGCCGTCCTTGGCCTCGTCGCGAGCGGCCGGCCGCGTCTGGTGCGCTCCATCATCGGGCTGCACCTCGCGCTCTGGCTCGGCATCTGGGTTTTCTCGCCGACCTGGGACCCGTGGCATGAAGTCCTGCGGCCCACGTGGTCTGGCTTTTGGCTGATTGCGTGGCTGATGGCGCTGGCGCTCCTGGTTGGGACCGGTTGGCGGCTCGCCGTCGGAGTCGAGACTCCGCCGCCGGCCGAAACTCCTCATGCTTGAACGCAGCCTCGGCCTGCTTGACCGCCAGCGGCTCACCCTTGCGGCCGCGGGCCTGGCGCTCCTCGTCGCCGGCGGCCGGCTCGCCGTCGTGGACCGCTACGGCACCGACCTGCCGGTGCAGGATTCCTGGGCGGCCGACTCGCGCGCCTTCATCATTCCCTTTGGCACCGGGGATTTCAACCCGCTCACGCTTTTCTATCCCACGAACGAGCACCGGGTCTTTTTCACCAACCTGACCAACGCCTTGCTCGCCGGCGTCAGCGGCCAGTGGGACAACCGCCAGCAGACCGTGGTCAATGCCTTCCTCTGCGGCGGCGTGCTCGGGAGCGTGTGGCTGCTGCTCGCCCGGCGGCTGCCCGGTTACGGGGCCGTCGTTCTTTTCCTCGTCCTGATGGCGGGTGGCGGGCTGCCGCTTGTCTACGAGAATATCGTCCAAGGCTTCCAATCCCAGTTCGTCTACGTCGCCGGCTTCAGCGTCGCCTGCCTCTGGCTGATGCTGAACGCCACGCCCGGCACGCGCGCCTGGCACTTCGGCTGGATCGCCGGCGTGTGCGCGATGCTCAGTCTCGGCTCCGGATTCGTCGCCCCGCTGGTCGTGCTGTTCCTCACCCTGGCGCGCCTCGCGTTGGCGAAGCCGTCCGACCGGACGCCACTCCTGACGACCGCGGCCGTCGCGACGCTGCTGCTGGTTTTCGGCTGGTTGGTGCGCAATCCCGCACCGCAGCACGACGTGCTGCACGCCCGCACCGCCGCGCAGTTCCTCCGCTACGTGATGGCCGGCATGGCGTGGCCGGGCGCAGCCTGGTTCTGCCTCGCTCCGCTCAGCTATGCCCCGCTCGGGTGGCTGGCGTGGCGGTGGGTCCGCCAGCCTTCTTTCCGCGACCCGCTACCCACCTTCCTGCTCGCCGGCGGCTTGTGGATTGGATTGCAGATTTCGGCCATCGCGCTGACTCGCTCCAACACCACGATGTGGCCGCCCGCCAATCGTTACGGCGAGCTCTATCTCTACGGCGCGATTTTCAATGTCGCCGCCGGCGTCCTGCTCGCCAGCCGCGCCGTTTCGCCCGCCGCGCGCACCGCCGCCCGCGCACTCCTTACCGCGGTGCTGCTCGTCTTCGCCGCCGGCGCCGCGCACACCACGCGCTTCGCCCTCTCCGAGTGGCTGCCGGAAAAGCGCGCTGAATTCCGCGAGGACGAACGCATCGTCGCGGCCTACGTGCGCACGCCCGAGCGCCGGCTGTTCGATCAGGCGATCCTTCCCTACCCCGACGCTTTCATCCTCGCCAACCTCCTCGACATGCCCGCCGTCCAACGGTACCTGCCCGCCAGCGTGCGCGACCCAGCGGAAAACCCGTCCGAGCTTGCCCGAATGCTCGGGAGAGGTTCGTCACGCCGGTCCTTCCTCTCTCGCTTGGCTTCGGGCGTTGCGAACGCGTGGCCATTCTGGATTTCACTCGGCGCCGCCCTCGCTCTGGCTGGACTTGCCTCGCGTGGAATCAAGACCGCTTCACGTCCGGATGTGTCATGAGATGGATCGCGTGCGTGCTGGCCGCCTGGTGCGGTTCCTGCGCCTGCGCCGGCGAGCTGGTCCCGGTTGAACTCCACGGAAGTTTTGCCGCATCGACCGGAAGCTTTGACCCCTCCGGATTCACTCAACTGCATCATTCCGTCCCGCTCTGGGACTCTCGGCAAGGCGATGGCCGGCTCATCGGCACCATTAAGCTGGGTCCGATTCGTTTGGGCGACGAACTCGCGCTCTATGTGGCCGGCTTCCCGGGCGAAAAGGTCGAGGTGATTGGCTGGGAGGATGCGAAGACCGGCGCCCGACAGATCCTGGCTCCGCGCAAGACTCCGATGGACCACTGGACGCTGTTTCGTTGGTCCGTACCTGCCGTATGGAAAGGACGTGAGGTGTTTTTGTTCGCCGAGGACACGGCTCGAGGCGTCAACGATTGGCTCGGCATCAGCGCACCCGTATCGACTACCGCCCGCTTAGGACCGGTGTTCGCAGCGATGGGTTTGCATCTGCTGGTTTTTTCCCTGCTGCTCGTGCCGGGCGCAGCCTTAGTCGTCGTATGCGGCCCTGGACGCAACTTTCCACCGGAACAAGCGCTGGCGCTGGCCCTCGCCGGCTCCGCAACCCTCGCCTACCTTCTCTTCTTTGATTATTATGCCAACGCCAGGATCGGTTATTGGACGGCTGTCGCGATACTCGCCGCCAGCGTGGCGGTGATCGCCGGGAGTTGCAGGCGTTCTCCCGCGCTGCGGTTGCCATGGCGTGAACTTCTGCGGCCCCTCGTATTCTGTCTCGCCATCGGGATGCTCTATTCCGCCGTGCTTTTCTTGTATGGCGGAATCGAGGATGCCGCCGACGTAGCGATGGAACGCTATCTTCCCTTCCTTCCCCCGGACAATGTGTTACCGTTCTGGCTGACGCAACGGCTGGTGGCCGGCCAGTCGCTCCATGGGTTCTTAGGGGACTGGCTGAGCAGCGATCGCCCCCCGCTTCAAACGGGCTTCTGTCTGCTGATTCATCCCGTCGTCTCGTCGGCGCTGGGGTATCAAATCATGGGCACGATCCTCCAGAGCTGGGTGTTCCTCGGCCTCTGGATTCTGCTGCGCCTAGGTCGGCTGGCCGCCGCCCGAATCGCCTGGATTCTGTTTTTCACCGCGTTCTCCGGTTTCTTCCTGTTCAATGCCACGTTCGTGTGGCCGAAGCTGCTCCCGGCCGCCTTTCTGCTGATTTCCGCGGCCCTGTTGCTTCTCACTCCGACACGCAATGGACTCATCATTGGCTGGTGCGCCGGGCTGGCGATGCTCGGGCACGGCTGCAGCGCCTTCGGCTTGATCGGGATCGGTCTGGTCGCCCTCCTCAAGACCCATCCGCGACCATGGCGTCAGTGGAGCATGATCATCGCTGCAGGAATCATCACCCTCCTGCCGTGGGCTCTCTACCAACGATTCTGCGATCCTCCGGGAAACCGATTGCTCAAATGGCACCTGGCCGGCGTGGTGCCGGTGGATGCGCGATCCTTGCAGCAGACTCTGCATGATGCCTACGGCTCGTTGTCCGCTTCGCAGTTTTTGCTGAACAAATGGGGCAACTTCACGCGGCTCTTCGGGCTCGACGACTCCGGCCTCGTCACCGACTTGAAAAGCGGTTGGTCCAAATCGTGGGCAGGCGACCCGGCGGCCGGTCTGAGCCTGACGGGCCATGCCCTGCGTTCCGCGTGTTTTCTCAACCTATTCCAGTCTCCGGGACCGCTGCTGCTCGGCGCACTTGGGTTGTTCCATTTGCTGCGCCGCCGTCCCCCCTCCGGGCCACCCGAGGAAAGGAGCTTGGCGAATCTGCTGCTCTGCCTCGTCGGCGCGATCACGATCGTGTGGTGCCTTCTGATGTTTGCCGCGAAATCGACGGTCAACCATCAAGGCACGTACTTCAACAATGCGTGCCTGTTTGTTGCGCTCGGGCTCGGTGTCGGTCAATTATCGACCTGGGCCCAAAAAGCACTCGCTGCTCTCAACCTGGCATGGTTTGGCGCGGTGTGGGTCTTCGCCCCTTCGCGCATGTATTTCACGTCGGCTCTGCTGCCCGCGGCAGATCCGGCCTGGCTTGGCCTGGTAACCCTGTTGTCGATCTTTTCAATCGCTTCGCTGGTGTGGTTGGGCCGCCCGGGATCGCTGCCGTCGGTGGAGTCCGTTGATCCGGCCGCACTATAGACTTGGCGCTGGGTTGGTCCGGCAGCACTAATCGCCCCTGCAAGCATGGCAGACCCTTCTCTCGGCAACACGACCGCACCCCAATTCCATCGACGCTGGCTGTACGCCGGCGTGGCGCTGGTGTTGTTCAAGCTCTGGCTGGTGGCCGGGCATACGGTCCTCGCCGTCGGTTTCGCCGAGTACGATGACATGCTGTTCCTGCGTCTCGCGCACCATTTGCTGCGGGGCGAGTGGCTCGGGCCGTACAGCCAGCTGACGCTGGCCAAGGGCCCGATGTATTCGCTTTTCATCGCGGGAGTCTTCCTCACGGGCGTGCCGCTGTTCTGCGCGCAACACGTGCTCTACGCCGCGGCCTGCGCCGTCCTGGTGCGGGCGCTCGGCCCGCTCGTGCCGCGTCCGAGCCTGCGGTTCGCGATCTTCGCCGTCGTTTTGTTCAACCCGGTCACCTACGACGCGATCATCCATACGCGCGTCCTGCGCCAGCAGATCCTGCACAGCGAGGTGCTGCTGATCCTGGCCGCGCTGGTGGCCCTCTATGCGCGCCGCGACCAGCCGCTGCGCCGGCTGCTCCCGTGGTCGATCCTCCTGGGCACCAGCCTTTCCGCCTTCCAGTTGACGCGCGAGGAATGGATCTGGCTCATGCCCGCCGTGGTTCCGCTCTGGGCGGCGGCGGTCGTTCCGCTCTGGCGCTCGCGTCCGGCCCGCTGGCGCGGCCGGTTGGCTGCCGTCCTCGCGCTCCCCGCCGTGCTCTGGGCCGCCGGCCCGCTGCTCGTGGCCATGAACAATTACCGGCATTACGGCGTGTTCACGACCTGCGAGTTCAACCAGCGCGATTTCAAGGATGCCATGGGCGCGCTCATGCGGCCGCGGCCGGAACACCCGCTGTCCTTCGTGCCCGTCACGCGCGAGGTGCGGATGAAGCTGTATCCGCTTTGCCCGACCTTCGCCCTGCTGCGGGGCGAACTCGACGGTCCGACCGGAGAAACGTGGGCCGGCATCACCGAGTCGTTGACCGGATTGCCCGCCGGCCGCGGCGAGATCGGCGGCGGCTGGTTCATGTGGGCCCTGCGCCGCGCCGTCGACGACACCGGCCACGTGCATTCCGGCGCAGAGGCCGCGGCCTTTTACCGCAAAATCGCCGATGAGGTGAACGCCGCTTGCGACAGCGGCAAGGTGGACGCCGGGGCGCGCCGCTCCGGATTCCTACCGCCGCTCAACGGCGAAAATCTGGGCCGGTTTCCCGCGTCGCTCTGGAACTCCATCCACATGCTCACGACCTTCGACGCCATGGACGCGTGGCCACAATCCGCCGGCGCCGGCTCACCCGAGGAACTCGAGCTGATCCGCGACCTGACCCGCGATCGCTACAACATCCCGCGCCCGCCCGAGCACCAGCGCTGGCTCGACAACCTGCGCGTCGGCTGGCTGGAAGAGATTCTCGTCGCCTATCGCCGGATCGTGCCGATCACCAGCGTCCTCGGACTCGGCCTGGCGGTGGCGGCCGTCGCGATGGCCCTGGCCCGCCGCCGCTGGACCTACTTCGGCCTGCTCGCCGCCGGCCTCGCCGCCTCCTGCCTCGCGATCTGCGGTATCGTGGCGCTGATCGACGCGACCTCGTTCCCGGCCCTGAACGCCGGCTATTTCACCGGCACGTATGCGTTGTGGATCCTGCTCACGTTCGTCGGTCCCCTCGCGTTTCTCGAGGTGCGGTCGCGGCCGGAGTGAGGCCCGTCAGCGCGGCTTGCGCGCGACAGCGATCACCTGCCAGCCGAAAGGCGAATCGAGCAGGTTGAGCCGGAACAAGCCGCGGAACACCGCCATGACGACGCCGGCCAGCCAGACCGAAAAACCGCGCTGGGCGTGGTCAACATCCTTCGCGAGCTGCTCGCCCCTCAAGATCACCACGAGCCGGTAGAGATTAAAAAAGGGAAACCCGCTCAGGTACACGCGTTCCACCACGAACCCGGCGTCGCGCAGCACGCGACCGATCGAGTCACGCGAGAAATGCTGCCGGTGGCCGATGTGCCGGTCGAAGGCCGACATCGGACCGCCCGGGACGGTCACCACGAGCCGCGCGCCCGGCGCCAGGTAAATCTTCGCGGCCTTGAGGAAATCCACGGGCGAGTCGACGTGCTCCAGTACCTCCGAGCATACCGCGCCGGTTGCCCAGCCGGCGAACGCCGCCGCCTCGGCGGGAGGCTGGAACAAGTCCACGACCAGGAACCGGGCGTCCGGCAACTTGCGCCGCGAGATCGCGACGCCGCTCGCGCTCATTTCGAACCCGACCAATTCCGTCCCGGGCCGCTCGTGCCGCAGCCGCACGGCCAGGTCGCCCTGGCCGCTCCCGAGGTCCAGCACGCGCTGCGTGCACCGCTCGTCGCCGGCCGCCAGCAACCGGATGGCCAGCGCGTGCCGCATCAGCTGCGCGGGGTTGCGCGATGCCGCCTCGGCGAAGCTGTTCCAGTGCCGGTCCCAATCGTCCGGACGCGAATCTGCCGTGTCAGCCGCCATCGTTTCGCCCGTTTCGTCCGACGCGCTTGCTCATCTCGAGCAGCAGGGTGAACCCGAAGGTTTGGAAGCCGAGAATGATCAGCATCAGCCCGAGGATGGCGCGATAGGAGATGATCGCCAGCCGCAACCCGCCCTGGACGTAGTGCCAGGCCAGCTGCCCGCCGAGAACAACGCCGATCACCACCAACACGGCGGCGATCGCCATGCCTCGATTGTACGTAAGGAACTGGCGCACGCGCTCGGGCAATTCAGGTCTCAACCCGTGCATGAGGCGGGCGATGAGGCCAACCTGGATGCAGCCGTAACCCAACGTGGCGCACGTGACCCCCAGCAGCATCCAATGGATCTCGAAGCCGACCCCGCCGACGAAGATCGGCCCAAAACCGAGCGGCACCGACAGCAGCAAGCCGAGGACGAGCATGACCAGCCCGGGCGCGAGCAGGAAGCTGTCCGGCGAATAGACGAGCATCACCTTCAGGTTGATCCAGCCGGCGATCCAGGGCGACAGCCAGCCGGCGCGCCGGTGATGGCTGAGTCGGCCGGCGCGGTCCTTGTAGAACTTCACCGGCACCTCGGCGATGCGCAGCCCCAGCCGCGCCGCCTTGAGCACCATCTCCGACGCGTACTCCCACGACTGCGACTTGAGGTCGATCCGGTCGAAGGCCTCGCGGGTCAATCCGCGCATGCCGCAATGGATGTCGGTGTAGCGGCTGCCGTAGATGCGGTTGAGAATCCAGGTTGTCAGCGGTGTGCCGAAGTAGCGGTGCAGAGGAGGCATGGCGCCCGCCTCGATCGTGCCACTGAACCGGCTGCCCATGACGTATTCCGCCCCGGCACGAAACTGAGCGACGAACGGCGCGAGCTCCCGGAAATCGTAGGTCAGGTCGGCATCGCCCATGATGATCCATTTCCCGCGGATGAACGGCCGGGCGTCGATGTAGGCGCGGCCAAGTCCGCGCTTCGGCACGCGCAGCACCTCGCCGCCGTGCGCCAACACGATGTCGGGCGTCGCGTCGGTCGAGCTGTCGACAATCAGGATCTGCCCGGTCACACCGGCTGCAGCCAGTCCCTGGCGGCACCAGTCGACGAACTCACCCACCGTGATCGCCTCGTTGAGGGCGGGCACCACCAGGCTGAGGTCGACGGGCCCGGCGACGCCGCCGGCGGGCACGAGATGCTCGATCGTTGACGGCGCGGCCCGGGTCTCACTCATGGCCGAGCTCGTCGCGCATCGCGCTCATCGCGTCGCGCATCGCCTGCGCCGAGGTGCGGTGGCAGCGCCAGCCGAGCGCCTGGATCTTTGCGCAGTCGAAGCGGACCACCGGCACGTCGCCCTTCCAGCCACGGTCGCCGCCGGTGAACTCGTGGCGCACGCTGCCCGGAGCCAACCCGCAAACCTCGGCCGCCAGGTCGGCGATGTCGCGGACCGTGATGTAGTCGCCGGTCGCGACGTTGAAGACGTCGTACGGGCGCGGGCACTTGGCGTTCGCGAGAAACACTGCGTCGAGGATGTCGTCGACGTGGATGTAGCTCTTGCTCTGCGTGCCATCGCCGAGGATGCGCAGCCGCGCCGGATCCTGCCGGAGCCGGCGGACGAAATCGTAGCCGACGCCGTGCGTCTGGCGCGGGCCGACTACGTTGGCAAAACGAAAGGCGCGCGCCGTCAGGCCGAACATATGGCAGTAGGCGCAGATCAGCGCCTCGCAGGCCAGCTTGCTGGCCCCGTACGTGGAGATCGGGAGGTTCGGACCGTAATTCTCCGCGAAAGCCACACTGGCGTTTTCGCCGTAGACGCCGCTACCCGACATGTAGAGGAGCCGCGGCACGCGGTTCACGCGGATGGCCTCGAGCACATTCTGCGCGAGGTAGGTGCCCTCCCAGAAATCGATGTCGGGCTGCGTGACGGCCTTGGCGATGTCCGGGTTGGCCGCCAGGTGAAACACCGTGTCGGCGCCGGCCATCGCCGCGGTCAACTTCGCGAGGTCTTTGATGTCGGCTTCGACCACCTGGAGCCGCGCGTCGCCCGCCACGACCCGCAGGTGCCGGCGCGTGCCGGAGGAGAAATTGTCGTAGATCGTCACCCGCTCGACGCCCGGCGTCCCGAGCAACCGGGGCGTCAAATGGCTGCCAATGAAGCCGGCGCCACCGCTGACAAAGACGTTTCGCATGGGTGAATCAGCCCGGGAGCAAAGACCGTGCGCATGACCCCTTAAAGCAAAATCGCGCCGCGGAAAATGAGCAGGATTAAATTCTCACAGGAGGACGCAGAGGTAGCAGAGAAAACCCGTACATTAACAGACGTTGCCTCAAGGTGGATCGGGGTCCCCTCTAACAAGAGGGGTGGCGCGACTTGCCGCGCCGAAGCGGAGCGAAGGCGGGAGCGACGGGGTGTGTCGCCACGCCAGGTTTTGCTGAACAGTACTTCCCGGGGCAGACGCGTAAGCGGAACCCGGCCCCTTCCCTCTGCTGCCTCCGCGTCCTCCTGTGGGGAAAAGAATCAACTTCCGGACGAATCGCATCAACAGCGCTGTTTCCCTATTGTCGGGAATCTGAAAAACCACTCCCCTAGTTCCCATGGCCAAGACCATCCTCGTCACCGGCTCCTCGGGCCTGATCGGCTCGGAAGTCTGCGTCTATTTCGCCGCCCAGGGCTACACGGTGCACGGGGTCGACAACAACCAGCGCGCCGTCTTCTTCGGGCCGCAGGGCGACACCCGCTGGAACCAGGAGCGGCTGAAGCGCGAACTCAAGGGTTTCGTCCACCACGAACTCGACATCCGCGACCGCGCCGGCGTGCTCGCGCTGGTCAAGTCGGTCAAGCCGTCGGCCATCGTGCACACGGCCGCCCAGCCGTCGCATGACCGCGCCGCCGCCATTCCGTTCGACGATTTCGACACCAACGCGGTCGGCACGCTGAATCTTCTCGAAGCCGCGCGGCAAGCCTGTCCCGAATCGCCCTTCGCGCACATGAGCACGAACAAGGTGTATGGCGACGCGCCCAACAGCATCAAGCTGGTCGAACTCGCCACCCGCTGGGACTACGCGGACCCGGCCTATGCCAACGGCATTCCGGAGACGTTCACCATCGACCAGTCGAAGCACTCGCTTTTCGGTGCGTCGAAAGTCGCGGCCGACGTGATGGTGCAGGAATATGGCCGCTACTTCAACCTGCCGACCTGCGCGCTGCGCGGCGGCTGCCTGACCGGACCCAATCACAGCGGCGTCGAGTTGCACGGCTTCCTCTCCTACCTGGTGAAGTGCAACCTCGAGGGTCGCGAGTACCGCGTCTTCGGCTACAAGGGCAAGCAGGTGCGCGACAACATCCATTCGCTCGACGTGGCGCGCTTCATCGCGGCGTTCATCGCCGCCCCGCGTGCCGGCGAGGTCTACAACATCGGCGGTGGCAAGGCGAACAGCACGTCGATCCTCGAAGCATTCAAGATCACTGAGAGGCTGACGGGCAAGCCGCAGGTCCACACCTACGTCGACCAGAACCGCGCCGGCGACCACATCTGTTATTACTCCGACCTGCGCAAGATGCGCGCCCACTACCCAAAGTGGGACATCACGATCTCCCTCGAGGAAACCATCCGCCAGATCGTGGCAGCGTGGAAGGCGCGGAATAGGTAGCCGCGGAGGCGGCCAAGTCCTTTTGCCGCTCAATCATTCTTTTGCCATTTGGATGGCGGGTTGGTTAGGCTCGGTTGTCCTCAGGGCCAGGGACAGATCAACCGCCGTCGATACATGCTCGAGGAACCGGAAAACCAGCGCGACTTCACCCGCCTCTACCGCGCCACCGTGGCGCCGCTGCGGCGTTACCTGGCGCGGATGCTCGGCAGCCGAAGCGAGGCCGAGGACGTGGCGCACGACGCCTACCTGCGGGTCTATCCGCACGTGCAGGACCAATCGGCGCTGAACCCGAAGGCCGTCCTCTACACCACCGCCCGGCGGCTCGCCATCAACCGTCTCAAGCGCCGGGACATCGCCCCGATCGCCGGTGCGACGCCCGACGCCGACCTCGCCGCCTCGTCCGCCCCGGGTGTCGTCCAGCAGGTCATGGCCCGCCAGGAACTCGACCAACTCGAGGCCGCCATTGCGCGGCTGCCCGAGGGCTGCCGCGCGGTGCTGCTGTTGCGCAAGATCGAACTCCTCTCCCACCAGGAAATCGGCCGCCGGCTCGGCATCGCCGTCAGCACGGTCGAGAAACAACACGCCCGCGCGTTGCGGCTGCTCCGCGCCGCCCTGGCCGCCGCGCCCACCCCCGCCGCGCCCAACCAAAACCGCTCGCCCGACCAGGAGGCCCACTCATGAAATCGTCCACGCCGCAGCACGAAACCGCCGACGAAAAGGCTTCCCTCTGGGCGGCTCGCCTCGATGGCGCCGTCCTCACCGCCGACCAGCGCATCGCCCTCGACGCGTGGCTCGAGACGGACCCGTCGCACCGTGCCTTGCTTTCGCAGTATTGCCAGTTCTCCGCCGACCTCGAACAGCAAATGCCGTTGCTTGCCGGCATCAGGGAGCTGTCGGCGGAGCCCCAGCCGGCTCAAGCAACTGCCCAGCCGCATCCCTGGCTGCGCCGGTCATTGATGGCCGGGGCGGCGCTGACAGCGGCTGCTGCAGTCGCGCTGGTCGTGTGGCTCGAGCGGCCCCGGAACCAGCATGCGCAGCTCGCCACGCCGTCCGGCCATCGCGAAAGCCTCACACTGGTCGAAGCCACGCGGGTCGATTTGAACGCCCGCACCAGCCTCGAGGTCGCAATCGACGGCACCTCCCGGCATGTCCGCCTTCCGGCGGGCGAGGCGTTCTTCCACGTGAGCAAGGACCCGGCCCGGCCGTTCATCGTCGAGACTCCCGCCGGTTCGGTTCGCGTCACCGGCACCCAGTTCGACGTCCGCACCGGGGTCGACGGCGCCTTGGTGGTGACGGTGGCCGAGGGCTCGGTGCAGGTCCGCCCGGGCGATGCCGGCGGCCAGGCCGTCAGCCCGGTTGCATTGACGCCAGGCGATCAGCTCGTCGTGCGCGCCGGTGTCGTGTCGGTCCGGACACTCTCCCCCGCCGCCCTCGACAACGCGCTCGCGTGGCGTCAGGGCCAGGCGGTGTTCGATGGCGTTCCCCTGGCGGACGCGCTCGCGCAGTTTGCCCGCTACCACGGCCGCGCCATCGCCGCCACGCCCGAGGCCGCCGCGCTGCCGGTCGGCGGACGGTTCAGTCTCGACGATCTGGACGGTTTTCTTTCCACGCTGCCGGAAGTGCTGCCGGTGCAGGCCACGCGCCGGCCCGACGGGTCCGTCGAGGTCGCCCTGCGCGTCCACCATTGATCTTCGCCACGCCGGCGCCAAGCCTCCCTGCCCCCGCGTGCGTCCATCCATCCTCCGCCTCCTGCGCCAGTGCATCGTGTGCTCGGTTCTCCTGGCCGCGGCGGTGGCCCGCGCCGGCGACGACGCGATCGAATTCAACATCCCCGCGCAGCCCGCGCCGGACGCGCTGTTGGCCTTCTCCAAACAGGCGCGCGTCGAGGTCCTCTTCCCCTTCGGCGACCTGGCCTCCGTGCGCAGCCAGACGGTCGTGGGACGTTTTCCGGTCGAAACCGCGATCGCCCACCTGCTGCACGGCACCGGCTTCGCGCCGCGGCGCAGCGGCCCCGGCCGCTTCGTGGTCACGGCCACCGTCGCTGCCACCGGCGAACTCCGCGGACGGCTCCTGCTCCCCGACGGCAAACGCGCGGCTGGGATCACCGTCCGCCTCGCCGGGAGCGATCTGGTCTCGACCACCGACACGGAGGGCGAGTTCAGCTTTTCCTCCGTCCCCGTCGGCACCTGGCGGTTGCTGGTCACCGCCGACGGCTTTCGTCCGCTCCAACTGACCGACGTACAAGTCGAGGCGCATCGCACCGTCACCATCGCTCCGCAGTGGCTGCAGCCGAGCAGCGAGGTCACCGTGCTCGAACCGTACGTCGTGCGCGCCGAGTCGAGCGCGTTGCGCACGGCACGCGACGCCGCCCTGGTGGCGCGGCGGGCCGCCGGCAATCTCGACCTGCCTCGAACGGAGGACGACGCCCTGCCCTACGCCGTCTACACCCGCGAACAGATCGCGCGCAGCGGCGTCGTCGACCTGAACCAATTCCTGCAGCGCGAACTGCTCGACAGTGACACCGCGGCGGGCCCGCCGGAGCGCAACGCCAGCGCCAGCCTGTTCGTGACCGGGAGCGACTTCCTGCGCCTGCGGGGCTTCGAAACCGACGAGACCGTGATCTTCGTCAATGGCCGCCGCCTGCCGGAGACACTTCAGTCCGCCACCGGGCGGCTGGCCGCGCCCGACGTGAACGTGATTCCCCTCGGCCTCATCCAGCAGATTGAGGTCCTGCCCGTGTCGGCCTCGGCGCTCTACGGCGGCAACGCCGTGGGCGGGGTGATCAACATCGTGCTGCGGCCCGACGTCGAGGCGACCGAGCTCAGCACGACCTACACGAACACGCTGGCCGGCTACGACGCACCCGAATCCACCATCTCGCTGTTGCACGGCCGCAGCCTGTTCGGCGGCCGCCTGCGCTTCCGCCTGAACCTCACGTCCGCGCGCAGCCTGCCGCCTACCGAGCGCGAACTCGGTTTTCTGTCGGCCCGCGTCAACGCAGCCGACACGGGTGCGGCCGGGCTCTTCCGCGCCACGCCCAATGTCCGCAGCGCCGACGGCGGACCGCTTTTCGGGCCCGGGACGCCGGCGTTCACCTCCGTGGCGCCGGGTGCGGAAGGCACGGGCGGGCTGGCGGCCTTCGCCTCGCGCCAGGGCGTGTCGAGCCTGGGCTTGTTCGACGGGCCCGGCGGCATGGCCAGTTCGCCCGCCAGCCTCGACTATGCGTATGGTCGCCGGCAGCGGCGCGACACCCTCTTTGCCTCGATCGCCGGAGATCCGTTTCCGTGGCTCGAACTCGGCCTCGACGTCGCCCACTCCCGCGCCGTCATGACCCGCGGATACAGCGTGCTGCCGCAGGAGCTCACCTTGCGCGGCGCGTCCCCGCTCAATCCCTTCGGCCGCGACGTGCTCGTGTCACTCAACGACACGCCGATGGCACTCAGCCCGGACTACAACGAAGCGCAGCTCCAGATGACCTCGGGCGTCCTCGGCGCCCTCCTCAAGTTTCCCGGCGACTGGCGCGCGAACTTCGATGCGCAATACTCCCGCAGCATCACCCGGTATCGCGGGGTCATCGCGACCGACGCCGGCCGGTGGCAGCAACTCGTCGACGCGGGCGCCTACAATCCGCTGCGCGACACGCAGGTCCAGGCGCCGCCGGCGGCGTTCTACGACGAGGTGCTCGTGTTCCAGGGGGCCCGGGGTGTTTTCGCCCGGCTGAGTGACTACGACACGCTCGATGCCGCCGTGCGGGTGACCAACCAGTCCCTCGAACTGCCCACCGGCCGCGGTGCCGTGAATTTTGGCGGCGATTACCGGCGCAACCATCTCGCACCCTTCACGGACCTCCGCCGCTACGGCGACGGCTCGATCGCCGGCACGCCGCTCGCGTGGGGCGGACGCACGCTCGCGCGCTACAGCGCGTTCGGTGAACTGCAGGCGCCGCTGCTCCCCGCCGGCCGCCGGCCCGCCTGGCTCACCGGGCTCGACGCCGATCTCGCGTTGCGGGGCATCGCCTCCGACAATGCCCGTGAAGCCTACCTCGCGCCGACGCTGGCGCTGAAGGCCGAGTTCACCCACGGCCTGGCCTTGCGCGGGAGCTTCACGACTTCGAACCGTTTTCCCACGCCGCACATGAGCGAGCCGATCTTCGCCTCGGGTGGCACGGGCGCCGGCGGCGGCGAAGGCGTCACGATCTACGACCCGGTGCGCGACGAGCGTTACGTGGTCAACGCCTCGCAGCCGCTCGCGGCCGGCCTGCGCGCCGAGTCGGCCGCGACCCAGACGCTCGGCCTCATTTATGAGCATGGCCGGGAACACCACCTGCGCGTCGCGCTGGACTACGTCGACACTCGCAAGTCGAACGAGCTTTTCTCCCTCGATGCGCAGGGCGCCGTCAACCTCGAGGCCCTTTTCCCGGCCCAGGTGCGGCGCGGCGCGGGCGGCCGCATCACCGATGTCTACACCGGGAACGTCAACGCCGCCATGCGGCGCTCGCAGAACTGGAACCTGGCCGTCGACTATTCGCGCCCGAAGGTTTTCGGCGGCACGCTCGAGCTTTACGGCCGCTGGGTGTATTTCCAACGGTACGACCGCCAGCTGCTGCCCACCTCACCCGTCGTCGACGAGCTTGGCCATCCCGACGGGAGCGCGACCGGCCTGCTGCGCCACCGGCTGAATTTCGGGGCCAACTGGATCGGCCATGGCCTTGGCGCCGGGATCGACGGCCATTACTTCGGGGCGCGCATCCTGCCGGCGATCGAGTGGCCCAGCCAGGGCTCCGACCGGGTTGCCGCAAGCACGCAATTCGATGTCTTTGTGCAGGCCAACCTGCGGCCGAAACACGCCTGGCTGCACCTGCCGGAGCTGCGCCTGCAGCTGCGCATCAACAACGTGTTCGACGCCGCGTTCCCCCGCTACGCCAACGATCCCTCGGGCGCCGGCGTGCAGCCGTATGGCGACTGGCGCGGGCGCACCTGCTCGCTCTCGCTGACCACGGCGTTCTAAGCCTCGCCGCCGGCGTCCATTTCCCGCTTCCCCTGCCAGCGGCGCTCTGTTTTTCTGGCCGGCCATGCGAGTTCTGATCACCGGCATCTGCGGCTTCGCGGGCAGCACCCTGGCCCGCAGCCTGGCGGCCGCCGGCCATCAGGTCATTGGCTTCGACAATTTCATCCGGCCGGGCAGTGAGACAAACCGGGAGCCGCTGCAACGCCTCGGCGTCAATGTGATCACCGCCGACCTGCGCGATGCCGCCGCGATGGCGGCCTTGCCCGCGGCCGATTTCGTGGTCGATGCCGCCGCCAACCCGAGCGTGCTCGCCGGCGTCGACGGCCGGAGCAGCAGCCGTGAAGTCGTCGACCACAACCTCGTCGGCACCGTCAACGTGCTCGAGTACTGCAAGGCCCGCCAGGCCGGCCTCATCCTCCTCTCGACCAGCCGGGTCTATTCGATCGCCCCGCTGGCCCGCCTGCCGACGGTCGTGCGCGACTCGGCCCTGGCCCCGGATGCATCGCGCCCGCTGCCGGCGGGGTTGTCGGAAGCCGGCGTCAACGAGACCTTCGCCACGACGCCGCCGATCTCGCTTTACGGCGCCACCAAGCTGGCCTCGGAAGCCCTCGCGCTCGAGTACGGCGAGGCCTTCGGCTTCCCGGTGTTTGTCAACCGCTGCGGCGTGCTGGCCGGCGCCGGGCAATTCGGCCGCGCCGACCAGGGCATCTTCGCGTTCTGGATTAACTCCTGGCTGCGCCAACGCCCGCTGAAGTACCTGGGGTTTGGCGGACACGGGCACCAGGTGCGGGATTGCCTGCACCCGCGGGACCTATTGCCGGTCCTGGAGAAACAGTTCGCGGCGCCGAAACTGGATCCCGTGGATCGCATCGCGAATTTCTCCGGTGGCACCGCGTCGGCGACGTCGCTGCGGCAGTTGAGCGATTGGTGCGCCCGCCGCTTTGGGCCGCGGGAGGTCGTGCCCGATGGCACCCCGCGACCGTTCGACCTGCCGTGGATCGTCCTCGACGCCACGAAGGCAGCGAAACTTTGGTCCTGGCGGCCGGCCACCCCGGTCGCGGCCATCCTGGAGGAGATCGCCCGGCATGCGGAGGATAACCCCGGCTGGCTGGAACTCTCGAACCCACGCTGATTCGCCCGCATGTCCCGCGCGCCGCTCAAGCTTTTTTCCGTCATCATCCCCGCCCGCGACGAGGAGGAGTCGTTGCCGTCGACGGTGACGGCCATCCACGAAACCTTTGCGCGCGAGGGCGTGCCGCACGAGATCGTGGTGATCGACGACGGGAGCCGCGACGGCACCTGGCGGGTGTTGACCGAACTCAAGCAGAGGATGCCGGAGCTCGCCCCCGTCCAGAACACGGACGAACACGGGTTTGGTCGCGCCGTGCTCCTCGGTCTGGATCACATGAAAGGCGATGCGTGCGTCATCATGATGGCGGACGCATCGGACTCGCCCGAAGATGCCGTCGAGTACTGGCGCCTGCTCAACGAGGGCTGGGACTGCGTCTTCGGCAGCCGCTTCATCAAGGGCTCGCGGGTGGTCGACTATCCCTGGGTGAAGCTGAAGGTGAACCGCCTGGCCAATCTCCTCGTCCGGATCGGTTTTAACATTCCGCTGAACGACACGACCAACGCCTTCAAGGCCTACACGCGCGCCGCCATCGAGGGCGGCCGGCCCTATCTCGCCCCGCATTTCAACCTGACCGTCGAGCTGCCGCTCAAGGCGATCGTCCGCGGCTACCGCTGGACCGTGATCCCGATTTCCTGGCAGAACCGGAAATTCGGCCAGCCCAAGCTCAAGATCAAGGAAATGGGCAGCCGCTATTTCTTCATCTGCGCCTACGTGTGGCTGGAGAAATATTTCAGCCGCGGCGACTACCGCCGGAAATAGGAACAAAATCGTCTTGTTGGCCCCGGCGCCGGCCCCTAGCAATCGCTGCTCCATGATCATTCTGCTCGGTGGCTCCGGTTATGTAGGCTCCGCTTACCAGGCCCTCTTTCAACGCAAGGGCCTGCCCTATCGCAGCCTGCGGCGGGCGGATTTCGATTACACCAATCGGGCGGCGCTCATCGAACTCCTGCGCCGCGAGAAGCCATCCTTCCTGATCAATGCCGCCGGCTACACGGGAAAACCCAATGTCGATGCCTGCGAGCTGCACAAGGCCGAGTGCCTCCTCGGCAACGCGGTGCTGCCGGGTGTCGTCGGGGAAGCCTGCGCGGCGGCCGGGGTGCCCTGGGGCCATGTGTCGTCCGGTTGCATCTTCAACGGCGCCCGTCCCGATGGGTCGGGCTTCACCGAGGACGACACCCCCAACTTCACGTTCCGGACGAACCACTGCAGCTTTTATTCCGGCACGAAGGCGCTCGGCGAGGAAGCGATCGCCGGCCTGCCCGCGACCTACGTGTGGCGGCTGCGCATCCCGTTCAACGAAGTCGACGGTCCCCGCAACTACCTGAGCAAACTGATGCGGTATGCGCGCCTCCTCGACGCCACCAATTCCATCTCGCAACTCGACGAATTCGTCGCCGCGACCTTCGCCACGTGGGAGCGGCGCGCCCCCTTCGGCGTCTACAACGTCACCAATCCCGGCCGGGTCTCCGCCCGCGAGGTCGTCGCGCTGATCCAGAAAACGGGCGTACTGCACAAACGTTTCGAGTTCTTCGCCGACGAGGCGGAGTTCATGCAAAACGCCGCCAAGACTCCCCGGTCGAACTGCGTGCTGGATTCCGGCAAGCTCGCCGGCGTCGGGATCCGCCTGACCGAGGTCCACGAGGCCGTCGAACGCGACCTGCGGCGCTGGCGCAAGGCCTGAGGCGTAAGGTTTAGGAACCCAAGTCGCAAGACGGTGCACCAACACTGAAATCTCGAAGATGACCAATGCCTTGATCCGCTCGCTGAAAACCTAAAGCTTACGCTCTTATACCTTATGAACTTGTTGGTCACCGGCGGCTGCGGCTTCATCGGCAGCAATTTCATCCGCCAGCGCCTCACCGAAAAAGACTCGCCGCTGCGGCGGGTCGTCAACCTCGACGCGCTGACGTACGCCGGCAACCCGGCGAATCTCGCCGACCTGGCCGCCGACCCGCGCTACGTTTTTGCGCAGGGCGACATCGGTGACGAGAAACTCGTCGCCCGCCTGCTGGCGGAAAATGCCATCGACGCGGTGGTGAACTTCGCCGCCGAGTCCCACGTCGACCGCTCCATCGATTCGCCCGAGCCGTTCATCCAGACCAACGTCGTCGGCACGCTCCGGCTCTTGAACCAGGCCCGGCGGCACTGGGCGCGGCTGCCCGAGCCACGCCGGGCGGCGTTTCGTTTCCTGCATGTGTCGACCGACGAGGTCTATGGTTCGCTCCCGCCGGGCGCGCCGGCCTTCACCGAGGAGCATGTTTACGAGCCGAACAGTCCCTATGCCGCCTCCAAGGCCGGCAGCGACCATCTCGTCCGCGCGTACCAGCACACGTACGGCCTCCCCACGCTCACGACCAACTGCTCCAATAATTACGGCCCGTACCATTTTCCCGAGAAACTCATCCCGTTGATGATCCTGAACGCCCTCGACGGCAAGGAGCTGCCGGTCTATGGCGACGGCCAGCAGGTCCGCGACTGGCTCTACGTCGAGGACCATGCGACCGCGATCTGGCTGGTGTTGCGCCGCGGGCGCGTTGGCGAAACCTACAACATCGGGGGCCTCAACGAGCAACCGAACCTGGAGATTGTCCGGACCATTTGCGCCCTGCTCGACCGCAAGGCGCCGCGGCCGGACGGACGCAGTTACGCCACGCAGGTCACACACGTGGCCGACCGGCCGGGACATGACCGCCGCTACGCGATCGATTGCACGAAAATCCGGCGCGAACTCGGCTGGGCGCCGCAGGAGAATTTCGCCAGCGGGCTGGAAAAGACAGTCGAATGGTATTTGCGGAACCGCAGCTGGGCCGCGGAAATAACGGCGACGCGCTACGCGCGGGAGAGGCTGGGGGTAAGGGGCTAGAGGCGAGAGGTCGTGAGCAAGGGTGGATTCAAGAGCCTACTCGTCTGGCAAAAGGCCCAAGCGCTGGCCGTTTCGATCTATCAACTTTCGAAACACGCCGCTTTCGCCCGAGAATTCGCCCTTGCCGATCAGATGCGTCGAGCCGCCCTCAGCATTCCCAGCAACATTGCCGAAGGGGATGAACGTGATACTGATAAAGATGCCGTGCGTTTCTTCTATATTGCCAAAGGCTCCGCCGCCGAATTGCGGACTCAACTAGACCTTGCCAATAAAGTCGCGCTGCTTTCGGATTCAGACTTTGCAAGCCTCGATCAACAAACCGAAGAGATTGCCCGGATGTTGCGCGGGTTGATCAAAGCCCGCTCGCCGAATGTCTGACCATTCCGCCCCTCGCCTCTCGCCCCCAGCCTCTGGCCATCAGGCTCGCAAAGGCATCATCCTCGCCGGCGGCTCCGGCACGCGCCTCTACCCGCTGACCATCGCCGTGTCGAAGCAGCTCATGCCGGTGTACGACAAGCCGATGATTTACTACCCGCTGTCGGTGCTCATGCTGGCCGGCATTCGGGAGATCCTGGTCATCTCCACGCCGCAGGACCTGCCGCTGTTCGAGCGCCTGCTCGGCGATGGCGCCCAATTCGGGCTGAAGCTCGCCTACGCGCCGCAGCCGCGACCCGAGGGCCTGGCCCAGGCGTTCCACATCGCCGATGATGCCGGTTTCCTGCGCGGCGAGCCCAGCGCGCTCGTACTCGGCGACAATCTTTTCTACGGCGGAGAATTCATGAAATCGGTCGCGGACGCGGCGGCCCGGACCAGCGGCGCCACCATCTTCGGCTACCACGTGGCCAACCCGCGCGACTATGGCGTGGTCGAGTTCGGTCCAGATGGGCGCGTGACCTCCATCGAGGAAAAGCCCGAGAAGCCCAAATCCCACCACGCGGTGCCCGGCCTCTATTTCTATGATGGCGAGGTCGTGCGCCTGGCGCGGGGGCTCCGGCCCTCCGCGCGCGGCGAGCTCGAGATCACCGATTTGAACCGCCGCTATCTCGAGCAGGGCCGGCTGCACGTCGAGATATTCGGTCGTGGCACGGCCTGGCTCGACACCGGGACGCATGATTCGCTCATGGCGGCGGCCCAATTCGTCGAGGTGCTCGAACGCCGCACGGGCCTGAAGATCGCGTGCCTCGAGGAAATCGCCTTCAAGCAGGGCTGGATCGACCGCCGGGGCATGGAGGCCAACATCGCCCGCCATGGCAAGTCCTCCTACGGCGAGTACCTGCGCGGGCTGCTCGCCTGAGATTCGGCGTGCGGCCGGCCCGCCGCGCCGCTAACTGTCGCGTCAACCGGCATGCAGGCCTCCTTCATCATACCGCTCTACAACTGCCTGCCGCTGACACAGGCGATGCTGGCCAGCCTGCGCGCCACGCTGCCCGAGGGCCTCGCCGGCGAAATCATCCTCGTCGACGATGGCAGCACGGACGGCACGCGCGCCTGGCTGCAGGACCTCGGGGCGCCGTGCCGGGTGCTGCTGAACGAGGCCAACCTCGGCTTCGCGGGCGCATGCAATCGCGGCGCGACCGCCGCCCGCGGCGAACTGGTCTTCTTCCTCAACAACGACCTCGTCCTGCTGCCCGCCTGGTACGAGCCGATGGCCGCCGCTTTCACGCGGTTCGCGGACGCCGGGCTGGTCGGCAACCTGCAATTGAACGCCGCCTCCGGCGCGGTCGACCACGTCGGGATTTATTTCAATCACAAGGGCAAGCCGGCCCACGCCACCGACAGCACGCTGCTCGAACGGTGGCGCGGGTTTCGGGTCGTGCCCGCCGTCACCGGCGCCTGTTGCGCGATCCGGCGCGACCAGTGGGCGGCGCTCGGCGGATTTGACGAAAGCTATCGCAACGGCTGCGAGGACCTGGACCTGGCGCTGCGGGCGCTCGCCGCGGGGCGCCGCAATTATGTGATGCTGCGCAGCGTGGTCCGGCACCACCTCAGCCAGTCGCCCGGACGCAAGCTGCGCGACGAGCAGAACACGCGGCGCCTCGTCGAGCGGTGGCGCGAGCAGATCGCCACGCTGGCGGTCCGCGACTGGTGCCGCGCTTACCTGGCGCGCAACTGGGATGGCGCGCGTGACGCCCGTGATTTCGCCGTGGCGCGACAGGCGTGGCTTTTTTCGTTGGGCCTGGTTTCCACGCCGCCCCGGGCGGCCGTCGAGGGCATCCGGGCCGCCATGGAGCTTGAGTTGGCGCGCTGGCGCCAGCTCGAATCGGCCGCGAGTTAGCCGGCCCGCTCGACCGAGCGGACGACGGACTGCGGCCGTCCATTAATCGTCAGGAACATCCGCCCGACGTATTCACCGATGAGTCCCAGCATCACCAACTGGGCGCCGGAGAACACCAGCATCGCGCCCATGAGCGAGCCCCAGCCGTAATCGGGCCCGCGGTTCGTGACCCAAAGGAAAAACACCACCAGCAACCCGATGACGCCCGCCGCTGCCATGACGAGACCCAGCAGGGTGGCGAGGCGCAATGGCATCACGGAAAAATTGACGAACGTGCTCAGCCAAAGGCGCAGCAGGCGCCGCACGGTGTAGCCGCTCTGGCCGGCGAGCCGGTCGGAGTGCGCCACTTCGAGGGCGCCGATGTTCTGGGTGACCTGCAGGATCAGTCCGTCCACGTAGGGATAGGGCCCCGCATTCGCGGCCACCTCGCGCGCCACAAAGGCACTCACGCAACGAAAGCTCGAGAGATAGAAGCCCGGTGGCTTGTCGAGCACCCAGTCCGTCAGCCAATTGGTGAACCGGCTGCCCAGATTCCGCCACCAGGAGTGACGCTTGGTCGTGTAGTGGCCGTAGACGACGTCGAGTCCCTCCTTCCGGGCGTGTTGCCACAGGCGAACGGCCTCCGCGGGCGGGTTCTGCCCGTCGTCGTCGAGGTTCACGACATAGGCGCCGGTGGCATGGCGGTAACCCGTCAGGACCGCATTGTGCTCGCCGAAATTGCGCGCGTGATTGACGAACGTGATCGGGATCCGGGCGTCCCGCAGCAACTCGCGGCAAATCCCGGCGGTGGCGTCGCGGCTGCCGTCGTTCACCAGCACCAGCTCGTGGCCACCCTCGACCTCCAGGCGCTCGATCTCCTTCACCAAAGCGGCGATGGTGTCGGCGCTGTAGTAGAGCGGAATGACAAAGCTAAGGGCCAGGCTCATGTGGGGTAAGGGCCATCCCGGATAGATATTACTTTCGCGCCACAGTCAGCACTGAATTGCCGAACGGCAGGCGACCACCACGGGCCAGCCAGGCGTGCTCGGCCGCCATCATGGCAGTGAACACCGCCTCGACCGGCCGCGGAAAAACAAAGACATCGCTGCCCGTTTCCGGCGGCGGCAGCATTTTCCGGCGCAGCACCGCCAGGGGAAAGGGAAGCGTATTCCAATAGGTTCCCCTCGCCTCGCCAAAGCCGGCGTCGTGCAACATCCGGAGCACCTCGCCGCGGTCATAGCGCCGCAGATTGCCGACCTGTTTGTCGTGGTACGAATACATCCAGGCGTAGGCCGGCATGGTCAGCACCAGTCGTCCCCCGGGCGCCAGGCAGCGGTGAAATTCGCGCAGCGCCCGTTCCGGCGCGTCGACCTGGCAGAGCACATCACACGAGGCGATCGCCTCGAAAGCGGCGTTCGCAAAGGGCAGCGCCAGCACCGACCCTTCCACAATCTCCGCGGCCGTGCGCGCGCGGGCGAGCTGGCACGCCACCGGCGAGAAATCCAGTCCCGTGGCCCGCCAGCCCGGATGCTCCCGGAGTATCCGGCGCAGCAGCCCGCCCGTGCCACACCCTGCGTCCAGCACCCGGAACGAGTCCGGCGCACCGGCGGCCAGGTGCCCGATCACGTGCCGGTGCAGCGCGCGGTAATACCACATCGCGTCCTCGACCTCCGCCATCTTGTGATATTCGTCCGTCTGCACCCGCGGACACATTTGTCGCCGCCCCCGGCGCAAAGCGACGAAAAATCCGCGCCGCGAATCCCGTGGACGCCACCAGAAATGAATCGCGTGACGGTCTGGTTTTGCCATGCTCTCGGCGCCCCACCTCATGCGAGTTCCCGCCGCCGGTTCGAATGTCCTTCGCTGGCTGTCGCTGCTGGCTGTCACCTCAGCGGTCTGGCTTGTTGCCACCGGCCTGTGGCATCCGGCGGCCTGGCAGTTTCCCACCTCGTACAACGTGGATGCCCTCGAGGTGCTGGCGCGCCTGAAGCTGTCCGGCGACCTGGGACTCGGTTTCTTGTTCGACAAGACGATGCCCTCGCTGGGGGCGCCGTGGGGAGCGGACTGGTCGAGCTATCCCATGCCCGACGTGCTGGTGTTCGTGTTTTTCGGGAAGCTCGCCCACGCCATCGGCCTCGGGCCGGCCAGCAACCTGGCCCTGCTGTTCGCGCACCTTGCCGCCGTCGTCACTTTTTACCTGTGCAGCCGGGCGCTCGGTCACCGGGCCAGCTTCGCCGCGGGCGCGGCGCTGCTTTTCGGATTCAGTTTCTTCATCTATCACCGCGGGCTCACCCACTATTCGTTCACGCTGGCCTACATCGTCCCGGCCCAGTTGCTGTCCGTGTGGCTGGTGGGCGGCGCCCGGACGCTGTTGCGGCGCCGGCGCTGGCGGCTGTTCTGCCTGGTCACCGCCATCGCCACCGGGATGGCCAATCCCTACTTTGGCTTCGTCTACGGCCTACTGCTCTGCCTGGCCCTGGGCTTCCAGCTCGGCACCACGCACCGGCGGCCGAACCTGGTCTGGGGCGGGGCGAGCCTGGCGGTCTTCCTCTTCACACTGATTCTCTTCAACTACAGCGCCATGCTGGCGATGTTTCAGGATGGCTTGAATCTCGAGCGCAACTACGCCGGTACGGAAATCTACGGCCTGCACCCGATCGAGTGGCTCATCCCGCCGCAAACCCACCAATGGTCCGTGGCCGCCGACATCGGCCGACACTACGCCAGCGTCACCAGCCTGCGCGGCGAGTTGTTCTCGCCGTATTTCGGCGTCGTCGGGCTGGCCGGCCTGGCGATCCTCTTCGGGGGCACGCTTCGCCGCCTGTTGTGGCAAAGAGCGGGATTCCGCCCCGCTTACGCGGCGACCTTTGTCCTGATCACGCTGTTTTTCGTGGTCGGCGGATTCAACAGCATCCTCGCCCTGGCCGGCGTCGATTTGTTCCGGGCGGGCAATCGCTACAGCATCTATCTCCTGGCCATCTGCCTCCTGGTGCTCGCTTCGTGGGCGAGCCGCCGCGGTCGACACCTGCCGAACCGGACCGCGTGGGCCGTCACGCTGGTGGTGGTCGCGATCGGCCTTTGGGACCAGTTGCCGCGGCCGCGCCGGGTGTCGTCGCTCGCGGAACAAAGTCGTCGCATCGAATGGGACCGGCAGTTTGGCGCCGTGTTGGAGGCGCGCCTGCCGCCGGGCGCGGCCATCTTCCAGCTGCCCGTGGTCGCCTTCCTTGAGCAACCGCCCGTCAACCGCATGACCGACTACGAATTGTTCCGGCCCTGGCTCAACACCTCGAACCTGCGCTTCAGCTACGGCCTGCTCGCCCAGGACCCGGCCCTGCGGTGGGAGCGCCGGGTGGCTGCCATGCCCGTCGACCAAATGTGCGCCCGGCTCGAGGCGGTGGGCTATGCCGCGATTTATCTGAACAAGACCGCCTACCCGGACGCGGGCAGCCGCCTGCGCGCCCAAATCGAAGCCACAGGCCGGTCGTTGGTGGCCGATATCGGCGACCATGTTGCCTACGCCCTGCATCCGGCCGCCCAGCCGATTCGCCCGGATCTCAGCGACCCGCGCCTGGCCGATCCCTGGACCAGTCCGCCAATGCCGGGTGATCGCCTGCAGCCCTATGCCGATCGCGGTTGGTTTGCGTTGGAGCGCGACGAGCACAACTGGTGGCGATGGGCCGGGGAGACTGCGACCCTTTCCATCTGGTGCGCGGATCAGTCACCGGTCCGGGCCAGACTGTCGTTCCATGCCGCCTCCCTCCGCCCGGGCCGGTTGAGCGCAAAGCTCGGCGGCGCGCAAATTTGGGAATCGCCGGTCGAGCCGGTCGCGCAGGACGCCAGCATCGACCTCGTCCTGCAACCCGGAGCCAATCGCATTGATTTCGTGCTCGAGGGCCGCCTGAAGCAGGCATCGTTGACGGATTCCCGCTTGCTTGGGTTCCAATTGACCAATTTACAGGTGGTTCCGCGTCAATAGCACCCACCACCAAGCATGCTGATCCGCTCACGACCCAAGTTCGCCGGCCTGTTTCATGACGAGGTCGCGACGGACTCCTACTGGATCCGCGATCGGGGAGAACTGGCGATCCCGGCGCTCCAAGGTACGGACCGGCTGGTCATCCGCGGGGAACTCCTGCCGCCCGCGCCCGGAATCGCCGCCGCCCAGGGTGATCTCGGTTTGAAGGTCTATGTCGATGACCGGCTGGTGCTGGCACGTGCGCGGCTGCCGTCGGGCCCCTTTCAGCTGGAGGTCGTACTGCCCCGGCTCGACCCCGCCGCGTCCCGCCGGATGAGCCTGCACCTCACCGGCGTCGCGGGGTCCAACTTTCTCGCCTGGCTCGGGCGCGTGACAGGACTATCCCTCCTGCAGGCTTGGCGACGGCAGGACCGGAACCGGCGCCTGCGCATCCAGAGAATCGAAGCGGGCGAAGACGTGCTGTTTGACTTCAGCAACCGGGCCGGGCCGTGGAATGCGGCCTTCGCCCGCCGGTTCCTGCGGATCGGCCTGAACGTCGTCGGCTTCTTTCGCGCCGACCTTGGCATCGGCGAATCCGCCCGGTGCATGGCCCGGGCCGCCGACGCCGCGGGCCTGCCCCACGCGCTGGTCGACCTCAAGCTACCCTGCAAGAATCCGCTTTCCGATTCGACTTTCGCCGCGCGGCTGCAGTCGGACGCACCGCATCCGGTGAATGTGATCCACGTCGATCCACCGGGCATGCGCGACCTGGACCATCACCACGGGCCCGGGCTGCGGCGGGGAAAATACAACATCGGTTACTGGGCCTGGGAATTGCCCGACTTCCCCGACGCCTGGATCGGCTGCGCGGAGTATTGCGATGAGGTCTGGGCGCCCTCGCGCTTCACGGCGGAAGCCATCGCGCAGAAGGTGCCGGTGCCCGTCCTTGCCATGCCGCATGCGATCGCGTTCGACCGGCCCGCCGGCGATTTCCGCCCGAAGTTCGGGCTGCCGGCCGGGCGGTTCCTCTTCCTGTTTCTTTACGACCTGAATTCCTACCACGAGCGCAAGAATCCCGAGGCCGTCCTCGAAGCCTATCGGCGCTCCGGACTCGCCGGCCGGGGGGCCGGGCTCGTCATCAAGGTGCACAACGCCGCCGGCAATCCCGCCGACTTCCAGCGACTGAGCGCCGCCGTCGCCGACCTGCCCGGCGTCATTCTGCTCAACCAGACGTTGACCCGGCGCGAAACCTACGAGTTGGAGTCCGCCTGCGACTGCTTTGTCTCGCTGCATCGCTCGGAGGGGTTCGGTCTCGCGGTCGCGGAGTGCATGTACCTGGGAAAACCGGTCATCGCCACGGACTGGTCGGGGACGGCCGAATACCTCAATGCGGCCAACGGATGCCCGGTGCGCTGTTCGCTGGTCACCCTCGACCAGAATCACGGCCCGTACGCCAAGGGGCAGCAATGGGCCGATCCCGATCTCGACCACGCCGCCGATTGGATGCGCCGTCTGCAAGGTGATTCCGCCCTGGCAGGCCGGCTGGGCTCCGCGGCGCGTGACGCGATCGAGAATCAGCTGTCGCCGGCGGCAATTGGCGCCCGTTACCGGCGGCGCCTCGAGGTGATCGCAAGCTGGTAGTCGACCGGCCCATGAACCAGATCGAAGGACTTCTCTTTGTCATCCTCGTTCCGCTGGCGCTGCTGCTGAACGGATACTGGCTGGCCGCCACCCTTCCGCACGCCAGCGCGCTCGAACGCCTGGCTTGGTCCATCCTCGGCGGCCTGGCCCTCCTGCTGGCCGCGGTCGCCGCGATCAATTTCTTTGTCCCGCTCGATGGATTTTGGGCCTGGCTCTGCCTGCTGCCGATGCTGGCGACCCTGGTGCCGCGACACCTTCGGGCGTTGGGGCGCGATCTCCGGGCCCTGCGCTCGCCCGCGGGAGCGATCCTGGCGCTGGCGTTCGCGCTCGTCCTCACGCTCCTGCTGTGGCCGATCCTGTCGCATGCCCAGACACTTTTCTACGACGGCACCAGCAACCACGACAGCTTCTTCTGGGTCTCCGGGGCCGAGCACCTGAAGCGACACACCTACATGGAGCCGGTGGTCCACAGCAGTGTCCGCCCCCTGGCGAATCTCGCCGGCGCGCTCGCGGGTTGGACTCCCGCCTGGGGCCGCATGGGGGCGGAAGGCTTGCTCGCCGTAACCTCGTCCATCGTCGGTGCCTCTCCGATCAAGCTCTACGTGTATGCGGTCGCGAGCCTCTACCTGGTCTGGGTGGCGTCCTGCTATCTCGCGCTGAAGACGTTCGTCACCGAAAAGCCCGGCCTGATCGCGGCGGTGGGGCTGGCCACGCTCCAGCCGGTCTTCATTTTCTTCTATGCCAACTCGAACCTGCCGAACCTGATTGGCGGGCTGATGGGGGCGACCTTCGTCATCGCGTTCGAGCGGGCGCTGCGCAGCCTCCTCCAGGGGGAGAGCGATGGGCGCGGATTCCTTGTGCTGGTGGCATTCGCGTTTCACGGACTGCTCTGCGCGTATCCGGAAATGGCCCCCTTTGTCCTGCTGTCGGTGGCGTTCCTGTGGATTCGCCGGGCGTTTGAACACGGCCGCGCCGCCCTGCGGCCCTGCCTGCTGGTCGGCGGTGCCGTGGCGGTTGGCCTGCTGATAAATTGCGCGACCACGGTGCGCGCCGTCCATGGGTTCATCGCCTCGTTGTCCCTGGCCCGGACGGAGCAGAATTGGGCCAACGTTTTCGCGTCGCTTCATCCGGCGGCGTACCTCGCGGCCCTGGGCTCATTGTGCGTGCCGGCGGCCATCAATCTGGGGCCGTGGCTGGGCTGGCCGCTGACGCTCGCCGTGCTGCTTTCCCTGGTTTACGCGCTGCGGGCGGCCCGCGACCGCTATGGACTGTGCGCGATCTTTGCCGGCAGCGCCGTCCTGCTGCTTTACACGGTGGCCACGGATTTTGCCTACGGCTGGCAGAAGACCGTGCAGTTTTCCGGCGTGTTCGTCGGCATGGTCATGCCGGCCGCGTTGTTCCATGGCCTGGCCGAGGGTCGGGCCGGCGGCCGCGGGTGGCAGCGCCGGATCATCGAGACGGCCGGCCTGGCGGTGCTCGTTTATTTCGCCTTCGCGGTGACCATGGCTTTTCGTGAAACCTACATCTGGAGCGAGCGGAAGGTGATCTCGAACGACTGGTTCGAACTGCGCGACCAATCGCGGACCGCCTTCAAGGATGCGCCCATACTGGTGGAAGGCGGTTCGTTCCCGATGTCGTTTTTCCACAGCATGTGGTCCGCCTACTTTCTCGACGAGAGCCGGATTTATTTCGGGGCGCGCGGCACCCAAGGCGGAGGCTACCTTCGCCCCGAGGCGATCAATGAAGCGACGCAAAAAATCCCGCGACCGGCGGCGATCCTGGTGGGGCGAAATTGGGCTGAGACGATCGATGCCCATTCCCCGCGTCTCCTGACCGGCAAGGAATTTGTGCTGCTCCGCCAGGCCAATCGCATCACGGCTTTCAAAGGAGTTTATCCCACCCGGGGTGTGCCGGAAAGCGCGTCGCGCCGGATGTCGCTGGAGATCACGCCGGCCCAGCCGGCCAGCCTGCGCTTCACGCTCACGCCCAAGCCGACCGCCGCTCGAACCGCCACCGCGTGGCAGGTGCGACGGGAAACAGCGACCGGCGATACGGTCTCCTTCGCGGTCGAAGGCCCACCGCCGTGGCGCTTCGAGGTGCCGCTGGTGGCCCGCCAACCGCAGTCGGTCGTGCTCACGCTGGAAGGCAATGGGTCGGCCGGTGAATCGTTCCCCTTCACGTTTTCGAACCTGACGGTCCAGCCCGAACCGATCCCGCTCTCGCCGGTCGATGGCAGGATCGACTTCACCCGCCGGACCGGGTGGCAGGATTACGAGCTCAGGGGACTGCGGACGCCGATGGCGGGCCAACCGGTCATGGCCGCACCCGACGAAGCCGCCTTGTGGTTCAAGCCGGCGCCCGCCCAGGCGGACGTGTACCTGGAATTGGCGGCCGAGCCCCGCTACGCGCCGGGTCCGCGGCCCCCGCTGCCGACCGAGTTCTTGTGCAATGACGTCCTCCTCTTCCAAGGTTTCTTCGCCGAACCGGGCGTCCTGCGGGCGCGGATTCCGCGGGAGATCTGGAATCGGCGCCCGGTCGCGACCTTCAAGCTGCGCTTTCCCCACCCGCCCCCGGCGGCTCCCGAACTGGTGTTAAAGGTCCTGACCGTGCAGCCCGCGGCGTCGCCTCCCTGAACCCGTGCTCCTGGTCGACACCACCCACACCAGCCACACCCGCGCGCAGACGGGCATCCAGCGCGTCACGCGCTCGCTGTTCGCCGCGTTGCGCGCCCGGCAGCCAGCGACGGCGGTGTGCCACGATCCCTTTCTGAAAGCCTGGCGCGAATTGCAGCCCGCCGAATCCCGGTGCCTGGCCGGCGGGGAAGGCGGCGCCCGATCGCGCGGCGCCAAGTGGTCGTGGTCCCAGCGCCTGGCGGGGCGGGCGCGCCGGACATTGGGCGCGGTGCCGCCGGTCCCGCAGGGCGTCGCGCTGCTCTGCCCCGAGCTTTTTTCCGCCGCTACCGGCGCGCGGCTGCCGCAACTCTTCGCGGCGGTTTCCGGTCCGCGCGTGGCGATCTTCCACGACGCCATTGCGCTGAAACTGCCCGAATTGAGCCCGCCCGGGATGGTGGCGCGCCTGCCGGCCTACCTGCGCGAACTGCTGGCTTTCGATGGCGTCGCCGCCGTATCGCACGATTCGGCAGAGAGCCTGCGCGACTACTGGTCGTGGCTGGGCGTAGCCCAAGGTCCGCAGGTGACGGTCATCGCCAATGGACTTGATCCGTTGACGCCCGTTGACTCCGCGCCTGCGCCGGCCGCGCGGCCGCGGGTTCTCTGCGTAAGCACCATTGAAGGTCGCAAGAACCATCTGGCGTTGCTCGACGCGTGCGAAGCGCTTTGGGCGCAAGGCCTGGTGTTTGACCTCGAGTTGTTCGGGCTGGCTCGTCCCGACACCGCCGGCCGGGCGCTGAGGCGTTTGCAGGAACTGCAGCGCGCGGGCCGGCCCGTGCGTTACGGCGGGGTCGCCGATGACAGCACGTTGCAGGCCGCGTATCGCGCCTGCGCCTTTACGGTGTACCCTTCTTTGCTGGAGGGATTCGGCCTGCCGGTGCTCGAAAGCCTGCAGCACGGCAAACCCTGCGTGTGTTCAAGCCGGGGCGCATTGGGCGAGGCCGCCGCCGGCGGCGGGTGCCTGGCACTGGAGAACCTCGAGGCCGCGAGCCTCGCGACGGCCATGCGGCAGTTGCTGACCGAGCCCGCGAAACTGGCCGGGCTCGCGGCCGCCAGCCGCGCGCGAAAGCTTCGGACCTGGGCGGATGCAGCCGCTGATATCTCCGCTTGGATGCGGGACTTGCCCAGCCGGGCGTAGTGCGGCCTTTGCGGTTGCTATGCCGTGCCAACTTCCGTGTAGTCGCGTGACCAATTTCAATGGCCCTGTCCCTTTTCACCAAGACCAAGAAGGCTATCGTAGAGCGAGCGCATGACGATTACGCGACCAAGCTCCGGCTCAAGTACAAGCCTTACTACCATGCGATGGAGGCCCAGAAAGGCACGCACATCCGCCTCCAGGGCCGCGACATGGTCATGCTCTCCAGCAACGATTATCTTGGGCTTTCATTCCATCCCAAGGTCATAGAGGCGTGCGCGACAGGGGCTAAGCAGTGGGGCTCGAGCACGACCGGGGCGCGGATTTCCAACGGCTCGCGCGCGTACCATGTCGAGCTAGAAGAAAAACTGGCGGCCTTTCTGGGACGGGAAGCCTGCCACATCAGCGTCGCCGGCTACATCTCCTGCCTCTCGGCGGTGGCGACTTTTGCGCAGAAGGGCGACATCATTCTCGCCGACAAGAACATTCACTCCTGCCTCTGGGATGGTGTCCGGCTGTCGATGGCCGGGGTGGAGCGATTCAGCCATAATAACCCGGAGGACTTGCGCCAGGTTCTGAAGGATATTCCGCACAGCACGCCCAAGCTGCTCGTGATCGAGGGCGTGTACTCGATGGAAGGCCACGTCTGCCGCCTCCCTGAGCTGGCCCAGATCAGCGAGGACTTTGGCTGCTTCGTGGTGCTCGACGATGCCCACGGTTTTGGCGTGCTCGGGCGGCAGGGCCGCGGGACCGTCGACCATTTCCGGCTGAACGACAAGGTCGACATCCTCTGCGGCTCGCTGTCGAAGTCGCTGGCCAGCACGGGTGGATTCGTTTCCGGCTCGCGCGAGCTCATCGAATATCTGCGGACGGGTTCCAAGCAGACGCTTTTCAGCGCCTCGATCAGCCCGAGCCAGGCAGCCGCGGCCTCGGCCTCGCTCGACATCATGCAGACCGAGCCCCAGCACCTCGAGCGCCTCTGGCGCAACACGAAGCTGTACCGCGAAATGCTCAAAGGGCTCGGCCTCGACACTTGGGGCAGCGAAACGCCGGCGATCCCAATCGTGCTCGGCTCCAAGGAGCTCGTCTACCGTTTCTGGCAGGCGTTGCTCGACAAGGGCGTCTTCACCGTCATGTCGATCGCCCCGGCGGTGCCGCCGGGCAAGGACCTGATCCGGACCGCCGTGTCCGCGCTGCACAGCGATGAGGATCTGGAGAAGATCGCCAGCGCCATGGCGTATGCGGTGAAGCAGCTTTAGGACGCAACGCCCGTTTTCACGCCAGCTCCTGCCGGATGAATTGCGCGGTGGCCGACCACCGCGGGAGCGGCCGGGCCATGGCCTCGGCCTGCAAGCGGCGGCTCGTCTCGGGTTGCGTGAGAATTTCCTGCAGTTTCTCGCTCCAGTCCGCCGCATCGTTGACCCGCGCCACAAGGCAGCCGCCGCCGTCCGCATTCTCGCGCAGCACCGGCAGGTCGCTGCAGACACAAGGCACGCCCCGCCACAGGGCTTCCAGCAACGGCAACCCGCAGCCCTCGGCGATCGTGGGAAAAACGACCGCACACGCCCCGGCATAAAGTCGCGCCAGCTCACGGTCGCCAGCCGCCGGATGAAAGTGGAACCGCCTTTCCACCTTCGCCAGCGCCCGCATCCGTTTCGCGATCGGCGCCCCAAAATGCGGATTCACCCGCCCGACCACGTGCAGCTCGAAATCAAGCCCGGCGCGCCAGAGCTCGCCCGCCACCGTGAGCAGGAAGTCCTGGTTCTTCCGCGGCTCAATGATGCCAACGCAAAGCAGCGAGCGCGGCGCCGGGGAGACCAGCGGATCACGTTGCACCCGGTTGCCACCGTCGAAGTCCGCCCCCAGGGCGACGACGCCCGGCTCCGCCTTCGGCGCCACCCCCTGCCAGCGCCAGAATTCCACGAAGTCCCGCCGGGTCGCCGCGGAGATCGCCCACGTGCGATCGAAGTGCGTGAGCAGCTTCATGTATTCAGGATGGCGGCGCACGCTCTGCGGCCAGGTGATGTGGGGCCAGCGCACCGGAATCGCATCGTGGAACATCGCCGCCAGCCGGCACGGCGGCTGGCGCAGGAACTCGGTGAACCCCGGCCGCTCCGCCTCGCTGAACATCTCGACCGTGAAAAGCCAGTCCCCGCGCCCGAATGGCACGGGCGCCGCCGGCTGACCGGCGACGAATGTCCCGGCGCGCGCGTCCCACCGGACCGGGGTGATCATCGAACCGAATTCCTCGAGCAGGCGCGAAGTCAGCCGCATCAAGCCGGAACGATGCTTCGCGGCACCCATCTTTGTCGTGTCGTAGTAGATCACGGCTTCATCGCCTCCTCGAAGCACGCGACCAACTGCGCGGCGTTCCGGTTGGCGTCGTAGTTTTGCTCGACCCAACGTCGGCCGGCGGCGCGCAATTGCTCCGCCAGGTTGTCGTCGGCACCGAGCCGCCGCAGGATTTCCACCCAATGGTCGGGCGCATCGGCTTCCGCAACCATTCCCGTCACGCCCGCGGTGATCGCCTCGGTGGTGGCCGAAGTCGGGGACGTCACGACCAGCGTGCCCGCCGCCATCGCCTCGGGAATCACGTTGGGCAACCCATCGCGGTCGCCGCTGGCCGCCACCACGCCGGTGTGCAGCAACACGTCGGCCCAGGCCAGCTGCGCCCACACTTCGGCCGGGGGCTGCTGGCCAAGGAACCGCACCCGTCCGGCCAGCCCCAGCCGCCCCGCAGCTTCCTCCAGTTCCCGGCGCAACGGCCCGTCGCCCAGCAGGCGCGCCTCGAATTCCACGCCGGCCGCGACGAGTGCGGCGTGGAGGCGGAGCTGGTGGTGCAATCCCTTCTTGGGCACGAGTCGCGCCACCGCGAGCAGGCGCAGCGGCCGCCGATTCTGGCGCAGCGGCTTGAAAGCCGGAAACGTGTCGAGCCCGCGGCGGATGCACCGGATCTTTCCCGGCGGCACGCCGCGTGCGATCAATTCGCGCCGGCCCATCTCGGTCGAAGTATGGACAAAACGTGCGTAAAGCAGTTTTTCGCGCAGCCACCAATCGCCGCCATGCTCATAGATGTCGTAGGCGTGGGCGCCAACACCATAGGGCCAGCCGAACATCCGCCACAGCACCCAGGCCGCCGTGGCCGGCGCCCCGGCCCAGGCCGCGTGCAACAAGGCCGGCGGATCGCGTCGCAACTCGCGGTAGAAGCAGCCGGCAAAGCCGGCGCCGAGCATGTTTTCCCAGAAGTTCAGCCACGAGGGCGCGCCGCGGGTCAGTACGCCCTCGAAAAGGTCGCGCACGATCCGCGGTCGACGGAGGCAGTTCCAAGGGATGACGAACACAAAGAGCGGCAACAGCCGCCATTTCGGAAAACTCCGGACCGGCAGGCCGCGGAATTCGCCCCCGCCGCCCCAGAGCGAATATAGCTTGAGCCGGAGGCCCCGGGCCTGGAGGGCCGCGACCTCACGCTGCAGAAAAGTCTCCGACACCTTCGGGAAGGTCGTGAACAAAAGGGCGATGTGGGGCGGCGAGGACAAAGCTTGGCGCAACCGCCAGCCAAGGCACATTGCGCCCCGCAGGAAAGCCGGAAAACGTCGCGTCCGTCAGGAAGGCCTGCGCGGCTTCGGGGGGAAGGCCCCGGGCTTGAGCGTCGTGCCCGAGACTTCCTGGGCCAGGTTCACCATCTCCTCGATCAGCACCGTCGGGTTCTCCTCGTAACGCAGCCGGAGAAAACGGTCGCGCAATTCGTCATAGCGGGACCGATCGCTCATCCACGAATCGATGAGGCGGCCGAAATCCGCACCATTCGCGATCAGCTCGGCGCCGCCGCCATTGCGGAAAAATTTCACCGTGAGCTCCTCCTGCGGCATGATGCCGCCGATGACGTTGAAGATGATCGGGCACCGGAAGTGCAGCGCCTTGGCGCAGGTCGTGGTGCCGCCGCGCGTGACGATCGCATCGCTCACCTGCATCAACAGGTGCACCTCGTCGGAGAAACCGTCGAGGAAGCAATTGAGCGCGGGATGCTCGGCCCGCCAGTGGACGAGCTGGTTGTAGGCGGCGCGGTTGCGCCCGCAGATCACCACGGCCTGGACCCGGTCGGCGTGCGGCAGCAGTTTTGGCAGGAGCTCGAGGTGATTGTTGGCGCCGTTGCCGCCGGTCGCGAGGAAGACGGTGAACAGGTCCGGCCGCAGTTCCAGCACCTCCTCGAGGTACTGGCGGCGCGTCTCCGGGGTGAAGACCTCGAGGTGCGCGCGCGGCTGCATGAGATAGCCGCGCACCCGGGTGCGCTCTGCCGGCATGCCGATCTTCACCGCGTAGTCGCGGGCGGTGGCCGTGCGCGAGACATAGAGGTCAGCCGTCGGCTCGACCCAGTTGATGCTGTAGCCGAACCCGCCGGAAAACTCCCCACAGTAGGTCGCGCAGCGCACGTGCTCCCGTCCCAGGATCTTGCGCGCGAGCTGGAAATACCCACGGTTGAGGCAGTCGTGCACGCTGAAGACGAGGTGCGGCCGGTACTCCCGCAACACCGCTTCGTAGTAGGCGCGGCCGAAGGTGACCGTCCGCCGGTTCAGGAGGCTCAGCAACTCGACGAACAGGTAGAATGCCTTGTGAAGCCACGGCGATTTCTTCTGGATCCAGTTGTAGAAGTTCACCCCGGCGCTGAAGAACCCCGAGGAGTTCTCGAGCATCTGCTCGATCCGCACGTCCACTTCGTGGCGGTAGAGCTCAAAACACCACTCGGCGAAGGCCTGGGCCCGCGTATCGTGGCCCGAGCCGGTGCTGGAGGTCAGGACGAGGATGCGGACGCGGGCCATGCGGGGGAGTTAGAGGGGTGGATCGATGCCGCCGGCCGGGCGGGCGTGGGGCCGTCGTTCATGCCTAAAGACCGAAATATTTCTCCTGCACCTTCCGCCGCAACCGCAGCGAACCGAAGCGCGCGAGGAACGGGCCGAGCACGGCTTGGAAGAAACGCCCCGACCGGACCGTGTCGCTGCGGCCGCGCAACAGGGCACGTTTCAGGTCGGCGGCGGCCTTGGCCGGCGCGGGCCCGGATTGCATCATCGCGGTGAAAGCCTGCCAGGCGCGGTCCATGCGCGCGGCGCTGATGCCGTCGCCGGCCAATGGGACCGATGGCGCCGGCCGGCGCACGGAACCTTCGAAATCGGTGCGGTAGTCGCCCGGCCGGAAGTCGATCACGATAACACCCGTGCCGTTAACCTCATACATCAGGCTCTCGGTGAGCGCGGACAGTCCTGCCTTCACGGCATTGTAGGCCGCCTGGTAGGGCATGCCGAATTCGCCGGCAATCGAGGAGATGTTGACGATCGCTCCTCTTCGCCGCGCCAGCATCCCGGGCAGCGCGGCGTGGCACAGCCGGGCAGTGTTCACGAGCATCACCCGCAGCTGCTCTTCCCACACGCTGAAATCGGTGTACGCGTAGGCGCCAAAGACGCCGAAGCCCGCGTTGTTGATCACGAGGTCGAATCCGGCGGCGTCGGCCTCGGCGGCCTTGAAGCTGGCCACGGCTCCGGGCCCGTCCGCCAACTCGAGCGTGACGGGGTGAAACTTGTTGTGCACCGGCAGGCGGGCGGCCTGGCGCGCCGTGCCCCAAGTCTCGACGCCCTCGTCGAGCAACATCCGCGTGAAGGCCAACCCGAGGCCGGTGCTGGCTCCGGTGACGAAGGCGGTGCGATAGCGGGCGGAAAGTTCAGCCGCGTTCATGCCTCACGCCGCCCGGAAGACGAGGCAGACGTTCGCACCACCGAAGCCGCAGCTGTTGCTCAAAACGACATTCGGACGGTTCGGCAGCGTCGCGCGGATGATATTGAGGCCCTCGCAGGCTGGATCGAGTTTGGTGATGTGCGCCGAACCGGGCATGAAGCCCTCCTTGATCGCGAGCGCACAGAAACCGGCCTCCATCGCCCCGGCGAGCGACAGGCCGTGGCCCGTGAGCGCCTTGGTGCTGCTTATCGCCGGGCGCGTGGGCGAATTCTTGAAGATCGCCTTCAGTGCCCTCGCCTCTGAGACGTCGCCGATCGGCGTGGACGTGGCGTGCGCGTTGACGTAGTCGATCGCGTCCGCGGTGACGTCTGAATACTCGAGCGCATTCTCGATCGCCACGCGCAACCCGGCGCCATCCGGGTGGGAGATGGCCACGTTGTAACCGTCCGAGGCCTGGCCCCAGCCGGCGACCTCGCAGTAGACCTTGGCCTTGCGGCGCAGCACTTCCTCTTCGCTCTCCATCACGACCACCGTGGCCCCGCCGGTGCCGACGAAACCATCGCGGCCCACGTCGAACGGGCGCGACGCGATGGAGGGATCGGCCTGCAGCGACAGGGCCCGCATGCCGGCGAATGGGAGGATGCTTTCGACGTTTCCGTCCTCGGCCCCGACCACGAACATGCGGCTTTGGCGGCCCAGCGCGATGTCGTCATAGGCGAAGCCGAGGGCGTGCGCGGACGACGCGCAGGCGGAGGAGAACCCGGTCGAGGCGCCCTTGATCTTGAAATGCGACACGAGGTTGAAGTTCACCGTGCCGGCGATCGAGGCGACGATTCCCAGCGGCTGGCAGCGCATGACGCCGACCTTCCGCATGCGTTCGAGATGGTGGCCCAGCAGGAACGGCGATCCGGCCGAGGCGGCATACAGGCCGGTTCGGGTGTTGGAAATGTCGCCCTCCGCCAGCTTCGCGTCTTCGATCGCCTGCAACATGGCGCAATAGGAATAGACGCCGTTGGGCGCCATCCCGCGGAGCATCTCGCGCCGGATGTTGTAGCGGGCGGGAAAGATCCAATCCTCCGGGTCGGTGGTGTCCGTTTGAAAGTCCCGGACCGGTGCCGCCACCTTGACCGGAATGTCCGGCTTTTGGAAAGGCGGGTATTGCACCACGCCATGGCGCAGGTCCCGCAGGCTCTCCACTACCGAAGGGGTGTCGTTCCCAATGCTGGTGATGAAACCGACGCCGGTGATGTATACTTTCCGCATGGGAGATTAGGTGGGGACCAGGTCAACCGCGTCCCCGACCGCATTCCCGCAAATGAATAGGCTTTTCACCGGTGGGTCAACCACCGCGCCCGCGGTCCGCCGCATGCTCGGTTCAGGCGTTGACCGCCGCCTTGCGCACCTCGGTGGCAACGGCCGGAGCCGGCTCCGCGGCCGGTTGCGGCTGCGCCACTTCCTCGGCGAATCCGAAGGTCAGCGTAATTTCCTCGGCGATGGCGGCCTTTTCCTGGCCCACCCGGATCTGGCCCTCGAACGTCGCCAGCGGCGACTTCAGCCGCTTGGGCTTGATCGAGAGGCTGAGCACGTCGCCCGGTTTGCAGACGCGATGGCAGCGGACACCTTCACACGAAGTGAAGAAGATGGTGCGCTGATCGACGACCCTGCCGGGTTCGCCGACCTGGCCTTCCAGCAAGAACAGGACCGCCAGCTGGCCCAGGGCCTCAAGCATGATGGAGGCGGGAAGAACCGGGTTGTCCTTGAAATGCCCTTGCAGGAAGAATTCCTGGCCGCTGATCTTGTATTTCGCGTTCGCGCCGTGGGCGTTCACCGAGGCCTCGCCGAGGAACAGGAACGGCGGTTGGATTGGCATCACCGCGATGATCTGCTCGATCGGAATAAATTTCGTCGGCTTCGGAAGCGGAAGACCGCTGACCTTGCATTCGATAAAAGTCTTTACGTCGCCCACGGTCCGCAAATTACGCAACTCCTCGTTGTTGATTGTCATCTGGAGCACGTCTTCCACGAGGATGACGATTTCCATCATGGTGAGCGAATCGATGCCCAAGTCCTCGATGATTCGCAGGTCGTCGTCCGCATCCTTGAGTTTCGCGCGGAGGTCCGGCTCGACATAGCGCTCGATTATCCCAAGGACAATGGCCGGCAGGTGCTCGGTATTCCCAGTCTTGCGAAACTGCGCTGCCGCCTCGTAAGTAGCTGCCGAGCAACGCTTCAACGCCTCGCGCAGATTAGCGTCGTCTTCGGAAGTGAATGGTTTGAGCGGAATGCCCGAACTGGAGTTTACTGCCTGTGCCATTGTTGATTTTGTATGTTGAGGGGGTGGGGTATGTAAATCTCAAAAAATGCCTGCTCCTGTGTGACTCCAAAAAGGTGCATTTGATTCACACCAACTTTAGGCTGTTGACTTGGCGTCGGTTGCGATCCGACATGCGGACCCGCGATGCACGGCGCGTTCCAATCCGCGTGCCTTTTGCGGTATTTTTAAGCGATTGCTGCAAATTTTGACCCAATCCGGTGCCTCGATGTCGCGCCAAGTCGTGATCGTTACCCACGAGTTCTTTCCCCACCGGGGAGGGATTGCGGTTTTTGCGGCGGAAATGGCGGCCGGGGCGAGCAAACTCGGTTACGCGGTCGAAGTGTGGGCGCCCGATCTTCCCGCCGGCATTGAAGAGCGCCCCTGGCCCTTCCAAGTGCTGCGCCTGCCGCTGGCGGGCAACCACAGCCTGTGGAGCCAGTGGCGCATGGCCCGGCGACTCGCCCGGCAGCGCGACCGCCTGCGATCGGCCATCCTGTACGTGCCCGAGCCCGGGCCCCTGTTGGCGCTCCTGCTCCTGCAGTTCTTCGACGCCCTGGAACCGGCGCAATTGGTGCTCACCTTTCATGGTTCGGAAATTCAGCGGCTCGCCTCCCGGCCGATCCTGCGTTGGTGCACCAACCGCCTGCTGAGCCGGTCGACACGGATCAGCGTCGTCAGCGAATTCGCCCGCAAACTGCTTGAAACCCGTTTCCCCGCCGCCGCCCGCAAGGTCGTGGTCGTATCCGGCACCTTGCGCAGCGACATCCGGCCTTGCGCCGCGGCCGTCGTCCCGCGGGCCGATGGCAAGACCATTATCCTGACTGTGGCGCGCCTGAACCCGCGCAAGGGACAGCTGCAAGTCATCACGGCGCTCAAGGCGCTGGCTCCCGAGCTCCGCGCGAGTATCGAGTACTGGCTGGTCGGTTCGCACGCCAAGGAGAACTACCACGAGGTTCTCGCCCAGGCTGCGGCCGGGGCCGGGTTTCCCGTCCGGTTTCTCGGCGATGTGCCCGACGAGGAACTGGGCGCCATTTACGCCCAAGCCGACATCTTCGCCATGACCAGCATGCCGCACCGCCACAGTGTCGAGGGTTTCGGCCTTGTTTATCTGGAAGCCGGCGCCCACGGCCTGCCCATCGTGGCCCACGAGATCGGCGGCGTCCCCGAGGCGGTGGCGCACGAAAAAACGGGTTTGCTCGTCCCTCCGGGCGACCTGCCCGCGCTGACAGGCGCTTTCGAGCGCCTGCTCCGCGACCCAGCCCGGCGCCGTCAACTCGGGGAGGCGGGCCGCGCCCGCGCGCTGCGGTTCACCTGGGCCGACGCGGCCCAATCGTTGTTTGGACAACCGCCCCCGGAGGCGCCAGAAAGATCCCGATGATTGAATCGCGCACGCAAATCACGGTCCGCTACGCCGAAACTGACATGATGGGCATCGTATACCACGGCAATTATCTGCCTTGGTTCGAAGTCGGCCGCACCACCCTGCTCAAGGAATGCGGCATCGTTTACCGCGATCTCGAGGCCCAGGGCTTCCGGCTCCCGGTCGTCGAGCTGGGGGTCAAATTCTCCCGCCCGGCGCTCTATGACGACACCGTCACGGTCATCACCCGCCTCAGGGAACGCCCGCTGCTTCGCATCCGCCTCGATTACGAAGTCCGGCGCGGGGACGAACTGCTCGTGACCGGGTTCACGGTGCACACCTTCATCAATCGGGCGGGCGAGCCTGTCCGGCCGCCCGCGGAATACGCCGCGAAAATGCGGGAGCTCTTTGACGGGGGCTCCTAGCCCGCGTATTCGGCCAGCACCGCGGGATCGGTCTCGCGCGCCCGGGCCGCAGCCAGCAGCGCGCCGGCACTTTCCCCGGCCAGCTGGCGAACGGCCCAAACCGCATGCGCCCGCACCACCGCCGACTCGTGCGTCGCGAGGTGGACCAGGGCCGGCACATGCGTCGCGTCACCCGTGTTGCCCGCCACGACACAAGCATTGCGCAGGAGTCCGGTGAGCTTCAGACGCTTGATCGCGGTGCCCTTGAACAGTGAGGCAAAGCGCACCGGAGTCAGCTCGAGGAGCTCCGCCAGGTCCAGCTGGGCAATATCCGCCCGGACACTCAACAGCACCTGCCGCGCGCTCGCGGCAAACCGGTTCCAGGGACAGACATCGAGGCAGGTGTCGCAGCCATAGACCCGGTCCCCAATGCCGCGGCGAAACTCACGCGGGATGATGCCGCGATTCTCGATCGTGTGATAGGAAATGCACCGGCGCGAATCCACCACTCCCGGCTGCGGAAAGGCCGCGGTCGGACAGGCATCGAGACAGCGCGTACATTTGCCGCAGAGCAGCCCGACGGGCTCGACCCCCTCCACGCGAATCGCTTGCGGACGAAAGGGTTCGTCGGGCGCGATCCGGGCACGCGTCAGGATGGCCGCGAGAAACAGCCAATTCCCGTGGCGGCGCGAAATCAGCATGCCGTTTTTCCCGCGGAAACCGAGACCGCTGCGCGCCGCCCAGCCGCGCTCCATGACCGGCCCGGTGTCGACGTAATAACGATAATCCCCGGGGCCGATTCCACCCCAGGACTCCAGTTCTTTGCCTGCCCGGACCAGTCCTTCCTTGATGCTGTCGTGATAGTCGTCGTGGAGGGCGAAGCGCGCCCATCGCGGGCGTTGTTTGGCTGGCGCGAGGTCGGAGCCCGCATAGCTGATTCCGAGCACAATCACCGATTGCGTGCCGGCGAGAACCAGCTCGGGATCCAGGCGCTTCGCCGCGGTGCGGCCCATCCATTGCATGTCGGCCTGATAGCCGGATTCCAGCCAGGCGCCGAGGTCCGCTCCCGCGCGTCCGGTCGCGGCAAACCGGACTTCGTCGAAGCCCAGCGCCAGCAAACGCGCCCGCAAGTGCTCCCGGCGCACGTCCGGATCCGGCCGGCCTGCCGCAGTGGTCATCCCTTGAAGTGGTTTGCCTCGAGCCGGTACACCCGCAGCACGTGCGCCGCGATCTCCCGCATCGGCCGGCGGTCCGTGAGCACCATCGTGCCGGTGCGGCGATAAATGTCCTCGCGCTCGGCGAACAGCTCCCGCACGCGCTGCTCCCGATTCTCGACCTCGAAGAGCGGCCGGTGCGTCGCATGCATCGTGCGCCGCAGGATGGTTTCGAGCGGCGCGTGGAGACAGATCACCACGCCGCGGCTGCGCAACAGGTCGAGCATGCCCGGCGGCACGACCAGACCGCCGCCGCACGCCACGATACAGCCATGGTCCGGATGGCCGCGCTGGATGAATTCGCGCTCCAGCTCCCGGAAGCGCGCCTCGCCATCCTCGGCGAAAATCCGCGAGATCGGTTTCCCCTGTTGGCGTTCGATCTCGTGGTCGCTGTCGAGGAACTGGAAGCCCAAGGGCTTGACGAGGAGGCGCCCCACCGTGCTCTTGCCCGTGCCCATGAAGCCCACGAGGTAAAGGTTGATGTCCGGCGTCGTCATGCGTCGGCCAACCGAACACCGCGAAGCTCCCGGGCGCAAGTGCGCGCTGAAGTTCGCCCTGTTCAACGCGGGTGAAAGCCGGCAGCCTGCGCGATCATGCCCGCTCCCGCCCGGCCGGACCGCCACGACTACACCTTCGCCAGCGATAACACGGCCGGCATGGCCCCCGAGGCGCTCGCCGCCCTGACCGCGGCGAATGCGAAGGCCGTGCCGTCCTACGGCGACGACGAGTGGACGACCCGCGCCCGGGAGCTGATCCGTACGGTCTTCGAGACCGACTGCGAGATCCATTTCGTGTTCAACGGCACGGCGGCCAACGCGCTCGGCCTGGCCGCCGCGTGCCGCAGCTATCACCGGGTGATCTGTCACGAATGGTCGCACGTTGATATGGACGAATGCGGCGCGCCGGAATTCTTCACCGGGGGCGCCAAGGTGCTCACCGCCAGCGGGCCGGCCGGCAAGCTGACGCCCGCCGGCGTCGAGGGCGCGATCCGGAAGCGAACCGATGTCCATTATCCGAAGGCCGGGGCGCTGTCGCTCACCCAAGCCACCGAGTGGGGCACCGTCTACTCGCCCGACGAGGTCCGGGCCTTGGCCGCCTTGGCCCACCAGCACGGGCTGGCCGTGCAGATGGATGGCGCCCGCTTCGCCAACGCCGCGGCTTCCCTGGCGGGCCGGGGTGTTTGCCCGGCGGATGTGACCTGGCGGGCCGGCGTCGATGTATTAAGTTTCGGCGGGACCAAGAACGGCATGCATACCACGGAGGCCGTCGTGCTCTTCAACCGCGATCTCGCGCGCGACTTCGCCTTCCGGGTGAAGCAGTCCGCGCAGCTTGCGTCCAAGCAGCGCTTCGCCTCAGCGCAATGGGTCGGCATGCTCGAGAGCGGTGCCTGGCTGCGCCACGCCGCGCATGCCAATGCCATGGCGCAGCGGCTCGCCCGTGCGCTGCGCGCGCTGGTGCGAGCCCGGCTCATCGTCGAGCCGGAGGCGAACGGCGTCTTCGTCGAGCTGCCGCGTCCCGCGGCCGAAGCGCTCTGGACGCAGGGCTGGCACTTCTACCGCTTCATCGGCGACAACGGCTACCGCTTGATGTGCTCGTGGGCCACGACCCCGGAAGCGGTCGATCGCCTCGCCGCCGCCATCGCGGCTGCCGTCGCCTGACCAAAACAAAGCGCCTCCCGGGTGGGGAGGCGCGAACGAGTCGGTAGCTTTCGACGGCCTTACTTTGCGGCCGGAGCCGCTTCCTTCGGGGCGTCTTTCACGCTGACGACGTCGACATCGAAGATGAGCGTGGCGCCCGGCGGGATCGCCTGGCTGCCATGGTCGCCGTAGGCGAGCGACGGCGGGATGTAGAGCTTGATCTTTCCGCCCGTGCCGACTTTCTGCACGCCTTCGAACATGCCGGGAATCAGCGCGCCTTCCTGCAGCACCAGTTCGAGCGGCTGGCCGCGCTCGACGGAGCTGTCGAAGACCTGGCCGTTGACGAGCGAACCGGTGTAATTGATCGTAACCATCTGGCCGGCCTTCGGCATCGCGCCGGTGCCCGCCTTGACGATCTCGTAGCGGAGGCCGCTGGGCAGCTCGACCACGTTCTTGTTCTCCTTGAGCTTGGTGAAGAAGGCCGCGCCCAGGTTCAGGTTCTCCATCCGGAGCTCGGTCATGTATGCGTCGCTCTTCTTGCTGAGGAAGGCCTCGACCTCGGGACCCATTTCCTTCGGGTCGAACGGCGGCTGCTGGCCGGCGGCGCAGCCGACCATGCCCCGGGCCATCGCCTCGACCTGCTCCTTCGTGAACTTCAGCTGCTTCAAGCCCATTTGCGCCCCCATGTACCAGCCATAAGCCTCGGCGATCTGCGCCTCGGTGAATTTCGGCTTGGCCACCGCCGGCGCGGCTGCGGCCGGTGCGGCGGGAGCTGCCGCCGGCTCGGCGCTGGAGGATACGCCGGGCACGTTGAATTTGACCGCATCATCGGCCGCCGAAGCGGCGACGAGCGCGCCGAGACCGAGCAGGCCCACGGCAAGGGTGGAAGTAAGTTTCATTGAATTGAGGGTAGCCCGGTTGAGAAACGGCCCGGGCGGGATTGTGCCGTTAAAACCGCCGGAACTTGCCTCAGGACCGACAAAAATCAATCCCATAGGGGCCGATCCCCGCTCGCCGCAGGCGCACCGCGGGCTTGTCAGCATTGGCAACCTCCCCCAAGCTGCCCAATCCCATGAACGAAAACCAATTCTGGCACAGCACGGATGGCCAGATACTGACCGTAAAGAACAAGGGCGGCGAAAACGTGGCCGTCACCCTCGCCTTCTGGCCGCGGCACGGCGCCGAAATGGAGTTTCTGAAGAGCCATCTCGCCGACCTGCATTTTTCCGAGCGCAGTTCCCTGGCCCGCATCGGCATCGAAATGCACCTGCACGGCGCACCCGTGGTCGACGGCCATCGTTTGCTGCTGAATGTCGACGCCTTCATCTTCGACTCCAATTTCCCGAACGCTCCCTACTGGAAGAAACTCCTCCGCCCGGGCGTTCCCGTGGGCCGGCTCTTTTACGCGCCCGCCGCCGCCAAGCTCTCGACCGGCGAGATCTGGGCCGCGATCCAAGCCAACCACCTCAAGCTCCCGAACACGATCAGCATCGATTCGCGCGGCCGCGTCTTCCTGACCCCACACCAGGTCAGCTACACGCTTTCGCCCAAGCTCCAACGGCTCAATTTCGAGAACGTCGTCAGCGGCAACGCCGGCCGCTCCCTCCTCGACAAGGTCCAGATCCGCCACGACGCCTCGCCCCTCACGATCCCACCGCGCTCGGGCATCCTCACCAGCTGCTCCATGTACCTGAAGGAGCACTTCGTCGTCCTCAACCAGGGCGAGGGTAACTTCGGACTCCACACCAGTGCCGTGCTGCTCGACCCGATCAAGACCTTTGGGTCGAATATCATGCTCGAGATCTACAATACCGGCGATCAGCCGGTGGTGAACCCGGTGGTTTCGGTCGACATCTTTCGCGCCCCACCCTTCGCCGATCCGGAGGTCAAGGTCCTCACCAAGAAACGGCAGCGCCTGCTCTCGACCGCCGGCTCCCTGTTCAAGCGCCTCGACCAGAACCCCCCGGTCGACACCGTCGAGGCCACGCCGCGCACCAAGATCATGGTGCGGGGCCAGAGCGGTTCCATGGAAAACCGGGCCGTCGTCGTCCGGGCCAACGATGACCTCAAGAAGCTCTTCGATGGCGACGCCTGCCCGATCGGCTGCCGCACTATGATCCAGGCGCTCGACAGCGCGCCGCCCGACGCCGACACGCTCATCATCGACTTCTTTCCCGACCTGCTCGAGCACATCGAGCTGCTGACGCGCATTGGCGAGGTGAAGCTCAAGCGCATCGTGTTTCGCAAGGCTTCGCGCACGCACGGCTACTTCCTGTCGAGCAATGCCCACGCCCGCCTCGACACCTACAACGCTATCGGCGTCCAGGTGTACTGGTACGACGAACTCACGAAGGACATCTACCTGCACGTCTACAAGAAGGACCACGGGTTCTTCGTGCGCGAGGAGCTGGCGCGCAAGTTCCAGGAGACGACCATCCTGGCCTTCTATGGTTCGGCCGTCGGCCTGGACCAGGCCGACACCGATCGCATCACCGGGCTCGTCGAGGAGGTCACCGGCTTCATCGGCCCTAATGTCGGCGTGCTCACCGGCGGCGGCGGCGGCGTCATGCGCCTCGCCACCGACCAGGCCCGGCTGAAGGGCGCGCTCACCGGCGCCTGCTTCCTCGAACTCGAGGCGCAGCCGCCCGAGCTCGGCGTCGATTTCTTCAACACCTTCCAGGAGAGCTCGCGCCATTTCCGCCAGAAATGGTTCGAGTCGGCCGATTTTTGCATCTTCAACGTCGGCGGCGTCGGCACCCTCGAGGAAATCGGCATCGAAATGTGCAACCTCAAGCTCGGCATCCGCCCGCGCGTTCCCTACGTGTTCTTCAATTCCAAGTTTTGGGGCGACCTCCGGAAGCAAGTCCGCCATATGATCAACACCAAGCGCGCCCCGGCCTGGATCTCCGACTACATCCTCTTCACCGATGATCCCCAGGAGGTCGTCCGCTTCTATCGCAAGACGCTTCAGGTGCTCTGAGCTGGCGGAAAATATTCCGGTCGCCGGCGGCGGATGAATGACGTGAACGCGGCTTTACGGCGCGGCCGATCCGTGTCCATCTGAGCTGTTCATGGCCCCACCATTACCCAGTTCCGTGCTCGTCGTCGGCGGGGGCGGGCGCGAACACGCTCTCGTGCGCGCGCTGGCCGCCTCGCCCGCCCAGCCACGGGTGCTCTGCGCACCGGGCAACGCCGGCATCGCCCAGGACGCCACCTGCTTCCCCGTGCCGGTCGACAACCTGGCCGGCATCGTCGATCTCGCCCGCCGCGAGAAGGTGGAATTCGTCGTCGTCGGGCCCGAGGTGCCGCTGGCCCTCGGCCTGGCCGACCGGCTGATCGCCGCCGGCATTCCCGTCTATGGCCCGAAGGCCGCTGGTGCCCGCCTCGAGGCCTCGAAGATCTTCACGAAGCACATCCTGCTGAAACACCAGATTCCCACTGCGCCCGCCGGCATCTTCCACGAGGTCCAACCGGCGCTCGCCTATCTGAGAACCAGGAGCGCACCGATCGTCATCAAGGCCGACGGCCTCGCGGCGGGCAAAGGCGTCATTGTGGCCCAGACGATGGCCGAGGCCGAAGCCGCGGTGCAGGACATGCTCGCCGGGAACAAATTTGGCTCGGCCGGCAGCCAGATTCTCATCGAGAACTGCCTCATCGGCGAGGAGACCTCGATCCTCGTCGTCGTCTCGGGCCGCGACTATGTCATCCTGCCCGTGTCGCAGGACCACAAGCGCATCGGCGACGGCGACACGGGCCCGAACACCGGCGGCATGGGCACCTATTCGCCCGCCGAGGTCGTCACGCCCGCGATGATGCGGCGGGTGGAAAACGAAATCGTCCGCCCTTCGGTCAATGCGATCGCCGCCGAGGGCCTCGATTTCTGCGGCACGCTTTTCATCGGCATCATGCTCACGCCGACCGGGCCCCAGGTGATCGAGTACAACGCGCGTTTCGGCGACCCCGAAACGCAGGTGGTCCTGCCGCGGCTCCAGACTGATGTGCTCGAATTGCTGTGGGCTGCGACGCAACGACAGCTCAGCGGCTTTCAGCTCAAGGTGAAACCCGACTATGCGCTATGCGTGGTCATCGCCGCCCGGGGCTACCCGGAGAGTTTCCCGAAGGGCGATGTCATCAAGCTGCCCGCGGCCCTGCCGCCGCAGACGTCGATCCTTCACGCCGGCACCGCCCGGAATGAGGCGGGCCAGATCGTGACCAATGGCGGCCGCGTGCTCGGCGTCACGTCGCTCGGGACGACGCTGGCCGAGGCGGCTTCGCGGGCGTACGCCGCTTGCGAAAGCGTCCAGTGTGCGTCCAAGTATTACCGCCGCGACATCGGCGCGCGGCAGCTCAATCGCCCGTGAAGAAGTTCTTCGTCCCCATTTTCCTGCTCGTCGCCTGCCTGGCTCGGGCCGCCACCCCCGTCGACCTCGGGTCCGGCCAGGCTTACGTCCGCGTCCATGCCCTCGCCGACCTCGGCAAACTTCCGTCCGGCGCGCTCGTGCTTGATCTCCGCTATCCCGCAGTGGGAGACGACGCCGCCCGGGAGTTGCGCGACTGGCTCGCCGCGCGGCCGCGCTCCGCCGAGCTGTTCGTGCTGGTGAGTCCCTTGACGCCGACCCCGATCGCGGCGGTGGTGGACCAATCCGGGGTCGTGACGCTGGGAGCGCCTGGTTCGCGGCCCGCGCCCAAGGTCTTGGTCCAGACCGAGCCCGCCACCGACCGCCGGGCTTACGACGCCGCTGACGCCGGCACGCCGGTGGCATCGCTGATCTCCGGCAAGGTCGTGAAGGAACGCTTCGACGAGGCCACGCTCGTCGCCGATTTCAACAACGGCGACCACGATGCCGAGCCGCCGGCCGGTCCCGATCCCACGGCAAAAGAGCAAAAGGCAACGGAGCCGCCCCTCGTCGACCGCGTCCTGCAACGGGCCGCCGGCCTGCACCGCGCGCTCCAGGCCCTGCGGCCGTGATTTGACGCCCGCGGGTCGGCGGGCATGGTGCCGTTTCCGGTCTTGGCTCGCCCTCGTCCGCTCCTTACTGGTCAATCCCTCATGCCCGCCCCCGGCCACATTCTCGTCGTCTGCACCGGCAACATCTGCCGCAGCCCGATGGCCGAGGGCCTCCTGCGCCATGCGCTGGCCGCCGAGCCACCGCCGCTGGCCGGGCTCAAGGTGGTTTCGGCGGGGGTCGCGACCCGGGCCGGCGAACCGGTGTCGGAAAACTCGGTGATCGCCTTGAAGAAGGCGGGCATCGACATCAGCGGCCACCGGAGCCGTCCGGTCACCCAGGAACTGCTCAACCAGGCGCTCGTCGTCTTTGGCATGACCGAATCGCACCGCGCCATCATCCAGTTCAAGGCCACCCCGGCTCCGGCCCACCTGTACCTGCTGCGCGAGTTCATGCCGCCGCCCGCGCCAAAGGAGATCGTGGACCCCTATGGCGGCTCGCTTGCCACCTACGAGGCCTGTCGTGACGAGATCGTCGAGGCGATCCCGAGCCTGCTGGCGTTCCTTAGGACACTAGTGCCCCAAAAATAGTCTTTCCCCGCTCTCCCGCACCGGTTGCCCTCCTGCCATGTCCCTCAACGCCACTCCGCTTCCCCAGCTCGACCCGGCGGTCTTCGCCGCCATCCAGGGCGAATTCAACCGCCAGGCGCACCACATCGAGCTGATTGCCTCGGAAAATTTCACGTACCCGGCCGTGATGACGGCGCAGGGCAGCGTGCTGACCAACAAGTATGCCGAGGGTTATCCGGCCAAGCGGTGGTATGGCGGCTGCGAGTATGTCGACAAGGTGGAACTGCTCGCCATCGAGCGCGCCAAACAGATCTTCCAGGCCGAGCACGCCAACGTCCAGCCGCACTCCGGCTCCCAGGCCAACTTCGCCGTGTACACCGCCGTGCTCTTGCCGGGCGACAAGATCCTCGGCATGAATCTCAGCCATGGCGGCCACCTCACGCACGGCAATCCGGCCAATTTCTCCGGCAAGCTCTACCAGTTCGTCCAGTATGGCGTGCGCGAGGACAGCGGCCTGATCGACTACGACGAATTGGCCGCGGTCGCGCAGCGCGAGAAGCCGAAAATGATCACCGTCGGCGCCTCCGCCTACTCGCGAATCATCGACTTCGCCAAGATGGGCGAAATTGCCCGCGGCGTGGGTGCGTACCTTTTCGCCGATATCGCGCACATCGCGGGCTTGGTCGCCTCGGGCCATCACCCGTCGCCCTTCCCGCACGCCGATTTCGTCACGACCACGACGCACAAGACACTCCGCGGCCCGCGCGGCGGCCTCACGATGTGCAAGGCGGCGCATGCCAAGGCCATCGATTCCGCCGTTTTCCCCGGGGGCCAGGGCGGTCCGCTGATGCACGTCATCGCCGCCAAGGCGGTGTGCTTCGGTGAGTGCCTCAAGCCGGAGTTCAAGGAATACAGCGCGCAGGTGATCAAGAATGCCAAGGCGCTGGCCGCGGGCATGATGACCCGCGGCTACAAGATCGTCTCCGGCGGCACCGACAACCATCTCATGCTGGTCGACCTCCGGGCCAAGCTCCCCGAACTCACCGGCAAGGTCGCACAGGAGACGCTGGATAAGGCCAACATCACGTGCAACAAGAACACCGTGCCGTTCGAGACCCGCTCGCCCTTCCAGGCCTCGGGCATCCGGCTCGGTTCGCCGGCGATGACGACCCGCGGATTGAAGGAGGCGGAAATGGAGGAGATCGCCGGACTCATCGATGGCGTGCTCGTCGCCATCGGCACGCCCGCCGAGCCCTCGGTCCTCGCCGCCACGAAGCAAAAGGTGATCGCCCTCACCAGCCGGTTCCCGCTGCCCTATTCATTGTAGGGCCGGATCGCTGATCCCGCCGCGAAGAGACCGGCTGCACCATGCGCCTCGAACGTCTAAAGGCTTTCGCGCTCTCGCTGCCGCAGACCAAGGTGGTTTCCCAGTGGGGCAGCCTCGTTTTCAAGGTGGCGGACAAGGCCTTCTTCCTCATCGGGCTCGATGGCGACCTGATGGACGGCGTGGTTTTCAAATGCACGCCGGCCGAGTTCGATGAGCTGACCGCGATTGATGGGATTGGCCAGGCGCCGTATTTCGCCAAACGGATGTGGGTGCGGGTGGATGACCCGTCCGTGCTGGCCGAGTCCGACCTGCAGGCGAGGATTCGCCGCTCGTACGGACTGGTCGTCGCCAAGCTGCCGAAGAAAATCCAGGCCACCCTTGTGGCCCGATAGGCCCCGCCTGCGCCGGAGACGCCTGGGCGGCCCGAAAGAGGCTTTGCGCGCCAGCGTCTTTCCCTTCAGCGTGGCCTCCTTTCACCACCGTGCGCTTTCCCCACCCTCCTCCGGTCGAAACCGCCAACGCGTCGAGACGATTGGCCATCGCCGTCAGCCTTTTGGCCAGCCTGGCCGGCCTGGCCTTGTTCTTCAGCGGCTGTGCCCTGGCCCCGCGGCGCAGCCCCGGCCGGACTTATCTGGAGGCGAAAGCCGCGACCCTGCCGGCACACATCATCTCCAATTTCTTCGTCGTTGAATCGAAGGCGGACGATGGCCGCGTGTATCGGTTCATTGTCGACACCGGTTCGACCGCGACGCTGGTGACGCCCGAACTCGCGCGGCGGTTCGCCGTCAAGATGAAGGGACCACCGCCGGCCAAGGTGGCGGTGCGCTCGGCCAACGGCGGGCAAATCGATCTCGACCCGGTCACGCTCAAGACCATCACCCTCGGCGAGGCCACGTTCGAGCGGGTGCCGGCCCTGGTCCATGACCTTTCCAGCCTGTCGAACCATCTCGGGGTGACGATCGACGGCATCCTCGGCTTCCCCCTGTTCCGCAACACGCTTCTCACGCTCGACTATCCGGGCGCGCGGATGATCATCGCGCCGTCACCCGCGTTTCCGCCGCCGACCAAGCCGGACCCGCGCAGCTCGATCATCCCGTTCAACGGCGAACGGAACACGCCGCTCATCCCCGTCCAGATGGGCACCGAGTCGTTCATCGTGCTGATCGACACCGGTAGCGATGGCAGCTTGAGCCTCAATCCCGCCGGCTTGCATCCGCGTTTTGCCAGCGGACCGCGCCCCGGCACGTTGATTTCCTCGCTGCAGGGTGACCGCCAGCAGCTGACCGGCCGCCTCAGCCAGAACGTGCTCGTCGGCAGCCAGGTCGTCGAGCAGCCGATTGTCGACCTCTCGGACCAGCTTTCGTCGCTGGGCGGCGAGTTCCTGCGGAATTTCACCATCACGTTTGACCAGCGGCACCGGCAGGTGACCTTCGTGCGCCAAGCCGACGGACCGGTCACCATGGGCCCGCGCCTCAGCACCGGCCTGGCCTTTGCACGGTCGGCGGCCTACTGGCGCGTATTGACCGTCATCCCGCAAACCCCGACCGCCGGCCTCGCCGTCCAGGAAGGCGATCTGTGCGTCCGGATCAACGGGGAGACCGTCGACAAATGGACCTTTGATCGCTACGCGGCGCTGGTTAATTCCGCGGCGAAAATCACCTACACGTTCATCGCCGGCTCGAAGGAGACCGACATCGAGGTGCCGGTGTTCTCGCTGGTGCCTTGAGTCGCGCGGGCGCGGTTCAATCCGTCAGCAGCAGCTCCGCGCCGATCGGGCCGAGCAGCATCAGCCCGCCAACGATCGCGTGCCGGGCCAAGACCCGCCCGGATCCGGTCGCATCGAGCCCCCAGGCGGGCGCGGCCGCCCTCGTCAGCGCAACCAGTCCCAGGCCCGCAAACAGCACCACGCACGCGATGCCCATGAGCAGATCGCAACGGCGGCGGGGTTCCGGGGCACTAGGGTCGGGCATGCGCGGACTTTAGCGAACCCGCCCGTTCCAATTCCACGGCGCTGTTTCCAGCCGTCGGACCGGGGCGTTCAGGCGCGCCGGAAGAGAAACACGCCGGCGCCGTCGTGCCGATCGATCCACGGCAACGCCTGCACCCTGCGTTCGAGGCGCCAGGCGGCGCCCGCGGGAGAGGACAGAAACCGGCGGCTTACGTCGTCGTTTTCCGCCGCGTCAATGCTGCACGTGCTGTAGACCAGCCGCCCGCCGGGCCTCACGAGGCGCGCGGCCGCCTGGAGCAACGCCCGCTGCTGTTCGGCGTGTTGGGCGAAATCGCCCGCCTGCAACCGCCATTTCACGTCGACCCGGTGCCGCATCACTCCGGTATTGGAACAGGGCGCGTCGACCAGCACGGCGTCGTAGGCCTCCGGCAGGTTCAGGTTGCGATAGAACGCCGTACCGACCTTCACGAGGTCGGCCTCCACCAGGGCGACATCGACGCCCGGCGGTGCGTGCGAGAGATTTTCCTTCAGTCGTCCCAATCGCTTGTCGGTCTCACCGGGAACGGCCGGCAGGTCGAGCGCCACCAGCCGGCCCGTCTGCATCAGGTCGGCGAGATACAGCGCCTTCCCTCCGGGCGCGGCGCAAGCGTCGAGGATGAGTTCACCCGCCTGCGGGGCGAGCAGCTCAACCGCCAGCCGCGTGGAGGGATCCTGCAGGTAAAGCGCGCCTTCGGCCGCGAGACGGCGGATCTCAACCCAGTGTCCCGCCTTGATCTCGTGGAATCCGTTCCAACCGCTGGGCACCAGGAAATCCGGTGGCGCCTCCGGGCGGCGCCATCGGGCAAACACAGCGGCCGGCCTTTGGTTCCACTCCAGCAGGTCGCGCGTGGCCGCGGCGCCGAATTGCCCGATCCAACGCTCCACCAGCCACGCCGGATGCGCCAGCTCCGCCGCAAGTGTGGAAGGCCGCTCAGCCAGCCGCGGCGCCATCTTGCGCAAGACGGCGTTGATGAGCCCGGCCTCCTGGGGGCTCGCCGTCGATTTGGCGCGCTCGACCGCGTGATGAATCACCTTGGCCATCAGGCCCGGACCTCCCTCCAACAACTCGAACCCGGCGACGGCCAGCACCGCCCGCACTTTTGTCCGCGGCGGCCGCGCCATCAACCCGTCCACCGCCGCCTCGATCCGGCTGGCCCAGCGCACCACCCCGAAAAACAGATGCTGGGCCCGGGCGCGTTCCTGCCCCGCCAATGCCGATGGAAGTCCTTCCAGCAACGTGTCCACCCGGTCCGCGCGCGCCAGCCAGCGTTCGGCCAGGAGCACCGCCGCAACCCAGCCATTGCGAGTGTTTTCGCCCGGTTTCCGGTCACTTTCCAAACCCTGTTTGACATCACGCTGCATTGTCCCCTCTACTAATCGGTTCACTGACTTTGCACGCAATTATGAATTCCGAAGCCATCGCCGCTACCGTCGCCAAACATCCCGCCTTGAAGGCGTCCAAGGCCAAGTTGGAGGCGATGGAACCCGGCGCCTTCGTGGTCCACCGCAGCTGGGGTTTCGGGCAGATCAAGGAGTTCGACGAGGCCGACAACAAGCTCGTCATCGATTTCAAGGGCAAGAAGAGCCATCGCATGGACCCGGCTTTCTGCGTCGGCAGCCTCGATGTCCTGTCGCCCAAGCACATCCTCGCCCGCAAGGAGACCGAACCCGCGCGCGTCAAGGAGCTCATGGAGGACGATCCAGTCCAGCTGGTCATCGACACCCTTTCCGCTTATCCGAACAAGGCCGCCAGCGCCATTGAACTCGAGATCGTCCTCAGCCAGGTGGTCGGTGAGGAAAAATTCAAGCGCTGGTTCGCCAACGTGAAGAAGCAGCTGATCAAGGACCCGCGCGTCGGCGTGCCGGCCAAGAAGACCGAGGCCTACATCGTGCGCGACGAGCCGGTCTCGGCCGAGTCCGAGATCATGGAGGAGTTCTCCAACACCCGCTCGGCACGGCGCCGCATCGCCCTCGCCGAGGACCTCCTCGCCGCCTCGATCAAGGACGAGGCCAAGGGCTCCCTTTCGCAGGTGCTCAGCGGCATCACCGAGGCGGTGCGCGACAGCAACCAGCTCGACGCCTCCGAACGCCTGTACGGCGCCTTCGTCCGCGACGAGCTCGCCCGGATCCTCGGCCACGACCTTGCGAACGTCACCCCGACGCAGCCCGAGCTCATCAAGGAGGTCCGCGGACTATCCGCCATCGCCGAGAAGATCCCGGTCCATTTCCAGACCCGCTTTCTCGACCTGATCAAGGAGACTCATCCCCTCGAGTGGCGCGAGATCCTGTTCGCCCTGTTGAAAACCTCGCAGGGCAAGTTCACCACCGAGTGCATCAATTTCCTCATGGAGAACGGCCAGGCCGAGGAACTCGCCGCCGTGCTCAAGCGCTGGAAAACGGAGCAGAACCTCCGCGCCCCGGTGCTGATGTGGATCATCAAGAACCGGCATTCGAAGAAATTCTCCAAGCTCCTCAACGAGCTCGTCACGCCCCGCCTGCTCGGCGCCATCTTCTTCGCCATCGACTACGAGGCGCTCCAGTCCGCCGGCACGCGCCGCATCCCGTTGGGCGAGGTGCTGAGCGACGACCCCGAGCTCATCTCCGACCTGCTGTCCACCGCCGACACCGAGACGGCCCGCGACCTGGCGAACAGCCTGCTGCTCAACCAGGGTTTCGAGGAGCTGACCAAGAAGTCCCTGCTCGCCCGGTTCATCAAGCTCTTCCCCTCGCTCCAGTCGCTCGTCTCCGGCGATGCCGAGCTCAAGGACGAGCAGCTGCTCGTCTCCCGCGAGAGCTACGAGCGCAAGCGCGTCGAGTACGAGGAAATCGTCACCAAGCGCATCCCCGAGAATTCCCGCGCCATCGCCGCCGCCCGCGAGCACGGCGACCTCAAGGAGAACTCCGAGTTCAAGATGGCCAAGCAGGACCAGTCCGTCCTCATGGGCCAGAAGGCGCAGCTCGAGCGCGACCTGGCCCGCGCCCGCATCACCGATTTCAACGAGGCCGGCACCGACGCCATCAGCGTCGGCACGGTCGTCGACCTGCGCGACGTCTCCAACGGCAAGGCCGTGCGGTACTCGGTGCTCGGCGCGTGGGACAGCGACCCGGACAACCATCGCATCGCCTACAAGACGCCGCTCGGCCAGGCTCTCATCGGCAAGAAGGTCGGCGAGCACGTGAAGCTCAAGATCGGGACGACCCACCACGAATTCCAGGTCGCCGGCATCCTGCGGTACGTCGACGCGAAGCAGGGCTGAGACCCGCGCGCACCGGCGGCGGCGGCGCGCGGCGCCGTCCTGGTGCGCTCCGCGACGCTTCCCCGCGCTTGTCTTGACGCCCGATTCCGTCCAGTAGTCTCGGGCCTGTGAACGCTTCCTGGGAAAACCTGAAGGTCCTGTCGGACTCGACCCGACTGCGCATCCTGACCCTGCTGCTGCGGGAGGAACTCTCGGTCAATGAGCTGCAGGAGATCCTCGCCATGGCCCAGTCGCGCATCTCGTCCCAGCTCGCGCTCCTGCGGCAGGCCGGCTTCGTCCAGGACCGGCGCGACGGGAAGAAGGCCTTCTATTCGCTGCGGCCGGATCTGCCGGCGCGCACCCGGGCGCTCGTCCAGGCGGCGTGCGACGCGGTCGATGCCCTCCCGGAGATTGCCGAGGACCGGGCCAACCTCGAGCGCAGCCTGCAAAAGCGCCGCCAGGTTTCAGAGCAATATTTCAACCTCATCGCGGGCCGCCTCGGCCGCCAGCACTGTCCCGGACGTTCCTGGGAGGCCATTGGCCACCTCGCCCTCCGCCTCGTGCCCTCCATCACGGTGGCCGACCTCGGCGCCGGCGAGGGCCTGATCTCGCAGTTGCTCGCGCGCCGCGCCGAACGCGTCTGGTGCATCGACAACTCGCCGAAGATGGTCGAGGTCGGCACCGAGCTGGCGAAGAAGAACGGCCTCGCCAACCTTTCCTACAAGCTCGGCGACATCGAACAGGTCCCGCTGCCCGATGCGTCGGTCGACCTTGCGATCCTGTCCCAGGCGTTGCACCACGCCAACCATCCGCAGACCGCGGTCAACGAGGCGTTCCGTATTCTCCGACCCGGCGGCCAGCTCCTGGTCCTCGACCTCAAGGAGCATGGATTCGAGAAAGCCCGCGAGCTTTACGGCGACCTTTGGCTCGGTTTCAAACTCAACGCCTTGCATGGTTTCCTCAAGGCGGCCGGCTTCGTCCAGGTCGACGTCACCACCGTGTCGCGCGAACCGCAGGAGCCGTTCTTCGAGACCCTGCTCGCCAGCGGGCTCAGGCCGGCTTAGGACCGCCCGGCCCGGGTGCGGCGGATGCGCGGCCGCTAGAAATTGAAGTTCGCGGCGTAGGCCTCGCGCTCCGAGGCCTGGGTCAACTCGCGCCATTTTGAGATACCCCACGGGTTGCCCGTGCTCGTCGTGTTGCTGTAATTCTGCAGGGCCTCGTCGTAGCGGAAGGCGGCGTTGCCGTTCAAGGCGATGTTCCGCGCCACCACGGAGCCCCAGACTTCGCCGTTGCCCGTGATGCTGAAATCGGCGTTCGGCGCGTTGATCGCGGCGATCGTCGTGGCATTGCCGTTCATGGCGATGGTCTGCCCGGAGCCGGTGTTGGTGCCATAGATGAGGCAGCTGGAGGCGTTGTTGTTGTCATTGGACATGCCGTTGCCGCCGATGGCCATGTTGCCGTTGGTGTAAACCGTCAGGTTCCCCGTGCTCGCGATGTCGATCTTGGCCGTGCCCCCGACCGAAACGGCCGTCGTTCCGGCATGGTTCTGTAGATAGATCACCACCTTGTCCGAGACCGTCAGCTGGTCGCCGCCGGCCAGCACGATGCCGGCGCCGGTGCCGAAATTGTAATAATACTTTCCGTCGGACGCCGCCGCGTCACCGGCCCGCGGCAACGACGTCGAGGTGGTGATGCTCGTCGCCATCATGTTCACCACGGTGGGCAGCGCGGGGGCGGTCGGCGTGTCGAGATTGCTCACGAAGCCCTTGTTGACCAGTCCGCTATCCCAGCCGGATCCGGTCGTGGTGTCGGTCAGCAAGGCGCCGGCACTGTGGGTGACCGAGCCTCCGCCCGTGCCGATCCGGCCGTAGATGTCGGCGCTGCCAGTGTTGATGGCCCCGTCCGACGCGCTGATGGTGCCGACGAAGGCGTTGGCCGTCTTGGCCGTGTCGGAATAGCCGACCGCTGGCGTGGCGGCATTATGGTCCGGGTCGGAGTTCCAGCTCGAGACCTCGGTGTTGGTCGAGAACGTGATGTTGTTTTTCGCCACGAGGCCGGCGGCGAAAATCGTGCGGCGCTTCAAGGTGATCTCCACCAGGCGGCTGAGTCCCAGACCCGAGCCCGGCAGGATGGTGGCCTTGGCCACCAGCTTGGGCACCGCGGTGGCGGCCGGGTGGTAGTCGGTGGCGTAGATTTGCAGCGTGCCGGTCGCCCCGTTGTCGAGCGCGATGCCGGTGTATTTGCGCGTCGCGGCCGAGCCATTCAGGGTCCAGCCGGTCCAGGCGTCAGCCGCGGTCGCCGCGGTGTCGAGCTGGTTGTAGCTTTCGAGCCCCTCCTCGAGCCCCTGCTCGGTCATGGTCAGCGCCGTGGTGTTCAGGAAGGCGCGGTCGGCCAGCGCATAGGAATTCTGGGCCACCCGCAGGTAGCTCGTCAGGGCGATGGCGATGATGACGCAGAACAGCAGGCAGGTGATGAGCACCGAGCCGCGCGCCGGGGCCGCTCCGACCCGCCGTTCAGTTGGAGGGTTTGTTGCGAAGCACATAGGAGGCGGACACGATCAGGGTGTTCTGATCGACGGTGGTCTGCGCGCTGGTGCGCAGGTTCACGGTGAGCTGCAGCCGCTTCGTGGAATAATCATCGGTCGCCGCGGCATTCGTGCGCGTGAAACGCGAGAAGGCCAGCGAGGACACGTTGCGCGCCATGATCTCCCGCGCACTGCTTGAGGTCGTGTCGCCCGGCAGGCGGTAGAAGGTCCGCGCCGTCGGACCCGAGGTGGAACTGTCCAGGGCGTAGGTGACCTTGTTGCCGGTGGCGGTGTAGTTGTCCGGCACGGTCAGCGTGACGGAAGTGGCACTGTTCCAGACCACGTCCGAGGCCATGCGCACATCCTGCGCAAACTCGTCCACCGCGCGGCGCGATTGGGCCTCCATGTCGGCGTAGTTCGACGACGCCATCTCGGAGCGCCCCATCATGAGCACGACCGACAGGACTCCCGCCATGATGAGCGAGCCGAGCCCGCTGGAGATCATCAGCTCCACCAACGTGAGGCCGGCCGTGCCACGCTCAGGTCTGGCTGTAGAAATAGTCATAGAGTCCGTTGCGCGAGTAGCGCATGGCGAGCCGGCGGAACAGGGGCCGGTTGTCGGCCCCCTGCCAGTCGATCCGCAAGGTGATGATGCGCGTGTCGGTCTTGGGATCCGTCACCGTGCGGGACAGGACGAAACGCGAGCCGACAAACGGATTTGCGGTGAAGGTCGAATCCAGCGGCAGGGTCGTGGCCGCCGTCGGATAGGAACTGACGGTGCTCCAGTCCGCCAGCCGCATCTTCTCCATTTCGCTCTGCAGCATCTGCGAGGCGATGTTCAGGTCGCGCGCGTTTTGGAGGCTGATGAAGGCGCGCTGCAGCGTGGTCACCGAGGTCGAGAGGACCAGTGCCATCACCAGCGCGGCGACGGCCACCTCCACGAGGGTGACGCCGCGTGCACCGCGCGCCCGGAAGCGGTTGGCGAGGGACGATTTCATGGCAGGAAAGGCGGCAGGCTCAGCTGGGCGATGCCCCAAGGTTTGGAGCGGTCATCCTGAACCAGCGTCGCCGCCAGCCGAATCACGGTGCCATCCGCCAATTCGACCTGGCCCGCGAGCCGGCTCGTCATCGCGACCTTGCCATTGCCTCGTTCCAAGGTGCCGACGGACGGCGCGCCAAAAATTGTCAGGCCAACCACCGGCCCGTGGGCCGCCAGGCCAGCGAAGGCTGCTTCCACGCGCCTGGTCAAGGCATTGGGGTGCAGGTCCGGGGTCTGCTGCCAGAACAGCGGGTGGACTCGGGCGAACAGCGCCTCGGCCCGCCATTCCCTGCCGATGGTGCGGATGGCCTCTTCCGCGAACGCCTGCACGGACGGCGCCTCGCTCCCGGTGCTCAGCGCGAGCGACTCAAAATAACTGGCATGGGCACTCACCGGTTCCGGTCGGGCTTGGATCCAGACCGCCAGGCCGAGCGCCGCCACAAACGTCACGCTCAAGGTCTTTTCTCCCCGGGTCAGCAGGCGGCCCTTGGGCAGCGGATTGAACTGCCCCAAGTCGAGTCGCTTCGCCTTCCGGTCGACGCTGTCCAGCGCCAGCTTCAGCACTTCCTCGAGCGAGCGCTTGTAGCGCACCCGGATGGGCCGGGGCTTCGGCTGCTGCTGCTGATAAGTGGAATAATGCACCGGGGCCGGCATGAAATCACTGTACAAAAATATGCGCCGGCCCGCCAGTGCGCCCTGCAGTCAGCCAAGGCCTTGCGGCGATTTTAACCCGCGCTTCACAGCGTCCCCGCCTTTCGGCCCTACCCGCATTCTTCCCCAAACGTCGCCCTGGCTTTGCGCGCCAGTCGACAGCCTTCGCCCTACTCCATCTTCACGCGTTCCTTGTAGAATGCCTCGACCATCGCGTACGTCTGCTTCGGATCCGTCTGGGCCAGCGCGTCGGTGGCGAGCTTCCTGGCATCGGCCAGCTTCATGGCGCGGATGACGTATTTCGCCGCGGGCAGGAGAGTCGGCGTCATGCTGAGCTCGTCGACCCCCAGGCCGAGGAGCAGGGGCACGTAGACCGGGTCGCCCGCCATTTCGCCGCAAACGCTGACCTTGATGTTCCGGGCGTGGCCGGCGTCGACGACGAGCTTGAGCATGCGCAGCACCGCCGGATGCGACGGATCGTAGAGGTGGGCGATGCGGTTGTTGCCGCGGTCGATGGCCAGCAAGTACTGGATGAGGTCGTTCGTGCCGATGCTGAAGAAATCGCACTTCGTCGCGAGCAGGTCGCTGGCCACGGCGGCGCTCGGGATCTCGATCATCGTGCCGACGCGCAGCTTGGTGTCGAAGGCCTGCCCGCGTGCGCTCAGTTCCGCGCGGGCCTCGTTGAGGAGGGCGTTGGCGCGGTCGAGCTCCTCCGTGCCGCTGATCATCGGGTACATCAGCTCCACGGGGCCGTGCACGCTCACGCGCAGGATGGCGCGCAGCTGCGCCTTGAACATTTCGGCGTTTTCCAGGCACATCCGGATCGCGCGCAGGCCCATGAACGGGTTGGCCTCCGGGCCGATCAGGTGCGGATTGCCCGGCAGCGGCTTGTCGCCGCCGACATCGAGCGTGCGGATCGTCACCTGCGCCGGCGCGAGCCCGGTCACGATTTCCCGGTAGGCGGCGTATTGCTGGTCCTCCGTCGGGAGCTGGCTCGAACTGAGGAAAAGGTACTCCGTCCGGTACAGGCCGACGCCAACGCCGCGGTATTGCTTCACCAGGTCGACCTCGTCCGGCTTCTCGATGTTGGCGCGCAGGGTGATCGTGACGCCGTCCTGCGTCTCGGCCGCCAGCTCGTTGACCGACATCAGGTGGGACTCGAACGAGGCCTTGGCCTTCTGGATGCGTCCGTACCGGAAGAGGGTCTGCTCCGTCGGGTTGATGACGATCGCGCCGTCGTAGCCGTCGACCAGCAGCCAGTCGCCGTTCTTCAGCCGGCTCGTCAGGTCGCGGGCGCCCACGACCGCGGGAATCTTCATCGAGCGCGCCACGATCACGGCGTGGCTCGTGTGGCTGCCGGCGTCGGTGACGATGCCGAGGGCGGCGCTGCGGTCGATCCCCGCCGCCTCGGACGGCGAGATGTCCTGCGCCACGATGATGCGCTGGTCGACCAGCTGCGTCAGGCTGTTCGCCGTCTGGCCGAGCAGGATGTGCAGCACGCGTTTCGTGACATCCTTGATGTCCGCGGCGCGCTCGCGCAGGTATTCGTCGTCGATCTCGGAGAAGGCCTGGATGTAGCGCTCGGCGACCGCGTTGAAGCACGTCTCGATGTTCAGGCCCGTCTTCTGGAAATCGCGGATCGTTTCGCCGATGAGCGCCTGGTCTTCGAGCACCATCTGGTGCGCATCGAAGATCAGTCCTTCCTCCTCGCTGAGGTTCTTGGATACCTGCGCCTTGATCTGGGAGATTTGCTGGCGGGTGACGATCAACGCCTGCTCGAAACGCGCGACCTCCGCCACCCGCTTGTCGGGATCGACCGTGTAGCGCGGGATCTCCAGCTCGCTCTGCAGGTACAAAAACACCTGGCCGTAGGCGATCCCCTTCGAAGCGGCGATGCCCTGGATGGTGATTTCGCTCTTGGCGTTGGAATCCATGGGGCGGAGTGCTCCGCCACTTAACCAACCGCCGCCTGCCCCGGTCAATGCGGAACTCAGGCGAGCCGGGCCGCCTGGATGAAGGCCGTCGGGCCCCAGCGCGCCCGGATGTACGCACCGATCGGCTCCGTCACGCCATCGTCACCCAGCAGCGCGTAACAGGCGCTGCCGCTGCCGCTCATGCGCGGCGCGAGCCCGAATTCCCGGCGCAGGCCGGCGAGCATCACCGGCAGCGCGATGAATTTTTCAAAGGCGACGCCCTCCATGTTATTCGCCAGGAGTTCCTCGGCCCGGGCGGCTCCGTCGAGCCAGGCCGCGAGCCGCGCCTCCGCCTCCGCCGGCTGGCGATAATCGGTTCCCGTTGCCACCATCCGGCCATACGCCCAGGCCGTACCGATGGAAAAATCCGGCTTGAACAACAACACGCGCCGGCCGCTCACCCGCGCCGCCGCGGCGGCCGCCAGCGGGGCCACGCGCTCGCCGCGGCCGCGCATGACCACGGGGGCGTTGGCCAGGAACAGCGCGCAATCGGAACCGAGCCCGGCGGCGAGCCCGGCCAGCGCCTCCGGCGCGAGGGGCCGGCCAGCCAGCTCGTTCAACACCCGCAGCGCCGCCACGGCATTGCTGCTGCCGCCGCCCAGGCCCGCGCCGGCCGGAATGCGCTTCGTCAGCCGAAAATGCACCGCGTCGCGCCAACCGGTCGCCGCCGCAAAAGCCGCCGCCGCGCGCAGCACGAGGTTGCTCGCGTCGACCGGCACGGCGGGATCGTCGCACGCGAGGCTGAACTGCGGGCCGATGGCGCGCCCGGCGGGCCGGGCCGCGAGCTCGTCGCCAAAATCCAGCGGCGCGGCCAGCGACACCAGGTCGTGAAACCCGTCGGCCCGCCGCCCGGTGACGGCGAGGAATAGGTTCAACTTGGCCGGGCTGAAAACGGACCGCTCCATGGATCGTCCCCACTCATGCACGAGAATGCCCGGGCATCCTAGCCCAATTTCTCTCTTTGATAACCGGGTATTCCTGTTCATTAATGTTCGCCCCGATGTCCTGCGACCTGATCCTCGCCCTCGATGTCCCCACGCGCGAAGAGGCGGCCCCCCTGCTTCGCCAGCTGCGCGGCCAGTTGCGCTGGGTGAAGATCGGGCTGCAGCTGTTCACGGCGTATGGGCCGAACTACGTACGCGAGGTCGCCGGGCTGGGCTTCGAGGTCTTCCTCGACCTGAAGCTGCACGACATCCCGAACACCGTGGCCAAGGCCGTCGAGTCGCTCGCCCCTTTGCCGATCCGGATGCTGACGCTGCACACCTCGGGCGGCGGCGAGATGATGCGCGCCGCGCTCGCCGCGCAGCAGAAGCACAACCCGCGGCTGCTGCTCCTTGGCGTGACCGTCCTGACCTCGACGGATGACGCCGGCCTCCGTGAAATCGGCGTGGCGTCCAATTCGCCCGAACAGGTGGCCCGGCTCGGCCAGTTGGCCGCCGCTGCCGGCCTGCGCGGCCTCGTGTGCTCGCCGCTCGAGGTCGCCCTCCTGCGCGGCCGCCTGCCCGCGGACATGCAGCTCGTCACGCCCGGCATCCGCCCGGCCGGTGAAGCCGGGACCGACGACCAGAAGCGGATTATGACCCCTGCCGAGGCCGCCCGGGCCGGCTCAAGTTACATCGTCGTCGGCCGTCCCATCCTCCGGGCCCCCGATCCGGCGGCGGCCGCGCGCGCCATTCTTTCCGAATTGGGCGGATCATGACCTGGCCCGTCCATTCCTCCCGCTCGCTCCCATGAGTCGCACCGCCGCCATCCTCCTCGCCGCCGGCAGCAGCCGCCGCATGGACGGTTCCGTGCCGGACAAGATCCTCGCGCCGCTCGGGGGCAAGCCGGTCTTCGCCCATTCCGCGGCCACGTTCTACCGGAGCGGCGTGGTGGATTTCTTCGTCGTCACTTACCGCGACCAGGCCCAGATGGTCGAATTGTCGGCCTACGCGCCCACGCCAACGCTGTTCGTGCCCGGTGGCCGCGAGCGCCAGGATTCCGTGGCGGCGGCCCTCGCGGAGCTGCCCGATGACGTGGACCACGTGTTCATCCACGACTGCGCCCGCCCGCTGGTGCGCGTCGAGCAACTGATCGCGCTGTACAAGATTGTCCGCCGGGAAGGCGCCGTGGTCCTCGCGCATCGCGTGACGGATACGGTGAAGGAGCACCGGGGCGAGGGCCGGCTCCGCACGCTCGACCGCCGGAGTTTGTGGGGGATGGAGACCCCGCAGGTCTTCAACCGCCGCCTGATTGGCCGCGCCTATGCGCGCGTCGCGGAGCGCAAGCTGACCGTCACGGATGACGCCGCCGCAGTCGAGCTGCTCCAGCACCCGGTCGCGCTCCTGGAGAACCCGCACGCCAATCCCAAGCTCACCACGCCGGCCGATCTCCCCTACCTCGAATTCCTGCTCAGCCGGGAAGAAACATGAACCTGCGCGTCGGCCACGGTTACGACATCCACCGCACCGCCCCCGGCCGGCGGCTCGTGCTCGGCGGCGTGTCGTTCGAGGCCGACTTCGGCCTCATCGGCCATTCCGACGCCGACGTCCTCACGCATGCGATCTGCGACGCCCTCCTCGGCGCGGCGGGCCTGCCCGACATCGGCCACCAGTTTCCCAACACCGACCCGGCGTTCAAGGACGCCGACTCCCAGGCGCTCTTGCGCACGGTCGTCGCGAAGCTTCACGAGGGCGGCTGGACGCCCGTGAACATCGACGCCACCTTGGTCGCGGAGAAACCCCGAATCAGTCCGCGCCTTGCCGAGATGAAGGCCGCGCTGGCCCGGTCGACTGGGCTCCCCGTCGAGGCCATCGGCGTGAAGGCCACGACCAATGAGGGTGCCGATGATGTCGGCCGAGGCCTGGCGATCGCCGCGCACGCGGTGGCGTTGATCCGGAAAACTTAGCCACAAAGAGGCGCAAAAATGCGCAACAACTGGGCCGCCATCCGGCGCAATCTCCCCCCCTTTTTTGGTGCCTGGTTGTGCCTTGTTGTGGCCGTACAACCCGGCTGCGCCAGGCATGAGAGCGAAGCCGACCGGACCGCGCGCGACCAGGTGCTGCTGCGCGGGCTCAGCGCCGATCCCTCGGACCTCGATCCGCACCTGATCACAGGCTTGCCCGAGATCAACGTGGTCTCGACCCTGTTTGAAGGGCTCGTCGCGGAGGACCCCGTCGATCTGCACCCGATTCCCGGCGTCGCCGAGTCGTGGGAGGCCGACCCCGATGGCCTCGCCTACACGTTTCACCTGCGCGCCAATGCCCGCTGGTCCGACGGCACGCCGGTCACGGCGCAGGATTTTGCCAACTCCGTCCGCCGTATGCTCACGCCTTCGCTGGGCGCCGATTACGCGACCATGTTGTACGTCCTGAAGAACGCCGAGGCCTTCAACCAGGGCACCCTGAAGGATTTTGCGCAGGTGGGCATCCGCACCCCCGACGCCCGCACGATCCGTTTCGAGTTGGCGCATCCCGCACCCTACTTCGTGTCCCTGCTCACCCACCCGGCCTGGTACCCGGTGAAGCTGTCCGCCATCGAGAAGACCGGTTCCCCGTGGCAGCGCGGCAATCCGTGGACCCGCCCCGGCAGCCTCGTCGGCAATGGCGCGTTCGTGCTCAGGGAATGGCGGCGCGGCGAGGTGATCGTCGTGGAAAAATCACCGACCTACTGGGACGCCGCGGCGGTGCGACTCCACGCCATCCGGTTCAAGCCCGCCACCGACGTCGACAGCGAGGAACGCGCCTTTCGCGCCGGCCAGCTGCACATTACCGAGGCGCTGCCCGTCGGCAAAGTGGACGCCTACCGGCGCGATGCGCCCGGCGTGTTGCAGATCGCACCGTTCCTCGACACCTATTTCTACCGGCTGAACACCACGCGGCCCGGCCTCGACCAGGTGCAGGTCCGCCAGGCGCTGGCGCTCGCCATCGATCGCGCGGCCATTGTGGAAAGGATCACCCGCGGCGGCCAGCAGCCGGCGGCCTCATTCACTCCGCCGGGCATCGGCGGCTACCTGCCGCCGACCATGTTGCATCGCGATCTCGAGGAAGCCCGCCGCTTGCTCGCCGCGGCCGGTTACCCCGGCGGCAAGGGCCTGCCGACGCTCGAGATCATGTTCAACAGCTCGGGCAACCATCGCGCCATCGCCGAGGCCGTCCAAGAGATGTGGCGGCGCGAACTCGGGGTCGACGTCCGCCTGAGCAACATGGAGCAAGCCACCTTGTTCGCGAACCGGCGGACGCTGAATTACTCGATCATGCGCGCGGACTGGGCGGCCGACTATGCCGACCCGAAAACATTTCTCGGTGTTTTTCGCTCCAACTCCGCCGATAACCATACCGGCTGGAAAAACGCCGAATTCGATGCGCTCCTCGCCGAGTCCGACCGGACCGCGGACCCCGCGGCGCGATTCGACCTGATGCGCCGCGCCGAGGAGATTCTCCTGCGCGAACTGCCGATCATCCCCATTTACCATTACACCAGTGTCCGGTTGGTCTCGCCCCTCGTTCACGGCTGGCATCCGACGCTCCTGGATCGCCACCCGTACAAGGGGATCTGGCTGGGTGGCAACCCATGAGGCTGCACCTGGCGCGGATTCTCCTGGTCGGTTGCGCGCTGCTGCCGCTGCTCGGCTGCCCGCGACACGATGCCGGTTCGCGCGACGTCCTGCGGATCAGCCAGCGCAACGAGCCCGCGACACTCGATCCTCAACTCGCGTCGCTGCCCGACGAATTCTTTATCATCCGCGCCCTCAGCGAGGGTCTGCTCGTGCCGTCACCCGACAACGGCGCGCCGCGACCCGCCATCGCCAGCCGGTGGCAAGTCTCGCCGGACGGCCGCACCTACACTTTCGACCTGCGCACCGACGCCCGTTGGTCCGACGGAAAGCCCGTTACCGCCGCGGATTTCGTCTATTCGATCCGACGCGTGCTGTCGCCGAAGCTGGCCGCTCCCAAAGCGTCGCTGTTTTTCGCGCTCAGGAATGCCGCCGCCTATTATCAGGGAAAGATCCGGGATTTCCCGGCTGTCGGCGTTCGCGCCCTAGGCGATCACCGGCTTGAACTCACGCTGGAACAGCCGGTCGCGGATTTTCCGGCCATCGTGGCGAGCGGCCCGTGGATTCCCGTGCAACGCGACACGATCGAACAATCCGGTCCCAGTGACGAGCGCACGAACGACTGGGCGCGCCCGGGTCGTTTTGTGGGCAACGGTCCCTTTCTCCTCGGCGCCTGGCGACCCGGCGAGGAGATCATGGTCACGCGCAATCCCGGTTACTACGCCGCCGCGCGGATCAAGCTCCGGGAGCTTCGCTTTGTCGCCTTCGACAACGGCGACGCGGAGGAGCGGGCCTTCCGCGCCGGGCAGATCGATGTGACCATGGCGGTGCCGTTCGGCAAGCTGGACGGGTATCGCGACGCGAAGCCGTCGTTGTTGCACACCGTGCCGCTGTTCGAAACGCGCTACCTGGCGTTGAACACCCGCCGCCCGCCGCTCGATCGTGAGGACGTCCGCCGCGCCCTCAGCCTCGTGCTCGATCGTCGCGAGTTGGTCGACAAGGTCCTGCGCGGCGGCCAGGAGCCGGCGTACTCGTTCGTTCCGCCGGGGCTCGGCGGTTATGAAACCGCGGACAAGATCGCCGAGAACCGCGAGGCAGCGCGGCAATTGCTGCGGGACTCCGGCTTCCCCGATGGTCGGGGATTCCCGCAACTTGAGTTGACCACTTGGGTCGGCAATCCCGTGCTCGAGGCCATCCAGGCCACCTGGCGCCGCGAGCTCGGCATCGAGGTCGCGCTCGTCCAGCGGGAGTTGCGCACCCATCTCGCCGCCTTGGTGGCCGGCAACTACGATCTCGCGCTCGTGGCCGTCATTCCCGACTACAATGGCGCCTCCGACGCCTTCGCACAGCTCACCACCGGCAACTCCGGCAATTACCCTCACTGGAGCAACGCCGAGTTCGACCGGCTCGTGGCGGATGCCGGCCGGGCCACCTCGGCGGAGGCGCGCCGCACGGATTACCGCCGTGCCGAGAAGCTCATTCTGGCCGAGGCGCCGGTGATACCGCTTTATTTCAACGCGCAAAACTATCTCCTCCAGCCGCGCGTGCGCCACTGGCGCGCCGACCGGCTCTGGACGAGATACTACCGCGACGTTGAAGTCGGCCCCGGACCTTGATCGCCGCGGGTCGCCTCGGATGCCGGTCCGGCCGGCCGCCGCCTAACTCCGTCCTCGCCAGTCCCCATGCCACTGCGCAACATCGCCGCCGCTTTTTCTCCCCTATGAAACTCCGCCTGCCTGTGTTGCTTTGCCTCCTCGGGGCCGCGCTCGCCGCGCGCGCCGCCGAACCCGCCCACGTCATCTCCGCCGCGAGCATCCTCGCGCGGGTCAAGGTTCTCGCCTCCGACGAGTTCGAGGGGCGCGCGCCCGGCACGCCGGGCGAGGACAAAACCGTCGCCTACCTCGTCAGCGAGTTCAAGAAGCTCGGTCTCGCGCCCGGTAATCCCGACGGCACCTACATCCAGAACGTGCCGCTCGTCGGCATCACGTCCAAGCCGTCCCTGTCCTTCAAAATCGACGGGCATGTGCTGTCGATGGAGCCCAGCAAAGAGTTCATCGGCCCATCGAGCCGCCTCACCCCGCACGTCGAGGGCAAGGACACGGACGTCGTGTTCGTCGGCTACGGCGTCGTCGCCCCGGAATACAATTGGGACGACTACAAAGGCGTCGATGTCCGCGGCAAGACCGTCATCATGCTGGTCAACGATCCGCCCGTCGTCGACCCGGCGACCGGCGAGCTCGACCCGAAGGTTTTCGGCGGCAAGGCCATGACTTACTATGGGCGCTGGACCTACAAATATGAGATCGCCGCCGCCAAGGGCGCCGCCGCCTGCCTCATCGTGCACGAGACCGCCGCCGCGGCCTATCCGTTCGCCGTGCTTATCGGCAGCAACACACGCGAGAACTTCGAGATCAGCTCGCCCGACCTCAACGCCGACCATGTCGGCATGCAGGGGTGGCTGACGCTCGACGCCGCCCGCAAGCTGTTCGCGGCCTCCGGCCGGAGTTACGACACCCTCAAGGCCGCGGCCGCCCGCCGCGATTTCGTGCCCGTCGAGCTCGGCGCCAAGGCGACGTACACGATCGACAACGTCCTCCGCAACGTCGCGTCGCGGAATGTCGTGGCCCTGCTGCCGGGCCGCGACCCGAAGCTGCGCGACCAATACGTGATCTACTCCGCCCACTGGGATCACCTGGGGCGCGATCCGAATCTCGAGGGCGACCAGATCTTCAACGGCGCGGCGGACAACGCGTCGGGGGTCGCCGTGCTGCTCGAGCTCGCGCAGGCATTCGCCGCGCTGCCGGACGACCAGAAGCCGAGGCGCAGCATCCTGTTCCTTTCCGTGACGGCCGAGGAAAAGGGGCTCCTCGGCTCGCGCTACTATGCGCAGGAGCCGCTCTATCCGCTGACGAAGACCCTTGCGGACATCAACATGGACGGCGCCAACCAGTTCGGCCCGACCAGCGACATGGCCACCGTCGGCTTCGGCGCGTCGACGCTGGACGACATCGGCATCGCGGTCGCCCGGGAACAGGGACGCACGATGGCCGCCGAGGCTCACCCGGAGCGGGGATCCTATTACCGCAGCGACCACTTCGAGTTCGCGAAGGTCGGCGTGCCTTCGTACTACCCGAAATCCGGCAAGCTCTTCATCGGGCAGTCCGCCGATTTCGGCGAGAAGATGATCAACGATTACATCGCGAACGATTACCACAAGGTCACCGACGAGGTGAAACCGGGCTGGACGTTCGAGGGCGCGGCCCAGGACACCGAGTTTCTCTTTCAGGTCGGCCTGCGCGTCGCCGATGGCGACACGTGGCCCGAATGGAAACCCGGCAGCGAGTTCAAGGCCCGCCGCGACGCGATGCTGAAGGCGGCCGCAAAATAAGACCGCGCCTCGCGGCGATGGCGCTCCCGTCAGGGTCTCGCGTGCGCCTTGAAAAACTCGACGATCACCGCCGTGGCGTCCGGCGGCAGCTTGTGGCCGCCGGGGTGGATGAAAGTTTCCACCGGCATCCCGATCCCGGACTCGTAGAGCGTGATCTCCGGCGAAAGCTTCCGTCCCTCGCCGCATGCGTCGATGCGCAGCAGCTCATTTATCTGGTATTCCTGCCAGCGGAATTTAACGAGCTGGTCCTCGCGTCCGGCCACGTGCACGACCGGCGCTGGCCGGAGTTGCGGATATCCCCTTCCGGCCACCGCCGAAGACGGCCCGAAGGCCGCGAACACATCGCGCCGCGTTGCCCATAGGAGATAGGTGAAGCCGCCGCCGTTGGAATGCCCCATGGCATAAATGCGGCGCTGGTCCGCGCGCCCGTCCTGCCTCAGGTCGCGGAGCATCGCGTCGAAGAACTTCAGGTCGCGGTCGCCATCCGCCCCGGGTCCGCTCTGCCAGCCGGCCTCCCGGCCCGCGCGATCGGTCAACTGCCCGGCGGTAGGCAGACCCTGCGGGTAGACCACCAGGGCCGCCGGCCAGAGCCGATGGACCGGCATGGTGTTGGCCGCATTCCGCATCGAGCCGCCGTGGCCATGGAATACGAACACGACCGGGGCGGGTCCGCGGCCTTCGGGAACGTGCACCAGCGCCATGCGTTTCTTGCCGTCGACCGTCCATTCCCGCGGCACCAAGTCGGCCGCCGCAAGCCGGCTGGCCACCGCCAGGATGAGGCCCACGATGATCCAGGGATGGTGCGATTTCATGTGACGCGAGCTTGCGGATGAGACGCCCGGGAGCGAGCGCCGTTACCCCGCCGGCCGGCGCCCGGAGGGATTTCCTTCTGGCCACCCGATGCCGGATGCGAAACCCTCGCCGCCGGCCATGATTCGCTTCGTCGTCCGCCGTCTATTGCAGGCCGTGCCGGTCCTGTTCGTGATCATCACGGCGACGTTCTTCATGGTGCGATTCGTCCCGGGCGGCCCGTTCACCTCGGAAAAGGCCATTCCGCCCGAGATCCTCCGCAACCTCGAGGCCCACTACGGCTTGGACCGGCCCTTGTGGCGCCAGTACCTGTCGTATCTCGGACATGTCGCCCGCGGTGATCTCGGGCCGTCGTTCAAATACGCCAATCGTTCCGTCAACGAGATCATCGGGCAGAAACTGCCCGTTTCGCTCGAGCTGGGCACGCTGGCACTACTCGTTGCCCTGGTTGTCGGGATCCCGCTTGGCGTGCTGGCGGCGGCCCGGCGCAACAGCTGGCTCGATCATCTCGCGGGCACGGTCGGTATGGCGGGTATCTGCGTGCCAACCTTCGTCCTCGGTCCGCTGCTCGTGTTGCTCTTTGCCATCCGCCTGGGCTGGGTGAACGCCTCGGGCTGGGATGCCTGGTCCGATCGCGTGCTCCCGGCCCTCACCCTGGGCTTTGTTTATGCCGCGTACATCATGCGGCTGACGCGCGCGGGCATGCTCGAGATCCTCAACCAGGATTTCATCCGCACCGCCCGCGCGAAGGGCGCGACGGAACTGCGCATCGTGGTCCACCATGGCCTGCGCGGCGGGTTGCTGCCCGTCGTTTCCTTTCTCGGGCCGGCGATCGCCGGCATTCTCACGGGATCCTTCGTGATCGAGACCATCTTCCAGGTGCCGGGTCTCGGGCGCGAATTCGTCAACAGTGCGTTCAATCGCGACTACACCCTCGTGCTCGGCACGGTCATTCTCTACGCGGCCCTGCTGGTCGCGCTCAATCTCGCCACGGATGTGGTGCAGGTGTGGCTCAACCCGAAATTGAAATTCGAATGAGCCCACCCCTCGCCCCCGCGCTGCCGGCCCGCGGAACCGCCGAGCCCGGTTCCTCCCTGGGTCACGATGCCTGGCGCCGCCTGCGGCGGAACCGCATGGCCGTCCTGGGCGGCACGATCCTGCTGGTGCTCACCGTCGCCTGCGTGGCCGGACCGTGGCTCAGCGCCTATGGGTACGAGCAGATCGACCTCGATCATACGTTCGCACCGCCGGGCGCGGCGCACTGGCTCGGCACCGACCAACTGGGCCGCGACCTGCTTGTCCGGCTGCTTTATGGCGGCCGGATTTCGCTGGGCGTCGGCCTCTGCGCGACGTTCGTCGCCCTGACCATTGGCGTCACCTACGGCGCCGTCGCCGGCTATGCCGGCGGCAAGGCCGACGCCGTGATGATGCGCCTCGTCGACATCATCTACGCCCTGCCGTTCACGATCTTTGTCATCCTGCTGATGGTGTTCTTCGGCCGGAACATCGTCCTGATGTTCGTCGCGATTGGGGCGGTGGAATGGCTGACGATGGCGCGCATCGTCCGCGGACAGGTGATGGCCTTGAAGAAGATGGAATTCATCGATGCCGCCCGGGCGCTCGGCCTCGGCCATGCGCGCATCCTCTTTCGCCACATGCTGCCGAACATCCTCGGCCCGATCATCGTGTACACGACCCTCACCATCCCGGCGGTGATGCTGCTCGAGGCGTTTCTGAGCTTCCTCGGCCTGGGCGTCCAGCCGCCGATGAGTTCCTGGGGCTCGCTGATCAAGGACGGGGCCGAGAAGATGGAGGAATATCCCTGGCTGCTCATCTATCCCGGCACGGTCTTCTCGCTGACGCTGTTCTCGCTGAACTTCCTCGGCGACGGCCTGCGGGACGCGTTGGATGTGCGCTCGTCCGGGGACTGAATGCCGGGGTGGCGTCTCCGAATCCCGTCAGCACACGGCGGCATTCGGAGATGCCGACCTGCGACAGGCGAGCTTCCCGCCCGGCCGTTGTCGTCCGGCCTCCGCCTGCCTCGCCGAAGCCTTGCGCGAAGGCGGCTCCCCTGCCTAGCTCTGGCCGATGCTCCGCCGCTTCCGCCCTTACCTCCGCTATCTCAAGGCCAATCGCGGCTCGCTGGCCACCGCGGTGTTTTACGGCCTGATCTTCGGCGCGACCAGCGGCGCGGGCATCCCGGTGCTGGTCAAATATGTCTTCCCGCCCATCTTTGACCACAGCGGACCGCCGCTCGGCCGTGGCGTCGTATGGCTGATCGCCGGCAGCGTGCCGGTCCTGTTTCTCCTCCGGGCCGTCAGCGGCTTTCTCAACAGCTACTACGTGCAGCTGACCGGCGTGCGCATCCTCGAGTCCGTCCGCCTCGACTACTTCCGCAAGCTGCAGTTCCTGCCGCTCTCCTACCTGCAGCGCAAGGCCAGCGGCGACCTCGTCTCGCGCGGCCTGGCGGACACGGCCCAGCTGCAGTTCACGCTCTCCCTCATGGCCAACGACGGCGTGAAGCAGCCGATGCAGCTGCTCGGCGCGCTGGGTTTCCTGGTCTGGCAGGCGTTCAGCACCGACGGCGCCCTGCTGGTGCTGGTCTGCCTGGCCGTCGTGCCGCTCACCGTCCTGCCCGTCCACTACGTCGGCAAGAAGATCGTCAAGCGCGCCGCCCAGATGCAGAGCCAGCTCGGCGACGTGTCGTCGCATTTCGTGGAAAACATCGCGGCGGCGCGCGAGGTGCGGGCCTTTGGCCTCGAACAGCGCGAGATCGACCGCTTCGGCCGGGCGACCCGCGGGCTCGTCATCGCGCAGATGAAGATCGTGAAATACGCCCAGGCCCTCACGCCGGCCATCGAGCTGCTTTCCGCGGTGGGCGTGGCCGTCACCCTCGTGTTCGCCTATCAGGCCGGAGTCCGGTGGGACACGTTCTTTGCCATCATCATGGCGCTCTATCTCTGCTATGAGCCGATCAAGAAGATCGGCTACCTGAATTCCGAGATCAACCGCGGCCTGGCTTCACTCGACCGGCTCGAGCACGTCCTGCACGAGCCGGAAAGCATCGCCGACCCGGCCGTGCCGGCGGTGGTCGACCGACTGCGCGGCGAGATTGCGTTCAACGGCGTGACGTTTGCCTACGGCGACACGCCGGCGTTGCGGGACATCACCGTCACGATCCCGGCCGGCACGGTTTGCGCCCTGGTCGGGCCGAGCGGCGCGGGCAAGAGCACGTTCGCCAACCTCGTGCCGCGCTTCTTCGAGGTCGCCGCCGGCGGCGTGGGCATCGATGGCATCGACGTGCGCGCCATGCGGATCGCCGACCTGCGCCGCAACATCGCCCTCGTCTCGCAGGAACCCGTGCTCTTCAACGACACGATCTACCAGAACCTGGCCCTCGGCGCTTCGAACCCATCGCACGATTCGATCCTCGCCGCCGCGAAAAGCGCCCACGCCCATGAGTTCATCACCCAGCTTCCGCAGGGTTACGAAACGCTGGTCGGCGAGCGCGGCTCCCTGCTTTCGGGGGGCCAGAAGCAGCGCATCGCCATCGCGCGGGCGTTCCTGCGCGCCGCTCCCATCCTGATCCTCGACGAGGCCACCAGCGCGCTCGATTCCGACAGCGAGGCCGCGGTGCAGGATGCGCTCCGCCACCTGGTCGTCGGGAAGACCGTGCTCATCATCGCGCACCGCTTCAGCACGATTCGCGACGCCTCGATGATCCTCGTGTTCGACCAGGGACGAATCGTCGCGCAAGGCGACCACGCTTCGCTTTATGCCGGGAACGCGCTCTACAAGTCGCTCTACGACCGGCAGAGCGCCAATGGTGGAAAGTAAGATGTGGCCAGGCCCCAAGTATCGAGGGGGCCAGGCATTCACCTCTTGTCACCGGTTGCTTGTTACTTGTTACTTCTCGTCGTGTCGCACGACGAGCCCAAGGAATTCTCCCGCGCGGTCGAAAACCTGATCGCCGACCTGCGCGGCATCCCGGACGACGAGTTGCGATCGAAACAGCGGAAGACGACCGGCCTGGCACCGCTGATCGACGAACTGCTGGTCAAGTACCGCATCAGCCACGATTCGCTCGAACACAGCATCCGCGAGCAATGGCCGGCGCTGGTCGGCGTCGCGAACGCCAGCTACTCGCACCCGCTCGTGGTCGAGCGCGCCCTGCTGGTGGTCCTCGTTTCGCACGCCGTGGTGCGAAATGAACTCTTCCAACACCGCGAACAGATTCTGGCCAAACTGCAGAAGCTGCCTGGTTGCAGCCATATCAAGGGGCTGGCGCTGCGGACCGGTTGAGCCAACCCGTCGCACCTGGCGGTGCGGGCAAAATTACGCTTGCACGCAGGTACCGCGGATTAATTAATGGCCGCTTGCGTTAGTGAGGGTCTGCTGGTCGCGGACCTTCGCCACGGTCAGTCCGGGCAACCGGACGCTAACGGTGCCGCCGGCCTTCCAAAAGCGGGTGGCACGGAACCCCATCCCGGGGATCCCGCAAACGACCGCGACATCAACAACATAAACCATGGCCCAACCAGTTAAATCCGAAGTTATCGCCCAATACAAAACCCACGAGAAGGACACCGGCTCCAGCGACGTCCAGATCGCGCTGCTCACCGCCCGGATCAATCATTTGACCGAGCACCTGCGCACGCATCGCAAGGACTTCCACAGCCGCCGCGGCCTCCTCCAAATGGCCAGCCGCCGTCGCAAGCTTCTTGATTACGTCAAGAGCGAGGACCTGGCCAAATACAATGACCTCCTGCAGAAGCTGAATCTGCGCAAGTAACCAATTTCACGAAGGGCGGCCCACCGACGGGCCGCCCTTCGTCTTAGCCTCCCTCCGCCGAACCAGTCATCCGGGACATTTCAGCTTGCCGCCCCAACCGAAGTTGGGACCGCAATTCGAAATTTCTCGGAGCTGATTCAGAGGGTACCACGAAAGAGGTAAACCCATCCAGCGTCCACCGTGTGCAGGCCGGGCCTTAGGCCCGACAATCGAGGAAATACCCCGACCTGCCTGGTCCCGGCGCTCCCGCCCGAAAAATAACATGAATCAGAAACACAATGTCACCGTGCCCGGTCTGGGCATCACGTTCTCCACCGGCACCTATGCCAACCTCGCCAACGGCGCGGTCAACGTCAACGTCGGCGAGACCAACGTCTTCGTCACCGCCTGCGTCGCGCAGACCATGAAGCCCGGCCAGGACTTCTTCCCGCTGACGGTCGATTACCGCGACAAGTACGCCGCGGCCGGCCGGTTCCCCGGCGGCTACTTCAAGCGCGAAGGCCGTCCGTCCGAGAAGGAGATCCTCACCTCGCGCCTGTGCGACCGCCCGTGCCGCCCGCTCTTTCCCGAGGGCTTCCTCAACGAGGTCCAGATCATGGGCCAGCTCCTGTCGGCCGACCAGCTCAACGACTCCGACATCCCGATGGTCAACGGCGCCAGCGCCGCGCTCGCCATCTCGGACATCCCGTGGAACGGCCCGATCGGCGCCATCCGCGTCGCCTTGATCGACGACCAGTTCGTCGCCAATCCCACCATTGAGCAGATGTACAGCTCGTCGCTCGACCTGATCTACGTCGGCAACGAGAAGGACATGCTGATGATCGAGGGTTCCGCCGACCAGCTGCCCGAGGAGAAGTTCATCGAGGCGCTCGCCTTCGGCCACCAGGCCATCCAGCCGATCATCGCCGCGATTCGCGAACTCCAGCGGCTCTGCGGCAAGCCGAAGGCGGTCTTCCCGCTGGTCGGCGCCACCGCCGAGGCGCGCGCCATCATCGAGCGCGTCGTCCCCCATGACCGCATCGTCGCCGCCATCTTCGGCCACGAGAAAGCCGTCCGCACCGCCAACGTGAAGGCGCTCAAGGAGGAGGCCAAGGCCGCCCTCACCGCCGAACTCGGCGCCGACAAGTTCACCGACGTCGACCTGAACGTCGTGTTCGAGGACCTGCAATACAAGGCCTACCGGCACAACGTCCTCGCCAAGGGCGTGCGCGCCGACGGCCGCGGCGAGAAGGACCTCCGTCCGCTCAGCGCCGTGGTCGGCGTCCTCCCCCGCGTCCACGGTTCCGCCAGCTTCCGGCGCGGCGACACCCAGAACATCGCCATCACCACCCTCGGGCCGACCAAGGAAGCCCAGGACATGGACGGCCTCACCGGCGGCGCCACCTCGAAGTCGTTCATCCTCCACTACAACTTCCCGCCCTTCTCCGTCGGCGAAACCGGCCGCACCACCGGCCCGGGCCGCCGCGAGATCGGCCACGGCGCGCTCGCCGAGCGCTCGCTCGTCCCCGTGCTCCCGCCCGAGGACGTCTTCCCCTACACCATCCGCGTCGTCTCGGAGATCATGGCCTCCAACGGCTCGACCTCCATGGCTTCGATTTGCGGCGGCTGCCTCTCCCTCATGGACGCGGGCGTGCCGATCATCGCGCCCGTCGCCGGCATTTCCTGCGGCCTCATGACCGAGAACGGCGCCGACGGCTCCATCAAGAAGTGGAAGACCATCACCGACATCCTCGGCGAGGAAGACCACTTCGGCGACATGGACTTCAAGCTCGCCGGCACGACCAAGGGCATCACGGGCTTCCAGCTGGACCTCAAGATCAACGGGCTGCCCTTCGAGATCGCGAAGACCGCGATCCTCCAGGCCCGGGACGCGCGCATCGAGATCCTGAAGGTCATGCTCGCCGCCCTGCCCGCCCCGCGCAAGGACCTCAGCAAGTATGCCCCGCGCATCCAGACCATCCAGATCGACCCGGAGAAGATCGGCCTGCTCATCGGGCCCGGCGGCAAGACCATCCGCCGCATCACCGAGACGACCGGCGCGCAGATCGACATCGCCGAGGACGACTCCGGCAAGGTGTTCATCTACTCGAACAATGCCGACGCGATGAACCGCGCCGTGCAGGAGATCGACTCCCTCTGCGGCGGCGGCTCCCAGATCGAGGTCGGCAAGATCTACACCGGCCGCGTCACCGGCACCAAGGAGTTCGGCGCCTTCGTCGAATGCCTGCCGGGCAAGGAAGGCCTCGTCCACATCTCCGAGCTGGCCGACTTCCGCGTGCGCCGCACCGAGGACGTCGTCAAGGTCGGCGACTCCATCACGGTCAAGTGCGTCGGCATCGATGAGCGCTCCGGCAAGGTGCGCCTCAGCCGCAAGGCCGCGATGAAGGACTTGGAGGCCCAGAAGCAGGCCGGCGACAACGCCGCGCCGGCCGAGGCCGCCGCTCCGGCCGAGACCGCCCAGTCGTAACCCGGCCGTCACTTCCGCCTTCGAAAAGCCGCGATCCAGGTCGCGGCTTTTCTTTTGGCCCCCATTCCGGCGTGTGCTTTCCGCGTCCCCGCCCCGAAATTTCCTTTCCGCGGGCGGAAAGCTATCTACTTTGGCCGGCTCGTGAAGCCTGTCGCCCACAAGGCCCTGCGCCCCATTGCCGCCCTTGAAGCGTTCAAGGGGTTCATGGTGCTCGTCGCCGGCTTCGGCCTGCTGAGCTTTCTCGACCGCGACAACGAGGTTTACGCGGAGCGCATCATCCGCGTGCTGCACCTGAACCCGGCGCACCACTACCCGCAGATCTTCATCGCGGCCATGGCCCGGATGGAGGACTCCCACCTTCTCGCCCTCGCCGGGCTCGCCGCGCTGTATTCCCTGGTCCGTTTCGTGGAGGCCTACGGCCTGTGGTTCGAGCGCCGATGGGCCGAGTGGCTCGCGGCGCTCAGCGGCGGCATCTACATCCCGCTGGAAATCTATGAACTGCTGGTCCGCGCCACCTGGCTGAAAGTTGCCGCGCTGGTGATCAACCTCGTCGTCGTCGCCTACATGGTCTGGCTCCTGACCGAAACCATCCGCCTGCGGCGCCTGGCGCAAAAGAAGCTGACAGCCCCGGCCGAGTCGTAGTTAGTTCGGCCTTTATGAAGCTTCTGGTCACGAACGACGACGGCATCCACTCGCTCTTCCTGCACGAACTCGTCTCGGCCCTGCAGGCGGCCGGCCACGAACTCTTCATTGTCGCTCCCGCGAACGAGCAAAGCTGGACGGGCGCCGCCAAGACCCGCACCCGACCCGTCAAATCCAGCGTCGCGGACCAGGGCTTCGGATGTCCCACCTGGACGACGGACGGCACCCCGTCAGACTGCGTCAACATCGCCATCGCCCACCTGCTGCCCGTGGCGGTGGACGGCGTCATCAGCGGCATCAATGTCGGTTTCAATTGCACCATCGGCTTCATCCTCGCCAGCGGCACGGTCTCCGCCGCCCTCGAGGGCGCGCTGCACGGCTTCCCGGCCATGGCGGTCTCGCAGGATGTCCCCCAGGAGACTTATGACCAGCTAAAGGTCCGCGGCGCGCGGCCGGCCCCCGAATTGCACGACTCGTTGCGCTGCTCGGCCCAGCACGCCGCCCGGCTGGCCGGCGAACTGCTGCCGGGCGTGCCCCCACGGAGCTTCACCGTGCACAACATCAATTTTCCGTTCCCCTGCCGGGCCGACACTCCCGTGAAGCGCGCGATCCCGGCCCGCTTGCTGGCTCCCGGGCTCTACAGTCCGGCCGACGTGCACGGCGACCACCGGCTCCTCTGGCACATCGGCGAGGACTTGTCGCCCGCCGGCGAGCTGACCGATGTCGCGTGCCTGAACAGCGGCTGCATCAGCCACACGGTCCTCGACTATCGCACGCTCGGGCGCTGACCAACTTCCGATTCCGCCGGTCGCGCCGGACGCTCTCGTCGCTTACTTGCCAGCGTCGCTGCGCACCACGACACCGTCCTGGAAGACGACTTCGTGGTCATCTTCAACCGGCTCGCTCCCGCCGCCAACACCCAGCGTGCCGAGGTTCGCCCCGGTGCCGATGCCGACGGGACCCAGGCCGCCGCCAAGGCCGATCGTCGTGTTGCGCAGGACGTTGCCGACGGCGTTGCTGCCCAAGCCGCCTCCGGTGCGGTAGACCCAGACTTCCTCCGGCCCTTTGCGACCGTTGCGATTCGTGATCTCCGAGGGTTCGCCCAAGGTCATGCGCACCTGCTCCGCGTTCATGCCGGCGACTATTTTGCCGTTGAGCACCGCTTCCTGGATGTCGAACGGCCACGACTCATACAACGCGCGGTTGGCGTCGATCCGGCTCATGGGGGAAGACGTACACCCGGCGACAACCAACGCCGCCAGCAAGGCAAAACCAGCGCGGGTAACGGTCTTGATCATGCGCGCGACCATATACCGAAAGCCCGGCCCGTCAAACCTCGCAACGTAACGGAAAATCAGTTGCGCCGCGCCTCGTCCACCGCGCGCACGAGGTCGTTGAATTCATAGGGCTTGCTCAGCTGGGTGCGAAAGCCGAAGGCCTGCGGGTTGGCCATGACCGGGTCGTTGGAATAACCGCTCGAGGCGATGGCCCGCGCGTTCGGGTACGACTGCAAAAGCGTCGCAAGCGCTTCCCGGCCGCCCATTCCACCCGGCACCGTGAGGTCGAAGATCACCAGGTCGAACGGCCGGCCGACCCGGGCGGCTTCGTCGTATAGGCGCAGGGCGTCGGCCCCGTCCGCCGCGAAGGCCGTCTCGTGACCCGCCAGCGACAACATCCGCCCGGCCACGCGACGGATCACCTCCTCGTCATCCATCACCAGGACGCGCGCCGGCCCGTTCGACGCGGGCTTCTCGGGGTCGGCGGCGGCCGATCCCAGGGTCGTGGCGGCCGGCAGCCACAGCCGGAAAGTCGTGCCCTGGCCCACCCGCGACTCCACCTCGATGTGCCCCCTGTGCTTCTTGACGATCGAGCGGACGGTCGCCAGGCCCAGCCCGTTGTTCTTGGTCTTGGTGGAAAAATAGGGATCGAAAATCCGCGGGAGGTTTTCCGGGGCGATGCCGGCGCCCGTGTCGGCGACCGTCAGCTCCAGGTAGCGGCCGGCCGCGAGCTGGTCGACCTGCCGGTCCTTCAGCTCGACCGCCTGCAGGCCGATCTTCACAAGCCCGCCGCCCGGCATCGCCTGCACGGCGTTGATCACGAGGTTGTGCACGACGCGCGAGATCTGGCTCGCGTCGACGTCGCCCGGCGGCAGCGCGTGCGGGAAATTGAATTCGAGCCGGACGCTCGAGCCGTGGCGCGCGAAGTTGGCGGCTTCCGTGATGACGTCGGGCAGCAGGACGGCCGCGCGGATCGGGTCGCCGCCCTTCGCAAAGGTCAGGAGCTGCTGCGTGACGTCGCGCGCGCGCCGGGCGGCGCGCTCCGCCTCGCTCAGGCAGTCGCCCGCCGCCGCCATCACCCGCGGATCCATGGCCGCCAACCCGAGATTCCCGAGGATGGCCGTGAGGAGATTGTTGAAATCGTGGGCGATGCCGCCGGCCAGCACTCCCAGCGACTCGAGCCGGGACGATCGCTCGAGCTCCGCCTGCAGCCTCGCCTCGTTCTCCATCTGGCGCCGGATGAGCTCCGTCTGGCTCCGCACCTGCCGGCGCAGCGCCAGCACCCAGCCCAGGACCAGCAGGGTGCAGCAGAGCAGCGCGCCCACGGCATAGAAAGTGCGCTGCAGCGTCCACCAGGGCGGCCGGGCCAGGATGGCGATGTCGGACGGGGAACGCAGCTCCAGGTGGAAGCCGTGCGGATGGCGGTACTCGTCGAATTCCTGCACGTACACGCCGGTCAGCGCGAGTCGGCTGCCCGGAGCGGGCGGCACCCAGTCGGGTGCGCTGGTCAAGGTCGCGTCGAACACGGTGTCATTCACCTGCAGGGTGAGTTTGTTTTCGGTCCCCGCGCGCACGCTCTGGCGCAGCCTCCCCTCGAATTGCACCAGCCGCGCGTCGGCATCGACGGTCGGGACTTCCGTCGGCACGAACTTCAGCGGTTCCAGCTCGGGGACGTCCGCGCCGGGACGCCAGACGGCTTCACGCAAGACCAAGCGACTGCCGGCGCGCCCCGGGAACCCGCTCAGCTCGACCGCGGTGCCCGGCGCCACCGGCTTCGTTTCGCGCGTGAGCACGAAGATGCCGGCATCGCCGTTCTGCAGGTAAAGGTAACGACCGGGGACGTGCAACAGCACGCGGCCGGCGACGTGCACCCGCTGGTAGATCGCTTCGCCCGCGCCCGGCTGCCGCAGGCTGGCGATGGATTGCACCGGCCCGGCAAAAGGATCGCTCGGCGCGGGCGTGTCGACGTAGATGGAGTTCATCCCGGACACCCAGAGGGAAATGCCGGTCAGCTCGCGGGCGGCGTTGGCTTGGGAGGTGCAGACGCCGCGCACGCGCACGATCGCGCCCGTGAGCACCGCGGCCGCGTTATCCGTGTACGGCAGGTAGGCGGTGAATTCCCCGGTCGGCCCGGTCAGGTCGAGTCGCGTCCAGGCGTGGTCGCGGGTGACCAGCCGGACGAGCCCGCGCATCTCGACCCGGCGGTTCTCCTCGGCCCCGGACAACGCCTGCTCGAGATTGATGGTTCGCACCGTCGGCAGGGCCATGGTGCCGAGGAAATTCACCTCGAGCATCTCGACCTTCGGCACGAGCGCACCGACGGCCGTGACGCCATTGACCAGCAGCGAGGAACCGATCGGGAAGAACGCCGCCTTGCCGGGGTCGCCCTCGACGCGCACGCCGCCGCTGGCGTCCTGCAGGAAAAAGTAAGGCGCGTGTTCGTCGGACCAGGTGACCACCCCGCGCAATGTCACCGGAAACTTCCGCGCGGCTTCGTCCGGCCGCAATTGCGTGACCTGTTCCGCCAGGCGCAGGCGAACCGGTACCTGGCCGGGCCGCTGCAGCGCCCCGTCATTCGCCGCCGGCACGTCAGTCCGCCGGAACAGCACGTCGCGCAGGGTCCAGCCCCGTTCGTCCTTGAACGGCTGCCCGATCACCTCGACGCCGGCGTTGGCCGGCAGCACCTCGGGCTGCACCGTCCGCAGCACGAGCTGGCCGGTGTCGTCGCGCAGCGTGAGCGAGTGGCCCGGGTCCTGGGCGCGGGCGGAACCTACGAGGTGCACCCAGGCTTCGTCGGATTTCGCCGCGAGCTGGTCGATGGGCGTCCGCGGCAGGTTGAAGCGGCTGTCCTCGGCGATCCAATCGATCACTTCCAGGTCGGAGCGATTCGCTGACCAGCAATCGATCGACTGGAGGCTGCCGGCCGGGTCGCGGGTCGCGACGTAGACGGCGCGCACCCGGACCCGGGCGCCGACCACCTGCGGCACCGGTTCGGTGCCGTTGAGCAGCAGGCGCAGGGTGACGAGCTGGTTCTCGCTCAGGATCATGAACACCGTGTGCGTCGGATCGGCGTCGGACTGCGAAAACACATAGCCTTCGAATTGGACATACTGGATGTCGAAGCGGCCGAAGTCGGCCAGGGCGCCCGCCGTCGGCAGCGCCGGCGGCATGGCGTTGTTATCCAGCACGGTCACGGCCACGCGGCTGCCGTCCAATCCCTCGGTCGGGATGATCGTGCCCTCGATGCGCACCCGCTGTCCCGCCCGCATGGGCAGCGCTTCGCCGTGCACGGTCATGTAGCAGCCCTTGCCGTCCTCCTGGGCCCACAGCAGGTGCCAGATCGGGTCGTAGTAAAGGACCAGGAGTTGCAGCCGGATGCGATGCGGCTTCGGCTTATCGATCTCGGGAATGTTCCAGAATTCCCCCACGTTGTTGATCATGGGGCCGACGATTGCCTCGCGCGGCACCGTCGGTTCGGCTGCGGTGGGCGCCGCGCGCAGGGCCGGGCCGAGGATGAGCGACACCAGCGCCACCAGCCAACGCGCCCGCGGCCACAGGGATTGCGGTCGCCGCTCGGTCGCGAGAATGGGCAGGCGGCTCAAGGGCTGGAGGGGATGAGAGGTGACTCTTGGTACCCGCCTGATCGGCCGGCGGAATACTACCCCAAGCCAAACACTCGCCGCGCCCGAGGCAAGCCGCACGATGTTGTCGCGTCGGAAAATCGCCCGGTTTCAGGGTAGGAAGCGCGATTGCCTTCGCCCCGGTTTCGTGTTCATTCCGCGCCTCGGATGATCGAAGTCGACAACCTGACGCGGGTCTTTCGGACCTATAAGAAAAAACCCGGCTTCTGGGGAGGCGTCAGCGGCCTGTTCAAGCGCGAGTTCGAGGAAACCCGGGCCGCCGACCGCGTCAGCTTCAACATCGGCGAGGGCGAGCTGGTCGGATTCCTCGGGCCGAACGGCGCCGGCAAGACGACCACCTTGAAGATGCTCTCGGGCCTGATCTATCCGACTTCCGGCTCTGCCCGCGTGGCGGGTTTCGACCCCACGAAGCGGGAGAACGAGTACCGGCGGATCTTCGCCCTCGTGCTCGGCCAGAAAAACCAGCTCTGGTGGGACCTGCCCGCCACCGAATCCTTCACCCTGCTGCGCGCCATCTACGGGCTGCCGCCCGCGCAATTCAAGGAGACGCTCGACGAGCTCATCACGCTGCTCGGCGTCGGGGCCAAGTTGAACGTGATGGTGCGCGAGCTTTCCCTGGGCGAGCGGATGAAGATGGAGCTGATCGCCGCCCTGCTCCACCGCCCGCGCGTGCTTTTCCTCGACGAGCCCACCATCGGGCTCGACGTCGTGTCGCAGAAGGCCGTGCGCGAGTTCCTGCGCGACTACAACCGCCGGCACAAGACGACGATCCTCCTCACGAGCCACTACATGGCCGACATCTCATCCCTGTGCGAACGCGTGATCGTGATCGACCATGGCAAGAAGATCTACGACGGCGCGCTCGACCGCATCGCCGGCGCCGGCGCCCGGCAGCGCATCATCAAGTTCACGCCCCGCGACAGCGCGTTCCCCGCCGGCTGGCAGCCGGCCCACGGCACGGCCAAGCAGGGCGACGACGGCGAATACCTGCTCCACGTCCCGAGCGAGCAGGTGACGACCGTCTGCCAGCAGATCCTCAACCAGGGCCCGGTCGACGACATCACCATCCACGACGTCCCCCTCGAGGACATCATCACGGAGATCTTCTCGCGGGGGGTGGTGTAGCCCATACTATACATGGACCAGCTGTTGCTTCTCGCGACACCTCTCGTCTGTCTGGTATTCGCAGTCTGCGGGTTATGGGTAAACCCACGCCGCCGTGTTAACCAAGCTCTCGCCCTTGCCTCAGGCATGGCTTCAATTTGGACATTTTGCGTCTATTTGGCCGTAAAGATAGGCTCATCAATCGATCAATATGCACAGACGCCTGCCAATCTTCTTCTTTGCCTGAGAACCTGTTCTGCCGTCGGAGCGCTTACTCCTTTTGTCATATGGATTGTTTATAATGCCATTATACAAGATCAGGTAAGTCTCCTGCATCAGGCAAAGAGGTCATGGTGGCTACTTACGTTCTCGCTCATTTTAGCGGTACTCTGCTTTTGCGAGTCGTTTATCCCTTCTGAGCAAGTGCCTGCATATCCAAAACGGGGAATCGCGTATTATGCATACTGCGTCAGCCTAACTTCGATCGTCGCAGCACTTCTTTTTCGTGGGCTAAAAACACAAAGAAAAGCCACTGGAATTAAGCGAATCGAGCTCCAATTCTTTGTGATCAACATCTCTGCTGCTTGCGTCCTAATTATAGTACTCAGTGCTACCGGCCATATCTTTCATCTTTCATTTCTTCGCCGATTAGGTCCCATCATTTACCTTTCACTAAACGGCGTTCTGGCTTGGGCCCTTGTTTATCACAGGATCTTTGATGCACGACAATGGATGTTCACTATCGGTCAACGAATTATGCTGCTCACCGTTTTGGGTGTTGGCGCATTTGAATTTAGTCGGATATTTGTATACATTCTCCCACAGTCCCTGACTCAGATTCTTGGCGCTGTTGTCGCAGGGGTAGTTGTATATTACTTCGATCTATTGACTCGGAGATGGCTCGGGCTCGATCCGGATCTTCAGCTTTCTGAACCAAGGGCAAAGATCATTGCGTGGGCAAGGACAGAAGCGAACCCGGAGAAGCTTCGTACATTGTTTGAAGAGTTCCTCCGAGAACGCTTCAATATCGAGGATGCAGAGTTGTTAGCTGCGCGCGAGATGGACATGGAATTGTGCCGGGGAAAGCTCGCGGCTATTGGTTTAAAATCTTGGTGCCGCCAAGGTTGGATCACGCCCGAATACTTACAGCGTCTCCGGCCCGATCAGCCGATACTGGAAACTCTGAACTGGATGGCGCGTTCAGGTACGGCGGCCTTGATTGCAGTTCCCCCCGGTAGCGACGCTCCCTCGCTTATTATGTTACTTGGACCGCGGCAGAGCCTGCGTCCTTTCACCTACCCGGACATCACGCTATTGGTCAGGATCGCCGAGTTGATGGACAATATCCTGAGTCATGCCCGGCTATCGGCCAATGCGGCCAGACTATCAAGGTTAGAGTCGGCCGCCATGATGTCTCGTGGTTTGGCTCATGATCTGAACAATCTCACGACTCCCGTATCGTCGTATCTGATGCATCGAGATGGGCTGGATCCGCCTGATTCAGCCGAAGCGGACGTGCATCGAGCCGCCACCCGTTCGATTTCTGTCATGCAGGAGTACATCCGCGAGAGTCTGTTTTTTTCCCGCCAGCTGGTCCCAGAGTTCAAGACGGCGACAGTCGAGCGGGTGGTCTGGGCCGCGCTGGATACAGCCGCTGCTCGTGCGGGTGACAAACAGGTGCGCCTGGCAACCTGCCTGGGCCCAGGCCTGTCGTTCACAGTCGATCCGGCGCTAATTCAGCGCCTTTTGGTAAATCTGATTCACAATGCGATCGACGCGTCTTCGGAGAGAGCGACTGTGGAGATCGCGGCTGGTCTGGCAATAGATGACAGGGTGTATCTTTCGGTCAGTGACTCTGGCACCGGGATAGCTGATGAGCACTTGGCGCGAATATTCGAGCCATACTTCACCACCAAAGATACCGGTGAGCAAGTCCGGGGACTAGGATTGGGCCTCGCAATATGTCGCAAGATTGCGGACCTCCATCAAGGCGAGATCGAGGTTCGAACGGCGCTAGGCAGCGGCACCGTGTTCAAGGTCGTTTTGCCCCGTAACTCAGGCGCCTCCCCGATCGCGTCGAATACAAACAACTCAGTTGCCTCCTGCCCTTAGGTTGGTTCCTATCTCCCTACTGCTGATTTTGGGCCGATCAGTATCGCCAACTAATGAAGCCCGATACAGCCGACCTGACTACACCGCGGGTGTTGCTTCTGGACGACGAGCGCCAGATTCATGCCTCAGTCAAACTTCGGACGGCCGGTATCTGTAATATTGTCTCAGCTTTTGCACCAGACGAGGGCTTGGCAGCCATTGCGCGAGAACCCTTTGATCTTTGCCTGGTCGACATCCACATGCCTGGCATCGATGGACTCGAGTTCATCGAGTTGGCCCGAAAATCCGATCCAGGTCTTGGATTTGTCATTTTGACGGGCTTCGATTCGGAAGAGAACTTGCGCAGAGCCATTCCACTGCAGGTATTGGAGCTCATTTCGAAACCGCTTCCCGATCGTTTGGGCTTTGAAAAGCGACTGCCGGAGTGGGTGCAGCGAACTCGAATGCGACGGCGTGAACTGGCCTTGGCTCAAGAGACCGCACCGATCATGCAGGACCTAGATGTAGCCCGAATTGAAAGAGACGTTGAGTCGACCGCGTCTGAATCAGCCCGAGAAGCGCTGCTCCAGTCGGCGAACCTGTTGACCACCGTTCAAGCGTTGTTGCTGAGCACAAGCGTCTCCATCGAAAAACTCAGGCAAACAGATCCAGCTTTGGCCGGGATCAACCGCGGGCTGCAGGAAGCACGCAAATACCTTCAATCGGCAACCGACATCGTCGAGGGGTATTTCAACTCCGCGTATGCGGATCGCGAATGCTCTCCAGCCCTGATCGACGTGGGGATCAAACACGCAATGGCGATCAGCCTTCGCCTCGCGAGGGCCGATGAACAAAAAAAGGCCATCGATCTTTCGTCTCTCCAAAAAACTGTTATTGCAGTTGGGCTGACCGGCATGGACTTCCTGCTGATGTTGGTGCCGGCCCTGTGCAATGCGTTGGAATTGGCCCCCGAAGGATCCACTACCCAGGTCACATGCCGGGAGATGGTCGCATTGGACTCCATCTTTGACGAACCTGCACGCAAGCACTTCCTTTGGATTAATCGAAAGCACGCATCGATCGCGCGTTCTGGCGTGATTATCAATATAAGATCGACTGCAGCGGCTTCCGAATCAGCTGAGTTGGGAGCGTGGGTACGCGGTGAACCCGTGAATTCACTGCGCATTCCTAGCCGGGGATTGTTGCTCGGGCTACAGAAGTGCAAGGGGGTACTTGGCTTTGGCATCCGCCCCCATGCAGTTCGATACGAGATGCTCATTGCTCTTCCAGCGTAAGCAAGACGCTTCCGTGTGATCGTAATCCTGAAGCCTGATTGAGGTCCGCGTGATATTCATCGCGTCCAACTCCAAAAGAGAAGCCGCGGCCGTAGCCGGGCTATGCGAAAGCCATTCTTGGCCATGTCAGGTCTGCTCGTCCATTGTTGGTTTCGGCAAATTGCTTGGGAAAACGTTGCCCCGCGCGGTGGTGACCCGCCATCAGCTATCCGACGGGTACTCCGACGAGATTCTCGCACTCCTAAACGATCCTGTGAACCCAACCGGGGCGAAAGTATTGGTTTTGGCTCCTGCCGGCTTTAGCTCAAAGGAAGAAGGACGGCAAATCGCGCTTGGCGCGGCTTGTGTCCTGCGCGACCCCGTCCGAATGGATGTTCTGGTCGAGTATCTCGCGAAATATAGGACACGAGTCACGGCAAGCCTTGACCGCCAAATGGGTTCCAGGCCCAAATTTGATTTCGCTGGGGCAACTGTCTTCCCCCAGGAACGCCGCATCGAATATGCCGGCCGGAGCGTGAGAATAACTCCCAAGGAAATTGAATTCATTCAGATCCTCGCCCGTGCTCCGGGGAAGGTCGTCGCCTATGGCACCCTTTACTCCGAAATACTCGAACGTGCATTCGCCGGCGACACCACAAACATGCGCGTGCTTTTCGCAAAGGTAGGAACCTCATTCAGCCGCATTGGAATCGAGATTCGGACAGTGGTTCACGTGATTCCCAAAACGGGCTACCATTATTTGCCGCCTTTGTCTGATCAACAGTCAACTTCGCGCCAGCGGTGATCGCGGCAACGGCAGGTTGCCGTGGTCTTTCGCCTATGTTCAAGCTTCTGATTGCAAAACCTGGCCCTGCGGTCCAGCTTCCGCTTCCGGAACATCTCATCCGTCATGCTCGATGCGCCCCTGACCTCCTCCCCCGCTACTGCCGCACGACCCAAGGTGCTCGTCATCGACGACGAACTCGGCCCGCGCGAAAGCATGAGCTACTTGCTGCAGGATGAATTCGAAGTGCAGACTGCTGATCGAGTCGATCGGGGCTTGGAGTTGCTCAAAGCCGACCCGTTCGCCGTCGTTATCATGGATATCAGGATGCCGCAGAAGAACGGCATCCAAGGCTTGGAGGAATTGCGCAAGCTGGATCCCGATGTCGCGGTCATCATGATGACGGGTTATGGCGCGCTCGCCTCGGCGCAAGCGGCGATGAGCCTCGGCGCCAATGAATATCTTAAGAAGCCGTTCGATGTCGACGTCCTCCAACAGACGGTCCGCCGGCATGCCGGCGAAGCGATGGAACGCAGGAAGAAGACCGCCCTCCTCAAGCATCTCGAGAGCGTCTACGAGTCAGTCAAACTGGAGCAGAAGAAACACCAGATGCAGGTTGGTTATGGCCAGGCCGCGGCCGAGATGGTACATGACATCTGCAATCCGCTCGTCGTAACGATCGGCTATTCCAACATGCTGCTCGACGAAGCCCGCCACCTTTCCGATGGCACGCCCTCGATGGCGCGCATCCTTCATTACGCCGAACGACTCGAGAATTGTTCTTCGTTTTGCCTGCACCTGGCCGAGTCCTGGCGCCAAAGCTCGCGGCATATCGTCAAGAGCGAGACTTTCGATTTGTGCCAGGCGGCGCGCGAGGCGCGTTCGGTGCTCTTCTTCGATTCGCCGCGCATTGAAGTCGAAGGCGATGAAGGCGGCATGATCGTCGGAGTCCGCTTCGAAATCATGCGGGTGCTGCAGAACCTGATTAAGAATTCGCTCGAGGCGGGGGCAACACGCGTGGTTCTCAAGGTTCAAAAGAAGGCTGCCCATGTGGTTCTTTCGGTGACCGACAATGGTGCGGGGCTGCCACCCGAGACGCTGGCCGTCATATTGAAAAAGCCTGTCACGTCCACCAAAGCGCATGGCACGGGTCTTGGCCTCACCATATGCCGCCACATCGCAGCGGCCCATCATGCGGAGATGAGAGTCGATTCCAATCCCGGTAGCGGAACCGTATTCACCTTCGAGTTTCCGCTGGCGAAGGATTAGCCAGATTCAGCGGCTGCGATCGTCTCCAGGTTGCTGCGTAGCCACTGTTCGACGGATCGATAATCCGGCAGCGCAACCTTGCGTTGCCGGGCGACGCTTTCGCTCACTTCACGGAAGAGGCTGATTTGTCCCAGCAAGGCCTTCGCCAAGACGCGCGGGTCCGGCCCGGTGACAAACGTCGTTTGCACGAGACGCCTTTCGTCCAGCCATGATTCGGCTTTTCGCGCCTCGGGCCGTGGCATTTGGCCGGCTAGGCGCGCTTCCTCTTCAAGCATCGCGTAAACGTGATTCACCACCAGCAGGTGAAGCCAATGCATGGCTGAACGCGGTTCGGGTCGCGCGATCTTTTTGAAAACCCAGACAGACTTCTGCCAGAACGCATCGGCATGTTTCTTGATCTCGGCCGGAGACAATTCCTTGCTCGGCCAGGAAAGCTGCAACGCCTCCAACCGCCGCTCCCAATCCGCGCTGCCGACAAGCAACCGGTATCCCGAGCCCAACAAAAAGTGGCGGGTTTCAAGAATGCCGCGCCAAAGTCGATTGGGCATGAGATTGAGCCACTGGGGACGTCTCATTGCCCAATAAACCACTTTCATCTGCCATGCCGCCAACGGGACGAAGTCCGCTTCAAGGCCTTCCTCGAAAACGGCGCTCACCTTGATCACGCCTCGTGGAGTCCTTTCTGAATGCGCGCACCAGCAGGGGGCTATCTCGGTGACCCAATCGGCATTCTGGTACCGCTCTGGCCGTTTGCTGATCAAATGAAAGTCCCAGTCCGACCAGCCATCCACCTTCTGTTGGTCGCCTGCGCGCGAACCGGCTAGAACAAGTGCGGCCAGATCCTTCTGCTGACTGGCCCATGCTATGATGCGAGCCTCAAAATCCTCAGGCGACATGATTCACTTGTGGGTTTGCCACCAACCGGAAGCAATGCCTTTTGCGATACCCGAGGCTTGCGATGCCCGGCGATGTCCGCCATGTGTGATTGTGAGGTTCGGTGATCACGTCGGGTCGCGAGGCAATGGTTCGCCACAGCTTTCGCACTTTCCGTTGACACGGTTCCTAGCCGTCTTCCCTTGAACGCACATCCGGTGATTTTCACCACTATCACACGCCTACAGCGACTCGTCCATGCGCCGTCGCGTTAAGATTACCGGGATCGGACCCGTTACACCAGCCGGCATTGGGCGAGAGGATTTCTTTCGAGGCATCAATGAGCCTATCAGCCGCGTTTGCGCTATCACCCGGTTTGATCCCGCAGCGGGACCCTTCGTTGGAGCCGAAGTCATCGGGTTTAGGTTGCAGACATACGCTCCGTCCGAACTACCGAGGCGTATCCCGCGGCATACTCAGTTCGCGGTGGCTGCAACGATTTTGGCCCTCCGAGATGCGGGACTAGATCCTCGTGATTTGGCGGACATAAATCCTGTCATTATCACCGGCACAACACTGATGGATTGCGAGGGAATTGAGAAAACGTTCCAGAACGTTGCCGCGATGGGTCCTCAGTTCGGATTAATAAGCTCTATTCTTACTGGGCTCTCTGTCGCCGTGACCGACAAGATTTCTCGTTTCCTTGACGTACCATCCAGAATTGAATCATTGCAAACGGCATGTTGTTCCGGGCTCGATGCAGTTGCTCGCGGCGCCGAGTATATCGCGACCGGGCAGTCAGAGCTTGTTCTCTGTGGCGGCTCGGAAGCTCCACTGTTTTATCACCCAATGCTCGAACTGGGGCTCGCCGACTTATCTCCAAGGACCGCAGATAATCCGACGGAGATATGTCGGCCATTCGACTTGTGGCGGACGACCGGTGTGATCGGCGAAGGCGCATGCATGTTCGTTCTGGAACCCGAATCAAGTCCACGGCCGGCCCTTGCATATATTACGGGTTATGGAACCGCGCATGATCACTCCAACGAGGTGGGCAGCGGGTGGCGTGAGGCAATGCAGCTAGCTGTCGCAAATGCGCAACTTTCCCCAGATGACATCAATTTCGTCTCTGCGTGGGGACCTGGACACAAATCCATCGATAGAATTGAGGCCAGTTCCCTTCAACGATTCTTCGGAAACGCACTCGATTCAATCCCCGTGACGTCAATTAAAGGCGCCATCGGTAGCCCGCTGGCGGCCGCGAGTGCGATCCAAGTTGCTAGCGCCGCCCTTACCATGCGGCACGGTATTATTCCACCAACTGTAAACTGGACGACACCCGACCCAAGTTGTCCGCTTAACTTAGCCTCCGTAAGTCGTCGACTCCGGACCGACACGTGTCTGATCAATGCCCACGGTATTTCAGGTAATAACAGCTGTATGGTTCTAGAAGTAGTATGACAGCCATCTTTCTTCTCACAGCAATCTTCTCGTTGGTGATCGGGACCGGCGTCTTCTACGCGAACCCACGACGGTTTCTCAACCAGGTATTCGCCTTTGCATCTATTCTCGTGGCGGTCTGGATCTGGTTAGTCCAAGCTGCCTATTCGGCCGGCCTGCAGTTCGCAATAGATGGCAGTGTTAACCCTGCACCATGGCTTCGGGCCAATACGGGCCTAGCGTCCTTCTTTCCGTGGATAATTTGGCTACTCCGGGAGTCAGTATTAACGCCTGAAGGGCGAAAGGAAAAGACGATATACCAGTCTTGGATCTGGTTCGGGATTGGCACCATCTTATGCGTTCTCTGTTTTTCCAACTTCTACTTGCCTTCGGATTCAACGCCAATCAATCACATAAGAGGTCCGGGTTATGTAATATATAGAATTATCAGTATAGTTCTATACTCCTATTTAGTAGTCACATCGTATCAAAAAATTCGCCACGAGAAAGGTGTGCGACAGGTCGAACTCCAGATACTTGCAATCAATGCAAGCCTGGCCGCACTGTTTGTAGTTTTGCTAACGGGCGTGGGCACCTACTGGGGAATACCTTTCATCTCCAGGCTAAGTCCCTTGGTGTTTCTGTCGTTCTATGCTCTGACCGCTTGGGCAGTGACATTTCACCGGGTTTTCGATGCTCGCCAGGTGTTCTTAACGGTGGGACAACGAGTGGGATTTATTGGGCTGCTTTGTCTTGGTATTCTTTTCCTAACTCGCGCGCTGGAAGCATGGGTAGAACCGCCTGCTAATCTTGTCGTGAGCGTCGCGACATTAAGCACGCTTGCCTTTTACCTTGAGCGCAAGTCGAAGGACTTGTTTCGACTTAGCCCCGAACAGAATCTCGCAGCCACGCGCCGCACGGTAATCGAGCTGGCCCGGAGCGAGCCGAGCCCCGACAAGCTCGTGGCCGAATTCGAGACCCTCCTGCGCACGTGGGGCCAGACGCTCAAGGCCAATCTCCTTTTCGACAGCGGCGAGGTCTATGTCTCGGGCGACCTCGAATTCAACAAGGATCGGCCGGGCTACGCCGCCCTCTGCAAGAGCGGCTGGACCACGCCGGAAAGCCTCCAGCGCCAGCGGGCCGAGCCGGGTCTCGTCGACCTTCGCCAGTTTCTCACCGAGTTCGACCTTGGCGTCATGGTCACCGCGCCGCGGGGCAGCCCCGCCCCGTCGCTCCTCCTCGCCCTTGGCATCAAGACCAACCACCGCCCCTTCACCTACCCCGAGGTCCAGCAACTGCAGGAAATCGCCGAGTTCATGGACAACATTCTGGCGCGTTCGCGCCTGTCCCTGCAGGCGCGCCAGTCGGAGCAGCTCGCCACCATCGGCTTCCTCGGTGCCAGCCTCGCGCACGAAATCCGCAACCCGCTCGTCTCGATCAAGACCTTCGCCCACCTGCTGCCGACGCGCTTCGACGACATGGAATTTCGACGGCGCTTCAACCTCCTCATTCCCGCCGAGGTCGACCGCATCGACAGCCTGACGCAACAGCTCCTCGACCTCTCGAATCCCCGCCGGCACCAGATGGAGCGCATCTCCCTCCACGCTCTCGTGCGCGAAACGGTCGAGCTCATGCTGACCCGCGCCAACGAGGCCCGCGTGGCGATGTCGACCGCGCTTCAGGCCAGTGAGGACGCCGTGTGGGCCGATGCCAGCGCGATACGCCAGGTGCTGCTCAATCTCCTCATCAATGCGTTCCAGGCGCTGGAGCAGACCGAAGGCGAACGCACCGTCGAACTGCGCACGCGCAGCTCCCCCAACGGCAACATCATCCTCGAGGTCTCGGACAACGGGCCGGGTATTCCACCCGAGCAACGCGCCCGGCTGTTCCACCCATTTGTCTCCACCAAGACCAAGGGCATGGGCCTTGGGCTTGCGGTCTGCGCCGATATCCTGCACGAACATCATGCGACCATCATAGTCCCGGACATCGGCCGACCCGGGGCTACTTTCCGCATAACCTTTCCATGCCCGCCACACTCATCCTGACCACTCCGGATCCAGGCCTCGAGGCCGCATGGAAAAAACAACTCCTCCCCCGCGAGCCCGTCGCGTTCGCCCGCTCCGCCGACCTCCAGCGCGAATTGCAGCGCTCCGGATCCCGCGTGTGGGTGACGGATATCAACGATCCGCGGACGCGCCTCTCCGGCGGAGCCGGCACCCTGACCGTCCTCGTTGGCCAGCCGCACAGCGTTCCGTTCGAGCAGGCCCGGCAAAACCGGATCGCGCGCATTTTCCTCAGCTATGACGAGAGCCGCGTGCGGCTCGGCGAGGTCGTCAGCCTGCTCGAGGAGATCACCGACAAGAACGCCCAGCTGCAGAGCGCACTCGAGCGCACGCGGCGCAGTGAATCGCCCTTCCCCCGACAGGTGACCGCTCCCGCCGCGGAGCCGCCCGAATCCTGGGATTTTCTCGAAAGCGCGCTGCACCACCTCGGCGAGCGCGACCGCCTCATCGAGGAATTCCGGCGCGCCGGCCGGTACAACCTCAAGGCGGGCAAGGTGCTTTTCTTCTTCCGTCGCTTCGATTCCTTCGTCTCGGATGACGAGGATTTTCGCTGCGAAGCCGGCCATCCCCTCGCCCTTTGGCTCGAGGATCATCCGGCGGCGCTCGATCCTTCCCACTTTGCCGCCCCGGACGACCCGACCGTCGATGCGCCGGTTCGCCAGCAGATGCAGAGCTGGGGCGCCCGGCTGGTGATCCCGCTGCACACGCGCGGCCAGCTGGCCGGCTGGATGGCCCTGGGCCCGCGGGCCGACGGCGCGCCCTATCGCGAATATGACGTCTTTCGCGCCGTCCTCCACGCTCGCCTGCTCGAGCGCTGCCTCGAGCGTTCCGCCGAGATCGAGGAACTGCGCCGGGCCGAAACCGCCGTCCACCTCCACGCCAAATACCTGTCCGGTTCCCGCGTCCTTTCCCGCACCGAGCTGACCAGCACCGACCTGCCGGTGGAGGTGCGCGCCGTCGCCAGCGAGGCCTTGCACCTCGGCAAGGTCGTCGTCCAGCCGGCACGCACGCCGTATCGCTTCCGGGTCAAGGCCGGGCCGGCGCCCGAGGTCGACGGCGTCTGGGTGCTCTGGGAGGAGGCGGCCCCGGAAATCGAGCGCATCCGGGCCGAGTACGAACAGCACCGCCGCGACCTGTTCCGCAACCTCAGCCTGACACTCAGCCACGAGATCTCCAATCCCCTCGTTTCCCTCGTCACCTTTTCCCAGCTGCTCTCCCGCAACAGCAATCCGCCGGTGCCCGCGGCCGGCGCCACCGCCACGACCGCGGCCTCCCTGGCCCACGAGGTCGCGCTCACGACCGAAGTCAAGAAGCTCGAGCGCCTCGCCGAGCATGCCGCCCTGCTGGGCGAGGTGGCCCAGCCGCAGCCCGCGTCGACGAATCTCACGCCACTCCTCACGGAACTCGCCACCGCCCGCGGCATGACCACGCGTTTCTCCGAGGAGGAGGTCGTGTTCCAGATCGATGCCAACCTGATCAAGTTCGCCTTTGGCGCGATCCTCGACGCCATCGGCGCCAACCGCCTGGACGAAGGAACCCGGAACCTCATCCTCACCCTCCGCACCGTCGGCGAGGAGGGCTCGCCGCAGCGCATGGCGGTCATCACCATCGAGGGCAAACACATGGAGCTCGACGGCACCCTGCCGCTCCCGCAGCCCGGCGCCACGCCCAACCAAGGCCGCCTCTCCGTCTTCCTCGCACGCGAGATCCTGCGCCTCCACGGCGGCACCCTGCAGGCCGGGCCCGGCATCCGCGGGACCGATATCCAGATCTCGTTCGGCTCGCTGCGGTAGGACGGCGACTCCGTTCACCGCCACAGCGCGGGATGGATGCAGGTCGTGATTGACCGGGCTTGCCCGGGCTGTGTTTCGCGGCATTAATCCGCGCCATGGAGATCGCCTATATTCTGGTCGGCCTGGCCGTCGGCGCCGCCCTCGGCTGGTTCATCGCGCGGGCCAAGTCCGCCGCGCTGGGCGAACGCGCGCGCCTCGCCGGCGACCAAGCCGCGCAGGCGCAGGCCGACCTGACCGGCCTCCGCGCCCAGCTGGCCACCCTGCAGGCGGACAAGGCCCGGCTCGACACCCTCCTCGGCGCGGAACGCGACGCCCTCGCCAAGGCGCAAGTCCAGTTCACCGACACCTTCAAGGCCCTCGCCGCCGACGCCCTGCGCGACAACCGCACCGAGTTCATCAAGCATGCCGGCGACTCGCTGGTGAAACCGATCAAGGACTCGCTGGACAAGGTCGACACCAAGATCGCCGCCCTCGAAAAAGCCCGCGAACAGGCCTACGGCTCCCTGACCGAACAGCTGAAGGGCCTCGCCGTCACCAACGCCTCGCTGCAGTCCGAGACCACCAAGCTCTCCCGCTCCCTGCGCTCCACCTCGACGGCCGGCCGCTGGGGCGAGATCCAGCTCCAGCGCGTGGTCGAACTGGCCGGGATGCTCGAGAACGTCGACTTCGTGCAACAAACCGCCGCCGGCGACGTCCGTCCCGACCTGATCGTCCGCCTCCCGGGCGGCAAATCGATCGCCGTCGACGCCAAGGCGCCCATGCAAGCTTACCTCGAGGCGCTCGAGACCAACGACGAATCCCTGCGCAAGGCCAAGTTCGCCGAGCACGCGCGGGCCGTCCGCACCCACATCGACGCTCTGGGCAACAAGGCCTATTGGAAAAGCATCCAGCCGGCCCCCGAATTTGTCGTCTTGTTTATTCCCGGCGAGGCGTTCTACAGCGCCGCCCTGCGCTACGAGCCTGATCTCTTCGAGCGCGGCACCAGCGTCGGCGTCATCCTCGCGTCGCCGGCGACGCTCATCGCCCTGCTCAAGGCCGCCGCGTATGGCTGGAAACAGGAAAGCCTGTCGAAGAATGCCGACGAAATTCGCAAGCTGGGCGTCGAACTGCACGAGCGCGTCGCCACCGTGGCGGAGAACCTCGACAATCTCGGCCAGCGCCTCACCCAGGCGGTCACCGCCTACAACAGCACCGTGTACTCCGTCGAGGGCCGCGTCCTCGTGACCGGCCGCAAGCTCGAGCGGCTCGGCGGCGGCTCCGACAAGAAGGTGATCGAGCCGCGTCTCGTCGACGAAACCCCGAAAGCGCTCACGGCCCCGGAGCTGAAGGCACCGGACGCATGAGTCCGCCGCTCGCCGGCCGCTGGGAGATGATCAAAGCCGAGCTCGCGGGTGAGGATGCGCCCGAGATGCTGGCGCTCCGGGTCGAATTGGAGCTGACCGACTCGTCCTACATCGTCCGCTTCGCCGGCCAGGTCGCCGACCTGGGGACTTACGTGCTCGCGGGACCGGCGCTGACGCTCACGGGCACCCAGGGCCCGAACGCCGGCCGCGTCATCCCATGCATCCTGCAACTCGCCGGCGATCGCCTGCGGGTCTGCTATGGGCTCGATGGCACCGCACCAACCTCCTTCACCACCACGCCCGGCGTGCAGCACTACCTCGCAACGTATCGGCGAAAATCCTAGGCCCAGGCAATCTGCGCCTATCGCTTACTGCCGATCGCTTACCGCCTATCGCTTACAGCTTCTAGCTTTCCCCATGCAGGTCTCCGGCCTCTTCATCTACCCAGTCAAATCGCTCCGCGGATACGCCTTGCCGTCGGCCGAAGTCGACGAACTGGGCTTCGTCGGCGACCGGCGCTTCATGGTCGTCGACGTCAACGGCAAATTCCAGACCCAGCGCGGAGCACCGCGGATGGCGCGGATCGCGACGCGACTGGAGCACGGCATGCTGACGCTGTCCGCGGACGGAGCCGGCGCCATCGAGGTTCCGACCGCGTCGGACTCCGCGGCGCCAATGCGCACCGTCAGCGTCTGGAAAAGCGAAGGCTTGCAGGCTGAGGATTGCGGCGACCCGGCCGCAGTATGGCTGACCGAATTCCTCGGCTTCGACTGCCGGCTGGTTCGCATTGGCGAGCGCTTCGCCCGCCCGGTGCTCAAGGCCGCGGCGCACCCGGGCGACCTCGTCACCTTTGCCGACGCCGTGCCGATTCTCGTTATCAGCGAGGCCTCCCTCAATGAACTCAACGACCGGATCCAGGAAAACCACGGCGAGCCGGTCCCGATGAACCGCTTTCGCCCCAATCTGGTCGTCACCGATTGCGCGGCCTTCGCCGAGGACAACTGGACCCGCGCACGGGTCGGCGACATCGTCCTGCGCAGCGCCGGGCCGAGCGCGCGCTGCATCATCACGACCACCGACCAGTTCACCGGCGAACGCGGCAAGGAACCGTTGCGCACGCTGGCCACGTTCCGGCGCGATCCGCGGGATCCAAGCGACGTCATCTTCGGCACGAACCTGATTCACGAAACCAAGCGCGGCACGATCCGGGTCGGCGACCGCGTGGAATTCCTGCCGTGATGGACCGCGACACGCTGCTCGCCGTGGGCTTTTCCCTCGTCGTGGCGGGACTGGCGTTGCGCGGCTTCGCCTCCGAGGCGCGACGCCGGCTGGCGCGCTATCGCCAACACCTGCTCGATGAACGCAAAACGGAGGGCGTCGGCCGTGGCGGCGAGATGGAACGCCCGCCCGGGTGGTTCACGCGCAACGCCGGCCGGATCGCCAACGTCGTGCTCGCCGCCGGCGCGCTGCTCGTCGTCATCGCGCTGTTTCGCCGCTGACGCGCCGGCGCGTAACCTGGGTTCGACGCGTCATCGTGGACGTCCCACAGGTTTCCCCTCGCCAGCGCATGCCCAATCGAGAAAATTCCGCGATGCTCCCCCTTTCCCGCGCCAACCGCTCGCGCGGCCCGGGCGTTTTCCTCCTGCTTTTGCTCGCCCTGGGGCCCGCGACATCGGCCTTGCACGCGACCCTCGTCGGGCTCAACCAGATTGTCACCCCGGATATCCAGCCCGCGGGCGAACTCGCCCTGAGCGTCCAAGCCCAGCACGCCGCCATCGGCAACAGCCGGCAGTTCCAGCTCGAACTGGGCCTGATGCCAAGGCTCGAGGTCGGCTGGTTCCAAGGCTTGAAA
>DATJES010000028.1:0-230131 GCA_035496355.1 Lacunisphaera sp. | reverse complement strand
GTGGAGCAGGATCATGCCGATGGATTTTGAGAGCTTTGCCCGGGCCGCACGCGATGGCCGGTCCGTCCCGCCGACGGGACTGTCGCGCGCGCTGCTTGCTCTGTGGCATGACGCGCACGGTGACTGGGAGCAGGCGCATCGCCTGGCCCAGGAGGCGGCCGGCGCCGACGGCGACTGGGTGCACGCCTACCTGCATCGCAAGGAGGGTGACGGTGCCAATGCAGGCTATTGGTATCGGCGCGCCGGGCGACCCATGGCGCAAGGCGGTTTCGACGCCGAGTGGGAGCAGATTGTGCGGGAGTTGCTGGGCGAAACGAAAGGTGGGGCGACTTGACCCCACGGCGCCGAAGGGTCGGCCTTCCGGCCGACCGTCCCGGGTCCTGAAGGCCGGTTGGGAGACCGGCCCTCCACCCGAGGCAGAATCACCTCGCAGACGCGTCGCGATTCAACGCGCGGAGGCCAGCGCGTTCCCGTGACCCGCTCACGGCTTGCTCGCGGCATCTTTCAGGGCCTTGGCGCCGTCGGGGTCGACCACCGCGCCGACTTTGGCGAGGCGCGACACCTCTTCCGCCAGTTCCTCCCGCTTCTTCCGCTCGTACTCGTCGCGGGCGCGTTCCTGGGCGGACACGCCAAAGAACGGCAGGGTGAACTTGTTCAGGAAATTGCGATCGAAGGAGCCGAGGTTTTCTTTCGCCAGCTTTTCATTGAAGGCGTCCCGCGACATCACGATCTCGTCGGTGAGTTTCACCCGCGGGCGCGGCTTGCGGACAATCATCTTGGGCAGCTCAAGGACGTCCGGGTCGACGGTGACGGGCTTCGGCTTCTCCGGCGGCGGCGGGGCGTAGCTGGGCATGACGGAGTTCAGTTTCAGGGACAGCTCCGGGGAAACCGTGGCGGGTTTCGTCGCGGCAGCCGGGACCGGATCCGACGGCTTGGACGCGTCGGGTTTCTTGCCAGCCGGGGCGGCCGGGACCGGATTTGCCGGCACCGGTGCAGCGCTGGCGGCCGCGGGGGGCGTCTCGTCCGCGGCCAAGCCCGCCATCAGGGCGAGCAACAAGGATGCAATGGCGGCATTTTTCATGCAGGGGGTCCTGTTGGATAGGACAGTTGGTTCCCACATTGTTTCCAGCCAAATTACGGCGAACTGCTCCTACAACCAGCTTCAGTTCTCCTTCGGCAGCTTGCGCGGATCCATCGCGTCTTTCAGTTTCGCCGCCGTTTCCCGGTCCGTTAGGCCGATCGCGTTGATGACCCGGTGGAGGCGGTCGATTTCGTCACGGAGTTTCAGGTCGTGGTAGTATGCCCGGGCCCGAACCGAGGGCGGCGCACTGAAGAGCGGGATAAACCAGCTGTTGAGCGCCCATTCGAGGTCGGTCATCGAGGTCCGGTAGGCGACCAGGGCCTTTTGCCTGAGCGCGTGGTCGCTCAGCCAGACATCGGGGTCGTGGCTCGACGGCCGTTTTTCCTTGATGGTTAGTGTCGGCAGGACGAACACGTCGGGGTCAGGCGGCGGAGGAGGCACGGCGGCCGGCGTCGCGACGGGAGCGACCACCGGAGGGGCGACGTACTTGGGCAAGGTGGTGCGGATTTCCTGGCGCAGCCGGTCGGAAGTGCGCGCGAGCGCGGGCGGCGCGGCGGGTTCGTCAGCCCAGCCGGCGGTGGCGAGCAGCGCGAGCAGGCTGAGTCCGGCCGGTTTCATGGTGGGGCACCGATGGGACACTTGCCGCGGCCGAAGTTTCCCGCAATGCGGGAATGAATTCGAGGTCGTCGCCAGCGGCGACCCTGCCGCCTGACTGTCAGCGGCCGGCCAGCGCGGCGGCGGCGGCGCGGACCCGCGGCCAGTGCACGTCGGGGATCGCGGCGCCCAGGTGTTGGACGCATTCGGCGCCCAGCAGCGAGCCGATCGCGCCGGCGGTGGCCAGCGATTGACCGCGCAAGTGGCCGAACAGGAAACCCGCGGCCCAGGCATCGCCGGCGCCGGTGGTGTCGACGACGCGATCGACCTTGACGGGCTCGATGCGATGCAGTTCCGCGCCGCGGGCGATCCAGGCGCCGTCCTTGCCCATCTTGACCGCAGCGATGCCGCCGTAGCCGGCGAGCCGGCGCGCCTGCGCATCGTAGGCGGCGTCCGACTCGAACAGCGCGCGGATCTCGTCCTCGTTGGCGAAGATGACGTCGACGCCCTGCTTGATTTGCGCGAGCAGCCAGTCGCGGGCGACGTTGACGACTTCGAAGGACGACAGGTCGATGCTCAACGTGCACCCGGCGGCGCGCGCGGAGGCGACGACCTTGGCGGCGAGGGCCGGGTTGAACATCAGGTAGCCCTCGATGTGGGCATGGCGTGCGCCGGCGAAATCGGCGGCGGAAATCTCGTCCGGGCTGAGCGTCATCGCGGCGCCGAGGTGGGTGCGCATCGTCCGCTGGCCGTCGGGCGTCACGAGCGAGAGGCAGCGGCCGTTGGGCAGGGTGGCGTGCTTGAAGCGCGAACCGTCAGCGCCGGCGGCGGTGAAGTGCGTGAAGTAGTCGCGGGCCGTCGGGTCGCCGCCGATCTTGCCGACGTAGGTCGCGCGGAGGCCCAGCCGGGCGGCCCCGAGGGTGGCATTGGCCGCCGAGCCACCGGGGGCGATCGCGTAGCCGCCGTCGAGGCGGCCGACCAGTTGGGCAATGTCAGTGCCGTCGACCAGCACCATGCCGCCCTTGTCGCCGGCGACGTGCCGGGACAGAAACGCCTCCGGCACGTGGGCCAGGAGGTCCATGATGGGATTGCCAACGCCGATGAGATCGAAGGTGGGGAAGGGCATGGGAGGGCAGCGAAATTTTCAGGGCGAGGTCTCCGACCCCCGCCGGTGGGCGGATGCAATCACGCGGGGCGGGGTTCGGAGACCCCCGCCCGACAACTCGGCGCGCTCAACTCACGGTGAGGCTCGTGGCGAGGATCGGTTCGTCGTCGACTTCGATCAGGATGGAGTAGTCGCCCGGCTGCTCGAAGCGAAGGTTGCGCAGCTCGTTGATGAGGTTGATCCGGTGGAGCGGGCTCTGCGATTCGAACTCCCGGTGGAGGAGCTCGGCCGGGTTGGTCGGATCGAGGCCCATCGACATGCGGATGCGGTGGGAGCCCGGCTGGACATCGGTCAGCGTCAGGAACCACACCATGTACGGGTGCACCACCGGGAACGACCGCGCCTTGATGTTGGAGAACACGCCGAGGATCGTGTGTTTGCCGGACGCCGGGTCGATGTGGACGCCGTCGCAGGTGATCCAGGCCAGGAGGGAGGGTTTCGACTGCACGCGGGTCCGACGTTGACCCCGGGCGGGGCCCAGCGGCAAACCATTTCCTCGCCTTCGCCTCCGGCCGGAAATCAGCCCCGGAGCACCTTTTTCTTGTGTATGGTTCCGGGCCGGCTTTTACCCAAGGGCGATGAAGTATATTTTCGTCACGGGCGGGGTGGTTTCCTCCTTGGGCAAGGGGCTCACGGCGGGCGCGCTGGGCGCCCTGCTGGAGATGCGCGGGCTCAAGGTGCGCATCCAGAAGTTCGACCCGTACCTCAACGTCGACCCGGGCACGATGAGCCCGTTCCAACACGGCGAGGTGTACGTGCTCGACGACGGCGCCGAGACCGATCTCGACCTCGGCCACTACGAGCGTTTCACCTCCGGCAAACTCTCGCGGCACAACAGCCTTTCGTCCGGCCAGATCTACGAGGCGGTCATCGCGAAGGAACGCCGCGGCGATTATCTCGGCAAGACCGTGCAGGTGATCCCGCACGTGACGAACGAGATCAAGCGCCGCATTTATGGCGGCGGCAAGGGCGTCGACGTGCTCATCACCGAAATCGGCGGCACGACCGGTGACATCGAGGGCCTGCCGTTCCTCGAGGCCATGCGGCAGTTCGCGCTCGAGGTCGGGCCGCGCGATTGCGTGTTCATCCACGTCACGCTGATCCCGTTCCTGAAGGCGGCCGGCGAACTCAAGACGAAGCCGACGCAGCAAAGCGTCGCGAAACTGCGCGAGATCGGCATCCAGCCTCATTTCCTCGTCTGCCGCTGCGACCACCCGATGTCGCCCGAGATGCGCGAGAAGCTCTCGATGTTCTGCAACGTGCCGGTGAAGGCGGTCATCGAGGAGATGGATGTCGGGTCCTCGATCTACGAGCTGCCGCTGATGCTCCAGAAGGAAGGGCTCGACAATCAGGTCGTCCAGCAGCTGGGGCTCAAGGCGCGGGCGAACCCCAAGAATGTCTGGGCGGAAGTCGTGCGCCGCATCCAGTCGCCGAAGCACGAGGTGAAGATCGGCGTCGTGGGCAAGTACATCGAGCTGCAGGACGCGTACAAATCCGTCTACGAGTCGCTGGCGCACGCCGGCATCGCGAACCATGCGCGGGTGAAGATCGTCCGCGTCGACGCCGAGGAGCTCGAGACGAAGGCCGGGCTCGCGCAGCTCAAGAACCTGGACGGCATCCTCGTGCCCGGCGGTTTTGGCGACCGCGGGATCGAGGGCAAGATCGCCGCCGCGGGCTACGCGCGGAAGAACGGGATCCCCTATTTCGGCCTGTGCCTCGGGCTGCAGGTGGCCGTGATCGAGTTCGCCCGCAACGTGGTCGGCCTGAAGAAGGCCAACTCGATGGAGTTCGACGAGAAGACCACCGAGCCGGTGATCGCGCTCATGGATGAGCAGCGCAATGTCGTCCAGAAGGGCGGCACGATGCGCCTCGGTGCCTACGAGACGCGGCTCAAACCCGGCACGCTGGCGCGCAAGGCCTACGGCCGCGACTCCGTCTCCGAGCGCCACCGTCATCGCTTCGAGGTGAACAACGCCTACCTGCCGCAGCTGGAGAAGGCCGGGCTCGTGATCAGCGGCTGGAACCCGAAGCGCGGCCTCGTCGAGGTGGGCGAACTCCGGCCCCGGGACCACCCGTGGTTCCTGGGCGTGCAATGCCACCCGGAATTCCAGTCGAAGCCGAACCAGGCCCACCCGCTGTTCGCCGCGTTCATCGCCGCCGCGATCAAGCGGCGGGAAGGACGATGACCGGCGGATGCCTGTCATTCTGAGCGCAGCGAAGAATCCATCATTGCGACCGTAACGTTCCTCCTGCTGGATCCTTCGCTACGCTCAGGATGACGGTTTCGGGACTTTCCACCCCATGCTCTATAATCCCAAGAAGCTCCTGCTCATCGCCGGTCCCTGCTCGCTCGAGAGCGAGGCGGTCTGCCGCGCGGCGGCGGAGACGCTCACGAAGCTGGCCAGGAAGCACCGCGAGCTGAACATCGTGTTCAAGGGTTCGTTCGACAAGGCCAACCGGACTTCCGGCGGCAACCTTCGCGGCCCGGGCATGGAGGAGGGGCTGGCCCTGCTGGCCTGGGTCAAAAAGGAATTCGGCTTCCCGGTATTGACCGATTTCCACGAGCGGCAGCAGGCCGAGCCGGTGGCGAAGGTTTGCGACGTGCTCCAGATCCCCGCCTTCCTCTGCCGGCAGACGGACCTGCTGCTCGCCGCCGCGGCGACCGGACGGGTCGTCAACGTCAAGAAGGGGCAGTTCCTCTCGCCCCAGGAAATGGAATTCGTGCTCGCCAAGCTGAAGCAGGGCGAGGCGAAGGAAGTCTGGCAGACCGAGCGCGGCACGACCTTCGGCTACCAGAACCTGGTGGTCGACATGCGCTCGTTCTCGCAGATGAAGGCGCTCGGCGCCCCCACGGTCTTTGACGCCACCCACAGCGTGCAGCAGCCCGGCGCAGCCGGGGGCAAGACCGGCGGCCGGCGCGAGTTCGTGCCGCCGCTGGCCCGCGCGGCGCTGGCGGCGGGCGCGGACGGCTTGTTCATCGAGACGCATCCCGATCCGGACCAGGCGATTTCCGACGGCCCCAACCAGATTCCCACCGCGCAGCTGCCCGATCTCGTGGCCTCGTGCCTCGCCGTGTGGAAGGCGGTGCGGCGGTGACAGGGTGGGGCGCGGACTTCGTTCCGCGCCGGATGCGGCAAGGGGAATCGCCGCCCCACCGGTCGAGCGGTGCGGGCCTACTCCATTTGGCCGTTTCGGCCGGCAACGAATTGACGCAACCGGCCCGCCGCCCATCGTGTCCAACCCAACACATCCCCGCATGTCCACCTTTGTCATCGACGTCCCCATGCCCGCGATGGGCGCGACGGTCAGCGAACTCACCATCATCAACCTCGCGGTCGCGCCCGGCGCGAAGGTCGCCAAGGGCCAGAAGCTCGCGGAGCTCGAGAGCGACAAATCCGCGTTTGATTTCGAGTCGCCGGCCGACGGTACAATCGTCGCCATCAACGGCAAGGCGGGCGAGGTCAAGGCGTCAGGCCAGCCGTTTTTCCGGATGGAAACCTCCGACGAAAGCCTGAAACACCTCGAGGTGCGAGGCATGGCGCCCGAGGCCGGAGAAAGGAAATCAGGATCCTCGGGCCCCAAGCCTCAGACCTCCCGTCTCGTGTGGACCCCGCGTGCGATCAAGCTGGCGCAGGAAGCCGGCCTCGACCATGCCGCGGTGACCGACATCACCGCCACCGGCCCCGGCGGGCGCGTATCGGGCGACGACGTGGCGAATTATCTGGCGGCGCGGAGGTAGAATTGGCCTCAGGCAAGGCGCCAAGGCGCAAAGCTCGCCTTGGCTGCTTGGCGCCCTGGCGTGAGATTACATGCTTCCCAGCTCGTAACTCAGGATGCTGAGGGCGTAGCACGCGGCGGTGTCGCTGCGCAGGACCAGCGGGCCGAGCGTGATCGGCTGGAAGCCTGCAGTGATGGCGGCGGTCATCTCCGCCGGGGAGAAATCGCCTTCGGGGCCGACCAGCCACACGGCGTGGCGGGGCGGCCCTCCCGCCCGCGCCCGGTGATGCGCGAGGGCCTGCTTCAGCGTGGTCGCTCCGCCGTGCAGGCTGGCAACGAGCTTGAGGTCGAAAATTTTCGCCGTCGCGATGAAGGCCTCGAAACGTTCGATCGGCGCGATCTCGGGCAGCCAGGGATTGCCGCATTGCTTGGCCGCCTCGATCGCGGCGACGCGCCACTTCTCGAGCTTCCGGTCCTGCCGGTCCGCGTCGAGATGGACCTGCGTGCGTTCGCTCAGGAGCGGGACGATGCGCGCCGCGCCGATTTCGGTCGCCTGACGGACGATGTCGTCCATGGCCGTGCCTTTCGGCAATGCCGGCGCGAGGGTGATGTCGTGCGGTCGGGGAGCGACTGGCCGCGCGGATTTCACCCGCAGCACCGCGCTGTCCTTGCTGGCGTCCTCGCACTCGGTGAGCCACTCGTGGCCGCGGCCGTCAAAGACCACGACCGGGTCGCCGCGGCCGCAGCGGTTCACGGCGACGAGGTGATGGCTCTCCGCGGCTTCCAGGCGGATGGCGGCGGGAGCCGACTCGGCCGGCACATGAAAGGCGCGATAGTCGGACATGGGACGAATTCCTAACGGGCCCGCGCCGCAGCGACAAGCCCGGGCTGCGGCGGCGCCGGGTGGCGTGGCCAGCGGCTGGACCAAGGTCCAGCCCTACGGGATTCGAATTGGGAAAAATGTTCGCGTAGGGCTGCACCTTGGTGCAGCCGCGCCGCGTTCGGGGATGAAGGTTCGCCCGCGACTGGACCGAGGTTCCACCCTTCGACGTTCGATTCCCGGGGCTCCGGCGGATGTGACAGACACCAGCAAGAAACGCCGCGCTTTCCGCAAGGCATGGTGAGCGGCGGCTGCGGCGCGCCGGCATAGTGGATGCGAAGTGATGAACCAGGCCACAGCAGCGGTGGCCCGGTGCCACGACCGAGCCAGGTCCCGCCTCATCCACTCCGCGCCGTTCCCTGCGCGGGGAATCCCGGAAATGTTTCCCGCCGGTCGCACCCCATCCCGCCTGGCCGTGCCGGCCGGTCTTCGACCCAACTGAACCACCATGGCCCTCCTGACCGCCCCGTCCAAGTCCCGGACCGTCGCCCGCTTCGCCGAACAGGCCGCGCGCGACAAGCGCTTCAAGATCCTCGAGGCGCACATCAAGAAATTCCAGCACCGGCATGATGCGCTCATCGAGATCCTGCACAAGGCGCAGGAACTCTTCGGGTACCTGGACAACGACGTGCTGCGTTACACGGCCTGGCAGCTGAAGCTGCCGGCCAGCCGCGTCTACGGCGTCGCGACCTTCTACCACTTCTTCACGCTCAAGCCGAAGGGCGAGCACAACTGCGTCGTGTGCCTCGGCACCGCCTGCTACGTCCGCGGCGCCAACCGCGTCCTCGCCGCCGTCGAGGAGCGCACCGGCGTCAAGGCCGGCGCCACCACCCCCGACAACAAGGTCTCGCTCGTGACCGCGCGCTGCATCGGCGCCTGCGGCATCGCGCCGGCGGTGGTGTATGACGGCACCGTCACCCCGCGCCAGACCCCGGAGTCCGCCGTGGCCCAGCTCAACCAGTGGATGCAACCATGACCCTGAACGACCTCGAACAGATCAAGGCGAAGGAACTCGCCGCGCGGAAGAAGATCGTCCTCCGCTGTTGCATGGCCGCCGGCTGCATGTCGTCGGACGCCAAGGGCGTCAAGGAGCAGCTGGAAAAGGCGGTCGCCGACGCCGGCCTGCAGGAGGAGGTCGAGGTGCGCGGCGTGGGCTGCATGAAGCTGTGCTGCGAGGGCCCGCTCGTGGCCGCCGAGCCGGCCGGCACGCTCTTCGCCAAGGTCACGGCGGCGAACGCGCCGGAGATCATCGCGGCCCTGCGGGGTTGCCAGACGACGCTCGCGCAGGCCGACCCCCGGGCGCCGTTCTTCACGCGCCAGCTCGCCATTGTGCTGGCCAACTGCGGCGTCATCGACCCGGAGCGGATCGAGGCGTACATTGCGGCCGACGGCTACCAGGCGCTGTACGAGGCCATCGTGGAGAAGGAGCCGAAGGACGTCCTCGACGCCATCGTGCGCAGCGGCCTGCGCGGTCGCGGCGGCGCGGGTTTCCCCACGGGGCTGAAGTGGGGCACCGTCGCGAAGTCGCCCGGCGCGAAGAAATATGTCATTTGCAACGCCGACGAGGGCGACCCGGGCGCGTTCATGGACCGCAGCGTCCTCGAGAGCGACCCGCACGCCGTGCTCGAGGGCATGGCGATCGCCGCCTACGCCGTCGGCGCGGACCAGGGCTTCATCTACGTGCGCGCGGAGTACCCGCTCGCGATCGCCCGGCTCCAGACCGCGATCCGCCAGGCCAAGGCCGCGGGCCTTCTGGGCAGCGGCATCTTCGAGTCCCCGATCAATTTCAACATCGACATCCGCATCGGCGCCGGCGCGTTCGTCTGCGGCGAGGAAACCGCGCTGATGGCCTCGGTCGAGGGCAAGCGCGGGACACCGCGCCCGCGACCGCCGTTCCCCGCCGAGCGCGGCCTGTGGGACTGCCCGACGCTCATCAACAACGTGGAGACCTTCGCCAATGTCGCGCCGATCCTGCGCCGGGGCGCGGACTGGTTCGCCGGCATCGGCACGGAGAAAAGCAAGGGCACGAAGGTGTTCGCCCTCGCCGGCAAGATCCAGAACACCGGCCTGATCGAGGTGCCGATGGGCACGCCGCTGCGGGCGATCGTCGAGGACATGGGCGGCGGCGCCCCCGACGGCGGCAAGATCAAGGCCGTCCAGACCGGCGGCCCGTCCGGCGGCTGCATCCCGGCGCAACACCTCGACACGCCCGTCGACTACGAGTCGCTGACGACGCTCGGCTCGATCATGGGCTCGGGCGGCATGATCGTGATGGACGACACGACCCGCATGGTCGACGTGGCCCGGTTCTTCATGGAGTTCTGCATGGACGAGTCGTGCGGGAAGTGCATCCCGTGCCGCGCCGGCACCGTGCAGATGCACCACCTGCTCGAGAAGATCCTCGCGCGCCAGGCGACGCGACGCGACCTCGCCCGGCTCGAGGAGCTGTGCGACATGGTGCGCCACACGAGCCTGTGCGGCCTCGGCCAGACCGCGCCCAATCCCGTCCTCAGCACGCTGCGGTTCTTCCGCCGCGAATACGAGGAGCTGCTGCAGCCCGACCCGCATGAGGCCCACGGCACGGTGCCGCCCATGCCGATGACCCGCGCCGCCCACGTCCGCTAACCACCGTTTCCCATGGCAGCGAAAACCCTCACCATCGACGGCACCCAGATCAGCGCCGAGAACCATGCCACCGTCCTGCAGGCCGCGACGGAAGCGGGCATCGCCATTCCGACCCTCTGCCATCTCGAGGGCGTCTACGACGTCGGCGCCTGCCGGCTCTGCCTTGTCGAGATCAAGGGCAACAACCGCCTCATGCCCGCATGCACGACGCGCATCTTCGAGGGCATGGAGGTGTCGACCGACAGCGAGCGGCTGCGCAAGTACCGCCGGATGACGCTCGAGCTGCTGTTCGCCGAGCGCAACCACGTCTGCGCCGTCTGCGTCGCGAACGGCCATTGCGAGCTCCAGGCCCTGGCCGCCGAGCTCGGCATGGACCACGTGCGCTACGACTACTGTTACCCGTCGTGGGGCGTCGACGCCTCGCACCGGTTCATGGGCATGGACCACAACCGCTGCATCCTCTGCTCGCGCTGCGTGCGCGTCTGCTGGCACATCGAGGGCGCGGGCACGAAGAACGTCGCCGGCCGGGGCGCGCGGGCGCACGTGATCGACGACCTCAGCGAGCCCTGGGGCGACTCGACCACGTGCACCTCGTGCGGCAAGTGCGTGCTCGCCTGCCCGACGGGCGCGCTTTTCCACAAGGGCGACACCGCCGGCGAGAGCCAGCGCGACCGCTCCAAGCTCGAATTCATCGCCAACGCCCGGGAGAAGAAACAATGGATCGTCTAAAAATCGCCACTGCCTGGCTGGGCGGCTGTTCCGGCTGCCACATGTCCTTCCTCGATCTCGACGAGTTCCTCATCGACCTCGCGGCCCGCGTCGACGTGGTCTACAGCCCGATCATGGACGTCAAGGAGTACCCCGACGGCGTCGATCTCTGCCTCGTCGAAGGCGCGGTGTGCAACGAGGACAACCTCGAGCTCCTGCAAAAAATCCGGGCGCGGACGCGGATCCTCGTCTCGTTTGGCGACTGCGCCATCACCTGCAACGTCACGTCGCTCCGGAACCTGCTCGGCGAAAAGAACACGGACCAGATCCTGCAGCGGGCCTACGTCGAGGCGGCGGACGCCAACCCGATGCGGCCCGCCCTCGCGGGCATCGTGCCGGTCCTGCTCCCCAAGGTCCGGCCGGTGCACGAGATGGTGCCCGTCGAATATTTCCTCCCCGGCTGCCCGCCGCCGGCGCCACGGATCAAGGCGCTGCTCACCAATATCCTCGACCACGCGCCTGCGCTCACGGGCGCGCAGCTCAAGTTCGGGTAAACGCCCGCCCTCTTCATGACCAAGCGCATCGTCATCGATCCCGTCACCCGCATCGAAGGCCACGCCAAGATCACGATCCGGCTGGACGACGACGGCCATGTGGCCGACGCCGAGTTCCACGTCGTCGAGTTCCGCGGGTTCGAGAAATTCTGCGAGGGCCGCCCGCTCGCGGAGATGCCCGGCATCACCGCGCGGATCTGCGGCATCTGCCCGGTGTCGCACCTGCTGGCGTCGGCCCGGGCCGGCGACGCCATCCTCGCGGTGCGCGTGCCCACGGCGGCGGAGAAGCTGCGCCGGCTGATGAACCTCGGGCAGTTCGTGCAGAGCCACGCCCTGAGCTTCTTCCACCTGAGCGCGCCCGATTTCCTCCTCGGCTGGGACACCCCGCCGGAGAAGCGCAACGTCTTCGGCCTGGTGGCCGCGAATCCCGAGCTCGCGCGCGCCGGCATCCGCCTGCGCCAGTTCGGCCAGGAGATCATCGAGATCCTCGGCGGCAAGAAGGTCCACCCGGCCTGGGCCGTGCCCGGCGGCGTGCGCAGCGGCGTCGACCGCGCCGCGCTCGACCGCATCGCGGCCTGGCTGCCCGAGGCCCATCGGACCACCGGCACGGCGCTGGACCTGTTCAAAAAGGTCCTGGCGACGCACACGCGCGAGATCGAGACCTACGGCAACTTCCCGTCGCTCTTCATGGGCCTCGTCGGCCCGCGCGGCGAATGGGAGCACCACGGCGGCAAGCTGCGCTTCGTCGATGGCACCGGCCAGCTGGTCGCCGACCAGGTCGAGCCGAAGGAGTACAAGCAGCACCTCGGCGAAGCGGTGCAGGCCTCGTCCTACCTGAAGTCGCCCTATTACCGGCCGCTCGGCCTGCACAGCGGGCTCTACCGGGTCGGCCCGCTGGCGCGGCTCAACATCTGCAGCTCCATCGGCACGCCCAAGGCGGACGCCGAGTTGGCGAACTTCCGCAGCTTCGGCCGGGGCGCGGTGACCTCATCGTTCCTCTATCATTACGCGCGGTTGATCGAGATCCTCGCCGCGCTCGAGCGCATCGAGCTGTACCTGGCCGACCCGGACCTGCTGCGGACGCACATCCGCTCCGACGCCGGGATCAACCACCTGCACGGCGTGGGCGTCAGCGAGGCCCCGCGCGGCACGCTGTTCCATGAGTACTGGGTCGACGAGCACGGCCTGATCCAGAAGGTGAACCTCATCATTGCGACCGGGAACAACAACCTGGCGATGAACCGCACGGTCGCCCAGATCGCCCGCGCCTACCTGCCCGCCGGGGCCAAGACGATTCCCGAGCCGCTGCTCAACCGCATCGAGCACGGCATCCGGTGCTACGACCCGTGCCTGAGTTGCTCCACCCACGCCGCCGGCCAGATGGCGCTGCACGTGCAATTGCTCGCGCCCGACGGCAGCGTCGCGCACGAGGTGCGACGGGATTGACGCGGCCATGCCTGCCGCCGTCCAGCGCGCTGCCGCCCTGTTGGTGATCGGCTATGGCAATACACTGCGCACCGACGACGGCGCCGGACGGCTCGTCGCCGAGCGCGTCGAGGAACTCGGGCTGGCTGGCGTCCGGGCGCGGCCCTGCGCGCAATTGACTCCGGACCTTGCGCCCGAGCTGGCCGGGGCCGCGACGGTCGTGTTCGTGGACGCCACGGTCGCGCTAGGCCGCGAGATCCGGTGGAAGACGATTGCGCCTGACGACAACGGCCCGGTTTCGTCGCATGCGATGGACCCGAGCGCGTTGCTGGCCCTGGCGCGGGAGCTCTACGGTCGCGCACCGCTGGCCTGGCTGCTCACCGTGCCGACGGAGCGGATGGAAATCGGGACGGAGCTTTCGGACCTGACCCGCCGCGGGATCGAGGCGGCGATTGAGAAGGTCGTTCAGCTGGCGAAGGGCGCGGGTGGAGGCCGATTGATGGCGGAGTGAGTGGGGAGGCGGGAAGATTGGTCCCGCGGGTATGCGATGCGCGCTGGCGCCTTGGTGGAGGCGGGACGCCCTCGTCCTGCGGGATGCTGTTCGCGCCATGCCTCGCGGGGTGAGGGCACCCCGCCTCCAAAACCTGCGCAAAGCAATTCATGAGTCCCAATTGGCAACGCATGCGTGGCCGAGAAGGAGTGATTCGGCTTAGCGTGCACGAAGCGTTCGGTTCCCAAGATTGTTCATGCGTCGCCCCCTCGGAGGGCGGTGCATCGAAAGCAAAGGACAACGGCTGTTGAACATCATCCTGGCTCTCATCCTCGTCCCGCTGGCGGCGGGAGCGGGGATGCTGTTTTTCCGGAATGTTATTGGTCGCAGGATCCTGGCGATCGCCGCGTTGCTGGCCGTGGCGGGACTATGCGGCGCCCTGGCCTGGGCGCCCGCGCCGAACGGGGCGGTGACGCTCCCGGCCAGCCCCCATGCAATCAGTCTGGTGCTCCTGCTCGCCGGGTCGGCAATCAGCGTATATCTTTTCATTGTAGGCTGGCGCCGCCGGGATCCACTGCTCGTGCTACTCGTGCTGGCGCAGGCGGGACTGACGACCTGGTTCGAACTCGGCCCGGGCGCGCACGCCGTGGCCGCCCAGCCGCTTTATGTCGATCGGTTGGCGGTGATCATGGCGCTGATCAACGGCCTGGTCGGGGGTGGCATTTGCCTCTATGCGCTCGGCTACATGCGCGAATACCATGAGACGGCGCATCGCGACGTGCCCGACCGCCGCCCGCTGTTTTTCGCCCTGCTGTTCGGCTTCCTCGGCGCGATGTTCGGCCTGGTCTTCGCCAACCATCTCGGCTGGCTGCTGTTTTTCTGGGAGCTGACAACGCTGTGCTCGTTCCTCCTCATCGGCTACACGCAGAGCGAGGAAGCCCGGCGAAATGCGCGACTGGCGCTCGTCATGAACTTGTCCGGCGGGCTGGCGTTTGCCGCGGCCGTCGCCTGGCTGTACCGGGAAACCGGCGTGATCGAATTGCAGGCGATGCTGGCGGTGACCGACCGGGCGTTCGTGCTGCTGCCGGCGGCGCTGCTGTGTTTCGCGGGCATCACCAAATCCGCCCAGCTGCCATTTTCGAGCTGGCTGCTCGGGGCGATGGTGGCGCCGACGCCGGTGTCGGCGCTCCTGCATTCCAGCACGATGGTGAAGGCGGGCGTCTATCTCGTCCTGCGCATGGCGCCGCTCATCGCCGGTACCGGGGTCGGGCTGATGGTCGCGCTGGTCGGCGCGGTCACCTTCGTCGTCGCCTCGTTTGCCGCGATCACCCGGCGCGACGCCAAGCGGGTGCTCGCCTGGTCGACGGTGGCGAACCTGGGTCTCATCGTCCTCTGCGGTGGCATCGGCACGGCCGAAGCCGTGTGGGCCGGCGTGCTGCTGATCGTCTTCCATGCGGTCGCCAAGGGCCTGCTCTTCCTGTGCGTGGGTGTCGTCGAACACAAATTGCACAGCCGCGACATTGAGGCGATGGCCGGCTTGGTCCAACGCATGCCGCGCGTCGCGGTGCTGATGCAGGTCGGAATGGCGGGCATGTTTCTCGCGCCCTTCGGCATGCTGATCAGCAAATGGGCGGTGTTGAAGGCGGTGGTCGACGCCAGTCCCGTGCTCTCGGTCTTCATCGTCTTCGGCAGTGCGGCGACCCTGTTTTTCTGGGTGAAGTGGATGGGCAAGCTCGTGGAGGTCGTCACCCCGGCGGAGCCGGTCGCCCGCGAGGCGGACCTCGGCGAGGCGGTCGCGCTGTACGGGCTCGGGCTGGCGACCTTCCTGGCCTGCCTCCTCTTCCCGCTGATCTCGAGCCGGCTCATCGTGCCCTATGTCGCCGGGGTGTTCGGCCCCACCGGCGCGCTGATGGGGCAGGGCAACGTCATCATCATGGTCGTCATGATGGCGCTGGTGCTGCTCTTTCCCGTGGCCTTCCTCGATCGCGGCCGCGGCGTGCGGACGGCCGGCGCCTATCTTGGCGGCGCGAACGTCGCCGGGAGCATGCAGTTTCGCGGGCTGGCCGGGACGGTGCAGGATGTGGCGATCGAGAACTATTACCTGCGCGGCGTCCTGAGCGAGGACTGGCTGGCGTCGCGCGGCGTGATGACGGCCACGGTCCTGCTGGCCGTGATGTTCATCCTGGCCCGCCCATGAATCCCTGGCTCTCGGCTCTGTTGTATATCCTGGCCGCACCGGTGGTCGGCGGGCTGCTGGCCGGCTGCGATCGGCGGCTGTCGGCGCGGATGCAGTCGCGCCCGGGGCCGCCACTCGTCCAGCCTTTCTATGATGTGCTCAAGCTCGGGCGGAAGGAGAACGTGGTGGCCCGCCGCTCGCAGAACCACTACATCCTCTTCTTCCTGCTGCTGGTGGTATTCACCGGCGGGCTGTTCTTCGCGGGAGCCGACCTGCTGCTGGTGATTTTCGCCCTGACGCTGGCGGCGATCTTCTTCATCCTTGGCGCCTACAAGGCGAGTTCGCCCTACAGCTTCATCGGCGCCGAGCGCGAGTTGATCCAGATGATGGCCTACGAGCCGATGGTGCTGCTCACCGCCGTCGGAATGTACCTGGTGACGCGCAGCTTTGCGGTCGCCGACATCGCCGGGCATCCGGCGTTGCTGGTGACCTCGCTGCCGGGCGTGTTCCTCGGTTTCCTTTACGCGCTGGAGATCAAGTTCCGCAAATCGCCCTTCGACCTCTCGTCGTCGCACCACGCGCACCAGGAGCTCGTCCGCGGCATCACGACCGAGTTCTCGGGGCCCGCGCTGGCCATGATCGAGGTCGCCCACTGGTACGAGAACGTCTTCCTGCTGGGCTGGGTCTATTTGTTCTTCGCCGCCGTGCCCTGGCTCGGGCTGCTTGCGGCGCTGCTGGCGTTCGTGGCCGTCATCCTGGTCGACAATGTCTTCGCCCGCCTGAAGTGGCAGACCGCGCTCAAGGGCGCGTGGCTCGTCACGCTGGTATTTGGCTTTGGCAACATCCTCGCGCTCGCGTTGTTCGCGCCGGAGAAGCACCAGGCCCGGCCGGCGCCGGTGGCCGTGGCCGTCGCGGATCCCTCGGGAGAAAAACCCGCCGAGCACTGATTCAAACCCATCCCGCTCGCCCGCCATGTCCGCCCTCAGCAAATCCCCCTGGGTGATTCACTACGATGCCTCGAGCTGCAACGGTTGTGACATCGAGGTGCTGGCCTGCCTGACGCCGGGTTTCGACGTGGAGCGCCTGGGCGTGGTCAACACCGGCAACCCCAAGCATGCCGACATCTTCCTCGTGACCGGCGCCGTGAACGAGCAATGCCGGGAGGTGATCCGCACGATCTACGACCAGATGCCCGAGCCGAAGGTCGTCGTCGCCGTCGGCATCTGCGCCGCCACGGGCGGGATTTTCCGCGAGTGCTACAATGTCGCCGGTGGCATCGACAGCGTGATCCCCGTGGACGTCTACGTGCCCGGCTGCGCGGCGCGGCCCGAGGCGATCATCGACGGTGTCGTCCAGGCGCTCGGCGTCCTGGAGAAAAAACAAAAGGAGCGCGCATGGGTGCGGAATTGATCGAAGTCATCCCGTGGGAGACGCTGCGGGAAAGGGTGGCCGCCCGGCGCGGCCAGGGCTGCCGCTTGGTGCAGATTAGCGCGACCCGGCTGGGCAGCCAGGTCGAGCTGACCTACAGCTTCGACCTCTCCGGCTGGCTCGATCACCTGCGCGTCGTGCTCCCCGGCCCGGAGACGCGGCTGCCGAGCATCACCGGGATCTATGGCTGTGCCGTGCTCTACGAGAACGAGATCAAGGATCTCTTTGGCGTCGAGGTGGACGGCCTCGCGCTCGACTTCCACGGCAATTTCTACCGGACTCGGGTCCCGCGCCCGTTCGGCAATGTGGCGACGGAATGCGTGTTCGTGCCGCCGCGGGGCGGCGCCGCCGTGCCGCCGACGCCGGAAAACTGACCCCATGGCGACCACCGTCATTCCCTTCGGCCCCCAGCACCCGGTCCTCCCGGAACCCGTGCACCTCGACCTCGTCGTCGAGGATGAACGCGTGCTCGAGGCGCGGCCGTCGATCGGCTTCGTCCACCGCGGCCTCGAAAAGCTCGCCGAGACGAAGGACTTTGTGGAGTTCACCTACGTCGCGGAGCGGATCTGCGGCATCTGCAGTTTCATCCATGCGCAGACCTACTGCCAGGCGATCGAGTCGCTGCTGCACGTCGCGGTGCCGCCGCGCGCGGCGTACCTGCGGACGATCTGGGGCGAACTCTCCCGGATCCACAGCCACCTGCTTTGGCTCGGGCTGATGGCCGATGCGATGGGCTTCGAGAGCCTGTTCATGCATTCGTGGCGCGTGCGGGAAAAGGTGCTCGACCTGATCGAGGCGACGACCGGCGGCCGCGTCATCTTCGGTTCCTGCAAGATCGGCGGCGTGCGGCGCGACATCGACGCCGAGGCCGGCGCGAGCATCCTGCGGGAACTGGAGGGGATGGAGGCGGACCTGCACCGGATCACGAAGGTCTTCCTCGACGACAGCTCCGTGAAGTCGCGCCTGTGCGGCGTGGGCGTGCTGACCACGGCGCAGGCCCGCGACCTCGGCTGCGTCGGGCCGACGCTGCGCGCCAGCGGCGTGGCCCAGGACACGCGGCAGGAGGGCTATGCGGCGTTCGGCGACATCCGGGTCGAGCCGGTCACGCGGACGGCCGGCGATTCGTACGCCCGCTGTGCGGTTCGTTGCGAGGAGTTGTTCCAGTCGGTGGACATCATCCGGCGGGCGTTCGCCCGGCTGCCCGGCGGGCCGGTCGAGGTGAAGGTCACGGGCAATCCGAGCGGAGAGGTGATCGCCCGGACCGAACAGCCCCGCGGGGAGGTCATCTATCACCTCAAGGCCACGGGCACCAAGTTCCTGCAGCGCTTCCGCGTCCGCACGCCCACGTTCGCCAACCTCCCGGCCCTGCTCAGCGTGCTGCCCGGGTGCGAGCTGGCGGACGTGCCGGTGCTCATCCTGACAATCGATCCCTGCATCAGCTGCACCGAGAGGTGAAACCATGGCCTACCTCGAGATGATCCAACTCGCCCTCCGGTCTGCGGTGTCGAAGCCCGTGACCAGCCGGTATCCCTTCGGGCCGCGCCGCGTGCTGCCGCGTTCGCGCGGCCGCGTCGAGTTCGCCAAGGAGAGCTGCCTCTACTGCAACGTCTGCGCCAAGCGCTGTCCCACGGATGCGCTGATGGTCAACCGCAAGGAGAAACAGTGGATCATCGACCGCTTCCGCTGCATCACGTGCGGCGCGTGCGTGGAGATCTGCCCGAAGAAGTCGCTCACGATGGCCGCCGACCACCAGCAGCCCGCCTCGCAGCGCGGCACCGAGACCTATTGATCAACCGTCAACCCCCGCCGCCCATGCCCGCCCCGACTGTGTACACTGGCAAAGCCAAATATGCCTGGTCCGAAATCGACCGCATGGAACCGCCCCTGCGCCCGGTGGCCGACCGCGTGGCCGACTTTCGCGAGGTGGCCGGCGACTACGATGAGGCGACCGCCCGCGAACAGGCGCGCCGGTGCATCCAGTGTCCCCATCCGACTTGTGTGGCGGTCTGCCCATTGAACTGCGCCATCCCCGAATTGCTGGCGCTGACCGCGGACGGCCAATTCCGGGAAGCGGCGGAGCTGTTCTTTTCGACGCACTATTTTCCCGAGCTGGCCTCCCACGCCTGCGTGGGTGGGCGCGTGTGCGAGCGCGACTGCATCCTGGCGGCCAAGTCCGCGGCCGTGCCGATCCGCGCCATCACGCGATTCCTGCTGCACTATGGCTGGCGGCACGGGCTGGCTGAGCCCGCGCTGGCCCCGCCGAAGCCGCAGCGTATCGCCGTGCTCGGGTCGGGTATCTGCGGGATGGTGGCGGCCGATGCCCTCTCACGGCGCGGCTACGCCGTGACCGTGTTCGATTCCCGGCGCACGCCCGGCGGCCGCATGATGAACGGACTGCCCGGCTTCCGCATGGACCGCGAGATGGTCGCGCAGCGCGTCGCGCTGCTGCAGCGCCGCGGCATCCGGTTCTGCATGGGCGTGGCCTTCGGCCCGGAGGTGAAGCTGAGCGAGCTGCGTCGCGAATTCGATGCGGTCTTCCTCAGCTTCGGCCATGCCGACGCCGTGCCGCTCGAGGTGCCCGGCGCGGAGCTGCGCGGCGTGTACCCGGCGGCCGTGTTCCTGACGGAGAACGCCGGCGTGGGCTGCGGCGGGATGGACGGTCACCTGACGCCCGGCAACCTGCGCGGCCGGCGGGTCGTGGTGCTCGGCGCCGGCGACACCGCCATGGACGTGCTGCGCACGGCGATCCGCCTCGGGGCGGCCGATGCGCTCTGCCTCTGCCGCCGCGACGAGCGGGCCATGTTGGCGGACGCCGAGGAATACGCGCGGGCCCGGGAGGAAGGGGCGCGGTTCCTGTTTTCCACCCAGGCCTCGGCCGTGCTGGGCGACGTCGATGGGCGGGTCTTCGGCGTGCGTTGCGTCAGGACCGAATCAGCGCCGGTCGAGGGCTCGCGTCGCCCGCCGGTGCGAGCGGTGCCGCAAACCGAGATCGACCTGCCCGCGGACGCCGTGTTCGTGGCGTACGGTTTCAAGGCGCCGCAGCTTCCGCAATGCGACGACTTCGCGCGCCTGGCCTTGGACGCCCGCGGCCACATGCAGGTGACGGCGGATCACGAGACGAACCTGCCCGGGGTTTTCGCCGGCGGCGCCATTTTGCGGGGCACGGCCTCCATGATGGAACTCGTGCTGGACGCCCGCCAGGCGGCCGATGGGATCGATCGCTTCCTGGCGGCGCGAGTCACCCAATAAGTCGAACTCGCATTTTGCACGTAGAGGCGGGACGCCCTCGTCCCGCGGGCTGGCAGTCGCGGTGCGCCTCGCGGGGTGAGGGCACCCCGTCTCCACGGATGAGGCGGAATCCGGAGATGCCGCCCTAAAATTTTGTCGCGGGCGAAGCCACAAAACAGGGTTTACATCGCCTGACGCCCGGCTTTCTCTCGCTGACTCGATCGCCCGGGTGGCGGAACTGGCAGACGCAGTGGACTCAAAATCCACCGCCCCCTAAAGGCTTGTGGGTTCGATTCCCACCCCGGGCACCAGCCTTTGTCGAGCAAAGCGAAGGCAGGCGGATTGAGGTCTGTTGACTGTGGGCCGGCGAAACGATTGCTTGGCGGCCGCGACATGAGGACCATGCGACTCATTTGTTATGGTGGGTTGCTGGTGTCCGGCCTGGCGCTGCGGGCGACGGAGGTCGTCGTATCGGGCCCGATGGTGGAATTGCCGCCGATGGTGATCGTCTCGGACCACGGTCCGACCTGGCATTACGTGGAAATTCCCGGCTATGAGATCCTGTCGTGCTGCCCGGACGAGCAGACGGCGGAATACTTGCGGGGCCTGGCGCGGGCCGAATCATTGCTGCGGTATTTTGTCCCGACGAAATACTGGGCGCGGTCGGATGTGCCCCGCGTGATCATCCTATCCACCCCGCAGAACCTGGCGCTCATGCCGCGGGAGTTGCTGGGCGAGGACCTCGGCGAGCACACGCTGATGTACGGCGGCGAAAGCCTGACGCGCGGCAACTCGCGGATGGCGCCGAACATCGAACTCGGCGACCGGGACCAGTCGATGGTGTTCGTGACGTTGGACCCGGTGAACTTCGATCCCAACCGGCTCATGTTGCATCCCGGTCATGTCCGCGACCTGCTTGCCCAGCGGCGGCCGGCGCTGCCGGACTGGGTCGTCGCCGGGGTGATGAACCTCTACTCGGGGCTCTATCGCGCGCAGACGGCGGAGCTCACCGAGGAGTACGCCGTCCGCACGATCGATCAGCAGCTGTTCAGCACCCCCATCCAAGGCGGCAAGGCCAACCGCATCGGTCGGGATACCACCAAGGTCAATTATGCCACCGATCGTGACCTCTTCTCCGTTCCCCCTGAGGTTTGGGTTTCCGACGAAGCGACGGCCGCGCTGCTGAAGGTCTTGGCGCACCGTACCCGCGCTGACGCCGAGCCGGGTGGGGCCGAAGCAGTGGGCGATGCGATGCCCTTGCAGGTCATCCTCGGGCCGCAGCCCGCGGACGAGAGCCCGGAGATGCCGGTGTGGAATGCGGGCGCCGCCCTGCTGGTGCGGTGGGCGCTCGCGGCCCAAGGATCGACGCGAGCCGCGGCCATGTGGCATTTTGTCGATCGCGTGGACGACGGCGCGCCGACCGAGGCGGCGTTTCGTGACGCTTTCGGTTTGGAATTTGGCCAGGCAACGAGGGAGCTGAATGCGTACCTTCCCGACGCCCTCCGCCGCACGACGGAGTTTCGCGTGCCCGCCGCGGCTCAGGCCCGGCCGGAAATCCGCCCGGCCACCCGGACGGAGATATTGCGGGTGCGCGAGGATTGGACCCGTCTCGTGGCCGGCTACCTCAAGACAAGATTCCCCGGCGCCACCGTTCCCGAAAAACCGCATCGGCTCGCGCTGCAGGCGTGGGAGAAGGGAAATCGCGACCCGCGCTTGCTCGCGGCGATCGGCCTCTACGAGCTTGATCTCGAGCGCGCATCCTCCGCGCGGACATTGCTGGAGGCTGCGGCCGACGCCGGCGTCGTTCGTCCGAGCGCTTACCTGGCACTGGCCCGGCTGCGCTACCGCCAGGCGAAAGACCAGGATGGTGGTCGCCTGGGACCAGCGCAGGCAAAATTCGTCACCGCGCCGTTGCTGCGTGGCCTGGCGCAGGCGCCTCCCTTGCTGGAGGCCTATGGTCTCGCGGCGGAAGTCTGGCTGAACAGCCAGGCCGAACTGGGGCACACCGAGATCCACCTGCTGGAGCAGGGTGCGGCGTACTTTCCGGGAAACCTGGAACTGCTCTATCAGGCAGCCTTGCTCGCCAGTCGAAACGGCCAGGAGGACGCCGCCGCCCGGCTCGCGCAGCGTGGTCTCAGTCTGGCCCGCGACCCGGCGCAGCGGACCCAATTCGAGGCGTTGTGCCCGAAAGCACCTGCGGGCGGCTGACCGCCGGCGCGGTCGGCGAACCCAAACAAAAACCACGGCGCCTTGCGACGCCGTGGTTAGGAGAAGCCGGGGTGACCCCGAGGTTGCACCCCGGCTCCAGAATGTCCCGCGGGCTTTTGTGTCGGTCGCCGCCCTGTCCGGTTGCGCCCAGGGGCAGGTTCAGGTCACCGGCGTGGACGGAACAGCCGGCGGCCCATGGCGAGGAGGGACAGGGCGGCGAAGAACAGAGGCGAGATCGCGCCGCCGCCACCTCCGCCGCCGCCCGACGGCGAGGGCGTCGGAGTGGGCGTGGGGGTGGGTGTCGGCGTCGGAGTCGGGGTAGGCGTGGGCGTGGGCGCGGGCGCGGCGGTGAGCGCGAGCGTCGTCACGTTGCCATTGACGTCGATCTTCCTGATGGCGGCATTGCCGGTGTCGGCGACGTAGATGTTGCCGGCGGCGTCGAGTGCGACCGCCTGCGGCCGGTTGAACAGCGCGAATTGGCCCGGTCCGTCCTCCAGCCCGGCGATGGTGGGCTCGCCGGCGATCGTGGTGACCGTCCCGCCGGGAGTGACCTTGCGGATCGTCGAGTTGGCGGTGTCGGCCACGTAGACATTGCCGGCGGCATCCACCGCGAGGCCCTCCGGCTGGTGGAAAAGGGCGGCGCTGCCGGTGCCGTCGTCGAACCCGCCGACATCGGTCACGCCCGCCACCGTGCTGACGGCGCCGGCGCTGGTGATCTTGCGGATGAGATTGTTGGTCGTGTCGGCGACGTAGATGTTGTCGTTGGCGTCGACGGCGATGCCGCTGGGGAGATTGAACCGCGCGGCGCTGCCGGTGCCGTCGACCGCGCCGCTGACCCCGGCGCTGCCGGCGAAGGTCGTGACGGCGCCGTCGGACGTGATCTTGCGGATCGTGTGGTTCATGGCATCGGCGACAAACAAGACGCCTCCGGATGAGCGCGCCACGGCGGCCGGCGAGGAGAAGGAGGCTGCCGTCCCGGTGCCGTCCGCGTTGCCGCGCGTGCCGGCGGTGCCGGCGAGGGTGGTGACCACGCCCGCGGGCGTCACGGTGCGAAGCGTGGAGTTGGCGGTGTCGACCACGACGAGATTGCCATTGGCGAGCAGCACCATGCCGTTCGGGCCGTTGAAGCGGGCGGTGTCCCCGGTGCCGTCGGCGGAGCCGGAGGTGCCGTTGCTGCCGGCGACCGCCGACACCTGGCTGGCGCCCGAGATCTTCTGGACGGTGTTGGCGTTGCCGTCGCCGGCATAGATATTGCCGGCTGAATCGACGGCGAGGCTGGTCGGGAAGGGCAGGAGCGCGGCGGCGACCGTCAGCGTGACCGCCTGGCTGGTCGTCACGGTGCCGTTGTCGGTCGCGACGTAGCGGTACTTCAGGCCGTTCAAGCCGGCGGAGGCATCCTTGATCGCGAGCTGCGAGCCGGTGGTGCCGGCGTAATTGGCGCCGTCGCTGAGATTGGTCCAGGTGGCGCCGCCGTCGCTTGAGACCTGCCATTGGATGCTGCCGCTCGCGTTGGCGGCGGAGAGGACGACCGAATGGCCGGCGGTCACCTTGCCGTCGACCAGGCGGCTGGCGAGCACCGCGAGCGTGGCGGCGTTGCTGGTGACGGACCCGGCGGAGTTCGTCGCGACGACGGTGTAATCGGCGGCATCGCCGCTGCCGACCGACGCGATGGTGAAGGTGGCGTTGGTGGCGCCGGCGATATTGGCACCGTTCTTTTTCCACTGGTAAGTCGGGGTCGGCGAGCCCGAGGCCGCCGCCGTCAGCGTGACCCTGCTGCCCACGGTGGCAGTCTGGCTGCCAGGTTGCGTCGTGAAGGCGGGCGCGGTGGCCGCGGCGTTGACGGTGAGGGTGGCGTTGTTGCTGGTGGCCGAACCCGCAGAGTTGGTGGCCACGACCGAGTAGACGCCGGCGTCGCCGGTGGCAACGCTCGCGATGCTGAAGCTGGCGTCGGTCGCGCCGGCAAGGTTGGCGCCATCCTTGCGCCATTGGTAGGTCGGCGCCGGGGAGCCCGACGCGGCGGCCGTGAAGGTGACGCTGCCGCCGACGGTCGCCGACTGGCTGGTGGGCTGGGTCGTAAAGGCAGGCGCGGTGGTGGCGGCGTTGACGGTGAGGGTGGCGTTGTTGCTGGTGGCCGAACCCGCGGAGTTGGTGGCTACGACCGAATAGACGCCGGCGTCGCCGGTGGCGACACTCGCGATGCTGAAGCTGGCGTTGGTCGCGCCGGCGATGTTCGCGCCGTCCTTCCGCCACTGGTAGGTCGGCGCCGGGGAGCCGGATGCGGCGGCCGTGAAGGTGACGCTGGCGCCGACGGTCGCCGACTGGCTGGCGGGCTGGGTTGTGAAGGCGGGCGCGGTGGCCGCGGCGTTGACGGTGAGCGTGGCGTTGTTGCTGGTGGCCGAACCCGCGGAGTTGGTGGCCACGACCGAATAGACGCCGGCGTCTCCGGTGGCAACGCTCGCGATGCTGAAGCTGGCGTTGGTCGCGCCGGCAAGGTTGGCGCCGTCTTTGCGCCATTGGTAGGTCGGCGCCGGGGAGCCGGACGCGGCGGCGGTGAAGGTGACGCTGGCGCCCGCCGTGACCGTCTGGCTGTTGGGCTGCGTCGTGAAGGCGGGCGCGGTTGCCGCGGCGTTGACGGTGAGGACGGCGCCATTGCTGGTGGCGGAGCCGGCGGAGTTGGTGGCTACGGCGGTATAAGTGCCGGCATCGCCGACGGCGGCGCTGGCAATGCTAAAGGTGGTGTTGGTCGCGCCGGCGATGTCGACGTTGTCTTTGCGCCACTGGAAGGTCGGCGCCGGGGAGCCGGACGCGGCGACGGTGAAGCTGACGCTGGCGCCCGCCGTGACCGTCTGGCTGTTGGGCTGCGTCGTGAATGCCGGTGCGGTGGTGGTCGTGGTGCCGTTGACGGTGATGGTGTAGCTGTAGAGAGCGGAGTTGAACCCCGAGCCGTTGGTCCCGTCGAACGCTTCGATCGTGAGGTGGAATGTGCCAGCTGCGGTTGGCGTGCCCTCCAGGTGCAATGTCGCCACGTTGACGGTGCCATCGCTGGTCAACCCGGAGAAATCCAGCCCGGCAGGAAAGGAGCCGTTGACCGTCCACGACTTGATCGGTGTCTGCGTGCCGTTGATCGTGTAGAAAACCGAGACGGCGGTGCCGGTGGAGACGGTGATGCCGGAGGCCGTCCCGGTGGTCGGCACGAGCGGCGTGGCGCCGGCCATGGAGTTGACGGCGCCCAGCGCGGTGGCGAGGACGGCGCAGGACTTGAGGACGACTCCGACCGGCGAGGTGGAGACCATCTCGTCGGCGACTGCGACGACGTTCACCGCGGGCAGGCGTTGGAGCAGGGCGATGAGCACGGCGCCGGGCAGGTTGATCCAGGTGACACGGCGGGCGAGCGAGGCGGGCAGTTTCATGCGCAAGGTAAGAGGCGGGATGAGGGCGCGGAGGATTCCGCGGGTTGACCCCAACGTTGTTCATCCCCGCGCTGAGAAAAGCGGGTTGCAGTAACAGGGCTGTTACAGCGGTGGTTCGCGGGTGTAGGGCGGCATCTCCGCATGCCGCCAGCGGGGAATGGCGGGGTACGGAGACCCCGCCCTACAGCGGCGCCGATCGTGCCGCTTCGGCCTCAGAACCGCAGCACGAACTGCGCGGCGGTCAGGTGCGAATAGGCGGTATGGCCGATCGCCCCGAACTGAAGACTGTATTGCAGCTTCAATTCAGTGTGCGGCGTGAAGCGATAGACGGGCGCCACGTCGACGCGCCAGGTGTCGCGGCCCCAGCCGACCGTGCCGCCGGTGCGGTTGGCGATGCGGCCGAAGAGCTGTTGGTTCCACCGGATGGCGCCGGAGAACTGCGGCGTGAACTTGTATTTCGCCTCGAGGTAATACGCGATGGTTTCGGCGCGGCCGACGCGCGGAATCTCAAAGGCAGCCTCGTAGGCCTCGGCCCAGAACTGGAAATGGTGCCAGGCGAACGCGACATCCTGGCCCCAGACGATCTCGCGGTAGTCGTCCAGCGTCGTGCCCGGCGCCAAGGTCGGCCGCGCCGCCGCGGTGAGGTAGGACCCGGCGCTGCCGGAGACGCCGAAGCTCCAGCTTTCGTCCGGCTGGAAGCCGACCCGGCCGCTGACGGTCGGGTGCTGCCACTGGACTTGCGCCGCATCCCACACCGCGGGACGCGACGACAGGGAGGCGTTCTTGAACTCGAGGGCGTAGTCGAACCGGCCGACCGCGCCGCTCACCGCGGCGCCACTGGTGTAGCTCGGGCCCCAGAGGATGGGCACGCGGTATTGCGCGAAATAGTCCTCGGCGCCGCCGATCTTCGGACCCGGCCGCGCCCAGCTCACCAGCCGGGCCGCGGTATCCGCCGCCGCGGCGTCAAAAATGCCGGTGGGATTTTCGTACGGCAGCGGCGCGGTGATGAAAGGGTTCGACCAGGAATGGTGCCGAGCCACCCAGTTGCCGACGACGGTGGCAAACTTGCCGAGCTGGAGGCTGAACGTGCCGTCCTTCGACGGAGTGAACCGCACGGCGTATTCATCGAAGCGCGCCTGGGTGTCGCCCTCGCCGGGGTCGAAGCCGCGGTCGACGCGTCCCTGCGCAAAGATATAGACGCGCGGCCCGAGCTGGGCGTCGAGGAACGCCGTCAGGCGCGGGTTGGCGAGTCCGCTGCCATCGGCATGCAGCAGGCCCGGCGCCGGGTCTTTAAACCCGTAGAACTCGAGTTCGGCCAGGCCGCTGAGGCGCGCCCGCACGCGCTCATGATCCACCGACCATGTGAGCGAATCGTCGACCCGGTCGAGCCAATCTTCGGCCCGGGCGGCCGCGGCGGCCGCGAGGCAGCAAAGCAGGACGACGGGCTTGTTCATGGGAGCGGGGGCGGGGCCGGCGCCGCCACGCGGAAGCGGACCTCGAATTCGGTCCAGTCTGCCTCGGAACGAGCGAGACGCAAATCGCCGCGGTGCAGCCGGGCCAGTTCGCGCGCCAGGTTGAGGCCGAGGCCGTGACCGGGGACATTCTCGCCCATCGCGCCGCGATGGAAGCGCTGGAAAATGTGCTCGCGGGCCGCCGGCGGGATGGTGGCGCCCGTATTGCCGATGTTCAACACGGCCCAGGCTTCGTCGGCGGCCAGGCGCACCCGGATCCGCCCGCCGGTCCGGTTGTACTTCCGCGCGTTCTCCAGCAGGTTTTGCACGATGAGGGAAGTGTAGCGTTTTTCGCCGGCGATGAAGAGCTCGGCGGGCATTTCGGTTTCGATCGCGACATCGTGCGCGTCGGGCAACGCCCCGAGATCATCGAGCCAGCTGGCGACGACGTGCACGAGGTCGAGCGGCGCGAGCTGAAGCTGCAGCCGGCCGGCATCCATACGCGAGAGCAGGAGCAGGTCCTCGATCACGCTCGTGAGGCGGAACGTCTGGTGGACGAGCGCGGAAACCTCCTCGCGGACCTCGCCGCCCAGTTTCTCGCCGGCCAGGAGTTCCTCGAGCCCGGCGCGCAGGACCGTGACGGGCGTCTTGAGCTGGTGGGAGGCGTCGGCGGAGAACCGGACGGAGCGCTGCAGCTCCTCGTGGGTCAATTCGAGCTCGGCCTCGGCGCGGCGGCGCTGGACGCGGTTTTCGGCGGAATCGACGGCGAGCTGCTCGACCGGCACGGAAAGACGGCGCGACAGGATCTGGCTCGCGAAGAAGGAACCGAGGAGCAGGAGTCCGCCCGCGCCGGCGAATTGCCAGAGCAGGCGGCGCTGGCGCGAGAGCGACTCGGTGAGCGGATAGATGCAGACCTCGTACGCGGGCGCCAGGAGGGACTCGGGGTTCAGCTGCTTGAAGAAAAGCAGGCCGGGCATCCCCCCGACGGTGACCGGCAGGCTGGAGGGCGCGCTGCCTTCGGTCCGGATCACGGCGGCAAGGCGGGCGGCAAGCGGGGTGCGCTCCGCCGGCGCGAGGGTTGGCAGGAACAGCTGACCCTGCGTCCAGATGCCGCTCAGCATCCCCGGCGCGGCGGTGTTGGGGGGCAGCGCGGCGGGCTTGAAGCCCAGCACGAGCGCCGCGACGGGCGCGCCGCTCTCGGTGGAGAAGATCGGCATCGCGATGATCTCGTCGATGAATTCATCCGGCTGGCCGGCATGGCGGCGGAGATAACCCGTCTGCGGCCGATCGGGCACGCGCGGCAACGCCAGCCGCGCCTCCTCCTCCGGCTGCAGCGGGCCGACGTGGCTGCCGGGCGGCGGCGTGAGCACCGCGCCGTGTGCATCGAGAAACCGGTAGAAATGCGCATGGAAGGCATGCGCAAACGGCTCCCACGAGTCCGGCTGTTCGCCGTCCATGACGTCGACCAGCTCGTCGCGCGCGCTCGGGTAGAGGAGATCGAGCGCATTGTCCTCGAGCGCGGCATGGATGCGCGACCGGCGCGACAGCGCGCGGCAGCGCTCGGCCAGCGCGGCATGCCGCACCTCCTGGACCGAATGGAAGGTCGCCAGGCCGGCCTGGAATTCGCGGTCGAGGTCGCGCGCGGCATTGGCCGCGACCTTCCGCTGGGCAAAGAAGAGGGCCAGGGCCGTCGCCGCCGTCACCACGAGCATCATGGCCACCAGCAGCTTCGTGCGAAAGCGTCCGAAGCCGGCATCGGCGGACTGGGGCCGGGCGATCACGGGAAATCCGCGTGCAGGGTCGCGCCGTCGCGCAGGTCAACGGCCCGCTCAAGCGTCGTCCGGCTGTCGAGCCAGGCCTTGAGCACGTACCGGCCCGGCGGCAGGCCGGCCAGCCGGTAGTTCCCGTCGGCATCGGTGACGACGAAATGCGGGGTGGCGAGCACGAGGATCAGCCCGCGCATGTGTTCGTGGATGTCGCAGCGCAGGACCACGAGGCCCGGCTGGTCGAAGAGCACGGAGGGGACCGGCCGCTCGTCGGAGCGGTAACGGCCCAGGTCGAAGCGCTTGGCCGGCGAATAGGAGAAGATGTTGTGGTAGGTGTCGTCGTAGTTCGGAAACTCGACGCGGGTGCCGACGCGCACCGGCAGGAGGGTGGGGACGAAGGCCATGTCCTTCTGCCCGACCTGCTGCATCGGCCCCGGCGGCCCGGGCGGAAACTCGCCCTCGAGGTAGACGACGGCCAGCGGCGGGTTGGTGGAAAGGATGCCGGCTTTCGTGACAACCTCGTAGCGCTTGTTCATCACCGGCGCGCTGTGCGTGCGCGGCAGGGCGACGCGTCCCTCCACGGCGGAATCGGCGCGCAGGAGCGGCGCGAGGGCGAGGACCAGCGGGACGAGGAGACGGTGGCGTCGGTTCACGGCAGCGGCGGGGGTTAATGCTGTAGCCCCGCGCCGGCCGGCTGTTCAAGCCCGATGCGCGGGTCCGGCCGGTCAGGCCGGCGGGCGGATGGTGTAGCCGACGAGCCGGAGCGTATGGATCAGCGGCACCGGGAAGCCGGCGTCGACCTTCTTGCGCAGGCGGGTGATGAAGATCTCGACCGTGCGCGTGTCGTACTCGTGGTCGCGCTGCCAGATGCGCTCGCACAGCTCGGTGCGCGAGAACACGCGGCCGGGCTCCTGCATGAGGACCTGCAGGACGTCGAACTCGCGCGGGGAGAGCGAAATGGGCCGGCCCGCGCGCATGACGCGGCGGTGGTGGATGTCCATGTGCAGGTCGCCGACCATCAGCAGGTCGGCCGGCGTGGGCGTCGCGCCGCGGCGGCCGAGCGCCTCGATGCGGGCGATGAGCTCGTCGAGTGAAAACGGTTTCGGCAGGTAATCGTCGGCGCCGGCCTTGAGTCCTTTCACGCGGTTTTCCACCTCGCCGCGGGCGGTGAGGATGATGACGCGCGACGGGCAGTTGGCCTGGCGCAGGCGGTTGAGGACGGCGAGGCCGTCGAGCCGCGGCAGGTTGAGGTCGAGGACCACGAGGTCCGGCGGATTCTCCAGCGCGGCGGAGAGGCCGTCGATGCCATCGAACCGGGCGGTGGCGACATGGCCCGAGCGTTCCAGCGCGCGGTTGATGTGCCGGGCGAGCTGGGCTTCGTCCTCGATGACCAGGATGCGCATGGGATGAAATCAGGTAGCGAAGGTCCGGGGGCGTGTCGATGTCCGTTCGACGGCGTCAGTTGCAGCCGCAGCCGCTGCCGCCGACGCCCCGTCCGCCGGACGCGGCCTCGCGGGAGAAGTAGATGTGCTCGCTCATCGTGGTGGCGAGCGGATCGCGGTCCGGGCGCATCGTGTAATCGGCCAGCGTGGCGCGCTGCCAGGGCTGCACGCGGACCAGCTTCGTGCTGGTGCACCCGGTGAAGGCGGCGGTGGCAAGAACGGCGAGGGCGAGGGCCAGGGGAAGACGGCGGAGGTTCATGGATGGGGGGCGGGTTCGGCCAGGAGGGTTTCGATTTCTTGCTGGAAGGCGCGGGCGGACTCGGCGCCATGGAAGCCGTGGTGCACGTAGCGCACCCGGCCGGACCGGTCGAGCAGGAAGCAGGTGGGCATGGCCTCGACGCGCACGCGCTCGACCAGGTCGTGGCGTTCGTCGCGGACGACGGTGAAAGGCGGCGCGAGCGATTTCACGAACGCGGCGTAGCGGGCGGCGTTGTCGTCGACACTCACGCCCACGATGAGGAGGCCTTTCGGCGCCAATTCGCGATGCAGCTGCGCGTAGGCGGGGAACGAGTCCTTGCAGGGCGAGCACCACGAGGCCCAGAAGTCGACGAGCGTCACGCGGCCCGTCGTCTCGGGGGCCACGCCGTCCAGATGGAAAGCGTCGAGGGTGGGGAAGGTGTCGCCGACGGCCAGCTCGGCGCGGGCGGGGAGGGCGGCGGCAACCCAACCCAGGAGGGCGAGGGCGAGGGTGCTACGTAACGACATGGTCGAAGAAATGCGGGGTTTGCGCGCGGGAGGTCTCGGAGACGATGAGGCCGTCGACCCCGGGGAAGGTGCGGAGGAAAGTCATGCCGACTTGCTGGCCGAGCACGAAGGCGGTGGTGCTGAGGGCGCCAGCCTGCAGGCAGCTGCCGGCGACGACGGTCGCCTGCAGGCAGCCGTTGGCGACCGGCCAGCCCGTGCGCGGATCGATGATGTGGCCGTAGCGCTTGCCGCCGATGCGGAAACATCGGACGTAGTCGCCCGAGGACGCGATCCCGCGATTGGTGACGGCGATGCTGCCCTTGGTGTGGCCGGGCTGCGCGGGATCCTCGAGGCCGATGTGCCAGGCCGGCCGGCCGGGCGGGGTGCCGATCGCGCGCAGGTCGTGGCCGAAGTCGACGAGGACGCTGGTGATGCCGTAAAGCCCGGCGGTGTGCGCGATGATGTCGACGGCGTATTCCTTGCCAAAGCCGCCGAAATCGAGGGCCATGCCGGGCTCGGGCAGGAACACGCGGCCGGGTTGGCGCTGGACCTTGGACCAGCCGACGAGGCGGCGCGTGGCCTCAATCTGGTCGCGAGAAGGGATGACCGGGTGTTCCGCCTTCCAATCCCAGAGCCGAATCAAGGGCAGGGCCGTCGGATCGAGAATGCCCTGGGTCGTGAGGACCAGGCTGTCGCAGAGCCGAAACAGCTCCTCGGTGCCGTCGTCAACCTCGACCCATTCGCGGCCGGCCGCGGCATTGATGCGGCTGACCAGGCTCGTGGGCTTGAAGCGCGAGTATTTCTCCTCGAAGGCGCGGACCCAGCTGACGGCCGCGAACTCGAACGGCACGCAGGGCCGGCCGCGCTCCGAGGTGACATACTGGATCACGCAGACGGTGCCCAGCGCGGCGAACTCGAGCTTGTGCAGCGACTCGCACGAGACGCGGCGGGCCGCGGCGGGCGGCGGCAGGGAAGGTGAAGCCAGGGTGGGCATGGCGCGCGAGGTCTTACCAGCTGAACCGGGCGCCGCCGGTGAGCATCGTGGCGCGGGGATAGGCGCTTTGCGGCGTGCGACCGTCGTTGCCCCGCATGTCGTAGCGTTCGATGGCGCCGTCGATTTGCCAGTGCGGCGCCGGCGTCCAAACCGCCTTGAGCCCGACCAGGGTGGTGCGCAGGGACGACAGGCGGTAGTCGGAGGAATAGAACGGTCCCTGCGGGCGCGGCGGACCGGACACGGGCACGATGGCGGTGTCGTCGAGGCGATAGTGGTAGAAGTTGGCGGCCGTCTGGTCGTACCAGCGGAATTCGGGTTCGAGGATGAATTGCTGGCCGAGGCGCTGCAGCCAGTGAATCTCGATGGTGTGGGCGTCCGTGCCGAAGGTGTCGTGGTAGAAGCGGTAGCTGGCGTCGATGGCGCCGTGCTGCTCGGGGAACGCCCGGTTGACCCCGGCGAGGGCGATCCAGCGCGTGCGGTGGTCGGGGCGGTTCTCGCCGAACGTGAACGGCAGGAATACGCCTGGGGCGACCTCCATCCGTTTTTCGACGAGCTTGTACTGGTCGTTGAGGTAGCCGGTCGAGCGGCCCCACGTGAGGTTGAAGGTGACCGATGTCTGCGGATCGAGCAGCTGGGTGACGCCGGCGATGAGGTCATGGCTCCTCTTCTTTGCCCAGGGCGCCTGGTAGAAGACCTTCACGTCGTCATCGGTGCCGGCGAGACCGGCCAGCAGCGTGGTGTTCTTCTGGTTGAAGTCGGTGAGCGTGTTGACCGACCAGCCGGTCGACACGTAATCGCGCTCGCGGCTGTTGGCGACGCCGAGTTCGATCCGCAGCGGGGCGAACTGACGGGCGAAGTCGGCGTTCCAGGCCTTGCGCCGTTCGGTGAGATTCGTCAGCGGCACCTGGTCGCTGCCGGCCGGGGCGGGCTGGCCGTTGGGCGTCGCGCCGGCGATGGCGTCGATCACGCCCTGGACCTTGAGGTGCATGTCGGGCCCGAGGTCCTGCTCGACGAGAGCGTTCTGCGTCTTGACGACGATGCGGCCGTCGCTCTCGCGATAGTCCTCGTACTTGTAGGTGACGGAGTTTTCGGCGCGCGCGGCACGCGGCTGGGACAGGAGCAGCGCGACCCCGAGGAGGATCCCCGGGGCGGCGGAAGAGCGGGCGGAAATGTTTGGCATGGTGAGATGTAGCCCGGGTTCGGGACAGCGGGCGAAGAACCGCCCGGGCTCTGGCTAAACCTGTGCATCACCTGCAAAACGGGGAAAGCTGACACATGTAACCGCGCTGTTACCTTTGTGGTGGGGGTGGGGACCTAAGCGCTACGACGGGGCATTGGGTAGGGCGGCGAGTCCCTTCGCCGCCGTGATCGGCGCGGACCGGAGTCCGCGCCCTACCTCGCGGCATGAAGCCGCTCCTAACCTCACGCGCGCGGACTCACTTCGCGGCGACCTCGCGATACCGGCCGAGCTCACGATAGCGCGCGTAGCGCTGCTCGAGGAGGTCGTCGACCGAAAGCTTTTCGAGATCGGCAAAATGGCGGACCAAGGCGGCCTTGAGGGCGGCGGTGGCGACCGCAGGATCGTTGTGCGCGCCGCCGAGCGGCTCGGGGATGACCTCGTCGATCACACCGAATTCCTTCAGGTTGGCGGCGTTCAGCTTCAGGGCCTCGGCGGCCTTGGGCGCGTTGGCGCGGTCCTTCCACAGGATCGCCGCGCAGCCCTCGGGCGAGATGACCGAATAGTACGCATTCTCGAACACGAGCACGCGGTCGGTGACGGCGATGCCCAGGGCGCCGCCGGAGCCGCCCTCGCCGACGACCACCGAGATCGTGGGGGTCTTGAGCAGCGACATTTCCCGGAGGTTGACGGCGATGGCCTCGGACACGTGGCGGGCTTCCGACTCGACGCCGGGATACGCGCCCATGGTGTCGACGAAGGTCAGCACCGGCAGGTGAAACTTCTCCGCGAGCTTCATCAGGCGGAGCGCCTTCCGGTAGCCCTCCGGTTGCGGCATGCCGTAGTTGCGCAGGATGTTTTCCTTGGCGTCGCGGCCCTTCTGCTGGGCGATGACCATGATGGCGCGGCCCTCGAAGAAGGCGGTGCCGCCGTAGAGGGCGCGGTCGTCGTTGAACTGGCGGTCGCCATGCAGCTCCTGGAAATCGGTGCAGAGCGCGTTGATGTAGTCGAGGGCGTAAGGACGCTTCGGATGGCGGGCCACCTGGACGCGCTGCCACGGGGTCAGGTTGGTGTAGATGTCGCGCTTGGTCGTCTCGATCTTCTCCTCGATGGCCGCCAGCTCCGACGACATGTCGATATTGTTCTCGAGCGACTGCTGGTGCAGGGTCTCGAGCTGTTTCTCCAGTTCGCGCAGGGGCTTTTCAAACTCCAGCAGGTAGGCGGGTCGATCCATGGAGCGGCGAGAATAGGTGGCCCGGTTGGCGGGTGTCAACGGGGCGCATGGAGGCGGGATGCCCCGTCCCGCGGGATGCCATCCACCGCGCGACGCGCGGGGCTGACAGCCTCCCGCCAGGTCGAGCGTAAAGCCCGGCCGGCAGAGCACGTTAAATTCCTTTTGGCGGCTCGGGATTTTTCAGCTGGTCTTTCCAGCCGAGGATCTTCGCCTGGGCACCGAATTTCTCGGCCGTGGACTTGTCGCCTTTCTCCATCCAGATGCGCGACAGCGTGGTGTTGATGAACAGATCGTCGCTCCGAAGGGCGTGTGCATGCTCGGCGGCGACGAGGGCGTCGTCGAATCGCCGGAGGCTGAAGCAGACTTCGGCCAGGGCGTGCCAGGCCTCGAACGAGCCGGGCGCGGCGGACGTGGCGCGCCGCAGCTTGGCGACAGCGGCATCGTTGTCTCCCATCGTGTAGTCGAAGGTGGCGTCCTCGATCAGGGCCTGGAGGTCGGCGGGATTCACTCCGGGCACGGTAACGAGCCCGCGCCAAAAAGAAAGGATGCGGTTGGGCGGGGCCTTGCCGGATGCCAGGGGGCAGGGCGGCGACCCCGTCCGCCGCCGCGCTGTCGCGAGTGTAGGCGTGGCTTTACGCCGCGATTTGGTCGCGGGATAAACCCGCTCCTGGTTGGAGGATCCTCGCGAGCCAGCTCACTCCCACAAAATGAAGAAGGGCGGGCCCGAGGCCCGCCCTTCGAGCGGAAAGAATGCGCTGCTATCGCTCGCTCAGGATTTGTCGGCCTCGATGGTGATATGCACCTCGACGTCGTCGCCGAGGACCTTGCCGAGCATCGGCGGGCCCACGACGCCGAACTCCGACTTCTTGAGCGTCGTCGCCACGTCCCAGCCTGAGAGTTGCTTGCCCCGCATGCCCTCGGCAAATCCGAGCAGCTTGGTGGTCAGCACGACCTCCTTGGTCACGCCGTGCAGGGTGAGGTCGCCGGTCACTGCGAAGGTGTCTTCCCCGGTCTTCTTCCACGACTTGCTCTTGAAGGTCATGGTGGGGAACTTTGCGGTGTCGAGGAGGCCGGCGCCCTTCACGTCGGCGTCGCGGCGCTCGTTGCGCGTGTCGAGGCTGTTGGCGTCAATGGTCGCCTCGACCGAGCTGTTCTCGAGGTTGTCGCGATCGACCGTGATATTGCCGCTCACCTTGGTGAAGAAGCCCGGCACCTGGCTCACGAAATGCCGGATGCTGAATCCGACGGACGAGTGCACGGGATCGATGGCGTAGGTTTCGGTGGCAGCGGGCAGGCTCGCGGCGGCTAAGCCGAGGCCGAGGGTGAGGACGACGAGTCGTTTCATGATGTGGGTTGTTTCAGGGGTGGATGAACGACGTAATCACTTCGTGGCCGGTTGCAACTATCGGGCGGCGTAATGCGCGGCTGGCGGGACCTCTCCGATTGGAGGCGGGACGCCCTCGGCCCGCGAAATTCCGCTCGCGTCCCCCGCCTTGCGGGGTGAGGGCACCCCGCCTCCAGTCCCGCCGCGCTACAGGATGAGCATCGCGTCGCCGTAGCTGAAGAATCGATATTGGCGGGAAACCGCCTCGGCGTAGATATCCTTCAGCCAAGCGATGCCATCGGTCGAGCCGGGGGCGAGGAAGGCCGACACCAGGCAGAGCAGGGTGGAACGCGGCTGGTGGAAGTTGGTGATGAGCGCATCGACCCCGCGGAAGGTCGCGGGCGGATGGATGAAGATCGCGGCCTCGTCGACCCATGGTTGGGGCGAGTGGACGTCAACCCGCCTTGCGGGCGCCGTGGTCGGGTCGCTTGCCTTGGCCAGGTAGTCCTCGATGCTGCGCACGGACGTGGTGCCCACGGCGATGCGACGGCCTTTCGTCTCGCGCAGCGCGCGCCGGGCGGCGGCGGGGATCTCGTAGACTTCGCGGTGAATGGGGTGGTCCTCGATGTGGGCCGACGTGATTGGGCGGAAGGTGCCGAGGCCGACGTGCAGCGTGAGATCGGCGGTGGCGACGTCTTGTGCGGTGAGGCGGGCGAGCAACTCGGTCGTGAAGTGCAGGCCGGCGGTCGGCGCGGCAGCGGCCACCTGATGGCCGCGGTCGGCATAGACGGTCTGGTAGCGCTCGCGGTCGAGGGCGCGCTCGTCCTCGCTGTGGCGTTCGCCGATGTAGGGCGGCAGCGGCATCTCGCCGATGCGGTTGGCCACGGCCAGGATGTCTTGCCCGGCGGTGCCGAACGCCACGCGCGCGGTGCCATCGGGAAATTTCTCGCGCACCGTCGCATTGAAGAACCCGGCCAGGCCGAATTCGGCGCCCACCGGGAGCTTCCGGCCCGGTCGCAGCAGGCACCACCACTCCTCAGAAGGTGGAGGGTGGAGGGCGGAGGGTGGAGGGTGGAGGGCGGAATCAGCGGAGACCTGAGGGCTGAGACCTGAAACCTGGGCACCCGCGCGGGCCGGGCGGAGAAGCAGGCACTCGACGTCGCCGCCGGTCGGGCGGTGGGCGTGGAGCCGGGCGGGAATCACGCCGGCGTTGTTGCGGAACAGGCAATCGCCGGGCCGGAGATATTCGGGCAGGTCGGCGAAGTGGCGGTGCTCGACGGCGTGCTTCGCGCGATCGACGACCAGCAGGCGCGACTGGTCACGGCGATCGGCCGGCTTCTGGGCGATCAGCCGTTCGGGCAGTTCGTAGTCGAACAGCGCTGTTTTCACGTCCCGCCAAGGGATTACCGCCGCGCCCGGATGTCAGCAAAAAGAATGGGCCCGGGACGCCGCCGGCGACAAAAAATCGGGCTTGCCTACGCCGGGGCGAATGCCCCGAATGCGAGCCGGTTTTGGCCAACATAGCTCAGCTGGTAGAGCAACGCTTTCGTAAAGCGTGGGTCGCCGGTTCAAATCCGGCTGTTGGCTCCAGCCTGCCACCCAAGCGATCGGCGGAATTAGTCCTTCGCCAAGGCCGTGGCGGGGTTCGGAGACCCCGCCCCACAAAAAGCGGAGTGTTTTCCGCGGGACCAACAACCCACCGGGAGGCTCGGTGCGACTTCTCAGCCCGCCGCGGCGCGCGGGCCTTGCTGCTTCTCCTGGAGCGAGCGCTCGAGCATGCGCGAAAGATAGAGCTGTTCCGGACCGACCTGCGCGAGCTTGAGGGCCTGGCGGTAGCTGGCAGCCGCCTCGCGATGCTGGCGGGCGCGCCAGTGCAATTCGCCGAGGACGGCGTGCAGAAGGTAGTTCGACTCCAGGCGGGCGCGGTCGGGGATCGCGGCAATGGCGTCGAGGGCGGCCTGGGTGCCGTGGACATTGGCGACAGCGACCGCGCGGTTAAGCGCGACGACCGGCGAGGGCTTGAGCCGGTTCAGTTCGTCGTAGTGCCGCAGGATGCGAACCCAGTCCGTCGCCGCGGCGTCGGGCGCGGTGCAATGGATGGCCGCGATGCCGGCCTGGAGGTGATACTCGCTCAGTTCGTTCCCCTGCGCCGCTTCCCCGAGCTGGAGCAGCCCGCGTTCGATCAGTGCCCGGTCCCACTTGGAGCGGTCCTGTTCGTCGAGCCGCAGCAGGTCGCCCTGGGCATCGAGCCGCGAGGGGAAGCGCGACGCCGTAAGCAGCATGAGCGCAAGCAGCGCGTGCGCCCGCGGGGTGCGCCCGGCGGGATGGCTGACGAGCAGGGAGGTCAGGCGCACCGCCTCCTCGCACAACTCCTCGCGGAGCAGCCGCTCGCCGGCCGAAGCCTTGTAGCCCTCGTTGAACAGCAAGTAGAGCGTGCCGAGCACGCCATCGAGCCGCGGCGCGAGGTCCTCGCCCTCGGGGATCTCGCATCCGAGCCCGGCATCGGCGATGCGCTGCTTGGTGCGCGTGAGCTGTTTCTCGATCGCAGCTTCGCTGCTGAGGAAGGCGCGCGCGATCTCCGCCGTGCTGAAGCCGCACAGGATCTTCAGCGCGAGGACCACCTGCGCGTCCGGTGCGATCGACGGGTGGCAGCACATGAAAAGCAGGCGCAGGGCGTCGTCGCGGATGGCCTGGCTGTTCTCCACGGCGATGGCGGGCGTCGGCGCGGTGATCTCGAAATGGGTGACGAGATCGGTTTCCTTGGCGCCCGACATGCGCTGGTGGCGCAGGGCGTCCTTGGCGAGATTCATCGCCACGCGCGTGATCCACGCGGACGGATTCGGCGGCACGCCGCCCATGGACCAGTGGCGCATGGCGCGGAGCATCGCCTCCTGGGCGACGTCCTCCGCGAGCGAAAGGTTGTGCACGCCGAGCAACCGCACCAGCGCGCCGTGCAGGCGGCCGGTTTCGTGCCGGAAGAAGTGCTCGACCAGCCCGGCCGGTGTCGCCGGGGGCGACGGCGTTGGGGCGTCGTCGGCCACGGGCCTCAGCCGGCGGAAACTTCCTGGGTGCTGCGGCCGCGGGCCCGCGTGTTCACCCCGAGGTGGCAGTCGGGCGTCATCTGTCGCACCTCGATCTTCATGCCGAAGGCGAGGCCCGGATGGCGCCGCGCGATTTCAACCGCTTCATCGATGCCGCCGACCAGGAGAGTCACGTAGCCCGCAATCGCCTCCTTGCCCTCAATGAAGGGGCCGTCGGTAACGCGCGAGCCGCCCGGGCCGGACACGAGGCGGGCTTCCATCTCGAGCGGCTGGCCCTCGAGGGCCTTGCCTTGGGCGAGAAGTCCTTCGAACCAGTCGTTCCAGCGGGTCACGACCTCCTGGCGTTGTTCCGGCGAAAGATGCTGGTAGTTCTCCGGTCCGGTGTTGCGGAAGAACAGCATGTAATGGGCGCGCGTGGTCGGGTTTTCCATGGTGGGCGTGGGTTCGGGGTTCGTGGGAGCTTCACCAACTACAACGAACCGTAGCCGTAAAATCGGACATTTGGCAAAAAGTTCCTGCGGGGGTGGGTCCGGCGGAAGAAAGTTTCCGGTGGGTGTCCGGGTGGCCGGGCTTCGTTCGTAAAGAAGGGAAGGGCAGACACCCTTTCAACCGCAACCACAGAAGGAATACCACGATGAGCTCCTCAGAAATCAACTATCCGCGCGCCGTCACCCGCGGCGAATGGCTCGAGGCCCGGCGGGCCTTGCTCGAGCGCGAGAAAGCGCTGACCCGCGAACGCGACCGGCTCAACACCGCGCGCCGTGAGCTCCCGATGGTCCGCGTCGAGCAGGACTACGTTTTCGCGGGGCCGGACGGCCCTCGCCCGTTGCGCGACCTTTTCGCCGGGCGGCTCCAGCTCATCGTCTATCATTTCATGTGGCACTGGGACAAGGGCCAGCCGCTCGACACGCCCTGCGCGGGATGCTCCGGCTGGGCCGACCAGCTCTCGCGCGGCATCTTTAACGGGCTGCACTCGCGCAACACCACCCTCGTCCTCGTGTCGCGCGCGCCGTTGGAAAAAATCCTGCCGTTCAAGCAGCGGATGGGCTGGACCGTCCCGTGGTATTCGTCGGCCGGCAGTTCCTTCAACTACGATTTCAACGTGACCATCGACGAATCGATCGCGCCGGTCGTCTACAACTACCGCACGCGCGCGGAGCACGAAAAGGCTGGCACCGCCTACTACCTGGGCGGCAACCAGCCGTTCGATTTGCCGGGGATGAGTTGTTTCCTCCGCAAGGGCGACGAGGTCTACCACACGTATTCCACCTACGGGCGTGGCGGCGAGACCACCGGTGGCTCGTACTACTTCCTCGATCTCACGGCGCTCGGGCGCCAGGAGGATTGGGAGGAGCCGAAAGGCCGGTCGGCCGGCAAGGGCCTGCCGCCGCGTCCGGACCTGAACCCGTATCCGGATGAGTATCCGGCGTGACATGCATGGCCTGGATTTTGGGTTGTGGATTGAACGGGTGGAGCAACTTGACAAAACCCTCCCGACACACCCCGCCCAACCGGGCACCCCTCTTGCTAGAGGGGAGTTTTGTCGGCGTGGGTCTGTGTCCCCTCTAGCAAGAGGGGTGGCGCGAAGCGACGGGGTGTGTAGCTTCTTTGCGAAACGCTCAATAGGTTAGACTCATGAACCTGGCTGATAACGGCGGCCCGGATGAAGCGACGGCCCCGCCGGCGTCACCCCGCCGCCGTTGGCGCTGGCCGCGCTGGGTCGCGGGCGCCGCGGCGCTGCTGCTGATGCCGAAGTGTCTCGTGTGTCTCGCGGGCTACGCGGCGCTCGCGGCGGGCTTCGGTTTCGCCGGTGCCGAGATCTGCGGCGCCGGCGGGCCGAATGGGCTGACGGAGGTTGGCGCGCGGCTGGGTCTCTCACCGCGCCAGGCGGCATGGGTGTTGCTCGGCGTCACCGCGGTGGCGGCTGTGGCGCTGACGCTGGCGGTGCGACGAATCCTGCGGCGAAATGATGCGGGCCTGTCCGAAAAGAGCGGGTTGGTCCGTTGAGGATATGAACCACGCTGAAACCATGATCACCGCCACGCTGATTCTCGCCCTGCTCGTAGTCCTCGTCGCCACGGACGCGGCCGAACCGGGAGACGATGCCCGTCCTCGCGCCGACCGGGATCTCTTCCCGCAAATGAATGTCGGCCGGGGTTCATTCCCGGCGTGTCGGGCTCTGTTCGCCGACGTGTCGGGCGCAAAGCCCCACCTACAAGCCTTCGCCGCCGGGTCCCGGTCGCGCCCGGCGGCAGCATCGCGATAGGATGAACCTTGCCGCAACAACCTCCCTCGCGACCCGCGAGCTGTCGCTCTCGCGGCTCATCCCGGCGCCGCCGGCGGTGGTCTACCATGCCTGGGTCACGCGTTTCACCCACTGGTGGGGTCCCCATGGGATGACCACGCCCGCGTGCGAAATGGACCTGCGCCCGGGCGGTGTCTTCCGCACGATCATGCGGGCGCCCGACGGCGGGGAATTTCACACCAAGGGAGTATTCCTCGAGGTGATTCCCGGTAAGCGCATCGTATTTACCGATGCCTTTGCCCCGGGGTGGGAGCCGGATGCGGACATCTTCTTCACCGCCATCATCACCTTTGACGCGGTGCCGGACGGCGGAACCTGCTGCACCGCCCGGGCGCTGCACTGGAACAAGGACGCCCGCGACAAACACGAACGTTTGGGCTTCCACCAAGGCTGGGGCGAGAGCCTCGACCGCCTCGCCGACCTCATCGCCCATCTACCCTCCACGCCATGAATGCCACCGCATCCACCGCCCGCTCGTTCACCCGATTCTTCCCGGCCATCGCCCGCTGGCTGATGGGCCTGCCGATGCTCGTCTTCGGCCTCAACGGATTCCTCAACTTCATTCCGCCGCCCGATAAACCGCTGCCGCCGGCCGCCGCGGCCTTTGCCGGGGCGCTCTTTGCGTCGGGCTACATGATGCAGCTGATCGGCGCCACGCAGCTGCTGACGGGCCTGGCGCTGGTGACGAATCGCTTCGTGCCGCTGGGACTGGCGCTGTTCGCGCCCTTCGTCGTGAACAGCCTCGCGTTTCACCTGCGGCTCGAACCTTCGGGCCTGCCCATGGCACTCGTCTTCGCCGCGCTCGAGATTTACCTGGCGTGGTGCTACCGCCGCGCCTTCGCGCCGATGCTGGCCGCGCGCGTGACGCCCGCGTGAGGTGACGCCGCCTGCAACCACTCGCCCCATGCTCACGACCATTCTCCTCCTCATCGCCGGGCTGCTCGCCCTGCTCGCCATCGTTGCGGCGCTGCAGCCCTCGACCTTTGCCATCAAGCGACAAGCGCTCATCCACGCTCCGGCCGCGGCATTGTTTGCCCAGGTCAACGAACTCGAGAATTGGCGCAACTGGTCGCCCTGGGAGGAAGTCGATCCCGCGCTCAAGCGCACCTACAGCGGCCCGCGCGGCGGGGTCGGCGCCACGTACTCCTGGGAGGGCAACAACAAGGTCGGCACCGGGCGCATGACCATCACCGACATCCGGCCGGACGAGGCGATCTGGATCAAATTGGAGTTCTTCAAGCCGATGGCGGGACTCTGCACGGCGCAGTTCACCTTTCGACCCGATGCCGCGGGCACGGAAGTGACCTGGACCATGACCGGCCGGAATAACTTCCTGGCCAAGCTGTTTTGCCTGATCATCAGTTCGGAGAAGATGATCGGCGGCCAGTTTGAGAAGGGACTCGCCAAGCTGAAGGCCCTCCTCGAGGCGCCCGTCCGGGTCTGACCCGATGAACGTGAGCGCGGTCAGGCCGTCATACTCCTGAATCGAATTGTTGCCGCCATGCCCACTTCAACCGACGAAGTCGCTGAAATGCGCGGGAAGCTCGCGGCGCTCCGCGCCGAGCTTGCCGACCTCGCGTTCGAACTCGACACCCGCGGACGCCCGGACGCCGCGGATGTGGCGACGGCGGTGGCCGGCCGGCTGGGTGAGTTGTGCGAGGACGCGGGCGCGGAGCCGGAAGCGGGCATGTAGGGCGGCATCTGCGAATGCCGCCGCGGTGGGCGGGGTTCGGAGACCCCGCCCCACAGGAAATCAGCGCTCCCGGCGCCGGGCCGAATCCTCGAGGCAGCGGACCGCGAGCGCGGTCCAGCCGGTTTGGTGGCTGGCGCCGAGGCCGCGGCCGTTGTCGCCGTGGAAATACTCGTAGAACAGGACGAGGTCCCGGAAATGCGGATCACGGGCGTACTGCGGGCTGTCGCCGTGCACCGGGCGGCGTCCGTCCGCGTCGGCCAGGAACGTTGCGCCCAGTCGGCGGCTGATTTCCCAGGCGGCGTCGCGCAAGTTGACCTTGCGTCCCGAGCCCGTGGGGGCCTCCACCAGCAGCGTTTCGCCGTAGTAGGCGTGGTAGCGTTCGAGAGCCTCGACGAGCAGGTAGTTGATCGGAAACCAGACCGGGCCGCGCCAGTTGGAGTTGCCGCCGAACAGGCGGGTGTTGCCTTCGCCCGGCGTGTAGTCGAGCCGCAGCTCGCGGTGATCGCCCCGGAAAATGAAGGGAGAGCGTTCGTGAAACTTCGAGACGCCGCGGAGCCCGTGCGGGGACAGGAATTCCGACTCGTCGAGCAGGTAGCGCACGACGCGTGTGAGGCGCTCGCGCGGCGTGACGGCAAAGAGCATGCGGCGGTGGCCGAAGGCGCAGGCATCGTCCGCATTGCCGAGATGTTGGGCGAGCTCCGGTCGATGATGCAGGAACCACTCAAAGCGCTTCCGGAAGCCGGGCAGGCGGTCGATGTCGTCGCGCTCGTGCACCTCGACGGCGATGAGCGGCAGCAGGCTGACGAGCGAGCGGATGCGCAAGGGTTCGCTGCGGTCGACGTGGTCGATCTGGTCGTAATAGAGGCCGTCCCGCTCATCCCACAAGCCGCTCCCGCCGGCGCTGTTCATGGCGTCGACGATCTGGACGAAATGCTCGAAGAACTTCGAGGCCATGTCCTCGTAGGCGGTGTGGACGGAGCCGTCGGGATTGTGCGCGAGCTCGAGCGCCATCGAGAGCATCGTGTTCGCGTAAAACGCCATCCAGGCGGTGCCGTCGGCCTGGCGCAGCTGGCCGCCGCCGGGAATCGGCTGGCTGCGATCGAACACCCCGATGTTGTCGAGGCCGAGGAAGCCGCCCGAGAAGAGGTTCTTGCCCTCGGCGTCCTTGCGGTTGACCCACCAGGTGAAATTGAGGAGCAGCTTCTGGAAGACACTCTCGAGGAAGGCGCGGTCACGCCGGCCGCGCGCCGCGGCGATCTTGTAGACGCGCCAGGCGGCCCAGGCATGCACCGGCGGATTGACGTCGCCGAGCGCGAACTCGTAGGCGGGAATCTGTCCGTTGGGATGCAGGTACCATTCGCGGAGGAAGAGGACCAGCTGCTGCTTGGCGAATTCCGGGTCGATCCGCGCCATGGGAACCATGTGGAACGCGAGGTCCCACGCGGCGAACCACGGGTACTCCCATTTGTCGGGCATCGAGATGATGTCGCGGCTGTGGAGGTGGGTCCACTCGTGGTTGCGGCCGAGGCGGCGCCCGGCCGGCGGCGGCGGCGTGGCCGGGTCCCCTTCGAGCCATTGGCTGACCACGTAATAATAGAACTGCTTCGACCAGAGCAGGCCGGCGTAGCCCTGGCGGATGACATTGCGCTCGTCCGGCGAGGCGCCGGCGGGGATCACGTGCGCGTAGAAATCATCGGCTTCGCGGGCGGCGCGCTCGAGCGCGTGCTGGAAGGCCGCGCCGAATTCCAGCGCCGGGCCGTGCGCCGGCGCGAAGAGCTGCAGGTCGACGTTGACCTCGCCGCCGGCCGGCACGGTGAGCACGTAAGCCAACGCGGCCTTGGTGCCGGTCATCGCCGGGTTCACGGCGCCGGCCTCGTGTTGAACGATGTGCCGGTGGAAGGCGTCCTTGACGTAGGGTGAAGCGTTGGGCGAGCCGTACAGGCGGACGTTGTTGGTTTCGTTTTCGGTGAACAGCGGCTTCGGCACGGTCCCGTCGCTCGCCGGGGCGAACTGCAGCGTGAAATCGCCGAGACTCTCGTGTTTCGCCGCGATCGCGCCGGCGCCGGCGAGCGCGAGTTTCGGCTTTTGGTCGACGTGCTCGCGCGTGCAGCCCCAGGTCCACATGTCGCGGAACCAAAGCTGGGGCAGGAGATGCAGCGGGGCGGCCGCGGGGCCGCGGTTGGCGACGGTCAGCCGGATGAGCAGGTGGTCCGGCGCGGCCTTCGCGTAGCTGGCAAACACGTCGAAGTAGCGGCCGTCGTCGAAGACGCCGGTGTCGGCCAACTCAAACTCCGGCCCGCCGAGGCCGCGGCGCTGGTTTTCCTCGAGCAGCCGCGCGTACGGGAATTCCGCCTGCGGATATTTGTAGAGCGCGCGCATCCACGAATGCGTCGGGGTCGAGTCGAGGTAGTAATAGAGTTCCTTCACGTCCTCGCCGTGGTTGCCCTCGGGGCCGGTGAGGCCGAAGAGACGCTCCTTCAGGATCGGGTCGCGGCCGTTCCACAGCGCGACGGCGAAACACAGGCGGCATTCGCGGTCGGTGATGCCGAGGAGGCCGTCCTCGCCCCAGCGATAGGCGCGGCTGCGGGCGTGGTCATGCGGGAAGTAGCCCCAGGCGTCGCCGCCGGCGGAGTAGTCCTCCCGGACGGTCGCCCACTGGCGCTCGGAGAGGTAGGGGCCCCAGCGTTTCCAATTCTTCGCGCGGGCCTGGTCCTCGGCGAGACGGCGGGCCTCGGCGGTCGCGGCGGGCGACGGGAGCGGCGTGGACTTCGGCGGCACGATGCCATGGGACGAAGCGCCGGTTGCGCGCCGGGTCAAGTGTGCACTGGCCTGAGGGACAAAGTCAGAGCTGTCCGCGGGCCCGTCCGGCCGCAATTCGGTTTGCGCCCCCGACGAGGCCGGGTACGCTGGAATCGGGCCGGTCGAACTCATCAAACCTCCGTTGGAAATGAAGACGACTTCACTCTTGATCCCACTCCTGGCGCTCCTGGTCAGCGGCTGCACCTCGGCGCTCTCGCCCGAACGCGCGACCCAGGTGGACCGCGGGCACAAGGGTTTTGTCCTGGCGACGTGGGAGCACGGCACGCCTCTTTATCGCGGCGGGGCGGTCCACGCCGAGGTGCCGCTGCAACCCGCGAACCGCCCGCGGGCCCGGTTGTTTGACCCCGGCATTTCGAACCAGCAGCCGCTCTCGCTCTTGGCATTGCCCCCCGGGCGCTATCGCATTTCGGAGTGGTACATGTGGGGTGCGGTGGACAATGCGGCCGTGCCGCGGCAGCGCTACGAGTTCGTTGTGCGTCCGGGTGAGATCACCTACCTCGGCAATTTCGACCTGGTGACAGACAACGCGGCGCCTGGCATCATCGTGCGGGGCGCCACGGTTCTGGTCCTGGACGATCATTACGAGAAGGCGGTCACCGATTTTGCACGGCAATTCCCGGCGTTGGCGTCGCTGCCGGTGCGGAACGGGGCGCCGGCGCGAGAGTTCGCCTTGATGAGCGTGCCGGCGGAAGACAGCCGCGTGGATTCGTTCACGGCGTATGTCACCGTGAACCCGTGGGGAATCTCGCTCCCGCAGAACAATCCCCTGTGGCCGTGAGCCGGCAGGATGACCGCCCGGTGGCGGCGACCGCGATCTTTTCGTGAAGAAGCTCCTGCTTGCGACGGTGATCGGTCTGCTCGCGCTGCCGGTGGCGTTGGTGGTGACGATCCTGCTCCTCCCGCTCTGGCGTTGGATTGAAGCGAAATACGGGATCGAATCGATCGGGCACTCCGGTCCGGCGGACTGGTGCTTCGAGGCGGTCTACGGGTTGGTGCTGCTCGCCGGCTTCGCGCTGTGGCGCTGGTTTCCGACGCGTTCCGGACCGGCGGATTGACGGCAAGGACGTGATCGCGCTCTCTTTTCCGCTTGTTCCAATGAGGTCATGAAGCGAGCGCGCTACATCAGGGTCTTCGGCGCCGTCGTCCTCGCTGCCGGCCTGGCGGCGGCGGTGATGCTCTACGTTTTCGCGCCCGAGGAACGGGACCCTGGTCTCATCGGGGTCGATGTGCCGACGAACGCCGAACGGCACCAGCTGGAGCGGATGGGCGGCAAGACCTACGTGCTGGCGAAGGATTTCAGCGACTGGTTCGGCAGCCTGTGGCATGGACGCCGGCTCGCCTACACGGTTGGAGCCCTTTCGCTCGCCGGCTTCCTCGGCGCTCGCTGGGCGGCGCGATCAGAGGCGGCGGCGGATAACGAGCCACAGTAGGGCGGGGTCTCCGAGCTCCGCCGCTCATGTCCAGGTCGCATCCCCGCGACCACGAATGGACACGAAGGCACGCGCAAGTGGCAGGGCGCGTCATCCTTGGCGCGCCGCGATCGATTCCGCCGCCGACTACCCAAATTTAGGTAGGCGGACCGTTCGCCGCCGGAGCCCGCAGCCATTCTTTCGCTGTGCGTGGGCGATGCCATCGAGATCATTTGGGCCGAGCCGATCCTGACGGAGGTGATTCGGGAGCTGGTCCGGCCGCGTGACCTCGCGCGGTTCGTGCCGACGGCGTGCGCCGAGGTGTTGTCGCTCCAGCGCGCCCGCGGGCGTCGATCTCCGACGCGAACCGTCGCCCGATACCTGGCGGACGGCACCATCGAGGCCGGGGTCGAGGTCCGGGAAGTTGCGCCTGCCGACCCGAGGCTCCTTCGCTCGCATTTGCCCGCGGGGTGGGCCGCCCACGCGGTCCATCGCGGCACCTACGACCGCCTGGGGATGACGCACCGCGCGATCCAAAACTGGTGTGCGGCCCACGGGCACCACACCGGCGGCGAAAGGTGGGAGATATACTCGCCTTGGCAGGCGGCATGGGACGCCGATCCCCAGGCGATTCGCACGGATGTTTTCCACGTGCTCACGCCGGATATCCGCGGGGCAGCGCCTACGCCGACGTCGGCCTGCGCCCGGCCCGAAGACGTTGCCCGTGAATTCGTGCGGCCAGCCGGTGCGGCCGGGATTTCCGCGCGCGTGATCGAATCGGTCCACCTGGTCGAGTAACTCTCGGGCGATCGCTGCCAACTCGACGGCCGCGGGTGCCACGAGGTCCAGCATCCGGGCGCCGCCACCTCTGGGATTGAATTGGCCGGCGCTTTCGCGCAGCTTCCGGCGCGTGCCCCCGGCGCCGTCCGCCTGGCGCCGCTCCCCAATCATCCCCTCCATGGATCGTCTACAAGGTTTGCTCGGCATCGTGCTCATCCTCGGCCTCGCGGTGCTGCTCTCCAATAACCGCACCCGGATCAACCTCCGCCTCGTGGCGAGCGGCATCGCGCTGCAGGTGATCATTGCGATGCTGATCTTCCATGTCGGCCCGGTGGCGCGGTTCTTCCAACTGGTCGGCCAGGGCATCGGCAAGCTCGAGGCCTTTGCGCGCGCCGGCGCGGCCTTCGTGTACGGCGGCATCGCGGTGACCCAGGTGCCCGGGAAGTACGGCGACTATGTCGGCGGCGGCTTCGTCTTCGCATTCAACGTCACCGCCACGATCGTGCTGGTGTGCGCGCTGGTCGCGGTGCTCTACCATTTCGGCATCATGCAGCGCGTCGTGTCGGTCGTGGCGCGGGCCATGAACATCGTGATGCGCGTCAGCGGCGCCGAGGCCTTGAGCAATGTCGCGAGCGCGATGGTCGGGCAGGTCGAGGCGCAGGTCATGATCCGGCCGTACCTCGCGGGCATGACGCGCAGCGAACTCCTGGCCTCGATGAGCGGCAGCCTGGCGTGCATCGCCGGCGGCATCCTGGTGGTATACGTCAACATGGGCCTCCAGGCCGGGCTCGACCTGGCGCCGAAACTCATCACGGCGAGCCTCATGGCGGCGCCGGGCGCCCTGGTGATCTCCAAGATCGTCTGGCCGGAGACCGAGGCGAGCCAGACGATGGGCGAGGTGCGGCTCGAGGTGAAGAGCGACTACATCAATGTCATCGACGCGGTCGCGCACGGTTCGGGCGACGGCTTCAAGATCGCGATGAACGTGATCGCGATGCTGATCGGCTTCATCGCCATCATCGCCTGCATCGACTGGGTGCTGTTGCGCGCGGGACACACCGTCGACCCGGCGTTCGACCTGTCGTTGAACTGGATCTTTGGGAAACTCTTCTACCCGATGGCCTGGGCCATGGGGGTGCCCGGCGAGGACGTGAACAATGTCGCGACCCTGTTGGGGCAGAAGCTGACGATCAATGAATTCGTCGCCTTCAAGAGCCTCACCGACAAAGCAGTGCCGGTCATGACTGAGAAAGGACTGCTAATAGTCAGCATCGCCATCTGCGGATTCGCCAACTTCAGCAGCGTGGGCATGCAGATCGGTGGTATTGGCGCGCTGGTGCCCGAGCGGCGGAGCGACCTGGCCAAGCTCGGCTTGAAGGCCTTGTTTTGCGGCACGCTGGCGTCCTATCTGTCGGCGACCATCGCCGGGATCATCGTCTGAGCCGGCCTGCCGGTGGCACGGATTCGTCCGGCGCCCGCCAAGTATCAACGGCACCGACACGCGGAGCGGGCGGAACCGGCGCCGGCGCCGGTTTCCCGATGTCATGCGGCTGGGGGGTTCTCCTGCGACGGCGGTATGGAAACCACCCCCGATTGCCGGGAATTGAATCCGGTGCCGAAACCTTGGCGTACCATGTGCGTCACCAGCGAGTACGGGCCACCGATCCAGACCAAACCATGAATATCACGGGAACCATCGAACTCGTACTGGCGTTCGGCGCTGCGGTTGCGGCGCTGGCCGTCATGGCGATCACGGCTGTCGGCCTGATCGTCTGGTTGGCGGGGGGCAAGCTCGGGACGCGCAAGGATCGCGAAGCCTCCTGAAGGTGTGGGCTTGGCGGCGGCGCCGGGCGCGTTAAGGTGCGGGCATGGATCTGAACGCCCGCCTTTGGCATTACCTCGGGCAGAAGCCGGAAATCGCCGCGGCTGCCTTTGTGGCGCCCAACGCCACCATCGTCGGCGCGGTGAAGCTCGGGCCGCGCAGCAGCGTCTGGTATGGCTGTGTCCTCCGGGGCGACATCAACTCGATCGAGATCGGCGAGGGCACCAACCTCCAGGACCTCACCCTGGTGCACCTGGCGGATGATCACGGCGTAAAGGTCGGCCGCTATTGCACGGTCGGTCACGGAGCCATCATCCATGCCTGTGAAATTGGCGACGAATGCCTGATTGGCATGGGCGCAACGATCATGGACGGGGCACGGATCGGCGACCGCTGCATCGTCGGAGCCGGTGCGCTCGTCACCCAGAGGTTCACTGCGCCGCCGGGCTCGATGGTCCTCGGGACGCCGGCGCGGGTGGTGCGGCCGCTCGGCGCGGAGGAGCAAGCCGGGCTGCGGGCGTGGGCTTTGAAATACATCGAAGTGGCGCAGGCGCACGCTGGGCGGCGGACCTGAAGCGCGCCCGGGCAGGGCCGGGCCGCGTCCCGAGCGTGGAAGATGCGCGGACAATGCCAAAAAGTGCGGAGCCGCGCGCGCGCGGCGGAGTATGCTGGGGGCAACCACCTTGCTCCCATGAAAGAGAATGTCGGTTCCTACGATGCAGCGGTCCGTTTCATAGTCGGTTGCGTGATCATCGCGTGGGGTGCGCACAACGAGAGTTGGTGGGGTCTGCTGGGCCTCGCGCCATTGGCGACGGCGATCGCGGCGTTTTGCCCGCTCTACTGGCCGCTCCACATCGACACCACGTTCACCGACCGGCCGCACTCGCACCACGGTCCAGAATGAGGAACGTGTAGCGGTAATTCGCATCGCGTCCCTCCCGTCGCCAGGTTTCCCGCCAGGCGAGATGGCGCCATTCGGGGAACCAGGTGTCGCCCGGCTCGTCTGCGTGCACGAGCGTCAGGAGCAGCCGGTCGCACAGGGGCAGGGTTTCCTCGTACACCTGCTGACCGCCGCACACCATGATTTCGCCCGGCAGGGCCTGCGCGAGGGCGAGCGCCGCGGGGACGTCGGCCGCGACCGGGACCTCGACGGATGTGGCAGGAGCCTGCATTGCGGCGGGGTTTGAACCCAAGCGGAGTGCCGGATCCGCCTTGAGCCGCGCCACGCGGCGAACCCGCTCCGGTTGCGAGCTGATCACCACCGGACGGCGGCCATCGGCCAGGACGCGGGGCCAGGATTCGAAGCAGATCCGGCCCATGACCACGACGGCATGAGCGGTCCGCTCATGAAACCACGCCTTGTCCTCGGGGATGTCGAACGGCAGCCGGCCGTCGCGCCCGATGACGCGGTTTTCGGTGCACGCCACGATGAGGTTGATGGGCTTGGCCATCAGGAGGTTGAAGCCGCAGCAAACCAGCGCCGGTGACGCGGCGGCAAGTGCATTCGGCGAAAAGGGCCTTCACCCAAACGGCGGTAGTGGCCCGAGCGCACTTGAGTTCACCCGGCCGCCGGCTAGACACGACCGGCAAATGATCATCGGAGTCCCCAAGGAAATCAAAATTGGTGAAACGCGCGTCTCGATGACGCCCAGCCTGTGCCGTCGGGTCGTGACGCTGGGCGGCAAGGTGCTCATCGAGAAGTCCGCCGGGAACAGCGCCGGCTTCACCGACCAGGAGTACAAGGCGGCGGGCGCCACGCTCGTCGGCTCGGCCGCCAAGGTGTGGAAAAGCGCCGACCTGATCCTGAAGGTCAAGGAGCCGCTCGAAGCCGAATACGGCCTGATGCAGCGCGGCCAGACTATCTTCACTTACCTGCACCTCGCCGCCGGCGCCACGCTGGCGCGGGAGCTTTGCCGGAAGAACATCCTGGGCATCGCGTACGAAACGGTGGAGGGCGGCGACGGCCAGTTTCCCTTGCTCAAGCCGATGTCGCAGATCGCGGGCCGGCTTTCGATCCAGATCGGTGCCTATTTCCTGCAGTCGCAGCTCGGCGGCTCGGGCGTGCTCCTCGGCGGCATCCCGGGCACGGCGCCCGGCCACGTGGTGGTGGTCGGCGCGGGCAACTCCGGCGCGCATGCCGTGCGCATGGCGGCCGGCATGGGTGCCCGCGTGACGGTGCTCGACCTCGACACGCGCAAGCTCGAGATCCTGGACCAGGAGTACCGCGGCAAGGTCATCACCCTGATGTCCAACCCGGCGAACATCGAAGCCGAGGTGGCCGATGCCGACCTGCTGGTCGGCGCGGTGCTCATTCCGGCGGCCAAGGCGCCGATTGTGGTCACGCGGAAGATGGTGGCGCGCATGCGCCCCGGCAGTGTCATCGTCGACATCGCCATCGACCAGGGCGGTTGCATCGAAACCGTCGAGGCGACATCCCACTCGCAACCGACCTACAAGGAACATGGCGTCATCCATTACGCGGTGCCCAACATGCCCGCGCTGGTCGGCCGCACCTCGACCATGGGCCTGACGCAGGCGACCGAGCCGTTTGTGGCGATGATGGTGCAGAAAGGCGTCGAGCGCGCGCTGGGCGAGCACCGCGGCCTCGCCGCCGGCGTGAACACCCGTGGCGGGCGCATCACCTACGAAGCCGTCGCCAAGGCGGTCGGTTTCGACCGGGCTTGAGCGACGGCTGCGGCTCCGAGGAGTAACGCACCGACCTCGGCGCGCTAGGCGCAACGCGTTTCACTGTATCAATACACGTCGCGCTGGTAGCGGCGGGCCTTCTTCAGCGCGACCACATACTCCGCGGCCTGTTCGCGCGTGCGACCGCCGGCGGACTCGATCACCCGGTGCAGGGCGGCGTCGACGTCCTTGGCCATCCGGCCGGCATCGCCGCACACGTAGAAATGCGCGCCGTCCTCGAGCCACGCGAACAGCTCGGTGGCATGTTCCAGCATGCGCTGCTGGACGTAGACCTTTTCCGGCTGGTCGCGCGAGAAGGCGGTGTCGAGCCGCGTGAGCACGCCGGCGGCCTGGAGCGCCAGCAGTTCCTCGCGATAAAGGAAATCGGTCGCGGCATGCTGGTCGCCGAAGAAGAGCCAGTTGCGACCCCGGGCCGCGATGGCCTGGCGCTCCTCCAGAAAAGCCCGGAAGGGCGCGATCCCGGTGCCCGGGCCGACCATGATCATCGCGGTGTCGCCCGATGCAGGCGGCCGGAAACTTTGGCTGGTATGGACGAACACGCGAGCCACCGAGCCCACCGGACAGCGTTCGCCGAGGAAATTCGAGCAGACACCCTTGCGAGCGCGGCCATGCGCCTCGTAGCGCACCGCGCCGACGGTCAGGTGCACGTGGCCCGGATGCGCCTTTGGACTGGAGGCGATCGAGTAAAGCCGTGGCTGAAGCTTGCGCAGGAGGCGGACAAAATCCGCCGGGGCCAGCCGGGTTTCGGGCCGCGCCAACAGGACATCGATCACCTGGCGGGCCGCGGTCGCCGTGGCCGTGCCGCCGCCGGCGGGAGACGGGGCGGCGTAGCGGGCGATGAAATCCGGCGAGGGTTTCTCGATGTCGTAGCAGGCGGTCAGCGCGTGGCGGAGTGAAGTCGTCCCGCCCTCGGGCACCGACACCGCCTCCTCGCCGTCACAGCCGAGCGTCGCGAGGAGTTCGTTGACCAGCTCGGGGCAGTTGTGCGGCAGGACGCCGAGGGCATCGCCGGCCTCGTAGGCCAGCCCCGAGCCCTCGAGCGAGAGCTCGACCTGGTTGACCTCCTTCGCAGAACCCGGCGCGTTCAGGCAGCGCACGGCCACCACGCGAGCGGGAAAGGGGTTTTTCTTTGAGTAGGTTGGCTCCTCTTCTGTAGGAGGGGCTTTATGCCCCGATTCGGACGTGCTGTCGGGGCGTAAAGCCCCTCCTACCGTTCCGAGCGCAGCCAGGGCCTCATCGAGCCAGCCGGTGAACCTGGCCTCGTAGTCGAGGTCGCAGTCGACGCGAGGCGCCACGCGGATGGCGCCAAGTTTCGCGAGACGTTCGTCGAAATCCTTTCCGCATTGGCAGAACTGCGCGTAGTTCGTATCGCCGAGCGCGCAGACGCTGTAGCGGAGACGGTCCAGGCGGGGTGGGGGCACCTCGCCGCCATCGGCGACGAGGGCGGCATGGAAGGCCTTGGCGTTGTCCGGCGGCTCGCCGTCGCCGTAGGTGCTGGTGATGAGCAGCACGTTTTGCTCCTGGGCGAGCATTGCCGTCGTGAACCCCGCCAGGTCCATGATGCTGGCGGCGAACCCGCGCCTGCCAGCTTCCCTGGCCGCGCGCCGGGCGAGCGCCTCGGCCGTGCCGGTCTGGGAACCGAACAGGATCGTGAGCGGTTGCAGCGGCGGTCCTGCCGGCGGGGAGGCGACCGCGGCGGCCGGTGCGACCGGTCCGCGCGAGAAGAGGCCGGCCAAAAAGCCGTTGAGCCAGGCCCGCTGCTCGGGCGAGAAGGGCGCGGTGTCGGGCAGGACGGGAACGGAGGGCGCGGACGGCGCGGTCATGAGAAGAGCACCTGCAGCTCGCCGACGGTGTGGCGGCGGCTCCATTGGACGAAGGTCTCACCCGGTTGTTTCCGCTCGGCGTACGTGCGCAGGATCCGCTCCGTCAGCGCCGGCACTTCCGTATGCCGGACACCGCGGAAGATTTCGCGCGCGATGCCCTGCTCATGCCCCAGGCCGCCGCCGAGCACGACGTGGTAGCCTTCCGATCCGTCGGCGAGCTTCGCCCCGAGGTAACCGATGTCGCCGCAGTAATGTTGCGCGCAGGAGTGCGGGCAGCCGGTGAAGTGAAAGTTCACGGGCTGGTCGATGGCCAGCTCGCGCGTGGCGAGAACCTTCCCGAGGGCCAGGGCGTGTCCTTTCGTGTCGGTGGCGGCATACTTGCAGCCCTTGCTGCCGGTGCAGGAGATGATGCCGCCGGTGAGCGGGTGTGATTCGGTCGCGAACCCGATGCGCTGCAGGCTGCGGCGCACGGTCGCGACGAACGCATCGGGAATGTGCGGGATGATGACGTTTTCCCAGACGGTGCAGCGCAGTTCGCCTTTGCCGTAGTTGGCCGCCAGCTCCGCGAGCTGGTGCATCTGCTTCGCCGACAGGCGGCCGGCCGGGACCAGAAGCCCGATGGAATTCAACCCGGGTTGCGCCTGGCGGGCGACGCCGATCCAGCCTTGCTTGACCTCCTGCCGCCGCGGCTCGCAGGCCTCGAGCGGCAGGCGCACCAGCGGGAACGCGAGCAGCCGCTGGACGGCGTCGAGGAACTTTTCGACGCCCCATTTCTCGAGGAGATATTTCAGCCGGGCCTTTTTCCGGTTGGTGCGGTCGCCGTTTTCGTTGAAGACGCGGACCATCGCGGCGGCGACCGCCACGGCTTCGGCCGGGCGGACCAGGAGGCCGGTGTCGCGCGCGAAATCGCCGTGGCCGGTGATGCCGCCGAGCTGCACGCGGAAATAGATGCCGGGGGCGATATGGTCCCTGGCGGGGTTCGGAGACCCCGCGCTGCCAGCGGCCAGCGTTTTCTCGGTCACGCGGCAGGCCATGAAGCCGATGTCGTTTGTGTCGGCGGCGCCGGCAAGCGAGCCGCCGTTGTCGAAGGAGATGTTGAATTTCCGCGGCAGTCCGTAGAGATGGCGGTGGTTCAGGATGTAGTGGTGCAGCCCCTTGGCGAACGGCCGCACGTCGATCAACTCGTCGGGGTCGAAGCCGCTGTTGGGCGAGGCGGTGATGTTGCGGACGTTGTCGGCACCGGCGCCGCGGGAAGTCAGCCCGAGTTCCTGCAGGCGCATCAGCACCCGCACGATGTCGCGCGGCTTGAACTCGCGGAGCTGCAGGTTGGCCCGCGTGGTCACGTGGGCGTAACCGCCGCCCCCATCCGCCAAGTCGGCGAGCCCGTGCAACTGGTGCGAGCTCAGCTCGCCGGCAGGCAGGCGCAGCCGCAGCATGAAGCTGTTCTGCGCCGGCGCGACGTGGAACAGGCCGTGGAACTTGAAGCGGAAAGCATCGGCCTCATCGGGAAACTTGTCCGCCTCGGCGTGCGCGACGAGCTTCTCCCAGATATCGAGCGGATTCTCGTCGTATTTCCAGCGTTCCGGCTTGCTGAGTTCCGTGAGCGGCGTGCCGAACACGGTGTCCTCCGCCGGCGGCGCCGCCAGGTTGGCCGGCGCCTCCGCCGCCGTGGCGGTGATCAGTCCGCCGCCGGTGTGGCCGACGAAGGGCGTCCGCGCCGCGAGGGCGGCCAGGAAACCCTCGAGGTACTGCTTTTGTTCCGGCGAGAACCCGGCGGCGGGGAGCGCGGCGGCGGTCATCGTCGATCAGGCGCGAACCGGCTCGGCGGTGGCGATCGCCGCCGGGGCGGCGGTGCCGGCCGGTTGGTAGGTCCAGTAGAGGAACAGCCCGGTGAAGAGGCCGCCGCCGACGAGGTTGCCGAGCGTGACGGGAATCTGGTTCCAGAGCCACCAATCGGACATGGAGACATTCGCGCCGAGCATCATGCCGGTCGGGATCATGAACATGTTGACCACCGAGTGCTCGAAGCCCTGGGCGAAGAAGGTGAGGATGGGCAGCCACATCGCGACGATCTTGCCGACCGTCGACTGGGAAGTGAGAGCCATCACGACGCCGAGGCAGACCATCCAGTTGCAGAGGACCGCCTTGGTGAACACGGTCACCATGCCGGCCCAGCCGTGCGCGGCATAGGCGACGGTCTTGGCCTCGGTGATCTTGACGATCGCGGCGGCGATGCCGGTGGGAGCGACGCTGCCGGCGCTCGTCAGCGTGGCGTAGAGCAGGACGCCGTAGAAGACGCTCCCGAGCAGGTTCGCGAGGAAGACCCACCCGAGGTTGGAGATGACCTGCGCCCAGGACTTGCGGCCGGCGAAACCGGCCAGCGTGGTCACCGCGAAGCTGCCCGTGACCAGTTCGAGGCCGAGCAGCACGATCATGACGAAGCCGACCGGGAACACCAGCGCGCCGACCAGCGGCGTGTTGGTCTGGGCGGTGGCGGTGAGGGCGAGGCTGGTGGCGAAACCCAGGAGGGCGCCCGAGAGAAAACCGCGGATGAGAAGATCCTTGAGGGACAACGCGGCCTTGGTGTCGCCGGCGTTGACCATCGATTTAACGAGTTCGGCTGGTTTGATGTAGTCCATGGGAAGAGAAGAGGTGGAGGTGGAGGCGAAAGAAGGTGGAAGAGTGAAAGGAGATGAGCGCCTGCCGTGCCAACGGCGGCCGGCGGGCGCGTGCGGCCGGCCTAATAAATTAATCGCGGTGATGAATCGTATTCATGGGTGAAGATTGCGCGGGCGGGTTCAGAGGGAATATTCGAACTGCAACCAGTAGCGGGTGGTGTCGAAGTAGGGGCCGGCGGCTTCATAGCGGGCGACCTTAGCCAGCACGTTCCAATGTTGGCCGACCTTGTGGGACACCAAGGCGTCCCATTCGCGACCGTAGTCGGCGCCCCCAACGTCGGACGCGAAATCATGGAACACCACCTTCACCGGGAAGCCGCCGGCGAACGTGACGCCGGCCGAGAGGTAGGCATCGCGCAGGCCCTTGGCGGGCGTGGCGAGGAAAAGGTCGGCCCAGCCGTTGAAGGCATGCAGCGTGGCCAGCGGCGTGGCGAAGCCCTTGCGCCCGCCGTCGCTGCCGAGGACTTCCCAGCCGGCGGTGAGATTGGCGCCCTTGGTCCCGGCGCCGAGCTCCACCACGTAATAGTCGGCGCGGTAATGCAGCGGATTGCGCCCGGCGTCCTGTTGCGTGGCGTATTCCAGCCGATAGTTCAATTTGACCGCGGAGCCGACCGGCGCCGCGCCGGCAAAGCTGGCGCCATAGGTGTTCGACGAATTGGCCGCGGAATTGTCGAGGTCGAGCAGGTAGGCGTACGCCGACAGCTTGCCGGCCTTCCACCTTGTGTAGCCGGCGTTGACCAGGTGGAGGTTGCCGGTGAAGTCGGGTTGGGGCGCCTGGTTGCCGAACACGCGGCTGACACGCCAGGCGTACGAATAGGTGAACGTCAGATCCGGCGCGACCGGGGCCGCGAGCGTGGCGGCGTCGTAGGTCTGCTGATTCTGGCGCCAGCCCACGTCACCGACGAAACGCGCATTGTCGAGGACGAGCCGCTGGCGCCCGGCCCGCAGAGTGGCGCCCGCCTTGGCGTAGCTCAGCCACGCCTGGTTGAGGTCCGTCACAGGCGGGTCGGCGATGACCGTGCGGCCGGCGCCACCGCCATTCGTGCCGGCGGCGTTGTAGCGATCGGCGTCGCCGAGTGACGTGATGTTCTCGGCCTCGGCCATCACCTGGAAGCCGTCGACGAAGGCGCTGGTGAAGCCGAAGACGGTGCGCGCGGTGAACGCGTCCGAGGCCTTGAGATTGGACTGGTCGGCGTGTTCCCACCGCACGCGGGTGCCGAGGGAGAGTTTGCCGCGCGTGAGCGCGTCGTCGAACGACGACACGGGAGCCGTGTCGCCGGCATGAAGCACCGCGGCGAGGGCGAGCGGGGCCACGAGGAGGAGGAGTTTGATGTCAGGCATGGGCGGAAAGGGAAAGGGGAAGGGCGCGGGCGTGGAGATCCTCGCGGAACAACCGCCGCGGCAGCGCGGCCACGGCGAGGCTCGCGGGTACGAGGCCGTGCGCGACCAACTCGGCTTGCAGGGCGGCCGCCCGGGTCGGCGCGGGCCGGTTGATGCCGCCGCGGTGGAAAACATGGAAATCGGGGAGCGTCTCGACGCGGCCCGTGCCGGGGTCGAAGCGGCCCGCGAGCGCCGGTGCGATCACGTCCGCGGGCAGGTTCAAGTATTCCGGAGTCGACAGCATTTCGGCCAGCGGGCCGCGATGCTGCGGTTCGTCGCACCAAGCCGCCGCCTGCGCGAGCGCGGCCACGAGCCGGTCGTGCTCGGCCGGGCGGCGATCGGCGAGTTCCGTGCGGACGAGCAGCACCTTCTCGAGGTGACCGGGCGACAGCGCCGTGCTCCAGGCCGGGCACCAGCCCGCGCCGCGCTGCACCGCGAGCGAGTTCCAGGGTTCGCCCACGCAGTAGCCGTCGAGCGTGCCGGCCGCGAGATTGCGAAACGTCTGCGCCGGCGGCACGATGGCGATGCGCACGTCGCGATCCGGATCCAGGCGCGCCGCGCGCAGCCATTGGCGCAGCAGCAGGTGGTGCATCGAGAACGGGAACACGACGCCGAAGGTCAGCTTGGCCTCGCCGCGCCGGCGCAGCGCCTCGTCGCGCAGGGTGGCGGTGTCGACGACGCCCGCCGCGCGCAGCCGGTGCGACAGCGTGATGGCGTTGCCATGCAGGTTGAGCACGAAGCCGGTGCAGACGTCGGCCGCGGCGCAGTCGAGGCCGAGCTGGATGGCCCACAGCAGCGGCGCGAGGGCGTGGGCGGCGTCGAGTTCACCAAAGATGATCTTGTCGCGGATGGTCGCCCAGCCGACCTCGCGGCTGAGCCGGACCTTCAGGCCGTGGTGGGCGAACAGGCCCAGTTCCTGCGCGGCGACCAGCGGGGCGGCATCGGTGAGCGCGATGAAGCCCACCCGCAGGGCGCGGGCTCGGGTGGGAACGGCGGGAGCGGACATGCGCGCGGTTTCAGCGCGTGCCATGCCACCGGCCGGCCTTGGCCTGATTAATGCTCCGCAAAGAATTCATGCGCGCCATGAGCCGGGTTCATGCCCGGTGCGAGGCGCCGGCCCGATGAAACCCAAATCCTTCGACACCCGCCAGCTGCTCGCCTTCGCCACGATCGCGCGCGTGGGCGGCTTCACCCAGGCGGCGCATGAGCTGCACCTCACGCAGAGCGCGATCAGCCACGCGATCCGCGCGTTGGAGGAGGAGGCCGGCTGCCGGCTGTTCGAGCGCTCCGGGCGGCGCGTCGGCCTCACGCAGGCCGGCGAGCAGCTCCTGCGGCACGTCGAGCACATCTTCGCCGAGATGAAGGCGGCGCGGGCCGGCCTGGAGGAATTGTCCCGCTGGGGCCACGGGCGGCTGCGCCTGGGCGCGAGCACGACGGCCTGCCAGTACATCCTGCCGACCGTGCTGCGCGAATTCAAACAGAGCTTCCCGAAATGCACGATCTCCATCGAGCCCGGCGACCACGCGCGCCAGGTGGAGATGCTGCTGCACAACCGGGTCGACCTCGCCCTCATGCTCGAGCCGCTGCGGCTGAAGGAGCTGGCCTTCACGCCGCTGTTCACCGACGAGATGCGCTTCCTGCTCGCGCCGGGCCATCCGTGGGCGCAGGCCGGCCGGATGCTCCGCGCCACGCTCGAGCACGAGACGCTGATCGTCTACAATCAGGCGAGCTATACCTTCCGCTTGCTCAAGGAGTATTTCCAGAAGGAACGCCTGCCGCTGGCGAACTTCATCGAACTCGGCAGCATGGAGGCGATCAAGGAGCTGGCGAAGGTCGGCATCGGCCTCGGGGTGCTCGCGCCCTGGGTGGCGCGCACGGAACTGGAGACGGGCGCGCTGGTCTCGCTGCCGCTCGGCAAGCGCAAGCTGCGCCGCCGCTGGGGCGTGGCCTGTCGACGCGGCCGCCGCCTGTCGCTCGGCGAGGAGACCTTCGTCGGGTTGTGCCAGACCGTGACCGAGGAGTTCGGCCGGCCGGATGCCGGAAGCGAGGCGGCATGAAAAAGCCCGCGGGGGAAGGCGCGGGCGGCGGGCGGGCGCGAACGGCGCCGCGCAGGACGGGGGCGTCCCGCGTCCATGTTGCAGCCGCGGGACCCGTGCGCCTTACGACCGCGGGACAATCTTGACGCTCTCGAGCGTCACGCGGTCGATCGGCGTGCTCTTCTCGCCGCCGCCGGCCTTGGTCGGGACGTTGGCGATGCGCTCGAGGACGTCGTCGCCCTGGATGAGTTCGCCGAACGCCGTGTACTGGCGGTCGAGGAACTTGGCATCGCCATGGCAGATGAAGAACTGGGAGCCGGCCGAGTCGGGATGCGCGGAGCGCGCCATGGAGATGACGCCGCGCACGTGCGACTTCGGGTTGAACTCGGCCTTGATCTTGTAGCCGGGGCCGCCGGTGCCGGGCATGCCCGTCTCGCCCGCCTTGGTATTGGGGCAGCCGCCCTGGATCATGAAGCCCTTGATGATCCGGTGGAATGCCGTGCCGTCATAGAAGCCGTCGCGGGCAAGCTTCTTGAAGTTCTCGACGGTCTTGGGCGCGACTTCGGGCCAGAACGCGATGGTCATCTCGCCATAGCTCGTCTTGAGCACGGCGACTTCTTGGGCGGCGGTTACTTGACTCATGGAGCCGCCAGCCAAGCGGGGCGGCGGCCTGCTCGGCAAGACACAAATGCCGGCCCAGGCGAGACCGGTCGGGTCCGGCTCGGCGGGGCGCATGAAATACCCTGCCGCAGAACCAAATGGACACCTCGCGCCGGGGTCGCCTCACTGGCCGCGTGCGTTTCCGCAAGATCACCCTGCAGGGCTTTCGCAACCTGGCGTTCGTCGACGTGGCGCTCGCCGGCCGGCGGACCTTCCTGTGCGGCGCGAACGCCCAGGGCAAAACGAACTTCCTCGAGGCGGCCGGATACGTGACGGCGCTGAGGTCGTTCCGCGGCGCCGAGAGCCGCACGTTGATCGGCGCCGGCCAGCCCCAGGCCGGCCTCGCCTTCGTGGTGGAGCACGAAACGTTCGGCGAGAGCTGCATCACGATCACGCTCACGCCGCAGGGGCGCGAGGTCATGTGGGAGCAGGGGCGCGTGCAGCGGCTCGCGGACTTCATCGGCCGTTTTCCCACCGTGGCATTTTCTTCGCAGGACAACCAGTTCCTGCGCGGGGCGCCGGCCCTGCGGCGCCGGTGGCTTGACCTGACGCTCGCCGCCATGGATCCGGCCTACCTCGGCGCGCTCCAGGCCTGTACCCGCGCGATTGCGGAACGGAACATCCTGCTCAAACACGGCGGACGCGATGCCGGCGCGCTGTCCGCATTCGAACACGAGCTCGCCACCCATTCCGTGGTGCTCGGCCAGAAACGGGCGGCCGGGGTGGCGGACCTGAGCGAACGTTACCGGCGGGCGCACGCGCGGCTGGTGCCAGAGGGCGAGGAGGCCGGACTGGCCTACGCGCCCGACCTCGTCGTCGCCTCGGCGGACGCCTTCGCCGCCCAACTGGCTGCCAGCCGGCCGCGGGACCTCCTGCTGAAATCGACGGAGCGCGGGCCGCATCGCGACGACCTCGACCTCCTGCTCAACGGGCGCCCGGCGAAGCTGTACGCCTCGGAGGGCCAGCAACGGTGCATGGTGATCGCGTTGCGACTTGCGCAGGCGGAATATTTCAAGGTGAAGGGCGCCATCACGCCGGTGCTGCTGTGCGACGACGTGCTCGGCGAACTCGACCCGGCGCGGCGCGCGAAATTCTGGGAATCGCTCGAAGGCGAGCCGCAGGTCATCGCCACCGGGACCAGCCGGCCGGCGGCGGAAGGAAACTGGCAGGTGCTGACGGTGGAGAATGGCGCCATTGCCGGCTGATGCCGAAATTTCCAAAGGTCAAAACGCCGAACGCCAAACAGGCTCCAGAATGAAGAAGCAGTGCTCGAAGAACCACCCAGCGGAAGTGCAGGTTCTTGAGTTTTTGCGGCTTTGGTTCGTCTCGGTGTTATTGGGCATTTGGCGACTGGGATTTGGAGTTTTTCGGCATGCATTTTGAATCCTGGCAATGGACGCTGCTGGTTGCCGGCGCGCTCGCGGCCGGGTTCTCGAAGACAGGCATACCCGGGCTCGGCATCTTGTTCGTGGCCGTGTTCGCGATCGTGCTGCCAGCGCGACAGGCCACGGGCGTGGTGCTGCCGATGCTCATCCTCGGCGACGTCTTTGCCGTCATCGTCTACCGCCGGCACGCGCAGTGGCGGCACCTGTGGCGGCTGCTGCCCGCGACCTTGGCGGGAATCGTCCTGGGTTGGTGGGTCTTGCGGACGGCCGACGATGCGCAAACGGCGCGGCTGGTCGGCCTGTTGCTGTTCGTCATGCTGGCCGTGCACGGCTGGCGACGTTTCCGCGCCCGCCGTGACGCCGCGACGCCGGCGCCGTCGGCGCGGATCTTTGCCCTGGCGAGCGGGCTGTTCGCGGGCTTTTCCACGCAGGTGGCGAACGCGGCCGGACCGGTGATGACGCTTTACCTGTTGGCGATGCGACTGCCGAAGCTGGAGTTCGTCGGCACCGGCGCCGTGTTCTTCATGCTGGTGAATTGGGTGAAGGTTCCGTTCATGGTCCAGTTGGGCCTGATCAACCACGATTCGCTGCTCCTCAACCTTTGGCTGGCTCCAGCCGTCATTCTCGGAGCGATCCTCGGCTGGATCGCCCTGCCGCGAATCAACGCGGCCATTTTTGAATCCGTTGCGCTGGTGCTTGCGATTCTGGCCGTCGCCAAACTGCTTTTCTGGTGAGATTTGATCGTAAACGACTCAAAAGTAGCTTTTTATGGATTACGTGAATATACCTATTGAATTCTAGGTAATTACCCCTAATTTCTAGAGACAGGCAATGTCCCCTTACCTCAGACTCGTCGGCTGGATTCTCGCCAGTGCCCTTGGTGTCCTGGCGGGGCCACGGGCGTGGGCGGGCTCGGCGACGACAGTCGACGGGCTGTATTATACTGGAGAAGACGCCAGCGGAGGCCTCGCACCCGGCGGCGCCACCGACGCGCACTGGTCGGTGACCTACGCGCGAGTCGGCGGCACGCAATACACGGGCTCGAGCACCTACACGGGCGCCGCGTATGTTTTGAGCAGCAGCTACATCGACGCCGCCTACGTGGCGAACACGTCGACGGCGCAATGGATCACCGCGCCGGGGGCGAAGACCGCGGCGACCGGCGGCACCGCGAACACGGGCGGTGACTACCTTCCGGGCAACGGGACGTCCGGAACCAACAGCGCGTATTACGTCTATCGGCTGGCGTTCACCATCGGCGGCACAGGGACGGGCACGGTGACAAACGACATCCAGATCTCGATGACGATTGCCGCGGACGATGCCTACACCGTCTACGTGAATCCGGCCTCTTCGCCGACGGTCAGCAAATTCGGCGTGATCAGCGCCGGCGGCACGGCGGCGTCGGCGAGCGGCACCGCGGCCTGGAACAACACGAATTCCTTCGCCCTCGGCAACAGCACCGCGAACGGCGGCGTCAACAACTCGAGTTTCGTCATCGGCACGAATTACATCTACGTCGTGGTGGCCAACACCAACAGCCAGACCGGCAGCAGCAGCTCGACGGCGCTGAACCCGAGCGGCCTGCTCGTTTACCAGGTCGGCAGCGGTGTCTCCATCGACGGCAAGCCGGTGCCCGAAGCCGGCACGGTCCTGCCGGTCGCCCTCGCCGTGGGCTTGTGGGGCTGGCGGTTCTGGCGACGGCGCCAGCGGCCGGCCTGATCAGTCGGCGAGAGCCGAGCGGATCAGCTCGGTCTCACGGATCGTGAGGGAGTCGGCCGGCAGGTTATCCAGGAGCTGGTGCGCCTCGGGTTTGTGGCCGGTGCCCGCGAGGGCGAGCCCATAGGCGAAAGCCAGGGCGGGCGAGTGCGCGGCCTGGCTGGCGAGGGGACGCAGCATCGCGGCGGCGGCCGCAGCTTCGTTGCGCTGCCAGCGGGCAAAGGCCGCGGTCGCGACGTAGACCACGTTGCCGGGGTCGCGGTCAAGATTGGCCTGGGCGATGTCGCGCGCGACGCGTTCCTCGCGCGAGGTGACGAGCGCGAAGAAGGCAAAGTTGTTGGCGATGCCGGGATCGTTCGGCTTCAACGTGTGCAACCGGCGGAAAGCCCGGTACTGACCGTCGGCATCGCGTTGCAGCTGGTAGTATCGGGCCAGCGAGCCCAGCGCATCGATGGCGACGGGGTCGTCGTGCGCCGACGCGCGCCACCAGAGATCGACCGCCTCGCCGGCCAGGCCCCAGCTGTACAGGAGCGAACCGGCAAAATAGCCATGCGCATCGTTGAGCTGCGCGTGATCGTAGAGCGTGCGCCACAATTCGCCGGCGCGACCGGCCTCGCCGAGTTTGCGCGCGGCGAGCATCCGGTAGGCCCAGCGCAGGAACTCGGCCTCGCCGCCCCAATTGCCCTGGTCGGTCCACTTGGCGAGCGCGGGCCAGTCGCCGGTTTGGCGCAGCGCCTCCGCGGCCGCGACCGCCAGCGGCGGCTGCCGCATACCCTTGCTCGGGAGCGTCTGGATCCAGCGGGCGGCCTCGGCCCCCTGGCCGATCTCGGTGAGCCAGCCGAGCAATTGCGCCGCCGCCTGCGGCGTGCCGGCGTGGTCCTGTTCCAACTTGGCGAGCACCTCGGCAAACCGGGCGGGGTCCGCCAGCGACAACGCGACCAGGCAGCGCGGCATGTCGGCCAGCGTGCAACCGGGGTGCTGGCGCAGGGTCTCGGCCCAGCGGAGCATGGCGGAGTGGTCCTTTCGCGTCAGGGCATCCTCCAGCAACATGCGGGCGGCGGTGGCGCCCCAATCGCGGTTGCCCGTCCATTTGGCGAGCAGGTCGAGCCCATGGCGTCGTTCCGCCGGGTTGGTCGAGCTGCTCAGGACGAGCCCGAGCGGCACCTCGTCGACGGCGACGGCCCCATCGATCTTCAGCGCCGCCTCGAAATAGCCGCGCGCGGCCGTCAGCCGCAGTTCGCGGCGCGCCAGCTCGCCGCGGAGCCGGAGGGCATCGGGCGACTGGTGGGCAAATTCGACGGGCAGCCGCTCGAGGGCGGTGGCCGCTTCCCGGTCGGCGCCGGCGCGCAGCGCGTCCGCCGCCCAGGCGAGCGCGAGCGCTTGGTCGCCCGGCGCGAGTTCGGCCGCCCGGCGCGAGTAGGTCAGCGCCTGGTCAAACTGGAAGCCCCGCCGCGCGAGCTCGGCCGCGATCCGCCAGGGCTCGGGACTTTGCGGCGAGAGTTCCGCCGCGCGCTGGGCCGCCTCGGCGGCGTAGCGAAGGCGCCCCGCCGCCAGCCACTGCTGGGCGAGGCGAATGGAATTGCGGCGATTCCACTCCGGATAAAGCCAGAACCATGCCGCGAAACCGGCGATGACGGCGGCCCCGGCGGCGTAGAGCGTGACCCGGGCCCAGCGATGGGCTTCGAAGAGATCGAGCAACCACCACCACCAGTCGCGGAGGCGCGAGCCCCGCCAACGCGGCCGGCGCGGCTTCGTCGCGTACGGGGCGGCGGAGGCATCATCGGCCGGCCCGCGGCGGTTGGCATTCATGACGGCGCATTCTGGTGGCGGGGGCGGCGGCTGCTCAAGCCGGAACCGGGCGGCGCAACATTGCACTTCTTCTTTGGCGGCGTTGCGTGTATGCCGGGGCACGATTCATGGCGCGCTCGTCGGTCAGGCAAATGTGGAAGGCCAAGCTCGAGGGCCGGCTCGGGGCCAAGACCTGGCCGGAACCGGGGGCGCTCGCCCGCCCGGCTTATCGGGGCCGGGTGCTCGGGATCGATCCCAGTTTGCGGGGCACCGGGCTCGCGCTGCTCGAATTCGCGCCGGGGCGCCAGCCGCTGCTGCTGCGTTGCCAGACCGTGCGGATTGCACCGCGTCACAGCATGGCCCACTGCCTCGGGGAGATTCACCGCGCGGTTTCGACGTTCGTGTCTGAACTCGCGCCGGACCACGTGGCCCTCGAGCAGACCATCTACGTGCAGAATTTCCAGACGGCCCAGATCCTCGGCGCGGCGCGCGGCGCGGCGATCGCGGCGGCGGCGCTGCGGGACTGCGAGGTGTTTGAATATCCGCCACTGCGGGTGAAACAAGCGGTGACGGGGCAGGGGCGCGCCAGCAAGGAGCAGGTGGCGCGCACGGTGATGGCCATGCTGGGCCACGGCCGGATGCTCGCGGTCGACGAGGCGGACGCGGCTGGCGTAGCCTTGTGTCATGCACTGACTTGGCGGCAATAAGCATGCGCAATGCTTAAGCTTCCAGAACCTGCGCTGCTACATGGCCGGCCGCGGCCACACGTTCATTGCCAAGCGGCGGCGGCGGTCCCATCTTTCCCGGCCATGAAGAACGGGGAGGCCACGGTCTTGTGGGGAAATGATTTCACGCGGCAGCGAATCGCCGGCGGAAATGACGATCGTGGCGGCTGGTTTCGCCCCGGCTGGATCGCATTGCCGGAAGGGCGGCCCGTGACGCGCCCATGAGCGTAGGTTATTTGGTGCTGGTTGCCGCGGTGGCAATGCTGGCGGGCATTGGCGGCGTCTGGCTTGCGCCGCGGCTTTGGCTGGCGGCGACGGTGACGGGATTGATCCTGGCATTGGCCGCGGCCGTGACCGTGCTGGCGGGCGGGGCCGACTGGGACTGGGCGGGGGCCGTCATCGTGGGTGGACAGAGCCTGCACCTGCGGCTCGACGGCATCAGCGCGTTGTTCCTGGCGCTGCTGGGCGTGGTGGGAAGCGCCGCCTCGCTGTACGCGCACGAGTACTGGACCGATGCCGCGCATCCGCACTCCGCGCGGGCCGGCCGGCTGTGGTGGAGCGTGCTCCTGTTGAGCCTGCTCTGGATCCTGCTTGCGGCCAACGGGCTCCATTTCCTGATCGCATGGGAGCTGTTCACGCTCAGCGCGTATTTTCTCATCACGCTCGAGCGCGAGCGATCGGAGGTGCGGTCCGCGGGATGGCTTTACCTCGGCGCGTCGCATGCCGCCGTGCTCGCGCTTTTCGCTTTTTTCGCCGTGCTTGCCGTGCGCACGGGCAGCTGGGAGCTGGGACCCATGCGGGACCGGCCGGAGCTGGCGCCGCTGTTCTGGCTCGCGCTCTTTGGCTTCGGGTTGAAGGCGGGCCTGTTCCCCCTGCACATCTGGCTGCCGTCGGCGCACGCCAACGCGCCGAGCCATGTGTCGGCGATCCTTTCGGGGGTGACGATCAAGATGGGCATTTACGGGCTGGTGCGTTTCAGCAGCTGGATGCCGTTGCCCGCGGGCGCCGGGTGGACGATCGCGCTGCTCGGGGTGGTCAGCGCCGTGCTCGGCGTGGCCTTTGCGCTCGGGCAACACGATCTCAAGCGCCTGCTGGCCTACCACAGCGTCGAGAATATCGGCATCATCCTGATCGGGCTCGGCTTTGCCGTCGTGGCGGTCGAGCACGGCCACGCCGCCTGGGGCCTGCTGGCGCTGGCCGGCGGACTGCTGCATGTCTGGAACCACGGCCTGTTCAAGGCGCTGCTTTTCCTCGGCGCCGGTTCGGTGCTGCATGCGACGGGCACGCGCGAGATGAGCCAGCTCGGAGGGCTGTGGAAGGCGATGCCGTGGACGGCGGGGCTGTTCGCGCTCGGCGCCGCCGCCATCTCCGGGCTGCCGCCGCTCAATGGATTTGTCAGCGAGTGGCTGGTCTACCTCGGGCTGTTCGACGCCGCCCTCGGGCCGCGGCCGGCGATCCTCGCGACGCCCGGTGCGATCGCGGGCGGAGCCATGGTGGCGGCGATCCTGCTCGGCATGACCGGCGCGCTGGCGCTGGCGTGTTTCGTGAAAGTTTGCGGCGTCGTGTTTCTCGGGGCACCGCGTTCCGCGCGCGCGCGCCGGGCGCACGAATGCGGGGCGCCGATGCGCAGCGGCATGCTGGTATTGGCGGCGACCTGCGCGCTGACCGGCTTGGCGCCAGTGTTGTTCTGGCCCGCGGTCGCGCGGGCGGTCGGGGTGTGGAATCCCGCCTGGGCCGGCGCAGCCGCGCCCGGTTCGCTGGCGCCGCTCGCGGCGGCGCAGGTGATGCTGGCCGGGGTCGCCGTCCTCGCCGCCATCGGGATGGCGCGACGGGTGCGGGCCGGGACGACGGAACTCGCGCCGACTTGGGATTGCGGCTATGTGGCGCCGACGCCGCGCATGCAATATACGGCGGGGTCGTTCGCCGGGATCATCACGGAGTGGTTCGACTGGATCCTGCGCCCGGTCCGGCACGAGGAGCGTCCCGTGGAGTTGTTTCCGGCCGCCGCCAGCTACACGCAGCACACGCCCGAGACCGTGCTGGAACACGTGGTGGAACCGGCCGCCGCAGTGGTCGGCCAGCTGGCGCTGGCGGCGCGCCGTTTGCAGCACGGTCGCCTGCAGTCGTATTTGCTTTATGTGGTGGCCGGCCTCGCGGCGCTGGCCCTGCTCGTCTGGGCGGGAGGCGCGTCATGAGCCGTTCGCCTGCAACCCGCGACCACAAGACCGCCGCCGGCGGGGAGGATCTCGCGTCATGTATTTGAACCTCGTCCAGATCGCGGAGTCGTTTGGCGTGGCGGAAAAGGTCGTGGAGGACTGGATCCGCAGCGAAGGCTTGCCGCACATGCTCGATCGCGGCCGCCCGCTGTTCGACCGGGCCCAGGTGGCCGAGTGGGCGGCGGCGCGCGGGCTCGCCGGCCAGGCCGGATTCCTCGCGCCGGAAACGCAGTCGCCCTTCGCGACCGGCATCCGCCTCGAGCCGCTGTTGCGGATCGGCGGCATCTGGCGCGACGTGGCGGCCGCGGACGTTCCGGCCGTGTTCGACAAGATCATTGCGGCATTGCCGGGCGCGACGCCGTCGGTCCGGCAATTGCTTGGCCAGCGCCTGCGCGCCCCGGGCGGCGTGACGATGGCCCCGGTCGGTGGCGGCCTGGCCCTGCCGCATCCGAGCGCGCGCATCGCGCTCGGGCGCGACGCCGGCACGCTGGCGTTGCTGCTGCTGCGCGAGCCGGTGCCGGAGGTCGAGGCGCCCGACGGAGTGCCAGTCACGCGATTGTTCTTTTTCATCGCGCCGTCGCCTCGCGCGCACCTCGATCTGCTCGGGCGGCTGAGTCGCGCGCTCGGGCGCGGGCCGTTGCGCCAACAGGTGCTGCGGGGCGGCAGCGACGCCGAGATTTTTCTGGCGGCGGCAACCAGTGACGAAGGCGCGGCCAAAACGGGGGCGAATCCATGACGACCGGCTGGATGCTTGCCTTGGCCGCGGCCTGCGGCGTGGCCGCCATTGCGGCGGGACCGCGGTCGCCGCGGGCCTGGCTGGGGCTGAACCTCGGCGGGACCGCGGCGGTCCTGGCGGCGGCGGTCGCGGTGCTGGGCGGCGCTTCCTGGGAGTGGCGCGGGGGAATCGCGATCGGCGGCGAGCCGCTGCATCTGCGGCTCGATGCGCTGAGCGCGATGTTCTTGGCGTTGGTCGCCGTGGTCGCGGGAGCGGCGACCGTGTACGCGGCTGAATATTGGCCCGACCGGCTTTATCCGGATTCGGCGCCGCGCAACCGGGCCTGGTGGAGCACGCTGCTCTTGAGTCTCGGGTGGGTGCTGGTGTCGTCGAACGGGCTGCATTTCCTGATTGGCTGGGAACTCTTCACGGTGAGCGCGTATTTTCTGATCACCCTGGACCGGGCGCGGCCGGAGGTGCGCCGGGCCGGCTGGCTGTTCCTCGTCGCCTCCCACGCGGGCACCGCGTGCCTGTTCGCTTTCTTCGCCACGCTGGCGGCGCGCACGGGCAGCTGGGACCTCGGGCCGATGCGCGACCGGGCGGAACTCGCGCCGCTGTTCTGGCTCGTGCTGGCGGGCTTCGGGGTGAAGGCCGGCATTTTCCCGCTGCATGTGTGGCTGCCATCGGCGCACGCGAACGCGCCCAGCCATGTGTCGGCCATGATGTCGGGCGTGGCGGTGAAGATGGGAATCTACGGCTTGTTGCGCTTCAGCGGCTGGCTGCCGGTGCCGGCGGCGGCGGGCTGGGTCGTTCTCGGCGTGGGCGCCATCAGTGCGCTTCTCGGCATCGCGTTCGCCCTGGCCCAGGACGACCTGAAGCGGCTGCTCGCCTATTGTACGGTTGAGAACGTCGGCATCATTCTCACCGGCCTCGGGGCGGCGCTGCTGGCGGCGGCGCAGGGCGATGCGCCCTGGGGGCGGCTGGCGCTGGCCGGGGCGTTGTTTCACATCTGGAATCACGCCGCCTTCAAGTCGCTGCTCTTCTTCAGCGCGGGTTCGGTCCTGCACGCCACCGGCACCCGGGAGATGAGCCGGCTGGGCGGACTCTGGCGCGTGATGCCTTGGACGACGGCGCTGTTCGGCCTCGCGGCGCTGGCGGTGGCCGGCCTGCCGCCATTGAACGGCTTCGTGAGCGAATGGCTGGTTTACCTGGGACTGTTCAGTGCCGTGGCGGAACGCGGGCCGGCGGCCTGGGCGACGCTGCCGGCGGCGATCATGCTGGCGTCCGCCGGGGCGCTGGCGCTGGCCACCTTCGTCAAGGCGGCGTCCGTGGTTTTTCTCGGCGCACCGCGGTCGACGGCGGCGGTGCACGCCCATGAATGCGGCCCGGGCATGAGGGGGCCGATGGTGCTGTTGGCGGTTATCTGCCTGGGTCTCGGGCTGGTACCGGCGTTGTTCTGGCCGGCGCTGGGCCGGGCCGCGGGCGTGTGGCATCCCGCGTGGGTGCAGGCGGCGGCGCCCGCGCCGCTGGCCACACTGGGCGTGGTGCAACTGGTGCTGGCGGTCGGGGCGGCGGCGGCGACGGCGTGGCTTTGGTTCCAGGCGCGCGGCAACGGTGTGCGACGCGGACCGACGTGGGACTGTGGCTACGTCGCCCCGGCGGCGCGCATGCAGTACACGAGTGGCTCCTTCGGCGGCATCGTCGGCGGCTGGTTCGGCTGGTTGTTGCAGCCGGAGCGGCGTCTCCGCCGGCCGCGCGGACCGTGGCCGCAGGAGGCCAGCCGCGTGGAACGCATTCCTGAAACCGTGCTGGAGCGCGTATTTGTTCCCGCGGGCAGTCGGGTGTTGCAGACGGCGGCCGTGATGCGCAGGCTGCAGCACGGGCGGCTGCAGTTCTATGTGCTCTATGTGGTGATCGGCCTGGCGGCACTGGCGGCGCTGGCGGTCACGGGAGGGCGGCCATGATCCTGCTGCTCGACGTGATCGGCCGGCTGGCGCTGTGGCTGGTGCTCGCGCCGCTGCTGCCCGGCATCATCAACAAGGCGAAGGCCTGGGTGGCCGGTCGCCGCGGACCGCCGGTCCTGCAACTTTACTATGATCTCGCGCGGCTGTGGCGGAAGGGCGTGGTCCTGAGCACGCTCGCCTCACCGGGATTTGTCGCCGGCCCGGCGGTCGCCTGGGTGGCTGTGACCGGCGCGGCCATGCTGCTCCCGCTCGGTCCGGCCGGGACGGTCTTTGGCTTTCGCGGCGATGTGCTGCTGTTGATCTATCTGCTGGCGCTGGCGCGATTCGCCACCACGTGGGCGGCGATGGAGACGGGCTCGGCCTTCGAGGGCATGGGCGCGGCGCGCGAGGTGAGCTACGCCGTCCTGGCGGAAGCGACCTTGATCGCGGCCGTGCTCTCGTTGAGCGTGCAGACCGGAAGCATCTCGCTCGGCACGATGCTCGAGCCGACCGTCGGGCCGGGGGCGGTCCTGCTGGCCGGTGGGCTCTTCATCGTGCTGCTCGCGGAGAACTGCCGCGTGCCCTTCGACGACCCGAACACCCACCTCGAGTTGACGATGATCCACGAAGTCATGGTCCTCGACCACAGCGGTCCGCCGCTGGCGGTGATCCTGCACGGGGCGGCGCTGAAGCTTTTGTTGTTTGCGGTGCTGCTGACCCAGGCCGCGCTCCCGATGGGCGACCTGGGCCCGGTCGCGGCGGCCGGCGCCTTGGCGGCCGGCGTGCTCGGGGTCACGATCGGGGTCGGGATGGTCGAGTCGTTGATGGCGCGCTTCGCCTTCCGGCGGGTGCCGCTGCTGTTGACCATTGCATTCCTGCTGTGCGTCTTTGCGCTGCTGGTGGCATGGAGGGAAGGGACGCCATGAACCACAGCCTGCTCAACCTGATCATCGGCCTTGCGATGGGCCTCAACCTGCTTGCGCTTGGAAGCAGCCGCCTGCCGTCGCTCATCCGCATCGTGGCGACGCAGGGCGTGGCACTCGGCGTGATGCCTCTCCTGATGGAGGCGCATTTCAACTGGCAGGTCGGCCTGGTCGCGGTCGGCACCGTGGCCGGCAAGGGCTTCGTGATCCCGCACCTGCTGCGCCGCGCCATGCGCACCGCGCACATCGACCGGGAGGTCGAACCCTTCCTGGGCTTCGTGCCGTCGTTGCTGCTCGGCGCGGGCGGCACGATTGCGGCGGTCGCCCTGGCCCGCGCGCTGCCGTTGCTGCCGGAACACCAGGGCTCACTCCTGGTGTCGGGCGCGGCGGCCTCCGTGCTGACCGGGTTCGTCCTGTTGATCGGCCGGTCCAAGGCGATCTCGCAGGTGTGCGGCTATCTCATCCTCGAGAACGGAATCTATCTGTTCGGCCTGCTGCTCATCCGGGCGACGCCGCTGCTGGTCGAGGCGGGCATCCTGCTCGACCTCACCGTCGGCGTTTTCGTCATCGGCATCATCGTGGACCGCATCCAGCGCGCGTTCGATTCGCTCGATACGCGCAAACTCACCGTGCTGCGCGAATGAATTCCGCCCTCCTGATCCTGGTGCCCCTCGCGGGCGCGGTGCTGGCCGCGTTCTGGCCCGACAACCGCACCCGGCCCTGGCTGTTGCCGGCGGTCGGGCTGCTCCACGTGGGGTTATGTTTCCGGCTGCTGCTGGTGCCGCCGCCGGTCGCGCCGGGCGCCTGGCTGGCCTTCGATCCGCTCGCCCGCGCGGTGCTGCCGGCGGTGTCGCTGCTCTTCCTGCTCTGCGCGGCCTACGCCGTGCCTTATCTCAAGCTGCGGGCGGAACGGCCGAACCGCGTGTTTGTGGCGGCCCTGCTGGCCGTGCTCGGGCTCCTGAGCGCCGGGCACCAGGCGCGGCACCTCGGCGTGCTGTGGATCGCCACCGAGGCCGTCACGCTCGCCTGCGTCCCGCTGCTGCATTTCAACGGCACGGCGCGCGCCTTCGAGGCGACGTGGAAATACCTGCTCGTGGGCGGCACCGGGATTGCGTTGTCGTTGCTGGGATCCTTTTGCCTCGGTTATGCCTCGCTGCACGGCGGCGGCGAGGGCGACCTGACCTTCGCGGCGCTCGCGGCGCAGGGGGCGGGACTCTCGCGCCCGTGGCTGCTGGCGGCGTGGGTGCTGCTCCTCGCCGGCTACGGCACCAAGATGGGGCTCGCGCCGATGCACACCTGGAAGCCGGATGCCTACGGCGAGGCGCCCGGCATCGTCGGCGCGATCCTCGCGGGCGGCGTGACCACCGTGGCCTTCACCGCGATCCTGCGGGTGCGGGCGGTCGTGGCGGCCGCCGGCCTCGGTGCCACCGCCGATCGGACGCTGCTCTGCATCGGGCTGTTTTCGATGGCGGTGGCGGCGCTGTTTCTGCTCGGGACCCGCGACTTCAAGCGCATGCTGGCCTACTCCAGCGTGGAGCACATGGGGATCCTGAGCCTGGGCGCGGCGTTGGGCGGCGCCGGGGCGTGGGCGGCGCTCTTTCATGTCTGGGGCAACAGCCTGACGAAGGGCTCCCTGTTCCTGAGCGCAGGCAACGTCCGCCGGGCCGCGGGCGGTCATACGCTCGACGAGGTGCGCGGGATGGCGCGGCTCACGCCGTGGTCGGCGGCGATGCTGGTGACCGGGATGTTCGTCGTGACGGCGCTGCCGCCCTTCGGTCCGTTTTTCAGCGAGCTCGGGGTGGTGCGCGCGGCGTTCGCCACCGGGCGGTGGGGCGCGGCGGCAATTTTCCTCGGCTGCCTCGTCTTCGCCTTCTTCGGACTGACCCGGGTGGTTTTCGGCGTGGTGGACGGCCGGCCGCGTCCGGCGTCACGTGACCTGGCGCGGCGTTTTCCGGAAGGGTGGGGCGTGATCCTGCCGCCGCTCGTGCTCCTGGCCCTTTCCCTCTGGCTCGGCCTGGCCACGCCCGCGGTGCTCCGCGACGCATGGACCGCGGCCATCGCGCAACTTTACCCGACCCCATGAGCGCGACCACCTCCTTCGCCCTGCTGGGCAACGCGAGCGCCATCCGCTGGGCGGACGTGCCCGAGTGGCCGGTGGCGGAGTTTGTCGAGGCGACCGCGGTCGAGCTGGGCCGGGGCGCGCGGCTGTGCTCCTGGTTCGGGGTGCCGGAGGGCGACAGCGTCCGGCTCGTCGCCGTCCTGGCGTTCGACGCCGACAACACTCTCGCCGTGGGACGCAGCACGCCGGTCGAGCCCGAGGGCAGCATGCCCTTCGCGGTGGCGAACCGCTATCCGTCGCTGACGCTCCGCAGCGCGCAGGCCCACCTCTTCGAACGGGAAGTGTGGGAGCAGCACGGGCTCGTGCCGCAGGGCCATCCGTGGCTGAAACCGGTGCGGCGGACGGGTCCGGGACCGGCGCCGGCGAACGGCGAATTCTTCCGCGTCGGCGGCCGCGAGGTGCACGAAGTCGCGGTCGGACCCGTGCACGCTGGCGTGATCGAGCCCGGCCATTTCCGTTTCCAGTGCGCCGGCGAGGAGGTGCTGCATCTCGAGATCGCCCTCGGCTACCAGCACCGGGGCGTGGAGACCGCCCTGGCCGGCGGACCCCATCGGGCCACGATGGTCCAGATCGAAACCGTGGCGGGCGACACGACGATCGGCCACGCCACCGCGTACGCCAGCGTGATGGAGGCGCTCGCGGGCACAGAGGCGCCCCTGCGCGCGCAGTGGCTGCGGGCGGTCGCGCTCGAACTCGAGCGGCTGGCCAACCACACCGGCGACCTCGGCGCGCTGGCGAACGACGTGGCGTTCCTGCCGACGGCCGCGGCCTGCGGGAAGACCCGGGGTGATTTCCTCAACCTCACCGCGCTGGTCTGCGGCAACCGCTTCGGCCGCGGCATCGTCCGGCCCGGCGGGTGCCGGCTCGACCTCGAGGCCGCGCGGGCGGAGCAACTCCTGCAGCGACTGCAGCCGGCCCTGGCGGAGGTGGAGGAAGCGGCGAAATGGCTGTGGGACTCCGCGTCGGTGCGCGCCCGTTTTGAAAACACCGGCCCGGTGTACCCGACGCAGGCGGCGGAGATCGGCCTCGTGGGCCCGGCGGCCCGCGCCAGCGGGTTGGTGCGCGACGTGCGTTACGATCACCCGGCAGGCTGGCACCGCTTTGCCCAAGTGCCGGTCGCGGTCTGGCCCGGTGGCGACGTCCTGGCGCGCGCCCGCGTGCGCTGGCTCGAGGTGCAGCGCTCGGGGCAGTTCCTGCGCGAGCAACTCGCCGCCGCGCCGGATGGCGCCGTCCATGCGGCGCAGCCGACGTCCGCGCCGGACACGCTGGCGGTCGCGCTCGTCGAAGGCTGGCGCGGTGAGGTGTGCCACGCGGCGCTGACCGACGCCGCCGGACGATTCCGGCGCTACAAGATCACCGACCCGTCCTTCCACAACTGGACCGGCCTGGCGCTGGCGCTGCGCGGCCAGGCGATCTCGGATTTTCCACTCTGCAACAAGAGCTTCAATCTTTCCTATTGCGGCTTCGACCTCTGAGGCCGCGGCGAACCACATGTCCCTTCCCGACATCATCACCAACCGGCTGAAGCGCGGACGCGAGACCATGGCCTACCCGCAGGGCCCGGCGCCGGCGCTACCGGATCGACACGGCGGGGCGCTGCGGGTCGACGCCGACAAATGTGCCGCCGGCTGCGAGGCGTGCGTGTCGGTGTGCCCGACGGGCGCGATCACGCGCCCCGGCGGCGGGCCGGTGGCGCTCGATCTCGGGAAGTGCATTTTCTGCCGCGAATGCGTGGCGGCGTGCCCGACGCAGGCGATCACGCAAACGGGGGACCATCGCATGGCCGTGCGGCGGCGCGAGGATCTCCTGCTCGGCGGACCCGGGCGCGAGCAGGTCCGGCTGGCGGATGCCCTCGACGCCAGGCTGCGCCAGCTCTTCGGCCGGTCCTTGCGTTTGCGGCAGGTGAGCGCCGGCGGCTGCAATGGCTGCGAGTCGGACGTCAACGTTCTCGGCACGATTGGCTGGGACCTCGGCCGCTTCGGCATCCAGTTTGTGGCCTCACCGCGGCACGCCGACGGGCTGCTCATCACCGGGCCGGTGACGAGGAACATGGAATTGGCGCTGAAGAAAACCTGGGCGGCGGTGCCCGAGCCCAAGATCGTGATCGCGGTCGGCGCCTGCGCGATCGCGGGCGGACCCTTCCTCGGCAACCCCGAGCATCTCGGCGGCGCGAACGCCGTGTTGCCGGTCGATCTCTACATCCCGGGATGTCCGCCGCATCCGCTGACCATTCTCGATGGGCTGCTGCGCCTGCTGGACCGGCTGGAGGAGCGCCGCGCGCCGACGGGCGGGTGAGAGAGTGGCGGCGACGGCCCCGACCGGCTTGCGGGCGCCCGGCTATTTGCCGAGGACGGTCCGGATCATCTTGCCGAGGTCGCCGACCCGGTACGGTTTCGTCAGGTAGCCGCAGAAACCCAGGTCGAGGAACTGGCGGGCCATCTCGTCGTTGTCGTAGCCGCTGGCGATGATGGCGCGCACTTCCGGATCCATTTCCTTGAGGAGCTTGAAGGTCTGCTCGCCGCCGAGGCCGCCGATGATCGTGAGGTCCATGATGACCACGTCGTAGGGCCGGCCGATGTTGAGGTAGCGCTTGTAGAGCTGGACCGCCTCCTCGCCGTGCTTCGCGAGGTCGTACTTGTACCCGAGGCTCTCGAGCATGCCGCCGGTGAGCGTGCAGATGTTCTCGTCGTCGTCCATGAACAGGACGCGGCCGGTCCCGAAGCGCAGGCTGGGTGCGCGCCGGGCCTCGACCTCCTCGGGCTTGTCGGCCTGGGGCAGGTAGACGGTGAACGCGGTGCCGACGCCGACCTCCGACTCGACGCCCATCTGGCCGCCGTGGCGCTTGACGATCGAGAGCACCGTGGCGAGCCCGAGGCCCGTGCCGGTCTTCTTGGTGGTGAAGAACGGGGCGAAGATCTTCTCGAGGTGCTCCGGCTTGATGCCGCTGCCGTTGTCGCGCACCTCGACGGCGACGTAGGTGCCGGCGGCGAGCGGCGCCATCTCGCCGTCGGCGAGCTGAACTCCGGCGGCCGTGATCCAGATGTTTCCCTGGCCGGTGGCCATCGCCTGGATGGAATTGATGATGAGGTTCTGGAAGACCTGGAGGATCTGGGCGCGATCGACGCAGATGGCGGGCACGGCGGGGTCGACGTTGAGCTCGATCTTCACCGTGGAGCCGGCGGCGGCGAGGCGGACCGCCTCCTGGAGGATGTCGCCGGGCCGCACCACCTGGCGCATGGCGGTGCCGCCCTTGGAGAACGTCAGCAGCTGCTTGCTCAGTCCCTTGGCCGCGAGGCAGGCCCGCTCGCTGTTTTCGAGGCCGGAGTAATCGCGGGCATCCTTCGCCATCGAGACGCCGCCGAGGATCGTGGTAAGGAGGTTGTTGAAATCATGCGCGATGCCGCCCGCGAGCTGGCCCAGGGCCTCGAAGCGGTTCGAGCGCACGAGGTCCTCCGGCGTCAGGCTCATCTCCTCCGGGTTGCGGAAGACGACGACGACGCCGGTGGGCTTGCCGGCGGCATCGACCATGGGCCGGGCGCTGTAGGCGACGGGCACCGTGCGCGATTCGTCGAGGCGGAGGGCGCACTCGTTGTTGAGCGGAGTCGCGTCGCCGGCGGTCAACGCCTTGTCGATCGGGTTTTCGGCCGGCTGGCCGCTCTGCCGGTGCACGAGGTGAAAGATCTCCGAGCCGCTGTGGTCGAGGCATTCGTCCGCTCCGCGGCCGAGCAGTTGCGCGGCCTTCGGATTGACCAGCGTGACCTGCCCGTTGCCGTCGGTCACCAACACGCCCTCGTGCAACTCCTCGAGCAGGGAGGCGAGCTGTTCGGCCGTGAGGCCCGACGGGGCCGCCGAGGGTCCGGCGCCGGCGGCGAGATCCTCCGGGAGCGGCAGCGCGAGGCCGACGACGCGCTGCAATTCCTTCCGGCGCGAAATCTGCCGGACGATCACGGCGTGGACGAGCACCTCCCGGCCCTCGTGGTGGCGCAGCCGCAGCGTATCCAAGTAGGCGACCTGGTTCGGGCGCTGGGCGAGAAAATAGGCCTGCACGCCCCCGGCCGTTTCGTCCATGGGGAGCGTCAGGAGGAAGGCCTCGAGGGTGTCGGGCAGGTTGCTCTCGTTGTAGCCGAGGAGCGCCTTGTAGCCCGGCGAGAGCCAGCAGAGGCCGGTGGTGAAATCGAGGTCGAACACCCCGGCGCGGCCGCGATCCGCGAGCTGCAGCAGCCGGTCCTCGGCGTGCAGGCTGGCCTCCTCGAATTCCTTCCGGTCCGTGATGTCGAGGTGGGCGCCCGTGACGCGCTGCAGGGCCCCGTTCGGGCCAAAGAGCTGCAGGCCCACGCTCTGCAGCCAGACGTAATGGCCTTTCGCGTGCTTCATCCGGAACTCGAGCGAGAAGGGCCGGGCGCCGGTGCTGCCGCCGCGGCCGTGGCGATCCGGGGCCGCCGCGGAGTCGTCCGGATGAATCAGGGCCAGCCAGCTCTCGTAGGTGTTGGGCAGGGCGGCTTCCGCGTAGCCGAGCAGGCGTTTCCAAGCGGGCGAATAGTAGACCTCGTTCTTGACGAAGTTCAGGTCGAAGAAGCCGAGCGGCCCGCGGTCCTTGAGCTGGTTGACGAAATCGTCGCCGCGGCCGAAGGGGGATGCCGTTTGCGTCGGCTGGGGCGCGGGCAACGCGGGCGCCGGCGGGCTGAGGAACGCGAGATAGCGGATCGGGTTGTCGCCGGCCTTCTCGATATGCACCAGACAATCGATCGCGGCGGTTTCTTTCGGCTGCAGCTTGAGGGCGATCGACTGGTCGAGCGCCGCGGAGAGCAGCACCTCCCATTGGGACTCAACCCAGCCGGGCTCCCGCGACGTGACCTCGAAAGCGAAAAGATTGGGGAAAAAATCGTCGACCAGCTCGGCGGGGCCGGCCTGCAAAAGGGTCCGCGCGGCGGCGCTGGCGATCAGGATCCGGCCGTCGTTATCGAGCACCAAAACCACGCCAGACCCGTAGGTTAGGCTTTTGGTTAGTCGACTGGCCGCGGCTTGTTCCATCCCAAGCTATAGCTTTGCAATAAGGAATTAGATCGCGCGAGCATCAAGTGGCGCGCCGCCGTCGATCAGTCCCGCGGCAAAAGTTTTCAAATGACTTTTACGAGCCGTTTGGGGGGTATCGCTCAGTCGCGCCAGCCGGCTGCTCAATTCGCGTCCTGGTCCCGCCACCGGCGAATTCGTTGCTGGAGGAAGTCAATCCAGACCGGCTGGTCGTTCAAACAGGGGATGTGCGTGAAGGATTCGCCGCCGGCCTTCTTGAATTCCTCGGCGCCTTCCCCGCGGATTTCCTCGAGGGTCTCGAGGCAGTCGGTGACAAAGGCCGGCGTGATCACCAGGAGACGTTTTTTGCCGGCGGCGGGCAGGGTCTGCAAGGCGTGGTCGGTGTAGGGCGAGAGCCAGGGCTCGCCCACGAGGCGCGATTGAAATGTGATCGACCAGGTGCCGTCGGCGATGCCGGCGCGGCGCACGAACTCGAGCGTCGTCCGGGTCACCTGCGCCTTGTAGCAGGTGGCGTGGGCGGGCGAGCAGGTCGTGCAGCAATCCGGGACGACCTGGCAATGGGCCCGCGAACTGTCGGCTTTCGTGAGATGCCGGACGGGGATGCCGTGGTAGCTGAACAGCAGGTGATCGTGCGGCAGGGCGAGATACGGGCGGGCGCTCTCCACCAGCGCCGAGATGTAGTCGGCATCCGCGTAGTAGGGCTGGACGCTTTCGATCCGCAGGCCGGGTGCGGCGATCGCCGCTTCCCGGTGAACCTTGGCGACGACGGTCTCCCAACTCGACATCGCGTAATGCGGATACTGCGGAAACAGGAGCAGGCGGGTCACCCCCCGTTTGACGAGGCCGGCGAGCACGTCGGGGATCGAAGGATTGCCGTAGTTCATCGCCAGCTCGACCGGCAGGTCGACCTGCTGCTGCAGTTTCTGCTGGGTGCGACGGCTCGTGACGATCAGCGGCGAACCCTCGGGCGTCCAGATCTGCTCGTACGCGTGCGCGGATTTGGGGGCGCGGAACCGACAGATGATCTGCCTGACCAGCAACGAGCGCAGGAACGGGTTCGCAGGCTTGTCGATCACGCGTTCGTCCCCGAGAAATTCCTCCAGATAACGGCGGACATCGGCGACGGAAGTCGAATCGGGTGAACCGAGATTCAGCAGCAGGACGGCGGGCTGGGACATGGGCAGGTGGCCAGAAGGGCGGCAACCGGAAGCAAAGTCAACGGGGCGGTGGGCGTGCCCGCGGGCCGCGGGCGGAGGGTTGAAAAATCCACGCAATCGAGGCTGGGCAAGCGAAGTCCGGCGCTTAAGGTCAGCGGGGGTGGCCTGCTTCTTCGCGGCCAACCAACCCACTCCGAGACATGATTTTGCCCCCTGTGCGCGCCGATCTGTTCGCCTTGCAGGCCATGGCGCCGGATGCGGCCGGCGCCCGGATGGCGGCTTTGCTCCCGGCCGGCTTGACCCCGCTGGAGGGCTTGCTGCTGGTACTCGTGGTGGCCCTCGCGGGGCTGGCGGCCTGGCTCGGACGGCAAGGGCTGAGGCGTCGTCATCGGCAGGACATCGCAGGCAGGCTGCGGCAGATGAGTTCACTGATCGAACATGTGGACGGTGTGCTCTGGGAGGCGGAGGTGGAAATGTCGCCGGACGACTGGATCTGGCGGATGAAGCTGCATCCCTCGGCTTTCTGCCGCCGGCTCTTTGACGGCCGCTTGCCACAGCCCAGGGTCGATTTCTGGGCGGACTTTGCGATCGACCAGCGCACGGAGATGGACCGTCGCGCGCGTGCGGCCATCGAAGCCGGGCAACCCGGGTATGAGCAGGAATTCCGCGCGGTGCGCGATGGGCAAGCCTACTGGCTGCACGAGAGCGTCTCCGTCACCAAGCTTGAAACCAACCGCTATTGGCTGGTGGGCCTGGTCACCGACGTCACCGCGCAGCGCGAAGCGGAAACGGCCCGGCAGGCGAGCGAGCTCAGGCTGCAGGAACTGCTCCAGCGGGCCGACTGCCTGTTGTGGGAAGGCGAGGTGGAGCTGACACCTGACGACTGGGTCTGGAAGTTCAACATCCAGGACTCGGCGCTGCACCGTCGGCTGCTGGGGCCGGTCCGCCCGGGCGAGGACACCGGCCTCTGGCGTCGATTCAACATTCCGGAGCGCGAGGAAATCAACCGCCGGTGCCGCGAGGCGATGCTCTCGGGCCGGCCGGGTTACGAGCAGTTTTTCCACATTGTGCGGGAGGACGGCACCGAGGTCTGGATCCAGGAAAGGGTGACCATCCGGATGATCGCGGCCGGCCGTTACTCGCTGGTGGGCGTGGCCACCGACATCACCAGGCAGCACGGGGCCGAGGTGGCGCTGGCGAACGAAAAGGAACGGTTGTGGGTCACGCTGCGCGCCATGATCGAAGCGGTGATCACGACCGATGTGTCGGGGGCGGTGCTGTACCTGAATCCCGCGGCGACGGCCCTCACGCTGTGGAGCGCCGAGGAGGCGATCGGCCAGCCGGTGGACGAGGTGTGCCGGTTCGTGTCCAGCCATGACGGCGAGCCGGTGCGACTGCCCTTGGATCGCGTGGCGCGGGGCGAAATCGTGGCCGACCTGCCGGCGCACACGGAATTGGTCGGGCGCGACAATCGCCGCCGGCTGGTGCAGGGCTGCTGGGTGCCCATCCATGCCGCGGGCAGCGCGGTCACGGGCATGGTGCTGGTCTTTCGCGACGTCACGGAACAGGAGCGGTTGGAGCAGGAGCTGGTGCGGGCGACGCGGCTCGAGTCGGTCGGCATCCTCGCCGGCGGCATCGCGCACGACTTCAACAACATTCTCACGGGCGTCATGGGCAACCTCACGCTGGCGCAGATGGACGCCGCGGCCGGCAGCGAATTGCTGGAGCGGCTGCAGGAGGCCGAGAAGGCCACGTTGCGGGCGCGCGACCTCACGCAGCAGCTGTTGACCTTTGCCAAGGGCGGCGAGCCGGTGCGGGCGGCGGTGCGGCTCGACGTCCTGGTCGAGGAGACCGCCCGGTTCGCGCTCCATGGCTCGAGCGTACGGCTGCTGATCAACCTGCCGCCGGACCTCTGGGCCGGCGACGTCGACAAAGGCCAGCTCGGCCGGGTCATCCAGAACCTCGTGATCAACGCCGTGCAGGCGATGCCGTCGGACGGAATCCTCCGGATCTCCGCGCGCAACGAGACCGTCACCCGGGTGGACCACGTGCCGCCGCTCGAACCCGGGGACTACATCCGGATGGAGATCGCCGACAACGGCGTCGGCGTGAAGCCCGAGAACCTCGGGCGGATCTTCGATCCCTACTTCACCACCAAATTAAATGGCAGCGGGCTGGGTCTGGCGGCGGTCTATTCGATTGTGCGCAAGCACCGCGGGGCCATCGCCGTCGACTCCGTGGTGGGCCAGGGGACGACCTTCCGCTTGTGGTTGCCGGCACTGCGGCAGAGCCCGGCGGAGGCGGCCGAAACGGCGCGACGCGAGCCGCCGAGGTTTTCCGGCCGGGTGCTGTTCATGGATGACGAAGAGAGCATCCGCAAAATGGCGGGCCTCATGCTTGGGCAGCTCGGCTTCGAGGTGGACGGTGTCGCCGACGGCCAGGCCACCGTGGAGAAGTACCGGACGGCTCGCGAGCGGGGCGAACCCTACGCCTTTGTCATCATGGACCTCACGGTGCCGGGCGGCTTCGGCGGGCGCGAGGCGATCCGCCAATTGCGGGAGATCGATCCACAGGTCCGGGCGATCGTGTCGAGCGGCTATTCGAGCGACCCGGTGCTGGCCAACCACCGTGCGCACGGTTTTTGCGGCGTCATGGCCAAGCCGTACCAGATGGAGGAGGTGGTGCGTGCCATCCGCACCGCCCTCGAGCGCTAGCGGCCGCCGTCACGCCGCCAGCGCGCGAATGCCGGCGATCAGCCGGTGGACGTTTTCCGGCGCGATCCGATCGGTCACGACGGTGCGCGGCGTGGTGCATTCGAGGTCGAGCCGCGTGCCGTCCTCGCTGCCCGGACGGACGATGTCCTCGATGAAATCCATGCCGCCGCGCGGCTTGATCCAGCGGTAATAGAGGTCGGCGGTGTCGGACTCGATCACGATGTCGAGCTTCAGCAGGATATGGCAGTAGAGCGTCAGGTCGCGATACGAGGCGAACCAGGTCGGCGGGCACACAAGTTGGTCGCGAATGATGAGCGTCATAACGGCGGGACGGCGGGCAGCATGGAGGCCGGCGGGTGGCAGGGAAACAATATATCTCGATTTGGGCTCGCGGGGGCTTTCCCTGCTTGGGATAGTCGACCCAATTTCCCATGAGTTCAACCCGTCCTCCCGTACTGTTGGTGATCCGCGATGGCTGGGGCAAAAACCCCGACCCGTCGCAGGACAAGTTCAATGCCGTTCATCTCGCGCGGAAGCCGTGCGACGACCAGCTGCACGCGAAATATCCCGTGACGCTGGTCAAGGCGTCCGGCCTGGATGTCGGCCTGCCGGACGGAGTCATGGGGAACAGCGAGGTCGGCCACGAGAACATCGGCGCCGGCCGGATCGTCGACCAGGAGCTGGTGCGACTGAACAAGCTTTTCTCTGAGCAGCGCCTGGCGGCGAACCCGGTCTGGCGCGGCCTCGTGGCGCGGGTCAAGGAGCGGAAATCGAAGCTTCACCTCATGGGCATCGTCTCCGACGCCGGGGTCCACGGGATGCTCGAACATCTTTACGGCCTCCTGCGGCAGGCGAAGGCGGACGGCCTGGCCGAGGTCTACATCCATGCCTTCACCGACGGGCGCGACACGCCGCCGCACAGCGGGCTGGGTTACGTGAAACAGGTCGACGAGCAATGCCGGAAGATCGGCGTCGGCCGGATCGCGACGGTCTGCGGACGCTTCTGGGCCATGGATCGCGACAACCGCTGGGAGCGCGTAAGCAAGGCCTATTACATGCTGACCGGCCGGAGCGCGGTCGCGACGGCGCCGGATGCCGCCACCGCGGTCCAGCAATATTACGACAAGCCCGCCAACGACTCCCAGAAAGGCGACGAGTTCATTCCGGCGACCTGGGTTGTCGGCGCCGGCGGCAAACCGCTCGCCGTCATCGCCGACGGCGACGCCGTGCTGTTCTACAATTACCGCGGCGACCGCCCGCGCGAAATCACGAAGGCCTTCGTGCTCGACGGCTTCAAGGAGTTCGAGCGCGGACCGAAGCTCGACCTCTATTATGCGACGATGACGGAGTACGAAGCCGGCCTGCCGGTAAACGTCGTCTCGCCGAAGCCCGCGCCGTTGAAAAACATCCTGGGCCAGGTCGTGAGCGACGCCGGAATTGCGCAGTTCCGGTGCGCCGAGACGGAGAAGAACCCGCACGTGACCTTCTTCTTCAACAATTATCGCAAGGATCCGTTCCCGGGCGAGGACCGCGCGTGCCCGTCGAGTCCGAAGGTCGCCACCTACGACCTGAAGCCCGAGATGTCCGCCGCGGAAGTGACCGCAACCGCCAAGGCCGCGATTCTCTCCGGCAAGTACGGGCTGGTCGTGGTCAACTTCGCCAACCCCGACATGGTCGGCCACACCGGTTCGCTGCCGGCTGCGATCAAGGCCTGCGAGACCACCGATGCCGGCGTCGGGGAGCTGCTGGCGGCCGTGGCGCAGATGAAGGGCAAGGCGGTGGTCCTGGCGGACCATGGCAATGCCGAGCAGATGTGGGATCCAACCGTCAACGGCCCGCACACCGCGCACACCCTGAACCTCGTGGAGGTCTTTGTCGTGGGCGATGGTCTCGCCGCCGGGAAAACCAAGATGCGTGCGGGCGGCCGCCTCGCGGACATCGCCCCGACGGTCCTGCATCTCATGGGCCTGCCCAAGCCACCCGAGATGACCGGGGAGAGTCTGGTGATCGGGTAAATGGTTCCCGGGGCGGGCGGCATCGCCAAATGCCGCCTGGCCTCGCCGCCAACGGCGGGGTGCGGAGACCCCGCCCGGCAATCCTGCTTCGCCCGTGTCATAGCTGACCAAAATGGGATTGCCCCGGGGTGGGGCGGCCCGTTTGGTTGGGCGTTCCGTCCCAATGAAACGCACCCACCACTGCGCGCAACTCACCAAGGCCAATCTCCACGCGACCGTGTCCCTGGCCGGCTGGGTCGACTCCGTCCGCGACCATGGCGGCATCATCTTCGTCGACCTGCGGGACCGGCAGGGTGTCACGCAGGTGAAGTTCGATTCGGCGCTGCGGGAACAGGCCGCGAAGCTGAAGGACGAGTCGGTGATCGGGATCCGGGGCCAGGTGGAGCCGCGCCCGGCCGACATGGTGAACAAGAACCTGCCGACCGGCGAGATCGAGGTCGATGCCACCGAACTCGAAGTATACAATATCTCCGACACACCGCCGTTCCCGCTGACCGACGCCGGCGGCGACAAGGTCAACGAGGACCTGCGCCTCACGTACCGTTACCTCGACTTGCGCCGGCCGAAGATGCGCAAAAACCTCGCCGTGCGCCACCGCGCGACGAAGTCGGTCCGCGATTACTTCGATGCCCAGGGCTTCTATGAGGTCGAGACCCCGGCGCTCTTCAAGAGCACGCCCGAGGGCGCGCGCGAGTACCTCGTGCCGTCGCGGATCCACCCGGGCCAGTTCTACGCGCTCTCGCAGTCGCCGCAGCAATTCAAGCAGATCCTGATGGTGGCGGGCGTGGAGAAGTACTTCCAGATCGCCCGCTGCTTCCGGGACGAGGACCTGCGCGCGGACCGGCAGATGGAGTTCACGCAGATCGACGTCGAGGTGTCCTTCATCGACCGCGAGGGCGTTTACGCGCTTTTCGAGGGCATGTTGAAGAAGGTGTGGAAGGACGTGCTGGACCACGACCTGCCGACGCCGTTTCCGCGGCTGGCCTACAAGGACGCGATGAACCGTTACGGCGTCGACAAGCCCGACACGCGCTTCGGCCTCGAGCTGGTCGACTTCTCGGACACGTTCCGCCAATCGGGTTTCAAGGTCTTCCAGTCCACCGTGGCCGCACACGGCTCCGTCAAGGCCTTCAACGCGAAGGGCCTCGCGGACGTGACGCAGGGCGAGATCACCGCCCTCGAGGAGATCGCCAAATCGCTGGGCGCGAAGGGCCTCGCCTACATCAAGGTGGAGCAGGGCGAGTGGAAATCGCCGATCGTGAAGTTCTTTTCCGAGTCCGAGAAGGCCGCGTTGACCGAGAAGCTCGGCATCGCCGACGGCGACCTGGTCTTCTTCGCCGCGGCGCCGTGGGAGCGGGCGTGCGCGATCCTCGGGCGGATCCGGCTCGAGGCCGCGCAGCTGCTCGCCAAGCGCGGCAAGCTCAGCCTCCCGGCGAACCAGTGGAATTTCCTCTGGGTGGTCGATTTTCCGCTGATGTCGTACGACGAGGAGCGCAAGGGCTACGTGGCCACGCACCACCCGTTCACGGCGCCGGTGGCCGAGGATATCGCGCTGCTCGACTCCGACCCGAAGGCGGTCCGCGGCCAGCATTACGACGTCGTGTTGAACGGCATGGAGCTGGGCGGCGGGTCGATTCGCATCCACCAGCCGGTGCTGCAGAAGAAGGTTTTCGAGGAGGTGTTGAAGATCCCGGCCGACGTGGTCGAGAGCCGCTTCGGCTACCTGCTCAAGGCCTTCACCTATGGCGCGCCGCCGCATGGCGGCATCGCCTTTGGCCTCGATCGCATGGTGGCACTCCTGTGCGGCACGACCAGCATCCGGGATGTCATCGCCTTCCCGAAGACCCAGAAGGCGCAGGACCTGATGGCGCAGAGCCCGACGCCGGTCACCGCGAAGCAGCTCAAGGAACTGCACATCCAGACGGTCATCCCACCGGCGTAAGGGCCCGGCGCAGCGCTCAGAGCTGCAGCGGCAACCCGATCTCGATGATCTGCGACGGCGGCAGCTGGTAATAGTCCTTGGCCGGGTTCGCGTTGCGGCTGAGCAATCCGTAGAGGCGTTTCTGCCAATCCCACAGCGGCGCGTTGCCGCCCGGGATGATCATCTCGCGGTTGAAGATGAACACCGTCGAAGGGGGCTCGAGCGGGACCTGGTGCTCGCGAATGCGCGCCGCCAGCTCGGCGATATTGGGCGACTGCATGTAGCCGTAGCGCGCGATGGCCCGCCAGATGCCTTCCCCGAGGCGGTGCAGCACCAGCTGTTCGCTGGGATGGATGGCGGGCACTTCCTCGGTCAGCACGCACAGCAGGATGACGGTGCGATGCAGGCTGCGGTTGGCCTTGATGTGGTGGAGCAGCGAGATGGGCGTGCCGCGGGGCGTTCCGACGAAAAAGACCGCGCTCCCGGAAACGCGCACGAGATGGCGGCTTTGCGCGATGTCGATCAGCTCGGCGTCCGTCAGGCTGTGGCTGTAGACGCGGGCGAAGATCTCGTCGCGCCCGGCCTTCCAGGTGTACATGATCACCAGCATCGCGCCGGCGATGGCGAGCGGGAACCAGCCGCCCTCGGTGATCTTGCCGCTGTTGGCCGCGAAGAAGGCGCCGTCGACCAGGAGGAAAAAACCGCAGAGCGGGGCCGCCAGCCCGAGCGGCCAACGCCAGCGGCGCCGGATGACGAGGAAGAAGGCGACGGTTGTGATGGCCATGGTCCCGGTCACCGCGATGCCATAGGCGGCGGCGAGGTTGGCGCTGCTGCGGAACTGCAACACGGTGTAGATGCAGCCCAGCGCCAGGCAGGTGTTGACCAGCGGCAGGTAGATCTGCCCGGAATGCTCGGCATTGGTATAGTTGACCTTGAGCCGCGGGAAATAGCCGAGCTGGATGGCCTGCCGGGTGAGAGAGTAGGCTCCCGAGATGAGCGCCTGGCTGGCGATGATGGCGGCGACAATGGACAAGCCGGTCAGCAGCGACCGCGCGAGGCCGGCCGGGGCCATGAGGAAGAACGGATTCTCCGCGGCTGCGGGATGCCCCAGCAGGTAGGCGCCCTGGCCGAAATAATTGAGGACCAGGCCGGGGAACGCGGCGCCATACCACGCGAGCGTGATGTACCGGCGGCCGAAGTGTCCCATGTCGGCATAGAGCGCCTCGGCGCCGGTGATCGTAAGGACGACGGCCCCCAGCAGGACGGCGACCGCGCTCGGTTTCTGGACCAGGAGGGCCAGTCCCGGTCGCGGATCCAGCGCCCAGAGGATTTCGGGCGCCGCGGCCAGGCGCCACGCGCCCAGGGCGCCGAGGGCGAGGAACCACGCCAGCATGACCGGGCCGAAGATTCCGCCGATCCGCTTCGTGCCGTGGTGTTGCAGCAGGAAGAGCCCGGCGAGGATCCCGCAGGCCAGCCACATGATATGATTCTGGGTGAAGTCCGGGCTGATGGCGGAGAAGCCTTCGGCGGCACCCAGCACTGAAATTGCGGGCGTGATCACCCCATCGCCGTACAGCAGGGCGGCGCCGACCAGGATCATGATCACGGCCGCGCCCGGACCCCGGGCGGTGCGGGGCGGGGTCGTTGCCTCGGGCGATCGTTGATGGATCAATGCCAGCAGCGCGAAGATTCCGCCCTCGCCGTCATTGTCGGCGCGCGTGATGAGCAGGAGATATTTGAGGCACACGACCAGCACCAGGGCCCAGAACATCAGCGAACACACCCCCAGCACCCCCGCCGTCAAAGGCACGCCGGGCGGCAGGTGCGCCACGCACTCGCGCATGGTGTAGAGCGGACTGGTACCGATGTCGCCAAACACGATGCCCAGCGCGCCCAGCGTCAGCGCCAGTTGGGTCCGCCGGTCGGCATTGAGGGGCGGCCGCGTGCTCATGCGGGCCGGCGGGGTTGAAGCCGGTGCCGAGATCCCGGACGGCCGCACACTAAGACTTGCGCCGGTGCGCCTTTGGCCGGATGGTGATGGCAAATACTTCCCCCGCCATGAAACTCATTACCGCCATCATCAAACCATTCAAACTCGAGGCCGTTAAGGAGGCCCTGACCAACATCGGCATCGAGGGCATGACGGTCACCGAGGTGAAAGGCTTCGGCCGGCAGAAAGGTCACACCGAGGTCTACCGCGGCAGCGAATACACCGTGGATTTTCTCCCCAAGGCCAAGCTCGAGATCGTCGTGACCGACGACATGCGCGACAAGGTCGTGAAGGCGATCGTGAATGCCGCCAAGACCGGCAAGATCGGCGATGGCAAGGTGTTCGTCTTCCCGGTGGAGGATGTCATCCGCATCCGGACCGACGAGCACAGCGAGGCTGCGGTCTGAGGCGGGCGACACGGGGCGGGAGCGGCCGCTCATAGGAACACCCACGCGGTCAACGCGAGGATCGGCAACAGGACCGGCAGGCTGTATTTCACGATGTAGCCGAAGAAACTCGGCGTGTGCACGCCGGCGTCGTGGGCGATGGATTTGACCATGAAGTTCGGGCCGTTGCCGATGTAGGTCATGGCGCCGAAGAAAACCGCCCCGAGGCTCACCGCGATCAGCGTCAGTGGTTCCCTCGCGATGAAGGCCTGCATCCGGGCCGGCTCGGACGCGAGCGCGCCGGCCGCGGTGCCGGTGGCGGCGCCCAGCGTGCGAACCTCGGCGAGCTTGAGGAAATTCACGTACGTGGGTGCGTTGTCGAGGACCGAGGACAGGGCGCCGGTGGCGAAATAGTAGTGCGCCGGGCGCGTGAGGGCGAAGTCCTGGCCGTGGGCCTCGAGGTAATCGAGCGCCGGCACCATCGTGACAAAGATGCCGAGGAAGAGCCAGGCGACCTCCTTGATCGGGCCGAACGAGAAGTGGTTTTCCTCGTGCACCTGTGTGTTGGTCAGCCGATAGGAGGCCACGGCGGCGCCAAGCATCACCGTTTCGCGCAGGAACCCGACCTCGGGCAGGAACACCGCGCCGATCACTAGGGCGAGGAACAGGACATTGATCGCACCGTCGAAGCGCCAGGTCTCGTGCGAGCCGGCGATTTCGCGTCGAATCGCCGCCGGCGCATGCGCGAAGGATCTGCGGTCGAAAAGATAAAAGGCGCCGAGAATGAGGCCGACGGTGAACAGCCAAGCCGGGATGACGTGGGCGGGCAGCCAGAAGAACGGCACGCCGCGCAGGTAACCGAGAAAGAGCGGGGGATCGCCCACCGGTGTGAGCGAACCACCCACATTCGAGACGAGAAAAATGAAGAACACGACGTGGTGCGCGCTGACGCGGATCTTGTTCATCCGGATGAACGGGCGGATGAGCACCATGGAGGCACCGGTCGTGCCGACCACATTGGCGAGCACCGCCGCGACGAAGAGGAACACGACGTTGACCAGGGGCGTCGCCTCGCCCTTGACCTTGAGGTGAATGCCGCCGGCGACGACGTACAGCGCGCCGATGAGTGAGATAAAGGACACGTACTCGCCCGCGCTGTGGAGCAGGCGCGGGCCGCCCCCCTCGACGCGCAGGAGGTAGTACCCCGTCACCGCGGCCGCGAGCGCGAGGGCGACGCGGGAATAGTTGTGTTCCCACCAGGATTTGGCGCCGGCGGGCGCGAGGGGCATCACCGCGATCAGCAGCAGCAGCAGGGCGAACGGCAGCAGGAGCCACGCGGGCAGGGCGGGAGGGACGGAGGCGAGGAGGATCATGGCGCGGGTGAGTCCGCTGACGCAGGCCGTGTGCCGCGTCCACCATTTGGGACAAGGTTTGGAGCGCGAGGCGAGGGCGGAACGCGCGTTTATGCGACGTTTATTTTTTTCGGGCGGCGATGAAACGCGCCGTGGCATCACCCGTGCTTTTTCTGCCAACGCCGCGATGCGATTTCCCCGGCACCACCGGGAAGCCCACCGCGGCCGCGTGCGCAAGGCCGTTCCCCACGGACTTGGGCGCGGCGCCCGGTCCACCACACATTCAGTCACCAAAGCGAAAACCTCATTATGATCACCCGAAAATTGGATAGTTGGCGGTCGCTGCGCCTCGGCCTCTACGGGCTGGCGCTCTTCTGCAGCCTGGGCCTGGCCCGTATGATGGCGGATGACCCGAAGCCGGATCCCGCCGGAACCGGCACCGGCGTCGCCGCGGACGTGCCCGGCTTCGTCGTGTCCGCCCCCGCGGACCTGAGCGACGAGGACAAGAAGGACAAGGACAAGGTGAAGGCCTACGACGACGCAAAAAAGGCGTACGACGACTACACCAAGCAGGTCGCCGTCGAGCCGCTCGCGGTCAAGCTGGCCGACAACGTAGGCCACAATCGGGTCGCGATCAACTTCATGTGGACGCTGGTCACGGGCTTCCTGGTCATGTTCATGCAGGCCGGCTTCGCGCTCGTTGAGACGGGCCTGTGCCGCGCGAAGAACTCCAGCCACACGATGGCGATGAACTTCATGATCTACCCGATGGGCATGCTCGGGTTCTATGTCTGCGGCTTCGCCTTCATGTTCGGCGGCCTCGGCGCCATCGGCACGATGGGCGGCTATGCCGGCCTGAACAACGAGTTCACGGTCACCATTGCCGGCCACCCGTTCGGCCTGCTCGGCCTGAAGGGATTCCTGCTCAAGGGCGCCGGGTACGACACGGCCGCCTTCGCGCTCTTCCTCTTCCAGATGGTGTTCATGGACACCACCGCGACGATTCCCACCGGCGCCGCCGCGGAGCGCTGGAAATTCTCCGCGTTCATGATCTACGGCTGCTTCATCGGCACCATCATGTACCCGCTCTTTGGCAACTGGGTCTGGGGCGGCGGCTGGCTCGCGCAGCTCGGCACGAACTTCGGACTCGGCCACGGGCACGTCGACTTCGCCGGCTCGTCCGTCGTGCACATGCAGGGCGGCGTTATCGCGCTCATCTTCGCCTGGCTGATCGGCCCGCGCCACGGCAAATATGACAAGGCCGGCAAGCTCGTGCACCCGATCATGCCGCACAACATCCCGATGGTGATGCTCGGCACGTTCATCCTCGCCTTCGGCTGGTTCGGCTTCAACCCGGGCTCGACGCTCGCGGGCACCGATCTCCGCATCGCGGTGGTGGCGGTGAACACGATGCTGGCCTCCGCGACCGCCGCCCTGGCGACCACGCTCTACATGTGGTGGTTCAAGACGAAGAAGCCGGATCCCTCCATGATGTGCAACGGCATGCTCGCCGGCCTCGTCGCCATCACGGCGCCGTGCGCCTTTGTCAGCGCGGGCGGCGCGGCGATCATCGGCATCATCTCCGGCGTACTCGTGGTCGAGGCGGTGTTCTTCTTCGACAAGCACCGGATCGACGACGCGGTGGGCGCGATCTCCGTCCACGGGGTCAACGGCGCCTGGGGCTGCCTCTCGATCGGCCTGTTCGCCGACGGCACGTATGGTGACGGCTGGAACGGCGTCCCCGGCACGGTGACGGGCCTCTTCTACGGCGGGGGCCTGAGCCAGTTCTGGGCCGAGCTGATCGGCGTCGTCGCATGCTTCGTGACCCTCGCGGTCCTCTCGATCATCGTCTACAAGATCACGGAGCTACTCGTCGGCAACCGCGTGTCGCTCGACGTCGAGATCGAAGGCCTCGACGTGCCCGAGATGGGCGTGCCCGGCTATGGCGGCATGGTGATGGACAAGCAGTCCGAAACCCCGGTGGCGCACTAATCCCGACCTAAACCCGCCATGAACATTGATCTGATCGACTGCCTTCGCGCCTCGTCCGGTCTCGCCGTCGGCGGCGCGATCGGCTGGGCCTTCGGATTCCTGCAGGACCTGGCGCACCGGCGCCACGCCGAGCAGGAGCGCACCGGCCGGCTGAAATCCGTCTGGAGCTTGATGCCCGGCTCCGGCGTGCGGGTGGCGTACCTGCTCCTCGGCCTGGTCCTGGTCCAGCTGGTGTGCCCGCTCCTGTTTGCCGGCGGCATCCAATGGGCCGTGTCCGCCGGCGTGGTCCTCGGCTACGGCTGGACACTGCTCCGGCGGTTCCGCCTCAAGCTCAAGGGTGAAAACACCTGATACACCCGCAACCCTCCAAACCATCCATTCATGAAACTCATCATCGCCATCATCAAGCCGTTCAAGCTCGACGAAGTGAAGGAGGCCCTGAGTGCCGTCGGCATCCAGGGCATGACCGTCACCGAGGTGAAGGGCTTCGGCCGTCAGAAAGGCCACACCGAGATCTACCGGGGCAGCGAATACACCGTGGATTTCCTGCCCAAGGTTAAGATCGAACTCGCCCTGGGCGACGAACTCGTCGCCAAGGCCGTGACCGCCATTTCCACCGCCGCCAAGACCGGCAAGATTGGCGACGGCAAGATCTTCGTGCTTCCGGTAGAGGACGTCGTGCGCATCCGCACGGACGAACACGGCGAAACCGCTGTCTAGTCCGTCGGGCGCGCAGCGACCTGCATCAAGCCGGCCGTCGCGAGGCGGCCGGCTTTTTGCCGCCCGGGCCCAGCGGCGGCGGCGGCCGGAACCGATCCCGCGCGGTGTTCAGGAGGCGTCGGTCACCAGCCGGTATCCGATGCCGGATTCCGTTTGGAGGAATTTCGGCGCGTCGGCGTCGTCCTCAATCTTCCGCCGCAAGCGCATCATGAAGACGCGCAGGTAGTGGGTCTGGCCCTCCAACTGCGGTCCCCACACCTCGCCCAGGATCTGGCGGTGGGTGAGGACGCGGCCGCGGTGCGTCAACAGCAGGTGGAACAAGGCGTATTCCTTGGGCGTGAGCTTCACCGGGCGGCCCGACTTCATGACCGTGCGGCGCACGAGGTCCACTTCGACGGGGCCGACGGTGAGGAGGTTGGCCTGTTCGGTGGCCTTGATCCGCCGGAGCAGCGCCCGCAGCCGGGCCAGGAGTTCCGCGCCGCCAAAGGGTTTCATCAGGTAGTCGTCGGCGCCGGCGTCGAGCGCCGCCACCTTGTTTTCCTCCTGGCCGAGCACCGAGAGGATCAGCACCGGCAGGTCCGTCCATTCGCGCAAGCGCCGGAGCACGTCAACGCCGGGCATGTCGGGCAGGCCGAGGTCGAGCACGATGACCTCCGGCTGGCGGTGTGCGGCGGCCACGAGACCGGCGCGGCCGGTCGGCGCCTCGCGCACGACATAGCCCGCATCCTCGAGGGTGAAGCGCAGCAGCCGGCGGAGCTGGACCTCGTCGTCGATCACCAGCACTTCGGGTTTGGTCCCGGCGGCGGTCATTCCTGGGGCACGCTGGTGTGCGGCCGGTGGGGCAGGTGGATGGTCAGTCGGGCGCCGCGACCGGCATGGTCCTCGGCGAGCACATCGCCGCCCTGGGCCTGCATGAGGCCGCGCACGATGGAGAGGCCGAGGCCCAGGCCGTTGCCGCCGCGGGATTCTCCCCGCCGGAACTTTTGGAACAACTGGGCACGCAACCCCGCGGGAATTCCCGGGCCCTCGTCCGCAAAGGTCACGTAAACGCGACCGCGCGCCTCGTCCAGGCCGGCGATGATGGTGAGGGGACTGCCCGCCGGGCAGTACAGGGCGGCATTCAACAGGAGATTGGTGAAGACGTGCTCCAGGAGCGCGGCGTCGGCGAGCAGGAGCGGCATGTCGTCGGCGAGGTCGAGGCGCAGCGGCCGGCCCGCCAGGGCGTCGCCCAGCTCGCGCCGGGCCGATGCGACGAGGTCACGCACGTCGCACCAGTCCAGCAGCGGCCGGATGCCGCCGGCCTCGAGACGACTCTGGCTGAGCAGGTTTCCGACCATGCGGTTTAGCCGCCGGGTGGCGGTCAGGATCTCCGCCGGCAGGGCGGGGTGGCGGGCCGCGCCGTCCCGCGCGAGGTTTTCCGCGGCCGCCTGCAGCACGGCGAGCGGCGTCCGCAATTCGTGGGAAACGCTGTCGAGCAGCGTGCGGTGCAGCCGATCGGATTCAGCCAGGATCTGGGCGCGCTCGCCGGCGCTCCGCAGCTGCTCGCGCTGGACCAACAGGGCGATCTGCGCGGCGAAGGCCTCGAAGAGATCGTGCTGCCGCGGGCTGGAGCGAACGGCATGGGCGGGCGGCCGGATCATCAGGACGCCCAGCGCCGGTCCGTCGCCCCGGAGCGGCAGATACAGGCAGTCGGCGTCCGGCGAGGTGGCGGTGAACCGGCCGGCCTCGCGCCGGCAGCGCCAGCACCATTCCGCCATCGCGAGTGCCGCCGCGTCGGGGGCCAGGGTGCTGGCGCGATGGGGCACGAGGTGACCGTGCTCGTCGGGCAGCAGCAGCGCCGACTGGCCCTCGAAGAGGCCGTCGACCTGGGCCAGGGCCGCCGCCACGCCATCGTCGAGCGTGCGGGCGCCGGCGAGAGCGCGCGTCAGGTGGAACAACGCCGTGGCCCGCCGCTCCCGGCGTTGCTCCGAACGCTGCTGGGCCCGGATCAGGCTCGTGAGCTGGCCGGCGGTCATGGCCACCACGAAGTACGTGCCGAGCAGGAGGCACTCGTCGAGATCGAGGAGCGACAACGAGAGTCGCGGCGGGATGAAGACATAATCCCAGACGAGGGCGCTGCCCACGGCCGCCACGAGCGCCGGCCCGCGGCTGACGCGCAAGGAGAGGAGGATGACCGCCAGCAGGTAAACATGCCCGAGCGCGTGAAAGTCGAAGGGGCTGAACCAGCCCGCGACCGTGACGGCCCCAATGAGTCCGCCCACCTCCGCGAGCTCCCGTCCCCACGACGGCGAGTGCGTCACCCAAAAGGTGGAGGGCCGTGGCGATTCGCGCGGGGACGCGTCGGATTCCGCGGCGGTTCCGCCCCGGCCCGGGCGGGGCGGGTGGGGGAGGGAGAGGATGAGCGCGGGTGCCGGCATTGGATGGCCTTGGTCGCTGCGTAACTCCCGCCTTGTAGCTAGCCGCATACCAACCGCAGCGGCGGTATGACACAAAAGGGCGACACCCACCGGCCACGTTTACGCGCCGTTTATTTTTTCCGCCGGCTTGGCATCTGAGCTGCTCGGTGGGGTGCGTCCCTCCCGCATAAACACCACCAGCTCCACACCCGAAATCCAACATGCAACTCCTCCGTCGACTCCTCGGTAAACCGGCCGCCCTCGCTTTCGCCGGCCTGTTTTTGCACCTGGCCGCAAAGGCGGCCGACGAGCCCAAGCCCGCGACGCCGCCAACCCCCACCTTGGAACAGCGGGTCGCCGGGCTCGAGGCCTACGTGACCAACGGCGACCCCACCGCCGCCTTGAAAGATGACAAGGGGAACATTGCCGAGGGGCTGACGACCGCCTCGGTCGGCACGTCCGGCCCGGGCCATAACGCCTGGCAGATGACGTCCGCCGCGCTCGTGCTCTTTATGACGCTGCCCGGCCTGGCGCTCTTCTACGGCGGCCTGATGCGCAAGAAGAACGTCCTGTCAGTGATGGCGCAATGCCTGTTGCTCGCCGGCCTGGTGACCATCCTCTGGTGGGCGGTGGGCTACAGCTTCGCGTTCCACTCCGGCGGCGCCTTCCTCGGCGGCACGGGCTTCGCCTTCCTCAAGGGCGTGAACTCGGCGCCGAACACGGACTACTCGTATTGGGTGTCGCACAACGTATTTTCGATGTACCAGCTGATGTTCGCCATCATCACGCCGGCCCTGATTGTCGGTGCGATTGCCGAGCGCATGAAGTTCTCTGCAATTTTCATTTTCATGACGCTGTGGATGTTCGTGGTCTACTTCCCGCTCGCCCACATGGTCTGGGGCATCGACGGCATGATGAACGGCGTGTGGAATGCCGGCGCCAAGATCAAGGCCATCGACTTCGCCGGCGGCACCGTGGTGCACATGAGCTCCGGCTGGTCCGCTCTGATCCTCTGCCTGATCCTGGGGCCGCGCCTCGGCTTCGGCAAAACGCCGATGCCGCCGCACAGCCTCGTGCTGTGCATGGTCGGCACCGGCATGCTCTGGGTCGGCTGGTACGGCTTCAACGCGGGCTCGGCGGTGGCTGCCGACGGCATCGCGGCGAACGCGTTCATGACCACCACCATCGCCACCGCGGTCGCCTCCTTCATCTGGCCGATGGCCGAGTGGCTCACGCGCGGCAAGCCCTCCGTGCTCGGCTTCTGCTCCGGCGCGGTCGCTGGCCTGGTCGTGGTCACCCCGGCGTGCGGCTTCATCACCGCCAACGGCGCGGTGATCGTCGGCCTCCTCGCCGGCATCGTGCCGTGGTTCTTCTGCTTCAAGGTCAAGGGCTGGTTCGGCTATGACGACGCGCTCGACACCTTCGGCGTCCACGCCGTCGGCGGCACCCTGGGCGCCTTCATCACCGGCATCCTCGCGACGCCCGAGGCCAACGCCAACCTCAACACCAACCTGAAGGACATCGTCGGCCACACCCTGTGGCTCGAGCAGCTCAAGGCCATCGGCGTGACGCTCGCGATGGCCATCATCGGCACGACCATCATCGCCTTTATCGTCAAGGCGGTCGTCGGCCTGCGGCCCGATCCGGAAGCCGAGGAACAAGGGCTTGATCTCTCCGACCACGGCGAGGAAGGTTATATCTTCGAGGCCAAGTCCTGATCCACCTGCAAACCATCACTCCCATGAAACTCATCATCGCCGTCATCAAGCCGTTCAAGCTCGACGAGGTTAAGGAAGCGCTCGGAGCCGTCGGCATCCAGGGCATGACCGTCACCGAGGTCAAGGGCTTCGGCCGCCAGAAGGGCCACACCGAGATCTACCGCGGCAGCGAATACACCGTCGATTTTCTCCCCAAGGTGAAGATCGAGATCGCGGTGGCCGACGAGATCCTCCCGAAGGCCGTCACGGCCATCGCCAACTCGGCGAAAACCGGGAAGATCGGCGACGGCAAGATCTTCGTCCTGCCCGTCGAGGACGTGATCCGCATCCGCACCGACGAGCACGGCGAGACCGCGGTCTGACCCGCGATCCCGCGACGCAGCTTCGGCCGGTCCCCGCCCGCGGGGACCGGCTTCGTTGTTTCCGGCATTGCGGGCCGGGCCGGGTTGGTGTCTGTTCGACGGCAAATGACCACCCCGCATCGCATCAAGGTTCTCGATTCGCACACGGGGGGCGAGCCCACCCGCCTGGTGCTCGAGGGCGGACCCGAGCTCGGCGGCGGACCGCTGGCCGAGCGGGTGAAGCTGTTCCAGGAAAAGCACGACGCCTACCGCACCGCCATCGTCGGCGAGCCGCGGGGTTACGATGCCCTCGTGGGCGCGCTGCTGGTTCCTCCCCACGACAAGAGCTGCCAGTTTGGCGCCATCTTCTTCAACAACGTCGGCTACCTGGGCATGTGCGGCCACGGCACGATCGGCCTGCTCGTTTCGCTGGCGCACCTCGGCCGGATCCAGCCCGGGTCGCTACGCCTCGACACGCCGGTCGGCCCGATCGAGGCCACGCTGCAGGCGAACGGCGAGGTGACGTTCACCAACGTGCCGAGCTATCGCAAACACCAGGGGCTCGAGCTCTACCTGCCCGGCGTGGGCGATGTGGCGTGCGACCTCGCCTGGGGCGGGAACTGGTTCTGCCTGATCGAGAATCACGGCCAGCGGCTCGAGCCCGACAACATCGCGCAGCTGACCGATTATTGCGTCCGCATGCGCCAGGCGGTCAGCGACTCGGGCTTTCCCGAAGTCGACCATGTCGAACTGTTCGGACCGGGCACCAAGCCCGGGGCGAACAGCCGCAATTTCGTCCTGTGCCCCGGCCAGGCCTATGACCGCTCGCCGTGCGGCACCGGAACCAGCGCCAAGCTGGCCTGCCTCGCCGCCGACGGCAAACTGGCGCCCGGCGTCGAATGGGTGCAGGAGAGCATCGTCGGCAGCCTGTTTCGCGCGAAGTACCAGAAACAGGGCGACAAGATCATCCCGACGATCACGGGCCGCGCCCAGGTGACCGGCGAGGCGACACTGCTGGTCGCGGCGGACGATCCGTTCGGCTGGGGCATTCGCTGAAGCGATGCGCGCGGGCAAGTCCGTGATCGTTTGTGGCGGCGGGATCGTCGGCCTCTGCTGCGCCTACTACCTGGCCCGCGACGGCCACGAAGTCACCGTGCTCGAGCGCAATGGACCCGACCGCGACCACTGCGCGCTCGGCAGCGCCGGCTACATTTCGCCGAGCCATGTGATCCCGCTGGCCGCGCCGGGCGCGGTGTGGCAGGGCCTGAAATGGATGCTCAACTCCCGCAACCCGTTCTACGTCCAGCCCCGGCTGGAGGGCGATCTCCTGCGCTGGGCCTGGCTGTTCTGGCGCGCGGCGTCACCCGGCCGCGTGGCGCGCGCGGCGCCGGTGCTGCGCGATCTTTGTGTCGGCAGCAAACGCCTGTTCGAGGAACTCGAGGCAGTCACCGGCGGCTTCGAGCTTCGCCACGAGGGCCTGCTCAACCTCTGCAAGACCAGCGAGGGCCTCGACCACGAGGCCCACGGCCTGGCCCGGCTGGCCAACGAGCTGGGCGTCGAGGCGCAGGTGCTCGATGCGCGGCAGACGGCGGAAATCGAGCCGGGCACGCGCTTGGATGTCGCCGGCTCGGTTTATTTTCCCGGCGACGCGCACGTGACGCCGGCGGCCTTGGCCGCGGCGTTGACATCGCTGCTCGCGGAGATGGGCGTGCGCCTAAAGTGGAACACGACGGTGTACGGCTGGCGCGCCGCCGACGGGCGCATCGCCGCGGTGCACACGACGGCGGGCGATCTCCCCGCCGACGAATACGTCCTCGCCGGCGGCTCCTGGTCGCCCGGCATGCTGCACGGCCTGGGACTGCGCCTGCCCGTGCAGGCCGGAAAGGGCTACAGCCTGACCCTGCCGCAACCGCGCGTCCGGTTGACCAAGCCGATGATCTTCACCGAGCGCCGCATCGCGGTCACGCCCATGGGTGCGGCGCTGCGCTTCGGCGGCACGATGGAGCTCAGCGGCATCAACCAGGTGATCCGGCCCGAGCGCGTCCGGCAGATCATCGAGTCCGTGCCGCTCTATTTCCCGGAGTTTCGGGAGGACGATTTCGCCGGCATCCAGACCTGGCAGGGCTTGCGCCCGGTTTCGCCCGACGGTCTGCCTTACGTGGGCCGGTTCGATCGCTATCGCAACCTCACGGCCGCCTGCGGGCACGCGATGCTGGGATTGACCTTGGCCCCGGTCACGGGCCTGCTCGTGTCCGAGGTTCTCGGCGGGAAAAAACCCTCGGTGGACCTGAGCCTCCTCGATCCCAACCGGTATGCATAGATGTCAATCCGTGGAGGCTCGGTCTCCTGATCGACCGCGGCCGGCCGGGAGGTCGACCCTCCGAACATCCTTCATCCCATGAATTGGAAAGGCGTCATCCCCGCGATAACCACCAACCTCACGGCCGACCTGGCGGTCGACCACGGGGCGCTCGCCGGGCATTGCCGTTGGATGATCGACAGCGGTTGCGCCGGCGTCGTCGCCTGCGGATCGTTGGGCGAGGCGGCCACGCTCGCCTTTGACGAGAAAGTGGCGATCGCCCGTACGTGCGTGGCGGCGGTCGGCGATCGCGCCCCGGTGGCGCTCGGGATCGCCGCGCTGAGCACGGCCGAGGCGGTGGCGCTGGCCAGGGCGGCGGAAGCTGCCGGGTGTCGCGGCCTGATGGTGCTGCCGCCCTACGTCTATTCGACCGACTGGGACGAGATGAAGGCGCACGTCAGCGCCGTGCTGGCGGCGACGCCGCTGTCCTGCCTGCTCTACAACAACCCGGTGGCGTATCGGACCGATTTTCTCCCGGAGCAGATCGCGGAGCTGGCGGCGGCGCATCCGAATTTGCGGGCGGTCAAGGAATCGAGCGGAGACGTGCGCCGCGTGACCGCGATCCGGGCCGTGTGCGGCCGGCGGCTGGACGTGCTGGTGGGCATGGATGACGCCATCGTTGAGGGCGTGTACGCGGGCGCGGTTGGCTGGATCGCGGGCCTGGTCAACGCCTTGCCGGTCGAATCGGTAACGCTTTTCGACTACGCGAGCCGGGGCGACAAGGCGCGCGCGACCGCGCTCTACGAGTGGTTCCTGCCGCTGCTGCGCCTCGATACGGTGCCGAAGTTCGTCCAGCACATCAAATACGTCCAGGCGGAACTGGGACACGGCACGCCATTTGTCCGGCCGCCGCGCCTGCCGCTGGCGGGCGCCGAACTGGCTATGACCAAGGCGGTGCTCGCCAAGGCGCGCGCCGCCGCGCCACGCTTGTGAATTCAACCCCATCAGCTAGGCTTGCCTCACTCATGAAACCAGACGGCGGTTCCCTCATTGGATTCGGCTCAAGCGGGCTTGGCGGCGCGAGCTTCAAGGCTTTTGACCCGGCGCGCAACGAGACGCTGGAGCCCTCGTTCATCTCCGCCGGGCTCGATGACGTCGATCGCGCCGCCCGGCTCGCGGCCGCCGCGGCCCCGGCTTGGGCGCGGCTGAGCGGGGCGCAGCGCCACCGGTTTCTCGAGGCGATCGCGACGAATCTCGAGGCGAAGGCGGACAACCTCGTCGCCCGCGCGATGCAGGAAACCGCGCTGCCGGAGGCGAGGCTGAAAGGCGAGGTGGCACGCACGTGCTGGCAGCTTCGCCTTTATGGCCAGACGGCCGAGCGCGGCGACTGGCTCGACCTGCGCATCGAGACCGCGCAGCCCGACCGCAAGCCGCTGCCGAAGCCCGACCATCGCTCGATGCTGCGGCCGCTCGGGCCCGTGGTGGTGTTCGGCTCGAGCAATTTCCCCTTCGCGTTCTCGGTCGCGGGCGGCGACGTGGCGTCGGCCTTTGCCGCCGGCTGCCCGGTGATCGTCAAGGCCCACCCGGCCCACCCGGGCACCAGCGAAATGGTCGGCCGCCTGATCCTGCATGCCGTGCGGGACTGCAACCTGCCGGAAGGCACTTTCTCGCTGCTCTTCGATGCCGGCTTCGAGGTCGGGCAGGCGTTGGTGAAGCATCCACTGGTGAAGGCGGTTGGTTTCACGGGTTCGGTCAAGGGCGGCCGCGCGTTGTTTGACCTGGCCGCCGCGCGACCGGAACCGATTCCCGTCTACGCGGAGATGGGCAGCATCAACCCGGTGTTCATCCTGCCGGGAGCAATCGCCGAGCGCGCACCGGCGCTCGTGGAGGGCTTGCATGGCTCGGGCACGGTCGGGGTCGGCCAGTTTTGCACGAATCCCGGACTCATCGTGCTCCAGCATTCGGCCGCCGCCGAAAAATTCGTCCAGGATCTCGCCGCCAAACTCACGGCGACGCCCGAAGGCACGATGCTGACGCCGGGAATCAGCAAGAATTTCCAGGCGCACACGGCGCAGCGCGCCCAGCAGGCCGGGGTGCGGGTCATCGCGCGGGGCACCGCCGCCGCAGCGTGCGGCGCCGCCCCGGTCTGGTTCGAGGTGAATGCGCTCGACTACCTCAGCAACCACGGCCTCGCCGGCGAGATCTTCGGGCCGAGCGCGTTGGTGGTGTGGTGCAAGGACCGCGCCGAGATGCTCACGGTCGCCCGCGAGCTCGAGGGCAACCTGACCGCCACGATCCACGCCGGCGTCACGGAGGCCGCGGCGCAGGGCGACCTCGTCGAGGTGCTCGCCGAGCGGGCGGGGCGCGTGATCCTGAACAGTTATCCGACGGGCCTGGAGGTGAGCCACGCCATCGTGCACGGCGGGCCCTATCCGGCGACGAGCGACGGCGGGCGAAGCACGTCGGTGGGCTCGCGCGCGATCAACCGCTGGGCGCGACTCGTGTGCTTCCAAGGCTTTGCCGATGTCCTGCTGCCACCGGAGCTCCAGAATGCCAACCCGCTCGGGCTGCGCCGCCTCGTGAATGGCGAGTTCTCCACGGGTCCGCTGGCCTGAGCGCCATGAGGGCCCCCGTCTCTGTCTCCCTTCGGACGGACGTATCGACCGAGCCCCTCACGGTCGCTGATTGAGCAAGGCGGGATTCAGGCGGACTGCTTCCTGGAAGTGCCGGTTTGCTTCGGCATTCCGACCCAACTGGCGCAGGACGCGCGCGAGGTCCAGGTGAGCCTCGGCGTTGTCCGGCAGCATCCGCACCACGGCCTCGAGCTGCGTCGCCGCCTCGTCGAGCTGGCCACCTCGGAGTAGGGCGCGCGCGAAAGTGCCCGGGTAATCGGGATTGCCGGGAGCGAGCGCGATGGCTTTCGCGAAATGCGGCCGGGCGGCGTCCAGGTCGCCCGCCTGGGTCAGCGCAATGGCCCAGCCGATTTCCGCCGCCGCGTAGTCCGGCTTCAGTTGCACCGCGCGGGCGAAATGCGGCACCGCCTCGGCGGCGCGGTCCAGTTGCAGCAAGGCCAGGCCCAAGTTGTGCTCGGCTTCGGGGAAATCGGGGTGCTCCTTCAGCGCCGTCGCGAAGCGCGCCAGTCCCTCCGTCGCGCGGCCGGCCTGCATGAGGGCGACGCCAAGGTTGTTGTACGCCAGGTAGTATCGCGGCTCGAGCTGGACCGCCCGCTCCAGATGCGGGACAGCTTCCCGGGGACGGCCCAGCTTGGTCAGGGCGTCACCGAGGTTATTTTCCGCGAGGGCATAGTTTGGATGCAGGCGGAGTACCGTTTCCGCCATCGGGACGGCCTCGGCCAAGCGTCCGGTCTCGGCGTAAATGGTGCCGAGATTGTGGTAGGCCAGCCACGCGTCCGGATTCCGCGCGATGGTGGTCCGGAACAAGGTCTCCTGGTCACGATACATGTCGCTCTGGCTGTAACCGAGCGTCCCGAGCAGCGCCAGGAGACCGACGGCGCCGGCGCGGCGGAGCGCGCCGGGCCACCGGCGCGTGGCCGCTTCCAGGGCGGCGGCGATGAGCGCGAAAAACGGCAGGCTGGCGAGGTACTGGAAATGGTCGGCGACGTAGGAAAAAACGAACGGGAACACATTCACGAAGCCGAGCACCGGGAAAAGCGTGCCGCCAAACAGCAGCGCCGCGGCCAGCGGCGCGCGCGAGCGCCGGCTCCACCAGGCCAGGCCGCCGAGGAGGGCGAGCGCTGCGAGCAGATACAGCCACGCGCCGGGCGACGAGGCCGCAATGTTCCACCGCGGGTAGACGAACACGAGGTGGGCGGGCCAGAGGAGCTTGCCGAGATAAAACCACACGACATGGCCGGCAAGCAGGCAGCGCTGCAGGGCGCCGAGGCCAAAATCCGCGCCCTGCGCACCGATGAGCACGCGTTCGAAATGCGCCGTGAGCAGACCCGACGCGGCGCCAAGCGCAAACCAGGGCAAGAGCGGCAGCACGTCGCGCCGCCACGTCAGCCGCCCCTGTTGCCACCAGAAAATCACGAGCAACGCGGCGGGCAGGCTCGCCGTGACGGTCTTGGTCAGCAACGCGCAGAGAAACCAGGCGCTGGCGATGGCATACTGCAGTCCGCGGCGGTCCCGAGCGAAGTCCAGGTAGGCGAGGGCGCCGAGAAGGTAGAACACCGCGGACAGCGTGTTCTTCTGCTCGGAGATCCAGGCAACCGATTCGACGCCCACCGGGTGAAGGGCGAAGAGCAGTGCGGCCAGCCAGGCGCCCGGCACGGCGAGACGGCACAAGAGCCGGCCGAAAAGGCCGGCGACCGTGGCGTGCAACAGGACGTTGGCCAGGTGGTAGCCGAAGGGAGCGTCGCCCCAAAGGACATGCTCGAGCCAGAAGGCAGAATGCAGGAGGGGATAATACTGCTGCGTGGCGCCGACCTCGAACCAGATGCGCCAGAGCCCGCCCAGCGAGCGCAGGTCGGGCCGCGTGACGTGGCCATCGTCGTCCCAGATGAAACCCGCGCGCAAGGCCGGGAGATAGGCGAGCAGTACCACCGCGAAGACGAGAGCCCACCACCAGCCCTCAGGCCAGCCGCGGAACGGACCCGCAGGGGGGGCAGGCGGCGAAAGGCGGGAGGGCGACGGGCGCGGCATGGGGATTGATCAGGAGAGCGTGGTCGATCGGGCCGGGCTCCGCGATAAGATGTTTCTGGATTTTAGGCCGCTCAGCCTGATGCGGGGCGCCGGTTCATTCAAAGTGCCGCCAGCCTGGGCGGAATGATGCAGTGGAGGCGGGGTGCCTTCACCCCGCGACGCCTTACCTCCGAAAGCGGCATAGCGGGGTGAGGGCACCCCGCCTCCATCGACCGGCGCGGCGCCCCAAATGAAAGTCGCCGCCACCGGTGAGGGTGGCGGCGACGGTGAGTTGAGATAGCAGGACGATGTTACAGGTCGAACGACGCGGTGAAGATGAACTGCTGCGGGTCGACGATGCGGAACGTGTGGATCGAGCCATCGGGGAAGGCGCCGACCGGTTGCAGGCGGCCGGTCTCACCGAGGTTCCGGACGTTGACCTTGAAGGTCGCGCCGATCTTGTCGCGCCAGAGCCTCGTCTTATAGCTCACGAAGGCGTCGACGTAGTAATGGCTCTTGTCGTAGATCGGGCGGTTCGGGTCGAGGTCGGTGATGATCGCCGGCAGCGACTGGACACCGTAGTAGCCGATGGCGCCCTTGTCCTCCCAGCGGAGCGCGCCGCCGACAGCCATCCGCTTCAGGTATTTGTTATCCGAGAAGCCGGCGAGCTGGTAGCTCGTGGCCGCCCGGAAGTTGTACCGGCGGGTCTGCGGGTTGGCCTTTCCTTCCTGCGCCAGGATGATGCCGATCGGAGCCTGGACGAAGGCCTGGAAGTTGGCCTGCGGCGTCGAGCCCGTGGACGTATAGCTGGCCGGTGCGCCGACGATCGGAGCCGAGCTGACGGCGGTGTTGGTATAGTGGTGCAGCCACCAGAGCTTGTTCGGATTGCCTTCCGCCGCGGCGCTGGCGTCGGTGATGGACGGGTCCTGGATGTGCTCCCAGATCTGCCGGCGGTTATTGATCCAGTCGACGAGCGCCGTCGAGAAGTTCTGCTGCGCCGTCTGGTTGTCGGTGATGTTGGCCGTAAGCGTCCAGAACCGCGTCGGATTGTAGTTGATCTCGATCTCGGTGCCGTGGGAGCGGAGGTCCGAGGTCGCGCCGACTGGCAGAGTCGAGCCGGTATTGGAATAGTAGTCCGAGTCGGCGGGGGTGAGCCCGATCTCCGATTTCACCTGGGCGTCGACCTGGTCCTGCGTCCAGGTCGGGTTCTGCCATTTCACCCAGCGCTGGGCATTTTGAAAGAGGTTCACGCTGCCGGTGGGGGAGCCGGCACCGGTAACCGGGAAGTCGATGCGCAGGACGCGCCCGGCCAGCGTATTGAAGTCGTTGTTCTGCGAGTTCCGCTGGATGTTGTCGTAGTGGGTGACGCGAATGTTGAGCGCGTTGTCGAACAGGTTGAGCCCGAAACCCCAGCTCTTGTCATCACCCGTGGTATTCGGCAGGAGATTCTTGTTGAGGTCCTGGGCGGGGTTCGTCGGCAGGAAGCTGTTCGACTTGTTGAAATTCACCGAGAGGTTGTTCAGCAGCTCACCGAGGAAGCCGTTCGTCTGCCGGGCATTGGCCGACCACTTGGTGTCATAGAACGGGCGGGCGACAAACTGGACGTTGGTCGTGCGGCCGCCGTTCACGTAGTAATTCGGCTGCCAGCCGTTGACGACATCGTAGTCGATCGAGAGGCCATCGGCTTTGAGGATCTTGTTGGTCGGCGTGCCGGGGTTGCCATACTTCAGGTAGACATTGTCGTTGCGGACGCCGAGCGTCGTGACGAGGCGGTCGCCGAAGAGATGGCTCTGCACCACGACGCCCTTGGACTTGATCGTGGTCTTGCTGTTGAGCGCGCCGCCGGTCTTGTCCGCGCCGACCTGCGTCAGGAGGATGTTGTCGGTGTGGAAGGCGCCGGTGGCGGAGTTGCCCCAGACAAACGGATACGTGCCGAGCTTGATGTCGCCCGGGGCGTAATCGACGTTGTAACCATTGTTGTCACCCACATAGAAGCGATATTCATTCGACGTGATGGGGAGGTTGGTCGGCGTGCCGCTGGGCGAGGATTGGAAGCCGGTGTAGAGACCGCCCGGGATCCAGGCCGCGCCGGTCGACATCGCCTCGCGCCAGGAGTATTGCCGGTTGACGCGGTACTTGTATTCGCCGTAACCCGTGGCCTGGAACCAGCCGAGCCACTTCAGGAGGTTTTTCTCCTCGGTGAGGTCGAGCCGGTAGGCCACCTGCGCGCGCGACGTGTCCCACCTTTGCGGGTTTTCCTGAATGCGGGGCTTGTCAACCGCGAGGTAGGGCCGACCGAGGAAGGGATTGGGCGTGCCATCGAGGTAGCGCTCGTTGATGTCGACCATGAGCTGGCCCGACTGGCCGTTGTCGTTGGAGATGCCGACCAGGTTGCGCGTCCAGCGGTCGGAGTCCTCGCGCATGAAGGCGGCCTGGGCGGCGAGGGTTTGCCGGGTGGAATTGATGAAGATCTGGTCGATCTGCGCCAAGTTGGTGTTGGTGCGATCCCAGAAGCGATTGGGGGCCGACAGATTGATCGAGGACCAGTCATAGATGCTCTTGTCGGTGAGGGTTGGCGTGGTGTTGAACAGATACTGGTCAAACGGACGCGGCGCCGTGCCCGAGAAAGTCGCGCCGGCCGCCGCCGTGGTCTGGAGGAAGTGGGCGGCGGTGAAGTTGCCGATCGGGCCGGTGGTGTTCGTTGTGCTTTGCGGCGCCGACCAATAGACGAGGCCCGACCGGTCGATGAACATCTGGCCATGATTGTTGCCCAGGTAGCTCGAATTGAAGTAGTCGGGACCATTGTACGTCGTGGCGGTGTAGGGTCCCAGCGTCTGGCCGTTCACATGGATCGTCTGGGTGACCGGATCCCAGGTCGGCTTGCCGCTGGCGAGCCAGTAGGAAAGGTTGTCGCGCGGCGGCAGCGCATTCGGGCGGTTGCCGTAGGCGTGGTAATTGAAGGAGGAGAAGCTGATGGTCGTGTACTTGAACGGCTGGTACTTGATCATGCCGTTGTAGCGCTCCGTCTTCACCCCGGACGGCTTGCGTTCGAATTCGTCCTCCTGGTACACGGCGCTGGCGCGGATCGCGAGCTTGCCCTGGATGAGGACGCGGTTGAGGTCGAGGCTGGTGCGCCAGCCGCCCTGGTTGTCGATGCGCATCTCCAGCGTCGAGCGGTCGCGCGAGAGATTGGCGGTGGCCGGGACCTGGTTGACGGTGCCCGACGGATTGCCGAGACCGAAGACGTTGGCGTTGGGGCCGCGGCTGATTTCGAGCGAGTCGATGGTGATGGGATCGATCGGCACGCGGCCCATCGTTTCGATATTGCCCAACGAGGTGTTCGCCGGGGCGATGCCGCGCACGCGGTTGGCCTGGGTCGGGTTGAGCTGGACGTTGTCCGCGAGGCTGCCGTTGCGGTCGAGGGTGTAGTCGGTGTAGGTGCCGGTGCCTTCCGTGCCCGCGACGTAAAGGAACACGTCGTTGGCATCGAGCATCGCGAAGTCGGACATCTGCTCCTTGGTCATCACCGTGATGGAGGAGGCGAGGTCGTCGAGCTTGGTATTGAAGCGCGTGCCCGACATCGTGTTGGCCGAGTAGTAACCCTTGTTGTTGGCGGTGACTTGGAAGGGCGAGAGTTCTACCACCTCCTCGCTCTTGGCGCCCGAGTCGCTGGTGGTCGTGACGGGAACGGGCTTCTGGTTCTCGTCATTGTTCGCCGCCGTCGACGGGGCTGGCGCGGTTTGCGCCAATCCAAACGGAGCGAAGAGGGCGAGACAAAGCTGGGCCAGCAAAAGCCGGCGCAGCGACATGGCTAGTCGTTTGCTTGTGTTCATGGGGGTGGTAAGGGGGGCTGACAATCTGCCTTCGAACGCCGGTTAACTACGTAAGCGAAATAACGAATTCAATACCATTAATGAACCCATCGTTCATTAGTGAAATATCAGGATGCACCGCCCCAGCGGCCGATCCCACCTGGAGGCATTTCGAGCCGGGCCGGCAGGGCGGATCGGAAGCGCGCCACAAGCCACGGCGCACAGATTCCGCCCGCGACCACCGCGGGCCGCACGACCCGATGAATCGGCCGCGCGGGGAGCTATTTCAAGTCCGCGGCGGCCCGCCGAATCGCTCGTTGATACGCTGTCAGGCCAGGTTCTTCCGTCGTGTCGCACAGCGTATCGAGCACGAGCCGCAGGGCGTCGGCCTGCCGGCCCTGGGCGAAGAGCGTGAGCGCAAGAAAGACGGCGAATTCGGGGTTGTCGGGAAACTGGCTCGCGCCGGATTGCAGCACCTCGGCAGAACGCTCGAACTGGCCGAGCGCGCGGAGCGTCGAGCCGAGCCCGATGAACGCGCCCGAAAGTTCGTTCGGCGGGAGGCCGAGGGCGATGGCCCTTTCGTAATGCGGCAGGGCTTCGGCGGGCTTCTCCAACACGGCGAAGGTCCATGCCAACTGGTGGTGAATCTCGGCGACGTTTGGATGTTGGGCGTCAAGCGCCTGCAACCGCGGCAAAAGCTCCGGCAGCTGCCCGTGCGCTCGCGCGCCGACGATCGCTTCGAGTTGTTCCTTCCAAGGCGTGAGGCTCACGGCGGCACTTAGGAGCACGCACCGGCGCGACGCAAGCGCCGCCGGTCTTCGCGCGGCGGCGGCCCGGGCCGAGCCTTGCCTCGGACGGACCGGGCCTTATCGTCCGCCGTGCATGGTGGACTTTCCCAAACCGCCCGAACGGCGACCGTCATTGTCATTGCCGAGCAAATCGGGGCTGATCGCCAAGATCGAGGAACGGGAGGCCGCGTTGCAGAAACGGCTGGAGGAACTCGCGGAACTGGAGCGCCAGCTGGCCGAGGCGAAAGAGGAAATCGAGGCCAAGCGCCATGACTTGGACACGCGGCAGCGGGCGCTGACCGAGGCGGAGCTCCTCCTCAAGAACCAGAAGCTGCTGCATCAGAAACAGCTGGCCCGCGTGATGGAGCAGAACGAACTCAATGCGCTGCGGCGGGAGCTCGAGCAGCGCGAGGATGATTTCAAGAAGAAGGAGGCGTTTCTGACCGAAACCCAGAAGCGGCTGAACGACCAGTTCGCCGCCCGCGAGCGGGACCTGGTGAAACGCGAGGCCTGGGTGTCCGCCGAGCATGAGAAGGCGACGGCGGGCCATCGCCGTCGCCTGCAGGCCATCGTGTTCACCGACGTCGTGAGCTATTCGGCGCTCATGCAGGCGAACGAAAGCCGCACCATCGGAATGGTCCGGACGGATCTGCAGCGCATGCGCGAGGCGGGCGAAAGCCAGGGCGGAATGCTGATCAACACGATGGGCGATGGCATGGTCATGATCTTCCCGAGCGCCATCCAGGCCGTGCGTTTTTCCCTGGCCATGCAGGGTCAGTTCAACCGGGGCCGCGAGGGCGAGAGCCTGCGCCACCGCTTTGGCATCCATATCGCGGACGTCGCGCTGCTCCCGGACGGCGGCATCGCCGGCGACGGCGTCAACATCGCCTCCCGGCTCGAGTCGAAGGCCCCGGCCGGCGGCATTTGCATCAGCGAGATCGTGTTCTTCATCGTGAAGGGCAAGCTGCCGCTGCCGCCCAGCAGCGTGGAGAAGATCGCGCTCAAGAACATCGCCGAGCCGGTCGCGGTCTACAAATTCACGCCGGACGACATCGCCGCGATGCCGGACCCCGGCGCCACGACGACACCGCCGGTGCCGCCCGACGAGGAGCGCACGACGCCGCCGTTTGCCCTGCCAACCGCGGAGCGCCCGCCGGCGTCGCCGGGCGGATCCGGGGCCACCTGAGCGCCGCGCGGCCGGCCGCCGTCAGGCCTTTTTCCGATCCGGCAGGGCGCGCGTGGCGATCTCGGCCTTGAAGCGGGCGAGCAGGTCCGCGACCGGGTGCACGCCTTCGTCGCCCCGGGCGCGGGAGCGCAGCGACGCGCTCTTGGCCTCCGCTTCCTTCTGCCCGAGCACGAGCACGTACGGCACCTTGTCGATCTCGCCGCGGCGGATCTTGGCGCCGAGCTTGTCGGAATGGGTGTCGAGCGTGGCCCGGACATCGGCGGCGATGAGCTGGTCGAGCGTGGCCTTGGCGTAGTCCATGACCTTGTCGGAGATCGGCACCAGCCGCACCTGCTCGGGCGCGAGCCAGAGCGGGAAGTCGCCGGCGAAATGCTCGATGAGCACGCCGCAGAAGCGCTCCATCGAGCCGAAGGGCGCGCGGTGGATCATCACCGGCCGGTGCGCGGCGTTGTCGGCGCCGATGTAGGACAGGTCGAAGCGGACCGGCAGGTTGTAGTCCACCTGCACCGTGCCGAGCTGCCATTCGCGCCCGATGACGTCCTTGACCATGAAGTCGATCTTCGGGCCGTAGAACGCGGCCTCGCCGGCCTCCTCGGTGAAGGTCATGCCGATGGACTTCGCCGCCTCGCGCAGCGCCGTCTCGGCCTTGTCCCACAGCGCGGGCGCGCCGGTGTATTTGTTGGAGTCGGGATCGCGCAGGCCGATGCGCACGCGGTAGTCCGACATGCCCAGCGTCGTGAGCACGGTCTTCACCAGCGAAAGGCAGCCGAGGATTTCCGCCTGCACCTGCTCCTCGGTGCAGAACAGGTGGGCGTCGTCCTGGGTGAAGCCGCGGACGCGGGTCATGCCGTTCAATTCGCCGGATTGTTCCCAGCGGTACACCGTGCCGAACTCGGCCAGCCGCACCGGCAGGTCGCGGTAGCTGTGCGGCTGCGACGCAAAGATCTTCACGTGGTGCGGGCAGTTCATCGGCTTGAGCAGGAAGCCGTCGATGAGCTGGTCGTCGGGCAGGATGCGGTCGGGGGTGATCGTCGCCTGGCCGGTGAGACCGTTGACGCGGTCGGCGAGGTGAACGGACACCGCGTCGATACGATTCGACATCTCGGCGCACGAGCAGCCGGACGAAATGAGCTGGTCGAGGCTGTCACGCTCGACGATCGGCGGGAACTGCGAGTCCTTGTAATAGGGAAAGTGACCCGAGGTCTTGTAGAGCGTGAGGCGGCCGATGTGCGGCGTGAACACCTGGGAGTAGCCCTGTTTCTTGAGCTCGCCCGAGATGAAGTTCTGCAGCTCCTGGCGCAGGATCGAGCCGTTGGGCGTCCAGAGCACGAGGCCCTGGCCGACATCCTCGTCGATGTGGAAAAGCTTGAGGTCCTTCCCCAGCTTGCGGTGGTCGCGCAGCTTGGCCTGTTCGAGCTGGGTGAGGTACGTCGCGAGCTCCTCCTTGGTGGGGAACGCGGTGCCGTAGATGCGCTGGAGCTGCTTGTTGGTCTCGTCGCCGCGATGGTAGGCCCCGGCGATCGTGAGCAACTTGAAGGCCTTGAGCTTCGAGGTGTAGCGGATGTGCGTGCCGGCGCAGAGGTCCATGAACTCGCCGTTCTGGTAGAAGCTGATGGCTTCGCCCTCCGGAATGTCGGCGAGGCGGCCGAGCTTGTAGCGTTCCTGGTGCCGCTCACGGATGATCTGCTCCGCCTCGGCGCGGGTGACTTCCTTGCGGATGAACGGCTGGTTCTCGTCCGCGATCTTCTTCATCTCCGCCTCGATCTTTGTGAGGTCCTCGGCGGTCAGCTTGTGGTCGAGGTCGATGTCGTAATAGAAGCCCGTGTCGGTCGGCGGCCCGATGTCGAGCTTGGCGTCCGGATACAGCCGGAGGATGGCGGTCGCCATCACGTGCGAAGCCGAGTGGCGAAGTTCTTCGAGCGGTGTCATCGACATGGCGGGAGTTGGTGGTGGTCCCCCTTACGAATGGAGGGCCGAAAGGTCAGGGTGGCGGCGAGATTCGTCGGCTGTCAAGGCCGCGCCCGCCGGCGCGGAGCAATCAGCGACCAGCAGTCGGCAATCAGCCAGTATTGGTCCGCTGCGGTTGGCGAGCCGGGGATCCGGCTTACTGCTGAAAGCTGAGCGCTGACAGCTACTTCTTCACCGGCTCGAGCGTATAGCCGTCCTTGCCGTCCTTCATGGTCCAGCCGGCGGCGGCGAGTTCCTTCCGAAGGGCATCGGCCGCGGCCCAGTCCTTGGCCGCACGGGCGGCCCAGCGCTTTTCGGCGAGGGCGGTGATCGCGGCGGGGGCTTCGGCTTGCGGTGTCGCGGTGGCCTGCAGGTCGAATCCAAAGGCGAACATGACCCGATCGAATGACTCGCGGTCGACCTCGCCGGACTTGCGGTTGATGAGCGTGAAGATCGCGCCAAGCGCCGCCGGCGTGTTCAAGTCGTCCTGCAGTTCCGCAATCGCGTGGCCGAAGCTATTGTGGGCCGCGGCGGCGTGCGGCAGGGAGGCGCGGAAGTCGCGCAGGGTCTTCACCGCGCTCTCCGCCGCATGCAATCCGTCGAGGGTGAAATTGAGCTGCTTGCGCGGATGGCCGGCGAGCAGGGCGTAGCGCACGGCCGTCGGCGAGAAACCCTTCGCGAGCAAATCGTCGAGCGTGTAGTAATTGCCGAGGCTCTTGCTCATCTTCTTCCCGTCTACCAGCAGGTGCTCGCTGTGGTACCAGTGGTGCGAAAACTGGACGCCGTTGCAGCACTCGCTCTGGGCAATTTCGTTCTCGTGGTGCGGGAACAGAAGATCGACTCCGCCGGTGTGCAGGTCGATGGTGTCGCCGAGGAGCGCCTTGCTCATGGCGCTGCATTCGATGTGCCAGCCGGGCCGGCCCTGGTCGGCGCCGCGCGGACCGGGCCATTGCACGGTGCCGTCCTCCTCGGGCTTGAAGGCCTTCCAGAGTGCGAAGTCGGAAACGGAGTCCTTGTGGTCGGCGTCAGCGACCGTGTTGGTCACCTTGAGTTCGCGCTCCTTGATGCGCGAGAGCCCGCCATAGTTGGGGAACGAGTCGATCTTGAAGTAAACGGAGCCATCGGGTGCGCGGTAGGCATGGCCCTTGTCCATGAGCACCTCGATCATGTTCACCTGCTCCTTGATGTAACCGGTCGCGGTCGGCTCGGCGTGCGGCGGCAGGCAGTTCAGCGCCGTGCAATCGTCATGGAAGCGCTTGGTCCAGTGCCGGGTGATTTCGGCCAGCGGGCGGCCTTCCTTCTTGGCCTGCGCAATCGTGCGGTCGTCGACGTCGGTCAGGTTGCGAACGTGCTTAACCTTGCCCGGGCCGAATTCCAGCTCGAGCAGACGGCGGAGGACATCGTTGATGACGAAAGTTCGGAAATTCCCAATGTGCCCGGGCGCATAGACGGTCAGGCCGCAGTTGTAGAAACGAAAGACTCCGTCTGGATGAGACGGCTTGAGCTCGCGCTGGCTGCGGGAAAGCGAGTCGTAGAGGCGGATCGGCATGATGGGTAGCGGTAAGCAGTAAGCGGTAAGCGGTAAGCGGAAAGCGAAAAGTCAGGTGGCGAAAGCCGGGGAGGGGACGACGGGAGGTCAGAGCCGGGGGTCGGCCGGGCTATTCCTGCGGCATAAACGACAAGATCCGCACAAAAGTTTGTCGTGAACCGGGGCCGATTGTTGGTTTACTGGCTGTCCTCCTTCCATGCCCAAGAAATTTCAGCTCAACCTGACCCACCGCCCGCGCCGCCTGCGCCGCTTCGCCAGCCGCCGCGCGCTGGTGGAGGAAACCGTCCTGCGCGCCGCCGACCTGATTGCGCCGCTGTTCGTCGTCGACGGCAAGGGCGCGCCGGAGCCGATCGCCTCGATGCCCGGGGTCAGCCGGTTCAATGTCAACGACCTGGTCGGGGAATGCCGGGAACTCCACGCGCTGGGCGTCCCGGCGGTGGCGCTTTTCCCCAAGCTCGATCCGAAACTCAAGGACGCCGACGGCACCGAGGCCCTCAACCCGAAGACCCTCGTCCTCCGCGCGGTGCGGGCCGTAAAGGCGGCGGTGCCGGAGTTGACGGTGATCACCGACGTGGCACTCGACCCGTACACGAGCCATGGGCACGATGGCGTGCTCACGGCCGCGCTCGACAACGTCGATAACGACCGCACGGTCGGGATCCTTTGCCGCATGGCGGTCATGCAGGCCGCGGCGGGAGTCGATTTCGTCGCGCCCTCGGACATGATGGACGGTCGCGTCGGCGCCATTCGCCGCGCGCTCGATGAGGCGGGCTACACCGATACCGGCATTCTCGCCTATTCGGCCAAATACAACTCGGCCTATTACGGACCCTTCCGCGATGCCGTCGGCAGCGCCAAGGCTGCCGGCACCCGCCTGCTCAGCAAGGCCACCTACCAGATGAATCCCGCGAACCGGCGCGAGGCGGTCCGCGAGGTGCAACTCGACGTGCAGGAGGGGGCCGACATCGTGATGGTGAAGCCCGCCGGCCTGTATCTCGACATCATCCGCGAGGTGCGCAACGCCACGCGGGTCCCGGTCGCCGCCTACCAGATCTCCGGCGAATACGCGCAGATCCACGCCGCGGCGCAGCTCGGCTGGCTCGACCTGGCCCGCTGCCGCGACGAATCGCTGCTGGCCATCAAGCGCGCCGGCGCGGACATGATTCTGACCTATTTTGCCAAGGACGTGGCGAAGGCGTTGCGGGGTTGAGTTCAGCATCCCGGCGCAGGAATTGTCCACGGGAGGTCGCCGCCTCACCGGCGAACGCGAAAACAGATAATCGCTGCAACGCGGGGTTGCGGCCGACGGTGGTTGCGGTTCACTGGCGCGCATGGACCACGATACCCCGCCAGGCCGCACCCAGCGGCAGCTTACCCGTCGTCAATTCATCGGTTCGTCTCTCGCCGCCGGCGCGGCGGCGGCGCTGGTGCCGGCCCGGCTGAGCCGGGCGGCGGAAGTCGCGGCGCCGGGTGCCAGGCTCAAGGTGGCGCTCATCGGCATCGGCAACCGTGGCAACGATCTCCTGAAGGCGTTCGCGGGCACGGGCCTGGTGGAGTTCGTGGCGTTCTGTGACGTCGACCTGATGGCGAAGCATACGGAGGAGTCGCGCCAGCTCTACCCGCACGTGCCGGGTTTCCAGGATTTCCGGAAGATGTTCGCCGAGATGGGTGACAAGTTCGACGCCGCGATTATCGCGGTGCCCGACCATGCCCACTTCGCCATCGCGATGCACGCGATGGGCCACGGCAAACATGTCTACGTCGAGAAGCCGCTGGCGCACACCTTCCGCGAGGTCGAACTGCTGATGGCCGAGGCGCGGCGCCGCGGCGTCGTGACGCAAATGGGCAACCAGGGACATTCGGGGAACAACTTTCACCAGTTCAAGGCGTGGACCGAAGCCGGCGTCATCAAGGATGTCACGCGCATCGACATGTACATGAATTCGCCGCGCCGCTGGCACGGTTGGAAAGTCACGGGCTTCGACACCGGTTATCCCGTGCCGCCGACGCTGGACTGGGACACGTGGCACGCCGACGTGCCGCTCCGACCGTTCAGCCCGCGGCTGCACCCCGGAAACTGGCGGAGCTGGTTTGTCTACGGCGACGGAGCGTTCGGCGACTGGGGGCCGCACATCCTGGATACGGCTCATCGTTTCCTCGACCTCGGGCTCCCGCACACGATCGAGGCGGTGAAGCGCGATGGGCCGAACGAGTTCATCTTCCCGCAGGCCACGACGATCCGCTTCGACTTCGGCGCGCGCGGCGCCATGCCGCCCGTGGAGGTCTGGTGGTACGACGGCGTTGACAACCGGCCGCCGCTGCCGCCGGAATTCGGCCCGAAGGAGAAGTTCACGCGCGAGAACGGCAAGTTCATCTACAGCAAGACGCTCACCTTCGCGGGCGGGACGCACAGCGAGACGTTGCGCATCCTGCCCGAGGCGAAGATGCAGGCGATGGCCGCCGGGCTGCCGCGGATCACGGGCGGCTTCTCCGATCATTTCCAGAACTTCGCGCTCGCCTGCCTGGGCCGCGAGGAGACGAAGTCGCCGTTTCACATCTCGGGCCCGCTCTCGCAGGTGTTTCTCCTCGGCGTGATCGCCCAGCGCCTCGGCGGGCGGCTGGAGTTCGACCCGGCGACGAAACGGTTCACGAACAACGCGCGGGCCAACGAACTCCTGGAGGGCGAGCCGCCGCGTCCGGGCTGGGAACGTTATTTCCAGGCCTGAGTTCGGAGGAAACGACCGGACGGTGCAGCTGATGCCGCCGCGAAACGGCGGGAGACGGCCATCCCGCCCGACAAAGCCGTCACTTTCGCGGGCCGTGGCGCAGCGTGCTGTGCCGGACGCTGTAGCCGAAATAGACGGCGAAACCGAGCGCCATCCAGATGGCGAGCCGGAGCCACGTGTCGATCGGCAGCATGTACATCTGCAGCAGGCAGGTGCCGACACCGAGGATCGAGACCAGCGGCAGGTAAGGCGTGCGGAATGGCCGGGGCAGGTCCGGGCGGCGCACCCGCAGCACCCAGACGCCGGCGCAGACGAGCGCGAAGGCCATGAGCGTGCCGATGGAGATGAGTTCGCCCAGCAGGTCGAGCGGCAGCACGCCGGCGACCAGGGCGCAGACGACGCCGGTCAGGATGGTCGTGACGTGCGGCGTGCGGAAGCGCGGGTGCAGGCGGCTGAACGACGGCGGCAACAGGCCGTCCTTCGCCATGGAAAAAAAGATGCGCGGCTGCCCGAGCAGCGAGACCAGGGCAACGGAGGTGAGCCCGGCGAGCGTCGCAATCTCGATGCTGAAACGCAGGATCGCGGGCGCCTTGACCTGCTGGAGCACAAAGATGAACGGCGCATCCACGTTCAGGTTCGTATACTTGACCATGCCGGTGAGCACGAGCGAGACGCCGACGAAGAGCAGGGAACAGATCGCCAGGCACCCGAGCAGGCCGATCGGCATGTCGCGCTGCGGATTCCGGGTCTCCTGGGCCGCGCAGGACACATTGTCGAACCCGACGTAGGCGAAGAAGATCACGGCCGAGCCCTTGAACACGCCGCTCCAGCCGAATTCGCCGAAGGTCCCGGAGTTGGGCGGGACGAAGGGCGTCCAGTTGGCGGCGACGACGGCATGATGCCCGACCATCCACCAGGCGCCGTAGGCCATCAGGACGACGAGCACACCGACCTTGATGAAGACCATCGAATTGTTGAAGTTGGCGGACTCCTTGATGCCGATGACCAGGATGACGGTGAGCGCGAGCGAAACGAAGACCGCCGGCAGGTTGACCCAGGCGCCGGTGGTGACCAGCGGATGGTGGGTGAAAATCCAGGGGCCGAGGTGGGTCGTGACCAGCTGCGCGCGATCGATCTCGAATGGCGCAGAGCCGAGGAAGGAAGGGATGGTCACGCCGAATTCCGCGAACAGCGCCTGCACGGCGCCCGACCAGCTCACGGCCACGGCCGCGCCTGAAAAGAGGTATTCGAGGATCAGGTCCCAGCCGATGATCCACGCGAGCAGTTCGCCCATCGTGGCGTAAGTGTAGGTGTAGGCGCTGCCGGCGACGGGGATCAGCGTGGCGAACTCGGCGTAGCACAGGCCGGCGAACAGGCAGGAGATGCCGCAGAAAATGAACGACAACACGATAGCCGGGCCCGCGTATTGCGCGGCGGAGACGCCGGCCAGGACGAAGATGCCGGCGCCGACGACCGAGCCGATGCCGAGGCTGATCAGGTTGAGCGCCCCCAGCTCACGCTTCATTCCGCCGCTCTCGCCCTGCGTGGACTCCGCGATGAGCGTGGCGACGGACTTGGTCTTGAAGATGCCCATGTTATCCCGTCGCCCGGCCCAGGTGGCTGTGGTGGCGGCTATAGGCGAAATAGATGACGAAGCCGATGACCATCCAGATCACGAGCCGCAGCCACGTGTCGCCCGGCAACGCGACCATCTGGGCCAGGCAGGACAGGGCGCCAACGATCGGCACGAACGGCACCCACGGGGTCCGGAACGGGCGCTCCAGGTCCGGCCGGGCGCGCCGCAGGACGAGGATCGAGGCGCAGACGATGATGAAGGCGAACATCGTGCCGATGTTGACGAGTTCACCGAGCAGGCGCAGCGGCAGCACGCCGGCGATGATCATGGCGAGCACGCCGGTGATCGTCTGGGTGACATACGGGGTCTTGAAGCGCGGATGGGTCCGGGTGAACACCTCGGGGAGCAGGCCGTCCTTGGCCATCGAAAAGAAGATGCGGGGCTGGCCCATGAGCATGACGAGGCAGACGGAGCCGAGGCCCATGATGGCGGCGATCTCGACGATGTAGCGCAGCCAGCCCGGCGCGCCGACCGCGAGCATCGCGTTCACCACCGGGGCGTCGTTGTTCAGGGTCGTGTATTTCACCATCGCGGTGAGCAGCCCGGAGAAAAGGATGAAGATGATGGTGCAGATGATCAGCGAGCCGAGGATGCCGCGCGGCAGGTCGCGCTGCGGGTTTTTCGCCTCCTGGGCGGAGGTCGAGACCGCATCGAAGCCGATGTAGGCGAAGAAGATCACGCCGGCACCCTTGAGGATTCCGCTCCAGCCGAACTCGCCGAACTTGCCCGTGTTCGCCGGGATGAACGGCGTCCAGTTGGCCCGGGCGACGTCGAAATGCCCGAGCACGTACCAAAAGCCGAAGGCGATGCAAAGGAGGATGACCGACACCTTCGTGACCACCATCACGTTGTTGAAATTGGCGGATTCCTTGATGCCCAGGATCAACAGGCCGGAGAGCAGGCCGATGATTGCGACTGCGGGCAGGTTGATGATGGCGCCCGTGAGCAAATAGTGGCCATCGACGAATCCGATCGGGGCGGCGGTCAGGCTGCCGGGGATGACGAGGCCGAATTCCTTGAGGAACGCGACGATGAGCCCGGAGCAGCCGACGGCGACGCTCGGCGCGGTGAAGAGGTATTCCAGGATGAGATCCCACCCGATGATCCAGGCCAGGAACTCGCCGAGCGTGGCATAAGCGTACGTGTAGGCGCTGCCGGCGATCGGGATCATCGAGGCGAACTCGGCATAACACAGCGCGGAGAAGAGGCAGCTGATGCCCGAGATCACGAATGACAGCACGATGGCGGGTCCGGCGTTGGTCGCGGCCGTCTGGCCGGTGAAAACGAAGATGCCGGCGCCGATGATCGCGCCGATGCCGAGGCTCACCAGGTTGGTGGCGGTCAGCGCCCGGCGCAGGCTGTGGTCGGTCGCGGCCTCGGTCTGGAGCTGCGCGATCGATTTGGTGCGGAATAGACTCATGGGGGTAGGGGAAAGCAGGACCCGACGCGGCGCCGGAGTCGGGTGGGCCGGCGGCGCAAAGCAGGAGAGCGGGAGGGGCGTCCGACCGGGGTGGAAACAGGCGGAGCGGAAAACATGCGAGCCCGTTACTGGGGGATAGCCCGCAGGGTGGCAACAAGCCTTTTGTCAGCCGCGCCCGCGGCGGCTGCGGCTCGGTTTGTCGTCCTCTTCCTCCTTCCCGTCGTCCTCGTCATCGCCGTCCTTGCTCTCCTTCTCGTCGTCATCCTTGTCGCCGCCTTCTTCGTCATCCTCGTCCCACTTGAGCGAGGCGTCGCCCTTGAGCTTCTCCTCCTCGTCCTCCTCCACTTCGGGCAGGTCATCATCCTCGTCCTCGGCGCGACCCTTGTCCGTCTCCTCCTCGTCGTCGCCGTGGCCGGCGGGCATGAAATCGAGGATGGCGGTGATCTCCTGGAACAGGTGGACGGCCTTGCCCTCGATGAAATCGTTGTTCTGGGCCTCGCGAATCTGGTCCTCGACCTCGTCGATCGTGAGCTTCTCCTCGAAATCAAGCAGGTCGTTGAGCAGCTTGACGCGCAGCCGCGTGATGTGGTCGAGGAAGTCGGCGTAGGGGCCGTTCTCTTCGTCGATGATGTCGGGCAGCGCGAAGAGCTTCTCCTCGGACTCGAGCAAGGGCTGCTTGGTCCGGGCGAGGCGCACCCGGCCCTTGCCCAGGTCCTTGACGATGCGGAAGGGAATGAAGGCGCGTTCGAAAAGATTCGAATCGAAGCCGTATTCGCGCAGCGGCTCGATCAGCTCGACGATGTGGTCGACCTGGCGCGGATCGATGATGCTCAGCCCGTCGACGTCCCAGTGCACGGGGTCGCTGACCTCGTCGACCCACCAGTTGTGGTCTTCGCCGAGCCGGACAACGCACCATTCGAGCTGAGGAGTTCCTTTCGCCATGTGATCAAAATTCGCTGCACGAAAATGGCGCCTTTCCTCCCATGTCAAATCTTGAAACGCAAAAAATGGAAATATCTTCCGGACGGTGTTTTGGTCCTACAAAAGGCGGCGGCAGGGTGGGGCGCGCGCCGAGGAAAACAAGGCTGAAAAACGGGCGGTTTCGGGCGCCTCGCGGATGCTTGTAAGTTGGACCTCGCCGGCCCACAGTCCGCGCCCAATGGGCTGGACCTACGAACACGCTCTCAAGCCGCTGCTCTTCCGCCTCGATCCCGAGCAGGCGCACGAACTGGCGGTGCACGCGATGGCGCTGTTCGGCCGCCTCCGGCCGGCCTGCGGGCTGTTGGCGCGGCTCACCCGGCTCGACCCGGCCGTCCACCGGCCGGTGCGGTGCCTGGGGCTGGAATTTCCCAACGCCGTCGGGCTGGCGGCGGGATTTGACAAGAACGGCATCGCCTGGCCGGCCGCGGCGGCCCTCGGGTTCGGGCACGTCGAGATCGGCACGGTCACGTTTCACGCCCAGCCGGGCAACCCGCGTCCGCGCGCCTTTCGCTTCCCGGCGGAACAGGCGGTCATCAACCGGATGGGTTTCAACAATCGCGGGGCGGCCGCGATGGCGCACCGGCTGGCGCGATTGCCCGGACCCGGGCAGCGCGCGATCCCCGTCGGCATCAACCTGGGCAAGAGCAAGGTCGTGCCCCTGGATCAGGCGGTGGACGACTACCTCGGCAGCTTCCGGCTGCTGGCGCCGCACGCGGATTATTTTGTGGTGAACGTCAGCAGCCCCAACACCCCGGGCCTGCGGGAACTGCAGGACGCCGCCTGGCTGCGCCCGCTGCTGGCCGCACTGGTCGCGGAAAGCCGCGACATGGCCCACCGGCACCACCCGCGGCGCCCGTTGCTGCTCAAGATTGCGCCGGACCTGGGCTTTCCGCAGATCGACGCGGCGTTGGCGGTGATCGCGGAGCTCGGTCTCGACGGCATCATCGCCACGAACACGACGCTGGATCGCCCGGGCGCCCTGGCTGCGACGAACGAGACCGGCGGGCTCAGCGGCGCGCCGCTGCGCCGGCGTTCGACGGAAATCATCAATTACATCGCGCGCGCCACGGGCGGCCGGCTGCCGATCATCGGCGTCGGTGGCATCATGGATGAAGAGTCCGCCGGCGAAAAAATGGATGCCGGCGCTTCGCTGGTCCAGCTCTACACCGGGCTGATCTACCGCGGCCCGTTCTTTGCGCACGACGTGGCCCGCGCCCTGGCGGCACGCCAGCGGAACTGACATCGGGGAGGCGCAGCCCTCACGGCGCCAGGCCGGCGGGCAATGAATTTCGTTCGCGGGGCGAGGGCGTCCCGCCTCCCTCGCCTAGATCACCCAGTCGGCCGGTTCGCCGACCAGCGACTCGCGCGATTGCCGCGCCCGGACGATCAGGTCATCGCCTTTGTAGTAGGCGATGCTGTGGGCCGGCATTGACTCGAGGAGCCAGACGTTGCCGCCGATGACGCTGTGCTCGCCGATGCGCGTGTCCCCGCCGAGGATGGTCGCGTGGGCATAGATGGTCACATGGTCGCCGATGTCAGGATGGCGCTTGGTGCCTTTCACCGGGTTGCCGGCATTGTCGACCTCGAAGGACTTGGCGCCGAGCGTGACGCCTTGGTAGAGCTTGACGTGGTTGCCGATGGTGGCGCTTTCGCCGATCACGACGCCGGTGCCGTGGTCGATGAAGAAATGGGTGCCGATCGTGGCCCCGGGGTGGAGGTCGATCCCGGTGCGTTCGTGCCCATATTCCGTGAGCATGCGCGGCAGCAGCGGGACGCCGAGCCGGTAGAGTTCGTGCGCGATGCGCTGGAGCGAGATCGCCAGCACACAGGGATAGGCGAGAATGATCTCCTCGATGCTCCGCGCGGCCGGGTCGCCCGTATAGGCCGCCTGGACATCGGTCTGCACCACGCGGCGGATTTCGGGCAGCCGGTTGAAAAGCTCCGTGGCGATGCGCTTGCCGTTCTGGGCGGGCGCCGGGTCGCGGGCGAACCGGAGGCTCTTCTCCACCTCTGTCGCGAGGCGGCGGTCGATCTTGGCCAGGAGCCGGTCCAACCAGGCCGGCACATCGTCCTTCGCCAGGCACGAACTTTCGAAGTAGCCCGGGAACAGCACGTGCATCAGGTCGCGCGCGAGTTCGCTGACGGAATCCTGCGACGGCAGGTTGACGCCATCGAGATGGTTGATGCCGCCGTCCTGGGCGTAGGACTCCAAAAGGGCCTTCTTGATGGCGTCGGACTTCATCGGCGCTGAAGGTTCGCCAAAATCGCCCGACCGTCAAACGTGTTGGGGGTGTTTCCGGTCATACAGGATCACGTTAAATTAGGCGCCGGGTGCGCCGGGGGATCCCTGGCCTCCTTCGTGGACGGCAGACTGCGCGCGCCTTACCCGTATGGTTTCACCCGAGCTTGGAATCCGGGCTTCGGTTGAGGTTGGACTGCCAGCGGCAGGCTTGGCGAAGGCTGGTGCTCGGGACAGGACTCGAACCTGCACGCCTTACGGCACACGCACCTCAAACGTGTGTGTCTACCAATTCCACCACCCGAGCATTGGGCCGTGAGAACGGGCAGATAAGGTGAATCCCTCGGGCCTTGTAAAGCCCCGAAATGCGCTTGCTTCGCGGTTTCTTCTCGGGGCACACTGGGCTTTTTACCGTGGGTCCGACCTGACGCTGCGGAACACCAAGCCACCATCCGACACTTACCGGGTAACCACGCCCGTTCCCGCCCTTCCATGGACGATACCAAGCCCGCCAACGAACCCAATGAGTCGGGGTTGAACAAAATCGACCTCAGCCAGCTGGAGTCCTTCAGTTTCGGCACCCAATGGACCGAGGTTAAGCCGGTCTCGCCGGGCCGCCGCGAACGCGACTTCGACCGCGGCGACCGCGGTGATCGACGCGACGGGCCGGGCGGACGGGGCGCACCGCGGGATCGTCGCGGCTTCCAGAAGGCGGCCGGGCCGGCGCCAGCGGGAGCGCCGCCAGCGCCGGCGGGCGAGGGCGCGCCGGGGGGCGGCGAACGCCGCCGCTTTGACCGGGGCGGAGCCCCCTTCGAACGCCGCCGCGATTTTCGCGGCGAGCGCGGTGACTTCCGCGAGGGCGGGCAGCGTTTCGAGCGCGGGCCCTACCTCAGCCCGTATTTCACCGCGACCTGTTATCCCGAGGATGTCGGCTTCGCGGCCATGGTGAAAGCCGTGCGCGCCTCGTGCCGCACCTACCAGTTGTTCGAAATCACGAAGGCCGTGCTCGAAAAGAACGAGCGTTTCGTGGTGGTGGTCCAGCGTTCCCGGCCGGCGCGGCCGGCGCGCCCGGATCGTGCCCCGGAGCCCGGCGCGGTTCCTGTCGAGGAGGGGGCCCCCGCCGCGGCCGCAGCCCCGGCGCCCGCCGCCGAGAAACCGGCGCCGCTCTACATGTCGCTGCCGGACCATCTGCCGTTCGAAACTGAGGACGCCGCCATCCAGCACGTCCTGACCAACAACCTCGGCGCGTTCTTCGACATGCAGGAGATCGAAGTCGAGGCACCCAAGGGCAATTTCCCGATCATCAACAAATGCGGCATCACCGGCGAGCTCCTCGGGCCGCCGAATCATCACCGCTACCAGCAGATCCTCCAGCAACACCATGCGACCCGGCTCAGCCGGATGTCATTCGATCGCTTCCGCGAAAGCATCATCTCGGTGCGCGAGCCCGAGGTGATCGCGCAATGGCAGGAAAAGATGAAGAAGGCGACGCGCTACACCTGGAAACCGCCGGTGGCGAAGTCCGCGACGACTCCGCCGGTCGAGGCCGCACCCGCCGCCGCTGCGCCCGCGGCGCCTGCAACCGCCGATCCCGCCGCCGCGCCCGGCTCCGAGGCTGCGCCCGCGGCCGAGCCGACTCCGCCGGCCGCCGCGCCGGAAGCCATTGCTTTCGACACGCTCGAAGAGGCCCGCGTGTACCTGCTCGCCAACGCCCGCGACCGCGTCGTGCGCGCGGTCGACAGCGTGCGTTTCCACGGCAAGCTCATCGAGAAGCTCCCGCCGGGCGAGATTCGCCGGGCGATCGAGGGCCACGTCGAGCGGCAGCGCCGATTCCCGCTCGACACCGCCAACGCCCTGCGCGGCCGGCTGCGACGCGAAGGCTTCACGATCTTCAAGAAAGGCTCGCGCGGCGTCTCCTACGTCTGCGCGGTCAAGCGCCGCTTCCGGGTGCCGGGCCAGGCTTTCTCCGAGACGATCTCCACGCTCATCGATTTCATCGAGAAGAACCCCATGGTGCACGTTAAGGACCTGCCGAAGAATTTCCTCGGCATCGACCTCGCGGCGGCGCTGGCCGCCACGCCACTGCCCGAAGGGACGCCGCAGTCGCAGGCTCCATTCCTGGCCCTCGGGCCGGAACAATCCGAGCGCCTGCGCAAAATGTCCAACGACCTGCGGTGGCTCGTGATGGAGGGCTACGTGACGGAGTTTTCCGACGGGAAGCTCTTCGCGCCGCCGCCCATGGCTCCGCAGGCCGCCCGGAAAGCCGAAGCGGGTGAGGAGGAACACGATCCGGTCGATTTCCCCGACGCGCCCGCGCCGGCGGCCTCCGAAGCGACTGCGAATCCGCCTGCCGCAGCCGCCCCCGAGGCTGCCACCGCCCCCGGAGCCGCAGTTGCGCCTGCGCCGACGGACGCCCCCGGCGAAGCCCCGCCGTTGCCGCCGGAAGCTCCCGCTGAAACGGCCGCCGCGCCGGCCGCGAATGAGACGACCAAACCGGAGAATCCCTCCTGACCCGAAGCCCGCTCACTCGAGCGGGCTTTGTTTTTCACGCCGCGATCGCTGACCCGCACCGGCGCTCCTGCCTAGCGCAGCACGATGCGATGGCGGTCGTCCGGGGTGATCGAAAGATCCACGTGCCAGGCGTCCGGCGGCAACAGGCCGGCGATTTTCTCGGGCCACTCGATGGCGAGGCAATAGGGGCTGGTGAGAAAATCATCGAGCAGCAGCGATTCGAGCTGCTGCTCGTTCTCGATCCGGTAGGCATCGAGGTGCACGAGCCGGCGGGGCCGCCCCTCATGGATTTCGTAGATGGCGAAGGTCGGGCTGGTCACCGGGCCCGTGACACCCAGGCCTTGGGCGAGGCCCTGTACGAAGGTCGTCTTGCCCACGCCGAGGTTTCCATGCAGCGCCAGGGTCGCGTCCGGGGGCAATTCGGCCGCCAGGGCGGCGGCCAGCGCCCGCGTCTGCTCGGCGGATTCGGTTGTGACGCCGGCGCGCAGCTTAGCGCAGATGCTCATAGCCGTGATAGTCCCGCAGCGGTATGGCGTCGACCGGCAGGTCGGCCGGCCGGACGAAGGAGCCGATCAAAAACAGGCGTTTGCCGCCGAATCGGCGCCGCCACGCGGTGGCGAGACGCTGCGGATCGCCGCGAACCACAACCAGCAACTCGTAATCCTCGCCATCGCCCAGCGCGTGATCCAGCGGGCTCCGACCCGAACGGCGGGCGGCCTGGCGGGCGGCCAGGCTGACCGGGATGGCTGCGGCGGACAACGACGGCGCGAGCCCGGCCGGCGTCAGATCGGCAAGGTCCTTGGCCAGACCGTCGCTGATGTCCATCATCGCCACGACCTCCGGGCGGCGGGCAAGCCAGGCGCCTTCGGCCAGCCGAGGGGTGAACCGGTGATGGTGGCCGAGGCGGCTGCCGCCCAGCGGCCCGGTCACGAGGATCCGGTCGCCTCGCCGAGCGCCTGCCCGGGTTATGACGCGTCGCGTCGTGACGTTGCCATGCAAGGTGAGGAAGGCGCCGAAGAACCCGGCTGGCGCCTGGGTGATATCGCCGCCGACTATGCGCACCCCAAACCGCAGCGCGCAGGCCGCGAGGCCGCGATAGAACTGCTGCAGCCAGGCGAGGCTGGTGTCCGGGGCCAGCGCGAGCGATACGACCGCGGCGACCGGCTTGCCGCCCATCGCGGCGATGTCGCTCAGGTTGCGCGTCAGGAGCTTGGCGCCGACCGCCCGCGGCGGCACGGCGGCATCGAAATGTTGGCCAAAGATTACGGGATCCGTCGTGACCAGCGCCGGACGCCGGCTGCCGGGCAGCACGGCGCAGTCGTCGCCGATCCCGAATGGCGAACGCGGGCACGCCGCTCCGAGCCAGCGCTTGATTTCGCCAATAAGTCTTCGCTCGCCCTGGCTGGCGACCGACTGCGATCGGCGGGAGGTGAACGGGGTCATGGGATCAGGAGAGGCCGGCGAGGACAATGAGCACGGTGTTCAGGTTGAACAAGGCGTGCGCCACGATCGCGACGACCAGCGAGCCCGTGGCCTCGTAGGCGAGCGCCAGGCACATGCCGAACAGGGCCAGCGGCACGAAGCTCGCCAGGTTCTGGTGTAGCGCGCCGAACAGGCATCCGCTCAACACCAGCGCCCAGGCGCGGCCCAGTTTTTGCCGGCAAAACCGGTACAAGCCGGCGCGGAACAACAGCTCCTCATATACGGGGGCGAGTCCGCAGGCGATGAAAAGCAGGGCCGCGATGACCCACGGTGACTTCGCATTCGCAAAGATCGCGATCAAATCCTGTGGCTCGTTCGGCAGGTGCAGCCAGCGAAGCACGAGTGCCCAACCGGCATTGACCGCCACAATGAGTGGCAGCGAAACCACCCAGGCGCCCGCGCCGACGACGAGCGCGCGGTGCCACGGTGGCCGTGGAAACGAGATTTCGGGCGGCGACGCGACGGCAGCCGGCGCAAGCGGAGCGTCCGCGTGCCACGTGCGCAGCATGCGCTGAAACAGCCACCAGCCGATAAGGCCGCCGCCGTCGACCCCGAGGCCGTTCACGATCAATTGGAGGGGGACCTGGTCGGTGCCCACGATCTTTTTGCCCGCAACGATGTTCAGGAGAATCGTGAAGAAGACGCCGGCGCCGAAGATCAGGAGCACAAAGATCAGAAACTCGGCCAGCGTGACAGGCCACGGGGGCAACGCCCGCGGCCCAAGCCACCGTTCGCGGCGCGCCGGTTGCGAAACGATTCGAAAAAGGAGATAGGCGCCGAGCAGCAGCAGGCCCAGTTCAAAGGCGCTGATGACGATTTCGACCGGTGCGGTGGGCATGGAGAGACGCCCATCCTTGCCGGTCCCGCCGGCAAAAACCAACCCGAATCGCCCGGCCGCTCAGGTGCGCCAGACCTCGTCGCCGACGTCCCAACCGCGACGGGCCGGCTGGCGGACAATGTGCTCCATGTCGTGGTTGGTCACGCGCATCTTCGCGGCGTCCCACTCGATGTCGCGATTAGTGCGCTGGGCCATGACGCCAACCAGCGCCATCTCGGTCAGGCGTGCGGAATAGTCGAAGTTGGAGCCGGGGAGCGGGCCTTCGCCCTTGATGGCGCGAATCCATTCCTGGAACGGGCCGCCCTTGACGCGGGGGATCTTCTTCTCGGGCAGGTGGCGGCGGAAATCCTCCCACACCTCGGTCGGCAGCAGTTCGGGGCTGTCGGGTCGCGGCCCGGTCATGAGCGTTAGCTTGTCGCCCACCATCAGCATGCCGCTCTTTGGGAACTCGTTCTTCCGGTCCCAATCGAGCGGCGCGGGCGGGTGCTGGCCGCCGTCGTACCAGTGCAGCGCGACGGGCGGCTTGTCGCCGCGGGCGGGAAATTCGAACTTCAAATGCGAGGAGCGCGGCACATAGCCCTCGTGGATCGGCTCGAGGTTGATGACCGACACGCGCGTCGGCGCATCGAGGTCGAGGGCCCAGAACGGTGCGTCGAGCGTGTGGCAGGCCCAATCGCCGAGTTCGCCACAGCCAAAATCCCAGAAGCCGCGCCAGATCAGCGGTGCATAGCCCGGGCTGTACGGGCGCTTCTGGCACGGTCCAAGCCACAGGTCCCAGTCGAGGGTGGGCGGCACCGGGGCCGCGGGCGGCGGAAAGGAAGCGGGGATGCGGAAGTAGGGCGCCTTGACGAAGTCAGGACCGGCGAACCAGGCGTGGACCTCGCGCACTTCGCCGATCACGCCGGCATCGTACCACTCCTTGACATAGCGGATGCCCTCGGTGGCGTGCCCCTGGTTGCCCATCTGGGTAATGACATTGAAGTGCTTCGCCGCGCGGCGCAGCGTGCGCGCCTGCCAGATGTCATGCGTGAGCGGCTTCTGCACAAAGACGTGCTTGCCGTGCGCCATCGCCGTGTACGCTGCCGAAAAGTGGATGTGGTCCGGCGTGGAGACGACCACGGCGTCGATCTCCTTGTGCATCTTGTCGAGCATCACGCGGAAGTCCTTGAAGCGTTTCGCGTCCGGATACTTGGCAAAATTCTCCGCGGCCCGGGCATCGTCGACGTCGCACAGCGCGACATAGTTCTCCCCCTCGCAGCCGGTGAAGGCCATCTCGGCGATGCCGCCGGCGCCGATGAAAGCGAGGTTCAGGCGACGGCTGGCCGGCGCGCCCGCCTGCGCGATGGCAAAGCGTGGCAGCGCGAACAGCGAGGACGCGGCCAGGGAGGTTTTGACGAAGTCGCGGCGGGAGAGCGGGGCGGGAGTGCGCATGGGGCAAAGGGTTCGGCCTGACTGAACGGAGCCGGGTGCCGCCGGGCAAGTCCCGAGTCGGGAAATCCGGTCGAACAAGAGAGCGGGGGCCGCCCTGCGATGAAAGCCTGGTTGGTCGCGGCGGTCTATGGCCGCTGCGGCCCATGGCGGCGCGCATCGAGCGCCGCTTCAGCACGTCCGATGACCGCTTATTTCTCCGTGACCGTGATCCCGATCGAGCTGTCGCCGGCACTGCTCTTGAAGAACAGCGAACCCGTGCCCGGCTTGCCGCCCTGCACCGGGACGGTGACCGAGGTCTGGCCCGCTTGGACGATCACCTCGGGCATGACGACGCTCGCGGGCACGTCGGTCGTGACATTGATCAGAAGTCCACCGGCCGGCGCGGGGGTTGGAATGGAGAACGTGAGCGCCTGCTGTTCGCCGGTCTTGAGGAACAGCGCCCCGGGGGAGACGAGGAAACTGATCGGATCGACACGGAAGCTGCCGACATCGAGGCCCTCGCCGCCGCCGCGGACGCTGATCTGGTAGGTGTGTCCCGGGGTCACCGGCGGCACGAAATAGCTGAGTGAACTCGGTGACTCGTACACCGTGCGCGTTGGGGTCTGGTCGAAGTAAACGACGTCGGAGGGCGTGAAGCCGGCCCCGAGCACGCTGACCCGCGAGCCCACGGGGGCACGGGTCGCCTCCGAGCGGATGACATACCGCCCGGCAATCTTCATGTGCTGGAGCTCCGAATAGACCTGTTGCGCGGGTGAGTCGGTCTGCCCCTCGGACCGATAATCGCAGATGAAGTAATAGGAAGCATCGGTGCGGCCGGCGGGAATCTGATAGTCGAAATCCCAGACGTCGCCGTTCACGTTGCTCTTGGTCATCGGGTAGGCTTGGCCATCGATGACGATGCGCGGCTGGACGCTCGCGACCTGGACATTGCGGGCAGGCCGGAAGCTCGCCGTGATTGTGTAAATCTGCGATGGATTCTGCGGCACCGTTTCCGGCGTCAGGTTGGTGATCGTGACGTTGCAGCCGGTCAGGACCAGCAGGAGCGCGGCGGCGAGAACCGAGAAGATTCTGCTCGCGTGAGAAGTGGGAGTCTTTTGCATGAGTTGTAGACTGCTGCGGCCTCGTAGGCTGTTGGCAGCTCGTAAATTGACGAGTTCATAATGCCCGAGTTCCCTCCAGCGCAAGAAAAAGCGCAGTCGGCCGCCACGAAGCCTGCGACGCCGCTCGGGGTTTACATCCATGTGCCGTTCTGCGCGACGACCTGTGATTTTTGCGCTTTCTACCAAACGGTGCCGAAAGGTGACGCCGTCCGGCGGTATCTAGATGCCATCGAAGCGGAAGCAGCCCTGGTCAACTGGGCCGGGCGTCGATCAAGCACGGCATTTTGGGGCGGTGGAACGCCGGGCCTGCTGCGGCCGGCGGAGAGTGAGCGTCTCGGTCGCACCATGCTGCGTCACACCGGCGGCCAACCCGCCGAGTGGACCGTCGAACTCGCGCCTGCGACGGTGACGGAGGACCGGCTCGCGGTTTTCAAGGACCTCGGCGTTACCCGCGTGTCGCTCGGTGTTCAGAGCTTCGACGCGGCCTTGCTCGACGCGCTGGGCCGGCAGCACACGCCGGCGCAGATCCGGCGGGCCTACGACCTGATCCGCCGTCACGACTTCGCCAGCGTGAATCTCGACCTCATGTTCGCGCTGCCGGGGCAGACCGAGGCCCAATGGCGCGCCGATCTCGACGAGGCATTGCGGCTCGCCCCGGACCATCTCTCGACCTACTGCCTGACGTTCGAGGAGGACACGGTGCTCTGGGTCAAGCTCTCGCAGGGCAAGGTGAAGCTCGATGCGGAGAAGGAGGCGGTATTCTACGAGCGCACTTGGCAACACCTCGCCGCGGCGGGCTATGAGCAATACGAGATCTCCAACTTCGCCCGGCCGGGGCATGCCTGCGCGCACAACGTCAACACGTGGTCGATGCACGAGTGGGTCGGTCTCGGGCCGTCGGCCGCTTCGCAGCATGACGGCTGGCGTGCCAGCAACCCGCCGGACCTTGACCAATGGCTCGCCGATGTCGGCTCCGGGCGGCGCGCGACCGCGGACCGCACAGCGCTGACGCCCGGGCTGCTGGCCGCCGATTCGGTCATTTTTGGCCTCCGCATGAACGCCGGCGTGTCGCTGCCGCGGCTGCGCCGCAGTTTTCCCGAAGCCCCCTGGACACTTCTCCACGACGTCCTACCCAGGTTCCTGTTCGCCGGATTGATCGAAGCCACGCCCGAGGGCCGAATCAGCCTGACAGCGCGCGGGCGCCTGGTGGCCGACGCAATCGGCGGGGAGGTGCTGGAGGTATTTGATACCGCCAAAACCGCTCCGACGCCATGAGGTGGGGAAGATTCCGTGGTGTGGCTGCAAGTCGGGCTTTATGCCCGACACATCGCGTGTCGGGGATAAGCCCTGACCGACAGGTGATGGATGCAGGGGAAGCTCATTCTCTGAGGGCCTCCGGAGTGACGCGGCGATTGCGGCTGGGGTTGTTGTTGGCCGGCGCGGTACTCGCGGGGCTGCCGGCGGGATTGGCCAAACGAATCGAGTTCAGTTGGCCGACCCCGAATCCCGCTTGGGAACAAGGCCGGGGCTACGAGGCCTGGGTGCAGCCGACCGTGTCAGGCGAGCCGGAGTCGGGCCTGTTCGGCTGTGTCCGCAGCAATGGCCATCAATTTCATGAGGGTCTCGACATCCGACCGTTGCGGCGCGACCGCCACGGCGAACCGGCCGATCCAGTCATGGCGGCGATGGATGGCGTCGTGCGCTATGTGAACCCACGCGCCGGCGACAGCAGCTATGGCCGCTACATCGTGATCGAGCACAACGAGCTGACCCCGGCCGTCTACACTCTCTACGCCCACCTCGCGCGCATCGAGCCTGGCATCAAACCATTTGCCGTCGTCAAACGCGGCCAGGTCATCGGCCTCATGGGTCACAGCGCCGGCGGCTACGCCATCCCGAAGGAGCGCGCGCACGTTCACTTCGAGATCGGGCTCATCGCCACTACGAATTTCGCCGCCTGGTATGCGTGGAAACGCTTCGGGAGCCCGAACGAGCACGGCGTCTACAACGGGATGAACCTCATGGGCATCGACCCGCACGACTTCCTTCGCGAGTTCCGCCAAGGACGGGTCGACAACTTCCAGGAGTACTTTGACAGGATGCGGGCGGTCGTGCGCGTGCGCGTCGCGACGCGCACGACGCCGGATTTCATCGCGCGTTACCCATCGCTGCTGCGGCGGCCGCTGCCGCCCGATGGGCTCGTCGCCGGATGGGAGGTCGAGTGCAATTCCACCGGTTTGCCGTTCGCGTGGACGCCGCTCGGGCCGGCCGAGGTCGCCGGCATGGCGCCGGGCTCGGTCCGCATCGTGTCCGTCGATCGCGCCGCCGTTCGCGCCTATCACTGCAAGGAACTCGTCCGGCTGCGCGGCGGCCAGGAAGTGCCGGATACCGACCTCGCCATCATGCTGCAGCAGGTCTTCGGTTGGCGGTGAGGCAAGGCCGGGTTCGAAATCATTCCGGGGCAGCGGCGCGACTCGTTCGCGCTCGGGTGAGCCGGCAAGAGTGGCGGGTGTGGACGAGCCCCGCCCCCCAATGCGCCAGCTTGAGATTGTCCGGGGGACCCGCCCATCGGGGAAAGCTCCATGGCCGGGCGCGGGACTACATCGGTTTGGCCCTGACGAAGCAGAGGGCGGCGCCCGCACCCCGGCAAGGCGGAGAACCCAGGGACAGGTTAAATCCGGAGAGTTCCGGATTGGGGACGTCCGGCGGTTTACGGGAACCATGCCGCAGCCTGAACCGTGGCGCATCGTATCCGGTCAATTCATCCATAGCCGGCTCGGTCGGGCAGAAGCGCGGCGGAACCGGCCCCAACCTCAACCACGAACGGAACCATGAACAGATCATCTCCACTCCGAGTGACTGGTGCGGCCGCACTGTTTGCCGTCGCTGTGGCCCTCCAGGCCCAGACGCCTGCCCAGACGCAGCCCGCCAATCCTTCACCGAATTTTCCGGCTACCGAGCCTTCGTCCGATCAGGGACGCATGCCTGATCGAACGAACGCATCTACTCCGGACCAGCAGAGCTCGTCTGCGCGCCGCGACGACCAGGAGCGGGACCAGCCGACGAGCCCCGCCAACCCGCTGCCGCGCGACGAATTCGAGCGGAATCATTCCAATGCGTCGACCCAGCCGGGGATGCAGTCCCAAGACCGCTCGCGCAACCAGGGTCAGTTTCAACGCGAGGATCGGACCGAGACGTCGACGAGCGCCCAAGCTGATACGCAGGTGACTACGATCGTGCAGCAGATTGACACGCAGGGCCCGGCCATTGTCGAGCGAGTGTCGACGGAATTCTCCGACGTGGCGTGCACGCCCGAAAATGCCCGCATGATCTTCGAGGCGATTCACAGCGGCGATGAGGTCAGCCTGAGCATCAATGGCCAGTCCGCAAGTTTTCGCCTCAGCGGGCAACTCGGCTACGGTGATGCGTACATTGCCCTCGCGCTCGCGGCCGAGGCTTTGCGCAGCGCCGGGATCACGGGTTGTGCCACGCCCGAACAGTGGCGGGCGGTGCTGATGGGCGGCCAGCTCACCGGCAGCGAGACCAGCACCTCCACGGTGTCGACGACACGCTTCCCCGGCATCCTCACGCTGAAATCGCAGGGACAGGGCTGGGGCCAGGTGGCGCAGGCTACCCATGTGCAACTCGGCCAGGTCGTCAGCCGCGCCGACAGCACCTTGAAGCTGAACTCCGGTAATCAAGAGAACCGGTCGGGGCAGATGGATCAGGACCAGTCACGGCGTGAGTCCCGTTCCAACCAGCCGGAAGGGCAGCAATGGAGTCCGGGGCAGGATCGCGACCAGAGGCAGGGCTCGCAGAACGAACACGACAAGGATCGGGCCCCCGGCCATCCGGGAAATCCGGACAAGCCGAACGGGAGTGATTCGCACTAGCAACCCGGCCACGACCGCTTCCCACCGAGCGCGGCGCGTCCCGCCGCGCTTTTTTCTATCTACGTGGTCGTCGGCACGCTTCCCACAACAGAGTTTACAAGCTCAAGGGTGGGCCGAGGAGTTCCATGCCGCACTCCTCCCAAATGCTTTTTGGGATCCCGTGGCTGGCTGACACCTCCTTTCCGAGCCGACTCATCTCGTGGAAGAATTTCTCCATGAGCCCGGCCGGCTGGAAGAGGACGAGCATCTGGCCTTCGCCGGCGCTGGTCATCGCAAAGGTGTGAGGCACCTGGCGCGGCGCAAAGGCCGAGTCGCCCGGCCCCAGCTGGAGCATGGTGTCGCCCACCTTGGCAACGAACTCGCCCCGGATGATGTAGAACCACTCATCCTGGGTATAGTGGCGATGCAGCGGCGGTCCGCCCTTGGTGGAGCGCGTGGTGTCGAAGATGCAGAGATCGCCGCCGGTGTCCTGCGCAGACACCTTGAGGTCGAAGCGACCGCCCATGATGGCCAGGGCGTCGTCGTTGCGGTCCTGGTGGGCGCCGAGGCGGAAGCCGCGGCCGGCGCGCGCCGGGTTGGCGGCCAGGCTGTCCGCGGCGCGGGCGAGGGACGTCAAGGCGATGGCGGCGGCCGGCAGACGGAGGAAATCTCGTCTTTTCATGGGGCGGGGGGTGGAAAGGCTTGGGGGCGCTCCAGCGCCCCAGCGGGCGACGCCGGCCGTTCAGCTTTGGGGTTGGAGCTGGCGAAGGAGCTGCTGGAACTCGGGATCGGATTTCAGGATCTCGAGATCGGGGTCCTGTTCCATCCAGTCGCGATCGTCGTATCCGAGCGCAACGGCCTTGCGCAGCGAGCGGAGGGCGGCGGGCCGGCGCTTGCTGAGCGCGAGGCTGCAGGCGAGGTTGTAGTGTGCCGTCGGGTTGTCGGGCTGCAGCCGGACGAGCTTGCGGTCCATCCGCAGCCCATCGGCAATCCGGCCGACCCGCGTGTAGAGGCCGCCGAGCAGGCTCACCACCTCGACATAGGACGGGCAGCGGCCGTGGACAGCCTCGTAGAAAGCGATCTCGAACTGCGGATCGGGCTTCGGTTGACGCGACATGATCAGCGCTTCGGGCGGTTCGGGCAGCGGCCGGACTGCCGAAAGGCGATGCACTGCGCGCTGACCTGCAACCGCTGCGACACGGGCTTGAGGCCGAGTTTCAACGAAACGGTGCTCCCGTACCATTCCATGAAGGGCGCGCTGATTTCAAAAATCTTGTCGCAGTCGACGCACACGACCTGCGCCACCTGCGAGTTCCCGTTGTCGGCCGGCCGGTAATATTTTTCACCGGTCCCGATGTCGACCTCGCGCAGGATGTGGCTCTCAGTCATCAGCGGCAGCGTGCGGTACACGGTGGCGCGCGACACGGAATCGTCGATGGCCCGGGCGTGCTCGAGGAGCTTTTCCGCGGTGAAATGCTCTTTCTGCGCGCAGGCGGCGTCGAAAATCGCGAGGCGCTGGTTGGTCACGCGCAGGCCCTTTTCGGCCAGGTAGGATTGGAATCGCTCGCGAAGACGATGGTCGGTCACTGCCGGGAATGTCGTCGCCGGCATTTCGGCCGTCAACCCGGAACCATGGCCCTCGATGGTCGCCCGAAACGCGTTGCCTCGCCGGGCGCCGGGGCCAATCACTGGAAGGATGATCGTGGGCGTCCAGCCGCTGGCAGGCTTCGACAAGCTCCTGCACTACAAGGTGCCGGAGACGCTCCGTGACGCGGTCCAGGCCGGCGCGCTGGTGCGGGTGCCCATCCTGAACCGGTTGCACCTCGGGCTCGTGACGGAAGCCGACGCGATCCCGGACGTGGCCCCGGAAAAGCTGAAGGCCGTGGCCGCGGTGCTGCACCCGTTCGTGGCGCTGACGCCCGACCTGCTCGAACTCGCCCGCTGGATGCACACTTACTACGCGGCCCGGATGGAGAGTGTGCTCGAGGCGATGATCCCCGCGGCGGTGCGCGGCGAGGCCCGGGTCAAGGCCGAGAAGTACCTCGCCCTGGCACGCGTGCCCGTGGCGGGGGAACTGGCGGCGCTCGGGAAGCGCGCGCCGCAACAGGCGCGGCTATGCGCCTTCCTGCAGCAGCAGTTTCACCCGGTAAAGAAATCGCTCGTGCTCTCGCGCCTCGGACTGGGGGCGGCCGTGGTCGCGGCGCTGGTGAAGCGGGGCCTCGTGCGCGAGGAAGTGCGGCACGTCGAGCGCGTGGCCTACACGGACCAATGGGCGGGTGGCGAAGTCGTGTCCGCGCGTCCGCCAACGCTCAACGCCGAGCAGGCCGTCGCCGTGCAGGCGGTGGGCGAGGCGCTCAGCCGGCGCAAGTTCGCCGTGCACCTCCTGCACGGCGTCACCGGGTCGGGCAAGACCGAGGTCTACCTGCGCGCGGTCGAACAGGTGCTGGCGGCCGGCGGCAGCGCGATCTATCTCGTGCCCGAGGTCGCGCTGACGCCGCAGACCGTGGCGCGGCTGCGCGGGCGGTTCGAGGCGGCCGGGCACCGGACCGTGGTTTGGCACAGCCACCTCAGCGAGGGCGAGCGGCTCGACGGCTGGACCGCGCTCGCGACGGGCCGGGCCCGGGTGGTGGTCGGAGCCCGCTCGGCAATCTTTGCGCCCGTCCACAACCTCCGGCTCATCGTCGTCGACGAGGAGCACGAGCCGGCCTACAAACAGGACGAAACCCCGCGCTACCACGGTCGTGATGTCGCCGTTTACCGGGCGAAGCTCGCCCGCGCCGTTTGCCTGCTGGGCTCGGCGACGCCGTCGCTCGAGTCGGTGGCAAACGTCCGCGCGGGGAAATACCAGCTCAACGAGCTGACGAAGCGCGTCGACGACAAGCGCCTCCCGGACATCCAGGTCGTCGACATGCGCATCGAGGCGATGCGCTCGCGCGGACAGGTGACGCTGTCGCGCCTGCTCGTCGACCACATGCACCAGCGTCTCGCCCGGCGCGAACAGACCATCCTGTTCCTCAACCGCCGCGGTTACTCGTCCGCGATGCAATGCCGCAAGTGCGGGCACGTGGAGGAGTGTCCGCATTGCAGCGTGGCGATGACCTACCACCGGGCGGACGAGACGCTGAAGTGTCATCTTTGCGGCCACGAGCGCGGCGCACCGGTCGTGTGCCCGGCCTGCGCGGCGCCCGACATCCGCTGGCGCGGGCTCGGCACGCAGCGGGTCGAGGAGGCGGTGCGGCGGTTGCTGCCGCGCGCGCGCCTCGAGCGGGTGGACTCGGACACGATGGCGAAACGGCATCGCTTCCGCCAGATCCTGTCCGATTTTCGCGCCGGCAAAATCGACGTGCTCATCGGCACGCAGATGATCGGCAAGGGCCTCGATTTTCCGAATGTGACGCTGGTCGGGCTGGTCGACGCCGATCTGTCGATGCACGTGCCGGATTTCCGGGCCAACGAGCGGACATTCCAGCTGCTCGTCCAGGTGGCCGGCCGGGCGGGGCGGGGCGACCGCGCGGGGGAGGTCGTGGTGCAGACCTTCACGCCGAAATCGGACGCAATCCAGTTCGCGCGACGCGCGGACTTCAACGGCTTCGTCGACGCCGAACTGGCAGTGCGGAAGAAGTTCAATTATCCGCCCTACCGTCACCTCATTCACCACCTGTTCCGCGGGCCAAATCCGGAGAAGATCCGGTTCTACGCCGAGCACTGGGTGCGCGAGGTGGAGCAAAAGCTCGGCGGGGCGGTCGAGATCCGCGGGCCGACGCCGGCGCCGGTCGAGAAGGTGAAGGATGAATACCGCTTCCAGGTGTGGTATTTCTGCGCCCGGGCGACGACGGTCGTGGCGGAGTTGACGAAGCTGCTGGCCGCGCGCTCGTGGCCCGACGATGTCGTCCAGGTCCTCGACGTGGACCCGATGAGTTTGACGTAAAGCGAAGGCCGCACGGGAAGTTTCTTAACCACGGATTTCACGGATGACACAGAATGGAGCAGGGACGGAGCGCGGGGCGAGTCATCTCCCCGGCCCTACGGTGTATTGGGCCCGGCCTGGCTGCATCCATCCGTGACCATCCGTGCTATTCGTGGTTAAAATAAAGATAGACGTTCGGGGCGCGCGCCACCGCGCGATCCAAGGGAAAGGTCCTCAATCGTGCAGCTTGCCGAGGAGGCGGCCGAGGTACTTCTTCGCGTAGAGCGTGGAGCGCTCGCGCACCACCCGCTCGGCCGGACGGCGCTTCAGGTTCAACTCCGGGATGCCTGCGAGCACCTGGCCATCGTCGGGGCGGAGGATCACCCAGGCGAGGACGAGGCGCAGCCGCGCATCGCCGACCGCGATGCGCAGCTGATCGTAGACCATCCGGCCGATTTCGGCCTCGTGGAGATCGGCACAGATGTCGGCTACCGCGGCCACGCTCAGGAGATTGCGGACGCGCTGGCCCGCGTCATCAACGTGGCCCGGCGGCCAGGCCGCGAGCTTTTCCCGGAAGCCGAGGACGAAGGCCGGCTCGTGCCCGCGGGCGAAGGGCGGCGACATCCGCGTGACGAGTTCGTTGTCTTCCGGCAGGTCGTCGTAGGTGATGGCGTCAACCTGCTCGGGCGTGATTTGCTCGTAGGCGGTACCGGGCAGGACCGGTTCGAGGCGACCGGTGCCGGCGGCGGCGAGTCCAACGGCCAGCCAGGCGCCGAGCGCCACGCCCGACCAGGCCAGCCCACGCCGGCCCACGCGGCGGCCGGCATCCCAGCGAAAGAGTTTGGTGCCGACGAGGCCGCCGGCCGCGCCGATGACCAGTAGCGCGCCGAGGCTGAAGCCGGCGCCCGCCAGTCCGCGCGGGTCGGCCACGCAGCGCTGGAGTACGTCGACCGCGTAGCGCCCGGGCATGAAGCCGGCGAGCCGTTGCGCCCAGGCGGGCAGGGCGGCGAGCGGCACACCGACGCCGCCAATCATGATCATCGGCAAAAAAAGGCACTGGCCGAGCGCCTGCACGGCCGGCACGTCGTCGGCCAGCGCCGCGATCAGCAAGCCAAGGCCGAGAAACGCCCACGCGACGACGAGGTAGGCGGCGATGCCGGCGAGCGGGTGCGACGGCCACGGCGTGCCGTAGATCCAGCGCGCCAGGGCGACCTGCAGGACGACGGCACCCGCGACGATGACGATGCGCGCGGCGATGGTGCCGGCGACGAGCCCGCCGCTGGAAACCGGCAGGAGCCGGTAGCGCCGCCACACGCCACGCTCGCGTTCGGCGACGAGGCCGGTGGGCAAGCCGAAGCACGCGCCGCCAAGGATGGTGATGGTGAGCAGCTGACCCATCTGGTGGAGCAACGGCGGCGTGTCGGACCGGAACACACTGCCGAACGCCAGAAGGAAAAAGACGGGCACCAGGTAGCCATAACTCAGCGCCTGCAGGCTGCGGAAATTCAACCGGAGCGTGAGCCACGCATGGCCGAAGAGACCGCGGAGAGCGGAGCCGTGTTTCATCGGGGCGCCTCCGCGTCGTTCCCCGTCCAAGCGGAGCCGGTGAGTTCGAGAAACACGTCCTCCAGCGAGGGGCGATCCATCCGGAGATCCAGCAGCTCAATGCCCGCCTGCGTCAGGAGGTGCGCCAGGGCGCCGGCCGTGCGCGCCGCCGCGTTGGTGGCGAGCGCGCAACTCCCGTCGGCCTGGGGCTGGACGGCGGTCACGCCCGGCAGCCGGGAGAGCTCGGCGGCAGCGACGGCGGCCGCGGCGCGAAAGAACAGGCGCGGTCTGGCCGAGGCGCGGGCGATCAGGTCGGACGGCGCGGCCGTGGCGAGAAGCCGGCCCGCGTGAAGAATCCCCACGCGGTCGCAGAGTTGGTGCGCCTCCTCAAGATAATGCGTGCTGAGCAGGACGGCGCGGCCGCTGGCCCGCAGCTCGCGGATGAGCGCGTGCAGCTCCCGCCGCGACTGCGGATCGAGCCCGGCGGTCGGCTCGTCGAGCACGAGCACCGACGGATCGTTGACCATGGCCAGGGCGAGAAAGAGGCGCTGGCGCTGCCCGCCGGAAAGCGAAGCGAACGCCGCGCCGGCCTTGTCCGTGAGCTGGAATCGCGCGAGCAGGTCGGACGGCGCGACAGCCTCCGCATAGAACGACCCGAACAACGCCAGCGCCTGGCGCGGGGTGATCTTGTCCTGGAGCGACGCGAACTGCAGTTGCGCGCCGAGGTGCCGGCGGGCGGCCTGGGGCTGGCGGCGGACATCGATTTCGCCGAGCGTGACGCTACCGGCATCGGGCTCGCGCAGGCCGAGCAGGCATTCGATCACGGTGGTCTTCCCGGCGCCGTTCAAGCCGAGCAGGCCGAAAATCTCACCCGGGGCGACGTCGAACGAGACGCCGCGCACCGCCTCGACCGGGCCGTAGCTCTTCCGCAGATCGCGGACGCGGAGGCCGGCAGGGGCGGACGGGGGCATGGCCAGATGGGAAGCGGACCGGGAGACGGTTGGCAATGCCGGAGGGGCAGGCGCGACCCTGCCGCTCCCACCGGACGGCGAAGGCGGCTCTACTCCAGCTTGAACTTGGCGGCGAGTTCGGCGTCGGAGTTGTCGCCAACGAAGACCTCGAAATCCCCGGGCTCGGCGCCAAAAGTCATGTCGGCGCGCCAGAAGGCGAGGTCGGCCGGCGTGAGCGAGAACGTCACGTCGCGGGATTCGCCGGCGGCCAGCGGGATCTTCTGGAAGCCCTTCAGTTCGCGCACGGGACGCGTGACTGAGCCGACGAGGTCGCGGACGTAGAGCTGCACGACTTCCTCGCCGTCGCGCTGGCCGGTGTTGGCGACGCGGACGGTGATCTTGAGCGGCGTGCCGGCGGTCTTCAGCACGTTCGTGTCGAGGCGGAGATCATCGAACGCGAACGTCGTGTAGCTCAGGCCGTAGCCGAAGGAGTACTGCGGGGTATTGGCCGCATCGAGGTAGTGCGAATAGAAACGATCGTTCTTGTTCTGCGGCTCGGGCCGGCCGGAATTCTTGTGGGCATAGAAGATCGGGACCTGTCCGACGGAATGCGGCCAGGAGATCGGCAGATGGCCCGACGGATTGTAGGCGCCGGTGAGCACGTCGACGATGGCGGGCCCGGCCATCGTGCCCGGATGCCAGGGCACCAGGATCGCATCGGCCAGTTCGCCCGCCTGCTCGAGGCTGAGCGGGCGGCCGGCCATGACGAGGAGCACGATCGGTTTGCCGGCGGCGTGCAGTTCGCGGAGCAAGGCGAGTTGCGGCCCGGTGAAGTCAAGCGAGGTGCGGCTGGAGGATTCACCGCTCTGGTCATCGGCTTCGCCGAGCGCGGCGATGACGAGATCGGAAGCCTGAGCGGCCGCCCGGGCGGCCGCGAAGCCGGAGGTGTCGTCGCCGCGCACGTCGCAGCCCGCGGCGAAGTGCACGGCACCCGGGAACTGCTTCTCGAGCGCGGCGCGCAGCGTCACGGCCTCTTCGGCGCGACCCTGGGCATGCCAGGCCCCGAGCTGCATGCGCGGGTTGTCGGCCAGCGGACCGACCAGGGCGATCGATTTGACGGTGGCGGCCAGCGGCAGGACCCCGTTGTTCTTCAGCAGCACGCAGGAGCGGCGGGCGAGGTCGCGGGCGGCGTCGAGGTGGGCCGGCGTGAGGAGAGTCGCCTTCTCGCGCGCCTCGTCCGAATAGCGATAGGGATCGTCGAAGAGGCCGAGGCGGAACTTGGCGGCGAGGATGGCGCCGGCCGCGGCGTCGAGGCGTGATTCCGGTATGACGCCAGCCCGGACCAGCTCGGGCACGTATTTGCCCAGGGCGTCGGCCTGCATGTCCATGTCGAGGCCGGCGCGAAACGCCTTGGTGGCGGCGTCCTTCAGGTCGGTGGCGTAGCCATGAATCATGAGTTCGCGCACGGTGCCCCAATCCGAGACGACGAAGCCCTTGAAGCCCCACTCGCGGCGAAGAATGCGGTCGAGCAGGAGGGCGTTGGCCGAGGCCGGGGTGCCGTCGAGATCGTTGAACGCGGCCATGATCGAGCCGGCGCCAGCTTCGATGGCGGCATGGAAGGGCGGCAGGTAGACGTCGCGCAGCACGCGCTCGGTGATGTCGGTCGTGAAATAGTCGCGGCCGGCCTGGACGGCGCCGTAGCCGGCAAAGTGCTTCACGCAGGCGAGGATGGTGTCGGGGGCCGCGAGGTCACTCCCCTGGAAGCCGCGCACACGGGCGCGGGCCACGGCGGAGCCGAGAAACGGGTCCTCACCGGCGCCTTCGGCGACGCGGCCCCAGCGCGGGTCGCGAGCGATGTCGACCATCGGCGCGAAGGTCCAGTTGAGACCGGTGGAGGCAGCCTCGGCGGCGGCGATGTGTTCGGCGTGCTCGATGCGGTCGAGATCCCACGATGCGGCGGAAGCCAGCGGGATGGGAAACACGGTGCGGAAGCCGTGGATGACATCGTAGCCGAGCAGCAACGGAATGTGGAAGCGCGACGAAGTGACGGCGAGTTCCTGCCACTTCCGGGAGGCGGCCGCGCCGGTCACGTTGAGGAGGCTGCCGATCTCGCCCTTTTCGATGCGCGGACCGAGCGGGGTGTTCGCCGCCGGGCCGGTCAACTCGCCCCAGGACGAGAATTGGGCCAGCTGGCCGGCCTTCTCCTCGATGGTCATGTGGGCGAGCAAGTCGCGCACACGCTCATCGACGGACGCGGAGCCGGCGCTGGCCGCACGGGCGGCGAGCGGAAGAACGAGGGACAGTACGAGGAGGAGACGACGAAGCATGGGGAGGGGAGACTGGGCGGTTGTGTGATCGCGGAGTTCTGCGCCGGGCAAGCACCGGCTCTAGGCCAGGCGCCGGTCAGGGCGGAACTTTCAAGCCAACATGACCTGAGATAGCCGCGGGAATGGCAAGGAGATGTTCCGTCACGTTGCCGGTCGCGGGGGCGAACGCCAGTGGGGCTGGATGGGTGGCGGCCCGTGCGACGAGCGCGTCCCGTCGCCAAGGATCACTTGTCAGGCTGGAACCCGATGGCATCGAGGGCGGGCTTGATTTCCGGGTTGGCCATGAAGTTTTTCCAGACGAGGCCGCTGCGCTCGTTTTCGATCATGACGACGATGGGCGCCTGGTTGAGGGCCATGTAGACCTCGTCGAACCAGTTTTCGGATTCGTTGAAACCGTCGTGAAAGCCGTAGATGCCCCAGACCTTCGGGCCGAGGTCGCGGTAGAAGTGGCGGAGGGCCGCCATCGACTCTTTGGGCGTGTACGGCATGGAAGCAAGCGAGGCCATGACATTGATGGTGCCGTTGTCGTCGCGCGGCAGCACGCGCCCGCCGCCCGCATTGACGCCAGCCGACCGTCCCCAGCAGTCGGCGCCATAGCCCTTGAACTTCATCGGATTCTCGACCGCGTAGGCGTGCTGGATGAGGGCGATCGCGCGGTTGTTGGTGAAGTAGTCCGTGTAGCGGTCGCGGAGGCCGCGCGGATCGAAGCCCATGAAAGAGAAATGCGTGAAGAAAAGCTCCGCGCCGTTGCCCTCGCCGACCTCGAGTTTGACGCCGTAGTAGCTGTTCCCGTTGGTGAAGTGATCGCCCTGCGTCGTGCGGCTCCAGTTGCGGCGATACGCCACGTTCCGCTCCGACTGGCCGGCCCAGCCGGTGTGCCACAGGCTGGCGGGGACGCCGTGCGTCGGTGAGGCGATGGCGAGGAGATAGATGATCATCGTCTCGTTCCACCCGATGAGCGGATGGCGGATGTGGAATCCGTGGTCCGGCGACCAATGCCAGTAGAGGACGTCGCTGTCGGGTTTCTGCCGATACCAGTCCCACTCCACCTCGCGCCAGAGCCGAGTGGTCGTGTCGCGAATTTCCCGCTCCGCGGGCGTGTCCCGGTTGAAATACTGGCGGGCGGCGAGCAAGCCCTGCATCATGAAGGCGGTTTCGACGAGGTCGCCGCCATCGTCATATTTGCCGAAGAGCGGGATGACCTTGCCGGTGCGGCCGTCGAGGAAGTGGCCCCAAACGCCATGGAAGCGCTCGGCCTGGGCGAGAAAGCGGACGATCTTGAGCAGGCGGGCGGCCGCGGCGTCACGGGTGACGAAGCCGCGATCCGCGGCCACGAGGAGCGCCATGACCCCAAAGCCGTTGCCACCGAGCGCCATCAAGTTCGGATCACCGGGTGTGATTTCCGGCGCGAGCCCGGCGTTGGGGTGCCCGACTTCCCAATAGTAGCGGAAGCACCCGGCCTGGACCATATCGAGCAGTTCGGCATCGGTCATCGCGTGCGTGGTCGCGCTCGCGACGTCCGACGGCGGCGATTCCTGCCCGTCGAGATTGACGCTGGCGACCTGGTACCACGCCTTGCGCCCCGGTTCGCCGGTGAAGTCCTCGTAGCGGTGCCAGGTGCCGCGCTGCGTGCCGACGGCGGTGAAGGCCTTGCCGTCCCACGAGCGATAGATCCGATACGCGAGCACCTTCGGATCAGCGGCGGGCTCCCAGGAAAGTTCGCAATGCCGCTCAAATCCGGTGACCGCCAGGGCGGTGGGCGCGGGCGCCGGCGCGGCGGCGGGAGCCGGTGCGTCGACGAGCATGATGTCGTCAAGCCAGACCGTGTGCTCGGCATTGTCGTCGAGCCCCTGCATGAACGTCAGGCTGACGGTATCGGCGAGGCTGAACGCGGGATCGTCCGTGCCCTGGTAGAGATTGTCCTGGCCCGAGAAGTCCAGCAGCACGCGCACCCACCGACCCGCGGGGATGCGCTCGTCGCCACGCACGAGCGTGACGGCATACGATCCCTTGTCATCGCGATCCTTCAGGTAGAGACGCGGCGAGTTCAGCGCCGTGATCTCGCTGTCGGCGTAGCACCAGAGCGCGAGCTTGTTGCCGAGCAGCGGCAGGTGGTGGGACTGGCGTTCCATCGACTTCACGGTGATCTGCCAGTCGCCGCCCGGCGCAGACCGCCAGTGCAGGCGCAGGGCATTCGGCGGGCTGACGACGTGGGCGGTATCGGTGGGAAAGCGGCCGTCCTGCACCTCGACCACGCTCGGGGCGACGTAGGAATATTGGCTGCCGGCAAGGCCGCCGTCGGCCGGTGCGTTCATGAAGAGCACGTGGTCATCGTAGGTCGACGCGGCCAGGGCGGCGCCGGCACCGGCGAGAACCACGGCGGCCGTGAAACGGCGGAGGCGACGGGCGGTCGCGACGGGAGAGAGCAGGGCGGGGGAGGTCATGGGGGATAAGGGTGGATCAGGTTGAAGCACAGCGGCGGCAAAGGGGTGCGGCGGGGTCAATCCAGGCTCGACGAAAACGCGTCCCATCAGCCGCCATCACGGGACGGCCTCCACGGTTTTCTGCCGGGCGGCGAGGAGCGCCTTGATCTCGTAGACGCGCGCCTCGGTCAGGGGATAACGAAAGATGAGCCAGACGCTGATGAGGCACAGCGCCGCCGGCAGGCCGATTTCCCAGGCGCGGAGCCAGAAGAGCGTGTATTCGCTCTGGGTCGGCGCGCCCTCGACGAAGCCGGTGTAGCGCTGGAGGTAGCCGCTGGCCACCGAGGCGATCGAGACGGCGACCTTCCACCACCAGTTGTAGACGGCGAAGTAGATACCCTCACGGCGGACGCCGGTGTTCAATTCGTCCTCGTCGCAGATGTCGGCGATCATCGCGTTGACGAGGGAGAAGGCGAACACCATGCCCAGTGACAGGCAGGCGGTCGGGAACATGGTCAGGTAGGGATGCGCCCGGTCGTAGCAGACGACCTTCGAGAGATTGCCGCCGGCGATCAGGAGGAGGGCGATGATGACGGTGACACGCTTGCCGACGCGCTGGGAAAGCCACGTCATCGGGAAGACGCCGGCGATGCCGATGACCGCCCAGAGGGTGCCGTTCTGCGCCATGAGCGTGGACGCGGCGTCGGTGTTGCCGCCGTAGAGGAAGAAGATCTGGATGTAGTTGCTGAAGCCCATCACGAGCTGGAAGCCGACGATGAGGAGGACGAACGCCAGCACGAGCCGGACGAAGGTGGCGTTGCGGTAGGTGGTCTTGAAGCTCTCGATGATCGGCACGCGCTTCTGGGCGACGGCCTGCTTGTATTTGCCCTCCTTGCAGACCAGGGCGCACCACATCGCCGCGCCGGTGAGAACGACGCTCATGCCGAGGCACACCCACTTGATGCCGTTGACGGTGTCGCCGCCGAAGAACGGGCGGTTGGCGAGGAAGTAGACCCACGGCAGGGTGAGCGCGCCGATGTTGCCGATGAAGCTGGCGAAGGCGAAGACGCGGGTCTTCTCGTGGTAATCCTGCGTCATCTCGAGGCCGAGCGCGCCGTGCGGGATGGCGTAGACCGGCACCACGGTGTAGAAGAACAGCGACACCACGACGAAGTAGACGAACATGGCGTCCTTGCTCCAATCCCGCGGTACGGTCCACAGGAGCCAGAACGAGATGCCGATCAGCACGCCGCCGACGACGAGGAAGGGAATCCGCCGGCCGTAGCGCGAGCGGCAGTTGTCGGACATGTTGCCAAGGAACGGGTCGACGACGGCGTCCCACAGGCGCGGGAACGCCTGGGCATAGCCGATCAGGATCGCGCTCACGCCCAGGCCGACGACGTAGAAGAGGCTGGTGAGTTGGACGACGGAATTGACCGCGACCACGGTCACGACCATCCCCATCCCGTAGGCGATCTTCTGGGAAACAGGAATGCGGTCCGCCGGGGCGGTGACGTGGTGCTGGGGTGAAGTCATGGGGCGGATGGGTTGGCAGCGTGGGCGGTCGCGGCGGACCGGGCGGGGAAAGATTTCATGGCGGGGAGAGGCGCAGCAAGGCGGGCGGAGGCGCGGTAAAATCCCGGGTGGTTTCGCCGCCGTCGGGCCAGCGGATGCGCACCCGCAAGGGCGGCGATTCCTCCGGATAACCGAAGAAGACCGCGGCGCCCGACTGCGCGAGGCAGCCGCTGCCGGCGGCCACTTCGGCGGTCTGGCTCGAACCGTCGGCAAGCTCCACCCGGAGTCGGGCGCCGACGGCGGTGGGATTGCCGGGGACGCCGCGCAGCCTGACGCCGAAGCTGTGCCGGCCCGGCCGGCCGTGGTTGAGCCAGGCGAGGGCCGCGTCGTTGTTGCGGGTCGCGAAGGCGTCGGGCCAGCCGTCCTGGTTGAGATCGGTCACGACGAGCGCGCGCGCGTCGCCCGGCACGATGAAACCGCTTTCGGCGGGCGGCACGGGCGTGAAGCCGCCTTGCCCGTCGCCGCGCAGCAGCCAGCCAAGGCCACCGTCGAACCGGCCGGTCTCGGGCACCGGTGCATACGAGTTGCCGACGAGCAGGATGTCCGCGCGGCCGTCGCCATCGAAGTCACCCGCGGCGAGGCCGTGGACCGGCGCGATCTGGGCCAGGCGCGGCAGCGGTACGAAACGGTACGTGACGCGCCCGCTTTCGCCCTGCGCGCCGTCCGGCTGCGACAGGAAGACGCCGCTGCGCAGTTCGACCGCCTCCAGCCGGGTCGCCGCGGCCAGGGCGGGCGCGGGGAAAACCTCCTCGAGGGTCGCCTTGGCGTAGGCGTCGACGGTGGGAAACCGCCGGACCAGGGAAGGAAACGCGTGCACCAGCAGGTCGATCGGCCGGAGGGGATACCAGTGGCCGTCGGCGAACGCGGCTTCCACCAACCCGGGGGCGGAGCCGTCGAGTGTCACGCCGGCATAGAGCGCCGCCGGACTTGCGGCGGAAGCGCGGTAGCGGGTGTTGAGGCCGACGTTGCCGACCACGATGTCCGGCCGGCCGTCGCCGTTGAAATCGGCGGCGGCGAGAGCGGACCACCAGCCGGAACCGGCGGCGGCGAAACCGAATTTTGCGGTCACGTCCTCAAAACGGCGGCCGTTAACGTTGCGATAACACGCCACGGGGCCCCAGTCGTAGGCGACGAGCAGATCGGGCCAGCCGTCGCCGTCGACATCGCTCCACAACGCGGCGGTGACCATGCCGCGCGCGGCGAGGTCCGGCGCCAGTTCGGCGGTCACGTCTGCGTAACGCCCATCGCGCCAGGCGAGCAGCGCACTGCGCGGCGCCTGCGGATAGCGACCTGGCACGAGGCGTCCGCCGATAAAGATGCCGAGGCGGCCCGTGTGCTCGAAGTCGGCGGCCGCGACGGCGCCGACGCTGACCGGCAGCGATGGCAGCATGCCGGCCGGAGCGGGCGCGAACCGGCCGTGCCCGTCGTTGCGCAGCAGGCGCGGCTGGTAGGCGGGCGAACCGTCCGCCGCGCCGATCCCGGCCTTGGTGACCAGCAGGTCCAGGTGGCCGTCGGCGTCGGCATCGAGCGCGAGGATCGGTCCGTCGGCGACTCCGGTGTTTTCCTGGAAGAGATTCGACCCATAGGCGATGAACTGGCCGCCGCCGAGGTTGGAGAGCAACTGGCCGGGCTCACCCGCCACGCCGCCGACAACCAGATCGTCCTCCCCGTCGCCGTCGAGATCCGCGCACGCGGCTGCGGGGCCGGGGCGGTTGAAGCGGAAGGGTACAAGCGGCGGCAACTCCGGTCCGGTCGTGGGCCGTTCGTGGTTGGTCGCGTCGAGGTTGGCGGCATGAGCCACCTCGGTGAACAGCGGGGCGGGGCGGGACACCGGGGGCGCGGAATCCGCCGGTTCGACCAGTGTGTAACGGTGGTCGGCCGGGAGTTGGCGGAGGACCTGGCGGCGGCCACTGGGCCACTCGATGGTCAGCTCGTCGACGAGCGTGTCGGCACCGAGCCCGAAGTGGACGATGGGCTCGCTGGTGGAAAGATAGCCCCGGGCGAGCGTCAGGGTCCGCAGCTGGCGGCCGTGGGCGGCCACGAGCCGGACGCTGGCGCCGACGCCGAAACGGTTGGAGGCGGTGCCGCGCAGTTCGAATTCGATCGCGTGGCCGGTGTCAGCGTCGTTGCGGCAGACGGTGAGGGTGCCGTCATAGTTGGTGAAGACGAGATCGAGGTCGCCGTCGCCGTCGAGGTCCCCGAAGGCCGCGCCAAACGCGACGCCCGCCTGGTCGAGGCCCCAGGCGGCGCTGACGTTCTCGAAGCTGAGGTCACCGAGATTGCGAAACGCGAGATGATGCTCGGCCAGCACGGGGCTGGCCCGCATGACGCGGATGCGTTCGGCGACGGTGGCGGCGGCCAGCGAGCGCGAGACGAGGTCGGCGTTGGTGAACTCGCGGACCATGCCGTTGGTGAGGTAGATGTCGAGCCGGCCGTCGAGATCCAGGTCCTCGAAGCGGACCCCGAAAGTCCAGCCGGTCGCCGGCAGGCCGGCGAGTTCCGCGGCCTCGAGCACGCGGCCGGTGCCGGTGCCGAGGTACAGCGCGCTCCGCATGTATTGGGGCGCGGCCCGCGGATAGAGCGCGTCGTCGGGCAGGGCGCTCCGGAGGCGCGCCATGCCGCGCTGGTCCGCTTCACGGGTCGCGCCCGCCATGTCGGCAACGAGGAGGTCGGGATGTCCGTCGTTGTTCAGGTCGCCGGTGTCGCTGCCCATCGAGAAGTGCGGCGTGTGCGGCACGACGGCCGAGAGGACGTCGGTGAAGGTGCCGTCGCGGTTGTTGTGGTAGAGCTGGTCGGGGACCGAGAAATCGTTGGCGACGTACAGATCCGGCCAGCCGTCCTCGTCGTAGTCCCACCACGTGGCGGAGTGGCCCTGCGTTTCACCCGAGATGCCGGCGGCGTCGGTCACGTCGGTGAAGGTGCCGTTGCGATTGTTGTGGAACAGGTGGTCGCGCCGGCCGCCCGGATGGCCGGCGGCATCGAGCAGGTTGGTCTGGACGTAGACATCGAGCCAGCCGTCGCGGTCGTAATCGCAGAACGCGGCCATGTTGGAGCCGTCGTTGAGTGCCAGTCCGCGGGCGGCGGCTTCCTCGCGAAAGGTGCCGTCACCTTGGTTGATGTAGAGCAAATTGGGCGCGCCGAACCGACAGACGTAGAGGTCGAGCCATCCGTCGTTGTTCACGTCGGCGAAAGCGGCGCCCTGTTTCCAAGGGCCGGCGGGACCACCCACGCCGGCGCGCGCGGTCACGTCCTCGAAGCGGAAGTGGCCGAGGTTGCGGTAGAGGTGGTTGGGGCCCGTCTTGCACACCATGAAGATGTCCGGCCGGCCGTCGCCGTCGAAGTCCCCGAGGGCCACGCCCGTGCCGATGGCGCCGGCGTTGAACTCATGGTAGTGTTCGCCCCACATCGCCGGGTCATCGTAGGCGTTGCGCGCCGTCAGGCCGGTCTGCTCGGACGGCAGCGTGGTGAAGAGCGTCGCCCCGCGCGGACCCGACCGCGCGGCGAACGGAATCGAGGCCGGACCCGCCGCCGCATCGCCGCGGGCCGGGGCAGCGCACGCAACCAATCCGGCAATGAGAAACCCACGCAAGAACCCCGGGAACCGTCGGCTGGCATCCGAATTGGGCGGAGTAGCGGACACAATGAAGGGTAGGCGATTTGCGGCGGACGGAGCGAATCTTATCCAAGGAGGACGGCGACTCGGGCGGGCTAGAGTTCGATTTCGATCCGGTTGATCGCGTTCGTGAGAAAGGAGCAAAGGGCGGCGGCCGGCACCTGCAGGCCGCCCCGGCGGTAGGGATTCGGCGCGTGCGTTCCGTCCAGGCGCCGGCCGTTCACCGTGAGGAAGGCGGGCGAGTGCCCGGCCGTCCTGACGCGGAAGGCCAGCGTGACCGGCCGGTCGCAAAGTGTGAGTTCGGCGACCAGCCCGTCGAGGCTGCGCGGCAGCACCGGATCGAAAAGGACGTTGCCGAAGGTCTCGCGCACGCCGAGGAGACAGGAGCGGACCTTGTGCAGAAAGAGACCGGGTCCGCTGGAGTAGAGGCGCCAGCCGCCGCGGACGGCGACCCGGCCATCCCGCAACTCCGGCCAGCGGCGCGCCGCCTCGTGGCGGTCGGCGAAGTCCGCGTCAGAACTGGAAAAATACATGTTGGCTTGGCGCGAGGCGGCATTTGGGACGGTCTCGGCCAGTGCGACGGGGTTGATCGCCTGCAGCGCCCACCACAGCCGCTCGGCGTCGCCCACCTTGGCGAGGGCCTCCGCGTAGCGGATGTGCGCATGGACGTATTGCAGGCCGATCTCCCGGCCGACATTGGCGGCGGTGTCGGCGCGCTTGAACAGTTTCTCCAGCCCGTCGTGGTACACCGCCGGCTCGCTCATCAGGCGCACGCCATCGGGGAAGCGCAGTTCGCGCTCGATGATTTCCAAGTGCCGCCGGGCCTCAGCCGGATCGAAGAGTTCGGCCAGGATGGCCCGCGTCATCGGCAGCAGCCGGTAACGGATGCCGGTGACCCGGTCGGCCGGATGCAGCAGCGGACGGAAGCCGGCGGATTCGCTGATGAGGAAGCCGGCCACAATTCCGTCCGGCATCGCAAGCCGGACGAAATCGGCGCGCAGGCGGGCCAGCAGGCCGGCCAGGTGTTCGGCCCGCGCCGTCTCGCCCGCCCGGCGGCTGACCTCGGCGAGCTGGCGGAACGTGTGATAGGCCAGCCCCACGGTCCACGCGCTGACCATGCGGGTGCGCATCGTGGGATCGGCCGGCTGGAGGGTGTCGTCCCAGTCGCCGTCGCCGTAGTTCATGAGGGCGGTGCCCGGGAGAAAGCGCGCTTCGCAGTGGGCCACGACCCGGTCGCAATGGCGCCACAGCGACTCGGGGGCGCCGGCGGGCGTGAAGTCTTGCGGATCCGTGTAGCCCAACGCGGTCGAGAGGAAGCCGAAATCGTTGCTCGCCTCGACGTAGTCGCACAACGCCTTGACCGGCCACAGGCAGACGTCGCCGTGGCTGTGCGCCTGCTGGATGAAGCGGTAGGGCGGGAACATGAACCACTGCGGCCAGCAGCCGGCGACATCCGGCACCGCAGGGTCGGCCGCGTACTGCTGCGCAAAGACGGCGGCGAGGATCCGGCGGACCGTGGCGAAGTTGCCCGCGGCCAGCTGCCATTCCACCGCACCCTGGCAAACATCGCGCACGCCCCAGGCGGCGCCGCCGTATTGCTCGAGACCGTGAGGCGCGGAGAAATGGATCGAGGCGTTGTGGTTGAACCACGGGACGATCTCCGCAAGACGGGAGACGGCCGGAACGCCCGCCAGTCCCAGCGGCAGGGCCGGGGGGAGCGACGGCGCGGCGCCGGCGGCCAGTTCGAGCCGGGCGGCTTGCACGGCCGCCGGCAGGGCCGACGAACCGGCATACGTGCCGAGCATGATGATGGCGCAGCGTTTGACCGGACCGGTGCGCAGGACCAGATGGTCCCCGATCGGGGCGCAGCCGGACGGATACAGCAGTTCCGGCCCGCCGAGTTCGGCCAGGTTGTCGACGGCGTCGACGGCAATCGCGAACGCGGTGCCGCCCTGATGCAGGCCGATCAAGCTGGATGGCGATGGCAGGCATTCGGCCCAGCCTTCCGCGCGGTGGAGCCGCACCGTGCCAGGGTGGTCGAATTCCGCGGCATCCAGGACGAGTTGGTGGCTGACGAGGAACTCGCAGGCTGGTCCGTCGGTCACGCGCAACTCGAGAAAGGAGGCGGACAGACGCGCAGAGCACCAGACCCGCGCCTCGATCACGGAAGCACCCAGGCGATAGATCCAACGCGCCTCACCCGGATTCATGGCGAAGACCGAGGGGACACCCAACTGGCCCCAGGTTCCCGCCGCGGAACGCACAAACACCCGTTGCCCGCCGGCACGCAGCACATTCAGGGCGTTGCGCACCACCGGCAGGAGCCGGCCGAAACTCGAGTTGCCGAGGTAGACCTGGGCCCCGAAGATGCCGGCGGCGTAACACGTAAGACCGAACTGGTCGTCATCAATCCACGTGGAGTCGCCGTTGCGCAGGATGTGCCCGTGGGGCCGGGCGACGGCGGCCTCTTTGTCCCGGGTCACAACGTGGGTGTCGGCAGCGCAGAAGAATGAAAACACGTTGCCGTTCGCCGCTGTTTCCTGATGGCGGTGGGGACCCGGGAACCACGCGGCAAGTTCGGCGGCAGAGGGACGCTCGCCATGGAGCCAAGCCGCGGTCGTGAAGAGGGACCGGGCGGCCCGGGCATCGGCGGGGAAAACGGGCTCGGTCCAGGCGCCGGCGTGCAACGCGCGCAGATGGACGAGGTCGTCGGCCGAGGAGGCGGATGGATGGTCGGCAAGATAATGGGCCGTGAAGACAAACTCCGCGATGGCGCCGGGGGCGACGACCACGGCCCGGCTCTGGAGCCCGGCCAGCGCACACTCATACTGCAGGCGCGCGGAGGGAAGGGCGGGCACCCGCAGCGCGGCGGGCACGCCGGTCAGGCGGTGATCGGAGCCGAAGAACTGCCAGCCGTCGGTGCAAAAGGCCTCGGCGCCGGTGGCGCAGGCGACGCCCAGCCAGGGATGACGGCCCCCGGAGGCGGGCTGGTTCTGGCGGGCAAAAATGGTCCAGCCGAGCGCGGCGTCGCAGCACGGCTGGAGATCGAGGTATTGGGAGACGTAGGCCTCGTTATTGCGGACAGCCGCCTCGTCGGCGAGGCCCAGATCCTGGGCGTGAAGCACGTCGACGAGGCGCGGTTCGCTCCCGGCATTGGTCACGCGGACGCGCCAGCGCCAGGCGGCGAGGTGCGGGTGCAACTGCAGCACGGTCGTGCACCGCAGGCCGGCGACCTGGGGCGCGGTCCAGCGGGCGGCGTCGTGCGTGTGCGTGAAATCGAGTCCAGCGCCGGCGAGCACGCAGCTGTCTTCAATGGCGTTGCCAGTTCCCCGCACGCGCAGGAGCAGCCGGAGGAGCCCGTCCTCGGCCGGGTCGGGGAGCACCTGGTTCAGCAGCGTGGGGCCGTGGCGGAAACCGAAGAGCGCGCCGGACGGCAGCAGCTGCGCGACCAGGGGCGAGCCGGAGCGCAGTTCCAGCAGGCGCAGATCCGCGAGGGCCGGAATGTTCATGTTCGTAGCTGGCAGGGAAAGGCCGGAAGTGAACGCGAGCGTTGTCTTCGCGGCGGGACGAAGCGCCCCTGATGCCATCCGGCCGAGAAAGACCGGATGGCGGTGAGGGTGGAGGGCCCCGGCAAACCGGGGCCCGATCAGGCGGATTTACTTAGAACTCGACGGAGGCGGACAGGGTGAACTTCCGCGGCGGGATGAAGTTGTAGTCCATCGCCTGCGTGCCGTTGTAGCTCTGGTAAACGAGCGTGTCGTTGCCGAAGAGGTTGTCCACGTTGAGCTGGAAGCGCGTGTGCAGCTTCTCGCCCAAGGCGTGGATGGTCTTCGAATAGCCCAGGAGCAGGGACTCCGTGGTATACGCGGTCGTGCGGTTCTTCTGGTCGATCTGCCGGCCGCCGAGGTAGCTGGCACCGAAGCCCACGTCGAGGCCCTTGAGTGTGTCATCGGTGAAGCTGTAGGTCGCGAAGACGTTCCACATCGACTTGATGACGCTGCCGGCGAGGGTCGGCACCGCCCAGGTCGCGAAGTTGGTCTGGGCGGTCGCCAGGTCGGAGGCGAGCTTCTGGCTTTCGGTGGAGCTGCCGCTGGCCACCGCCTGCCAATCGGCCAGGTGCTGGGCGAAGTAGCGCACACCGTTGGGCCCATCGTTGGTCCGGCGGCCCTTCGGCGCCGAATAGTGCGCCTGGATGCGGATGTTCTTGGTCGGGTTGGCGGTCACCTCGAACTCGACGCCCTTCTGCTCGACCGAGTAGGTGTCGACGTAGTTCATGGCGGCCTTGTAACTGCCCGGGCCGCCCGTCACCTGGCCGGCGGGGCCGATGTCGGTCTTGGTGCCACCAGCCTTGAAGTAATCGTCCCAGATGCCCTGGAAGTCCGGGTGATCGCCACCGATGACGTTGTCGCCGGTGTCCTTGTAGAAGGTCATCGAAGCGTAGTATTTGCCGTCCTGGGTGGAGACGCGCAGGCCCGCGCTCTTGCCGGTGCCCTTGGCGGCGCCGAGCACCTCGCCGTAGACGGTGGGGGCCAGACCGCCGGCGGCGGGCTGGTAGTTCTGGGAGAAGTTGGCGACCACGCCGAGCCAGTCGGTGATGTAGCCGACGCCGCCGGCCGAAATGGTGTTGCCTGCGCCCTTGCCCACCGCGTCGGTGTTACCCGTGCCGCGGATGCCGATCTTGTGGTTTTCGAAGTCGTCGCGCCGGGCACCCAGGGAGATGTTCAGGCGGTCGTTCCAAAGGCGCGATTGGGAGAAGGCGCCGACATACTTGATGGTCTGCTTCGAGTTGAAGTCATACCAGTTGAACGGCAGCGGCTGATAGCGGACCGTCGACGGCACGTTGAATCCCGCCTGCGGGTTGTTCCAGTAGATGCGGCCCCAAACCAGTTTCTGGATCCAGTTGTCGCTGGTCCAACCTTCGGTGCCGGAGGAGGTGTCCTGCGCATTGTACTGGCGGGCGTCATATTCGGTGACCTGCTCGCCGGTCGACACGCTGAAGAGCTGCTTGAGGGGGATGTTGAACGGATTCGCGTCGAAGTGGTACGAGAGCTGGCCGCGGACCTCGTTCACCCAGTGATTCTGCACCTGCTTGTCCAGGAAGAAGTCCGAGTAAAGCTGGCCGAAGTTCGGGTTGGTGGAACCGTCCGGCAGCTGCTTGTTGAGGTCGCGGGAGACGCTCGTGGCACCCTCGTAATTGATCGCGAAAACGTTGTCGACGTAACGGTAGCCCGAGACCTCGAAATCCATGCGGTCATTGATCCGCTGGTCGTAGGTGAGCGTCATGTTGAGATCCTCCGGCTTGACATAACCGTCCTTCGGGGCGACGGCGAAGTCGCGGCTGGGCAGCGCCATGATGTTCGTGCCGGTCGGGGTGTAGGTGAACGAGCTGGGCCGCAGGTAGGCGCCCCACGCGATGTTGTTGGTGCCCATGGAGCGGACGCCTTGGGTCCAGTTCTGGACCTTACCGGAGCCGGCGACGAGGACGAGATAGGGGTTTAGGCCCCAGTCCGACATCTGCGTGACGCCCGGCGCGCCGGGGGTGGTCAGCGGATTGTCACCCTTGTGGTCGATCGCCGCTCCCCAGGTGGCGGCGCTGGTCGTGCCGTTCCAGAGGGAGACGTTGTCCTGGTAGGTCGCGCCATAGATGGCCTTCTTTTCCTTCCAGCCTTCGATCTCGAACCGCAGGTGCGAGTTGTCGCTATTGAACTTCCAGTCGGCGGCGAGCGTCGCGCCGAGCTTCTTGTGGAAATCGCCGTCGCGGAAACCCTTTTCATTGGCGATGACGGCGTTCACGCGGACCGCCAGGTTGCCCTGGTGCTGGTTGACGTCGACCGTGCCGCGGTAACCGCCGTAGCTGTCGACGCGGACCGCAGGCCGGGAGAAGTCCTTGTCGAAACGCGCCTGCTTCGTGTAGGAGGTCAGCGCGCCCCCGAGGTCGCCGATGCCGAACAGGATCGAGTTCGGACCGTGGTCGAACTCGATGCGGTCGACGTTGTAGGTGTCGGAGATGACGAACAACGGATAGTAGTTCTTCGTCGGCGGGTTGCCGCCCTGCACGTGGGAGTCGCCGCGGATGCTCACCGACCAGAAGTTGAACACGCCGCCGCCCGAGCCGCCGGAGAAGCCGTTGCGGTCGCTGGTGGGGACCGTGTTGAGGGACCACTTCAGGGCGTCCTGCACGCTGGACATCGCCAGGTCGTCGATGAACTGCGCGGTGATGGACGACATCGCGGCCGGCGTCACCCGGATGGGAGCGGCCTGGCGGCCGCCCGAGAGGGAATCGACGGCAAGGTAGCCGTTGTCCTTCTCCGTGTTGACGGTGAACGTCTCAAGAACGAGCGGCTTTTCAGACGCCCCCGCCGAGGGGGCGGGAACAGTCTGGGCCATCAGCGGGGCGGTCGAGGCCAGCGCCAACGCGAGTAGTTTGTGTGCGGTGTTTTTCATGGTGGTGCTATTACAGACAGCGGGATGGTGTTCGGGTTAGGGGGACGGACAAAAACAGGCGGGCGGTCACTTTAGGCGGACGACGCCGAGGCGGTATTCGCCGGCGCGGCGGGGGACGTAGGACCAGTTCACCTTCGGCGCGGGCTCCCATTCCTGGAAACCGCGGGCCAGGGCGGCCGGGCTGATCCCGATCTCCAGGCCGGGCCGGGGTTTGATTCCGAGGGACGACCAGGGGATCGAAGCCTCGACGGTGTAACCGTGTTCCGTGGGGGTCACGATGGCATCGACCGGGACATGGTTGAAGAATTCGACCGGCTTGGCTCCGGGCCCGAAGATGAACTGCCGGTCCTTCGGGCTGGACCACACGAGGCCGTCATCGTCCGGATCGACGAACAGCTCGACCAGCCGCTCGCGGCGCGCCGGCGCGACAAACCCGGCGGGTGTATCCTCGACCACGGCGTGAAAGTGCAGCGCCGTCGCGTCCCACGTCAGGGCAAAGCGGAACGACAGCGGCGGATCGCCCGGCTCGATGTCGGCTTCGGAGTCCTTGAACTCCGGCCCGGCGACGGATTGCCAGTCCCAGCTTTCCGGGATCCTGTTGCCGGCAGCGGCCATGATCGAGCGGCGCGGCGGCAGCCTGTCGATGCCACCGAGCTCGCGGCGGGCGATGACCGAGGTGTTGGGTCCGAACCACGCCTCGCTGAACTCGGCGATGGCGGTCCGGCCGGCCTGGACGAGCGGGTCGCGCTGGAACGCTGCGCGCACCGTGTCGCCGGCGAGGAGGTTGGCGGCCGTGATCACGCAGGCCGCGGCCGCCGCGGGCGAAGCCGGGCTGGGCAGCGCGCGCGCAAGCGCCTCGACCGGAAACTGGTCGAGTTGCAGCACGGACAGCCACGGATCGGCGGGCACGGCGCCCGTGGCCAGGCTCGCGTAGGCGAGCTGCGAGGCGGAGGCGCCGGGGAGAATCGCGTGTTCGTCGAGCCAAAGCCCGGGGATAAGCGCGCCGGCGGCGTCGGCCGGGGCCAGCACGTAGACCGGACCCAGTGCCTGGGTCGTGCGGTCGAGGGCGGACCAATCCTGGGCCGGGCGCCGGCCGGCGGCTACCCCGAGAAAGACGGCGAGGCGATCGACGGAGCCGAGGGCCGCGGTGGTGGTGAATCGATGCCAGTCGATCGTCGCGAGCCGCGCGGTGGCCTCGGCGGCCAGCGCCGGCACCGACTGCCGGAGCGTGACCAGCGCGGCGGCCGCCTGGGCGGCGGCCGCGGCATTTTCCGGCGCCGGCATGTTCGCGAGTCCGGCGCGGGCGTCGCGCAACAGGTCGCGGGCGGAGACGAAGCCCAGGAGGTGGGCGCTGACCAGCGCGGTCAGCTGGAGCCCGAAGCCGGCGGGCTGCGCCTGGAGCGAGCGCCAGGCCGTGGCGGCGCGCGTGCGCACGGTCTCGCGCTGCGCGGCGTCCAGCACCCGGGAGGTCGAGAGGAAGCCGGCCTTGCCCAGCGCGAGTTTCGCCTCGGGCGACTGCATGAACATCCGCCAGATGAGCCCGGTGCGCAGGTTTTCCGCCTGCGTGACCGAGATGCCGAGGTCGATGCCGAGCACGTCGGAAGCCACCCAGCCGGTCTGCGGGTTGAAGGCGTCGACGAAGCCGTAGCGTTTCCAGATGAGCTTGCCGTAGCCGGACCGCAGGTGGCGGAGCACGGCCAGGGTCTCTTCCGGCGCGAACGGCAGCGAGCCCGCCGTGGCGCAGGGCACGATCGTGCCGTCGAGGGCGTTGTCCTTGAGCGTGCGCGGCGGTCCGCCCCAGGCCTTGTAGCCGGTGGCCGAGTCCGAGGCGGTCACGCCCCACAGGTTCTCGGCCATCGCGGGAAACTCGGGGCGCAGGTCGAGGCAGAACTGGCGCTGCGCGAGCGTGGCCAGGCGGGTGTTGCGGAAGAAATCGACCGACGCGTCGCGGCGGTTGCGCAGGTCCATGAAGGCCTGCGGGAACTGGTTCACGAACAGCGGGGGCTCCTGCAGGTAGACGTAATCGTCATAGCGCCCGACCGGCTGCCGCTGCCACGAGTTCCAGTACGCCGCCTCGACCGGGTGGGGCGACACGCCCAGCGCCAGGAAGCTCATCAGCACATGCTCGGAATACTTGTTCCAGCGATAGCGCGAGAAGCCGGTCTCGTCGCGCCAGCTCAGGGAGATGAGCTGGCCGCCGTGGCGGAACCAATTCCAGTCCACGTCGCCCAGCAGGCGGTTGGCCAGCGCCGTGATCTCCGGGTCGGCAAAGTACTCGCGGGCGACGATCGTCCCGGCGTAGAGGAGCGCGGAGTCGATGGACGACAGCTCGCAATTCCATTCCCGCGCGCCCGTGTCCATCGCCATGAAATGATAGAAGAAGCCGTGTTGCCGCGGCGCCTCGTTGACCAGGAACCGCAGGGTGGACCGGACGTGCGCGACCGCGACGGCGCGCTTGGTCCAGCCGCGCTCGGTGGCGATGACCCAGGCATTGAGCCCGAAACCGGTGGCGGCGATGCTCGCGACGCCCGGACTCGCCGAGCCGTCAGCCCGCGCGCGGTCGCGCACGAGGCCGGTCCGCGGATGGGATTGCTCGGCGAAGAAACGGAAACCCGCGCGCTCGATCTCGTCGAGCAGGCGATCATCGGACCGCGCCAGCGCCGGCTGCGCCGGGCGGGACGTCCAGAGGCCAAAAACGGCCTCGGCGGACGGCGGCAGCGCCGCGAACACGACTGCGACGAGCAGGGGAGCGGCGAGGGAGGAGGACAGCTTGCCCACGGGCATGGCAACCAAGGCGGAGGGTGTGTGCTAGGGGTAAACGAGGCGTGGAGCCTCGGGGGAAGACTGGCTGACGCTGTAATGACAACGTTTGCAACGCAAGCCCAAAAACGCCATTCTATCTGGTCGTGGCCGAAGTCCCGGCGCGACCCCGGGGAAGTTCTGCGGTATTCGGCCGCATAGGGATCGCCCGGCGACGCCGGCCGCGGCGCATCGGCAATCGTTCGCGGCGGACCGCGAAGGCTGCAAACCTTTGCAGCGAGGGAGTCCGTAGGCCGGCGGAGTCGCGCCCAAGGCGGGGTGGTGAGCTTAACGGCGGTCGGCGGGTCGCAACGGCCGGGTCGAATCCCGAATCATCATGGGCGCGGGCATGTCGTCGAGGGCCACGCGCCGTGAGCGGGAGGGATTGGTGGCGGCTTCGACGATGAGGCCGACGGCGCGTTCGGCGAGGTCGGCCAGCGGCTGGCGGATGGTCGTGAGCGCGGGTTGGCAGGCGGTGGCCCAGATGCCGTCATCGAAGCCGACGATGGAGACATCATCGGGGCAGCGCCAGCCGCCGAGGTGGGCGGCGTTCACCGCGCCGAACGCGATTTCATCGTTCGCGCAGCACACCGCCGTGGGTCTTTCCGGACCCTGCATGATGCGGGCCATGCCGACGCGACCGGTCTCGGCGCTGAACGGCCCGCTGTAGATCCACTCGGGGCGGGGGAGGGCGCCCGCTTTCTGCAGCATCTCGAGGTAACCCTGTTTCCGTTCGTGTGCGTCGCGCGACCCGGCCGGGCCGAGCAGGAGCCCGATGCGGCGGTGGCCGAGCTGGAGCAGCAGGCTCGCGACGGAGCGCGCGCCGGACAGGTTGTCGACGCCGATCACCGGCACGTCCAGTTCGCCAGGATTCGTGTGCTCGGGCAGCGTGGACTTGGTCAGGACGAAGGGCCGGCGGAAGCCCTTGAGTTCCTGGATCTGCTGCGGGCTCAGGGGCTCGGCGAGGTAGATCAAGCCGGAGGAATCCATGCTCAGCAGTTGCATCGCCTCACGGAACGAGCTGCCGGCGTTGCGCCGCATCGTGGAGATCTGCACGCCCCAGCCGCGCGCCGCCGCCGCGTGCAGCGTGCCCGCGAGGAAACGCCCATAGTACTCGGAAAAGAAGATGTTCTCGTCGAGCGGCACCACGACCGTGAGCGTGGCGTTCATGCCCTTGCGCAGCATGCGCGCGCCCGCGTTGGGCGAGAAATGCTGTTTCTCGGCCAGGTCCATGATGGCCTTGCGGCGATCGGCGCGGACCAGGTGGGCGGTTTCGGGCCGCAGCGCGCGCGACACCGTGGAGGGCGAGACGCCGAGGCGGGCGGCGATCTGGACGATGCCGGTCTTGTCGACGTTGGTCGCGCGGGTTCGGGGCACGGGAGCGAGTTAGCCCCCGCCGGGTCCCGCGGCAAGCAAACGTGTGCCGGGCGCGCGAGCCGGCGTCCGCCCGCGCGGGGAAATTCGTGTTTGTTACCCAGCCGGCCGGGCCCTTAGCTCGGGGGCCAATCCGACGGCGATGAGAATCTATTTCATGGATTAGTGTGCCACTGCTGGGGAAAGGGCCGTTGTTATTCCACACGGTTATCCAGCATGAAAAAGCCATCGCAGTTGGGAGTTTGGAGCTACGAGACGGGCGTCGCCGGACTGGTTCAGCATCGCCGCTACGGCTACTACTACAGCCGGTTTCAACTGAACGGTAAGCGGACGATGAAGGCGCTCGATACAGACGTTTTCTCGGTCGCCAAAGAGCGCCATTTCCGCGTCCTGGCCGACAACGAGAAGGCGAGGCATGCCGGCGTGTCGCTCGCCCGAGGAACCTGTAAGATGGGCGAAATCATCGCCGAGGCGCGCGCAGCTTACGAAGCGGACACGTCATTGAAGGCGAAGAGCAAGGCATGCTTTGCCTCTAGCATTGGGCGACTGCTGAAATTCTGGCCGGCATGTTTCGGCGTGAGCATGGAAGCCGTGAACCCCGCTCAGATCAATGGCGCAGCGGTCGAGCGCTTCGCAAACTACCTCCACAAGCAGGCCCAATGGCGGCAACACAACACGCAGAAAGTGCGCTGCGGTTACGGGGCCGTGACAGTCAATGCGACGCTGGAGGCATTGAGCCGGATAATGGCTTTTGCCAAAGCGCAGAAGCACCTCGCGGAGGTGCCATTTGATTTGAAGTCTACGCTGGGACAAAAGGACATTCGCAAGCCCGAGCCGAAAAAGAAGATCAACTTCCCTTCGCAAGACAGGATTCGGGCCGTGTTCGCTCAGATGCGCACGGTAGCCGGCGCGCCCGATTCCGTGCCCGAGCTGTTGGCCTACCTGCAATCGCGGGCGGATGAATCCGCCGACTTTGCCGAGTTCATGGCCTATTCTGGAGCACGCCAGAAAGAGGCGGCTGCATGGACGTGGGAAGATGAGCGCGAGCATTCAATCTTCATCAGGGGAACCAAAACCGAAGAATCGCGCGACCGCGAGGTGCCGAAGATCGCGGCCATGTCGGAACTCTTGAAGCGCATGAAGGAAAGGCGCGCGGCGCAAGGTCGTGCGCTCGTCGGCCGCGCCTTCTCAATCTCCGAATGTCGCGCGGCATTGACGACGGCGTGCAAGCGGGCCGCCGTCGAGCGATGGACGCACCATTCGCTACGCCACCTTTTCGCTACGCGGTGCATCGAATCAGGCGTCGATATTCCTACGGTGTCGCGATGGCTTGGGCACGCGGACGGCGGCGCGCTGGCGATGAAAACCTATTCGCACCTGCGGACCGAGCATAGCCAGGCACAGGCAGCGAAAGTCAACTTCGGGGTAGTTTGTGCGGCGTAGTGCGCCGTTGTGCGCCATTGTGCGGATAGCGCGACCAGAACGCGAAATTAAGATAATAACTTAACGCGACGTGAAAGACGGCAGTTAAGTTTGGGGCCAAAAAGCGCGTTGATGTAGGTAGAGATGAAAATCTACCTAAAATGAAAACGCAGCACCCGGCACCCGAAAGAAACGCGGCGCAAAACACCGTCGAGCGCCTCACCTACTCCGCAACCGAAACTGCCGCCGCGCTCGGCGTGTCGAAGATCACGCTTTGGAGAATGGCGCAGCGCGGTGAGATAATGCCGCTCCCCGGCCTTCGCAAAAAGCTATACTCCGTCGCAGCCCTTCGCCGTTTCGTAGAGCGAGGTGCCGCGTGAGCAGGCCTAGCGGAAGCACGCTCGCGCTGTTCGAAAAGCTAGACCTCTGGATTGCCGCACAACCTCGCGGCCGGCTTCCGGCGCACGCCAGCGGGCCCAAGCTTTTCGCGCTGTATAGGCGCGCCAATTCCGGCCGCGCGCAGCGCCGTGGGGCGAGTCGCCACCGCCGTGCGGGGGGAAGGGGGCCTAATGCGCACTGAATCCGAACAGCCATTTTCCCGCGAGGTAGAGGCGCACGTAATTTCAGCATGCTTGGTTGATGGCCAAGCAACAATCGCCCGCGCACTCGACGCCGGAGTCCGCAAGGAATCGTTTTGGCTTCCTCAACACGCCGTCACTTTTGCGGCTATCGAGAGCCTGTATCGCAGCGCGCCACCGGTAACGCTCGAAGTCCTCGTGGCGGAACTCCAGCACCGTGGAGACTTGGAACGCGTGGGTGGGATGTCATTTCTTGTCGAGGTTACATCGGCAGCACCAACCACAGCGCACGCCGGGCACTTCATCGCCCGGCTGCTTGAGCTTGCAGCCAGGCGTCAATTGATACGCTCCGCAGAATCCGAGATTTCCGCAGCGCGCGACACGAATAAGCCCTTGCTGGAAATTCTTTCGACTCGCCGACAAGATACGGCGGCGGTCGACCGCATGGCGGTAAGTACGTTGCCGCCGTTTGTTGATATTTCCAACGCGCTTTCAAAACCTCCCGCGCGCCCAGAAGACGTGGTCATCGGCGTACTGCATCGCACGTGCAAGTTAGTCTTGGGTGGTGCGTCGAAGGGTCGCAAAACATGGTCCCTGCTAGATTTGGCGATTAGCGTCGCCACGGGCTCAAGTTGGTGGGGCTGGCCGACGCGCAAAGGCCGCGTCGCCTACCTGAATTTCGAAATCCCGAGGCCGTTCTTTGTCGAGCGTGTTGGCGCAATTCAGCGCGCCAAGGGCATTGCGATTGCCGCCGGCATGTTTCACGAGGTAACGCTTCGCGGGTTCGCACGCCCGATTGAAGATGTCGAGGCGCTGCTAATGGACCGCCTCTGCGCTGGCGACTATTCGCTAGTGGTGGTCGATCCGATCTACAAGCTGCTTGGCGGGCGAGATGAGAACAAGGCCGGCGACGTTGCCCAAATCCTCAACGGCCTGGAGCGTATTGCAGTCAAATCCGGCGCGGCGCTTGCGTTCGGGGCGCACTACGCGAAAGGTGACGCATCCGCCAAAGTATCAATCGATCGCATCGGTGGGTCTGGCGTATTTGCTCGAGACCCAGACGCCATCATTACTCTAACGCAACACGAAGAGGACGACGCGTTGGCTGTCGATACCACGTTGCGCAACCACCCTCCGCAAGACCCGTTCGTCTTGCGTTGGAAATTCCCGGTTTTCGTTCGCGACGGAAACCTTGACCCCGCCCAGCTGCGCCGATCCAAGACCAAGCCCGAGAAATTCAGCGCAGTCGAGCTGTTTGCCGTTTTCCGTGATGGCATGACGGCCTCTGAATGGCAGCGCGCGTGCGGATGGACCGAAGGGACGTTCCGCAGAAAGCGCGACGATCTGTTGCGCCAGGGGCGTATTAAGCCCGAGGGCAACCTGTTTAGGATCGGAGACACCGCAGCATGATCGCCGTTGCCGCCATTTCCGCCAAATCCGCCATTTCTCAATTTGGCGGGCGCTCCGCCGCCGCCACGCCATACCTAAAGGATATGGCGGTGGCGCGCGAGGCATGCGACGCGCCATTGCCGCCAAATCTAAACGGAGGCGGCGGGGGAGCCTTATACACCGTCGAAGTCCAGGACGCGCTTCGCATCGTTGCGGCCAGCATCTCCAGAAAGACCGGCGGCGCGGTGGACGCCGATGAATTGTTCAGCGCCGCTGAATGCGATGTTGCCGAGCACATGGCCAGCTTCGACCCGAAGCTTGGTTGTGAGTTCAGGCATTGGGCATGTCGGCGCGGACGGTGGGCAATGCAAGCCTACCTCCGCGGCATCGACCCTTTGACACGGGGCGAACGCGCCGCGCTTAAGGCAAGGGGTGAATCCTTTAGCCCAATCGTTCACCTTGACGCCTGTCCCGAGGAGTTCGCCGATACGCTCGGGGAAACGGGGCCAGATCGAGGAGAGCAAGGCGACGACGCGCAGCACGCCATGGCGCTGCTGGGCCTACTCCCTCCGAAAGAGCAGGCTTTGCTTCGAGCGCATTACCTTGAGGGCAAACCGATGGCTCAGATTGCTGCCGCGCTTGGCTGCTCGGGGGAAACCGTTCGGCGGAGGCTGCGAAGGTCGCTGGATGCGCTCAGGCGAGCCAATGGAACAGCATGAGTAGGCGATTCCGGCCAATCTGCGGGCATGACGGAGCGATGGCTGTCCCGACACCAACCAGACTCCGATCACATCACGTCGCCAAGCAGAGCGCCGCCCAAGGCCCCCCGGCGCGCCCTCATATTTCTGGCGGGCACAGCCTTCCCACCGCCCCGGGTCAGTAACTTTTGCGCGCCCGCTTCTACGTTTTGGTAAAACCTTAAGAAGTCACAATGGAAACGACGATATTGGCGTATTGCACCATCACGCCGCGCGGCGACGGAAGCTACACCTTGCGACCCATGGCACCGAAGGCGTGGCTTTCGATACGGGAGGCCGCCAGGGTTTCAGGCGCATCCCGTCGCACCATTATCCGGTGGGCGCGGACCGGCTATGTGACCGCGCGCCGCAGGGGTCCGAAACTGTGGGAGGTGGCAGCGGACAGCTTGCCGGGCGGAAAGGATCCTGCCCGGTGAATCATGCGCCACACGCGCCACACGAGACCATGAAAGAGCGCTCCGCCGTGGGGACGTATTCACTACAGCCGTTTAAATCTGTAGATGAAGCCGAATTTTTCCAAGATCCGCGCAGCTACTGGCAAGAGCCAAGCCGCCTTTGCCGAACTTATCGGCGTTTCGCTCGACACCGTTTCTTCGATAGATTGCGGCCGACTCGCCGTTAGCTGGGAAGTTGCGAAGCGGGTGCAGGCGAAAACGGGCGCAATCGCGGCTGACATCATGGACGGGGAACCGGTCATAGCCGCGCCGCGCGCGTGGCACGGCGGGCTATACTCGACGGCTGATTTTCACGCATGGCGAGCCGGCACCGAGCTCGTGGAGAACACCGACCGTTTCCTTGGCTGCGTAGCCGGGTTCATTCGCGCCGTGCCAGTGGAACGCCGCGCCGAGGTGCAAGCCCACTTTGCGCAGCTCATGTGCCGGCCCGAGTTCGAGGGAATCGCCAACGAGGCATGCCGGGTTCAGCGCGCCTCGGGCAATTACGACTTTGAAGACCTGCGCGGATTCACCGCGAGGGTGAATCAGTAACCGACAACCAACCAGCATCTATGAAAATGCACCAAGTAACCGAGCTCCGCCAGCGCCGCGCGCGTCTTGTGGAAGACATCCGCAACATTCAGCAAGCCGCCGGCAATCGCGCGCTTTCCTCCGACGACCTGAGCCGCATCGAAAAGATTGAGGCCGAGTGCGACAACCTTGCCCGCGAAATTGGAATCGCCGAGCGCCAGGAGAGCCGCGAAAAAGAACTCGTGGTGTCGCAGGGCGCGCGCGTTGCCGGCGACGAAGTGCATTCCGACCTCGGCAGATATAGCATTCTTCGCGCTCTCAAGATCGCGGTGGAAGGCCGCTCATTCAATGGCCTCGAGCGCGAGGTACACGACGAACTGGCAAAGTCTCAGCCCGAAGCTGCGCGCGGGATTTTGGTCCCGCTCGGCCTGCAAATGCGCGACATGACGGCGCTTGGTTCCTCTGGCGCGGAGGGCGGTTACACCATCGCGACCAACAAGGCGTCACTCCTCGATGTCCTTCGCGCCAAGCTGATCCTACGCAAACTCGGCGCTAGCGTGTTCACCGGACTTGTAGGCAATTTCGATTTGCCGCGAGGTAACGCCGGGGCGGCCGCCGGCTGGAAAGCCGAAGGCACCGCGCTGGACGAGTCTTCGCAGACGGTTGCGCAACTGGCGTTGAAGCCCAAACGCCTCGGGACGTTTACCGAAATCACGCGGCAACTGCTCTCGCAGTCGTCAAGCGATGTCGAGGCTTGGGTCCGCAATGACCTTATCGGTGCCATTTCTACCGCGCTGGAGTCCGCTGCAATCGCGGGCGATGGCTCGGGTAGCACACCTACCGGCATTCTGAGCACCGCCTCCATCGGCGATGTGGCTGGCGGCACCAACGGTCTAGCTCCCACCTGGGCGCACATCGTGGCCTTAGAAGCCGCTGTCGCCAACGTGAACGCGGACGCCGGCACTATGGGCTACCTCGTCAACACCAAGACTCGCGGCAAGCTCAAGACGACGCTTCGCAATCCATCTGGAACGGACGGCACCTTTGTCTGGCCGGACGACTCGCGCCTCAACGGGTATAACACGGGCGTTTCAAACGTCGCCCCGTCGAATCTCGACAAGGGCACATCCGTCGGGGTCTGTTCGGCCATCATCTTTGCCAACTGGGCCGACCTCGTTCTTGCGCAGTGGGGCAACGCCATCGACATCCTTGCGAACCCGTATTCCAAGGACGTTGAGGGGATCGTGCGCATCACCGCTTCGACGTTTGCCGACGCGGGGGTGCGACGGCCCGAAAGCTTCGCGGCGATGAAGGACGCGTTGACCGCCTAATCGACTATGGGCCGGGTTGGTTTCCCGGTCCGTTTTGGTATCGCCCGGCGAGGTAGTGACTTTCCTCGCCGGGCCTCTTTTCAAATCCTCTCTTAAAGGCATCCGACCATGGCTAACCAGACCGTAGGCCAACTTAATATCCAGATGAATCTGGAGCTTGCGAAGATGCAGGCTCAGATCGACTCGGCGAACGCGCGCGTGGCCGCCATGGCGCGCAAGGCGCACGGCGACGTGGCGAGCATGGCTCGGAACATGAACGCCGCGCTTGGCACAATCGGACTTGGGCTGTCCTTCGGCGGGCTTCTTGAGTTCGGCAAGTCGATCCTGAAACTGGGCGACGACATCAACGATCTTTCGGCAGAGGCCGGGCTGTCCACGGATGCGTTTCAGAAGCTCGCGGAAGCCGGGCTGGATTACGACGTGTCGATGGAGGACATCGTTAAGATGTCCACGAAGCTGCGCGTGGCTATTCAGGCGGCGCAGGAAGGAAACAAGCAGTTTGCCGCAGATTTTGCCGACCTCGGTATCAACGTCGCCGCCTTGAAGCGGCTGGCACCGGAGCAACAGTTTGAAATCATAGGCCGGCAGATCGCCAACGCCGCCGACAAGGAGAAGGCTTTCCGAGAGGGCATCGAGATACTCGGCGCGCGTTCTGGTCCGCAGTTGATTGCGTTCTTGAAGGAGCTGGGCACGACCGGACTGGACAAGATGGCGGCTGGCTTCGACGGCATCCGGCTTTCAAAGGATCAACTCGACTCGCTGGACCGTGGCGCGCTCCTGCTCAAGCAAATGTGGACCTATGCGAAGCTGTTGAGCGCGCAAGCCGTGCTTGGCACTGGCCACTTCCTTTCGGAGGCTGGCAAGATGCTGGCTCAGGGCGAGGGCATCATGGCCGGCGACGGCACGGGAGCATTGAAAGCCCCGGCGGCTCCGTCGAGCCCGGCTGCGGCTGCCTCGACCAATGCGGCAACGGCTGCGCAGATCGCCTACAATCAGGCGCAGGAAGATGAGTTGAGCACATGGTACCAGCAGCAAGCGGCCTACCACAATGCTGCCTCGTCGCTTGGCCTGCTCAATTCCGCGCTGGCCGAAAACGCCGACAAGATTGGCGAGACAAAGGATGCGCTGTTGCAGGCTATTCCCGCCGTCACCCTTGGCGCGGCGAAATTCGAGACGAGCCAGCAAGTGCTCGACGACGCTGTTGCCGCTCAGATCGCCGCCGAGAAGGCGATCCAGGCGCGCAAGGTGTGGCTGCGCGAGGTTGACCGCTCGGTAAATGGAGCGGCCGAGAACCTGACGAGCGCGTTTGTCGATGCGATCAACGGCGTCGAGGGCGCGTTCGGGCATCTCTCCAGCGTCATCGCCAAGGAGCTTGAGGCCATCGCCGTCAAGATGCTCATCGTTCAACCCCTCTTCAAGGGGGTCGGTGCGTTGCTTGGAGGCAACTCCGGCGGGACGGGCATCTTTTCCGAATTTGCGGCATCGCTGTATAAATGGGGCGGCCCCCACGCTGACGGCGGCCCGGTGGATTCCGGCACGACCTACCTTGTTGGCGAACGCGGGCCGGAACTGTTCACGCCATCAAGCGCCGGCAGCATCACGCCGAATAGCCAACTGTCGTCACTCGGCAGCAAGCGCGGCGACTCGTTCAGCTTCACCTACAACATTCCGGCGGGCGTCACCCGCGCCGAACTGCTGCCGGCGCTACAGGCCACGAAGAACGCCACCATTGCCGCAATCATGGACCTGCGCGTGCGCGGCAAGTTTGCCTGACTAGCTCGCTGCTAGTGAGTGCACGTGTGTGCGCACGCTGTGCGTATATATTTGCGCACAAATGGGTTAGGATTCATTTTCGCTTGCAAATTGCTGCACGTGTGCCACGGCTGGCGCACATGAGCACAAAAGCCAAGCCAGGACAGGGGACGGTTGATCGGGTGAGCGTCAGAGTGTCAGAGGCGCTCGACCTTCTATTGACGGAAAATGCGGCGCTACTTTACGACACCGACGAGTGGCCGGCTAAACTCGAGCTTCGTTGGGCTCTAAAGATCGCAGTGGAGGAGGGGTTGGCCGCGCTGATCGAGGCCGTGAAGAACAACCCGCGCGAACTTCCGCCGATGCGTTTTGAGGCTGTGCCCGGCCCGCGCCGGCTAATGGAGTACGAGCAGCGGTTGGAGGCGGCAGGCCGTGTTTTGGCTGCGCTCGACGAGCACAAATAGAATCGCACCTATTACGCGCAGGCCCGCCGCTAAAAGAGCGGGTGTTTGTTTACGGGTTACGGGATCTTAACGATGTGGGTGATCGTCTCGGCCGTGTTGGTCGCGGGCGCTTTCATGTCGATTGCTGGCAGGCTGCTATACTCAAGGTGGAGTGGGTGCGCGTGCGGATGTATGATGAAGTCGGACGAGAGGAAGAGAATGAGAACCTTCACCGTCCTCGTGGTTGGAATATGGGGTGTATACTTCATGCCTGTAATAGGCAAAAGACCCCACCGCATTGCAAGCAAATTCGCCCGCGCTAGCGACACGACAATCTAACACAGCAGCCCCAGGGAGGAGGTATGTACTCGCTAGGATCGGACGCCCATAGTTATGCCATCCTTGTTATGCCACACCCCTGCAAGTATGGGCTAACAATGGATAACAAATGAAATGACAGGAGGCCCGATTTCCCTCTGAAAGATGGATACAGACACGTTTTGAAATAAATGAAGCTTTACTTCATGGGTATCTGCGGGACGGCGATGGGCAACGCGGCCTTGCTCGCGCGCGCGGCGGGGCACGAGGTCCTCGGCGCCGACGCGGGCGTCTATCCGCCGATGAGCGACGTGCTCGCGGCGGCCGGCATCGCGATCCACGAAGGCTACGACCCGGCGCGGCTGGAGAAACTAAAGCCCGACCTGGTGGTCATCGGCAACGCGCTGTCGCGCGGCCATCCGGAGATCGAGTGGCTGCTCGACACGCGCGCGATTCCGTTCACCTCGCTGCCGGCGCTGCTGGCCGACCTCGTCCTGCAGGCGCGGAAAAACATCGTGGTCGCCGGCACGCACGGGAAGACGACCACGACGGCGCTGGCGGCCCACCTGCTGCGCGCCAACGGCCGCGACCCGGGCTTCCTCATCGGCGGCGTGCCGCAGGATCCGCCCACCGGGAGCCATCTCGGCGCAACGGCCGATCCGTTCGTGATCGAGGGCGACGAGTACGACAGCGCCTTTTTCGACAAGCGCAGCAAGTTCATCCATTACCGGCCGCACATCGCGGTGATGAACAACCTCGAGTTCGACCACGCCGACATTTTTCGCGACCTGCAGGATGTGGAGCGATCGTTCCTGCATCTCGCCCGCATCGTGCCGCGCAACGGCTGGATCATCCTGAACGGCGACGACGACCACCTGCGCGCCCTCGGGCCGCTGGGCTGGACGCGGGTCGTGCGGGTCGGGACGGGCGAGGCCAACGACCTGCGCATCACGGATTTTTCCGAGGGCGCGGCCGGCGCGGCCTTCCGGCTGCAGTGGTGGGGCGTGCCCTGGGCCGAGGTGCGCTGGGGATTGCCGGGAATGTTCAACGCGCGCAACGCCGCCATGGCCGCCGGCGCGGCGGGGATGGCCTTGTTCCCGGGCGACCCGACGAAGCTGAAACTGGAGGCCTTGGCGCGGTTCCGCGGCGTGAAGCGGCGCCAGGAGCTGCTGCTCGACACGCCGCAAATCAAGGTGTTCGAGGATTTCGGCCACCACCCGACCGCGCTGGCCGAAACGCTGCGGGCGTTGCGCCAGCGCCACCCCGGGGCGCTGCTCGCGGCGGTGTTCGAGCCGCGGAGCAACACGTCGCGCACGAAGGTCATGCAGGCCGGGTTCATGCGCGCCCTCGCGACGGCCGACGAGGCCTACATCGGGGCGGTGAGCCGCGCGGAGAAGTTGCGCGAGGACGAACGTTTCGACGTCGAGGCGGTGCTGCAGCACCTCGATGTCCAGGGCGTGCACGGCCATGCCGCGGAATCCAACGCCGCCCTGCTGGAGCAGCTGGTGGCCAACACGCGGTCGGCCGCCGGGCCGCAGGTCGTGGTGTTCTTCACGAACGGATCGTTCGACGGCATCATCCCGAAGTTTGTGGCGAGCTTGAAAGGAATGACCGAACAGGCCGGCAACTGACGTCGATGGACAATTGAGGGCACCCCGCCTCCACCCCCAACGCCACGCCAACCTCCGCTCAGGTCCCCGGACCGCCGGCGAGCTGCTTGCGCCGGTAGGTCTGGATGTCGATCGGCGTGTCGCTGGGATAGTAGGCGATGACGTCGGGCAAGGTCATCAGGATCCACGGCGAGTTCTGCGAGGAACCGTTCTTGGTGAACACGATGTTGTCGGCGAGGAAGACGCAGGAGTGGATCACGGTGCCGTCGGGGCGGGCGAAGAGGAGAATGTCGCCAAACGTGCGGGTGCCCGTGACCACGTAATAATCGTGCAGCAGGGCCGCGGTGACGGCGTCGAGGTGCTGGAAGCGCTCGTCGGGCGTGAGATTGAAGAAATTCAGGACCGTCCAATGGCAGTCGAGGAAGGAATTGGTGCCGGCCTCGTTGACGGCCGGGTAGGTATAAAGAAGCGAACGGGGCAGGCGCGGGAGCAGATGGATCAGGTCGACGGTGTTGGTGTCCGAGCCGCGCACGAGCGACTGGAGGAAGGGCTTCAGGTCCTTGGTGCGCAGGCCGCGATCCCAGTAATCATCGAGGCCGTCGAAGTTGGTGTCCGGCCTGACGCGCAACCTGACCAGCAGGGTGGATTTCCGGGCCAGCGTTTTGACGAGCTGGATGCGATCGTCGCTGCGGGGAAGCCGGGCGAGAAGGAGGCTCGCGTCGGACAGGAGCAGCGAGGTTCCCCGGTGATAGAGCAGCTGGCGCATCAACGCCACGGTGTCGGGGGCCAGGCCGCCATCATGGATCCATTCGTCCAAGCCGTCGGCGCGGAAGCGGAACGGCTCCTTCTGGTCGGGGTTCTCGTCGAACTCCGCGAGGGCCGAATAGATTTTTGCCCTGGTTTCCGGACTGAGACCGACGATGAAATCGGTCGTCGGCCGGATGATGATGCCGTCGGCGTTGGTTTCCCAACCCTGACGGGCATCGATCGCGGCGGATTGGGCCGCGGTCAGCGGCGCCGCGTGCCAGAGCGCGGCGAGTGACGCGGGCGTGTAACCCTTGAACACCCACGCTGTCGGACGGGGGCTGATTTCGGAAAGGTCGATCAGCGCCTCGGGCGGCTCGATGACGATCCGGGTATATTCGAGGTCGCCCCAGGGTCCCGGCTTGCAGCGGATATACCTGGAGCCGCCATTCGCGGCGGCGTTCACGCGGGCGTGCTCAGGCGGGGCCGACTTCCGGTCCAGGCGGAGCAGGACGAGCCACGGGGCCAGGCAGACGAGCGCGAAAAGCCAGATGGCATAACGCGGCACGTGGATGCCGTGGCTCGAGGCTTGGCTGGGTGGCGGGCTCACGGGATTACTGCGCCTGGCGCGCGACCTTGAACTCCGCCGGGCGCTGGCCGGGCGGCAGCGCGAGCAGGTCGTACTCGCGCGCGGAAGTGACAGTGACCCGGGCGAATTCCCCGACCGGCAGGTCGCGGGGCACATAAACGCGGCCGTCGATGTCGGGCGCATCGGCCTCGCCGCGCGCGACGCCGGGCTCCTCGACGAGAACCTTGAGCGGGCGCCCCACCCAGGTGGCGGAAACCTCGGCGGCGATCGTCCGCTGCAGCGCCATCAGCCGGTGCCAGCGGGCTTCCTTGACGCGCGCCGGGACCTGGTCCGGCATCTTGGCGCCGCGCGTGCCTTCCTCCTGCGAATAGCGGAAGACGCCCAGCCGCTCGAATTTCGTTTCGCGGATGAACGCGCACAATTCGTCGACATCGGCTTCGGTCTCGCCGGGAAACCCCACGATGAAGGTGGTGCGCACGGCGATGCCGGGGATGCCGGCGCGGATCCGCCGCAGCAGGTCGCGGATGTAGTCGCCGCTGGTCTCGCGCTGCATGCGGTCGAGCATCCGGGCGCTGATGTGCTGGAGCGGGATGTCGACGTACCGGGCGACCTTGGGGCACTCGGCGATCGTGCGGATGAGCTCGTCGCTCCAATGCGCGGGATGGGTGTAGAGCAGTCGGATCCAGAAATCGCCCTCGATCGCGTTGAGCTCGCGCAAGAGGGTCGTGAGCGCGGTGCCCCGGCCGGAGTCGACCGGCGAGCGCGGGTTGGGCCGCTGCTCCCAGGTGTCCATGCCGAAGAAGGTCGTATCCTGCGAAATGAGGTTCAGCTCCCGGACGCCCTCGGCGACGAGCCGCCGCGCCTCGGCCACCACGCTCGCGACGGTGCGGCTGCGATGCCGGCCCCGGATTTGCGGGATGATGCAGAAGGTGCAAGGGTGATTGCAGCCCTCGGCGATCTTGACATAGGCGAAATGCCGCGGCGTGAGCCGGAAGCGCGGCGTGTCGTAGTCGGGAATGTACGTGGACCGGCCCGCAACGAAATCCGCCGGCGCGGTCCGGGCCGCGCCGCGACCGCGCTCCTTGGCGTAGATCTCCGCAATGATCGGCGCGACCTGCGTGACCTGGTCGAGGCCAATGAAGGCATCGACTTCGTCGTGCAGCTCGCCCTTGAGATCCTTCGAGAAGCGCTGGCTCATGCACCCGGCCACGATGAGCTTTTGCTCCTTGCGCCGCTTGCGCAGGCCGCGCTGCTGGTGGACCTCGAGGATGTGGCCGATCGACTCCTCCTTCGATGAGTCGATGAACGAGCAGGTGTTGACGATCACGACGTCCGCCTGCTCCGCCTCGGGGATGACCTTCATCCCGGCCTGGTGGAGGTGGCCGATCATGATTTCGCTGTCGACGAGGTTCTTGGCGCAGCCGAGGGAGATGAGACTGACCTTGATCATGCGGGGAATGTGACGGCTGGCCCGCGGGATGGTTGCGTGCAAACGAAAACGGCGGTCAACGACCGCCGCTGCATCGAATCCCGCTGCGCTGGGCGCTTACTTCTTGGCCTTGGCGGCGGCCTTCAAGCGGGCCTTGCGGCGCTTGTGGTAAGCGATGCGGCGTTTCTTTTTGATGTGCTTGTTCGTTTGTTGACCCATGGTGTAAGCGGAGAGCGAGTTTTGTGGCCGAAAAAGCGCTGCTGAGTCAAGCCGGGCGTGGACGCGGCCGGAATCGACGGTGCGATTCCAGCTTGGCAGCCGCGTCCCGCAGCTCATGAGTCGTTGCCGCGCATGCCATTGTCGCCCAGTCCGTCCGGCCCTAGCTCGCAGGGGAAGTGGGTCTCCCGCGCCGCGGCGGGGGCGCTGCTGGTGCTGGCGGTCGTCATCGCCTATTGGCCGGCCCTGCACGGCGGGCTTTTGAATGACGATCCCGACCACATCACGCGCCCGGAGTGGCGCTCGCTGACCGGCCTCGCGCGGCTCTGGTTCGATGTCGGCATCACCAGCCAGTACTTCCCGCTGCTGCATTCGGTCTTCTGGGTGGAATATCATCTCTGGGGCGACGCCGTCGTGGCCTACCATCTCGCCAACGTGCTCGAGCATGCGGCCTCGGCGTGCCTGCTGGTCGCGCTGGCGCGGCGGCTCGGCCTCCGCGGGGCCTGGCTGGCGGGCGCGTTGTTTGCGCTGCATCCAGTCGCCGTCGAATCCGTGGCCTGGATCTCCGAGCAGAAGAACACCCTGTCGACCCTGCTCGCGCTGGCCGCATTGTACGCCTACCTCGGTTTCGACGCCGACCGGCGGCCATCGCGCTACGCGCTCGCCACCGTCTTTTTCGTCGGCGCCCTGCTGTGCAAATCGATCACGGCGACGCTGGTGCCGGTCATCTGGGTGGTGTTGTGGTGGCGGCGCGGCCGGCTGGAAGCGCGGCGCGACGCGCGGCCGCTGCTGCCCTGGCTGGGGATCGGGGCGGCCCTCGGCCTTTTCACCGTTTGGTACGAACGCGTGTACGCCCACGCCCAAGGCGCGAGTTTCGACCTGAGCCTCGTGCAGCGCACGCTCCTCGCCGGACGCGCGGTCGTGTTCTACCTGCGTTCGCTCGCCTGGCCGTCCGACCTGATGTTCGTCTATCCGCGCTGGCTACCCGACGCGGGCGCGGCCGGGCCGTACTTGTTCCCGGGCGTGGTCCTGGCCGCCTGCGCCGTGCTCGCCGGGCTGGCGCGCCGGTGGCGGGGACCGGCGGCGTCGTTTCTCATCTACCTCGTGGCGCTCGGGCCGGTGCTCGGTTTTCTCAATATCAACTGGTTCAACTTCTCCTTCGTCGCGGACCATTTCCAATACCTCGCCATGCCTGCGATCTTCGTGGGGGTGGCGGCGGTGCTGGCCGAATGGTACGAGCGCTTCTCCGCGCGGTGGGTTCGCGCGGCGCTCGCCGTGGCGGGAGCAATCATGCTGGGCATCCTCGGCGGCCTGACCTGGCGGCACAGCGGGGATTTTCGCGATGCCGAGACCCTCTATCGCCGGACGATCGCCCGCAATCCCGCGGCGTGGTATGTCCAAAGCAGCCTCGGCGCCCTCCTGCTCAACCGGCCCGACGGCCTGCCCGAGGCGATCGACCGGCTGCTCACCACGCTGACGCTGAAGCCGAACTACCTGCAGGCTTACGTGAACCTTGGCCGCGCTTTCAGCCGCGTCCCCGGCCGGCTGCCTGACGCGATCAAAGCCTTTGAAAGCGCGCTGCGTCTCAAGCCGGACGATCCCTCGATCCGGGCGCTGCTCGCGCAGGCCCTGGCGGAAAACCCAGGGCGGCGCCTGGATGCCGTGGCCGAATATCGCCGGGTCCTGCAGCTCGATCCATCGCTTTGGGAGGCGCATGCGGCGCTGGCCGAGCTGCTGGCCGCCGACGAGGCGACGCAAACCGAAGCCGTGACGGAACTCGAGGCCGCGATCAAGCTGCGGCCCGACCTCGGCACGCTCTACAATGACCTCGGCGGAATCCTCGCGGGCATGGGTCGCGGGTCCGAGGCCGCCGCGGCGTTCGCGCAGGCGGTGGCGCGCCAGCCGGCATTCATGCCGGCGCATTTCAATTTGGCGAGCGTCCTCGTCGATCTGCCCGGCCGGTTGCCCGACGCGATCCGGGAGTTCGAGGCGGCGCTCAGGCTCGCGCCCGGGGATCCGGCCATCCACAACAACCTCGGGCTGGCCTTGCTGCGGGCCGGCCGCCGGACGGAGGCCATCGCGCAGCTGCGGGAATCGGTGCGACTTGCACCGGAGTCCGCCGAAGGGCATTTCAGCCTGGGCCGTGCCTTGCTGGCGCCGCCGGCGGACGAGGCCGCAGCCCTCGAGCAATTCACCGCGGCGGCAAGATTACGTCCGGAGTGGGACGCGGCGCAGCAGGCCGTCGCGCAATTGCGCGCGCGTCTCGGTCGCTGAACGGGCACCGCCGGCCGCGGCAGATCGTCAATAGCGGGCCAGCGTGGGATCAACCTCGCGCGCCCAGGCGTCGATGCCGCCGGCGACATTGCACGCCAGTGCGAAGCCCTGCGCGCGCAGAAAGCGGGTGACGTGCAGGCTGCGCGCGCCGTGATGGCAAAGGACGAGCAAGGGCTGGTCGCGCGGCAAGTCGCCGAGGCGGGCCGGGATCTCGCCCATCGGGATGTGGCGCGCCGGCGAGGCGGCAAATCGCCAGCTCGTCCGCCTCGCGGACATCGAGCAGGACCGCGCCGCCGCGCAACCAGTGCGCGGCGGTGGAGGGATCGACAGCGAGCGGGGCGGGCGCGGGCATGACGGGAGAGTCGCGAAAACTGCCCGCCGCGGCACAAAATGCAACCCGGCGCTTTCGCTCGCCCGGGGTGCCGCCTTGCCGCCGAGGGCGGCCGGCGCCGGCAATGGGGTTTTCGCCGGCCGGTGCCGACCCGGGCAGTTCGCCGTTGACCCGCGCTGGCGGGCGCAAAATCGTAGTGGGATGTCCGAACGATTCGTCGTCATCATGGCCGGGGGGCGCGGGGAGCGGTTCTGGCCGCAAAGCCGCGAGTCCACACCGAAGCACCTCCTGCCCATCGTCGGCGACAAGCCGATGCTCGCCCAAACGGTGGAGCGCGTGGCCGGCGTGGTGCCGCCGGCGAACATCTTCATCCTCACCACCCAGGCGCAACTCGAAGGCTGTCGCGACGCCTGCCCGGGAGTGCCGCCGGAGAATGTCGTCGCCGAACCCGTCGGCCGCGACACGGCCGCCGCGGCCGGCCTGGCCATGCTGTTGGTGAAGCGGCGGAACCCGGCGGCCGCGCTGGCGATGCTCCCGGCCGACCATGTGATCAAGGACACGGCCGAGTACGTCCGCCTGCTCGGGGTCGCGTTCGCCGCCGCCGAAGCGGCCGACGTGCTCGTGACCTTGGGCATCAAGCCGACAGCACCGGAGACCGGGTTTGGCTACATTCATCGCGCCGGTCCCTGGCGGAAGCTCGGCGGCTGCGAGGTCATGACGGTCGAGAGCTTCGTCGAGAAACCCGACCTGGCGACGGCGGAGCGTTACCTTGCCTCGGGCCAGTACTACTGGAACGCCGGCATGTTCGTCTGGCGGGTGCCAGTGGTCGAGGCCGCCTTCCGGGCGCACGCGCCGGAACTGCATGCCGGCCTGGCCCGGCTCGAGGCGGCGGCGGCATCCGCGGAGGGCTGGAGCCAGGCGCTCGCGGAAGTCTACCCGACGTTGAAGAAGGTCTCGGTCGACTATGCGCTGATGGAGAAGTCGAGGAATGTCGTGGTTGTGCCGGCGACGTTTGACTGGGACGATGTCGGCGCGTGGCCGGCGCTGGCCAAGCATTACGAGCCGGACCCGCAGGGGAATGTGCTGCGCGGCCATGCGCTCGTGGAGCAAGGCACCAACAACATCGTCATTTCCACCGACGGCCATCTCGTGGGCGTGGTTGGCGTCAGCGAACTCGTGGTCGTGCACACGGCGGAAGCGACCCTGGTGTGCCCGAAGGACAAGGCGCAGGAAATCAAGGCGCTCCTGCAGCGGATCAAGCAGGATCCCGACAAGCGGCAGTTCCTGTGAGGCCGTGCGCTGCCTCGGCATAGATTATGGCACGAAGCGCATCGGCCTGGCGCAGGGCGACGACCTCGGGGTGGCGACGCCGCTGCCGGCCCTGACCGGCGGCGACGCGAACGCCCGCTGGCAGGCGCTGGGTGAGGCGATTCGCACGCGGCGCCCGACCGACCTCGTCCTCGGCTTTCCCTACAACATGGACGGGACCGTCGGCTTCAAGGCGAAGGAGGTCGAGGCGTTCGCCGCCCGTTTGCGCACGGAATTCGGACTGCCGGTGCACCTGGTCGACGAGACCCTCACCAGCCACGAAGCCGAGTCGACCGTGCCCAAGAAGGCGCGGCGCGGCGTCCGCGACTCCGGCTTGATCGACTCGCGGGCCGCCTGCCTGATCCTCCAGGATTTTCTCGACCAGCGCCCGCCGGCCTAGTTCGTCGCGTCGCCCCGGCGTTTCCGCGGGGATGTACCTCGGTGCAGCCAGTCCCCGACGCGCGGCACGCAGCAAGCGGCGGCCCTACGGGGCGCGTGTAGTCGTCGGGCTGCACCGCGGTGCAGCCGGCATTCCCAGGAGCGCCGGCAGTTCCGCCAGCGAATCGAGCACGCGATCGTGATGGCGCCGCAGCTTGGCGGCGGGATGGTGGCCGGCGGCGACGAGGGCGCAATCGACTCCCAGCTCCCGCGCCACCTCGAGATCGTGCAGGGTGTCACCCACGAGGAGGATCGAGCCCGACGGCAGGCCGATCCGCTGCAACTGCGCGCGGCCGAGCTCGGTCTTGCTGTGCGCGTAGATGTTGTCGAGGCCGGCGAGGTCGAGAAAATATTCCGCCAGCCCGAAGTGCTGCACGATTTGGACGAGTGTCTTGTGCGGGTAGGCGGAGAGCAGCGACTGGGTGAGCCCGGCGCCGCGGACCGCGGCAAGCACGCGACGGGCGTCGTAATGCAGCCGGCACTCGAGGCGGCGGGCGTCGTAGCCGGCCATCCATTCGGCGCCGAGGCGCTCGAACGGGTCGGCGGCCGGGTCGAAGCCGAGCCGTTCGTAATAGTTCCGCACGGGAAAATCGAACACCTCATGGTACCGCGCCCGGTCCATCTCGGGCAGGCCGCGGCGGCGCAGGACGGCATTCATGACGCCGATCGAGTAATCGAGGTCGTCGATCAGCGTGCCATTCCAGTCCCAGATGAGATGGCGGTATCGCGGTGTTGACACGAGCGGGGAGGGTGCAGCGGGGCGGCCGGCCGGGACAATGTTTTTTCCGCGTGGTCGGCGCGGCCGCTTCCATCTCCGGCTTGCCGCCAGCGCGCGCGGCCCGCACCGTGGCGGCATGAATCGCCACCCGCCTGCAACGCTGCCGCGCTGGAAGTGCGTGTGCGCCTACGATGGCAGCTCGTTCAGCGGCTGGCAGAGCCAGGCGAGCAAGGATGCCGTGCAGGACGTCATCGAGCGGCGGCTGGAGGCGGTGCTCGGGGCCAAGGTCCGCATCCAGAGCAGCGGGCGGACGGACGCCGGCGTGCACGCCCTCGGCCAGGTGTTCCATTTCGACGCCGCCTGGCGGCACGGCGGCGACAAGCTTCTCGTCGCGCTCCAGGTCGGCCTGCCGCGATCGATCCAGCTGAAGAGCGTGCGGCCGGCCAGTGCGCGTTTTCACGCCCGCTTCGATGCGAAGGGCAAGATCTACCGTTACCATCTTTACCTCGGCGAGGCCGACCCCTTCACCACGGCCTATTGCTGGTCGGTCGGGCGGCCGCTCGACTGGGCCGCGATGACGGCGGCGGCGAAGGTGCTCCGCGGCCGGCACGATTTCTGGGCTTTTTCCGGAGAGAACGATCGGACGTACGAAACGACCATTCGCGATCTCCGCCGGGTCGAGCTCGCGCGCCGGGGCCGGCGGGCGACGTTCACTTTCGAGGCGGACGGGTTTCTCTACAAGATGGTCCGGAGCCTGACGGGTGCCTTGGTCAATGCCGGACGGGGCAAGTTGACGACCGATGAGATTGCCGCGCTGCTCAAGACCCGGAAACGGGTTCCGGCCGTGCTCACGGCGCCGCCGCACGGGCTTTTTTTGGTCAAAGTGTTGTATTGAAAGTACCCTGGGCGGACGCGGAGTGGATCCTGCGCTGCGTTCAGGATGACCGTCGACGCCAACTCCACCTTCTCGCCGCTCGCGTATTTGCGGGGCGGGGCCCGCGACGTTCTGTTCCCGCGAACATGCGTCCACTGCGGCCGGCTGCCCGATGGCGGCGGGCTTCGCCACGTGTGTTCCCGATGTGAGCAGCTGCTCTTTGTGGTGGAGCCGCCTTTTTGCCCGGTGTGCGGGCATCCGTTTTTCGGCGAGACCGAGGTCAACCGCGTGTGCCTGCACTGCGAGGCGCTGGATCCGGTCTTCGGCGAGGGCCGGACGGCGGTCCTGTTGAAGGGAGCGGGCCGCTCGCTGGTGCACGCCTTGAAGTACCACCACGGTCACCACGTGCTCGAGGACATCGTCGTGCTCATGACCCGCGCGCCGGGGTATGCCGACTACCTGCGCGGCGCGGTGCTCGTTCCGGTGCCGTTGCACCCGCGCAAATTGCGTGAGCGGAGGTTCAACCAGTGCCGTTTGCTCGCCGAGAGCGCGGTGCGAGTGTGCCACGGCGAGGCTCGAATCGAGGAATTGCTTCGGCGCGCGGTGGATACGGAATCGCAAACGCACCACGATCGCGAGGCCCGCCGGAAGAACCTCAAAAATGCCTTTGCTTTGGCCAACGGCGCCTCCATTAATCCGGCGCAACGTTACCTGATCATCGATGATGTTTTTACAACGGGCTCGACGCTCAATGCCTGTGCCGCCGTCCTGCGGCGCGCCGGGGTGCTGAAGCTCGACGTCGTCACCTTCGGCCACGGCTGATCCTGCATGACTCATTTCGTCAAACCCAAGCTCTCCGCTTCCAAGAAGAAAAAGAACATCCCCGAGGGGCTGTGGACCAAGTGCCCGATCTCCGACGAGATCGTCTTCACCAAGGACCTGGAGGCCAACCTCATGGTCGTGCCGAAAAGCGGGTATCATTTCCCGATCGGCTCGCGGGCGCGCATCGCCGGCATGGTGGACGAGGGCAGCTGGGAGGAATTTGACGCCGGGGTGAAGTCGGCCGACCCGCTGAAGTTCGTGGACTCGGCCGCCTATCCCGACCGCATCAAGCGCTACGAGAAGGAAAGCGGCCTGCCCGAGGCGGTCATTTGTGGCGTGGGCAAGATCGGCGGCATCCCCGTATCGCTGGCCGTGATGGATTTTCGATTCTGCGGCGGCGCGATGGGCGCGGCCGTCGGCGAGAAGATCACGCGGGCCGTCGAGCGCGCGCTGAAGAAGAAGATCCCGTGCATCATCATCAGTTCCTCCGGCGGCGCGCGCATGCAGGAGGGCATCTTCAGCCTGATGCAGATGGCGAAGACCAGCGCGGCGCTGGGACGGCTGGCCGCCGCCGGGCTGCCCTACATTTCGATCCTCACGTACCCGACGACCGGCGGTGTCACGGCGAGCTTCGCCACGCTGGGCGACGTCATCCTCGCGGAACCCGGCGCGCTGATCGGATTTGCCGGGGCGCGGGTGATCAAGGAGACGACCAAGGAGACGCTGCCGCCGGGCTTCCAGACGGCGGAGTTCCTGCTCAAGCGCGGCCTCATCGACCAGATCGTCAGCCGGCTGGAAATGCGCGATCGGTTGATTTCGCTCCTGCAGGTGCTCTACCAGCATCACTACCACGCGCACAAGGTGCCGACGGCGGTGCCGTTTCCCTCGCAAGCGGCGGTCAACAGCTGACGCCTTCGGCCGGCCTCGCCCTTGGATTTTCGTCCTGAGCGAAGAGGAGGAATCCTCATCGGCGCCCGGCACGCAGCCTTTGATTCTTCGTTGCGCTCGGAATGACGGCTCGCTGTGACTCGTTGCCACCCTTGAATCATCCTTCCGCAACCCTGACCGATTACGCGGCTGTCGCGGATTATCTCTACTCGCTCAAGGCGGGCGGGGTGAAGTTCGGCATCGACCGGATGCGGCGCCTGGCCGCGGCCTTGGGCCATCCCGAGCGTAGCCAGCCGGTGATCCATGTGGCGGGCACCAATGGCAAGGGCTCGGTCGCGGCGATGCTCGAGGGGATCTTCCGCCAGGCGGGGTGGCGCACGGGGCTGTACACCTCGCCGCACCTGGTGAAGCTGGGCGAGCGCGTGCAGGTCGACCGGCGGCTGCTCTCCGAGGCGGAGATCACCGCCTACACGGCTGAACTGCGGCCGCTGGCGGCGGCCATTGCGGAGCAGCATCCGGACGAATATCCGACCTTCTTTGAATTCATGACGGCGATGGCCTTCCTGCAATTCCAGCGGCAGCGGGTGGATATTGCGGTGGTGGAGGTCGGCATGGGCGGGCGGCTCGATGCCACCAACATCGTGGAGCCCGAGATCGCCGTCATCACCTCCATCGGGCTCGACCATTGCGCCGAGCTCGGCGGCACGCTCGCGTTGATCGCCCGCGAGAAGGCCGGCATCATCAAGCCCGGCCGCCCGGTCGTCATGGGCCGCCTGCCGCCCGAGGCCGAGGAGGTCGTGCGGGCGATCGCGGCCGAGCGCCGGGCGCCGCTGCACTCCGTGCGCGAAGCCTTCGGCGCGGCGACCGACGGATTTCCGGTCACGAATCTCGCGGGCGATTACCAGCGGTGGAACGCCGCGACTGCCGAGCTGGCGGCCCGCCTCATGGCTGCCCGTTGGCGGCTCTCCGACCGGACGATCGCGGCGGCGCTGCAGGGAGTCGACTGGCCCGGCCGCTGGCAGCAGGTGCGCGTGGGCGGGCGCGAGGTGATACTCGATGCCTCGCACAACCCGGAAGGCGCGCAGGTATTGGACGAGCAATTGCGCCGGCTGACGGAGCGCACCGGCCGGCCGCCGGTGATCGTGGCCGGTGCGCTCGGCGAATTCCGTGCGCGCGCTTTGCTCGAGGTGGTGCTGCGGCATGGGCGCGAAGTGCACCTGGCGACGCCGCGGCAGGCCCGCGCATGCACGTTCGAGGAGCTGCTGGCGCTGGTGCCGGAGGCGGAGCGCCCGCGGGTCCGGCGTGCGGCGGTGGAAACGATCTTTCCCGACGCGCAGACGTGCGCCGTCGGTGCGCCCGGGGACGTGGTCGTCGTGACCGGCTCGATTTACCTTCTCGGGGAAGTATTGGAGCGGCTCGAGCCGCGCCGCGGCGCTGGCGAAGGACGCCTGCAGGATTTTTGATGCCGGGGAGGCGGGGGGACCACCCGCCCTCTTGCCTGGATGCGACGATCAAGCCTCGCGGGGTGAGGGCACCGCGCCCCCATTGAAGTCCTCGTTTCGCGGGCCGGGCGCCGGAGTCGCCGGCAAGTCACTGCACGCTTGTCACCTTTTCGCGACGGCTGCATGGTGCCGGGGTGCCTTTCACCCGTTCGTTTGCCCGGTCCTTTCGCGGCCGCCGCGTGCTGATCACCGGCGGGCTCGGGTTCATCGGCTCGAACCTGGCGCGGCAGCTGGTGGCGCTCGGGGCGAAGGTCACGATCCTCGACAGCCTCATTCCCGAGTATGGCGGCAATCGGTACAACCTGCACGGGTTCGAGCGCAAGCTGAGCATCAACCTCTCGGACCTGCGCGATCGCCACAGCCTGCCGGAATTCCTGCGGGGCCAGGATTATCTGTTCAACCTCGCCGGGCAGACGAGCCACATGGACTCGATGGCGGATCCGGAGACCGACCTGGAGATCAACTGCCGCTCGCAGCTCACGCTGCTTGAAGCCTGCCGCCGGCACAACCCGCGGCTGCGGATTGTGTTTGCCAGCACCCGCCAGATCTACGGGCGCCCGGATTATCTTCCCGTCGACGAGCGGCACCCGTTGCGACCGGTCGACGTGAATGGCATCAACAAACTGGCGGGCGAGGAATACCATCTCCTCTACAGCGAGGTCTACGGCGTGCCGAGCACCGTGCTCCGCCTCACCAACACGATCGGCCCGCGCATGCGGGTGAAGGATGCGCGGCAGACTTTCGTGGGGGTCTGGATCCGCGACGTGCTCCAGGGCAAGCCGATCGAGGTCTGGGGCGGCAAGCAGCTGCGCGATTTCACCTATGTCGACGATGCGGTCGAGGCGCTGCTGCTGGCGGCGACGCGGCCGGAGGCGGTGGGGCGAATCTTCAACCTCGGCGGCCAGGGAACCATCGCCCTGCGGGACCTCGCGGAACTCCTGGTGGAGGTCGCCCGCCAGGGCAGTTTCCGGGTCCGGGCATTCCCGGCGGGCCGGAAGAAGATCGACATCGGGGACTATTATTCGGACTGGCATCTGATCGAGTCGACGCTGGGCTGGCGGCCGCGCACGACGATCAAGCAGGCGCTTTACCGAACGGTGGCGTTCTACCGGAAGGAACTGCCGCACTACCTGTGACGATTCGTCATTGGTCATCATTCATTTTTCAACGGTCATTGCCCTGGGCCGACGGCGTGCAGCTGGTACCGATGAACGACGGCCCGTGACCGATCATAAATGACAAATGAAGATATTGCCCGCTGACCCCAAGGCCGCCTACCTCGCCGCCAAGACCGATATCGACGCCGCCATCGACCGCGTGCTCCAGAGCGGCCATTATATCCTCGGGCCCGAGGTCGAGGCCTTTGAAAAGGAATTCGCCGCCTGGCTGGGAACCGGCGGAGTGGTCGGGGTCGCGAATGGGACCGACGCCATCGAGCTGGCGCTGCACGCCGCGGGCATTGGGGCGGGCGACAAGGTGGTGACGGTGGCGAACACCGTCACGGCCACGGTCGCGGCCATTGCCGCCACGGGAGCCAAACCGGTGTTCATCGACATTGAACCGGACACGATGCTCATGGACGTCAACGGCCTCGAGCGGCTGCTGATGGAGATTCGCGACCCGAAGATCAAGGCCGTCGTCCCGGTGCACCTTTACGGGCAGGCCGCGGACCTGCCGCGGATCGCCACGCTGGCGACGGCGCACAACCTCTGCGTCGTCGAGGATTGCGCGCAGGCCCACGGCGCGAAAGTCGGCGGCCAGGCCGCCGGTACCTTCGGCCAGCTGGCCTGCTTTAGCTTCTACCCGACGAAAAACCTCGGGGCCCTCGGCGACGGCGGCGCCGTGGCCGGGCGCGACGGCCTGCTCTTGGAAAAAGTCCGGCTGCTGCGGCAATATGGCTGGCGGAAGCGGTACGTGAGCGATACCTCCGGCCGGAACAGCCGGCTGGATGAGCTCCAGGCGGCTGTCCTGCGGGTGAAGCTCGCGCGGCTCGATGCTGATAACCGCCGGCGCGCGGAGCTGGCCGGGGCCTATCTGGCGGGACTGAAGAACACCCCTTTGCGCCTGCCGCTGGTGGCTGAGGGCCGGACGCATTGCTGGCACCAGTTCGTGGTGCGGACGCCGCGGCGCGATGAGCTCAAGACGCACCTCGAGAAGGCCGGAATCAATTGCGGCGTGCTTTACCCCGTTCCCATCCATCGCCAGCCCGCCTATCATGATGCGACGCTGAACCTGCCGCACACCGAGCAGGCGTGCGCCGAAGTGCTCTCGCTGCCGCTTCATCCCGGCCTCGCGGACGGTGACGTCGACCGCGTCGTGCGCGAGGTGGCCGGATTCTTCGCGTAGCGGCCTTTCCCCTTTCCACGCATGAAGACCACCGAATCCGAGGAAGACGTCGAAATCGAATCACCCGTCGGCCGGGCCGCGCGCCTGACCTTTTTGAGCAGCCTGGGCTTCTGGCCGCTCTTTCTTTTCGCGGCGAAATTCATGCTGGATCCGCCCGCCAAGACGACGGCGGCCATCATGGAGAGAAACGTCCTGGTGGACGGCACCTGGATCTATCCCGTGACGGTGATCGCGGCCTGGCTCCTGGCGAAACGCGGGATGCGGCTGGGGCGTTCGGATCTGGCCTGCGTCCTGCCCTGGGTCCTCCCGGCGCTGCTGTGCTGCTACTGGCCGGTTTATTATTTTGTGCTGTGAGCGCCGCCGGCCGCCACGGGAACCGGGCGGCCCCCGGGCCGGGCAAGTTCTAGGCGAGCTTGAGCAGCTCGGTGGTGGCGGGCACGTCCTTGATGATCTGCGACGGCTGCGGCCCGACTCCGAGATAACGCAGGTTCGGCAGCACGGCCGGCAGTTTCTCCGGGTAGGCGACTTCAACAATGCTGCGCACCATCGCGGCGGCATAGCGGCGGGCATTGGCCGGCAGATCGGCGAAGCTCCGGACACCGGTGATGTCCTCGGTCCACCCCGCGTGGCGCGTGTAGACCGGGCGCAGCGTCTTGCGCAGCGCCTCGTTGCGGGGCACGTGGCCATGGCGCCGGCCGGACGCGTCTTCGTAGGCGGTGCAGATGCGGAGCTCGTGGCCCCCGCTGAGCGCGTCGATTTTGTTGATCATCAGATCCTGGAATCCCCCGTAGCGGAGGGCGTCGCCCTTTTCGACGGCGTCGTACCAACCGACCATGCGCTGCCGGCCGGTGGTGGTGCCAAACTCGATCTGCTTGAGCTTCTGGCAGAGCGGGAGCGAGTCCTCCATCTGCGTGAGGAAGGTATGGGTGCCGACCTTGGTATCGTAGGCCTTGGCGACGCCGAAGGTGTGCACCGGCTGGGCCGGGATGCCGGCGCTTTCGAAGATCTCCGGCGTGAACGTGTGCGAAGCGGTGACGTTGGGCGAGAACCCGTGGCGCTTGTCGAGCCAGTACGCCTGGCCGAATTCGCCGACGATGGACCGGCCGGCGGCGAGCTCGCGCAGCACGAGCTCGCGGACCTCGCCGATGTTGCGGCGGAGCTGCTGGCCGGCGTCCCAATAGACCTCCGTCAGCTTCGCGACGTTCAGGGTGAAGGGCGCGTCGCCGCGGAACATCTTGAAGTCGAAATCGGAATGCTTGAAGCAGCCGAGCCCGATGGCTTCCTCGTTGGCGCGATATTCGGCGGCGGAGAGTTTCTCAAAGAAGGCGTTCCAGTTTTCCGGGCTGACGCGGCAGACGTGCTGGATGGTCCGGCAGGCGCGGTCGGCGCGGCCGGCGAGCTTGCGGGCGAAGAAATTCGGCCCGCCGAGGAAATCGGCGAAAGTGATCTGCCACTGGCCGGTCTCATCCTGGTAGGCCGGCGTGATGCCGCGCCCGGTCGAACCGCGGGGCTCCTCCTGGAGGACGTTGACGCGGTAGTCCTCCCACGCGAGGTCGAGCAACCGGTGGGTGAAGTCGGACACCAGCGTGCGCTCGTCGATGAGCAGGCGGGAGAAGATCTGGTAGCCCTTGTGCTCGAGCGGCCGGCCTTCCCAGAGGATCTTGCGCGGGTCGGCGACGACCCCGGCGCCGATCGCCAGGTGGGGAACCTCGGCCATGACGACGCCGGCGGGGAGGAGGTTGAGCTTGATGCCGCCGGCGGTATGGCCCGAGTTGGAGCCGCCGTTGACCTTGAAGACCACCGAGACGGCGGCGGGCGTCGCGCGCAGCTCCTCGATGATCTCGGGTATCAGGCGGCCCTTGCCTTCGTCACCGAAGGAGATGCCGACATCGGCGATGAGCTGGCTGCGGAAGGAAGGGAGCGGCATGGGCACAACGGGCCAAGGACGGAGCACAGTGCACGGGCGGGAGGGCGGCAACGGTTTTCTGGCACAACCCATGGCTTGACGCACATTTCAGATCCGTGCCTTTGCAGGGCGGCGGCCCTGCCGGGCAGGAATGGCAGGACGCACGCCGGCTCGACCGAACCCACGTCCACGCAGGGGCGCGACCTGACCGCGCACGGGGTCAGCGATCCCGCCCGGCAAGTTCGGAGTTTGGCCGCAGCCTGGCCAGCCCCAGCGCCAGCAGCGCATAGGCCGTGCCGACGAGATGCGCGCTCGTGGCGATCCTGACGCTCGGTTCGTCAAAGCGGATGGTTCCGCCGCCGTGGCCGCCGTGCCAGGCCTGTACGACAATCTCCAGGAGATAGATCGCAATGACCGCCGGCCAGAACCAGTCGCTCCAATTGCGCCGCCATCCCTGGGCGGCGAGATAAAGGAGCAGCCCGAGGTCGACGGCGCTGAGGCCGCCATAGCGGGTCATGCCCGGGTCGAACAGGAAAATGCCGGCCGAGATGGCGGCGGGCATCGCGAAGAAGCCGATGCGGGCGAACAACCGGTGCCGTTCCTCGAGCAGCCAGCCGACGATCAGGAACAGGCCGGTGTCGGGGACGAAGTGCGACCAGCCGAAATGAACATAGTGCCCCGTCCAGACCCGCCAGAGCTGGCCCGCCGCGATTGCGGACCGGTCATAGATCAGCGTCTCGCGCCAGCCGGGAAAGCACTGGACGACGAGGGAAAACGCGGCGCCGACCAGGTAAAGGACGGGCGGCTTGGTGGCGAAAAGGCGGACGGGCAGGCGCATGCCGGTCATCGACGATTGCGGAGCAATCGAGCGATGCCAAGCACGCTGAGGGCGGCGATGAACCAGTCACTGATGGCGCCGCCGCCCCCTCCGCCGCTCTTGGGCGCGGGCGTGGGAGTCATGGACGACGAGGCGCTGACCGTGAGGGTGGCGACGGCGCTCGTGACGGAACCGGCGGTGTTCGACACCACGACCGTATAGTTGCCCGCATCGGCCGTCGTCACGCTGGCGATGGAAAAGGTCGAACTCGTCGCCCCGGCGATGTCCACGCCATCCTTGCGCCACTGGTATTTGGGCGCCGGCGTACCGGTGGCGCTGACGCCGAAGTTGACGGTATCCCCGGCGGTCGCGGCGCGGCTGAGCGGCTGGGCGGTGATGACCGGGGCCACGCTCAGCGGATTGACGGTCAGCGTGGCGTTGTTGCTCGTGGCCGAGCCCTGGGAATTCGTGACGGTGACCGAATAGGTGCCGGCGTTCGCCTGCTGCACGTTGGTCAGGCTGTAAATCGAACTCGTGGCACCGGCGATGGCCTTGCCGCCGAAGGACCACTGGTAGGTGAGCGGAGCCGTGCCGTTCGCCGCGACGCTGAAGGTGACATTATCGCCTTCCGTGACGGTCTGGCTGGCTGGCTGGGTGGAGATGGTCGGCGCGCTCGCCGTGGCGTTCAGGGCGACATTCAGGGTGATGCCGCCCGTGTCCGCGCCGACACCGTTGTCAAAGCCATTGACCGCGAAATAATAGGTGGTGCCGGCGACGGCATCGAAGGTGAGCTGGCTCGTAATGGTGTGCACTCCGGCGATGTCCGGTCCGTCGTCATTGGTGCCAATGGTGGTCAGCGCGGAAACCGATGAGCCGGTGTAGACCCCCAGGGTGGTGTCGAGATAACTGCCCTTCGTATCCACCGTCACCGATCCGGAGAGGGGCGCGGCCCATTTCCACCAGACGGAGCGGCCGTTGGCGCCGGCGTTGCTGCCATGATCCGGCTCGCCGGGCTGCATCGAGGCGTTGGTGTTGAACCCGGTGACGGTCGCGGTGTTGTTGTTGAGGGTGATCGCAATCGCGTTGGCGAAGTCGTCGTTGCGCGGCACGCCGGGCGGGCCGTAGAGATTTTGCGCGCCGGTGATGTCGTCCGTGGTTTGGGCGTCGATGCCGCTGATCTTGCTGTTCATGATCGCGGACACGGTCTGGCCGGCCTCGTCGGGATGATCCAGGCCCAGCAAATGGCCCAATTCGTGGGTGGCGACCCGCCGCATATCGAACGGGCCTGAAGCGGAGGTGGCGCGCGACGGGCCCGAATACGAGTCCCACGTCAGGGCATTGTTGAAAATCACGTCGCCTTCGCTGCGGACATCGCTGTTCCGGCTCGACCAGGTGGTCGTCACCGCGAGGACGTTCTTGTCGAATGCCGTCCCAAACACGTTGGCGGCGAGCGCCATTTCGTTGACGCCATTGCGGTCGCCGGGCGCGCCCGTGGCGATGCTCGTCTGCAGCTGGATGGACCCGAGGAGCGCATTCCAGGAGGACGCCGCGGCCTGGGCGGTGGTGCTGTAATTTGTGCCATCGGAAAGCGTGGGCGTCGTGCCGAGCAGGATGCGGATCGGGACCGTGCCGGCTGCGAGTTTGAGCGGGTGGCCGCTCGAGCTTTCGATGTAAGTGAAGGCGAAGGCCGCAGGCACCAAGAGCAGGCCTGCGACGGCGCCAATCCAGGTGGCGTGGCGTTTATCTCTCAATCTGGGTACGGGTTTCGCCGGGCCGGGCGGCCCGGATTTTGGCGGCGAACTCGGAAGCGGTCATCGGCTGGGCGGAAGGGTTCTGCACCTTCACGGCGCTGAGTTTGGTCATCGGCAGGGAGACGTCGTTTTCGCTGTAAAGCGGCATGCCGTTGCTCCGCAGGGCGTATTCGCGGCCGGTCTGGCGATCGCGGAAGATCGGGTAGACCCCATGCATGACTGCGACCAGCGGGTAGAACACGGTGCCGTTGCCATGGACAAAGAGAATGTTCTCGTCCCCGACGTGAAATTTGGGCGCCCCTTCGACTGTCAGGGTGTCGTCGCCCACGGTGCCGCCGACCATGTCGAGCACCAGCGGCGAGGGTGGGGTGCCGCGGATGACCTCCTTCACGTCAAGGGTGACGCGCGAAGCGATAAAGCGGTGCCCATCTTTTTCGCGCCAGGCAGAGTCGATTGATTTGACCGTGGCGCGAACGACGTAATCGGCTTGGGCGACAAGCTGGTCGAACTCCGGCGCCTGCACGGTCGTGCCGAAAGAGCGCAGCGGACTTGCGGCCAGGGCCACGGCCAAGGCCATGCCGGTCAGGGTGCGATTCCACATGAAAACTGAGACGCTGGAGATCAGGAATTGTTTCACGAGTTCATGTGAAGCATAAGCTGACATCATGCGTTCGTCAAAGCGCCGGGCGGCGGCCGGCGCGAGAATATTTTCACACCGAGGCAAGCGGATGCCACCGACTGATTTCGCCTATTTTTAGCGGGTCGCGTGGTGCTCGTGCGTGGGGGAGCGACCGTGGTGGCGAAGAGTGCCGAGGGCAGGGCGGCCGAAGGTCGCGCTCAGCGCGGGCCCGCATGCTGCCGCCGGGCCTCGCGGTTCAAGGCGGCGGCGGCGCGATGGTCTCGCCCTGCACAAGCTGGGCCTCGACGAGGATCTTTCGCCGCGGGGCCTGGGGATGGTGGATGCGGTTCATCAGCCGGGTCAGCGCCGAGGAACCGATGTGCTCGTGCGGCACGCGCATCGAGGTGGCGCGACGCAGACCCGGTGGCGGCTCGAGCCCGTCGAAGCCGGTGATCGAGCAATCCTCAGGCACGCGGAGGCCGCGGGCCTGCAGGTCGTGCATGAGCGGGTAGGCCTGGTGGTCCGCGGCACAGACCCACGCGGTGACTCCGTCGTGCTTGACCAGGCGCGCCACGGCTTCCGTGACGCCGGCTGGCGTCAGCCGCGGGACGTTCTTTTGCACGTTGAGCACCCACTCCGGATGAAATTCCAGGCCGAGGTTGAACAGGGCCTCGACATAGCCGCTGAAGCGGCGTGCCACCCAATGACCGCCGACGGGATAGTCCCACGACAGGAAACCGATCCGGCGATGGCCCGCCGCGTGCAGGTTCTCGACGAGCGAAACGATCGCCGGGGCGTCGTCCGTGTCGATGATGTCGATGCCGGGGTGGTTGTAGCTCTCGAGCACGGCCACGGTGGAGATCTTGCGTGCCAGCACCTCGACGGCCGATTCGGCGAAGGGGTGAATGAGGATCACGCCGCGCCAGTCGCCATTGCGGATCTGGCGGAACACCGACTGGCGGTTCGACTCCGGGTGGAAATCGCCGGGCGGCTGGTAGTGGATGTCGATCGTGACGCGCTCCACCTCGGCCCGGTCGCGAATGCCCTTGATGACGTAAGGGAATGTCGCCGTCGCCATCACCACGTTTTCCGCCGGGATGCCCACGAGCACGCCGATCGCGAATGAGCGCGAGCTCTTCGAGTGCCGCCGCGCGAGGCGACCAGGCGAGGGGCGGTAACCCATTTCCTCGGCCATCGCATGGACGCGCGATCGGGTTTCCGCGCTGATCGCCGGATGATTGGCCAGGCTGCGCGACACGGTGGTGCGCGAGATGCCGAGCTTCGCGGCGATGACGTCCTGGTTGATCTTGGTCATTGGCGGACTGAGAGCTGATCGAGCTGGTGCCGTCATCGCTAGCGCACGCCGCTGGGAATTCAAGGATTAAAAGCTATGCACGAAAACCGAAAACATATCGATTAACAGGCGCAGTGAATATTTGCAGAAAGTAGGTAACCCATTGCAAAACAAGTTTAAGCGATTTTCTAAGTCGTATTAGAATGCTGTGCACATCGATGTGCATATAACGGTTGACATAATCATGCTACGAGAGGGATTTTTGGCGCGTCGTTTCGAGAGATCGAAAATGACATTTTGCCGAATGTTTCCCTGCCCCCGGTTGATTTCGAAGTGGTCGCCTGCCCGTTCGCGAGCTCAGGCCTGCTTGGTTGTCCAGCCGGATGCGACTCCAACCCCCAACCAAACCGTTCATGCTATGAACCCCCACCAACGATTCCCGCTTCACGCCGGAGTACTCGTGTGTTCCGCGTTGCTCGGCGCCTGGCCGATGACCGGTGCCGCCCAAACGGCGCCCACCTCGGTCGACACCGATCTCAACAGACAGGAGGAGACGGTCGTGCTCTCCCCCTTCAAGGTCACGACGGAAAAGGACAACGGCTACAAGGCCACCAACGCCACCACCGGCACGCGCCTGAACGAATCGATCAAGGACCTGCCGATGCCGATCTCCGTCATCACGGAGCAGTTCGTGCGCGACACCGGCGCGACCGACCTGCGGCAGGCGCTGGCGTACACCGCCGGCATCCAGCTGCAGTCCCAGAATGACCAGGGCACGCCCGGCGGCGCCTACCAGGGCCCCGGCGGCGTGAACAACCCCGAGGGAGCCACGGCGAACATCACCCAGACTTCGTACAAGATCCGCGGCTACGTCACCGACGCGGTGCTGCGCGACGGCTTCCGCCGTCAGAATTCCACCGACTCGGTCAACATCAGCCGCGTCGAGGTGGCGTTCGGCCCCACCGCGCTCCTTTACGGCATCGGCGAGTTCGGCGGCATCGTGAACTACATCCCGAAAGCCCCGCAGGCCAAGTCCGCCTCCGAGGCGACCGTCGCGCTCGGCACCTACGATTTCAAGCGCCTGACCATCGACTCGACCGGCCAGATCAGCCCGACCTGGGACTTCAACTATCGGGTCACGGGCGCGCTCGAAGACACGAAGGACTACACCGATTACTACAAGCAGAACCACAACTTCATCTCGCCGGCGTTCAGCCTGCGTCCGACGAAGACGACGCAGATCGACGTCGACTACGAATACGGCCACCAGACCCAGGACGGCGTCGGGTTCCGCCGGGTCCGCGCGATGGCCAATGTGAGCGGCGGCGACCAGGGCGAGCATGCGGACTTCTACACGCTGCCCGGCACGGATCCCTACACCTTCCGGTGGAGTGGTCCGGACACCTATTCCAAGACAACCGCCAGCAACTTCCGCGCCCAGGTCGCGCAGGAGCTCGGCGCCAACTTTCACCTGCTGATCGGTTACAACCATTCCAAGGCCGATTTCTCCACCCGGGACGTGCTCGGCAACCTCGCGCAGAATGTCGGGCCGGCCTCCCTCCGGAAGACGGTGAACTTCGGCACGGCGTCCCTCGACAAGTCGAACGGCGACAGCAACCTCAACGTCGTCAACGGCCAGGTCAACGACGTGGTCCTCCAGTATGGCTGGTCCGCAACCGAAAGCTCGAACTCGCACGACCAGTTCCGCAGCGAGCTCAACTGGCGGTTCAAGCTCTTCGAGAACAAGAAGTGGCTCGCCTTCACGAATTCGTTCCTCTTCGGCCACTCCGAGGAGACGCAGAAGAACACCAGCGCCAACGTCGCGACGGCGGACAACACCTTCAACTACAAGAGCCCGCTCGACACCGCACCGATCGTGTTTGGCAAGCAGGGTGACGGCTCCACCGACCTCGCGATGGTGCCGAAGATCGACAACTCCACCAAGGCCTGGGACCAGTCCACCTACCTCGTCTATTCGGCCAAGGCGCTGGATGACCGGGTGATGATCATCTACGGCGGCCGCGATGACATCAGCGACAACTTCGTCCACACGCACGACGCGCGCAACAACACGGTCACCGACGTCCGCAGCGACAAGGCCAAGATCCGCACCTACCAGCGTGGCATCAGCGTGCAGCTGACGCGCCAGATCTCCGCCTTCGCGCTGAAGGCCGAGGGCGTCTCGCCGAACTTCAGCGGCGCCATCGACACCAACGGCCAGCCGATCGGCCCGATCGTGGCCAAGAGCAAGGAATTCGGCGTCAAGGTCGACCTGTGGGACGGCCGGGTCTCGGGTTCGGTCAGCTCGTTCAAGATCAACCGCAGCGGCACGCCGTTCTCCTACTGGTGGTCGCCAACGAGCAACAACATCAAGTTCAACCCGAACAAGGACATCGTCTACAACGTGAGCAATTTCTCGCCGGACTCCGTGCCGGGCGGGAGCAACGGCGGCAACGGGGCGGCCAACGCCTCGCTCACCCAGTGGAACGCCGGCGTCGCCGCGGGCTCGATCTACCAGAAGAACGGCACGTGGTACGTGAACGCCTCCCAGACCGCCGGCGCGGCCTACCTCGACGCGGTCTTCGACTACACGAAGCAGCACGGCATGAGCTGGCCGGGCTGGCTGTACAACTACGACAGCGAGACGAACAATGCCTGGAATGACATCGCCGCCTCCAAGGGCGAGTCCGTCATCGGTTCCGACCAGGCCAAGGGCTGGAGCGCGGACCTGATGTTCACCCCGAACAGCAACTTCCAGATCTGGGCCAATTACACCCATATCAACAAGGTCATCACCTCGGCCGGCCAGTTCGCGAAGTACCCGTACCCGCAGGACAAGTGGGCCGTCTGGTATTTCCCGAACACCGATTGGGGCCTGACGGGCAAGCCGCTGGCGACGGTGTACACCAACGCGGCGGACAGCTCGACGTGGACCGGCATCGGCTACGGCTCGGGTGAGACCCAGGACGACACGCCGGAGCACCAGGTGGCGGTCTGGGGCAACTACCAGTTCACCAAGGGCCCGATGAAGGGCTGGTCCTTCGGCCTCGGCGGCGACTGGATGTCGCCGCGCGAATACCAGTCCGGCATCACGCACGGCGGCGGCCAGCGCATCACCGACGCGAAGGGCAACGTGGTGGTCCTGAAGACCCCCGCGCAGCTCACCGTGAACATGATGGCGCGGTACACGTTCAAGTGGAATGAGCACCCGATGAGCGTGCAGCTCAACGTGAACAATCTCCTCGACGACCGGAAACTCTACGGCCTCATCTACGCCCCGCCGATCTCGGCCCGCGTGGAATGCGACTATCGCTTCTGATCGCCTGATCCGACCCGTCCGGCGCGCGCGGCGATCCGTCGCGCGCGCCCTTTCCCGGGGTGGGGCGCACCGGCATGGCGCTCGCCAATTTCTTCCGCCCTGCTTGAGTCGGCGTCTCCTCCCTTCACCCCGTGTCCGACCCCACCACTGTCCTCTCCTTCAAGGAAAAACTCGCCTATGGCCTCGGCGACACCGCCTCGAATTTCTACTTCCAGGCGTTCAACCTGTTTCTCGCCTACTACTACATCGACGTGGTGGGCATCGAGAAGGTCGCGGCCGGCAACGTGCTCGCGTTCGTGCCCATCGCCGTCGCCTTCCTGAATCCCGTGATCGGCGCCATCGCCGACCGCACCCACTCGCGCTGGGGCAAGTTCCGACCCTGGCTCCTCTGGGGCGCGCTGCCTTATGGCGTGCTCGGCTACGTGATGTTCCTCCACCCGGACGTCGGCACGACCGGGCGCCTGGTCTTCGCCTATGTCACCTACACCCTCGTGCTGGTCGCCTACGCCGCGATCAACACGCCCTACGGAGCGCTCATGGGCGTGATGTCGGCCTCCTCCGCGGACCGCACCTCCCTCAGCTCCTACCGTTTCGCCTGTGCCTTTCTCGGCGCGCTCCTGATCGGCTGGCTCGTGCCGATCCTGAAGGATGCGCTCACGCCCGCCGGCGGCGTGCCGGCCGATGGCTTCCGCAACACCATGGCCATCTTCGCGGTCATCTCGGTCGGGATGTTCCTGTTCACCTTCGCGAACACGAAGGAGCGGGTCGCGACCGCGCCCGAGGCGCAGGGTTCGCTCAAGGAGGACCTGCGCGACCTCACCCGCAACGGCCCCTGGCTGGTGCTCTTCGCGGTGGCCTTCCTCAACCTGACCAACACGGGCCTGCGCAACGCCGCCGGCATCTTCTATTTCAAGTACTGCGTCGGCAACGAGCCGGCCGTCGCCAACTTCAACCTGGTCGGCTTCCTCTGCTTCATCGTCGGGTCGCTCTCGACCAAGCTGTTCACGCGGTACTTCTCGCGCCGCTCGCTCATGATCTGGCTCACGCTGGTCAACGGCGCCGCCATCGGGGCGTGTTATTTTGTCGACCCGCACAACCTGCCGCTGCTCTACGCCTGCAACATCGTCGCGTCTTTCGCGGCCGGGCCGACGCCGGCCATCGTGTGGTCGCTCTACACCGACACGGCCGACTACGGCGAGTGGAAGTTCGGCCGTCGCGCCACCGGTCTGCTGATTTCGGCGACGGTGCTCATCCAGAAGATCGGCCTCGCCATCGGCGGCGCGCTCATCGGCTGGCTGCTCGATTACTACGGTTTCGTCCCCAACGCCGTCCAGACCCCGCGTGCGATCCATGGCGTCACGCTGCTCTTCAGCCTCATGCCCGGCACCCTCGCGGTCCTCGCCGGCGTCGCGACCATCCTGTATTCGCTCGATGAGCCGCAGGTGAAGCAGATCGAGCGCGAGCTGGCCGCCCGGAAGGCGACCGCGGCCGCGGCGGCCGCCACCTGAATTTCCCCATGCGCCCGCTTCCCCTGATTCTTCCCCTCGCGACCATGCTGCTCACGTCGTCACTGCCCGCGGCGCGCACCTGGACGGTGACCGAAACCGCCCGCGACAACGGCCACCGCCTGACTCCGGTCGCAGCGCCCGCGGCGGGCGGGTCCGCGCCGGCGATCGTCATCGATCCGGCCCAACGCTACCAGGAGATGCTGGGCTTCGGCGGGGCGCTGACCGAGTCGTCCGCCTGGGTGCTGGCGCAGCTGCCGACGGCCAAGCGCGCCGAGATCCTGCGCCGTTACTTCGACCCGGTGGACGGCCTCGGCTACACGCTGGCGCGGACCCACATCAACAGCTGCGACTTTTCGGTCAGCATGTGGGAGCTCGACGCCACGCCGGGCGATTACGACCTGCTCGATTTCTCGCTCGCCCCGATGCGGAAGTGGCTGCTGCCGCTGCTGCACGACGCCATCAAGGCCTCCGGCGGCACGCTCCGCATCCTGGCCTCGCCGTGGAGCCCGCCGCATTGGATGAAGACCAACAACCGCATGGACGACGGTGGCAAGCTGCGCGGCGAATACGCGGCCGCCTGGGCGCGCTATTACGTGAAGTTCGTCCAGGCCATGAAGGCCGAGGAGGGCATTCCCATCTGGGCGCTGACGGTGCAGAACGAGCCCGACGCGCACCAGACTTGGGAATCCTGCCTCTATTCGCCCGCGGAGGAGAGCCGCTTCGTGAGCCAACACCTGGGGCCCGCCCTCGCCCAGGCCGGCCTCGGCCACGTGAAGCTGCTCGGCCTCGACCACAACCGCGACATCGAGGAAAAGTACGCCGACGCGGACTTCGGCAACCCGGAGTCGTCGAAATATCTCTGGGGCCTGGCGCTGCACTGGTACGTGAGCGATGACTTCGCCGCGTCGTCCCGCGTCCACGCGAAGTATCCCGACAAGCCCATCGTGTTCACCGAGGGCTGCCGCGAGGGCGGAGCGGCCATCGGCGCCTGGGAGCACGGGGAGATCTACGCCCACCAGATGATCGGCGACTTCCACAACTGGGTCGTGAACTTCCTCGATTGGAACATCGTCCTCGACCAGCGCGGCGGACCGAACCACGTCGGCAATTTCTGCGACGCACCCGTGATCGTGGACACCACCACCCAGGAGGTCCGCTACGGGCCGTCGTTCTTCTACCTGGGCCAGTTCAGCCGCTTCGTGAAGCCGGGGGCGCGTCGCATCGGCAGTGAGGGCGGGCCCGCCGGCCTCGAGTCGGTCGCGTTCGCCAATCCGGACGGCGCGCTGGTCGTCGTGGTCCTGAACGCGACCGAGGCGTCATCGTCCTTCGGGCTCGCCGTCGGGGGCGAAACCGTCGCGGGCACGATCCCCGCGCACGCGATCCAGACCTACGTCGGCGCGCCCCGCTGACGCCGCTCCGATGTCCTTGCGCACGTTTTTGTTCGTTTTCACCGCGGCCGCCCTGGTGCCGGCGATCCGCGCGGCCGCGCCCGCCGGCTGGAGTCTGGTCTGGGCGGATGAATTCGACCAAGGCGCCCAACCGGATCCGAAAAAATGGGACTACGACGTGGGCGGCCACGGCTGGGGCAATCGCGAGCTCCAGTTCTACACCCGCGCGCGGCCGGAGAACGCCCGCATCGAGGACGGCCATCTCGTCATCGAGGCGCGCCGGGAGCCGTGGCAGGGAAAGGATTACACTTCCGCCCGGCTCGCGACCAAGGGTCGGGCGGACTGGACCTATGGGCGCTTTGAGATCCGCGCCAAACTCCCGGCGGCGCGCGGCACATGGCCGGCGATCTGGATGCTCCCGACACAGTGGGACCTCGGAAACCACCAGTGGCCCGATGTCGGCGAGATCGATATCATGGAGCACGTGGGATACGAACCCGGACGGATCCATGGCTCGACCCACAGCCGGAAGCACCAGTGGCGAAATCACAACCAGCGCACCGCCATCGTCGAGGTGCCGGACGCCACGACGACGTTTCACACCTATGCGATGGAGTGGGACGCGGAGGAAATCCGGATGTGGGTGGATGACCGGCTGTACTTCACCTCCCGCAAGGACGGCGGCGATTGGACGGTCTGGCCTTTCTTCCGCCCGTTTCACCTGGTGTTGAACCTCGCGGTCGGCGGCGACTGGGGCGGCGTGCAGGGGGTCGATGCCGGAGCCTTTCCCCAACGCATGGAAGTCGACTACGTCCGCGTCTACCAGCGCGCGTCCCAACCATAATCATGTCCGCCATTGACCAATCCCGCACCGTCTGGTGCGACGAGTTCAACCAGCCCGTCGGCAGCGCGCCCGACGCGGCCTTCTGGTCGCACGACCTCGGCGCGACCGGCTGGGGCAATGCGGAGCTCGAGTGTTACACGGACCGGCGCGAGAACTGCGAGGTGGTGGCCGATGAGAACGCCTCGCACGGGCGGGCGCTGGTGATCCGGGCCCGGCGGGCTCCGGACGGGAGCCACACGTCGGCCCGAATCAAGACCCAGGGAAAGTATGGCGCCCTGCATGGGCGGATCGAAGCGCGGCTCAAGTTGCCGCAAGGGCAGGGCATCTGGCCGGCGTTTTGGATGATGGGGGCCAACATCGACCGGTCCCCGTGGCCCGATTGTGGCGAGATCGACATCATGGAGGTGCTCGGCCACGACCAGCAGACACTCCATAGCACGATCCACGGACCGGGTTACTCGGGAAAGCACGGGATCTCGAAATCGACCCGTCTCCCGGCCGGCCAACGATTCTGCGACGCCTACCATGTGTTTGCCGTCGACTGGTCGCCAGGCCGCGTGGCCTTTTCCTGCGACGGCGCCGTCTATCACACCCGCTCGCCGGCGGACCTCCCCGCCGGGACGCGGTGGGTATTCGACGATGGTCCCTTCTTCCTCATCCTGAACGTGGCGATCGGCGGGCACTGGCCGGGATATCCAGATGACTCGACGGTTTTCCCGCAGGAAATGCGGATCGACTACGTGCGGGTGGAGACGTCTTCTGCGTAGGGCTGCGCCTTGGCGCATGCCATCGCCTCCCGGGGGGGCTTTCCTCATTCGCGGCACGGAGCAAGCGCCGGCCCTACCGGATCGTGTGCCGTAGGGCTGCACCTTGGTGCATGCCTGCTACAGCTCCCGGCACGGCGCAAGCGCCGGCCCTACAGGTATGCGCTCAACCGCCGTGCCGCGTGGCGACCTCGATGACGTCGTGCGGCGCGGCTTCCTTCTGGCCGGCGGGCGTCACTCGGACGTAGCGGGCCTTGGCGCGGAGTTCGCCGAGATCCTTCGCCCCGAGATAACCCATGCCGCTTTGCACGCCGCCAATCAGGTTGCCGAGCACGTCGTCGACTGAGCCGGAAACTTCCTTCAGGGCTTCGATGCCCTCGGCAGCGACCTTCCGCGTCGTGTCGTTCTTGTCGTGGCCGTAGCGCGCCGCCGACCCGGCTTTCATGGCAGCGTGGCTGCCCATGCCGCGGTACTGTTTGTAGATCTTGCCGGAGATTTCCATGATCTCGCCGGGCGCTTCGCGGCAGCCCGCCAGCAGGCCGCCGAGGATGACCGCATCGGCGAGGGTGAGGGCCTTGACGATGTCACCGGACTTCGTGATGCCGCCGTCGGCGATTAGGCGCACGCCGCGCCGGGCCGGGCTGCGGCTGGCGACATGCAGGGCCGTGAGCTGCGGGATGCCGACGCCTGCGACCACGCGCGTCGTGCAGATGGAACCGGGCCCCTGGCCGATCTTGATGGCGCTGGCCCCGGCCTGGGCGAGAAACTCCACGCCGGCGCCGCTGGTGACGTTGCCCGCGATGATCGTCAGCTCCTTGAAGGCGTTGCGGATCAGCCGCACCATGTCGCCGACCCCGGCGGTATGCCCGTGGGCGGTGGACACCGCCACGACGTCCACCGATTCATCGACGAGTTCGCCGACGTGGGCGATGATCTTGTCACGGTCGAGTTCGCCGTTCGGCTTGCGCACGGGCGAAACGGCGGCGCCGACCACGAGGCGGAAATTCGCATCGCGCGCCGGCTTGCGGCGGGATTTGGCCTCGGACGTGATCCGCTCGACATCGGAACTCGTGACGAGACCGCGGAGGCGGTCCTTGTCGTCGACGACGAGCATCTTGTGGATGCCGACATTGACGGTGAAGAAGCGGTCGGCCTCCTTGATCGGGTCGGCCGCCATGTTTTTGTCCAGGATGGTGATGAGCTGCTGGCGCGGCGTCATCACCTCGGCGACCTTCTTGGACTTGTAGCGGTCCTTGACGACGTTGCCGGAGAGCAAGCCGACCAGCTTGCCGGCGGCGTCGACCACGGGAAAGGTCCGGAAATCGAATCGCTTCGCATCGATCATGGCGAGGACCTCGTGGACGAGCGCGTCCGGCGTGACCGTGATCGGGTCCTGGATGAGGCCATGGATGTGCCGCTTGACGCGCGCGACCTCCTTGATCTGGTCCTTCGGCGGCAGGTTGTAGTGGACCAGACCCAAGCCGCCGTTGAGCGCCATCGCGATCGCCATGCGCGATTCCGTCACCGTGTCCATGTCGGACGAGATGATCGGGATCTGCAGTTTCAGGCTGTCGGACAGCGAAGTCGCCAGGTCGGTGTCCTTCGGCAGGATTTCCGAATGGAGCGTGGCCAGTGAAACGTCGTCGTACGTCAGGGCGGCCGGCAGGTTGGCGGCGAAGAAGCGATCGGCGGGCAGGTAGAAGTCCGAATCGCTCGGATAATTGGCAACAGGCTTGGTCATCGTTGCCATGAACGAAATACTCCCGCCGCGGCAAAGCTCAAACAAAAACTCCGGTCCATGGGTAGGGCCGCTCGTGCTTCGTCGGGCGGCACCTAGGTGCGCGCCTAACCCAATGCGGATGCCATTTCCCGGTCGCGGCACGGCGCAAGCGCCGGCCCTACACCGGCAATCGGATGTCTTGGCGCGGACCCTGATCGTGATCAAAAAACCGTCGTCTTCGGGCCAATCCGTGATTCCGTGGGCACTCGAATGGATTTTGCGTTCCAGTTCCGTTCCTACCGCCGGCCGCTGCGGGCGCCGTTGCGCACGGCGCACGGATGGTGGGCCGAGCGGGAGGGTATCATCGTGCGGCTGGCGGACGACTCCGGCCGGGTCGGCATTGGCGAGATCGCGCCGATTCCGTGGTTTGGCACGGAGACGCTGGCCGAGGCCGGGGAGATCTGCCGGAAGCTTGGTGATCGCCCGCGGGACGAGGACCTGGACGCCATCCCGCCACGGTTTGGCTGCGTGCGGTTTGCCATGGCGTGTGCGAAGGCACAAATTGTAGGGCGGGATTTCCGGATCCCGCCGATGGTCAATCACAGCAAGCGGAAGGCGGGGTACGGAGACCCCGCCCTACAGGCAGGGCACGGAGATCCCGCCCCGCAGACGCCTTTGCGTCGGCTCCCGGTGGCGGCATTGTTGCCGGCGGGACGGGAATCGCGCGCGACCTTGCGCGCCCGGCTCGAGGCCGGGTTCCTGGCATTCAAATGGAAAGTGGGAGTCGCCGCGATCGACGAGGAACTGGGCTGGCTGGACGAACTGCTGGCAGAACTCCCGCCGCATGCGCGCCTGCGGCTCGATGCCAACGGGGCGTGGAATCGGCGCCAGGCGGCGCGTTGGCTGGAGCGTTGCGCCGCGCGGCCGGTGGAATTCGTGGAGCAGCCGGTGCCACCATCGGATCCGGACGCGCTGCTCGGCCTCGCGGCGGACTATCCCGTCAAGCTGGCACTCGACGAATCGGTGGTGCGGCTCGACGAAGCCCGCGACTGGCAAGAGCGCGGATGGCCCGGCGTGTTTGTGATCAAACCGGCGCTGGCCGGCCCGCTGTCCGAACTGGCCAGTTGGGTCAAATCGACGAACGCCGATGTTGTCATCTCCAGTGCGATCGAGACGGTCGTGGGACGAAGCGCGATCCTGCAGTGGGTGCTCGCGGGAGACCTCACCTCGCGCGCGCTGGGCTTCGGTGCGGGCGCCGTGTTCGGCGACGCGGCCTGGGACGGGCCGATTCTCGGGCCCTTTGTCGATGCCGGCGCAATCGCCGCCGATGCGGGCGAAACACTCTGGCAAAGCCTCGGCAGGGAGGAGGCATCGTGAGCGAAGCGATGGACTCGCGCCAGGCCTTCGCCCGGCTGCTCGGGGCGCCGGAGGGCAGAGTGGCCGAGCTGCGCGCGGGGGCCGCGGTGGTCTGGTTCGGCGAGCCGCGGAAATTCATGGCGGATCTGGCGGCGGCCGCCGCGAAGGGTGGAACGGTGCTGCTCGGCAGCGAAGCTTGGGGCGAGTCGGAGCGACGCCAGCTCGACGCGCTCGCCGCGGCAGCCGCGCGCACCCCGGCCAGCGCCCTTGGCCAGGGCTGGCTGGGCATACCGACCGGTGGCTCGAGCGGCCGGCTGAAAATTGCGCGGCACGATGAGGAGACGATCGGGGCGGCGGTGCGGGGCTTCGCCGCGCATTTCGGCCTGTCCCCGGTGAACGCGGCGGGCGTGCTGCCCATGCACCACGTGAGCGGCTTGATGGCTTGGATGCGATGCGCCCTGACCGGAGGCGAATACCGACCGCTCGACTGGAAGGAAGTAGAGGCCGGCGTGATGCCTCGGTTGGCGAATCGGCCGACGGGCTGGACGATCTCGCTGGTGCCAACCCAGCTCGAGCGGCTCCTGCGGACCGGGCGGACGCTCGAATGGCTGCGTCAGTTCCGCCTCGTCTTTCTCGGCGGCGCGCCCGCAGCTCCGGCGCTGCTGGACCGCGCGGCATCGGAGCGCCTGCCGTTGTCGCTGGGCTACGGCATGACTGAAACGGCGGCGATGGCAACCGGACTGAAGCCGGAGGATTTTCTCGGCGGCCGCCGCGACGCCGGCCGGGCGCTGCCGCACGCGCGGGTGTCGATCGACGGGCAGGGCGGCATCGTGGTGGGCGGCGACTCCCTGTTTCGGGGCTATTGGCCGGACTGGCGCGAGGGTGACGACTACCTGACGGAGGATCGCGGGCGGCTGGATGCAGCCGGGCACCTGCATGTGCTCGGGCGGCGCGACGCCGTGATCATGACGGGAGGCGAAAAGGTGGATCCGGCCGAAGTGGAGGAGGCGCTGCGTCAAACCGGCGAATTTACCGAGGTGTTGGTGGCCGGCCTGCCGGACGCGGAATGGGGCCAGGTCGTCGTCGCGGCCTACCCGGATACCCTGCGTCCCGATCGAACAAAGGTGGACGCGGCATTGGCCCGGACACTGGCGCCGGCCAAACGACCAAAACGTTTCGTGCCAATTTCCGATTGGCCGGTCACGGAACAAGGCAAGGTCAACCGCGCGGAAGTGGTTCGTCGGTTGAGGTAGGGCCGCACCTTGGTGCGCGCCTACCCCCATTCGCGTGCCTTTCACCGTTCGCGGCGCGGCGCAAGCGCCGGCCCTACCGGAAGGAGATGGGCGACCTACGGTTTCGGATTTCCAGTTTCCGGTTTCTTAATTTCAATCGCACAGCGTATGACCAAGTCCGAAATCGCCGCCGTACTGACCGACATCGGTGTCCTGCTGGAGCTGCAGGGCGAGAATCCATTCAAGATCCGGGCGTACCAAACCGGGGCGCGTGTGGTCGAGGCGCTCGGCGAGGGCGAATTGCACGAGCGCATCGCAGCGGGGACATTGGACGAGGTGAAGGGCATCGGTGAGGCGCTGGCGCAGAAGATCACGGAACTCGCGACGACCGGGAAACTGGGCTTCCACGAGAAGCTCCGGGCGTCGGTCCCAACCGGACTGGTGGAGATGCTCCAGATCCCCGGCGTCGGGCCGAAGAAAATCAAGACACTGCACGAGAAGCTCGGCATCGATTCAATCGCGACCCTGCAACAGGCCTGCCTCGACGGGAAAATCGCCGGTCTCGACGGCTTCGGCCCGAAGTCACAGGAGAAGATCCTCGAAGGTATCCGCAACCGCGAGAAATACGGGCGGCGTCACCTCTGGTTCGAGGCCTGGGCGGTGGCCGAACCGATCCTCGCCGGGTTGCGGGCCCTGCCGCAGGTCGTGCGCGCCGAGCACGCCGGCAGCCTGCGGCGGAAGATGGAGACGGTCGGCGACCTCGATTTCCTTGTGGCGACAACGGAGCCCAAGCCGATCGCGGACTGGTTCATCCAATGGCCCGGTGTCACCGAGGTCACCGCGCAGGGTGACACGAAGGTGAGCGTGCGGCTGGAGTCGGGCATCCAGGCGGACCTGCGGCTCGTGCCGCCGGAGCAGTTCGTGTTCGCCCTGCATCATTTCACCGGTTCGAAGGACCACAACGTCCAGATGCGCCAGCGGGCGCTGGCGCGCGGGCTGTCGCTGAGCGAATGGGGGCTGGTACCGGCTGAGGGCGAAGGTACGGCCAAACAGAAGGCCGAGGAGAGGGGTCGCCAGACCGACATCGACACCGAGGAGCGGCTCTTCCGCCAGCTGGGACTCGCGTTCATCCTGCCGGAGCTGCGCGAGGGGCACGGGGAGATCGAGGCGGCCGAGCGCGGCGCTCTGCCGCGCTTGCTCGAGGCCGGCGACATCCGCGGTGTGTTTCACAACCACACGACCGCATCCGACGGCCACAACACCCTCGAGGAAATGACGGCCGCCGCGCAGGCGCTGGGGTTCGCGTATCTCGGGATCGCGGATCATTCCAAATCGAGCTTCCAGGCGCGGGGCCTGACGGAGGAGCGCCTGCTGGAACAGCTGGCCACCATCCGCGCGCTGAATGCGTCGGGCCGGTTCTCCTGCCACGTGTTTGCCGGCACCGAATGCGACATCCTGCCGGACGGACGGCTGGACTTTGGCGACGACGTGTTGACGAAATTGGATTACGTGGTCGCCTCGGTGCATTCGTCTTTCAAGCAGGACCGGGAGACGATGACGCGGCGGATCATTCGCGCGATCGAGAACCCAGGGGTTACGATGCTCGGCCACCTGACCGGTCGGCTGTTGCTCGAGCGGGAAGGGTACGATGTCGACGTCGAAAAGGTGATCGATGCCGCGCTGGCGAACCGCGTGGTGGTCGAGCTCAATGCGAGCCCATGGCGCCTGGACATGGACTGGCGGCACTGGCGGAAGGCGGCGGAGCGGGGCCTGCTGTGCTCGATCAATCCCGATGCCCACGACACCGCGGGCCTGGAGCATTTTCGCCTCGGCGTGGGCGCGGCACGCAAAGGCTGGCTGACGACGGACCAGGTGCTGAACGCGAAAACGCTGGCTGACGTGACAGCCTGGCTCCGGACACGGCAAAAATCCTGATTCCGCGGCCGCGAACTGCCTGCGGGGCCGGGGTTCCGTCCGACCGCGGCCCGATGGCAGGTGAGCCGGGACGATCCTTCGACCACGCGAACAGGGTAGACATGCCTGCGCCGATCCGCTTCGCTCGTTGGGAAATGGTCCTGCATCTCCCGAACCCATGAAAGTCGTGATCCTCTGCGGCGGCAAGGGCACCCGTCTCCGTGAAGAAACTGAATTCCGGCCCAAGCCAATGGTGCCGGTCGGCGGCCAGCCCATCCTCTGGCACATCATGAAAAGCTATGCCCACCACGGGCACAAGGAGTTCATCCTGTGCCTCGGTTACAAGGGCGAGATGATCAGGGAATACTTCCGCAATTACCAGTGGAACACCTGTGACGTGACGTTGCGGCTGGGACGCGGACACACCGAGATAATCCACGATGGCCATGGCGAGGAAGACTGGAGCGTCACGCTCGCCGACACCGGCGAGGACACCTTCACCGCAGCGCGCGTGAAGCGGATCCAGCGCCACGTGCCGGCCGGCGAACCCTTCCTGCTCACCTATGGCGACGGGCTGTCGACGATCAACATCAACGCCAGCATCGCGGCCCATCGCGCCGCCGGCAAGGTCTGCACGATCTCGGCCGTCCACCCGGCCGGGCGCTTCGGCTCGCTCCGCATCGACGACGACGGCCGGATCCATACCTTCAACGAGAAACCGCAGTTCGAGGACGCTTTTGTGAACGGTGGTTTCATGGTGTGCGAGCACCGGATGTTCGATTACCTCCCGACCGATCCCAACGTGATGCTCGAGCGGCAGCCGATGGATGCCCTGGTTCGCGACGGCCAGCTCAATGCCTACAAGCACGACGGGTTCTGGCAACCGATGGACACCTACCAGGAGATGCAATATCTCAACAAGCTGTGGAGCGACGGGAAAGCGCCGTGGAAGGTGTGGTGAACTCGTCCCGGGAGCCTTCTGCCGCGTTCGGCGGCATCTATCGCGGCAAGCGCGTGCTCGTGACCGGCCATACCGGCTTCAAGGGCTCCTGGCTCTGCGAGTGGCTGCTTGCGCTCGGGGCCGACGTCACCGGGCTGGCTCTGTCCCCGCCCACCCAGCCGGCGTTGTTCGACCAGCTCGGGTTGTCCGCGCGCCTCCGCGACCGCCGCGGCGATATTCGGGATCCCGGTGTGGTCCGCGCGGCCGTGGAGGCGGCGCAGCCTGAATTTGTCTTTCACCTGGCGGCTCAACCGCTGGTCCGGCTTTCCTACGAGCAGCCGGTCGAGACCTACGCGACGAATGTCATGGGCACGATCCACCTGCTGGAGGCGCTGCGCGACTGGCAAAAACCGTGCGCCGCCGTCCTGGTCACGACTGACAAATGTTACGAGAACCACGAGCGGCCGCACGGCTACGCCGAGGACGACCCCTTGGGCGGCTACGATCCTTACAGCTCAAGCAAGGCCGCCTGTGAGATCGCCATCGCCTCGTGGCGGCGCTCGTTCTTCGCGCGACATCCGGTCGCGATCGCCAGCGCCCGCGCCGGCAACGTGATTGGCGGCGGCGACTGGGCCGCCGACCGCATCGTGCCCGACTGCGTGCGCGCGCTCGCGCGGGGCGAGCCCATCGCGGTGCGCAACCCGGGTGCCACGCGTCCCTGGCAGCACGTGCTCGAGCCCCTGGGCGGATATCTCTGGCTGGCAGCCTGCCTGGCCGAGCCCCAGCGCGCAGTCAAACGGGACGGCCTCGCCTCGGCCTTCAACTTCGGCCCGGGCCCGGACGCGAACCAGGGCGTGGCGACTCTCGTGGCGGAGGTCCTCAAACACTGGCCGGGCTCGTGGGTCGACAAGTCCGACCCGCGGGCCGTACATGAGGCCACGCTCCTGCAGCTGAACGCGGCAAAAGCCGGCGCGCACCTCGGCTGGTCCCCGGTGTGGTCCTTTGCCGATGCGGTCCGCGAGACGATCGGCTGGTACCGCGCCAACCCTGCGGGCGCGAGTCCGATGGCCACGCAGGCTTTCACGCGCGCGCAGATCGAGTCCTATGGCCAGGCGGCTGCCGCCCAAGGCCTGCGCTGGGCGGGTTGAATTTCCATGGCCGACTCCGCAAAGATCAAAGCCGAGATTCTCCGCCTGACGCGCGAGTATTCGCGACTCATGCACCAGGCGAACCTGCCGGCGGGCGACAACCCCGTGCCGTTCGTGCCGGGCCAGACCGTCGTGCCGTATGCCGGCCGGGTCTTCACGGCCGACGAGGTTGAGGCGGCCGTCGGAGCCACCTTGGATTTCTGGCTGACTCTGGGGCCCGAGGGGGCCGCCTTTGAAAACGAATTGGCGACGCGCCTCGGGGTGAAGCACTCGATCCTGGTCAACTCCGGCTCCTCGGCCAATCTCATCGCCGTCGCGACCCTGACGACCCACAAGCTGCCGGCCCATCGCCGGCTGCAGCCGGGCGACGAGGTGATCACGGTGGCGGCGGGTTTCCCGACGACGGTGGCGCCGCTCATCCAGTGCGGGCTCGTGCCCGTCTTCATCGACAACGACCCGGCGACGGCGAACCTGCGGCCGGAGCAGCTCGAGGCGGCCTACTCCCCGGGCCGCACGAAGGCGGTGATGATGGCCCACGCGCTCGGCAACCCGTTCGACCTCGGCGCGGTGCTGGAATTTTGCCGGAAGCACGAGCTCTGGTTGATCGAGGACAATTGCGACGCGCTCGGCTGCACCTATTCGCTGCCCCTGGCGCGGGCCCACGCGCTCGGGTTCAAGGAAAATTCGCCCGGTCTCCCGCCCGATGGCGTGCACGTCACTCGCTACACCGGCACCTGGGGAGACCTTTCGACGCAATCGTTTTATCCCCCGCATCACCTGACCATGGGCGAGGGCGGGGCGGTCAACATCGTTCACCGGCCGCCCCTCAAGACCTATGCGGAGAGCTTTCGCGACTGGGGGCGCGACTGCTGGTGCGCCTCGGGCAAGGACAACACCTGCGGCAAGCGCTTCGACTGGAAGCTGGGGGAGCTGCCGAAGGGCTATGACCACAAGTACATTTACAGCCACCTCGGCTACAACTTGAAGCCGCTCGACCCGCAGGCGGCGATCGGGCGCCAGCAGTTGAAAAAGCTCCCGGCCTTTGTCGCGGCGCGCAAACGCAACTGGCAAACACTGCGCGCCGGGCTGGCCGACCTCGGGGAGTTTTTCGATTTCTCGCTGCCGACCCACGCCGCGGCGTGGCAACCGGCCGGGAGTACAAAGCCGAAGGCGGATGGCTCGTTCGTTTGGGACCCCTCCGGCTGCCGCACCGATCCGAGCTGGTTCGGTTTCATGCTGCGGGTGAAGGCGCTGGCGCCGTTCACGCACACCCAGCTCGCCCGGCACCTCGAGGAGAAGAAGATCGGCAACCGGATGTTCTTTGGCGGGAACCTGCTGCGCCAGCCGGTGTTCGTGCAGTTGCGCAAGGACCGCCCGCAGGCCTTCCGCGTCGTCGGGGACCAACCCGGGGCGGACGAGATCATGCACCGCGCGCTCTTCCTCGGGACCTATCCCGGCCTGACGCCGGCGATGCTGGATTACGAGATCGAGACGATCCGGAGCTTCGTGCGGTCGCTCTGAAATCCCGGCGATGACGATTCCCGTCAAGCCCCTGCCGGCGGAGGACCTGGAGCACATCCTCGCGCATACGCGGGCGCTCTGGGCGGAGGCGCGCGGGCAGTCGTTCTTCATCACGGGGGGCACCGGTTTCGTCGGGCGGTGGCTGCTGGAGAGTTTCGTCCATGCCAACGAGACGCTGGGCCTCGGCATGCGGGCCACCGTGCTGAGCCGCGACCCGGCGGCATTCGCCGCGCAGGCGCCGCACTTGAGCGCGCGCGCCGACCTCGAGTTCATCCGCGGCGACATGCGCAGCTTTCCTTTTCCCCGGGGTCAGTTTCAACATTTGATCCACGCCGCGGCGGACACGGAAGTCTGGACGAAACGCAAGCCGGCCGAGGATGCCCTCGCGACCGTAAGCGCGACCATCACCCGGATGCTTGACTTTGCCGAGGCGGCGGGCGTGCGGGATATTCTCTTGGTGAATTCGGGGGCGGTCTACGGTTTGCAGCCGGCCGGGCTGGCGACTTTGCGCGAGGACCATCCCGGCAGGCCGGACCCGTCCGACCCGGCATCCGTCTGGGGCCGGGGCAAACTCGTGGCGGAGGAATTATGCGCCGGCCGGGCGAGGCAAACCGGACTGGTGATCAAGGTCGCCCGGTGTTTCACGTTTCTTGGTCCGCTGATGCCGCTCGATGCCAGTTATGCCGCGGGCAACTTCCTGCGCGACGCGCTCCGCGGCGGCCCGATCCGCGTCACGGGCGACGGTTCAGCGGTGCGCAGTTACCTCTATGCGGCGGATCTCGCGGCCTGGCTTTGGACCATCCTCTTTCGCGGGCGTCCCGGCCGACCCTACAATGTGGGCTCCGACGAAGCCGTGAGCATTGCGGAGCTTGCCGCGGCGGTCAGCGAGGTGTTTGCTCGACGTCTTCCCGTCGAGATCATGCGACCGATCGACCCCCATGCTCCCGTGTCTCGCTATGTGCCCGCCGTGGTGCGCGCCCGCGACGAACTGGGCCTGCGTGTGAGCGTCCCGTTGACGGATGCAATTCGCAAGACGGTCGCCTGGTACACGCCGTAAACCGCCGGCTCCACCCATGGGCGTCAAAAAGCTGAACGTGGCAATTCTCGGGACGGGCAATATCGGCACGGATTTGCTCATCAAGGTCCTGCGTTCCGAATGGCTGAACTGCCGGCTGTTCGCCGGCCGCAACCTGTCGTCGCCCGGCATGACCAAGGGCAGCCTGCTGAATGTGCCAGTTTCGGCCCGCGGCATCGACGGCATCCTTGATCTCAAGGGCGACGTGGCGCTGGTCTTCGACGCCACGAGCGCCGAGGACCATGTCCGACACGCCCCGCGGCTGCGCGCGGCGGGTTTGATCGCCGTGGACCTGACGCCCGCCAAGGTTGGCCGGCTGTGCGTGCCGGCGGTGAACCTGGCGGACTGTATTGACGAACCCAACGTCAACATGGTCACCTGCGGCGGCCAGGCCTCCATTCCGCTCGCCCAGGCGATCACGCGGGTCAACCCCGGGATCACCTACCTCGAATCGGTCTCCAGCATCGCCTCGCGCAGCGCCGGGGCCGCGACCCGGATCAACCTCGACGAGTACCTCATGACGACGGAGCACGGCCTGCATGAGTTCACCGGCTGCCCGCGCACCAAGGCCATTCTCAACCTGAATCCGGCCCAGCCCTGCGTGCACATGCAGACGACCGTGATGGCCCGGATCGCCTCGCCCGACCTGGCGCGGACGCGTGCGGCGGTCGCCGCAATGGTCGAGGCGATCCGGCGCTACGTGCCCGGTTATCAGCTCATCCTCGAACCGATGACGGAAAACGGCCGGCTCGTCGCCATGGTGCGCGTGGAGGGACTGGGGGATTATCTGCCGCGGTACGCCGGCAACCTTGATATCATCAATTGCGCTGCTATTGCATTTGCAGAGGCGGTCGCCCGGCGCCGCCACGCCTGAAACCCCCATGAGCACCGACCAGCCCACGATCACCGTTTGTGACGCCACGTTGCGCGACGGTTCGCATGCGTGCAGCCACCAGATATCGCTGGAACAGATCCGGGCCTACGCGAAGGCGTCGGAGGCCGCGGGCTTCGACTACCTGGAGGTTGGCCATGGCAATGGCCTCGGGGCTTCGTCGCTGCAAGTGGGGGAGAGCCTGGTGCCCGAACTCGAGATGCTCGCCGCCGCGCGCGCTGAGCTCAAACACACGCGGCTCAGCGTTCATGTCATGCCCGGCTTTGCGACCATCGAACGCGAACTGAAGGGCGCGCTGGCGGCCGGCGTCGACCTCTTCCGCGTCGGCAGCCATTGCACGGAGGCCGACATCACGCAGCGGCACATCAGCCATGTGCGCGCGGCGGGCCGCCATGTCTGGGGCGTGCTGATGATGAGCCACATGGTGTCCAAGGAGGTCCTGTTGCAGGAGGCGCGGAAGATGCAGTCCTACGGGGCCCAAGGCATTGTGCTGATGGATTCGGCCGGTGCTTACGTGCCCGCCGAGGTCACCGCCAAGGTCGGCCATCTCGCGGCGGCCCTCGAGGTGCCGGTCGGATTTCACGCCCACCAGAACCTCGGGCTCAGCATCGCCAATTCGCTCGCCGCCCTCGAGGCGGGGGCCCGCATCGTCGATGGCACGGCGCGCGGCTTTGGCGCCGGCGCCGGCAACGCCCCGCTGGAATTGCTCGCGGCCGTGCTCCAGCGGCAGGGCTACGTGACCTCGATCGACCTTTACCACGCGCTCGACGCGGCCGAACTTTGCGCAAAGCTCTTCGCCGGCTCGCTGCCCGTTTCCAACGGCATCACGATTGTCAGCGGGCTCGCCGGGGTCTTCTCCGGCTTCGCCAAACCGGTGCAGCGGGCCGCCGCGCAACTGGGGGTCGATCCCCGCGATGTCTTTTTCGAACTCGGCCGGCGCAAAGTCGTCGGCGGCCAGGAGGATCTGATCCTCGAGGTCGCCAGCGAACTGGCGCGTCGCGCCCAACCCACCCCGACGCCATGAATCGCGCCCTCGCCTTGGTCCGCGCCGACGCCGAGGCCGTGTTGTCCGGCTACGCCAGCCGCCTCGCCGCCCTGCGCGGCCAGCATGTCTTCATTTCCGGCGGTACGGGCATTCTCGGCACCTGGCTGCTCGAACTAATAAAGGTGCTTAACGAGGTCCACGGTTTCGGCCTCAAGGTCACCGCCTTCAGCCGCAACGCGCGCAATTTCGCCGAGCATTGGCCGCACCTGGGTGCGATGCCATGGATTCGCTGGCAGGAGGGCGACATCCGGCATCTGGCCGAATTGCCGCGCGATGTCCGCTACATCATTCACGCCGCCGCGTTGACCGATCGGCGGCTTTTCGCCTCCCAACCCGGGGCCGTGGCCGAGGTCAATGGCGTCGGCACCATGCGCATCCTCCGCGCCGCGAACCTGCAGGAGGACGTGCAAAAATTCGTTCTCCTCAGCTCCGGCCTTGCCTGCGGCGCGCAGCCATGGGACCTACCGCGGATCGACGAACGCTTTGCGGGCGCCTTGCGCTGTGACGAGGCCGGGACGGTTTATCCGGAGTCGAAGCGCTATGCCGAGATACTCGCGCAATGTGCGATCAGCGAAAGCAAGCTGCCGGTCGTGACCTTGCGGCCATTCGCCTTCGTCGGCCCCTATCAATCGATGCAACTGCCATGGGCAGTGACCGATTTCATTCGCGACAGCTTCAACGGCGGTCCGATTCGCATCATGGGCGATGGCGTGACGGTGCGCTCGATCATGTACATGAGCGACTATGCCCTTTGGGTGCTCGCGGCCCTCGCCAACGGTCGGCCGCGCGAAACGTATCTCGTGGGCAGCGACGAGCCGGTGGACCTCCTGGGCCTGGCGCGGCTGATCACGCGTTTCTTCAACCCGGTGCCGGAAATCCGCACGCGGGTGGGGCAGGCCGGCCACGATCGCAGCCGGCTCGTGCCGGATGTGCGCAAGATCCAGGGCGAACTCGGGGTCACCCGGACCGTTTCCCTGGAATCCGCCCTGCAGCGCACAATCGAATGGCACCGTTGCCAGCAGGGCTGAGTCCCCGGGCGCCACAGGTCCCTTCGTCTTCATGAAGCACAAAGTCAGCGACCTGATCGCCCGGTTCTTCGAGGAGAAAGGCGTGACGCACGCCTTCGGCATCATCGGTTCGGCGAATGCGCACATCTTCGATTCGATCTTCTTCCGTTCGCAGATCGAGCTGGTCTGCAACCACCACGAGCAGGCGAGCACAATGGCGCTGCAGACCTACTGGAAGCTGACCGGGCGGCCGAGCTTCGCGCTGGTCACGGCCGGGGCTGGTTCCTCCAATGCCATCACGGGCGTCCTGTCGGCGTGGGCGGACTCGATTCCGTGCCTCGTGCTGTCCGGCCAGGAGAACGCGCGTTACATCGTCTCCGACCGCGACCGCCGCATGTATGGCATCCAGGGTTACGACAGCCCCCACGCCGTGGGCAAGATCACCAAGTATGCCACCCGGGTCTTGGCCCCGGAAGATGTGCTGTTCGAACTCGAGAAAGCCTGGCACATCGCGACTACCGGGCGACCGGGACCGTGCTGGATCGATTTTCCCCTCAGTGTCCAGACTGCGATGGTCGAGGAAACCGCGTTGCGAAAATTTGCGCCGGATCCCGCGGCCCCGGGAACGCGGCGGCAAGGAGCGAAGTTGGCGGACGAAGTTTCGGCCGCGCTGCAGCGATTACGGGCCGCCGAAAGACCGCTCTTGTGGCTGGGGGTCGGGATTCGCATGGCCGGGGCGGCCGACGAAGTGGTGGGCTTCATCGAAGCGCTGGGCGTGCCGGCCTTGGTCACCTGGTCGGCGATCGACATGGTGCCCTCGGCGCATCCGCTGGTCGTGGGCCGGGCGGGCGTCTATGGCCAGCGCGCCGCCAATCTCATCCTCCAGAGTTGCGACGGACTGCTGGCCATCGGCACGAGAATGGCGATCCCACAGGTCGGCTACGACATCACTGAACTTGCGCGCGCGGCGCGCGAGATCACGGTCGTCGACATCGACCCGGGTGAACTGAGCAAGTATCCGCAGCGGGTCAACCACCCGGTGGAGGCCGACGCGGGCGACTTCCTGCGCGAAATGTGCCGGCAATTGTCCGGGGCGAAGCCGGCGGGCCGCGCCGACTGGCTCGCTTGGTGCGGGCGCCTGCGGGCGGAATTCCCCTGGGTCGGACCCGAGCACGCGGACAAGGACGGCTACATCAACTCCTACCGGTTCATGGAGCGGCTGGGCCGGCACCTGAAGCCTGACCAGGTGATCGTGACCGACATGGGCACGGCGCTGCTCAGCGGCCACCAAACGTTGGCGATCACCCCGCCGCAGCGCCTCATCACCTCGCTTGGACTGGGCGAGATGGGCTTTGGCCTGCCCGGGGCGATAGGCGCGTCGTTTGCCCGCGGCCGTGGTGAAGTGCTCTGCCTGAATTGCGATGGCGGCATGATGATGAACCTGCAGGAACTCCAGACGGTCGCCCATCACCGTCTGCCGATCAAGATCGTCGTCTTCAACAACGACGGCTATCTCATGATCAAGCACACCCAGAAGGCTGTTCTGCAGGGACGCTACGCCGGAACCGATCGGAAATCGGGCGTGTCTTGCCCCGATTTCTCCAAGCTGGCGCGGGCGTTCGACCTGCCCGCTTTCCAGATCCGCACCTGGGAGGATTTTGACCGCGAGCTGCCGCGGCTGCAGGCCTGCCCGGGGCCGGCGCTCTGTGAAGTGTTCATGCATCCCGAGCAGTTCTTCCATCCCAAGCTCGGCGTCGCTGCCCAGGCCGATGGGACCCTGGTTTCGCCTCCCCTCGAGGATCTTGCGCCGCTGCTGCCGCGCCCGGTACTGGCCGCCAGCCTACGGGTACCGCTGCACCCGAAATCGGAATCGATCAAGCCGTAAGGCCTACCTGGGTCCCCGGATTCAATCTGCATGAAAACCCTGAGCATCGTTTCCGCCTGCTACAACGAGGAAGCCAATGTTCCGGAGCTCATCCGTCGCGTCCGCGAAGTCATGGCCGGGCTGCCCGCCTACCAGTATGAGCTCATCTTCATCGACAATGCGTCGACCGATGGGACGGTGACGGTGCTCAAGCGCTACGCCGCGGAGGACCGAAGGATCAAGCTCATCGTCAACGCCCGGAACTTTGGTCACATTCGCTCACCCTATCACGCCCTCCTGCAGGCGCAGGGCGACGCCGTCATCTCGATTGTGGCGGATCTGCAGGACCCGCCCGAACTCATCGCGGACTTCGTTCGCGAATGGGAGGCCGGGCACATGGTGGTGGCGGGGATCAAGACCCGCAGCCAGGAGAGCTGGTGGATGTACCGGCTCCGGGGCTGGTATTACGCACTGATCAGGCGGCTCGCCGACGTGGAACTGCTCGAGCAGTTCACCGGCTTTGGCCTGTACGATCGCAAGATCATGGACGTGTTGCGCAGCCTGCGCGAACCGTACCCCTATTTTCGCGGGTTGGTTTCGGACATCGGCTACAACATCAAGCGGGTGGAATATACCCAACCCGCCCGCCTGCACGGCCGGACGAAGAACAATTTCTTCACGCTCTTCGACATGGCGTTGCTCGGGTTCACCAGTTATTCGAAATTGCCGCTGCGGCTCGCAATGTTTGTCGGCTTCGTCGTCGCCGGCCTGTCGCTCCTGTCCGGTTTCGGCTACCTCGTCGCCAAACTGCTTTTCTGGGACCGGTTCTCGGCCGGCATCGCGCCGGTCATGATTGGCATTTTCTTCCTCGGCTCGGTGCAGCTCATATTCCTGGGCGTCATCGGCGAATATATCGGCGCCGTCTTTACCTATGCGCAGAACCGGCCGCTGGTGATTGAGAAGGAGCGGGTGAATTTCTAGCGCTGCGTCTGGCGGCGGCGCCGCGGCTATACAGGCATGGGTGGCGGCTATACCTTGGAAGGCGACCCGGTGCGAGGTCGACCCCCGCCCCAGGCAGGCCGCCCGTACCGCGGGCCGAGGGCACGAGCCGGGTGCCGCAGGAAGCGGGTCCAGAGTCTTCGGGCGTTGAGCCGCGGCTGGGTCGCACTCCGCTCTTGTATATTCACTGATATAAGCTTTTATACGAGCGGTATGAAAACAACGGACCTGAAAAAGATCGAAAAATATAAAAAGGAAATCGCGCGCCTGCTGGCGGCGGTGAACAAGCGAAACCGCGTGCTCCTGGCGCTGCCGGCGAAATATGGCTACCGCTCGATGGGCGAGTTCATCGCGGCGCTGAAGGCCGCGGGCAATGGCGAAGGCGCGAAGGGTGCGAAAGCCAAGGCGGGCGGCGGCAAGACCCGGAAGCGGGCGAAGATCACGCCGGAGATCAAGGCCAAGGTGAAAGAGCTCTCCAATGGCGGAAAGACCGCCGCCGAGATCGCCAAGGCGACCGGCATCTCGGTGCCCAGCGTGGCGAATATCAAACGCGAGCTCGGGCTCGTGAAGAAGCGGAAGTGACCGCGACCGGGCGGTCATTGGTCGCGGTTGTCATCGGCCAATGACCACGGGTGGAGGCGGCCGCTTTCGCCGGCGAGGCCGCGCGATCAGCTCACCATCATGCCGTCCGCGAGGCGGATGACGCGGGAGCCGTAGGTCGAATTCTCCTGCGAGTGCGTGACCTGGACGATCGTGGTGCCCTCGGAGTTGAGTTTCTTGAAGAGCGCCATGATCTCGCGGCCCTGGTCGGAATGCAGGTTGCCGGTGGGCTCGTCCGCAAGGATGAGCGAGGGCTTGGCGATCAGCGCCCGGGCCACGCCGACCAGCTGCTGCTGGCCGCCGGAAAGCTGGTTGGGATAGAGATCCTTCTTGCCGACGATGCCGAAGCGATCGAGGCAATCGCACACGACGGACTCGCGTTCCTTCTTCGGGATGTCGCGGTAGGAAAGGGGAATCTCGAGGTTCTCGTAGACGGTGAGGTCGTCGAGCAGGTGATAGCTCTGGAACACGAAGCCGATGTGTTTCTTTTGCAGCTCGAACCGCTTTTTCTTGTCGAGCTTGTGGATGGCCTCGCCGCGCAGCGTGAATTCGCCGCCCCAGGCGCTGTCGTGCAGGCCAAGAATGTGCAGCAGCGTCGACTTGCCCGACCCCGACGGGCCCATGATGGAGACGAATTCGCCTTCCTCGATCGAGAGGCTGATGTTGCGAAGGGCGTAGAAGACGCCGCCCTTGAGCGGGTAGACCTTTTCGACACCACGGAGAGTGATCATAGGACGGAAAGAATAGAACAAGCGCGCAACGCTTGGCACATACAAAACACAACAATTTCGTCCCGGTTGCGGGAAAATCGGGCTCGTGTGTTTCGGCCAGGCGAGAACGGATCCGGCGAACCGGCTTTGCGCCGGGGGAGGGCTGGTCTCCTGGCAAGCCGGATTGACCTGACGCGGTCGGCCGGGAGGCCGACCCGCCCACCCGCGCACCTGAATTTCAGGTCGACTTCGTCTCCACGCCGGTGATGGTGGTCCCTTCGCGCGTCCAGCAGTAGAGCTGCGGATCGGCTCCATGCTTGAGCGCCTTGAACAGCGCCGGGTCGGTGCGTTTTTGCAGTGTGAGCTCGATCACGCCGGTGGAATCGCAGTTGAACAATTTCGCATAGCCCTTGTACAGGCGCGGCGCGCCGATGATTCGGGATGGTTCGGGCCGTCGGGGATCATCCCCGGCGTTTCCGGGCGTTGGGCGTAAAGCCCCACTTACAGGAAGATCCGGCCGCTGCAGCGCGACGAAACTGTAAGGGAGGGAGCGCAGGTCGATGCCGGCTCGTTGGCCGAACTTCACCCAGCCGGCATCGGCGTGGATGCCGCTCGGGACCGGGGCGAAGAAATGACACCAATGCTGTTCGTTGCCGGCGGCGAGGATGCCGCAGGCGCCTTGATGCGGGCAGGGGGCCACCACTTGAAACGGCCCGAGCAGCCGTTTCCGCCAGTGCCCGAGCACGCGGCTGACCTCGTGGTTGCCCGGTTCGACCCACAGCACGCTGGCAGCGCGGTTGAGGAGCGCGCCGAGTGCGGTGAGATCGGCGTCATGCAGCTCGTTGAGAACGTGGCTCAGGACGAGAACGCCGATTGGTTCGTGTCCTCCAAGGAACGCCGGGCTGGCGCGTTCCACGGCCAGCGCGGGAAAGGCGCGCGCCGCGTGATGGGCGGAGAAGTCCATCGCCAGCGGCGAGTGATCGTGCACCACCAGCCGGCCCACGTTTTCTGCACCGAGATAGCTGACGACCTGCCGCCCGGCGATGCCGCTGCCGCAGCCCCAGTCAAGCACGGTGCCGCCGGCGGGCGGCCGCCAGCCACGCAACTTTAGTTCGGCGAGGACGGCGTCCCATTTCCAGGCGATGCGCTGGCCGAAGGTAAAGTTGTAGCACTCGAGGTCGGTGATCGTGTGCCAATAGGGACCGTTGGCCGCCGCGCCGGAAAGGAAGTCGGCGCGCAGCCGGTCGAGGATGTCCCATTCGAGCGATTCCCAGTTCATCGGGGAAGCCCGGTCAGTTGGAGGGCGGAATCGCCGATCCGTCCGCTTTTCACCGGACGCGGGAGCAGCGATCCCGCCCGACGATCCCTGCCTGCCCGATTCCGTATCATGGGCCTACAGCATGAACCCGAGCTGGCGCGCCAGCGCCTGCGACTTGACGCCGTAAAACGCGGCCAGCTCGCGCACGCGCGTCGCGGCGGCATCCGAGCGCGCCCCGTTCGGCCGTCGGCTCGCGGCGATCATCAGGTTCTTCGCCGTGTGTTCGGTGGAAATGAACTCGAAAACCTTTGTATCGTAACCGGCCCATTCGAGCAGGAGCGCGCGCAGGGCATCGGTGGCAAACTCGGCATGGCGTTCCTGAAAAATGCCGTGGCGCAAGGCGGGCGCGAGCACCGGCGCGGGCGTCAGCTGCGGGCGCAGCTCCTTTTGGCAACACGGGGCCACGATCAGGAGGGCGGCGCCGGCCTGCACGCCCTTGGCGAGCGAATCGTCGGTGGCGGTGTCACAGGCGTGCAGCGCGATCAGCAGGTCCAGGGCCGGCCACGTGGTGGCGGCGATGGAGTCGGTTTCGAATTGCAGCCCGGGGCGGTTCGTCTCCCGCGCGATGCGGTTGCAGAGCTCGACCAGGTCCGCGCGGGCCTCGACGCCCCGGACGTGGGCGGCGCGGCGCAGGACGAGGTTGAAATAATCATGCGCGGCGAAAGTCAGGTAGCCCTTGCCGCAGCCCATGTCGGCGACCTCGATCGGGCGGTGGGAGGGCAGGCTCGCGTCGGCGACGAGGTGGCTGAGGATCTCGACGAACTTGTGGATCTGGCGGAGCTTGTCGGCCTGGTGCTCGCGGACCGCGCCCTGGGGCGTGGTGACACCGAGGCGCGCGAGCCAGTCCTGGCTCTCAGGCGGCAGGAGGCGCGGCTTGACGCGGTCGTGGGCGTCGCCGGCCGCGGTCTCGACCGCCGGCCCGAAGGTGAGGCGCGGTTCGCCCTTCTTGTTGTACTCCAGCTGGGCGACGTGCGCGGGCGTGAACAGGTGCGCGCTGTGGAAATCGGTGCCGATGAGCGGCGCGAGGACTCGCACCGCGTCGTTCGGCGGGAGATTTTTCGTGATGTCCTGCCGGTCGTGCCGCCACACCAGGGAGAACACCGTCTCGCCGCGCAACGTGACGGGCCGGACCAGCAACTGGCGCAACGTGGAGTCGGCCGCCCGCGCCTTGCCCAGCGTCAGGCGGGCGAGCGTGCCGTCGCGCACCGCGGCGTGCAGCAGGTCGAGGAATTGTTCGGGGGCGGTCACGCCGATGACACTCAGCGGACGGCCGTCGGTTGCAAATAATAAGCGGTGGCGGTGCGCTTCCACCAATGGCCCGTGCGCGCACGTTCGGCCGCGGTCGTAAACTGGTAGTCGTAGAGGATGGCGCGCAGGTAGCGGGGCGGTTCCCCGGCGAACGGATTCGTGCGCAGCAGCCGGGTCACCGCCGGCTCGTTGGCGGCGAGCCGGCGCAGGAACGGATCCATCCAGGGTTCGAATTGCGGATAGGCGAGCGCCGCGAACCACATCTGCCAGTCGAGACGCGGCTGATATGGCGCAATGAAACCCGGCCGGCGGCTCGGGTCGCCCGGCTTCCACTTGAATTCGTAGGCTTTCCACTCACGCCCGTCGGCGCTCCCTTCAATGACAATCTCCGGGCGCGAGGTCGTCATCACGGTGAACAGCCCGTAGCTGTTGACGCTGCGGGTGACGGCGATGCTGCGGTAGAGCGCGGCATACCAGCCCGGCCACCGGCCGATGCGCAGCAGCGGCGGCAGCGTGATCACGAGCGAAGCGGCGAGGAACGCGACGAACACCGGCGCGTGCAGCCAGGCCGGGAAGCCGGTCCGGCCGCGGCGATCCGCGTCCGCGTCCGCACGGCTCTGGGGCGCGATGCCAAACCAGCGCGACCACCAGGCGTCATCGAGGAACAGGAGACAAAGCAGGATCGTAAGATAATTGAAGAAAGTGTAGTTGCCGGTTAGCGCGATCAGCACCTGCAAGAGGATGAGACCGAGCGCGGCAGCCAGCCGGAGGCGGCGCGGGCCGAAAAGGAGGAAGGGTGCGATGAGTTCGATGGCGAACATCGCCCCGCAGCTGAACGCCTGGAACCACAGCGGCAGGTGATGCGCGTGCCAGGCGAGCCAGGTCGGCAGCGGCTGCGTCTCGTAGTGATGCGCCAGGGCCGTGAGGTCGCGCCAGGTTGGGTCGCCACCGGCTAGTTTCACAAAGCCGGACATGAACATCAGGCGAAACAGCAGCCACCAGAGCAGCGCGCGGGCGACGCGCGGGGGCTCGACTCGCGCCCGAGTGCGGTGCCAGGGCGCGAAGAACACCGCCAGCAGACCGGTTTCAAGCAGGAGCGCATCCCATTGGTAGCCGAGAAAGACCTGACCGACGTCGCACAGGGAGAGATAGAACAGCCAGAGCAGGGCGAAGCACCAGGGCTCCGCTTTGCGGCGAAAGGCGAGCCCGGCCAGGATCAGCCCGCCGCCGCACAGCACGTGCAGAAACACCCCGCCGCCGAACAACCAGCAGAGCGTCGGCAGATACCAGAAGCGCAGGATGCCGAACTGACTCGCGAACGCGTCAAGATACGGCTGCGCGGGCAGGATGCCATGCGGCCCGATCAAACCGCCGAGCTGCCACCAGAAGGAGCCGAACGCGACGAAGTAGATCGCCGCGAGACCGCGCAGGAAGACATCCGCCGCCACCGTGAAGCGCGGCGGGTGCAGGTTGGGGCCGGCCAGCAGGCGCGTCAGGCGGGAGAGCAACGGCCGGTGGCGGGCCACGAAGCCATAGACGGCGTCGGCGAGGACGGCGAACAGGGCGACATTCTCATAGGCCCTGATGAACGGGTCGCTGCGGCCGCGACCGTGGCGGCGGGTCCGAAGCGCGGCCGCGGCGCCGGAGTGGACGTCGCCATTCGGCTCGACCAGTTGGATCGCGAGGTCGTAGGCCGCGGCCGGAATCTCGGGGAAGTGCCCGGCCTGGGACTGGGCCGTTGCGAAATCCACGCGGTCGCCGTAGCGCTCGCGCCAGCGATCGGCCCAGAGGCGGCAGAAGCCGCATTCGCCATCCCAGAGGAGAAGCGGTTTCTCCGCCGGCGGCGAGGCGACGCGATAACGCGGCGAGGGCATGGGTGACGATTGCCACCGGCGGCGGGCGGTCGCAAGTGGGGAGTGCACGTGCGCGGCGCGGCGCAAGCGCCGGCCCTACAGGATGCGACTCGTAGGGCCGCACCTTGGTGCGAGCCGGTCCCCGTCCGCGGCGCGGCGCAAGCGCCGGCCCTACCTGGTTCCGCTAGGGCAGCTTCTTGAGGGCCTCAATCGCCTGGGGAAAATTCGGGTCGATTTTGAGCGCGGCCTCGTAGGCGGCGCGCGCGCCGGCCTTGTCGCCTTTCAGTTCGAGCAGGTTGCCGAGCCGCCATTGCACCGGGGCATGTCCAGGCGAGTTCGCCGGCGGCGACAATTCCAGGCAGTGCCGGAGCGAGGCGACGCCCCGGTCCAGCTCCTTGCCGCTGATGGCCGCAAAACGCCCAACCTGGTAGAGCACCTCGTAATCGTCGGGCGCGGCCTTCAAGGCTTCGGCAAACATCGCGAAGGCCTCGTCGTATTTCTTTTCCGTGGCGTAGAGCATGGCGTAGGCGGCGAGGCCGCGCCGGGAGTCGAGTTGCTTGATCGCGGCCGCCTGCACGTAGGCGCCGTCCATGCCCCCGCCCACGATCCCCGGCGCCTGCCGGCAAAATTCCATCACGCTCCAGCGTGCATTGATGTTCTTCGGATCGAGCTCCACTGCCTTGTCGTACGCGGCCTTGCACTTCCGGGCGAAGCCGAGCTTCGAGAACAGCCCGGCGCGCTGGGCGGAGATGCCATAGGCATCGCCGAGCACACGAAAATATTCGCTGTTGGTTGGCGTGAGCGCAGTGGCGGTCTCAAGGGCGCTGACCGAGCCATCGAGCTGGCCGCGGTCGAGTCGCACCTTGCCGAGGCGATACTGCGCCTCGGCATCCCGGGGATTTGCGGCGACGGCCTGCTCGAGCTCCGCCTGGGCTTCCGGATACTGGCGGTGGCGGATGAGGTCGCGGATCCGGTCGCCTTGGGTGGGATCGAGACCGAAGGCCGTGGAGGCGAAGGCGAGGGCAAACAGGCCGGTGATGCGGTGCATGGGTGCTGGCGAAAGAAAGTAACAAGTGACGGGTCACAAGTGCCAAGTGGCGGCCGGCGGAGGGATGGGCCTGGGTTGAGCAGCCAGCTTGTGCCCGGTGCGATAATGGAACCGAACGCGATGGCGTGAACGAGGCCGTCTCAATTGACGAGCCTGCATGAACGGCAGATGGCTTCAGCTCCTTGTCACTTGTTTCCCGTTCCTGGTTGCTTGCGGGCCTATTCGGCCCGGAGTGCCACCATCGGGTCAACGCGGGTGGCCCGACGCGCGGGCAGGAGGCAGGCGAGCGCGGCGACCGCGCCGAGGATGAGCGCGACCACGCCATAGGCCAGGGGATCGTAGGCCTTCACGCCGAAGAGCAGGGAGGCCAGGTAGCGCGACACGAGCAGCGTGCCTGTGGCGCCGACGGCGAGGCCGACAAGCGCGAGGCGGCTGCCTTCGAGGAAAACCATGCGCAGCACGCTGGCGGGCGCGGCGCCGAGGGCGAGGCGAATGCCGAATTCGCGCGTGCGCTGGGCCACCGCGTACGCCATGACACCGTAGAGCCCCAGGGAGGCCAGCAGCAGCGCGGTGATGGCAAAGATCGAGGTCAGGAGCGCCGGCGACTTCCGCGCGACGAGACTGTCGGCCACGCGGGTCGCCATCGGCCGGAGATCGTCCACCGGGAGACCGGGATCAAGCGCGAGCACGGCCTTGCGGACCGAATCGGCGAGCGAGCCGGGCGGCAGGCTGGTGCGGACGACAAGGTTGAAACCGTTCGGCACCGAGCCGGCTCGGCGGCAGGGAAAATATACGGCGCCATGTCCGGCATCCTCGGTCAGTTCGTTTTGTTTCACCGGGGCGACAACGCCGACGATGGTGCTGGCGGTGTCGTCCTTTATCTCGACGCCGTCGGTGATCCGGCGGCCGATGGGGTCCTGCCCGGGCCAGTAAAGGTCGGCGAAGGCCTGGTCGACGACGCACACTCTCGCCTTCGATTCACTATCGGCATCGGTGAAAGTCCGGCCACGCACGAGCGGGATGCCCATGGCCGACCAGTATTCAGCCGAAACGTTGGCCGTGTAATGGGCCTGCAGCGACTGGCCCGGCTGCAGCTTGTGTCCTTCCACGGTGATGGCGTTGTTGGAGACATTACCGGTGAATGGAAGGCCGGTGGTGATGGCGGCGTGGGTGACGCCCGGCAGGACCCGGATCGCCGGGAGCAGGCGGGCGATGAAGTCGGCCCGGGCGTTGTTGTCCTTGTAGTTCTTCCACGGCAGCGCGATCCCGCCGGTAAGCACGGTTTCAGTGGCAAACCCGGTCGGCTGGTCCATGGCCTTCTTCAGGCTCAAGCCCAGCAGGCCGGCCCCGGCGAGCAGCACAAAGGCGAACGCGACCTGGGTGACGATGAAGCCCTGGCGGATGCGCTGGGCCGTGCGGTTGGCCGTGCCGGAGCGCGACTCCGATTGCAGTCCGGTGGCCAGATGGCGCCGACGGTTGAGCCAGACCACGGGCAGCGCGAGGAAAAGGGCGACCACGGGAATGGTCGCCGCGGCGGCGGCGCAGACCCGGCCGTCGAGCGTGATGGCGGCGCCGAGCGGCAGCTGGCTGCCCGCCACCCGGGTCAACAGGTCGTTGCCGAAGGCGCCGAGCGTGAGGCCGAGCCCCGTGCCGGCGGCGGCGAGCAGAAACGTTTCCGTCGCCACCTCGCGCGCGAGTTGCCAGGCCGAAGCGCCGAGTGCCTGGCGGATGGCGAATTCCTTGGTGCGGCCGCTGGCGCGGATCAGGAAGAGGTTGCCGAGGTTGACGAGGCCGATGACGAGGAGCAGGAGGCTGCCGGCCTGCAGCAGGAGAAGGATCGGCCGAATCGACTTCACCTGCTGATCATGCAGCGAGCGCACATAGGTGTGGAAGCCCGCGTCTTTCACGAGCTGGGCGTAGGGGTCGGTCTGCAATTGCTGCGCGTTGAAGGCGTCCATCTGCTTCTGCGCCTCGGCGACGGACACACCCGGGGCGAGGCGGGCGATCATGTTCCAGCCGTTGGAATGACGGTTGTCGGGCTCGCGCTGTTTTGGGTCGTGCGAGGCCGGCCGGAAAAACCTGGCTTCGCTCGCCAGAAAGCGGAAATCCCGGGGCAGGACCCCAATGACCGTGATGGGCAGGCCGTCGTTGAGGAAAGTTTTCCCGATGACGTCGGGGTCGGCGTTGAATTGGGTGCGCCAGAAACTGTCGGTGAGTACGGCGACCTGGTCGGTTTGGTAGGTCAGCTCGGCATCGGTGAACATGTGGCCGATCGCCAACTTCACGCCAAGGGTGTCGAAGAACTCGGGGGTCACGCGCATCATTGGCACGCGGTTCGGCGTGCCCTCGGCGCCCACGATGATCGAGCCGCCGGCGTAGCTGGACACCGACGCGAAGGCGGCGATGGCGTGGCGGCGGTCAAAATAGTTCGGGACCGAGGAGGAGGAGATCTCGGCTCCGGCCTTCGGGTAACTGTTGTCGATGGCCATGAGCCGCTCCGGCTCGGGGAACGGCAGCGGACGCAGGAGAATGGCGCTGACGACGCTGTAGATGATCAGGTTCGCTCCGAGGCAGAGTGCCAGCGTCGCGAGGGCCGTGGCGGTGAATCCGGGGGATTTCAGGAGGATGCGGAGGGCGTGGCGCATGATTTGGGAAGTAACAAGTAACAAGGATCAAGTATCAGGAAAATCCAGCCGTCGGCGGAGGACTGGGATCGGTGGACGGTGGATCGGTGGGCGTTTGGAATGGAGGGTCGGCTCCCGGCCGACCGCGGCCCGTCGGGAGACCGGCTCCATCTTGATGCAAATAGTCACTTGAGCGATTGAGCAGGTAGGTTGCTTGGTACTTGATCCTTGTTACTTCCTGCGCCTACTCGGCGCGCAGGGCAACCATCGGATCGACTTTCGTGGCGCGGCGGGCGGGGAGCCAGCAGGCGGCCAGCGTGACGGCCAGCAGGACCACGACGGCGCCTGCGACGCCGACCCAATCCTCGCCGGGCAACCCGGGGAAGAGCGAGCTGAGCACGCGGAGCAGCGCGACGGCGCACCCGAGGCCCGCGGCGGCGCCGATCACGGTCAGCCCCGCCCCGCGCCCGAGGACCATCAGCAGCACGTTTTGCGGTGGGGCGCCGAGGGCCAGGCGGATGCCGAACTCGCGGGTGCGTTGGACGACAAACGCGGAGATGACGCCGTAGAGGCCGATCGCCGCCAGCCCCAGGCCCAGCGCGGCGAAGGCCACGAGCAGCTTGTTCGCCAGGCGAAATTCCTGCTGGGCGCCGACCACGGCGTCCTGCATCGGCATCAGGCCGACGACGGGCAGGTCGGAGTCGAGTTCGCCGATGGCGCGGCGGATGGGCTCGACCAATGCCGCCGGGGCCGCGCTGCGCACCACCAGCGTGAAATAGCCCCAGGGATTCTGGGCCAGGCTCATGTAATATTGCAGCCGCGTCGGCACGGCGCCGAAACTGCCGGCGAAGGAGGCGTCGCGCACCACGCCCACGACCTCCAGCCACGGATGCCAGACCGTACCGGTATCGCGGATGCGTTTTCCGATTGCGCTCTGCCCCGGCCAGAGTTGGCGCGCCATCGACTCATTGACCACGATCTGCCGAGGGTCGTCCGGGCCGGCGCGGTCGGAGAAGATGCGTCCCTCCACCAGTTTAATTCCAAGAGTGGAGAAATATCCGGCGGTGACATTGCTGCCGTACGCGATCGGCTCGTGTCCGGGCGGGGGCGCCGGGCGACCCTCGACCTCGAAGGCGCGCGCGGAGTTGGTCTCCTGCAGCGGAATTTCGGTGGCGAGGGCTGCGCTTTCGACGCCAGGCAGGCGACCGACACGCTCCAGCACGCGCTCGTGGAAGGCATGGCGCGAGGCATCGTCGCGATAGACGGTGTCGGGAAGCGTCATCGTGCCCTTGGCCAGCCCCTCGATTCGCCAGCCCGGATCCTGAGCGAGAAAACGCTGCAGGCCGCGCAGGAAAAAACTCGAACCGGCGAGGAGCACGAGCGAGAACGCGACCTGCGAGACGATGAGGGCCTGGCGGACGCGCTGGCGGGAGCGGTCGCCGGTGGTGCCGCGACCGTCCGACTTAAGGCCGGCATTGACGTCGGCGCGGGCCGTGAACCAGGCCGGGGCGCAACCTGAAACCAGGCCGGCGGCCAGCGTCGCGAGCGCGACGAACCCGATCACCCGGTGGTCGAGCGCGAACGCCTCGGCGGGCCCGAGCATCTGGGGCGCGAGCACCGCCATGAGATTCCACGCGAGCAGGAGCCCGGCGACACCACCAGCGGCAGCGAGAAGCAGGCTTTCGACCAGCGCCTCGCGGACGAGGTGGGCCCGCGAGGCGCCGAGCGCGGCGCGCACGGCGAGGTCGCGCACCCTGGCGGCATGGCGCGCGAGTTGGAGGTTGCCCAGGTTGGCGCAGGCAATGAGCAGGACGAAACCGGAGAGCCCGAGCGTGAGCCAGGTCAAGGCGCGGTGGGCAGCGTTCAATTCCGAGCCGACGAGCGGGACGACGGCCATGCCCTGGCCGGCATTGGTCCCCGGAAAATCATGGGCGAGGCGGCTGGCGATGGCGGTGGTGGAGGCCTGAGCCTGGGTGGGTGAGACGCCGGGCTTCAGGCGGGCGATGGCGTTTAGCCAGCGCACGTCGCGGCTCTCGCGCCAGTCATTGGTCAGCGGCAACGGGCGCCAAAGGTCGAGCTTGCCCCAGAATAGCGGGTACTCGGCCCGGGCGGGCATGACGCCGATTATTTCGACACTTTGGCCGTCGATGCGCAGCACGCGGCCGATGACGGCGCGATCGCCCCCGAAGTGGCGCTGCCAGCACTCATAGCTGATCACGGCGACGCGATCGCGCCCGGGCTGCTGTTCCTCCGCGGTGAAGCCGCGCCCGAGGAAGGGTTGGACGCCGAGCGTTTCAAAAAGATTGGCCGCGGCGATGGCGCCGTTAAGCAGCTCGGCCGGCTGGCCGGGCTCGGCCAGGCTGAAGCTCCACCACTGGAACGGCGTCACGGTCGCGAAGGCGTCGCTCGTCGCGGCATCGCGCAGGTCGGGCAGCGAGAGCGTCCAGTCGCGCGCCTCGGCGGTGGTCCGGAACAGCCGCACGATCCGTTCCGGTTGCGGGTACGGCGCCGGGCGCAGGAGCAGCGTGTTCACCACCGAGAACATCGCGGTGTTGACACCGATGCCGAGGGCGAGGGTGGCGATGGCGGTCAGCGTGAAGCCCGGGCTCTTCAGCAGGGAGCGGGTGGTGAGGAGGAGGGAGGCGGACATGTGAGCGGTGAGCAGTGAGCGGTGAGCAGATATCTTTTTCCTTCTCGTTCTCTTAATCGTTCTCTTGGGGTTGGGATTCGGATGGGGAATGCACGGAGAAAAACGAGGGAACGAGAACGATCACGAGAATGAGAACGAGCTATGAGATCGGACTTGGTGCTTGGTTACCTGGTACTTGATACTTGCGGCTCTACTCCGCTCGGAGCGCCACGAGCGGATCGACCTTCGTCGCCCGTCGCGCCGGCAGATAACATGCCACGAGCGCCACGCCCACCAACACCAGTACAACAGCGGCGAACGTCAAGGGATCGGTTGCGCTGATACCGAAGAGCAAACTCTTTACTACTCGTGTTAACGCAAGGGCCAGCACGAGCCCGAGTCCAGCGCCAATCAGGACCAGGACCATACCTTGTCCGACGATCAGTTTCATTATGTCGCGCCGGTCGGCGCCGAGCGCA
>DATJES010000027.1:0-53773 GCA_035496355.1 Lacunisphaera sp. | reverse complement strand
GTCGCCGTTGCCGATCACCGGGATGCGCCGGACGGCCTGCACGACGGCGCGGATGCCCGCGAGGTTGACCGTGCCGCCGAAGCCTTGCGCGCGCGTGCGGCCGTGAACGAAGATGGCGGCGACGCCGGCGTCCTCGAGCACGCGGGCGAGGTCGGGCGCGGTGAGGTTCTGGTCGTCCCAGCCGAGGCGCATCTTGGCGGTGATGGGAATCTTGACGGCTTCCACCATGCCGCGGACGAGGGCGGCGGTCTTGTTCAGCTCGGTCATCATGGCCGAGCCGCCGCCGATGACCGTGACCTTCTTCACCGGGCAGCCCATGTTGATGTCGACCGAGGCGATGCCGAGCGATTCGACAAACAGGGCCGCGTCGCGCATCTCCTCCGGCACGGCGCCGAAGAGCTGGATGGCGAGGAGTTTTTCGGCGGCGCAGGTGCGGATGAGCTGGAGCCCGCGCGGGTTGCGCTCGAGGAGCGAGCGCGCGTTTACGAGGTCCGTCGTGGCCCAGTCGAGGCCGCCGATCTCGCGCACGACCAGCCGGAAGGGCAGGTTGGTGTAGCCCGCCAAGGGCGAGAGAAACAGATTCGACGCGAACTCGTAGGGTCCGATCCGCATGGCTCAGGCGGCCGGCCGGCGGCCGAAGCGGGCCAGCAGGCGCCCGAGCGAGGCGAGCACCACGCCCACCAGCCCGCCCACCAGCCACCAGACTTCCGGCGTGAGCCGCGGCGCCGGGGCGAGGTTGGCGAGGTAGAGGAGGTGAAAAAGTCCGATGAAGAAGGCGAGCAAGGCACAGCCGATCGCCAGGACTGAGCCGACCAGCCAGGCGCGCGTCGCTTCCGCCCTTTCCGCGGCGAGCCAGTAGTCGCGATGCGGCAGGTTGATCAGTTTCGCCGGCAGCCGCGCCTGGATCAGGGCGAGACCCTCGATCAGCGCGGCCATGAACAGGATGGTGCCGACATGCAGTGTCGTCTGGACCTCGCGCGGCGCCCAGCCGTCGGGGCGCCCGGCGGCGTTGAAGTGAATCGCGACCCGCGCGGGCAGCCGCGAGTGCTGCCACGCCGCCTGGGACAACGCCAGCAGCACCAGGATGAAAAACACGGCCTGCAGGGAATGTTTCACCTGGAGGTCACGCCGCGGCGACGGCGCGCTTCATGCGTTGCAGCGCCTCGGCGAGGGTGGCGCGCGGACAGCCGAAGTTGATCCGGACATGGGAACCGCGCGCGGCGCCGAAATAGGCGCCGTCGCTCAAGCCGACGCCGTGCGCCTCGAAGTGCGCGACCGGGTCCTTGAGGTGGAGGGCGGACACGTTGAGCCAGGCGAGATAAGTGGCCTCGACCGGCGCCTCGACCACGACGCCCGGCAGCTCCCGCGCGACGAAGTCGAGCAGGTAATCGCGATTGCCGCGGAGATAGGCGATGAGTTCCCGGCGCCACGGCTCGCCGTCGCGGTAGGCGGACTCGCACGCCGTGTAGCCCAGCGCGTTGACCTCGGCGACGATCCCGGCGGTCGCGCGGACGAACTCCTGGCGCAGCTGGGCGTCCGGGATGATGGCGATCGACGTGCCGAGGCCCGGGACATTGTAGGTCTTGCTCGGCGCCATGAGCGTGACCGTGCGCTCGGCCACGCCCGCACCGAGCAGCGCGGTTGGGACGTGGGGCAGGTCGTCGAGGATCAGGTCGCAATGAATCTCGTCGGAGCAGAGGAGCAGGTTGTGCCTCGCGCAGAAAGCCGCGAGGCGTTCGAGCTCCTCCCGCCGCCAGACGCGCGCGAGCGGGTTGTGCGGATTGCAGAGGAAGAACAGGCGGGTCTTGGGCGTGACCGCGCGTTCGAGGGCATCCCAATCGATTTCCCAGCGGCGCGCCGCGGCTGCGAGGCGGAACGGCACCTGGACGGAAACCCGGCCGCTGTTGCGGGGCGCGCTCATGAAAGGCGGATAGACCGGCGTGAGCGTCAGCACCTCCTCGCCGGGCTGCGCAAACGCCCGAGTGATGACATTGAGCCCGACCACCAGCCCCGGCAGCCAGACGAGCCAGGCCGGGTCGATCTTCCAGCCATAGCGTTGGGCGCAGGCGTCGACGAAAGCATCGACCGTTGATTTCACCGGTCGGGAATAACCGAAGACTCCCTGCGCCACCCGCTCCTGCAGGGCCGCGAGGATGGCCGGCGCCGACTTGAAGTCCATGTCGGCGACCCACATCGGCAGGATATCGCGGCCGGCATATTTCTGCCATTTCTGGGAGTCGGTGCCGCGGCGTTCCAAGACGGTGTCGAAGTCGAAAGTCATAAACGAGGAACGACGATTGAAGCCAACGGCCCGCCGGAAGCCATGGCAAAGTCCACCCGCCCGGGTGGAAAACCGCGTCACTGTGCCGGCGGGCGTTTTCACCCGACCAGCCTCGGCGCGATCGGCTGGATTTGCTGGAAGATGCTCCCTTGCCGGCACCGCGCCGGCGGACCGAGAATCCTACTTTCCCGAATTGGGATAATTGATCCCGGGTCCAAAGAAGCACTCGTAGGCCTGGATCTTTCCGTTTTTCAGGTGAAAGTAGTCGGCGTTCCGGGCGAATTTTCCGTCCGTGGTCCACCCAGTGGAGACGACAAATACGTTATCCCCGTCCGTCACCACGTTATCGATATCGAATCGTTTGATCTTATAGGTATTGGGCCAGCACCTCTCCTTCACATGCTGCACGTCAATATGGTCGTCCAGCGGACTGGAAAACGTGAAGCCATCGCCGAGCGCCTGTTCCAGCAAACTCCAATCGTGGGTTTCCCAAGCGCGATACCAGTCCTGGATGGACTTTTGACGGGACAGGTCTTGCGCGGCGCCGGCCGTGCAGACCAGGGCAAGAGCCAGCAACGCGAGTCGGGGAAGGAAATGTTTCATAGGGGTAGGTTATGTGCGGATTCTGGAGTACAACGCCGCGCCCGCGCTCAATCCTTCAGATTTCTTCCACTAGCCCGTGTATTTTTTCCCGGCTTAATCCGGATAACCGAGTTGGCGCGAAGTTCAGCTTCACGCTCTCCCGGCGGGTCTGCGGAATCCACTGCCAGGCAGGGTTGGGACCTTGGTGGAATCGAGCTTGGGCTATTTCAGGGGGAGGGATTTGGCCCGCGGAACCGGGCGTGATCATTGGTCCAGGGGCCCGCCGTGCCGGAATTTCCCGGTGTGACGACACACCGGGGCAGGATTTCCCGCCGCCTGGAAGGCCGCGAAAATTAAGTCGCGGTTTTTTCGTCACTTGCGCCGCCGGCCCCTCCGGCACGCGGCAAGCAATACCCCGGGCAGACAACCACAACCAAGGAGACACCACCCATGAACCTCATTCGCTACAGCTATCCGCGCACGAGCTCCCTCGTGCCTGCGTTCGGCCGCAGCCCGTGGAGCGGGCTCGAGTCCGAAATCGACCGGCTGTTCGAATCGGCCCTGGGCGACTTTGCCGCCCCGGCCTTCGAACACCGTTTCCCCGTGGACCTCTACGAGGACAAGGACAACACGTACGTCCGGGCCGAGCTGCCCGGCCTGAACCGCAACGACATCAGCGTCGAGGTGGTCGACGGCTACCTGACCATCAACGGCAACCGCAAGGTGACCGACGATGACGGCAAGGTGACCGAGACCTTCTCGCTCAACCGCTCGATCGCCCTCTCGGACGCGGTGCAGGCCGACAAGGTCAGCGCCAATTACGAGAACGGCGTGCTCAACGTCACCCTCCCGAAACGCGAGGAAGCCAAGCCCCGGAAGGTCACCATCGAAATCAAGTAACCGGAGATCCCTGCCATGACACTTCTACGTTCACTCATTCCCAACCTCGGCCAGGCGACCCGCATCGCGCGCGGCCAGCCCAGCCCGTCGACCGATGCACGCATCAAGCCCGCCTTCAACGTCCGCGAGGATGAGCACGGCTACGACCTGACGGTCCAGCTGCCGGGCGTCGCGAAGGACGGCCTCGAGATCACCGCCCAGGCCGACCAGCTGACCATCGTCGGCCGCCGCGCCTGGACGCCACCGGCCGAATGGACGGTGCTCTATCGCGAGACGCCGCGCGCGGACTTCGAGCTGACACTCACGCACGAGGGCGACATCGACGTCGACAAGAGCTCGGCCGAACTCAAGGACGGCGTGCTGCACCTGATGCTGCCGAAGGCGGAGGCCGCCAAGCCCCGCAAGATCGCCATCACCTGAGCGCGATACTTGGGTTTAGAGATTCCGGGCCGGACGCCATCGGCGTTCGGCCCTTTTTCCCGGGCCGGCGCCGTGCGCTTTTGTTACAAAGCAAAGGCGCCGCGGAACCGGCACGGGATAAGCTTTCCCAGTCCTTATCATATCCGGCGGCTTAGGGGTAGGCCGCCGGACTTGGGTCCGCACTGCGGACAAGACCGCCGGGAGTCGCTTAGCGGCCCCGGCGGTTTTCTTTGCCGGCGCGCGGTGCGACGGTGTGGGCGCGAAGCAAATCCCCGGGAGGGTCGGCCTCCCGGCCGACCAGGCCGCACTAAACCCGGCTGGTCAGGAGACCAGCCCTCCGCCGCAGGCCCGATTCGGGGCCGAGCCCTTGCTCCGTGTGGACCGAACCTGCTCGCTGTGCCGGCTCCACCTTCAGCCATTGACGCGCCTCGCCGGCCGGAAAGACTCGGACGCGGCATGCTCTGCCTCTTCGCTGAAGTCTCGACCGTGAACCTGCACACGCCCTGGCAGTGGGCAGCGGCGATCCTGAGCATCGTCCTGATCGACATCGTGCTGGCCGGCGACAACGCCGTGGTCATCGCGCTGGCCGTCCGTCGGCTCCCCGCCAAGCAACGGCTGATCGGCATCGCAATGGGCGCGGGCCTGGCGGTGGCCCTGCGGGTGGCCCTGACCTTTGTGGCAGCCCAGTTGCTCGCGATCAGCTATGTCAAGCTGGCCGGCGGCGTCCTGATCCTCTGGATCGGCGTCAAGCTCCTCCTCGACAACACCGGCGAGGAGCTGCACGGGCGCGAGGCCAGCGGCCTATGGCAGGCGGTTTGGTTGATCCTCATCGCGGACGTCACGATGTCCCTCGACAACGTATTGGCGGTGGCCGGTGCGTCGAAGGGCAGCCTGGCCCTGCTTCTCTTCGGCCTGGGCCTGAGCATCCCGCTGGTGGTGTTCACCAGCAACCTGCTGGCGAAGTTGATGGATCGTTACCCGCTCATCATTTACCTGGGCTCCGCGATCCTCGGCAAAGTCGGCGGCGAGATGATCATGACCGACCGGCTGGTGACTGAGGCGTTGCACCCTTCGGCCTGGCTGGTGCACGTGGTCGAATGGGGCCTGGCCGCCGGGGTCGTTTTGACCGCCCTGGCCTGGCAGCGGCGGCGGCGGAATTGAATTTTTCCGGGTGGGGCTTCGCCTCCTGTAGGAGCCTGCTTGCTGGCGATTTTCGCGACACCTCCGGCCCCATCGCCTGCAAGCAGTCTCCGACAAGGCTCCGCACGCGGTCACGCAGCGGAATGAACAGCAACCGTGCACCCGATACCATTGACAACCCGCCCGGGAAGCTTTTCCAAAGGGCACCTTTCCCGCGATGAAGCTCCGTCACCACTTCGTCTCCCTCTTGTTCCTTGGCCTCGCGCTGATTGCGACGGCCCAGGACAAGGCCGCCGATGCCGCCGAGCACGACACGACCACGGCCGCGGCCGCCGTCGTCGCCACCCGCAACCAGCCGCCACCGCCGCCGGATTTCCTCGAGCACCTGGTCGATGCCGTCCTGGTGCGCTTCAACGTGCCAGCCACCGGCAACACCTGGGCGCACTACGGCCTCGCGCTGCTCTTCCTCGCCGCCGCGATTCTGCTGCGGCGGGTCGTGACGAACATCATCTTCAACCAGCTCAAGAAATTCGCGGCCAAGACCGAGACGACCCTCGACGACAAGCTGTTCCCGGCGATGGAGGCGCCCGTGGCGACCTTCATCATGCTGGTCGGCATCTTCAGCGCCCTGAAGGTGCTGAAGTTCTCCGAGGTGAACGACCGGGTGATCGGCTACGGCTCGACGGTGGCCTTCTCGCTGGTGATGTTCTGGGGCCTTCTGCGCGCACTCGACGCGTTGCTCGACCACGCCCACGAGGTGGCGCGCGAGCGGCAAATGGGCGTCGCCGCCTTCATGCCTTGGATCAAGAAGACCCTCATTGCGGTATCGGTCGTCTTCGGCGTCCTGCTCATCGTCCAGAGCCTCGGCTACAATGTCACGACGATCCTGCAGGGCCTCGGCATCGGCGGCCTGGCCTTCGCCCTCGCCGCGCAGGACACGATCGCGAACCTCTTCGGCTCGATCGTGGTCGCCATCGACCAGCCCTTCAAGCTGGGCGAGGTGATCAAGATCCAGGGCAACGTCGGCACGGTCGAGGACATCGGCCTGCGCTCGACCAAGCTGCGCCTGATCGACAAGTCGCTCATCGTGATGCCGAACAAGATGGTGGCGGCCGAGTCCATCGTCAACTTGTCCCGTTTCACCGGCCGCCGCGTTGAGCAGGTGCTCACCCTGACCTACGACACCACCGCCGCCCAGATGGAGGAACTGGTGGCCGAGGTCCGCCGGTTGCTCCTCGCGGAGCCCGAAATCGACCCGGCTTCGGTGATCTGCTATTTTCGCGACTTCAACTCTTCGTCGCTCGACATCTGGATCGTCTTCAACGTCAAGGACCCGGATTTCCACAATCACATGGTCCTGCGCCAGCGGTTGAATCTCGCCTTCATGCGCGCGGTCGAGGCGCGCGGCCTCTCGTTCGCGTTCCCGACCCAGACCGTGCACGTCGCCTCGCTGCCGGCCGCCACGCCGCCAGCTGTCAAAGGGTAGGGCGGCGACTCCACTGGCCGCCGGATTGGGACGACGGCGCCGCGCCGCGATTATTTTTCCGGCCAGCGCATAATGGCGGGTATGTCGCGCGTGGATCTGATAGCGTGTCTTCCTGTTCCACCGGGCGCGATCCCATCCGAGCCATGAACAACCTGCACTCCTGCCTGGCGATGGTGGCCGTCGCCATCCTGCCGACGCTGCCGGGCATCGCCGGCGAGACTTATCGCATCGAAACCAGCGCGTACGTCTTCAAACAAAGCGATTTTCATGCGGGGGAAGCCTCCGCGGGACAGGCACCGGAGACGGACGGCGTCGTCGTGGCGCACGCGCCTGCGACCCTGGCTTTCGATGGTGACACCCTCGAGCTCCGCGGCGCGGAATTCGCGTGGAGCCGCGGCGCTCCGCCCCGGCTCTTCAATCCGATCGGTCTGCCCGCCATTTTTTTGGAGCCGGACAAAGCCGTGAAAATTCGTTCCGCGGCGCCGATGCAGTACCTGGAGAAGCAGGCGGACGGCACCCTGAGAGTCCGGGACCTCACCCGCGACTCACCGGACGTGCCGCATTGCCAGCTCCAGCTGTCGCTCAAGGCGCCGGACGCGGCGGACGGCTCGCTCCGACTCGCCTGCGACCTGGATCTCACCGCAGTGTCAGGGCGCGCGGCGGTCCCCGGCGTCAACCTCGACGTCGGTCGGCCCGTGCTGGCGAGCTTCAAGGATCGAATTCAGCTGGCGCTGCGCCCGGGCGAATGGACGGCAGTCCGGCTGCCCGCGGCGCAGGGTGGGGCTGATCGGCTGCTGTTGCTGCTCCGGGCCGTGCCGGCGGCGGCGACGGAGATTCCCGTCGCGCAGGTCGAGCAGATCGACACGGCACAGGATCTCGCGCTGTTCATGACGAACTATTACCGGCACCCCCGGCCGGAAATGATCTCGCGGGCCATCGAGGTGGTGGAGACGGGCGACTTCCTAAAGGCGGGTGACCCACAGATGTTCGGGTACGTGATCCGCCGGAATATCATGACCGGATTCTTTGGGGAGGTGTTTGCGGCCAATCCTGACCGTGTGGCGGAATGGCGGCGGGTGATCGATCGCACGGTGGACGATCATCTGATCCAGACATCGTTCGACGCGGCCTTGGAGCTGGCCGAATCCGGCGGAGTGGATGAGTCGAGGCCGGATTATTCCACCCCGGGGAAATTGCTGGGCGCGTTCCTCGCTTCCGGTGACAAGGGTTATGTCCGGAAGCTGGTGGAGCAATTCGCCCAGGCTAAGGATGACAAGTGGAGCATCTACGATGCGCGGTCCACCTCCATGATGATGCTCGCCTACAACGTCCCCTCTCATCCGGCGATCCGGCAAGCCCTGGAGGAGGCCCGCCCGACCGCAAGTCCGCTGGGGCGCAAACTCATCGATGACCTTTTGGGCAAGAAGCTGGAAGCGGTCCGCCATGTGGTCGAACGCATGAGTGCAGACAGGACATTTCCAGCGGGAGGAGCCAACCTCAACAATTCCACCAACCCCTGGGGCATTCCGCTGCCGGGTGCGCCAATCCATTAGCACTATTGGGCCCAGAATCCATGATGCTCCGCCTGTTTATCGCATTAAGTGTCGCGCTGGCCGTGACCCTTTTCGCCGGGTGTGCCGCTGCTTCAACGAGCGCTCCGGCGCGAATTGAGCGGCATGTTGCCTTCACCGGCAGCTACTTCAAAATAAAGGACGTAGACGTGAAGCCGGTGGTCAAAGCAATGCAGCAGCCGGTCTTTCCTCCGCAGTTTAGGCGCCCTGGTGTAAGCGGGGAAGTGCTGATCGACTTCATCATCGACGAAAACGGGAAAACGACGCAGATCCAATGCGCCGCAGCCACCGATGAGGCCTTTGCCACTGCGGCGGTGGAGGCCGTAAGAAACTGGAGATTCACCCCGGCCCGGAAGGGCGGACGGCCCGTGGCCTGCGCGGTGGAACAGTCTCTCTCGTTTTCAATTGATTGATAAGTCGGCTGCCATCAGCCAGAGCCAATGCAGGCCAATGGCGGCATCCAACCAGAATTGCCAGAGCCGCAGCCTGTAGGAGCCTGCTTGCAGGCGATTTCGTGGAAGCGACGTTCCTTCCCATCGCCTGCAAGCAGGCTCCTACAGGCACGGCCTACGGCGTCGCGCCGGTGGCGCGGTCGAAGGCGGCGCGGGCGGCGAGGTAATCCCAGCGCGCACCGGCCAGCGAAGCTTCCGCCCGGGCGAGGGCGGTCTGCGTGTCGAGCAGGTCGGTGATCACGGCGGCGCCGCTCTCGTAACGTTCCTGCACGACGCGCAGGCTTTCCGCGCTCGCCTTCACGGCGGTCTCGTTGGCGGCGATCGACGCCCACGCCCGGTCGAGTTCGGTGGCCGCGGCCCACACTTCCTGGCGAACCTGCAGGCGCTGGGCCTCCAGCCGCGACTCCTCGCGCGCCTGCTCGGCCCGGGAACGGGCGAGTCGGTGGGCGCGGCTGCCACCGTCGAAAACCGGCAGGTCGATCGAAAGCCCGGCCTGCCATTCGCGCGTCTCGGGCAGGAAGCCGGTGTCGTTCCAGCCATACGAGCCATCGGCGCGAAGCTTGGGCGTGCGCGCCGCCCGGGCGGCGGCGACGCCGGCCTTGGCGGCCTCGGCGCGTTTTTCCGCCGACGCAAGTTCCGGGCGGTGGGCCAGGGCGCGGTCCGCCGCCGCGGCGGGATCGATCGCGTCGGCGGGAGGTGGTGCGACCGCCGGGGCCGCGATGGCCAGCGGCGTTTCCGCCGGCCGGCCGATGGCCGTGTTGAGCTGGCCGGTGGCAATGCGCACGCGGCTCCGCGCGCCGATCACCTGGAGGTCGGCGGCGGCGACCTCGGCCTGCATGCGCAACACATCGGCCTGCGGCACGGCGCCGCTTTGGCGGCGGGCTTCCGCGAGGCGCAGGTGGCGCTGCGTGCGGTCGAGGTTCTTTTGGGCCACGACCTGCATGTCCTCGGCGGCCGCCAGCGTGTAGAAGGCCGTCTGGACCGACAGGCGCACGTCGGCCTGGGCGGCGACGGCATCGGCCGAAGCCGCGGCGCGGCGGGCCACCGCAGCGTCAAGTCCGGCGCGGCGCTCGCCGAAGTCGTAGAGCGTCACGCGCGAGCTGACCCCGCCGGTCCAGTCGTCGAGCGGACCGATCAGCCCGGGGAGGTGGCCACCGGGCAGCACCAGGCCGGAGGGCAGGAAGGCCCGGCGCTGCCAGCGGTGATAGCCGGCGTTGAGGTCAAGCGAGGGATAGTACGGTGCGTGCGCCTCGCCCACGGCGGCGGCGGCGGCGGCCACTCCGGCCTGCGCGGCGACGAGAGCGGGCTGTTTCTCCGCTGCGAGCTTCAGGCAGTCTTCGAGCGAAAGCGCGGGTGACTGGGCGCGGGCGGCGGGGACCGCGGCCAGCGCGAGGACGAGGAGAACGGACGGCGTCTTCATGGCGGAAAGGGTGGGCGGATCAGGAGAGGTTTTTGTGGAAGCGGCCGACGGCGAAGGTCATGACCACGACTCCCAGCGCGGCGAGCGCGGCGAACTGCGTCCAGAGCACGTCGAAGCCGACGCCCTTCAGGAACACCCCGCGGATCACGATCAGCATGTAGCGCAGCGGGTCGAGCAGGCTGAGCCACTGGATCACGGGCGGCATGTTCGCGATCGGGAAGATGAACCCGGAGAAAAGCATCGCGGGGAAAAAGAAGAAGAAGGTCGTCATCATCGCCTGCTGCTGCGTCTGGCTGACGGTCGAGATGAAGAGCCCGATGCCCAGGGTGCTGAGCAGGAAGAGCGCGACGCCGAGCAGGAGCAGGAGGAAGCTGCCGCGGAACGGAATTTGGAACCACAGCAGCGCGATGGCGGTGACCATCGCGGTGTTGACGAAGCCGATGACGGCGAACGGCGCGCACTTGCCGAGGATGAACTCCACCGGCCGGATCGGCGTGACCATGATCTGCTCGATGGTGCCGATCTCCTTCTCGCGCACGATCGCCATGCTGGTGAGCATGAGGCTGATGAGCATGACCAGCATCGCGATGATGCCGGGCACGTAGTAGTTCCGGCTCTCGAGGTCGGCGTTGAACCACGCGCGGGCCGCGAGGGTCACGCGCGCGCCGGCCGGGGCGGCCCCGGCCCGCCGCTGCAGCTGGTCGAGCAGGAAGTCGGTGTTCGCGGCGGCGCCGATCTGCTGCGCGTAATTCACGACGAAGCGCGCGGTGTTGGAATCCGAGCCGTCGACGACGAGCTGGACCTCGGCGGGGCGGCCGCCCCGCAGTTCGCGCTCGTACCCGGCATTGATCTGGAGGATGGCGGCGGCATCGCTGGCGTCGACGAGGGCGCGCGCGACGGCGGTATTCGGCGTGCGGGCGACGGCATCGAAGTAATTCGAACCCGTGAAGCGCGCGATGAGCGCGCGGCTGGCGGGCGTCGCGTCGCGATCGACGATCGCCAGGCGCACGTGGCGCACGTCGAGGGAGACGGCATAACCGAAGACCAGCGTCTGGATCAGCGGCACGCCGATGATGACCATGCGCATCCGCGGGTCGCGGAAGACGGAGCGGAACTCCTTGCGGAGGATGGTGAGGATGCGTTCGCCCATGATTTTAGTTGTGGGACGGGTCAGGCGGGAGGATGGCGGCGCGAGGAATTCGGCGGGGGCGCGGGCGTTTTCAGTCGAGGGTTTTGCGCGTCAGGCGGATGGAGAGTGCGATGGCGACCAAGGCGAAGACGGTGAGGAAGAGGGCGTCCGGCCAGAGCACGGCCAGGCCGACCCCGCGCAGGAAGATGCCCTTGACGAGGGCCACGAAATACCGCGCCGGCACGATGTAAGTGATGCCCTGCACGACGACGGGCATGTTCGCGATCGCGAAGGCGAAGCCGGAGAGCAGGAACGCGGGCAGGAACGTCGAGATCATCGCCATCTGGCTGGCGAGCAGCTGCTGGCGCGCGACCGTGCTGATGAGCACGCCCTGCGCGAGGGTGCCGACGACGAACATCGTGCCGACGGCGAAAAGGAGCACCACGCTGCCGCGGAGCGGCACGGCGAACAGGAACACCGTCATGAGCACGGCGATGACCATGTTGGCGAGCCCGATGCCCACGTATGGCAGGAGCTTTCCGAGGATCAGCTCGGCGCGCTTCACCGGCGTGGAGACGAGCTGTTCCATCGTGCCGCGCTCCCACTCGCGGGCGATGGTCAGCGACGTCAGCAGCGCCGCGATCAGGCCCATGATCACGGCCATGATGCCGGGAACGATGAAGTTCTTGCTTTCGAGGTCGGCGTTGAACCAGACCCGGGTGCGCAGGTCGATCGGCGGGGCCGGCGGCCGGCCGGTGAGCCGGCGGACCTCGGCAAACAGCAGTTGCTGGTCGTAAGCGGTGGCGATGGCGCCGGCATACCCGAGCACGATCCCGGCGGTGTTGGCATCGGTGCCGTCGACGATGGCTTGGACCGTTACGGCCCGGCCCGCGGTCGTGGCGCGGGCAAAGTCCGGCGGAACGACGAGGGTGAGCATCGCCTCGCGGGTGTCGATCGCGTGTTCCAGCGCGGCATAGCCGGCGACCGGCCCGCGATAGTCGAAATAGCGGGTGGCGGTGAAGCGGGCCAGGAACTCGCGGCTCGCGGGCGTGCGGCTCTGGTCCCACACGACGAACGGCACCCGGTCGACGTCGAGCGTCAGCGCATACCCGAACATGAAGAGCATCAGCATCGGGATGCCAACCGCGAGGATCAGGCTGCGGATATCGCGGCGGATGTGCAGCGTCTCCTTGCGCGCGATGGCAAGCAAGCGGCGGGGGTTCACTGGCGCACCTCCGTTTGCGCCGCGCCGGCGCGGTCGCGCGCCTCGATGAGCGAGACGAACACATCCTCGAGCGTGGGCGTGATCCGCTCGAGGCGCGCGAGCCGGAAGCCTTGGGCGGCCAGCTCCGCGCGGATGGCGCCGTCCGCCGCGGCGGGATCGGCCGCGACGACGTGCAGCCCCTTGCCGAACAGCGCCACTTCCTTGACCGCGGGCAGCCGCTCGAGGGCGAGCATGGCGTCGTTGGGCCGGTCGCAGTCGAGCTCGAGCACGGCCTCGGGCATGTGGCGGGACTTCAACTCCCGCGGCGTCCCGAGGGCGATGAGCTCGCCGCGATAGACGATGCCGAGCCGGTCGCAGTATTCCGATTCCTCCATGTAGTGCGTCGTCACGAAGACCGTGACGCCCTGCCCGGAGAGCGCGTAGATGAGCTCCCAAAACTGGCGGCGGCTGTTGGGGTCGACCCCGGAGGTCGGCTCGTCGAGGAAGAGGATGGGCGGCTCGTGCAGGACGGCGCAGCCGAGGGCGAGCCGCTGTTTCCAGCCGCCGGACAGCTCGCCCGTGCGGGAGCGCCGGTGCTCGCGCAACCCGGCCATGGCCAGCACCCAATCCTTGCGCGGGCCCTTCTTTTCCCGCGGCAGCCGGTAGATCCCGCTGTAGAAGTCGATGTTCTCCTCCACCGTGAGTTCGTCGTAGAGCGAAAACTTCTGGCTCATGTAGCCGATGCGCGTGCGGATCTTCTCGGTCTCGCGCACGATGTCGAAGCCCGCGACCCGGCCGCGGCCCGCGGTTGGCGTGAGCAGCCCGCAGAGCAGCCGGATGGTGGTGGACTTGCCCGCGCCGTTCGGCCCGAGGAAACCGAAGATCTCGCCGCGCTGGACGGAAAACGTGAGGCCGGCGACGGCGCGGAACGAGCCGAAGCGCTTCTCGAGGTTCTCGACCTCGACGATGTTCTCGGCACGGGTGGGCGGGGCGCGCATGGCGGCGGATCAGGCGGCGGGCGCGCGTTCGGCGAGGACGGCCACGAAGACGTCCTCGAGCGACGGCTCGACCGGGCGCAGGGAGTGGAACTCGAAGCCGCCTTCGGCCACGAGGGCGCGGACGCGCGCCTCGAGGCCGGCGACGTCGCGCACGGCGAGGTGCAGGCGGTCGCCGAAGAGGCCCACGCCGACCTCCGGGAGGCGCGCGCGCAGCAGCGCGGCCGTGCGGCGGGGCGCGGACGTGCGCAGCTCCAGCAGCGCGCCCGGCATCATCGCCTTGACCTCGGCCGGCGTGCCCAGCCCGAGCAGCGTGCCCTCGTGCAGGAGGGCGAGGCGGTTGCACCGCTCGGCCTCGTCGAGATAGGCGGTGGAGACGAACAGCGTCACGCCCTCGCGCACGAGCTGGTAGAGGATGCGCCAGAAGTCGCGGCGCGAGACGGGGTCGACGCCGTTGGTCGGCTCATCGAGGAAGAGCACCTTGGGCGTGTGGATCAGGGCGCACGCGAGGCCGAGCTTCTGCTTCATACCGCCGGACAGGTTGCCGGCGAGGCGCTGGCGAAAGGGCGTGAGGTTGCTGAACGCGAGCAGGCGCGCGGTGCGCGCGGCGCGTTCGCGCGCCGGCACGCGGTAGATGTCGGCGTAGAAATCGATGTTCTCCGCCACGGTCAGGTCCGGATACAGCCCGAAGCGCTGGCTCATGTAGCCGATGTGCTCGCGCAGGCGCTCGCCGTCGCGGACGACGTCGCAGCCGGCGACCTGCGCGGTGCCGCCGCTGGGCGGCAGGATGCCGGTGAGCATCCGCATCGTCGTCGTCTTGCCCGCGCCGTCCGGGCCGACGAGGCCGAAGATCTCGCCCGCGGCGACCTCCAGGTCGAGGCCGGCGACCGCGACGAGTTCGCCGAAGGCGCGGCGCAGGCCGGTGGCATGGATGGCGGGCGCGGGCATGGCGGGGCGGCGGGCCGGGCGTCAGCTCGCGGCGGGCAGGATCACGTCGGCCGGCATGCCGGGTTTCAGTTCGTCCTTCGGGTTGGCGACGTCGATTTTCAGGCGGAAGACCAGTTTCACGCGCTCCTTCGGCGTCTGCACCGTCTTCGGCGTGAACTCGGCCTCGGAGGCGATGAAGCCCACCGTGCCCTCGAAATCGCGGCCAGGGAAACTGTCGGTGCGCACCACGACCTTCTGGCCGTGCCGGACGCGGCCCAGGTCGGGCTGGTCGAGATAGGCGCGAACCCACACGTGCGTGGTGTCGGCCACCGTGACCACCGGCGTGCCCGGCGAGACGAACTCGCCCGGCTCGACGTTGTGCGAGAGGACGGTGCCGGTGATCGGCGCAATGAGGCGCGTGTTGTCGAGCAGCGTCGTGGCGAGCGTGACGGCGGCGCGGGCCTGCTCGACGCGGGCGCGCGCCTGGGTGACCTGCTCGGCCCGCGGTCCGGCCTGCACGAGCTTGAGGTGCTCGGCGGCCTCGCTGGCGCGCGCCGCGGCGACCTTGAGCTGGGCCGAGGCGGCCTCGAATTCGCGGTTGGAGATGGCCTCGTGGCCGAGCAGCTCCTGCTGGCGCTTGAAATCGAGCTGGGCGCGGTCGTGCTCGGCCTCGGCGCTGTGGACCGCGGCCTGCGCGGCCGCGATCTCCTCGGGCCGGGCGCCGGCGACCAGGTCGGCCAGCCCGGCCTCGGCGGCGGCGAGCTCGGCGCGGCGCAGGGCGAGCTGCGCCTGCTGCTCGGCGTCGTCGAGCCGCGCGATGAGCTGGCCGGCGGCGACGTGGTCGCCCTCGGCCACGGCGCGCTCGATGACCCGGCCGGAGGCCTTGAAGCCGAGCTGGGTGTCGTTGACCTCGAGGTTGCCGGAGAGCACGAGCTCGCCGGCGCGGGCGCCGTTCGAGCGCGCACAGGCGCCGGCCAGCAGGCTGGCGAGGGCGAGGACGAGGAGGAGGGCGCCGGTGCGGGCGCGGTCAGGAGGCGACGTGTTTTTCATGGTCTTTGCGCCCGGCGGGCGTGAGCAATCCGTGGAAGAAAAGGTCGACCGCCTGGGCAAACATCCGGTCGGACGGCAGGCCGAGCCGCTCGAGCGTGTCCGGGTGCATCAGGCTCTGGATGGCCGGCCGCCAGAATTCGATGGCGAAGTCCGGGTCGAGGTCGGGGCGGATCATGCCGTCGGCCTGGCCCTGGCGGACGAGCTGGCCGAAGACGTGGGGGATATTGTTGTGCCGCAGTTCCTCGATGCGGCGGTAGATGTGCGGGGCGGAGCGCTGCAGGTCGCGGAAGACGTGCGGCCCCATCCGCGTGAAGCGCTGCACCATCGCCTCGGTGAAGCGGTGCAGCTTGGCCGTGAAGCTGAGCGTCCGATCGTTGAACAACGCCTCGGCGGAGCCGCGCACCTCGGCGACGAAGCCGTTGAGGATCGCCTCGACGAGCGCGTCCTTGCTCGGGAAGTGGACATAGAGCGTCTTCTTGCTCATGCCCAGCTCGCGGGCGAGGTCGTCCATCGTCAGCGCGCTGTAGCCATGCGCGAAGAAAAGCGGGCGGGCGGTGGCGAGCACGCGGGAACGGACGGCGGTATCGTCGGTGGAAGGCATTGGAAGCGACGGAAACTGATAGAGTATTTTAAGTTTCCGCTGTCAATGAAGTTTTGCCGGGCTGGTGTTGCCACGGCGGCGCGCCTGCGTAACTTGCGCCCATGCCGGTGCAGGCCAACAACATCAAGGCGGAGATTTCCACGCTCATCGCCAACAAGGATTACGCTGCGCTGAAGGTGAAGCTCGCTCCCTGGCTGCCGGCGGACGTCGCCCCCATCCTGGCGGAACTGCCCATCGAGCAGCTCGCGATGTTGTTCCGCGGCTGCTCGAAGGAACTCGCGGCCGCCGTGTTCGCCTACCTCGACCACAACGCGAAGCACAAGCTGCTGAAGACGCTCACCCAGCCGCAGGCGGCGGCGCTGCTGAACGACCTCTCGCCGGACGACCGCACCGAATTTCTCAACCAGCTGCCGCTCGACCTCGCGATGCAGCTGATCTGCCTCCTGACGCCGGAGGAGCGGAAGATCACGCAGGACCTGCTCGCGTATCCCGAACACAGCGTCGGGCGCATGATGACGCTGGACTTCGTCGCGGTGCACGCCGACTGGACCGTGCGCGAGGCCCTCGACTACATCCGCGAGCACGGCTTCGACCGCGAGACCCTGAGCATGATCTACGTGACCGACGAGGGCGGGCACCTGCTCGACGACATCCGCGTGCGGCGCTTCCTGCTCTCCGCGCCGGAAACGAAGGTCAGCGCGCTGATGGACGGCAACTTCGCCACGCTTTCGCCGGCCGACGACCGCGAGAAGGCGCTGCAGGTGTTCCGCAAGTACGACCGCATCGCGTTGCCGGTGACGAACCACGAGAACAAGCTCATCGGCATCGTCACCGCCGACGACATGCTCGACGTGGCCAGCGAGGAGGCCACCGAGGACATCCAGAAGCTGGGCGGCTCCGAGGCCCTCGACGAACCCTACACCACCATCGCCCTGCACAAGATGGTGAAGAAGCGGGCGAGCTGGCTCGTCGTGCTGTTCCTCGGCGAGATGCTGACCGCGACGGCGCTGAAGTATTACGAGGGCGAGATGGCCAAGGCCATCGTGCTGTCGCTGTTCCTGCCGCTGGTGGTCAGCTCCGGCGGCAACGCCGGGTCGCAGGCCGCCACGCTTGTCATTCGCGCGCTGGCCCTCGGTGAGTTCCGCCTGCGCGACTGGTGGCGGATCATGCGGCGCGAAATCGTGGCGGGCCTGTCGCTCGGCGCCATCCTGGGCGCGATCGGATTCCTGCGGATCACGGTCTGGTCGCTCCTCTCCCCCCACACCTATGGCGAACACTGGGTGCTGGTGGCCACGACGGTAAGCGTGGCGTTGGTCGGCATCGTGCTCTGGGGTTCGTTGATGGGCTCGATGCTGCCGCTCCTGATCAAGCGGGCCGGGTTCGACCCGGCAACGTCGAGCGCCCCCTTCATCGCCACCCTCGTCGACGTCACCGGCCTGATCATCTATTTCAGCGTGGCATTGATGATCATGCGCGGGACGCTGCTTTAAGGGCGCGGAGAGAGCGCAAAAAAGGCCGGACAGGAGTCCGGCCTCGTAGCGAATCGGAAGCGGGCGCGCTTACTCGCGGCCGTAGCCGCCGCCACCGCCGCGGTCACCACCGCCGCGATAGCCGCCGCCGCCACCGCGACCGCCGCGGTAGCCGCCACCGCCGCCGCGACCACCCCGGCCGCCGCCACCACCACGATAGCCGCCGCCACCACCACCGCCGCCCTCGCCGAACGAGCGCTGCGGGCGCTCCTCGCGCGGACGCGCGATGTTTACGGCCAGCGCCCGGCCTTCCATCTCGAACCCGTGGAATTTCTCGACGGCTTTTTGGGCCTCCTCGGGGCTGCCCATCGTGACAAAGCCGAAGCCGCGCGAACGGCCGGTGAATTTGTCGAAGATGATCTCGACCACGCCTACGGTTCCGACCTGACCAAACAGGGCCTCGAGGTCCTGGGCAGTGCTAGCGAAGGGAAGGTTCCCGACGTAGAGCTTGCTGTTTTCCATGTGATGATGCGAGCTGATGCTGTGCCTTACCGCCCGTCCCCGATTTCCGGATTTCAAATCATCACTGAACTCTGACGCTCACCTGACAATTCTCCGTAGCGATAGAATCTAACCAACAACCAACCCAACAACGCGGCAGGCTGGCGGGAGGCCGATTTTACGCAAGCGCTTAATGGACGGGGGCCGGCGAGGGTGGGGGACGCCGGTGTCGGCGCGCGATTCAGGTCCATTCCTCGCGGAGGAGGCCGTAAAAGACGGTGTCGTAATAGACGCCGTTCTTGCGCAGGGACTGGCGGCGCAGGCCTTCCCGCCGCATCCCCGCTTTCTCCATCACGCGCCCGGACGCGGCGTTGTGGACCATGTGGTGCGCCTGGATGCGATGGAGCCCGAGGGTCCCGAAACCGTAGCCGATCATCGCGCGCAACGCCTCGGTGGCATAGCCGCGGTTCCAATGCGGCACACCGATCCAATAGCCGATCTCCGCCAGGTCATTCGGCCGGTCGAACATCAGGCCGATCGACCCGACGAGCGCGCCGTGGTCCTTCAAGGTGATGGCCAGCACCAGTTCTTCCCGCGCCGCCCAGCGCGCGGCATGGGTGCCGATCCAGGTCTCCGCCGCGCCCTCCGGATACGGATGCGGGATCATCAGGGTGGTGGCGGCCACCGCCGCATCGCCCGCCAGGCGCCGGACGTCCCCGGCATCAGCCGGCTCGTAGGGGCGCAGCCGCAGGCGCGCGGTGACGAGGACGGGTCGGTCGTCGGCGGGGGCCATGCCGCCTGACTGCCGCGCCGGCGCGAGCGCCGCGAGCGGAAAAATGCCCCAGGCCGGTGCCCGGGGATTTTCTTTGTGGCGCTGCCCGCGGGAGCGTTGATTTTTTCCCTCCATGTCCACTGTCGATCCGCCGCAGACCTCCCCGGGCAACGCCGTGCTCATCCGGCGCCTGTTCGGGCTGGCCTGGCGGTACCGGTTGCACTGCCTGCGCGTGCTCGGGATCCAGCTCGTGCTGCTGAGCCTGGGCCTGGGCGGCCTCAGCTTCACCGGCCTCGGCATCGACTACATCCGCCACCGGATCGAGCATACGCCGCTGCCCGCCGGCCGGGTCCGGCTGCCGTTGCCGGAGGACTGGCCGCCGCTGCAGGTGCTGGCGATGCTCGCGGGCCTGATCCTGGTGTTCGCGCTGATCCGCGCGCTGCTCAACTACGTCTACGCCGTCTCGGTGAACCGCCTCGTCCAGCAGAAGCTCGTGGTCGACCTGCGCGGCGAGGTCTACGACAAGCTCCAGCAGCTCAGCTTCCGGTTCTTCGACGCCAACACCACCGGGTCGATCATCACGCGCGTCACCGGCGACGTGCAATCCGTGCGGATGTTCGTGGACCAGGTCCTCATCCAGAGCGTCATCATGGTGATCTCGCTCACGGTCTACATCATCTACATGGCAAGCCTCAGCCCGCCGCTGACGCTGGCCTGCCTGGCGACCACGCCGGTCCTGTGGGCGATGGCGGCCTGGTTCTCCAGCCGGATCCAGCCCGAGTACGCGCGCAACCGCATGCTGGTGGAGCGGCTCGTGCAGATCCTCGCCGAGGGGATCCAGGGCGTCGCGGTGACGAAGGGCTTCGGCCGCGAGGCGGAGGCGCAGGCGAAGTTCGACGCCGCCAACCGCGACTGTTTCGAGCAGCAGCGCGGGATCTTCTGGCGGGTCAGCCTGTTTTCGCCGGCGGTGGGCTTCCTGACGCGCATCAACATGATGGTCCTGCTCGGCTACGGCGGCTGGCTCGTGGCCCAGGGACGCCTGCCGCTCGGCGCGGGCCTGGTGGTGTTCGCCGGCCTCCTCGAGCAATTCTCCGGGCAGGTCAACAACGTCGCGACGATCGTCAACAGCGTGCAGCAGTCGCTGATCGGCGCGCGGCGCGTCTTCGAGATCCTCGACGCCCCCATCGAGGTGAAGAGCGCCCCCGACGCGCTCCGCCGCCCGCGGCTCGCGGGGGCGGTGACGTTCGAGAACGTCTCCTTCGCCTACGACGGCGCCGACGCCGTCGTCCGCGACATCAACCTCGACGTGCGCCCCGGCCAGTGCATCGCCATCCTCGGGGCCACCGGCGCCGGCAAGAGCGTGCTGATGAGCCTCATCCCGCGCTTCTTCGACCCGACCGCCGGGCGCGTGCTGCTCGACGGCGTCGACGTGCGCCGGCTCCACCTCGACGACGTGCGCCGCAACATCGGCCTCGTCTTCCAGGAAAGCTTCCTCTTCTCCAACACCGTGGCGGCCAACATCGCCTTCGGCCATCCGAACGCCACGCGCGACCAGGTCGAGCAGGCCGCGCGGATCGCCGCGGCGCACGACTTCATCACGGCGCTCCCGCAGGGCTACGACACGGTGCTCGGCGAGAGCGGCAACAGCCTGTCCGGCGGCCAGCGGCAGCGCCTGGCCATCGCGCGCGCCGTGCTGCTGCAGCCGCCCATCCTCCTGCTCGACGACCCGACCGCCGCGATCGACAGCGAGACGGAGCACGAGATCTTCGAGGCGCTCGACCGCGCCATCGCCGGCCGCACGACCTTCATCGTCGCGCACCGCCTCAGCACCCTCCGGCGCGCCGACCTGATCCTCGTCATGGAGGACGGGCGGATCGTGCAGCGCGGCACGCATGAGGAATTGATGGGCCAGCCGGGGCCTTACCTGCGCGTGGCCAACCTGCAGCTCGTCGACCCGCGCGACCTGCAGGTGATCGGCCTGGCCGGGCCGGAGGCCACGCCATGAGTCCGCCCGGCCAGATCCGCGACATCGGGCTTGTCCGCCGCCCGCGCGACGACGACGAGGAGGACGAGGAGCTGCAGCGCCCGCTCGAGTGGGGGCTGATCCGCCGGCTGTTCACCTACACCGCCCCGATCAAGGGCAAGGTGGCGGTGCTCGGGTTGCTGACGCTCATCCGCTCGGCGCAGCTGCCGGCGCTGGGGTGGGTGATGTCGCTCATCATCAAGGGGCCGATCACCGCCGGGGACCTGCACGCGCTCGCGCTGGGCGTCCTCGGCTACGGCGCCCTCGCGGTCTCGACCGACTTCCTGTTCCACTTCCGCCAGCGCTACGCGCTCGAGATTGGCGAGACGGTGGTGAACGGCCTGCGCGCGGAGCTGTACGCCAAGACGCTGCGCCAGCCGATGAGCTTCTTCCACCGGGTGAAGCTCGGCCGGATCATCGGGCGCGTGACCAGCGACGTGGAGTCCGTCCGCACCGGCATCCAGGACGTGCTGTTCGTCAGCGTCATCCAGTTCGGCTCGATGGTGTTCTCCGCGGCGGTGATGTGGTGGAGCGACGCGGTGTTGTTCCTGGTCGTGCTCGCGCTGGCGCCGTTGCTGTGGCTGATCAACCGGCATTTCCGCGGGCAGCTCAGCCGGCACTCGCGGGCGTCGTCGGAGAGTTTCAGCCGGGTGACGGCGACGCTGGCGGAATCGGTCAACGGCATGCGCGTGACGCAGGGCTTCGTGCGGCAGGAGACCAACGCCGGCCTGTTCCGGCGGCTGCTGGCCGACCATGCACGCTACAACATCGCGCTGGCGCGCACCTCGGCGATCCTCACGCCGCTGCTCGAGCTCAACACCCAGTTCTTCGTCGCGCTGCTGCTGCTCGTGGGCGGGTGGCGCGTATTCCACGGCGACATGTCCACCGGCAGCCTCATCACCTTCTTCCTGCTCGCGAACCAGTTCTTCGCCCCGATCGCGATCATCGGCAACCAGTACAACCAGGCGCTGCTGGCGATGGCCGGCGCCGAGCGCGTGTTCCGGCTGATCGACGTCGTTCCCGACTGGACCGACGACCCGGCGGCCACGCCGCTGCCCGATCCGCGGGATGGAGGCGGCGTGCCCCCACGCCGCGAAGACTCATTCCCGCGGAATGGAGGTGGCGTGCCCTCACGCCGCGAAGACTCATCCCCGCGGGGTGGGGGCACCCCGCCTCCACGGCACGGTAACGAATCCCCGCGGGCTGGGGGCACCGCGCTTCCACCGTCGGGCGGCCTGCGCGTGGAGTTTCGCCACGTCACCTTCGGCTACGACCCGGCCCGGCCGGTCCTGCACGACATCAGCTTCACCGCCGCCCCCGGGCAGACGGTGGCGCTCGTCGGGCATACGGGCAGCGGCAAGAGCTCGATCATCAACCTCGCGGCGAAGTTCCACCTGGCCACCCGCGGCGAGGTCCTGGTCGACGGGCGCGAGATCCGCACCATCACGAGCCGGTCGCTGCATCGCCAGATGGGCATGGTCCAGCAGCAGAACGTCCTCTTCAGCGGCACGGTGCTCGACAACATCCGCCTCAGCCGGCCCGAGGCGACGGACGCCGAGGTCCGGGCGGCGGCGGCGGCGCTCGACTGCCTCGACCTGCTGGAAGCGCTGCCCGCCGGGCTGCAGACCGAGGTCGGCGAGAAGGGCGGCGGGCTTTCCGTCGGCCAGCGCCAGCTCGTCTGCTTCACCCGCGCGATGCTGGCCGACCCGCGGCTGTTCATCCTCGACGAGGCGACGAGCGCCATCGACGCCCTGACCGAGGCCCGGTTGCAGACGGCGCTGCAGCGGTTGCTGGCGGGCCGGACGAGCTTCGTCGTGGCGCACCGGCTGAGCACGATCCGCACCGCCGACCTGGTGCTGGTGCTCGACCAGGGGCGCATCATCGAGCGCGGCACGCACGTCACGCTGCTCGCCGCGCGCGGCAAGTACGCGGCCCTTTACCGCCAGTTCGTGCAGGTCGACGAGCGCGCGTGAGGCGACGGCGGTTTTGGCCGCAAGACAAAAAGCGCGGCAATGCTCCGATTTTCCCTCGGAGAATCGCGATTCTCCCTCTAGAAAATCGTTGCATTGCCCCCGGCGCGATCTATGAGGAATACCACTATGGCTAAAAAATCCTCTCGTAAACCCAACGCCGCTTTCATGAAGCCGGTTACCCCGGACGCCGCCCTCGCGGCTGTCGTCGGTTCCAAAGCCGTGCCGCGCACGGAACTCACCAAAAACCTCTGGGCCTACATCAAGAAGAACGGCCTGCAGGACAAGAAGAACAAGCGCATGATCAATGCGGATGCCGCGCTGAAGGTGGTCTTCGGTGGCAAGTCCCAGGTCAGCATGTTCGACATGACCAAGCTGGTCAGCAAGCACGTCTCCTGATCATCCCGGTCTGATTGACTTTTCGAAACCGCCGCGGGAGACCGCGGCGGTTTTCTTTTTGGGGTAGGGCGGCGACTCCGCTCGCCGCCGCGGCGCGCAAGGACCTGCGCGCCCGACCAGCGTCACGACGGCGCAGCATTGCCGCTGGCCGCAAACTCGCGCATCACTCCCCCGTGTCCGACCGCCCCGACGCCCGCCTGCATCACCGCGCCGTCCTCTGGCTGCTCGTCGCGAATCTGTTCTGGGGCCTCAGCTTCCCCCTGATCAAGGCGCTGGCGTTCGCCCACCGGCAGGTGCTGCCGGAGAGTTCCAACTGGTTCATCACCGCCGGCACGTGCGCGCCGCGCTTCCTGCTCGCGTCGATCGTGCTGGTCGTCGTGCTCGGCCGGCGCGCGGCCGCATGCACCCGCGGTGAGATCCGGCAGGGCGTGCTGCTCGGGCTCACCGCCGGCACGGGCATGCTCTTCCAGAACGACGGCCTGCAGTTCACCGCCGCCTCGACCTCGGCCTTCCTGACGCAGCTGTACGCCATCATGATTCCCGCCTGGCTGGCGCTGCGCTCGGGCCGCCGGCCGCCCGCGCGGGTGCTCTGGTGCTGCGGGCTCGTGCTGGTCGGCGTCGGCATCCTCGGCCGGTTTGACGTCCGCGCGCTGCGCCTCGGGCGCGGCGAGTTCGAGACGCTCCTCAGCTCCGTCTTTTTCATGATGCAGATCCTCGTGCTCGGCCGGCGCGACTTTGCCGGGAATCGCGCGCTGCCGGTCACGCTGGCGATGTTCGCGACGGAGGCGGTGCTCTTCACGGCGCTCGCCGTCGGGACCGCGCCCCGGCCGTCCGCCCTGCTCGTGCCCTGGGCCTCCACACCCTGGCTGGGCTTCACCGCGCTGCTGACGGTGTTCTGCACGCTTGGCTCGTTCCTGATCATGAACCGCTGGCAGCCAAAGATCACGGCCACCGAAGCCGGCCTGATCTATTGCATCGAGCCGGTGTTCGCCTCGGTCATGGCCTTGTTCCTGCCCGGCTGGTTCTCGGCCTGGGCCCGGTTCGACTACGCCAACGAAACCGTGACCTGGCACCTGCTCGCCGGCGGCGGCTTGATCACGCTGGCCAACGTGTGGCTGCAGTTCACCCCGCCGAAGCCGGAAGCGACCCAATCCACCGCGGGCCGTCTGTAGGTCGGGCTTCACGCCCGACGGAATGTGTCGGGCATAAAGCCCGACCTACAAGAGATCGAAGCGGACGCAGGAAGACGGCGCCCCGGCCACCAAGGGCCTAGGCCGCCGCGGCGACCCGCCCGCGAATCGACGCCAGTGCGCGCCAGGTGACGGCCCCGACCACCAGCGCGCCGCCGGCCAGCGCCAGGCCGGTCGGCTTCTCGCCGATCACCAGCATCACCCAGATGGGATTAAGGATCGGCTCGATGACCGGGATGAGCACCGCCTCGAGCGCGGTCACGTGCTTGATCGCGCGCACATAGAGCAGGTACGCGACGCCCAGCTGCACCGTGCCGAGCAGGAGCAGGGCCACGAGGCCGCCGGGGGCGAGGCGCGGCGCGGTCCAGATCCACGGCAGCCCGACGAGGAAACCGAGCGCGTTGCCGAGGATGACCGATTCGATCGGCGACCCTTCCTTCTGCTTGCGGAGCATCACGATCATCGCGGCGAAGCACACGCCGCTTGCGATCGAGATGACAATGCCGGCGAGGTCGTGCAGGCGCAGGCCGTCGTAGAGGAAGAGGCCCATGCCGGCGAAGACCGCGACGATCGTCAGCCAGTCGGCGCGCGTCGCCCGCTCGCCGAGCAGCCAGGCGCCAAAGAGCGCGACCCACACCGGCGCCGTGTACTGGAGTAGGATGGCGTTGGCGGCGGTGGTCAGCTTGTTGGCGGCGGCAAAGAGAACGGTGCAGCCGGCGTACGCGACGGCCGTGCCGAGTTGCAGGGGCGACCAGGTGAACCGCAGCGAGCGCCCGCCGACCGCCAGCAGGAACACGGTGGCGACGAACCCGCGGCCGCCGGCGACCGCCAGCGGCGGCCAGTCCACCGATTTCAGCAGCACGCCGCCGAGGCTCCAGCAGAGCGCGGCGACGAGGAGCAGCCCGACGGACCGACGATGGGCGGGATCGTTCACGAACCGCCACGCATGACGGAATCCGGCCGGCTTGGAAATGCGAAAGACCGCGGCGGGCCGGCGCGAAGGTGGCGCGCCTTGACCCCAAGGCGCACCGGCATCCCCGTTTCCGCGCCCCGCGCCGGGGTCGGCGCGTGCCACCCCGCCGGGCGGATCTCCGCCTCAGGCGGCGGCTTCCTTGCCGCCGCGGCCGCCGAGGACGCGCTCGCGATAGGCCCGCGGCGCCTCGCCCGTGATGCGGTGGAACACGCGGTTGAACTGCGAGAGGGACTGGAAACCAGCCTCGAAGGCGGCCTCGCTCACGCGCTTGTGCGGGTTGAGCAGGAGCGCTTTCACCGTCTCGACGCGGGTGCGCGCGAGGTAGTCGGTGAAGGTCAACCCGGTGCTCCGCTTGAACAGCTTGCAGAAATGGAATTCGCTCACGTGCACCGCCTGCGCGACCGTTTGGAGCGAAAGGTCCTCCGCCTGGTGCTCGGCGATGTAGGTGCGCGCCCGGGCGATGACCGGGTTCTCGGCGCTCGCCTCCTGCAGCATGACCTGGTTGCTGAGCGACGACAGGTGCTTGGCGAACACGGTCAGCAGCATGATGACCGATTCATACTGGCGGCGCGGGATGACGCGGGTCTGGAAGAACGCGGTCTCGAGTTGCTTCCGCTCGGCCGCGGTGGCGCGCTCGTCGAGCTGCCGGGCCACGCGGCGGAAGCCCTCCTTCGACGGGGCCTGCAGGAACACCTGGCCGGTCTGCAGGTGCCCGAGCACCTTGTCGCCGACGCGGATCGGCACGGCGGACTCGCACAGTCCGGCGGGGCACTCGAGCGTACGGGTGCCGAAGGAAGCCTCGTCCTCGACGCGCTGCTGCAGCTCCAGGCACGCGGCGCAGGTCTTGTTGTTCTTCGCCATCAACGTGCAGAACGCGTTGACGCGCTTCGAGCCGTGCAGGGGGGACTGGAAGGAGCCGGCGGTGCGGAGCGCGAGCGGCAGGCCGGTGGCGGTCTCGTAGGCCTGCTGGTAGTCGCGAAAAATATCGGAGCTGCGCAGATGGGACATGACGCTCCGGCCGTTGTCGGGGGCGGAGGCATCCGCCGCGTGGACAGGGATGGTTTCCATGGACCGCAGCATACCAGCCCGCCGGCCGCGGCGAAATTGGTGCCGGGGCGATATCTGGCTAAAGGATTTCCCTAGGTTCCCGGGCTTTCCGCCCTTGCCAGCCCCGCGCGCCGGCCGCGATAGTCCGGCGCGTGAATTCACCCGATTATGCCACGCTGTCCCGGGAGGAATTGCTGGACCGCCTGCGGGCGGTGGAGGCGGAGCACGCGAAGTTCCAGGCCGACCTGCTGGCCGCCGTGCGCGAACTGCGCGACGTCAAAGCCGCCCTCGACGAGCACTCGATCGTCGCCATCACCGATGCGTCCGGCCGGATCACCTACGTCAACGACAAGTTCTGCGCGATCTCCCAGTACTCCCGCGACGAACTGATCGGGCAGGACCACCGGATCATCAACTCGCGCCACCACCCGAAGGAGTTCTTCCGTGATCTCTGGTCCACGATTGCCCGCGGGAAGGTGTGGCATGGCGAGATCCGCAACCGGGCGAAGGACGGCAGCCATTACTGGGTCGAGACGACGATCTTCCCGTTTCTCAACGCCGCCGGCAAGCCGACGCAATACGTCGCCATCCGCACCGACATCACCCAGCGCAAGGCGGACGAGGCCGAGCTGCTGCGCACGGCGGCGGACCTCGCCGAGAAGAACAAGGAGATGGAAACGATCGTCTACACCGTGTCGCACGACCTGCGCTCGCCGCTCGTCAACGTGCAGGGTTTCGGCCGCCAGCTTACGCAGGCCTGCGAAGCCATCCGCGCCGCGCTGGCGAAGGCGAACGGGGGGCCGGTGCCGGCGGCGGAGCTGCAGCGGCACGTCGAGCACACGCTGCCGCAGGCCCTGCGCTTCATCAACGCCGGGGTGGCCAAGATGGATTCGCTGCTCAACGGCCTGCTGCAGTTTTCGCGCCTGGGCCGCATCGCGCTCACGCCCCGGCCGCTCGACATGAACGCGCTGGTGGCGGAGATCATCGCCGCGATGAAGTTCCAGCTCGAGGCGGCCGGCGCGGAAGTCCGGGTCGAGGCGCTGCCCGGCTGCGTCGGCGACGCCGCGCAGACCAGCCGTGTCTTCGCCAACCTGCTCGACAACGCGGTGAAATACCGCGCCCCCGGGCGCCCCCTGCGCCTCAGCGTGACCGGCCGGGTGCAGGACGGCCAGGCCGTCTACGCCGTGGCGGACAACGGCATCGGGATCGCCCCGCAGCACCAGGCGAAGATCTTCGAAATCTTCCACCGGCTCGAGCCCGATGCCGGCGCGGGCGAAGGCCTCGGCCTGACGATCGCGCAGCGCACGCTCGAACGCCAAAGGGGACGAATTTGGGTTGAGAGCGAACCGGAAAAGGGTTCCATCTTCTTTGTCTCCCTGCCGGCGGCCTGAGAACGGGCCCGGCCGCCGGTTCCACGCATGCATCCGACACCCACGATCCTGATCGTCGAAGACGACGAAGGCCACGCCATCCTCATCCGGGAAAACCTGGAGATGGCCGGCGTGCGCAACCCCATGCGGCATTTCCGCGACGGCCAGGCCATCCTGGATTTCCTTTTCGACGCCGAGGGCCGGGCGATCCGCCGCGCGGCCGGCACCTTCCTGCTGCTGCTCGACATACGCATGCCCAAGGTGGACGGCATCGAGGTTCTCCGCCGCATCAAGGCCGATCCCGAAACGCGCTCATTGCCGGTGATCATGCTGACCACCACGGACGATTCGCGCGAGGTGCGGCGCTGCCACGAGCTCGGCTGCAATGTCTACATCCAGAAGCCGGTGGACTACGACAAGTTCGCCGAGGCGATCCGCCGGCTCGGGCAGTTCGTATCCCTGCTCGTCGTGCCGCCCGTGGGCACCCCTTGAGTCCGCGGCCTGTGCCAACCGTGCGGCCGGCTGAACACGTCCCGCAGGTTCTCATCGTCGACGACGACGAAGGCCTGCTGGTGCTGATGGCGGAGGCGCTGCGCGCCGAGGGCCACGCCGTGGCCACCGCGGCCTCCGGCCGGAAGGCGCTGGCCTGGCTCGAGCAGAACCGGGCCGACCTGATGCTGCTCGACCTCCAGCTGCGCGACCTCGACGGCCCGGCGCTCCTCGCGCGGCTGCAGGACGTCGCGACCGCCGTGCCCTTCATTGTCGTCACCGGCCAGGGCGACGAACGCATGGCGGTCGAGATGATGAAACGCGGCGCGCTCGACTACGTGATGAAGGACACGGCGATGATCGACTTCCTGCCCTCGGTCGTGCGCCGGGCGCTCGACGCCCAGGCGCAGGCGCGCGCGCTGGCGGCCGCCCGCGCGGAGCACGAGCGGCTGGAGCGCGAGGTGATCGCGGCGGGCGAACGCGAGCGGCGCAGCATCGGCGCCGATCTCCACGACGGCCTCGGGCAGCTGCTGACGGCGATCGGCCTGATGTGCACAGCGCTGAAGGAGGACACCGCCGGCAACCAGCCCGCGGTGTCGAAGAGCCTCGACCAGATGTGCGGCATGCTGCGCGAGGCGGTGGCGCAGACCCGTTACCTGGCCCGGGGCCTCGTGCCGGTCGGGGGCGAGGCCGACGCGCTGCAGAACGGCCTGCTGGAGCTGGCCGTGCGGACCAACGCCCTCGGCCGCGTGCGGTGCCAGCTGCATTGCCCGCGGCCGGTGCTCCTGAAAAACGAGGAGGCGACCGGCCACCTCTACCGCATCGCCCAGGAGGCGGTGAACAATGCCCTCAAGCATTCCGGCGCGAAACACCTCAACCTCAGCCTGACCCGCGAGCGCGGCCAGGTGCGACTCGAGATCGCCGACGACGGCGCCGGGCTGCCGCCGCACCCGGAGCCGGGCCTCGGCCTCGGCCTCATGCGCCACCGTGCCGCGCTGGTCGGCGCCGACCTGAAGATTGAATCGCCGTCCCGCGGCGGAACCGTCATCACTTGCATCCTGTCCGCCCCCGCATGAGCCGCGCACCGTCACCCGAGGCCCGTCCCGCCCGCCGTCGCATCCTGATCGTGGACGACCATCCGTTCATGCGCGCCGGCCTCGCGCAGCTCATCGACCGGCAGGCGGACATGCAGGTGTGCGGCGAGGCGGGCCACCCGGCCGAGGCCTTCAAGGAGCTCGAGCGCTGCCAGCCCGACCTGGTGCTCAGCGACATCTCGATGCCGGGCCGCAGCGGGCTCGAGTTCATCAAGGACCTGCTGGCGCTCCGCCCCGGGCTGCCGGTGCTCGTGATCTCGATGCACGACGAGGCGATCTACGCGGAGCGCGTCCTCCGCGCCGGGGCGCGCGGCTACATCATGAAGGAGGCCGGCGGCGAGAACCTGCTGGCGGCGCTGCGGCGGATCTTCGCCGGCGACGTTTACCTCAGCCCGGCGATGTCGGCCCGGGTGCTGGAAAACCTCTCCGGGCGGCGGCCGCGCGGGTCGAACTCGCCCATCGAGAAGCTCAGCGACCGCGAATTCGAGATCTTCCAGCTCATCGGCCAGGGCCGCGGCACCCGCGAAATCGCGGAACAGCTGCACCTGAGTCCGAAGACCGTCGACGTGCACCGGAGCCACATCAAGGAGAAGCTCGGGCTCAAGGATTCGACCGCGCTGGTGCGCCACGCGGTGCGGTGGACCGAGACGCAGGGCGCCGCGCCGTCGTGACGGAGGCGGAGTTCAACGCCGGCTGCACGGAGCTCGGGCTCCCCCCGGGGGCGGCGCTCGCGGACGTCGAGCGGGCGTTCATGAAGCGGAATTTCGCGCTCATCAAGAGCGGCACGGCCGCCGAGCGGGAACAGCTGCGCGCCCTTTTCGACCGGATGGTGGCGCACCTGAAGGATCATCCGCCCGCCGCGCCGCCGCGGGCCGGGGAGGCACCGCCGCCGCCCGGGGCCGCGGCGCGCCCCGGGCCGGTGTACGTCCCGCCGGCGCCGGATCCGTCGGCGGAGCTCCTGAACCCGCTGTCGTTCGACAGCTGGTTGGTCAACGCCCTCGCGCTGCCGGCGGCCCTCGGCCTGGCCGCGCTGCTGCGCCTGACCCCGCTGTCGTTCTTCATGGCGGGCTTCCACATCTGGGTGCACGAGCTCGGCCACGCGACGGTGGCGTGGTTCTCGGGGCGGCGGGCGCTGCCGCTGCCGATCGGCTGGACGTCCGTGGTGCCGCAGAAGTCGATCTTCGTCTTCCTCGGCATGCTGTTCCTCCTCGGCGTGTTCGCCGTGGCGGGCTGGCGCGAGCGCAAGCCCTGGCCGGGGCTCCTGGCGCTCGCGGCGCTGCCGTTCCTACTCTACCTGTCGTGGGCGATGCCGGAGCATCGCACGGACTTCTGGTTCGCGTTCGGCGGCATCGGCGGCGAATTCTGCCTGGGCGCGGCGTTCATGGCGGCGTTCTACGTCCAGCTGCCGGAGAAGTTCAAGTGGGGCGCGTGTCGCTATTTCTTCCTGTTTCTCGGGGCCAGCAGCTTCCTGAACGTGTTCCTGTTCTGGCGCGCCGTGCGGCGCGGCACCGAGGGCATCCCGTGGGGCGCGATGGTCACGGGCGAGGACGATGCCGGCGGTGACATGAACATCCTGCGCGACGACTACGCCTGGAACAACCACCACATCATCGGGGCGTACAATTCCCTCGGCACGTGGTGCGCGCTGGCGCTGGGGGCCGTCTACCTGGTGTTTGCCTTCCGGCTCGACCGGCCCGTCGGCCGGCTCGTCGCCGCGTGGTGGCCGCAGCCGGAATGACCGGCGCGGGGATTGACCTCGCGCCGCGTCCGGGTGTTATAGGGGCGCCATGTCCGACGTCGCGCCCCAGGCCGAGCTTCCCGGGTTTTCCGACGCCCTGCTCGCCTGCCTGGTCGAGGACGCGCACGTGCGCGCCGATGCGCGCCAGCTCCAGCGACAACTCGAGGAAACCTCCGCCGCGGCCGAGCAGACGCGATCCGAGTCCGCGCTGCCGGGCCGGCTGCTGGCGGCGCTCGGCCGCCGCAAGGGACCGCCGAGCCCCGAGGAGGCCGCGCAGATTTTCGCGCGCGAGAACGTCCTCCGGCGCCAGATCCAGGAGAGCGAGCGCCTGGCCGGCTATTACACGCGGGAACTCGACGCGCACCTGCACACCTGGCTGGCGCTCAACGTCCCGACTTACCGGCACCAGTGCCTCGCGCGGGAGCGCGTGGCCGAATGGTCCGGCACGATCATCGACCTGCAGGCGGACCTGCGCGAGTTGATCAAGGCGCTCGGGCAGGCGCGCAACAACGCCGTCACGGGCTACGACCACGCCACCGGCCGGATGTCGGCCACGGCCCGGGAGCTGTTCGAGCAGGCCAGCGGGCTCATCACCAACGTCGAGCACCGGCTCCAGCGCGCGAACGCGAAGGCGGCGGAGCTGGGCGACCTGCCGGGCATCACCATGCTGCCGTTGCGCGAGACGATCCACGGGCTGATGAAACTGGAGATCGCGCTGATGCAGCTCGAGGCGGACCGGCTGGCCCGGGAGCTGGAGAATTTCGAGCAGCGCCAGCTCTTCGAGCTGCAGGTGCCGGCGGCGCAGGCGGCCGACGCGCAGGTGGCGCAGGCCCGCGCCTACCTGGAGCAATACCGCGAACAGCTCCGCGCGCATTACGACACGCAGGTCAAGCCCGAGGAGACCGCCGGCGCGATCCCGGGGATCCTCGATCGGTTCCGGCGCAGCGGCGGCTAGGAGAAGGCGGGTGGGCGCGAATTGCGACCGTCGCGTCGAATGAACGGCGCTCGCGCGGCGCCGGGCGGGGTCGGCCTCGGATACGCGTCGAACCGGCTGGTCAGGAGACCAGCCCTCCATGTCTTGGTCTTGCTGGAGGGTCGGCCTCCCGGCCGACCGCGTGACTCGGCATCGTATTCCGGGACGCCCAGGCTCCCGGCCGGCCGCGCGACACGGAAACCTGGTTGGATCAAGATCGCCTCGCTCCTTCTGTAGAAGCGGGTTTATCCCGCGATCTCTTCCCAAGGTCGCGGCGTAAAGCCGCTCCTACAGGCATTCGATTGACCGTCGCCTTGTTCGCGCCGTCGAACCGGCTGGTCAGGAGACCAGCCCTCCGTCCATGCCGGCTCTCCAGGCGGTGTGCCAGCGCACGCTACTTCCCGGCCGCGGAAGCAAATCCGGCGAGGACGCGATCGGGCGTCAGCAACTCCGGCAGCACTACGGGGTCGGGCTTGCCGGGGGCATAGATGAGGTTGAACGGGACGGCGGATCGGTTCCAGCGGGCCAGCTCGGCCGTGATGGCCGGGTCGCGGTTGGTCCAATCGCCGCGCAGCAGCACGACCTCCTTCTTCTTCAGCTCGGCCAGGACGGCGTCGTCGTGGAAGACGGTCGCCTTGTTCGTCTGGCAGGTGGCGCACCAGCGCGCGGTGAAGTCGACGTACACGTATTTGCCGGCGGCCTGCGCGGCCTTGATCGCGTCGGGGCTCCATTTTTCCCACGTGACCTGGTAGCTGCCGGCGGGCGCGGCCGTCGCGGTCTTCGGCCAGCCGACCCAGAGCCCGGCGACAAGCAACGCGGCGGCGGCCACGCGGCCGGCGGCCTGCCGCGCGGGTTTGCCGTGGGCCTGGCCGAACCGGCCGTAGGCCCACGCGGCCATCGCGACGAGCACGAAGCCGAACAGGATCACGAGCAGCGCGTTGTCGTCGTCCTTCGTCTGGCCCGCGAGCACCCACACGAGCCAGCCGACGGTGGCGTAGAGCGGGAAGGCCATCAATTGCTTGAACGTTTCCATCCACGCGCCCGGCCGCGGCAGCAGCTTCACCGCCGATGGGAAGATCGACAGCAGCAGGTAGGGCAGCGACAACCCGAGCGCGATCACCGTGAAGACCAGGAACGACTCGACCGCCGGGAGCGACAGCGCCGCGCCGAGCGCGGGCGCGAGGAACGGCGCGCTGCAGGGCGTGGCCACGAGCGTGGCGAGCGCCCCGGTGAAGAAGGAGCCGGCGAAGCCCTCCTTCATCTGGAGTTCGCCGCCGACGCCGGTCGCGGCCAGGCCGACCTCGAACAGGCCGCTCATGTTCAGCGCGAAGACAAGGAGGAAGGCCGCCATCACGAAGACGAAGGCCGGCGACTGCAGCTGGAAGCCCCAGCCCAGCTGCGCCCCGCCCGCGCGCAGGACCAGCAGCGCGCCCGCGAGCAGCCAGAACGAAACCAGCACGCCCGCGCTGAACACGAGGCCGTGCCGGACGATCTTGCCGCGATCGCTGCCGGACTGGTTGACGAAGCCGAGGATCTTGATCCCGAGCACCGGGAAGACGCACGGCATCAGGTTCAGGATCAGCCCGCCGACGAAGGCGAGGAGGAGGGTGGCCAGGAGCGAGGTGGGAGCCGGGAGCGCGGAGGCGGAAGATGTGGATCCCGACGAAATGGAGCTGCCGGATGACGGCGCGGAAGGGACTCCGCGCCCTACCTCCGCCGAAAGCGGCACATCAACGGCCATGCCGCCGTAGCCGGTCGCGGTGTGCCAGCCATTGTCGGAGGCGAGCACGCCGCTGAGACGCTGGGTCGTCTTGTCGGCCGCGGGATCGAGCGGCGCCTCGAGAATCCACGCGCCGTTCTCCTCACGCACGGCCTGCGGCTTGGCGTAGTCGGTGAGACCGTCGGCCGAGAAGAAGTGCAGCCCGGTGGGCCGATGGCAGTTGCCGGCCTTCGGGGCCAGGCGCAGCGTGACCCTCTGGTCGTCGCGCGATGCGGAAAGTTCCCAGTCGGTGGCGGCGACCGGCAATTGTTGGCGGGCGTTGGTCATCAGCCGCGCCCAGCGGGTGTCGAGGGTCTCGTCGGGCGAGGCGCCGGGCGCCGCCACGGGCAAGTCGAGCGCGAGCTTCGCGTCGCCGGGCATGCAGACATCCTTGCACATCAGCCATTCGGCCGCGGCCTTCAGCGTGACCGGCGTGCCCGCCGCGAGCGTCGCGGGTGGGGTGACTTCCACCAGCAGCCAGGCCTCGCCGGTGTAGCCGTTGCCGGTGATTTTGCCGGAGGTGTCGATCACCACATGCGGCGTCGGCCACTGGATGTTGCCGGCCTTGAAGCCCGGCGGCAGCGTCCAGTTGAGCGAGGTCGGATAGCCCGTTCCCGCATTGAGCCAATAGCTGTGCCAATGCGGTTCGTGCTCGAGGCGGAGCGCGACGGTGAACGGCTTGCCCGCCTGGATGGCCTTGGCGTCGGTCACCAGTTGCGCCGACACGGCGCCCTTGTGCCCGACGTTCGACTCCGCGGCGAAGAGCCCGTGCGACAGGCCCAGGACGGGCAGGAGGAGGGCGGCGGCCAGGAAACGAGGCAAGTTCATGAAAGGGTGAGAGTAGGCGGGCGACGGTTTATTTCAAACCCGGGCTGCGGCGAGGATGGGGCGGAAGCGCCCGGACACAAGGCCCGCGCCGGTAACCGTCTGGTCAGGCCCGGGAGGGCTCAACAAGTTGAACCACGGATTACACTGATCACACGGATGAAGCCGCCATCGAGGTGGAGGGTTGGTCTCCTGACCAACCGGGTTTGGATCGCACGGTCGGCCGGGAGGCCGACCCTCCGCTATGGTAACGAAAATGGAGGGTTGGTCTCCTGACCAACCGCATCGGCCGCGCGGTTGGCGGGATCGATTGGGCAGCGGCGCAGCAAGCTTGCGTCCCTAGCGAGGCATTTCCACCTGCCGCGAGACGACATGCACGTAGAGCAGCGACCAGAAACAGAGGGCCACGTTGAAGAGCGGGACCTGGAGGGCGGACGGGAGCGAGTAGACGCAGCAGACGACCGGGATCCACACGGCCCACGTCGGGATCAGCACGGGCAGGACGCTCCGCGCAAACCAGCGCCCGCGCCGAACGTCGGCGAGGACGGGTGCCCAGCGAAACCCCGCGTCCTTCCACGCGAAGCAAAGGTTCGCCGTCGGCGCCGCCCAGAGCGGATTGTAGAGGAACTGGTCGCACAGCACCTTCGGCGCGACCGTGGCGAACGACGGCACGCGTCCAAAGACCATGGCCCAGGTGCGGTACTGCAGGTCCACCTCGGCGCCCTTCCACGCCCAGAAGGCAACGAAGAAAAGCAGGTGCGGCCAGGGATTCGCCGCCCGGGTTCCGGGCAGCGCGCGCAGGTAGAGGAACGGCAGCAAACCGCCGCACAGTGCGCTCGCCAGCGCCGAGAAGGCAAAGCCGCCGTCGTTCCGCCAGGCCGACAATTGGGCGAACATCGGCTGCGCGGCCGGCACGAAATAATACGCCAGCACCAACCCGACCGCGAGCGCCTGCAGGACCAGCCCCGGCCCGACGAGCTGGCGGGCAGCGTGCAGGCCGGCGCGCCAGGGAGCGGCCTCCTGGGTGGCATCGAGGGTGGACATGAAGGGCGAGATGTGGCCGGGCCGGTGCCCGACGGCGAGCGGGAAATCCGGCGGCGGTCGGCAACCGTCGCGGGCAGTCACGGCGGTGGAGAGTCGGTCTCCCGGCCGACCGTATTCCCAAAGTCGGTTGGTCAAGAGACCAACCCTTCATGCGAATAACGCCTGCCAGGTGGAGGGTCGGCCTCCCGGCCGACCGTCTTCCCAATCCCGGTTGGTCAGGAGACCAACCCTCCATGCCGATAGCGCCGCGCCCAGCGGCTGGACCAAGGTCCAGCCCTACAGGCCAGCCTCGGCGGGGCCGGGTCGCCGGCCGGCCTACCTAGGCCTTTTGGGAACGTGAATTAGTAGGTGATCACCCACCTTCTTATGCGATAAGAACCCCGCTAGGCTCGGGGCCACCCTCGACACCACGCAATTCATGGAAGCTTCCGGACGAATCCTCACCCCCGCTCAATGCAAGCAGATTGCCGCGAAGCTGGACGAATGCATCGGCTTTTTTGAAAAAAGGCCGCGCCTCCTCAGTGCGTCCGAGATACGCATCAAAAGCATGCTGACCATGCTGCGGAAGGAAGTGGCCCAGGCGGCAAGTGCCGACTCGGACGACGACGATTAAGGTTTCCGGACGGCGACTTCGCGGCGCGGGCGCATCCCGCCTTCGGCGCGGCGGATGCGGCGGTGCTCCTGCGGGAGCTGCGGCTTCCATTGACGCAACCGGGGCCGGAGCTATTGCTGCCGGCATGCCCGACCGCCTCGCCGAACTGGAACGCCAATGCCTCGGCGAACTGGCGCAGGCCGGCGGTGACGCGGCGCACGATCTCGGGCACATCCGGCGCGTCGTGGCGAATGCCCGGCGGCTCGCCGCGGCCGAGGGCGCGCGCCTCGAGGTCGTGTTGGCCGCCGCCTGGCTGCACGATTGCGTGTCGGTGCCGAAGGATTCGCCGCGGCGGCCGGAGGCGTCGCGGCTGGCGGCGGCGCAGGCGGTCGCCTGGCTGCGGGGGTGGGGCTGGCCGCCGGAGCTGTTGCCGGAGATCGCCCACGCGATCGAGGCGCACAGCTTCAGCGCGGGCGTGAGGCCGCGGACGCTGGAGGCGAAAGTCGTGCAGGACGCCGACCGGCTCGACGCGCTCGGCGCGGCCGGCCTCGCGCGGTGCCTGATGTTGTCCGGCGAGACCGGCCGGCCGCTATACCGGGCGGACGATCCGTTCTGCGCGCGGCGCCCGCCCGACGACGGCGCCGCGGCCGTGGATCATTTCTACACCAAGCTGCTGCGGCTCGAGGACCTGATGCAGACGGCGAGCGGCCGGCGCGAGGCGCACGAACGCACGGAATTTTTGCGGGCCTTTCTCGCGCAATTGCGGCGGGAGATGGGCTGAGATGGAGGGTTGGTCTCCTGACCAACCGCATTGGTCGCACGGTCGGCCGGGAGGCCGACCCTCCACAACGGAAACGAAAATGGAGGGTTGGTCTCCTGACCAACCGGGTTTGGCGGCACGGTCGGCCGGGAGGCCGACCCTCCAATGTGTCTAATCGTGCCAACGAAGGACATTCAACTCACCTTGAAATGGCCATTCATTGGGATCGGCGACAAAACCTGCCCGCACAGGGTTGTTTCTGACATACTCCCATTTCGTCGAGTAGCTCTCATGCCTCCTAAGTTGAGTGTCCCAAGAACCTGGCTGCCAAAATGTGCCTTCCGGCGCCAACGCAGATCTGCTGACCAAGGCCTTCCAATAGCGGATCCAATTGGCGAGCGGTTTGATCGGTAGTGCATGAGGAGCACAAAAAAGATGCAGATGATCCGGCATGATAACGTAGCGTCCAACCAGCCAATGATCGGACTTGATCCAGGTCCGGCGTAGCGCCTCGTGCGCGATGTGAGTCGCGAGCGCGGGGCGCCGGCCCTTGGTGCAAACAGTCAGAAAGATTATGGTGGAGCGGTTCTCGGCCTCGATCAGTGGGAGGTGAACGGGATAGCGTCGCTGCGGCTTGGATGCATTGTCAGTCGAATCCATTCAACGGTCGGCCGGGAGGCCGGCCTTCCGCCATACGTTTGGTTGAGGAGGGTAGAGATTGAAGCGGCAGAAATTACCCAAAATGGAGGGTTGGATCGCGTGGTCTTAGATGGAGGGTTGGTCTTCTGACCAACCGGGATTGGATTGGGCGGTCGGCCGGGAGGCCGACCCTCCGGGAGAGAACGTGATTCTATGTGGAGGGTTGGTCTCCTGACCAACCGCATCGGCGGCACGGTCGGCCGGGAGGCCGACCCTCCGGGGGGGCGCGATGCCCGAATTCACGGTCGGCCGGGAGGCCGACCCTCCGCCTTTATTTGCGCAGGCGGACGGTCTGCGTGGCGTCGTTGAGCTTCAGCGTGACTTCGTCCGGCGTGATCTTCTGGACCTGGATGAAAACCTGGCGATCGCGCGGGCCGTACGGAATGACGTCCCCGGTCCGGCACAACGTGGAATTGATCGTGAGGCGCGCCGAGCCGCCGATCTCAAGATAACCGCTGATCTTCACGCCGGCGGCGAATTTTGCGAGGACGTCGGCGTCGCTGAGGTCGGGCGCGGCGGGCACCGCGGCGGTGTCGGGACTCAAGGTCGGGCCGTTGTCGCCAACCGGCGCCTCGGGCACGCGGTAGAAGGGATTCGGCAGCTTGGCCGGCAGCGGGGTCGGGTGCAGTCGCTGGTCGAGCAGCGAGGCGATGCGCGACTTGGTGAGGGCGTAGCGGTCCGCGATCTTCCGCAAGGCGATCGCGGTGGCGGACTCGGCTTTCGGCGCATCGGCGGCGGCGACCGGGCCGGCCGCGGGCAGCAGGAGCAGGCCGGCGAGGGCAACGAGGCGGAGGCGGCGCGCAGGCTTCATGGCTTGGCGAGCAGTTCGACGTTGAGTTCCATCGTCACGACGTCCTCGGCGGTGTCCGAGCCGGTGACACTGAAGGTCTTGACGCGGAGCAGGCGCGGGCCGGTTTCGAGCTCGTGCAGCAGCCGGAGCATCTGGCGGTACGTGCCCGTGGCGCGCAGCGAGAACGGCACCGTCTTGTAGGGGGCGTCGGCCGGCCCGGGCTGCGAGCTGAGCTGGTTGAGGCCGGTGAAGCGGATGTGGGCGTTGTTCTCGATCTGGTAGAAATAGCCGAGGTTCTCGGCCAGGTCGCCCTCGTTGACGAGGTTCTTGTCGATGAACGCCAGCGCCTGGGTGACCGAGTTGATCTCCGCCATGATCCGCGCGTGGCTGGTGAGCGACTGCAGCATGTCCTCGCCGCTGCGCTTCACCTCGTCGTGCTCGGCGGTGAGCTCGCGCTGCCGGGCCCAGAGGTAGTACGACAAGCTGCCCATCACGACGATGACCGCGAGGCTGATGACCAGGACGGGATTGCGCCGGCTGAAGTCCTGGACCTGGCTGAAGAAATTCTTCATGGCGCGGGCGCTCCCTTCAGCTTGCAGGCGATTTCGAACGTGAGCGTCTCGGCCCCCTCGGCGCGCTCGAGCGAAGTGAGCACGATGGCCGAGAAGAGCGGCCCGATGTCGGGATCCTTGCGCAGGTCCTCGACGTAGCGTTTCAGCGTCTGCGCCGCCTGCTCGGAAGGCTCCTGCAGCGTGCCGCGGACGACCACGCCGCCGGCAAAGCCGTTGATGCTGAGGATGCTCATCTTCGGCAGCCGCGTGCGGCCGAAATCCAGCAGCAGGTCCGACACCTGGTACGGCGAGCCCATCAGGTCGTAGGCGGCGTCGAGCCGCGCCACCTTCGCGTCCAGGGTCTTGGTCGCGAGGTTGAGCTCGGCGAACTGCCGCTTGTGGCTCGCGACCTGGTCCTGCCAGTACTGGATCTCGTTGCGCAGCGAGCCGCCGACGTAGAGCTCCCAAAAGGCGAAGATGAGCACGCAGGCGGCGAGCGAGGCTGCGACCGTGTTGCCGATGAACTTGCGGCGGATGAGGTCGCCGCTCGGCAGCTGGGCGGAGAGCCGGCAATCGATGTGCCACGGCCCCTGGTGCATGGCGTCGGACTTCGGGGCCGGCTCGATCTTGGGCCCGGGCAGGTCGGCCACCAGGCTGAGCGCGCCGAGCCAGTGCGGGCCGAACGGCGGCACGCCCTCGGCGACCTGCAGGTTGACGGTCGGCATCCATTCGGCGCAGTCGATGACGAACGGCGTGCGGCCGACGACCTGCGCGAGCGGCTCGGTGATCCACGCGAGCGGCGGCGGCAGGTAGGCGCAATAGATCTCACCCACCGGCTGGCCGGTGGTCATCTCGTAGGAATCGACCAGCGGCTTGAGGTCGCGGCCGATGGCGCGGACGAACTTGGTGGCGCGGAGCAGCAGCTCCTCGTCGGCGAGATGGAGCCGGTCGCGGACGGCGGCGGCGTCGGTCAGGCCGAATTCCTTGCGCGCGGCCTGCACGATCGAGGCGAAGCCGTGGCGGACGGCGCCGGAGGTGTGCACGCCCTCCTTGCCCAGGATGTAGGCGACGGTGTGTTCCTGCTCGATGTTGACCACGACGACGGCGCGCTTGTCGTTGCGGCGGTTCTTGTAGTCGAAGATGACGCCGAGCAGCGGCAGCGTGCCGAGCTCGAGGCGGTAGGGCAGCATGCGGTGGTCGAGCAGCCGCTGCTGGACATCGTGAATGTCGCTGTGCGACATGCCCGCGATCAGCGCCGGGCGCTGCGTGCCCTCGGTGGCGAGCGGCAGGCCCTCGAGCTGGCTGAGCGTGGCGAGCTTCCAGGCGCCCGGATGCTCGATCTTGTACAGGTCCTTGACCAGGTTCGGCAGGTATTCGGGCTCGACGAGCCGGCGCGACACGATGCTCTCGCGCTGCAGGAGGGCGTCGGGGGGGATGCAGCCCGCGATGGCGGGCAGCCAGGTGGCCTGCTTCTCGAAATTCGCCGTGAGCCAATGTTGGAGGCCGTCGTCGTCGTAGCGGTCGAACTCGGCGGCGCAATCGATGACCAGCGGGACGTCATCGACGCGGCCGATGCCGGCGACGAGGACCTGATAGGGGTTGATCTCGATCAGCAGCCCGCGCTTCGACGACCGGTTGAAACCGGGCATTTTCACGGCGGCAGGCCTCCCGGGAGGGGCGGACGGATATTTCGGCAACGATTATCTGCCGCCAAATGAAAGATCCGGGCTAGGGGACAACGGGACACTAGGGGTAACTATTCAGGCCGAAGGGCCGGCGTCAACCAGTTGGCGGAGGTGAATTTCCCGGGGCGGGCCTGGCGGTGGGGGGTCGGTCTCCCGGCCGACCGCGTCGGCGTTCCTCTTTCGACCACGGATTACACGGAGGACACGGATTCCGGGTGCCCAGGCGGAGAGACACCGGTTCCACGAATGGGCACGGGGATGTCACGTAATACGTGACATGCCGGGTGGGGCGACGGAGAACGAACGACCGAAAACCGAAAACTGTGAACCGTGAACCAACCAACATCCCACGCCAGGCATCAGGGCAGGGTCACCTGTTCCGACGGATCGGTCAGCTCGCGCCACTCGGTGATGGCATAGGGTTGGTCGACGCCGCCGAATGTGGTGTAGCGCAGCGACGTGTCGTAATGAATGTTCATGTTGGCCCCGCTGTAGGTAATCCTGTTCGCGGAAACCGCTCCGTAGATGCTGAGAAGATTGTTATCCATCAACAGGCCGGAAGTGTTGGTGGTATACGGGAGATAAAACACGCCGTAAACTGATGCAGTGGTTGCATCGGAGTAATTCTGCACCGAGGAAGCATTCGTGTCGCAGATAATGATCAATTTCTTAGGGTCCAGGGTGAGGTTGTTGATACCATCGCTTCCGAGATTCACCGTGAGCCGTCCAGCGACGTGAATCTCGGCGGAGCCAGCAGGATAGATATTGATTTTTCCATTGGGTGGGTTCGGCCCCGAGTCCATAATCAGATCGCCATTAATATAGAGTATCACGGGCCCAATTATGTTCAGGCTGTAGTAGCCGGTGGACGAGCTCAGGACTAGATTGCCATTTACGTAGTAGCGAGCAGGTGTCGTTGCTCCGGGAGTACCAATGCTAGTGGTTGACGACAAAACCAAAGCCATTCCCTTGGCAGTAGTGGACCAATATGTAGTCAGTCCATTGGCGCCGCCGGGTATGGTGTCGAACTGCGGGATGTAGGGACTGCGGCTGATCTGCGTAAGGTCGATGTTCGGCGAGGCCGGGCTAGAGGCTCCCTTTACGCTGCCGCCACTCGAATAGAGCGGAGCATACGGACTGTTCGCGCTGGATGGAGCGGCCAAGTAGCCCTTCACGGAAGTACTGGAAAGCGTGATGGCGGTCCCGGCCGTGTAGCTAGCGGCCAGTACGGCCGAGTATCCAAGGTTAGGGCTACCAGCAGAGAATGGACTGGTATTCTGATTATATGTATACGTTGAATATATTCCACCCGTGCTCATGGAGCTCACCGAGCCGTCATAGCTGTCCACGGTGCCTCCGCTGTTGGCGCTGATGGTAGAATTGGCGGCGACGGCATTGGGGAAGAGCGGTGCTGGAAAAATTGTGGTGCGCAGTTCGGTGCTGAGTGGCGCCGTCCCATCAGGCAGGGAGACGGAACTCTGGGTATAGATGACTGGAGCGCCGGTGGTGATGCCCCAGGAATTCGCCCACGAAGCGGTCCAATAAGAACTATTGTTGGGCGACTGGCCGGTGTTGGCAGTGGTGCACTTGTACCACACGCCTCCATAGCAGCGATAATCGCCGGCCGAGTACGCTGTCGTGGCGTTCCACTGGTAGCTGGCCGTCGAAGTATTGGCTCCAATCCAGTAGGTTGTGTTGGTCGGGATGTTGCCATTGGATGGAGAACTATTGATATAGCGGTACCAGACGCCATTAAATCGCACCGTGTCGTTCTGGCTGTATTGTTTTCCGGAGTCCCAAATATTGTAATACCGTGGGTCGGTTGCCCAATAGGTGGAGTTGCTGGGAAGAATGGAGCCACTGCTGGTATGTGCGAGAATGCACCGATACCACTGGCCAGTCGCTCCGTAGTAGGCTACATCGCCCACACGATAATTGATGCCGCCGGAATCCCACGCGTGCATGGAGCCGCTCAATGCATCTTCCCAATCACTAGTATTGGTGGGAACGTTGCTGCTCGAGCTAACCTTGCAGCGATACCAAGTCCCCGCACCACTTGTACTGTAATATACGACGTCATTGAATGAGTAGGTAGCCCCTGACCTATACATCCACGCCAAATACGGGGCGGACGAAGCCGCCCATGAGGCTGTGTTTGTGTAACGATACCAGATGTTTGAAAAATACACATAATCTCCAGTTGAATAAGAGGAAGAACCGGACCACGTGTCGCCAACGGGCGTGGGTAAAGCAGCCCACCATGTTGGATTTGGAGGCGTGTTTCCAGTGTTCAGGCCGTTGATGCTGTAATACCACGTTCCATTACTGAAAACCATCGCCCCTCTGCTATATGTCGCAGAGACGTCGTAGCTGAGCGAAATGGAAGAAGTTATTGGTATCGAAGACCAGTAAGAGGTATTTGTTGGCAATATGGCGCCGCTACTTGTGTGCGCTGTATGGCACCGGAACCACTGCCCATTATAAGAAACTAAAGAATAGACTGCATAGCTCACTCCGGACGCCCATAGCCAGCTGACAGGTTCAGGTACCCAGTATCGAAGTTTTCCGGTGTTCGTTGGGACCTGTCCCGAGAAACCGTTGGTGATGGCGCGATACCAAATGCCGCCACTGCCGACGAGGTCGTTGACACGATATGTGGCCGTTGAGCTGTAGGTGGAACCGAGAACACGCGCGTTATAGTTGTCTACCCGGATCTTAACCGAGGCATTGTTGACAGTGTTGCCGAACTTGGTGGCGGGAAAACTGAATGATATTGTGCAATTCGCTGTCGTGCCGCTGGTGGACCAAGTGGCGGTGGCGCCATTGGCCGTCCAGGTCGTCCAGTCGTTCGCATTGAACGCGCGCAAGGCCTCCACCAGACCAAGCTCGGCGAGTTGCCGGCTGACGCTGGTCTGGAACGAGCGGTTGCTGAGCTTCATCGAATTGTTCGCAACAGCGAGGTAGCTGGCGAGCGTGATGCCCAGCACTGCCAGCAGGCACATGACCAGCAAAATCAGGGAACCACGTTGGGCCAGCAGCGGAATCGGTTGATCTCGCCCTACATTCGTGATGTCTGGAGCGTTGAGTTTCACTGGAGCAAAGCGCGGTTGCGGAGCAGCACGCGGGGAGAATCGGTCTGATAGACCTGGGTCAGTGTGCCGTTGGTTGCGCTCCCGGCCTGCGAGGTAAAGGAAAGGGAGAGCTGCTTTATTCCGTAAATGTAGTTGAGGGAGGCGAGGTCTGAACTCGAGTAAGCCCGGCCGGAACTGTCGTAGAATGAAATCGCGAAACCGGCGCTGAGCAGGTTTTGGTGCAGCACCTGCAGCGAACTGGTACTCAAATCAATTCGGACGAGGGACAAGGCCGGTACGGAATAGGTGGAAAGCGTCACCGGCGAAGTGGTGGCATTGAAATAATAGGTCACGTATTTCGAGCCGGAGCCAACGGGCTCGATCAGGGTCACGCCGGTGGAGCTAGGCACGACCTTCGGAGCGGTGCCGGTGGTATCGATGCCGCTCGCCATACGGACATCCTGCGCGAAAAGGGCGAGTGTGCGCCTGGCCTGCGAAGCGAGCGTGGGCTGGTTGGCCGAGCTGACCCCGAGCGAGCGGGTGAAATTCCGGCCGATGGCGACATAGGTGGTGAGGACGGCGGTCATGACCATGAGCGCGAGGCTGGAGGCGACGAGGATCTCGACGAGGGTGAAGGCGCGCTGGGGAGCACGGAGCAGGGGGCAGGGAGCAGTGAGCGGGGAGCAGGGAGCAGGGAGCGGGGGGCGGGGAGCGGGGAGCGGGGCATTTTGCCTTGGACCGATTCGCAGGGCGGGCGCGGTTCGGAAACCCGGGCCCAGGAATCGCGACGTCCGCCTTCGCCCGGCTTCGGCGAGACGAGTAAAGTCACTCCTACAATTCTGAATGGTCCTCACGAGCGCTGGTAGGTGAGGTTGAGGCCGTACTTGCCATACCAGGCCGAGCTTGCTCGTCGGTAGGTGAATTGCAGCGGATTGCCGAAGGAGTCTCGCCGGCTGGTGGTCACGACCCACGTGACCGTGAAGGTAATCTCGCGTACGCTGCCGGAAAACACATCCGAGACGGTGCGGGACAACGTGTACGTGGCGCCGAGGGCGACGCCACTCGTTGAGGTGGTGAAGGCGTTGGAGTAGGGCGGGGTGTCGACACTCCAATAAGCGGAACCCGCCGAGGGTGTCTGCCCCGCTCCTCGTTGGATGCAGCGATACCAGGCACCGTTGTATGTGCAGGTGTCGCCCACGTAATAGGTGGTGCCGCCGGCATAGGCGGCGCCGAGAGACGTCGAACTGGTCGGCAGGGCGGCGATGCCGGTCCAGCTTTGGAGCCGGAGCGCCTCGATCTCGTGATTGAGGATCTGGTTGGCCAAAGTCTGCCGCCGGGCGTGGTCCATCATGCCGGAGGCGAGCGTGATGGCCTCGATCATGCCGATGAAACCGACGACCAGGATCGCCGCGGCCATCATGACTTCGACGAGGGTGAATCCCTTTCGGTGAGCAGTGAGCAGTGAGCGGGGAGCGGGGAGGAACGGCGAAGCGACACACTCCGCCGTGGAGGGCATCCCTCCTGTAGGAGGGGAAATCGGCAAAGCGTTGGGGCCGCAAGAAGTCACGAAGAAGCGCAAAAAGGGGAGAGGCTGCGGAAAGCGTAGGGCCGGCCTCCAAGCCGACAAGAGATAATCGGGGAGCAGGAAGCAGGGAGCCAGGGACGGAGGACTGAATTCCAGGAATACACCGAATGATCTTACAGGAGGAAACAGAGTTAACAGAGGAGATCGATCAGCTCCGTTTCCTCCCTTGCCGCATGCGCACACGGTCTGTTCCGGATCCGAGTCACGCGGGTGATCCGTGGTGGAAGAAATCAGCCGAACGGTCGGCCGGGAGGCCGACCCTCCATCACGGGAAACGACCAGCCGCCACTGAATCCCGCTCAATAACTCCGCGTGACGAGCGCGCCGGTCTTGTCCTTAAACACGATCAGTTTCTGGTCGAGGTCGAGGCGGTCGAAGACGATCCCGAGCGTGGCATTGACCTCCTGGCCCTCGATGACGGTCCGGTTGTTGAGCAGAATGCGGTGCGGGGCGCTCTGGAAGACGCCGCTGATGTTCAGGCTCACGACCCAATAGAGGAACTGCGGCGTGGCGGGCGGAACGCCGGCCGGCGAGGCGCTGGCGACGACAATCCCGCCCGGCAGCTTCACCTCCGGCGGGGCGGCGGGTTCGGCCGGCTGCGCATCCTTCTTCTCCTCGGGCTTCGTGAATGAATACGGGTTGGCGGCGTCCCGCACGACTTGGGCCGTGTCCTTGACTGGCTCGGGCGCGGCCTGGCCGTCGGGCAGGTTGGCGAGCTTCTCCTGCATCGCGATGAGCGTCTCGGGCGCCACGCCCTTGGTCGCGTCATCGCCGGTCTTCGCGTTGCCGGCCGCCGTGCCGTCGGCGCCGCCCAGGGCTTTTTTGGCGGCGTCCGTCGCCGAGGCAAATGGATCGGCCACCGTCCCGCCGGTGGCGCCGCCCGCCTTCTTCTTCTTGCCTTCCTCGTCGGCGATGACGCCGTCGAGCAACTTCACGTTGGCGTTGTTGGCGGCGACGACGTCCTTGGTCTTGCCGATGCTCTGCGCCGGGATGGCGAGGATCTGGTTGACGAACTTGAACGGGGTCGGGCCCTTCTTGCTGGTGGCCCACTGTCGGGCTTTGGGGTTGAGCGCGATGAGCGCAAAATAACCCATGATGAGAAGAATGATGAACCCGAAGACCATCTTCACCAGGCAGCCGACATTCTTGACGAGCTGCGGGGTGATCGTCGTGGTCTTCGGCGCCGGCATGATGACGTCGATCGTCGCCTTGCGCGGCGCCACGAGTGGCGTGCCGGTCGGCGCCCCATCGCCCACTGCCGGGGGCGCCCTGTCGCCCGCTGCTGCGGTCGCAGGGTTCGTCCCGGAAACTCCGCGCGTTGCCGGATTTCCGGGCGGAGGGATTGGCGGCACCGTCGTGCCGGAGGAGGGCAACGGCCGTTGGGCGGCCCTGTCGCCCGCTGCTGCGGTCGCAGGGTTCGTTCCGGAAACTCCGTGCTTTGCCGGATTTCCGGGCGAAGCGGGTTCGATCGGCGGCACCGTCGTGCCGGAGGAGGGCAGGGGTCGCTGAGCGGCCCTGTCGCCTGCTGCTGCGGTCGCAGGGTTCGTCCCGGAAACTCCGTGCTTTGCCGGATTTCCGGGCGAAGGGATCGGCGGCACGGTCGTGCCGGAGGAGGGCAGGGGTCGCTGGGCAGGCCTGTCGCCCGCTGCTGCGGTCGCAGGGTTCGTCCCGGAAACTCCGTGCTTTGCCGGATTTCCGGGCGAAGGGATCGGCGGGACGGTGGTTCCGGAAGACGGCAGCGGACGCTGAGACGGTGGTGGAGGCACGGGCGGAATGTTTCCGGATGGCTCCTTCGGCTTTAGCGGGTCGTCACTCATCGGCCGAAAGTCAGGACAACGAGGCCGACGACAAACCCAAGATTAAAAGTCGTGAACGGGTCCGCAGGTAGGGCGCGCAATCCCTTGCGCGCCGCGGCGGCGGCGAACGGAGTCGCCGCCCTACCATCGCGGCATCCGCCTTCGCTGTGTTTCTGCCTTGGGGTCTTCAATCCGTGTCCTCCGTGAAATCCGTGGTCAAAAAAACACCGACACGGTCGGCCGGGAGGCCGACCCTCCAGGGAATGAGGACCAACGATCGTGCCGATGGAGGGCTGGTCTCCTGACCAGCCGGATCGGCGTGAAACGGTCGGCCGGGAGGCCGACCCTCCAGGGAATGTGTGATCCGTGGTTAAGAAACAACCCGGCACGCCCGAAATCGTTCATCCTTGAAACGCCGGCTGAAAAAGTCTCGCCGCACTTCGCGTCGGTATGGTTCCATCATCGCCCTTTCCCATGAAATACGGCCTGAACCTCCGCTCCACCGGGGCCCTCGATTTCCTGTCCCTCGGCGCACTCGTCCACCGGCTCGATCCCGGCATCATCCCGTTTCGCAAGGCGACGCATTGCGACATCCATGTCAGCGGCGGCGAGTTCAACGTCGCGGCCAACCTCGCCGACTGCTTCCGCCTGAAGACGGGCGTCGCGACGGCGATGGTCGACTACCCGGTGGGCGACCTGATCGCGGAGCGGGTGCGCGCGATGGGCGTCACGCCCTTCTACAGGCATTTCAAGCACGACGGCGTGCACGGCCCGAACATGGCGACGGTCTACAGCGACCGCGGCCAGGGCGTGCGCGCGCCGGTGGTGTTCTACAACCGCTGCAACGAGGCGGCGGCGCAGCTCAAGCCGGGCGATTTCAACTGGAAGGAGATCTTCGCGGGCGGCGTGCGCTGGTTCCACAGCGGCGGCATCTTCGCGGCGCTGTCGACGTCGACCGCCGAGGTGATCATCGAGGCGATGCAGGCGGCGAAGGCCGCCGGCGCCGTGACGTCCTTCGACCTTAACTACCGGGCCAAGCTCTGGAACATCGTCGGCGGGCACGATCGCGCCGTCGCGGTGCTCGATCGGATCGTGAAGAACGTCGACGTGCTCGTGGGCAACGAGGAGGACCTGCAGCTCGGCCTCGGCATCCCCGGGCCCGAGGTCGCGGCCAAGTCGAAATTGGACCCGAGCGCCTTCTTCAGCATGATGGGCAACGTCACGAAGAAGCACCCGCACATCAAGATCGTCGCCACGACGCTCCGCGAGGTGCACTCGACCAACCGCCATTCGTGGGGCGCGGTCGCGTGGATCGACGGCAAGACCTACGTGTCGCCGACGGCCGAACTCGACGTGGTCGACCGCGTGGGCGGCGGCGACGGCTACGCGGCGGGTTTCTTCTACGGCCTGCTCGCCGGCGAATCCGAGCAGGAGTCCGTCAACCTCGGCTGGGCGCACGGCGCGCTGCTGACGACCTTCCCCGGCGACACGACGATGGCGTCGGTCGAGCAGGTCCGCGCGTTCGCGAAGGGCGGCTCGGCGCGGATCCAGCGGTAGGGCGGGCGGCGACGGGAATTGGAGGCGGGGTGCCCTCACCCCGCGAGGCGTAGCGGCGGCCTGAGACCGTCGCGGTCAGCCGGGCGGCTGGACCAAGGTCCAGCCCTACGGAATTTCGCATTCGAGCTTCGCGTAGGGCTGCACCTTGGTGCAGCCAGGAATGGCTTTACGCCGCGATGGTCGGCAAATTTCCCGGCGCGATCTTCATGTGGAGGCGGGGCCATCAGCCATGCGAACAGTGTAGCGGCGGCCTGCGACCGTCGCGGTCGGCCGGGAGGCCGACCCTCCAGCGAAGAAAACGCACAGCGTGGAGGGCTGGTCTCCTGACCAGCCGCGTGAAACGGTCGGCCGGAAGGCCGACCCTCCGAATAGGCAGGCGCGTCGGCGACCGCGCGTCCGCCAGCCTCAGCTCCCGCGGCGGCGATAGGTCGAGCCGTACAGCACGACGGTATCGTTGTCCTTCACGTCCAGGACGCCGTCAGGCAGCACGAGCACCGTGCGCCCGTTCACGATGGCGCCGCGCGCGGTCTTGGTGCGCTCCTCGCGAAGGGCACGTTGCGGGCCGTATTTGGCGAGGTGGAGCACGCCGTCCGGCATGATGACGAGGTGCCGCTGGCCCTCGGTGGCGCCGGTCTCGAACTCGCCCGACAGGCGCTGGAGCAGCGCGCGCGACTCGCTCTCGGAAACCAGTTCATGCTTCGGCACGACGGAAGGCGGCGGCCGCAGCAGCATCCACGCGGTGAAGCCGTTGAAGCCGACGATGAGGGTCGAGAGAACGGCGATCTTGGTCCAGCGCGGGAAGCCTCCCGGCATCGCGGCCGCCGAGGGCGTCGACGGGGTCGGCACGTAACGCTCGATGACCTTCGGCGTGACCTTCGCGGCCTCGAGCGTGCCGGTGATCGTCGCCATGATGAAGGCCACCGAATGCTCCTCGCCGCGCAGGATGGTTTCCCAGCCGACGAAACACAGGCGGCGGTACCGCGTGCGAATGACGAAGATCTCCCGCTCGGTCTTGACGCGGATCTCCGGGGTCGAGGGCTCGTAGATGGTCAGGCGCGAGGCCACGACGGCGAGCGCCTGGAGCAGGTCGCGCAGCTGGTTGGCGGCGACGGCCTGCAATTGCTCGTCCGGAAAGGCGAGTCCGGCGGCCGTGGCGTCCGGCGACAGGTGATGCAGGGTGACGCTGTAGGTCGACGCCGCCATCAGGGCTCGAGGATGTAGATCGGGCAGTTGCCGTCGCCGAGGCGGAAGCTGCCGGTGCTGAGGTTGCCGTCGTCGATCGCCTGGTCCATCTGCTGATACAGGTCGAGGTCGATGATGAGCGGGGCGTCGGCGGTGTCGGTGATCGCGATGGCGGCGCGCCAGGTGCCGCCGGGGCTGGTGCCGCCCGGATGGACCTGCATGAATTCCCAGTCGAAATGGCCGCCGATGGGCGTCGGCGTGGTCCAGCGATCGAGCTTGAGGTCCTGGCTGGTGACGCCGGTCGGCACGACGCCGGCAGGCGCCTCGGCCGGCCAGGCGCCGTTTTCGTGGGCGTACGCGAGAAAGACGGAGGCGAAGACGCGAAAGTCGTTCACGATCGCGCCGGCGCGCGCGCGCTTCTGCACGCGCTGGTAGGAGGGCACCGCCAACGCCATCAACATGCTGATGATGGTCACCACGACCATCAACTCGACGAGGCCCACACCGGCGGCCGAGCGGGGGATGGCCTGGCGGCGCGGTCGCGGGGTGTCGGGCAACACTCTCATGGCGCCATTCCTGCGCAGCGGCGGCCGGTAAGCAAGCATGGAGGCGGTGGGAAGCGGGGCGCCGGGAGGCAAGGTAGGGCGCGCCGTCCCTGGCGCGCCGCGACCCACAACAACACAGGTATCGGCGCGGAGTTGGAGGCGGGGTGCCCTCACCCCGCGAGGCGTGGCGTTGATGACACCCCGCGGGACGAGGGCGTCCCGCCTCCACCTGGAGGGTCGGCCTCCCGGCCGACCGCCTTCTCATTCCGGTCGGTCAGGAGACCGACCCTCCACTCGATTTGAATCCTCGGGGTTCATCCCCAACATGGAGGCGGGGTGCCCTCACCCCGCGAAGCGTGGCGTTGATGACATCCCGCGGGACGAGGGCGTCCCGCCTCCAATCGAGCCAAATTCGGCTTTCGCCGGTCCGACCGGGCACCTAAACTGGCCGGCCATGAACAAGACTGCCCGCCTGATCCTTGCGCTGCCTCGCGCCACCTGGCGCGAAACCACCGTCCTGCTGGTCGCGGCCGGGTTGGTCCCGTTTCTCATCCACCTGCTGCCCTGGGCGGGCCCGCGCCCGCTGGGCGTGTACCTGTTGCCGGTGTTCTGGATGACTTTCCTGGCCGTCTATTTCCACGGTGCGCTGCTCGGGCTCGCGGTCGGGCTTGTCACGCCGCTGTTGAACCTGGCGCTGACGGGCCTGCCGATGCTAAACGCGACCGGCGCGATGGCGCTCGAGGTCGTGGGCTTCGTGGTCGCCGCGGCGTTGCTCGCGGGCCGCTGGCCGCGGCTGTGGGTGGCGGCCCCGCTCGCCTGGCTGGCGGGCAAGGCGGCGGCGATCGCGGTGTTGCTGCTGGCGGAAGGCGGAGGCGAACCACCGGTGACTCATTTGCTGCACTCGGCGCGGAACGCCTGGGCCGGGCTCGTGGTGCTGGCCGCGATCAACGTGTTGCTCGTGGTGTTTTGCCCCAAGGGCGACGAGTGGGAGAGGGAATGATGGAACGGTCGGCCGGGAGGCCGACCCTCCGGCGAAAAGCACGCACCGCGTGGAGGGCTGGTCTCCTGCCCAGCCGGGATCTGGCAAACCCAGGCGAAAGAACGTCTGTAGGAGCGGCTTTACGCCGCGATCATTGCCAGAGAATCGCGGGATAAACCCGCTCCTACAGCAGGACCTCCGACGATCGCGACCAATCCAGAACGCCTCGTCACACAGTCGGTCGGCCGGGAGGCCGACCCTCCGGCGAAGAGGGTAGGGCTGCACCTCGGTGCAGCCGGGAACCGGGACCCGGCGCCCGATTCATCCGGGCGCTCGGCTGGACCAAGGTCCAGCCCTACGGATTGAGGCGCGTACGTCAGCTTCCGTCGTGTGTCGCCCGGGCCCCGCTCGCGCGATACATCAGGCCGAGCGCGACGACGCTGAGCAGCGCGCAGGTGAAATAGACGGCGCGGTAACCGAAACCGGCGGCGATGGCGCCGAAGAGCAGGTAGCCGGCCGTGTTGCCGACCCGCATGGCGTTGACGTAGACGTTGGTGGCGGCGCCGGGCTGGCGCGGCAGCTTGTCCTGAAAGAACGTGATCGCCACCCCCGTGGTCACCGAGACGAACGCGGCGCTCAGGAATTGCAGCGGGTAGATCTGCCAGGGGACGCGCACGAGGGTGAGGGCCGCATAGTAGGCGACCGACACCAGCACTGCCAGGCGGATGAGGCGCGGCTGGTCGACCTTCGTGGCCAGCATGCCGGTGTAAAACATGCACGGCAGCTCGAAGCACGGCGCGAGGCTGAAGATGATGCCGACCTGCGTCGCGGTGCCGCCCAGGACGCGGAGCACGAGCAGGGACATGTTCATCATCGACATCGTGCCGGCGATGAACACGAGGACGAACGCGGCGAACCACGGGAACAGGCCCGGCAGACGCAGCAGCTGTTCGATCGACACCGGTGTCGGCGCCGGCGACTGGGCGTTGCGCGGCGCGGCGGGCACGAACGCGGCCACGAGGGCAAGGAAGAGCAATTGCAGCGCCGCCGCCGCCAGGAAGAGCCCGCGATACGAAAAGAGATGGATCACCGCCGCCGCCAGCGCCGGCCCGACCGTCCACGACAGCGCGAAGAACATCCGGAAGAGATTCATGTAGAGCGGCACTTCGCCCGCCGGCACCGCCGACCGCCCGAGCGCCTCGCGCGCGTGCGCGAAGAGCTGGGCGAACGTGATCGAGGCCAGGCCGAGCGCGAGCGATCCGATCAGGATCAGGGCCCACAGGTCGCGCACGAAGGCATAGCCGGCATACCCGAGGACGCCGCCGGCCGAGCCGAGCAACAGCATGAAGCGGCGCGAGTGGTGCGCGTCGGAACGATGCGACAGCCACGTGGCGATCAGGATGCTGCTGACCGCCGTCACGGTCATGAACACGCCGAACGCCGCCGGGTTCATGCCGACCTCGATCGTGCCGAACATCGACATGAACGGCGACACGAACGACGAGCCGAGGCCAAGGACGATGTTGGCCGCGAGCACCGCGACGAATTCGCGCTGGCGGAAGATGGTGCGGAGCGGGCCGAGGACGCGTTCCATGCCGGAAGCGCGGTTCTCGCCGGTCGCGCGACGGCACGCGAGCGGAAAGGGGGCTCCCCGGCTGACGATCGGATCGCGAGCCACGCCCCTGGAGGGCTGGTCTCCTGACCGGCCGCGATCGAGCAAACCTCGATCGACTGGAATGAAAGGCGAAGAACGGTCGGCCGGGAGGCCGACCCTCCCGCGAAGAGGGTAGGGCTGCACCTCGGTGCAGCCGGGAACCGGGACCCGGCGCCCGATTCATCCGGGCGCTCGGCTGGACCAAGGTCCAGCCCTACGGATTGAGGCGCGTGCGTCGGCTTCCGTCGCGAGTCGCCCGGGCCCCGCTCGCCCGGTACATCAGGCCGAGCGTGGAGGGCTGGTCTCCTGACCAGCCGCGTGAAACGGTCGGCCGGGAGGCCGACCCTCCACAGCAGCCGGAGATAGCAGGCCGGGGTCGCCGCGCCCCGCGTTGCGTCGCCTTCGGCAATCGCGTTTCGCGGGGTGCCGGGCCGCGGCAAGTGTAGGGCGGGGTCTCCGAACCCCGCCGTGGACGGCCTTCGGCGGCCGGGTCTCGCGGGGTGGGGGCACCCCGCCTCCAAGGTTGTGGCGGG